>NC_009142.1:6844004-8212805 GCF_000062885.1 Saccharopolyspora erythraea NRRL 2338 | reverse complement strand
CGGTGTGCTCCCCTCCCCTCGCCTGCGCAATGACCTGCGTCGCTGCTGCCCAGGCCGGACACCGCACTCGACGAGTCACGAGCGGGATCGGCGAGCGCTGCGCCTTGCGGGTCAGTCCCTGACTGCACCTGCCCACACAGGTGTCCACAGAGTTGTCCACAACTGTGTACGAAGGTACGACAGAGTACTCGATCGTTCCGCTGTGGGTCCCCCGGAACGCCCCACCTGCCTGGCAGCACGGCTGCGACCGAGGTCAGGCACACCTCGCGGGGCCCGGTGACTCCCACCTCGCCGGGCCGGATCGCAGGGGCGCACGCTAGCAAGGCGCTCGTCGGGCGACAAGCGGCCCCATCGCGGTGCGCCAAGATCGGCGGTGTGGCAGGCTACTGGCCGAGCCCGCGTCGAAGCGGCCGAAGGCACCCCGGATTCGACCGGGTGAAGGCCTCTGCGTACTCTCGTACAGTCCCCCGCTTCACGAGCGGGCATGTCGCTTGGGCAAATGTCACTGCCTGACGCGTTCAGGTGCCATGCACACCGCTCGGTGTCGGCTGAGCGGCTGCGGCTTGAGAACAGTGGGACACCTGACCAGACCAAGCATGGCCAGCCGTGGCCATTGTGCCTGTAGTAACCGGGAGATCCGACCGTGAGCAAGGGCAAGCGCACCTTCCAGCCGAACAACCGCCGTCGTGCCAGGAAGCACGGCTTCCGGCTGCGCATGCGCACCCGGGCGGGCCGGGCCATCGTGGCCGGGCGCCGTCGCAGGGGTCGCGCCAGCCTGACCGCCTGACAGCCGGCCTGTGCTTCCTGCGGCTGCCCGGCTGACCAGGAGCCAGGAGTTCCGCCTGGTGGTCCGCCGCGGTCGCCGAGCTGGGCGGTCCCGCCTGGTGGTGCACGCGTTGCCGCCGGACGCCGAGGCGCGCGCCGAACTGGGCGCGACCCCGGACCGGCACGCAGGGCGACCGGCCCACCGCGCGGAGTCACCGGAAGCGGACGTGCACACGGCACCCACCCGGGATTCGAGCGAGTCGACCCGGGTGGGTTTTGTCGTCAGCAAGGCAGTGGGCTCGGCCGTGGTCCGGCACCGGGTGGCCCGTCAGCTGCGCCACCTGATGCGCGACCGCATTCCGGCGCTGCCCGCTGGCACACTGGTGGTGGTACGCGCCTTGCCCCCGGCGGCCGGTGCGCCGAGCCGCGACCTCGGTGCGGACCTCGACGCGGCGTTGCGCAAGCTGCGCCTGACCGGCACCCGGGCCGAAGGCGCCGCACGCCCTCCGACGGGTTTCAGGTGATGGCAGAAGACGCCGTGAGACCAGCAGGTGATCCGGCACGGGACGACCCCGTGGCCGGCGACGACAGGCTCCGAGCGCCAGGCCGGCGCGCGAGCCCGCTCGCCTGGGTGCTGCTGGTTCCGGTGCACGTCTACCGCAAGGTGATCTCTCCCCTGCTGCCGCCGTCCTGCCGCTTCTACCCGAGTTGCAGCGCGTACGCGGTCGAGGCGCTGACCGTGCACGGCGCCCTCCGGGGCGGCTGGCTCACCGCGCGCAGGCTGCTTCGCTGCGGCCCGTGGCACCCGGGCGGGCTCGACCCGGTGCCGCCGCGCCGGACGTCAGGTCGGGCCCGCGCACCCCAGACCCCTGCCGAGGAGTAGCTCAGTGCTGGATTTCATCTACTACCCGGTGTCGGCCATCCTGTGGTTCTGGCACGAGGTGTTCGGTTTCGTGCTGGACCCCGCCAGCGGCTTCGCGTGGGCGCTGTCGGTCGTGTTCCTGGTCTTCACGCTGCGGGCGCTGCTGTTCAAGCCGTTCGTGCACCAGGTCCGGTCGATGAAGAAGATGCAGGAGTTCGCCCCGCACATCAAGGCGCTGCAGGAGAAGTACGGCGACGACCGGCAGAAGATGGCCCAGGAGATGCAGAAGCTCCAGGCCGAGCACGGGTTCAACCCGGTCAGCGGCTGCCTGCCGATGCTGGTGCAGGTGCCGGTCTTCATCGGCCTGTTCCACGTGCTCAACGGCTTCCGGCCGGGTGCTCCCTCCAACTACGTGTTCGGCGCCGAGGACGTCGCCTCCTTCGTCGAGGCCGACCTGTTCGGCGCGAAGCTGTCGAACACCATCAGCCAGGCGCCCGAGATGCTCGCGCACTTCCAGACCGACCGGACCTCGATGCTGCTGGTCGGTGTGCCGCTGATGATCGCGGCCGCGATCGCGACCCACTTCACCGCGCGCCACGGCGTGCAGCGGCAGACGGCCGAGGCCGCGCAGAACCCGCAGACCGCGGTGATGAACCGGATGACGCTGTGGCTGTTCCCGATGTTCGCCATCATCGGCGGACCGTTCCTGCCGCTGGCGATCCTGATCTACTGGCTGGCCAACAACTTCTGGACGCTCGGGCAGCAGCGCGTGGTCTACCGCCGGATCGACCGCGAGGAGGCCGAGAAGGCCGGCACGCCCGCCGTGGTCGACTCGACCGCGGTCGCCGCGAGCGGCAGCACCGGAGCGGCGAAGGCGGAGCCCGCCGCGCGGAGCGCCACCGAGCCCACGGCCGGTACGAAGGCGGAGCCCGCGGCCAAGGCCGACGAGCCGGCCTCCCACGACGAACCCGGTGAGATCCCCGGGGTGATCGAAGACCGTTCCCGCGACGCCGACAAGCCGGGCGAGACCCGGTGACGCCGTCGCATACCCCTGGAGAGGAGACACCCAGTGTCTGAGACCGTGCAGGAGCCGAGCCAGGCCGAGGCGTCGGAGCCGACCGCCACCTCCGAGTCCGAGTCCTCCCCCAGCAACACCGAGA
Source organism: Saccharopolyspora erythraea NRRL 2338 (assembly GCF_000062885.1). Taxonomy (NCBI): domain Bacteria; kingdom Bacillati; phylum Actinomycetota; class Actinomycetes; order Pseudonocardiales; family Pseudonocardiaceae; genus Saccharopolyspora; species Saccharopolyspora erythraea. Next base: position 8,210,018 of record NC_009142.1, on the reverse strand, counting down.
CGCTCCTCGTGCAGGAGGGCGACGTCGCGGGCGACTACCTCGAACGGCTGCTGGACCTGCTCGACTACGACGGCGACATCGACCTCGACGTGGAGGCCGGCCGTGCGGTGGTGAGCATCGACGGCGGTGACGACCTGGAGAAGCTGGTCGGCAACCGCGGCCAGGTCCTGGAAGCCCTCCAGGAGCTGACCCGGCTCGCGGTGCAGCAGGACACCGGCGTTCGCAGCCGGTTGATGCTCGACATCGCCGGGTGGCGCGCGGGACGTCGCGAGGAGCTGACGACCCTCGGGCGGACCACCGCCGAGTCCGTGCTGGAGACCGGCAAGGAGACCAGGCTGCGTCCGATGACGCCGTTCGAGCGCAAGATCATCCACGACGCGGTCGCGGCGGTCGAGGGCGTCCACAGCGAGAGCGAGGGCGAGGAGCCGAACCGCAAGGTCGTCGTGTTCAAGAGCTGACACCGCCGGAGCGGTACGACGCAACGCTCGGTCGGGGACTCCCCCCGGCCGAGCGTTTTGCTTTGTCGGGGACCATGTCCTCGTGGCGACCGCCGCCCGGTGCGTGTTTCACGTGAAACAACTCGGACGGGTTGGTGTCAGGTCGCGCGGGTCGATCCGGCAGGCTTAAGAGGTGCGCTCGCGCTCGGCGCGGAGTTCGCCGCGCAACGCCCTCGTGACGTTGCGCCGTTTCACGTGAAACATCGACACCGGGATGGAAGACTGTGACCGCTGCGGAAGGTGAGCCGGTTCGGACTCCGGACGTCGCGAAGACCGTGTTCGGCGATGAGCTGACGACGGCCGAGCGGTTCGCCGAGCTGCTCCGGGAGCACGGTGTCCGGCGAGGACTGATCGGTCCGCGGGAGCTGGACCGGCTCTGGGAAAGACATCTGCTGAACTCTGCGGTACTTGCGGAGTTGCTACCACCGAATTGCCGGGTGGTGGACGTAGGCTCTGGGGCGGGATTGCCGGGCATTCCGCTCTCGATCGCTCGCCCGGACCTCGAACTGACCCTGCTGGAGCCGATGGCCCGACGGGTGGCGTGGTTGCAGGAAGTCATCACGGAGCTCGGTCTCAACGCCGAGGTGATGCGTGGACGTGCCGAGGAGGGACCGGTGCGGGAGCGGCTGGCGGACCAGGACGTGGTCACCGCTCGCGCGGTGGCGCCGATGGCACGCCTGGCGAAGTGGTGCCTGCCGCTGCTGCGTCCGGAAGGCCGGTTGCTCGCGCTGAAGGGCTCGTCCGCGGCCGAGGAGATCGAGCGGGATGCGACGGCGATCCGTGCGGCCGGTGGGGGCCGCGTCGAAGTGGTTTCTTGTGGTGACGGAGTGCTCGAAGTGCCGACGACCGTCGTAGTGGTGGAACGGGCGCAGCCCAGAACTACGTCCGGTCGGCGTCGTGACGGTGGGCGTCGGACGAGGAAGGATCGTTGACGGTGAATCCGGAGTCGAACGGAGCGGGTCATGTTTCACGTGAAACAAGGGGACGCGCCGTGGGCGGTATGCGCTTCCCCTCGACGGGAGCGAGCGGGAACGAGCAGTCGATGAGCGATTACGGATCCACCGACATCGGCTGGACTCCGATCATGGAGGAGGCCGAGCGCGCGACCCGGGTCCTGCACCCGGAGACGATGCAGCTCCCCCGCCCCGACCGCCGGCGCATCCTCACGGTTGCCAACCAGAAGGGCGGCGTCGGCAAGACCACAAGCACGGTGAACCTCGCCGCCGGTCTGGCGTTGCAGGGGCTCAAAGTCCTCGTCATCGACCTCGACCCGCAGGGCAACGCGAGCACCGCGCTCGGCGTGGACCACCGGTCGGGCGTGCCGTCGGTGTACGAGGTGCTGCTCGGCGAGATCAGCATCGCCGACGCCGCCGCGCCGAGCACCCAGTCGCAGAACCTGCTGTGCGTCCCGGCGACGATCGACCTCGCCGGCTCGGAGATCGAGCTGGTGACGATGGTCGCCCGCGAGGCCCGGCTGAAGGAGGCGCTGAACTCCGAGGCGCTGGAGCAGCTCGCTCCCGACTACGTCTTCATCGACTGCCCGCCGTCGCTCGGCCTTCTCACGGTGAACGCGCTCGTGGCGGCGCACGAGGTCCTGATCCCGATCCAGTGCGAGTACTACGCGCTGGAGGGTCTGGGGCAGCTGCTGCGCAACATCGAGCTGGTGCAGTCGCACCTGAACCCGGCGCTGTGGGTGTCGACGATCCTGCTGACGATGTACGACGGCCGGACCAAGCTGGCCGACCAGGTCACCAGCGAGGTGCGCGGTCACTTCGGCGACCTGACCCTGCGCACGGTGATCCCGCGGAGTGTGAAAATCTCCGAGGCACCTGGCTTCGGGCAGACGGTCCTGACCTACGACCCGGGTTCGCGAGGCTCGATGAGCTACCTCGACGCGGCCCGGGAGATCGCCGAGCGCGGTGCTGAGAGGAAGACGGCATGACCGAGCGAAAGGGTGGTCTCGGTCGGGGCCTCGCCGCGCTGATCCCGAGCGGTCCGCCCGCCGAGGGTGGCTCGAGCACTACCTCGACGTCGACTTCGACCAGCGTCCGCCTGCGCGGGTCCGGGTTCAGCACGCCCTCGTCTCCCGTCTCCGCTCCGGAGGAGGAGCCGCATGTTTCACGTGAAACAGGCGGCACCGTGGCGGGCGCCGTCTACCGCGAGGTCGGCATCAAGGCGATCACGCCGAACCCGAAGCAGCCGCGCCACGTCTTCGACGAGGAGGCGCTGGCGGAGCTGGAGCACTCCATCCGCGAGTTCGGCCTCATGCAGCCGATCGTTGTCCGCGAGCTGGAGACCGACCAGTTCGAGCTCATCATGGGCGAGCGCCGGTGGCGTGCCGCCCAGCGCGCAGGGCTGGAGACGATCCCGGCGATCGTCCGTCAGACCCAGGACGACGACCTGCTGCGCGACGCGCTGCTGGAGAACATCCACCGGGTGCAGCTGAACCCGCTGGAGGAGGCGTCGGCGTACCAGCAGCTGCTGGACGAGTTCGGCGTGACGCACGACGAGCTGGCGGACCGGATCGGCCGCAGCCGTCCGGTCATCACCAACACGATCCGGCTGCTGCGGCTGCCGATGCCGGTGCAGCGCCGGGTCGCCGCCGGGGTCCTGTCGGCCGGCCACGCGCGTGCGCTGCTGAGCCTGGACGAGCCCGGCGGCCAGGAGGAGCTCGCCAGCCGGATCGTCGCCGAGGGGCTGTCGGTGCGCGCCACCGAGGAAGCGGTGACGCTGAAGAAGGGCGAGGGGCCGGCCAAGCAGGCGAAGCCCGCTCCCCGCAAGCAGATGCAGGCGCCCGGGTTGCAGGGGCTGGCCGAGCGGCTGTCGGATCGACTGGACACCAAGGTGAAGGTCGAGCTCGGGCGCCGCAAGGGCAAGATCGTCGTCGAGTTCGGCTCCGTGGACGATCTTGAGCGCCTCGCCGAGTTGATCTTGGGCGAAAAGGCCCGACAGATCGACGACCAATGACACTGGGGCTTTCCGTCACGGTGACGATCTGAGAAATGCGGCAAATCGGGCGACCGAAGAAGCCGCCAAAACGAACAGGGCCCGCCGGGAAGGCGGGCCCTGTTTCACGTGAAACATCAGCTTCGGGAGATCGCCCGTTCCACGAGCGTCGCGAACACGTCCCCCAGCGACCGACCGGCCGCCTCGATCGCCATCGGCAGGAGCGAGGTCTCGGTCAGTCCGGGCGACACGTTCACTTCGAGGAAGTGGACCGTGCCGTCCCGGTCGATGATCGCGTCGGTCCGGGAGACGTCGCGAAGCCCGAGCAACCGGTGCGCGGCGACCGCGAGATCGCCGGCCGCGGCCGCGGTCTCCGGGCTGAGCTCGGCGGGAGTGCGGTACGTCGTCAGCCCGGCGGTGTAGCGGGCCGTGTAGTCGTACACGCCGTTGGTCGCCTCGATCTGCACCGCGGGCAACGCCTCGGGTCCGTCCGGTCCGTCCAGCACGCCGATCGCCACCTCGGTGCCCTCGATGTACTTCTCGACGAGGACGGTGTCGCCGTAGGAAAGCGCGCCGACCATCGCCGACGGGAGATCGGCGGCGTCGCGCACCACGCGGGCGCCGAGCGCCGACCCGCCCTGGTCCGGCTTGAGCATCAGCGGCAGGCCGAGCTTGGCCACCAGGGCGTCCAGCACCGACTGGGCGCCGAGCTCCCGGAAGGTCGCGTGCGGCAGCACGACCCAGTCCGGGGTGGTCAGGCCGGAACGGGCAAGCTCGGCCTTGGCCGTCGGCTTGTCCCACGCCCGGCGGCAGGCCCGCGGGTCGGTGCCGACGTAGGGGATGCCGTACATGTCGAGCACCGACTGGACCGCGCCGTTCTCCCCCTCGCCGCCGTGCAGCGCGACGACCACGGCGTCCGGGCGCTCCTGTTCGATGCGGGAGAGCAGCCGCGAATCGGCGTCCCACTCCGCGACCGTCATCCCGACGGACCGGAGCGCGGCGGACAACCGCCGACCGGAACGCAGCGACACATCACGCTCGTGCGAGAGCCCGCCTGCCAGCACGGCGACCCAGCGATCGGACAATCTTCGAACACCCCTGAAAACTGATGGTCCACCGCGCAGGGCGCTGTAGGCGCCACGCGCAGTGGACCGGACGGTTGGAACTCGTGGCCGCGAGAAGATTACGCGGTGTCGGGCGAGGGAGCCTGCGGTCCTTGGACGGTGCGCTGCGACACCGAACCGAAGGTGCGTACCAGCTCCATCTCGTCGGTGAGCGTGTTGGCCAGCCTGCGCACGCCCTCGCGGATCCGCTCCGGCGTCGGGTAGCAGAACGACAGCCGCATCTGCCTGCTGCCGAGCCGGTCGGCGTAGAAGCCGGTGCCCGAGGCGTAGGCGACCCGCTGGGTCACCGCCCTCGGCAGCATCGCCTTGGTGTCCACCCCGTCCGGGGCGGTCAGCCACACGTAGAAGCCGCCGTCCGGGCGGGTCCAGGAGCAGCCTTCGGGCATGTGCTGCTCGAGCGCGCCCAGCATCGCGTCGCGGCGCTCGCGGTACTGCTCGCGGAAGACCTTGATCTGGCCCTGCCAGTCGTGCGAGGTGAGGTACCGGGAGACGATCATCTGGTTCAGCGTGGGCGGGCACAGGGTCGCCGACTCGGCGGCGAGCACCAGCTTCTCGCGCACGGCGTGCGGCGCCAGCACCCAGCCGACCCGCAGGCCGGAGGCGAAGGTCTTGGAGAACGAGCCCAGGTAGACCACGTTGTCGGGGTCGAGGCTGCGCAGCGCCGGGTAGGTCTGCCCGTCGAAGCCCAGCAGCCCGTACGGGTTGTCCTCCAGGACCAGGATGCCGTGCTGGGCGCAGATCTCCAGCACCTCGGCGCGGCGGTCCACGGCGAGCGTGACACCGCCGGGGTTGTGGAAGTTCGGGATCGTGTAGAGGAACTTGACCCGCTTGCCCTGGGCGGACACGTCGCTGATCGCCTGCCGCAGCGCCTCTGGCTGCAGGCCCTCGTCGTCCATCGCCACGTGCACGACGTCGGCCTGGTAGGCGGCGAAGGAACCGAGCGCGCCGACGTAGGAGGGGCCCTCGGCCAGGACGACGTCGCCGGGGTCGCAGAAGATGCGGGTGACCATGTCCAGCGCCATCTGGGACCCGACGGTCACCATGACGTCGTCGGGGTGGGCGTTGATGCCCTCCATCGCCATGATGTCGCAGATCTGCTCGCGCAGCTCCGGCACGCCGTGGGCGGAGCCGTACTGCAGGGCGGACTGGCCGTCGGCGGAGATCAGGCCGGCGACCTCGCCGGCGATCGAGTCCAGCGGGAGCGCGGCGAGGTTGGGCATGCCGCCTGCCAGGGAGACCACCTCGGGGCGGCTGGCCACGGCGAAGAGAGCTCGGATCTCGGAGGCCGTCATGCCCGCGGTGCGCTGGGCGTAACGCTCCACGTGCGCATCGAGGCTGCGTGCCGCGCCCTGCTTGTCGGGCGTGCTGTCGTTCGGCTGGCTTCCGTGATCGGACATTCCGCGCTCCGGGGTTCGGTTGTGCGCTCGGGTGCTCGTCGCGTCCTGCGACGGCGATCGCGCGATTCTAACCGTGTTATCGCGGTAACACCTCCGCCGTGTAACGGGCACCTCCCAGAAACCGACTCGGCGGTAACCCATCTCACCCCATCGATAGCCGATGGCGTGGACCGCAGCGCTTGGAGGTGCCGACCACCGCGGCATATCCTGACCAGGCCCCGCCAGGTCCTTCTGCGGGGCTCCACGCGGGTTTCCAGGAGGCCAGGGTGTCGCGACGTGTCGTCGGCGTCACGCTGGACAACCTCGACCACCTGCCCAAGAAGTGCCGCCGGTGCGTGTTCTGGGAGCTGGCGCCGCACGTCCGGGAGCAGGCCGAGGAGTTCGGCGAGACCGACCTGGAGAAGGAGGCCTGGGTCTCCAGCGTTCTGCTGGAGTGGGGTTCCTGCGGGCGGATCATCTACGTCGACGGCATGCCGGCGGGCTACGCCATGTACGCGCCGCCTGCCGCCGTGCCGCGTGCCGCGGCGTTCCCGACCTCCCCGGTCAGTGCCGACGCGGTCCTCATGACGGCACTGCGGATCGACCCCGAGTTCGAGCACGGCGGCCTCGGCCGCGTCCTGGTGCAGAACGTCGCCAAGGACCTGACCCGGCGCGGGGTGAAGGCGATCGAGGCGTTCGGCGACCTCCAGGAGACGGCAGGCGGCTGCGTGATCCCGGCGGGCTTCCTCCAGCAGGTGGGCTTCAAGACGGTCCGGCAGCACCCGAAGTGGCCGCGCATGCGGCTGGAGCTGCGCACGGCGATCTCGTGGAAGGAAGACGTCGAAGCCGCCCTGGAACGCCTGCTGAGCTCGGTGTCGGTCAAGACGGCGGAACCGGCCCTCGGCGGCGCGTTCAGCCGCTGACAGCGGATCTCAGGGGCGGCACAGGCCTCTAGGTGACGGCACCTGTTCCGGATCGGAAAGCCGCCCGGCGGTTTCACGTGAAACACGCGCCACTGTTGTCACTCGCGTTCCGTGGCGACTGCCGCCATGACTTTCCGATTCGGCACGTGCCGTGCCGGGCTGGAGCGTGCCGGAACGGACCGGCGTGCCGCTGATCTGCCGGATCGGCATGCGCTGCCGATCCGGCACGGCACGGCTCAGGCGCCCTCGGCGCGGGCGAGCTCGTGGCGCAGCAGGTCGTTGAAGGTGAACGTGCCGGTCGGCTGGTCGTCCTTGCCGAGCAGGTACAGCCGCTTGATCGCGACCAGCAGCCCCTCGGCGACGATGTCGCGGAAGCCCGGGTCCAGCAGCCGTCGGCGGTCGTCGGCGTTGGTGAGGTAGCCGATCTCGATGCGCACCGCGGGCATCCGGGTCAGGCGCAGGACCTCCCACGTCTTCGGGTGCGTGCGGCAGTCGCGCATCCCGGTGCGGGCGACGATCTCGCGCTGCAGGAAGCCGGCCAGCGCCTCCCCCACGGTCGAGGTGGTGCCGTTGCCGGTGCCGAAGTGGAAGCTGGCCACGCCCTGCGCCAGCGGCGAGGCGTTGCCGTCGGTGTGCAGCGACAGGAACATGTCGGCGCCGGCCTCGTTGGCGAAGGCGGCGCGCTCGGCGTCCGGCGGGCTGGCGTTCGGGCCGCGGGAGATCAGCGCCTCCATGCCGGTGGCGATCATGCGGCCCTCGAGGCGCCGCGCGAGGTCCCACACCACGTCGGCCTCCGACACGCCGCCGACGCAGACACCGCGGTCGGCACCGCCGTGCCCGGGGTCGATGACGATGCGCTTGCCGCGCAGCCGCGGACCGGCCCGCCGCACCTTCTCCTGCTCCCGCAGGAACACCGGACGACCGCCGCGCACCTTCGGCGCGAGCTGGCGCAGCGCGCGCAGCGTGCCGGGACCGCAGATGCCGTCGGGGTTCAGGCCGTAGTCGCGCTGGAAGCTGCGCAGGGCCTGCTCGGTCTCGTGGCCGAAGATGCCGTCGGGGCGGCCCGCGTCGTAGCCGAGCTCCAGCAGGCGCTCCTGCAGGGCGAAGACGTCGTCACCGCTGACGGGCTTGGAGACCAGGAAGGCCAGCGAGCGGTCGCCGAGCCGCCAGCGGGCGTCGGTGAGCGCGCGGTAGGTGGCCGGGCCGACGACCCCGTCGGTGATCAGGCCGCGTTGTTGCTGGAAGACCCGGACCGCGTGTTCCACCGCTGCGTCGTAGGTGGCGGGATCCGGTCGGCCGTTGGGGGCCGGTAGGAGACCCAGCGCAGCAAGAGTGTTCCTGATCTCGGCAACGGCCGGACCGACGTCACCGCGGTGGAGCAGCTGCATGCACTCCTCGCTCGATTCAGGCGTCGGTGGGGACCGACGCGAAGGATGGTCCAAATCCCCCGGTGTCCTGCTTGCTCGTGTCCGGTTCGCGTTCCCGGGCACTGGCTCATTGTGCCTTGCCTGTCGTGTCACGGCGCTATGGCCCGTCGGCAGCACGGGAGGGCCTGGGGACCATGTGTGTGTACACGATCGCGTGCAGTACGCGAAAACGCGGTCCCGCCACCCCATGCTCATCGATGGGACGGCGGAACCGCGTTAGTGGGTTGCGTCAGATCGCGTCCGACGTCACAGCGCAGCGCTGTCGCCGCGTCACAGGTAGTCCTGCAGGTCCGACAGCAGCGCGGCCTTCGGCTTGGCGCCGACGATCTGCTTGACCGGCTCGCCGCCGGAGAACAGCAGCAGCGTCGGGATCGACATCACCTGGTACTCGCTCTGCAGGCTGGGGTTCTTGTCGATGTCCAGCTTGGCGACCGTGAGCTTGTCGCCGTGCTCACCGGCGATCTCCTCCAGCACCGGGGCGACCATCTTGCAGGGGCCGCACCAGGTGGCCCAGAAGTCCACGAGGACGGGCTTGTCGCTGTCCAGGACGACGGACTTGAACGAGTCGGTGTCGACGGTCACGGTGTTGCCGGCCATGTTGATCTCCCTTGTTGAGGTCGGGTGCGAGGTCAGGGGGTGATGAGGGTCTGCGCCGCGTAGCCGCCGCCGACGAACTCCGAGGCGACCTCGGCGGCCGGCACGGACTCCTGCTCGGCCAGCCACCGCTCGGCGTCGATGGCCGCCGCGCAGCCGGAGCCGGCGGCGGTGACGGCCTGCCGGTAGGTCTTGTCGACCAGGTCGCCCGCCGCGAAGACACCGGGCAGCTTGGTGTGGGTGGTGGGCTGCTGGACGAGCACGTAGCCCTCGTCGTCGACGTCGACCTGGTCGCGGACCAGCGCGCTGCGCGGGTCGTGGCCGATGGCGACGAACATGCCGGTCACCCCGAGCTCCGAGGTCTCGCCGGTCACCGTGTTGCGCAGCTTGAGCCCGGACACCGCGCCGTCACCGACGACCTCGTCGACGACGGTGTTGGTGATCCACTTGATCTTGTCGTTGGCGCGGGCGCGCTCCAGCATGATCCGGGAGGCCCGGAACTCCTCCCGCCGGTGGATGATGGTCACCGATCGGGCGAAGCGGGTCAGGAAGGTCGCTTCCTCCATCGCCGAGTCGCCGCCGCCGACCACGGCGATGTCGTGGTCGCGGAAGAAGAACCCGTCGCAGGTCGCACACGCCGAGACGCCGCGGCCGAGCAGGCGCTCCTCGCCCGGCACCCCCACGTAGCGCGCGGCGGCGCCCATGGCGAGGATGACCGCGCGGGCGCGGTAGGTCCGGCCGTTGGCGTGGACGGTCTTGATCTCGCCCGACAACTCCAGCGACTCGACGTCCTCGGCGCGCAGCTCGGCACCGAAGCGCTCGGCCTGGGAGCGCATCTGCTCCATCAGGTCGGGGCCCTGGATGCCCTCGCGGAAGCCCGGGTAGTTCTCCACCTCGGTGGTCGTCATCAGCGCACCGCCGAACTGGGTGCCCTCGAAGACCAGTGGTTCGAGCTCCGCCCGAGCCGCGTACACCGCAGCGGTGTAACCGGCCGGGCCAGAGCCCACGATGATCACGTTGCGGACGTCGCCAGTCACCGTGCCCCTTCCGTTGTCGCGTGCTCCCCGCGGCGCCTGTCTGCGCCTGCGTACTGGGTGAACGCGATCCTATGCGGCTCTGTTCCCGGGCCGGTGAGCCCGTTGGGCACAGCACAGCGCGGCCCCGGCGGCAGCCGGGACCGCGCTGGCAGCGACGGCGAAAGGCCGGTGCGGCCTCCCACTTGCTGGGATCAGCCGCCGAAGGCGGTGTCCGACAGGGTGGCCGGGTTTCCCGGCCCGCAGTCGGTTCCGACCGTTAAGAGCCGGAACCGGCCGATCTCGCCGGAGGACAGGATCAGCAGCTGCGCGGGACGCCCGTCCAGGGTGACCTCGCGGGCCCCGAGCGGGTTGGACCCCTGCACGCCGTTGGCCTGCAGGCAGCCGACGAGCCTGGCCGGGTCGGCCAGCGCCGCCGCGTACTGCTTCTCGCCGTTGAGCGCCTCGGAGAACTGCGCGGGGCTCAACGACACCTCGCCCTGGAAAGCCAGCGGCGGCCTGCCGCTGGACGTGCCCGACGGCGGCTGCGCGGCGTTCTCGTCCGGCCCGCCGCCGGTGGAGAAGACCACGATGCCCGCGACCGCGGCGGCGGCGGCGAGCACGCCGGCGCCTGCGGTGAACCGGCGCCTGCGACGGCGCTTGGCCTCGGCGAAGTCCACGACGCGGGCGGGCTGCGGTTCCGGCGCGCTCCGCTGGGGAGCGGTCGCCTGCTGCGACCACGCCCGGACCTCCTCCTCGAGCGCCGCGTCGATCCGCGCCGACACGTCGTCGGGGATCGTCAGCGGCGGCAGGTCGCCGAGGTCGGCGGTGGTGGCGTCCAGTGCGGCCAGGATCTCCCTGGCCTCGGGGTCCTCCTCGACCTGGACCCGCACCCGGTCCGCGGTCTCCTGGTCCAGCACCCCGGCGTGGAAATCGGCCAGCAAGTCCACGGACCAGGGTGGGCCCTGCGGCGCCCCCGAGCGCCGGTCTTCGCCACTCATCGTCCCTCCCGTCGACGCATGGCCTTGGCTCCATCTGGGACGTTCGCATCTGCACTTGGGTTCCGCAGGTGCCCCAGAAGTTTCGCCAACTTCGTGCGGCCACGTGCGCAACGGCTCTTGATGGTGCCTTCGGCGACGCCGAGCATCGCCGAGGTCTCGGAGACCGAGTAGCCCTCGACGTCGACCAGCACGATCGCCGCGCGCTGGTCCTCGGGCAGTTCGGCGAGCGCGTCCTGCACGGCCATCCGGGTGTCCTGCTCTGCCATGGCGTCGCGTGGGACGGCGGGCTCGGCGGGCCCGGTGTCGGGCAGCGGCACGGTCGGCCTGGCCTGGCGCCTGCGGATCCGGTCCAGGCAGGCGTTCACCACGATCCGGTGCAACCACGTGGTGACCTGGGATTCAGCGCGGAAGGAAGAGGCGTTTCGGAAGGCCGAGATCATCGCGTCCTGCAGCGCATCCGCCGCTTCCTCGTGGTCGCGCATCGTGCGCAACGCCACCGCCCAAAGCCGGTCCCGGTGCCGGCGGAAGAGCTCGGAGAACGCATGCGGATCTCCACTGGTGTGCGCCGCGATGAGGTCGGCGTCCGATCTGACGGGGACAGACACGATTGAGCACTCTACTGATCGCCGGCTCCCACCGGCTGCCCCGTTGCGCCAGTGATATCAGCCGGTGACGGTGACCTCGTTGATCTGCGACGAGAACCTGCCGTCGGGACCCGGCACGAGCTGGGTGAAGACGATCAGGATCTTCTCGGTCTTGCCGGTCATCTCGATCTGGATCGGCGTCCGGCCCGCCTCCAGCTTGCCGGAACCGATCAGGGTGTCCGCGCTCGGCGACGGCGCGCCCTCGACCTTGTGGATCTCGACCCGCGCGCCGCCGCTCGGCGAGTTGATGACGACCTCGCGCAGCGTCGCGGCGCGCTCGAGCGTGAGCACACCGCCGGTGGCGCTGCTGATCCCGCCCGGGCCGAGCTGCTGGTTGTAGCCCGAGGTGTGCCAGTCGGTGTCCGGGTTGCCGTCGTACATCAGCCGGAAGCTGTTCGGGTTGTCCGGGGAGCCGTTGGCGTTGTACTGCTTGCCGTCGGTGATCGCGATCGGCGCGGCGGGTGGTGCGGGCGGCTGCCCCGGCTGGCCGCCGGGGTTGCTGATGACGGTGCCCTGCTGGCTCGGGTGGTCGCCGGCGGTGAAGACGCTGATCAGGTTGGTGGCCAGCCAGCCGACCACCAGCAGCGTCGCCAACGCCAGCACGCCGACGCTGATCACCAGCTTCTTGCGCTTGGCCTGGTCGGGCTTGGGGTCCTCGGTCTTCCAGACCTCGTTGTCGCGGGTTTCCCCGGAGGTCGACGGTGCCTGCACGGAGGTCGTCGGCGCGTCGTAGGAGGCGTGCTGCTCCAGAACCCGCAGCACGGCCGCGCCGGTGCGGACGCCGCCCGTGGTACCGGTCTGGTCCGGGCTGCCGAGAGCGCGGACCGCGACGGTGGACAGCTCCAGCGGCACGGTGGGGCGCAGGGTGCGCGGCGCGACGATCGTGCCGTCCGGCCCGACCGGCGCCTTCGGCAGGTCCTCCGGACCGTCGGGCAGCGCCCACCTGCCGGTCAACAGCAGGTACAGCGCGGCACCCAGCCCGCGGACGTCCTCGCTGGAGGTCGCCTTGGCCAGCGGACCGGGGAAAGCCATCCGGACCTCGCCGTCCGGGGTGACGCGGATGCGCTGCGGGTGGTCGGCGCCGAGCACCAGGCCGGCGTGGTGGGCCGCCTCGACGGCCGCGGCCAGCGGCTGGAGCAGCCGGGCGGCGGTCCCGGGCGGCAGCGGCCCTTCCGCCACGAGGTCGAGGAGGTCGGTGCCGTGGGTCCACTCGGCGATCACCACGCCGAGCACGCCCTGCGGATCACCGGGCGACTGCGTGACGACGTCGAGCACCCGCGCGACGCCGACGTGGTTGAACGTGCTCGCGTGCATCGCGCGTTCCAGAGTGCGGCGCGCGTTGCCGGAGGCCTCGGAGTCGGCACGATCACCGACCAGGATCGTCAGCGCGACGTCCCGGCCGAGGACACCGTCCTTCGCGCGCCAGAGCTGCGCGTCACATCTGGGATCGGTGCCGACCTTGGCGAGCAGCCGATAACGCCCATGGTCCAACACGGAACCGGGAGTGAGGCCCTGCTCTTTAGAGCCCTCGCTCCCGGCGATCTCGTCGCGTTCCGGCGCCACCTGCTCGGTCGGTTTGCTGGTCACCTTCCCTCTCCCGCTCCTTCCGGTCCAGCCGGGGGCACCAGACACCCCCTCCCCCACGAAAGGAGACTTCCCGTTCGAGGGTACGTGACGCCGAACTTATCGACGACGCAGCAAACCCGTAAGCCGCCCGATCGCGGGCTGGAGTTCGGAAACCCGCAGCAAGGACATCAGTCCGAAGATCGCGACGAGACCGATCGCACTACCGGCGACCGCCTGCATCCAGCCGGTTCCCGGCCCGGCGGCACCGGGCATGACGGCGTCGACGCCGAGCGCGACCAGCCACGCCAGGAGTCCACCGCCCGCCGAGGCGAGCAGCGTTTTGCCAAGCGTCACCATGAAACGGCGGCTGCGCAGCGGTCCGAGGCGGCTCCGCAGCCAGACCTCGCCGATCAGCCAGCCCAGCACGAAGCTGACCGAGTTGATGATGCTCAGCGCGCACAGAACCTGCAGCGGCGTCTCGAGGTTCCCCGCCACCAACGACAGCGGAACCTTGAAGACCGTCATCAGAACCATGATCAGCGTCGGGGTCCGCGCGTCCTTCATGGCGTAGAACACGCGCATCTGCATCATGGTGACCGCGTAGGGCAGGACGCCGAACGCCGAGAGCGTCAGGGCGAGGCCGATCTTGCCGACGTCGGTCGCGCTCTCGCCGAAACCGAGCAGTGCCAGCGTGATCGGCGTGCCGAGCGCCGTCATCACCGCGCTGACCGGCAGCAGCGTCACCGCGGAGAGCCGGTTGCCCAGCGACAGGTCGTCGATCACTCGCTTGTGGTCGCCGTCGGCGGCGGCCCCGCTCATCCGCGGCAGGATGGCGGTCATCACGGAGAAGCCGATCACGCCGTACGGCAGTTGCAGCAGCATCCAGACGATGTTGTACATCGCCCACGCGCCGGCGCTGGTGCCCGCGCGGCTCATCGCCATCAGGCCGAGCTGGCTGATGCCGACGTAGGCGATCATCCACAGCGCCAGCCCGCCGAACTCGGTGAGCCGGGAGTCCCAGCCCCACCGCCACCGGAACCGGATGCCGGTGTGGCGCAGCGCCGGCAGCTGGATCAGCGCCTGCGCGACCACGCCGAGGGTGACGCCGATGCCCAGGGTCATCAGGTGCGCGTCGGTCATCCGGACCGGGTCTATGACGATCTCGCCCGGCAGCATCGCGTACACGCCGATGGTGGCGATGACGACCAGGTTGTTGACCACCGGGGCCCACGCGGGCGGGCTGAAGATCTCCTTGGACTGCAGGATCGCGCTGACCAGCGCGCTGACGCCGTAGAAGAAGATCTGCGGGAGCAGGAAGTAGGCGAACGCGGTCGCCAGCTCCGGGTTGCCCTTGTCCTCGCCCGAGGCGTAGGCCCAGACCAGCCACGACGCGCCGATCACCGACAGCACCGTGCCGACGCCGAGCACCACGACCGACAGGCTCAGCAGGCGCTGCACGTAGGCCTCGCCGCCGTCGTCGTCGCTCTTGGCGGCGCGCACCAGCACCGGCACGATGACGCTGGTCAGGATGCCGCCGATGAGGAACTCGAAGACGCTGTTCGGCAGGTTGTTGGCGACGGTGAACGAGTCGTTGACCACGCCGGTGCCGACCATCCAGGCCAGCATCACCTTCCACAGGAAGCCGGTGATGCGGCTGATCAGGGTGGCGATCGCCATCGAGCCGCTGGCACGCAGCAGCGACGGCTTGCCCGGCGAGACCGGCCGGATGACCTGGGTCTGCTCGACCGCCTGTTCCGCGGCCTGGTCCATGCCGGGCTCCGGCACCACCGCCGGGATCGGCTCGGTCGGCGCCGCGTGCCAGCCGCGCTGGGGCGGCCGCTGTCCGGCGCCGTCAGGCGGCGCGGGGCGCTGCGGCGCTGGGACCTGCTGGGTCGGGGCCGAGTGCCCGGGACCCTGCGGGCCCGGGGCCTGCCTGCGCTGGAGCGGACGGGTCGGCTGCTCCGACGGGGGCGCGGTCGGTCGCGTGCCGGGCACGTGGCCGGGCCTGGCCGGCTCCCTGTCTCGGTTCACCAACTCAAATCCTCCGCTCACCGGGTTCACCCCTGGCTCCGAACGGGGCGTCACCCGAACAGGATGTCAGCCCGGGCTGCGGTCACTTTCGGTGGTCGTGAGCGGAGTGGTCTGCGACTCGGTACCCGTCTGCCCGTTACTCGTCTGCCCGATTTCCGTCTGTTCGGTACCCGGTGAGCCGGTTTCCGGCTGCTCGGTGGCCTGGGGCCCGGCGTCCGGCTGCTCGGCCGCGGCGGCGTTGGCCGCGGCGACCCGGCGGACGCGGTTGCGGAAGCGGCGGTAGACCCGGAACGCCGAGAGCACGATCAGCAGCGACGCCGCGATGATCGTCAGCACCAGGATGACCGGGCCGTACGCGCCGGACTCCAGCCGCAGCCGCTTGGGCGGACCGAGCTCGGTTCCCGACGGCGTGGCCAACGAGATGTCGAGGGTGAACTGGCCGGAGCGGTGCACCGTGGTGGGCAGGAAGAAGCTGCGCCTGCCCTGCGCCGGGATCCGCAGCACACCGAGGTCCTTGGTTTCGAGGCCGGGCGTGCGCGGGATGCGGAACACCACCGAGACCGTGACCGGCAGGTCGTTGGCGACGGTCAGCGGGATGTAGTTGTCGGACTCGCCGCCCAGGGTGAGCTTGCCGTTGGGCTCCTCCAGCCGGACCCGCGAGAACTCCAGGTCCAGCGCCCTGCGCCCGGCGTTGACCCAGTACCGGGCCGCGTCGGGGTTGCCGCGCCAGGCGCTGGACGCGCCCCGCAGCAGGGCGTTGCGCATCGGGTTGGTGACGTCGGCCTCCTGGACGTTGACCGCGGGTTCGCGGTCGGCGGCGCGGAACAGGTCTCCGACCCGGTAGTTCTGCGCGGCGAGTTCGTTGAGCACCCTGCGCGGGATCTCCCGCCCCGCGGCGTCGACCGGGTAGCTCAGGTCGACCTCGGGCAGCTTCGAGGCGTCCGGCTCGGGCAGCGAGGTCGGCTGCACCACGCCGGCGGCCGCGAGCTGCTCCATGCCGGTCAGCAGCGCGCGGACGTCGCCGCCGCTGACGTTCCACCGCCGCGGCGGCGCGACCAGCACCGAGCCGCCCGGGGCGGAGGCGGTGTTGGCGCGGAACGCCAGCGCGCCGAGCGCGTTCTGCGCGGCGACGACGCCGTCACCGGTCTGCGGGGACAGCTCGGTCGTCTCGCGCGTGGTGTCGCGCAGCGGGTCCAACGCCGAGGCGACCAGCGGGTCGATGCTCAGCGCGGCCAGGCCGCTGCCGCGGACCCGCGCCGGTGTAGGACCGGAGATCGCCTCCGGGCGCAGCAGGGCCGTGGTGATGCCGGGGCCGTCCGGGGCCTGGGCGGCGACCTGGCCCGCGGCGGGTTCGTCGATGGTGCCCTCGACCGGCCACAGGACGTCCTTACGCGGCTCGACGCCGAGGGTCTCCTGCACGAGCTGCCTGCTGCTGGTGTCGAGCGCGCCCCTGATCACGTCGGGCAGCCCCGCCCGGCCCAGCGCCACCACGTCCACGTCGCTGTAGGGCAGCGGGATCACGCAGCGGCCCGCGGTGGCCTCCTTCAGCTTGCTCAGCCACAGCCGGGCGGTACCGGCGCCGATGCCTTCCACGGTGCCGCCGCTGGGCTGCCGCACCAGGTAGCCGGTCTGCATCGCGCGGACCGTGGCGAGCAGGTCGGGGTCGATGGCGAAGCAAAGCGCGTTGCCCAGCCGCGAGCCGGGCCCCGCCGTCTCGCCGACGGCGCGCACCAGCTCGTAGAGGCGGCCGCCGGGCGCCAGCGACTCCGACAGCAGGTCGTCCATGAGCACCGGTCGCGAGCCGGGCACCGGCCCGCGGGCCAGGCGCGGGTAGTCGACGATCGGGACGAGCATCGTCGTCGGGGCGGGCTTGGGCGGTGCCGCGGGCGCCGCGCCGGGCGCGGCGAGGACCGGCAGCAGGAAGTGCGCCTCGTCGATGCGGGCGCGGGCGCCGCCCGCCGGCCTGCCGTTGACGTTGACCAGCAACGGGTAGACCCCGGGCGAGGTGACCTGCAGCGAGTTCGGCCCGGTGAACGGGATCCGCAGCTCGAACGGAACGCGCTGACCCGGGGCGATGCTGCCGGTGATCGAGGTGAAGTTCTGCTCGGCGACCGTCCGCGAGCCGTCGCGCACGGCCCGCTGCGCGGCGGCCTCGGAGGTCGTGGGATCGCCGCGCTGGATGCGGGCCTCCACGTCGTGGATGGCCCGGGAACTCGTGTTGGTCAGCGTGCCGGTGACGGTCACCTCCGGCGGGGCGCCCGCACCCACGACCGAAGGTGTGATCTTCGACACCTCCAGTCGGGCGTGCTGATCGTCGTTCTGCGCGGTCGCCTGCGGTACCGGGACCGCGCCGAGCAGCAACACCGCGATCACGGCCGCTAGCACAAACCTCACGCCGGCTCCGTCCCACTGCCCCGGGCCGGTCGGGAACCGGCCGCGATGTCCGATGCGCCGTCGAGCAACGTCAGCGCGCGCCGCACCAGCCTCCGCTCGTCGGCGTAGGCCAGCACCTGCTCCAGTTCACCAAGCGGCACCCACGCCACCTCGGTGACCTCCACGT
The DNA here is from genome assembly GCF_000062885.1 of Saccharopolyspora erythraea NRRL 2338. Classification (NCBI taxonomy): domain Bacteria; kingdom Bacillati; phylum Actinomycetota; class Actinomycetes; order Pseudonocardiales; family Pseudonocardiaceae; genus Saccharopolyspora; species Saccharopolyspora erythraea. Next base: position 8,192,316 of record NC_009142.1, on the reverse strand, counting down.
CCTCGTCGGAAAGCTCACCGCGCACCGCCTCCAGCAGGAAGTGGTGCACGGTCTTGTGCACGCGGCGGTTGCCCGCCACGAACCAGTAGTCGATCATGCCGATCGCCGAGACCACGCGGCCGGTTATCCCCGTCTCCTCGGCGACCTCCCGCACGGCGGTCTGCTCCGGGGTCTCACCGTGCTCGATGTGCCCCTTCGGCAGCGACCACAGCAGCCGGCCCTTGCGGTCCAGCCTCCCGATGATCGCAGCGAGCTCCCGGCCGTCGTCGACCACCAGCCCGCCGGCCGAGGTCTCGTCGACCGTCCGCAGCCGGCGGCGCCGGCGCCGGTTCCGACGCCCCGGCTGGGTACCGCCGGAGCGGCCGGGCGTCGGTGGCATGCCGCCGATGGTAGTGCCGACGGGGTGCGGGTCGGCGTCGTACCGCGTACGGCACGCGGGCGCGCCACCCCGCCGCGAAGGGCCTACCGTGTTGCTCCGGCAGGCACTCGCCGCGCCCCCGCTGAGCAGTCGATACCCTGGTTCGCCGTGTCCACTTCGCACCACGAACCCGCCGCCGCGCCCGCCGACCACCAGGCCAGGGAGCGCGACGCACAACGCAACGCGGTCGTGGAGCTGATGCGCAACGCGCCGGTCGCCGAGGAGCTGGCCGAGCGCTTCGCCGCCGCGGGCCACCGGCTGTACCTGGTCGGCGGCAGCGTGCGCGACGCCCTGCTGGGGCGCCTGGGCACCGACCTCGACTTCACCACCGACGCCCGGCCGGAGCAGGTCCGGGTCCTGCTCGACGAGTGGGCCGAGACGGTGTGGGACACCGGCATCCAGTTCGGCACGCTCGGCGCGTACCGGCACGGCACGACGGTGGAGATCACGACGTTCCGCGCCGACACCTACGACCGGGTCACCCGCAACCCGGAGGTCGCCTTCGGCGACACCATCGAGGGCGACCTGCTGCGCCGCGACTTCACCGTGAACGCGATGGCCATCGAGCTGCCGAAGCGGGCGTTCGTCGACCTGCACGGCGGGATGGCCGACCTGGTCGCCCGGCGGCTGGACACCCCGGCAACGCCGCAGGAGTCCTTCGCCGACGACCCGCTGCGGATGCTGCGCGCCGCCCGGTTCGTCTCGCAGCTCGGGTTCACCCCCGCGCCGCGCGTGGTCGACGCGATGCGGGAGATGGCCGGTGAGATCCGGCGGATCACCCCGGAGCGGGTGCAGACCGAGTTGTCGAAGCTGCTGTGCGGGCGCCACCCGCGCGAGGGCGTCGAGCTGCTGGTGGAGACCGGGCTGGCCGAGCACGTCCTGCCCGAGCTGCCAGCGATGAAGCTCGAGATCGACGAGCACCACCAGCACAAGGACGTCTACCGGCACTCGCTGGTGGTGCTGGACCAGGCGATCGACCTGGAGCGCGCGGCGGACCCCGACGGCGAGCCCGACCTGGTGCTGCGGCTCGCGGCGCTGCTGCACGACATCGGCAAGCCCGCCACCCGCCGGTTCGAGCCGGGCGGCGGGGTCAGCTTCCACCACCACGAGGTGGTCGGGGCGAAGATGACGCGCAAGCGGCTGCGGGCGCTGCGCTACTCCAAGGACGTCATCAACGACGTGTCCGGGCTGGTGTACCTGCACCTGCGCTTCCACGGCTACGGCGAGGGCCAGTGGACCGACTCGGCGGTGCGCCGCTACGTCAACGACGCCGGCCACCTGCTGTCCCGGCTGCACAAGCTGGTCCGCGCCGACTGCACCACCCGCAACCGCCGCAAGGCCGCCGCGCTCCAGCGCTCCTACGACGATCTGGAGGCGCGGATCGCGCGCATCGCGGAGGAGGAGGACCTGGCCAGGGTCCGCCCGGACCTGGACGGCAACGAGATCATGCGGCTGCTGGGCGTGGACCCGGGGCCGGTGGTCGGCAAGGCGTGGAAGCACCTCAAGGACGTCCGGCTGGACCGGGGCCCGATGGACCACGACGAAGCCGTCGCCGAGCTCTTCCGGTGGGCCCGGGAACAGGGCATCGAGGTGCCCGAGGGTCGCTGAGCAGGAGTTTCGCAGCAGCACTATTAATAGTGGTTGTTGAACAGTGAATAGTGCTGCCGACTAGTAATGCTCAGCGGTTGGTCTCTCGAACTACTAGTCCCTGGCCACCCCATGCGGGGGCGCCGTTCTGAGATCATGCGAATGTGGGAACGGACGCCGACGTCGAACCCGGGACGCTGCTGGTGGCGGCCCCGCAGCTGCTCGACCAGAACTTCCGCCGCACGGTGGTCTTCATCATCCACCACCGCGCCGAGGGCACCCTCGGAGTCGTGCTGAACCGGCCGAGCGAGGTCTCGGTCGACGACGTGCTGCCCAGGTGGGGGCCGCACGCCAGTGAGCCGCAGTCGCTGTTCGTCGGCGGACCGGTCGAGCAGCGCACCGCCATCTGCCTGGCCGCGCTGCGCACCGGGGTCGACGTGGGATCGGTGTCGGGCATGATCGGCGTCCGGGGCCCGATAGGTCTGGTCGACCTCGACGGCGATCCCGCCGACCTGGTTCCACGCGCGAGGGGGCTGCGCTTCTTCGCCGGTTACGCGGGCTGGGACGCCGACCAGCTGGCCGGTGAGATCGATCGCGGCGACTGGCTCGTCGTCCCCGCCCTGCCCGACGACGTCATAGCTCCGCCGGGCCCCGAGCTGTGGGGCCGGGTGCTGCGCAGGCAGGGACCGCCGCTGGCGTTCCTGGCCACGCACCCGGGGGATGTGAAGCTGAACTAGCTGCTCTGCTGGAGCGCGCTGCAGCAGCCGCCCGCGCAGCCGCCGCACCCGGCCGCAGGCGCGGGCTCGGGCATGGCCTCCGCGGCCCGGTTGCCGAAGACCCCGCCCACGATCTGGAGGCCGAAGGCGCCGACGAGTCCGATGACCGCGACGAGCACGACGCTGAACGTCGTGGCCAGCGCGGGCAGCGAGGCGCCCGCGAGGACGCCGGTCGCACCGGCCGCCAGGTAGGCGGGGGCGGCGGCGCGGTTGGCGAGCTCGAACGCCTCCTCGCTGCGCAGGGTCGCGGGCGTGCGCACTCCGGCGTAGCGGTTGCGGGCGAGCTGCCCGCGCATACCGCGCCATCCGACGAACAGCAGTGCCGCGCCACCGAGCACCAGCACCGCGCAGAGGATCACCTGAACAGCGAGCGTCACCAGAACAGGGTAAGGCTCCATCTGGTCGATACCCGCCGGACACCCGCGTCGGGTGTGCTGTAGCTCATGGTGAACAGACACGCGGTGACCGGAGTCGTGGCGGTCGCCCTGGCGATGACGGCCGCCGCGCCCGCGCACGCCGCCGACCGGGTGCGCCTGCTGGGCGAGCGCACGCTCCCGAACGCGATGGACTTCCAGGGCACCACCGTGGGCGGCCTCTCCGGCATCGACTACGACCCGCGCACCGGCGCATACGTGCTGATCAGCGACGACCGCTCGGAGCGGCAGCCGGCGCGCGGCTACCTCGCCGACATCCCGGTCACCGCCGACGGGCTCGGCCCGGTGTCCCTCGCGGCGACCCGGCCGCTGCTGCGCCCGGACGGCACGACCTACCCGGCGGGCAGCCTCGACCCCGAGGACGTCCGGTGGGACCCGCGCAGCGGCGAGGTCTGGTGGACCAGCGAGGGCGAGCGGCAGGAGGGGCTGGTCGACCCGTCGATCCGCAGCGCCGCCCTCGACGGTTCGGCCACCGGTGAGCTGCCGCTCCCGCCGAACCTGGCCATGCGTCCCGACAGCGGTCCGAAGCAGAACGAGGCGCTGGAGGGCCTGACCTTCGCCGCCGACGGGTCGCTGCTGGTCAGCGCCATGGAGGGGCCGCTGGTGCAGGACGGCGAGTCGCCGACGTTCGAGCACGGCGCCCTCAGCAGGCTCACCGCCCAGGACCGCTCCGGGGCCATCGTCGCGCAGGTCGCCTACCCGCTCGACAAGGTGTTCGCGCGGTCGCCGACCGGCGGGTTCGCCAACAACGGCGTCACGGCGATCCTGGCCGACGGCGACGACCCGTTCCGCTACCTGGTGATGGAGCGCTCGTTCGTCGACGGCGTCGGCAACTCCGTCCGGATCTACGAGGTCGACGCCCGCGGCGCCACCGACGTCCGGGACGTGGCCTCGCTGGCGGGCGCCGACGTGACGCCGGTGCGCAAGACCCCGCTGGCCGACCTGTCGGAGCTCGGGCTGAGCACCGTCGACAACGTCGAGGGCATGACCTGGGGTCCCGTGCTTCCCGGCGGCGAGCGCAGCCTGGTCCTCGTCAGCGACGACAACTTCTCCGCGCAGCAGACCACGCAGGTGATCGCCCTGGGCGTGAAGTGATCTCTGTTACCCTTGACACCGTGAGCAGCGCTCGACTTCTTGCGAGACCGCGTTGAACGTCCGCTGACGACGCTTCGACGCGGTGACCCCTCACGCCCGGTAGGGCTGGGGGGTTTCGCTTTTTCCGGGGACGGCACACTTAGAGGGCACGATCCGCGCGTTCGGGCGAGAAGGCAGGAAAGGTACGCACACCATGAGTGGCCAGGCAGAGGGCTCGACGAACACCGAAGAGGTCCCGCGGTTCCGGTACACCGCGCAGACCGCAGCCGAGATCGAGCAGCGCTGGCAGCGGCGCTGGGAGGAGCTCGGCACCTTCCACGCGCCCAACCCGGCCGGCTCGCTGAAGGGCGAGGTCAGCGACGAGAAGCTGTTCGTCCAGGACATGTTCCCGTACCCGTCGGGGTCGGGCCTGCACGTCGGGCACCCGCTGGGCTTCATCGGCACCGACGTCTACGCCCGCTTCAACCGGATGCTGGGCAAGAACGTGCTGCACACGATGGGCTTCGACTCGTTCGGCCTGCCCGCCGAGCAGTACGCGGTGCAGACCGGTACCCACCCGCGCACCACGACCGAGAAGAACATCGAGCGGTACCTGACCCAGATCCGCAGGCTGGGGCTGGGCCACGACGAGCGCCGCCGGGTCGCCACCACCGACATCCCGTTCTACCGCTGGACGCAGTGGATCTTCCTGCAGATCTTCCACTCCTGGTACGACACCGACGCCGACCGCGCGCGCCCGATCAGCGAGCTGGAGGCGCAGTTCGCCGCCGGTGAGCGCGCGACGCCCGACGGCCGCCCGTGGGCGGAGCTGTCGCGCACCGAGCAGCGCCGGATCATCGACTCGTACCGGCTGGTCTACCTGTCGGAGGCGCCGGTGAACTGGGCGCCGGGCCTGGGCACCGTGGTCGCCAACGAGGAGGTCACCGCCGACGGGCTGACCGAGCGCGGCAACTTCCCGGTGTTCCGCCGCAACCTCAAGCAGTGGATGATGCGGATCACCGCCTACGCCGACCGCCTGATCGACGACCTGGACCGGCTGGACTGGCCGGACAAGATCAAGACGATGCAGCGGAACTGGATCGGCCGCTCGCAGGGCGCCAACGTGGTGTTCCCGCTGGACGGCTCGGCGGGCAGCATCGAGGTCTTCACCACCCGGCCCGACACCCTGTTCGGCGTGACCTACCTGGTGCTGGCGCCGGAGCACCCGCTGGTCGACGAGCTGACCGCGGCGCAGTGGCCGCAGGACCCGGACCTGCGCTGGACCGGCGGCGCGGCCACGCCGGCCGAGGCGGTCGCGCAGTACCGCCGCGCGGCGTCGATGAAGTCGGACCTGGACCGCCAGGAGAACAAGGAGAAGACCGGCGTCTTCACCGGTGCCTGGGCCACCAACCCGGTCAACGGCGAGCAGGTGCCGGTGTTCATCGCCGACTACGTGCTGATGGGCTACGGCACCGGCGCGATCATGGCGGTGCCCGGCGAGGACCAGCGCGACTTCGACTTCGCCGAGGCGTTCGGCCTGCCGGTGGTGCGCACCGTGCAGCCCTCGGAGGGCTTCGAGGGCGGTGCATACAGCGGTGAGGGCCCGCGGATCAACTCCGCGAACCCCGACGTGGGCCTGGACCTCAACGGCATGCACCTGGACGAGGCCAAGAAGACCATCATCGAGTGGCTGGAGTCCCACAAGCACGGCTCGGGCACCGTCCAGTACAAGCTGCGCGACTGGCTGTTCGCGCGGCAGCGCTACTGGGGCGAGCCGTTCCCGGTCGTCTACGACTCCGACGGCATCCCGCTGGGGCTGCCGGAGTCGGAGCTGCCCGTGGTCCTGCCCGAGGTCGCCGACTACTCGCCGCGCACCTTCGACCCGGAGGACGCCGACAGCAGGCCGGAGCCGCCGCTGGCCAAGGCGACCGAGTGGGCCAACGTCGAGCTGGACCTTGGCGACGGCCTCAAGAACTACGAGCGCGACACCAACGTCATGCCCCAGTGGGCCGGTTCGTGCTGGTACCAGCTCCGCTACATCGACCCGGACAACGACCAGGCGTTCGTCGACCCGGCCAACGAGCGGTACTGGATGGGCAAGCGTCCGGAGCTGCACGGTCCGGACGACCCGGGCGGCCTGGACCTCTACATCGGTGGCGTCGAGCACGGCGTGCTGCACCTGCTGTACTCCCGCTTCTGGCACAAGGTCCTCTACGACCTGGGCCACGTGTCCTCGGAGGAGCCCTACCGGCGCCTGTACAACCAGGGCTACATCCAGGCCTACGCCTACACCGACTCGCGCGGCGTGTACGTCCCCGCCGAGGAGGTGGAGGAGCGCGACGGGAAGTTCTTCTTCCAGGGCGAGGAGGTCCGCCGCGAGTACGGGAAGATGGGCAAGAGCCTGAAGAACTCCGTCTCCCCGGACGAGATGGCCGACGCCTACGGCGCGGACACGCTGCGGCTGTACGAGATGGCCATGGGCCCGCTGGACGCTTCGCGGCCGTGGGCGACCAAGGACGTCGTCGGCTCGCACCGGTTCCTGCAGCGGCTGTGGCGCAACGTCGTCGACGAGAACACCGGCGAACTGCGCGTCACCGACGACGAGCCCGCGATCGAGGTGCTGCGCGCGCTGCACAAGACGATCGCCGGGGTCCGCGAGGACTACCGCGAGCTGCGGTTCAACACCGCGGTGGCCAAGCTGATCGAGCTGAACAACCTGCTGACCAAGGAGTACTCGGCGACGGGCGCGCCGCGTGCGGTGGTCGGGCCGCTGGTGCTGATGGTCGCTCCGCTGGCGCCGCACATGGCCGAGGAGCTGTGGTCGAAGCTGGGCCACGACGGGAGCCTGGCGCACGGTCCGTTCCCGGAGGCCGACGAGCAGTACCTGGTCGAGGACACCGTCGAGTACCCGATCCAGTTCAACGGCAAGGTCCGCTCGCGGATCGTCGTCCCGGCCTCCGCGGGCCAGGACGAGGTGAAGGCGGCGGCGCTGGCCGACGAGAAGGTGGTCGCGGCGCTGGACGGCCGCGAGCCGCGCAAGGTCATCGTGGTGCCGGGCCGGCTGGTCAACGTGGTCGGCTGAGCACGTGCCGCACAACGCCGGGTCATCCGCGGATGATCCGGCGTTTCCGTTCTTGAGCCCCGTTCGCGGTAGACAGGGTGACGACGCCGCTTGCCGCAGGGCGTGCGGCATCACATAGCGAGGTTACCGACGGGTAACTACGCTCGGCGGTGTCGACGCCTACCTTTGGAGGGCCCATGGACGTCCCGAAGACCCCGGCTTCCTTCGATCGCGCCGAACTCGCCGAACTGCTCGACGGGCGATGGGCGCAGGTGCGGACCCACGTGCGGCGGGCCCTGACCGGCGTCGACCTCTCCCCCGGCGACCACCTCGACACCGAGTCCCACCGCGCGCGGACGCTGGAGCAGCTGCACCTGCTGGTCGAGAGCGGGATCACCGGACTGGGCTTCCCGCTCTCGCACGGCGGCCAGGGCGACACCGGCGGCTCGGTCGTCTCGCTGGAGATGCTGTCCGGCAACCTGTCGCTGATGGTCAAGGCCGGTGTGCAGTGGGGCCTGTTCGGCGGCGCGGTCGTCGCGCTCGGCACCGACCGCCACCACGACCGCTACCTGGCCCGGATCATGGACCTGCAACTGCCGGGCTGCTTCGCGATGACCGAGACCGGCCACGGCTCCGACGTCCAGCGCCTGCGCACGACCGCCACCTACGACCCGGCGACCGAGGAGTTCGTCGTCCACACCCCGCACGAGGCGGCGCGCAAGGAGTACATCGGCAACGCCGCCCGCGACGGCCGGATGGCGGTGGTGTTCGCACAGCTGATCACCCGAGGCGACCGCCACGGCGTGCACGCGCTGCTGGTGCCGATCCGGGACGAGCGGGGAAACCCGCTGCCGGGCGTGCACATCGAGGACTGCGGCCGCAAGGCCGGTCTCAACGGCGTGGACAACGGGCGCCTCACCTTCGACCACGTGCGCGTCCCCCGCGAGGCGCTGCTCAACCGCTACGGCGACGTCGAACCGGACGGCACCTACGCCAGCCCGATCGCCAACGAGAGCAAGCGGTTCTTCACCATGCTCGGCACCCTGATCCGCGGCCGGATCTCGGTGGCGGGCACCGCGGGCGGTGCCGCCAAGCTCGCGCTGCGGATCGCGCTGCGCTACGCCGACGCGCGCCGCCAGTTCGAGCGGCCCGGCACCGGCGAGGAGACCGTCGTCCTGGACTACCTGGCCCACCAGCGCAAGCTGCTGCCCGCGCTGGCGAAGTCGTTCGCGCTGCACTTCGCGCAGGAGGAGCTGGTCAGCACCCTGCACGACATGCAGAGCTCCGACGACGCCCGCGCGCAGCGGGAGCTGGAGTCGCGGGCGGCCGGGCTCAAGGCGGTCACCACCTGGCACGCCACGCAGACCATCCAGACCTGCCGCGAGGCCTGCGGCGGCGCGGGTTACCTGGCGGAGAACCAGCTCCCGCAGCTCAAGGCCGACACCGACGTCTTCACCACCTTCGAGGGCGACAACACCGTCCTGCTGCAACTGGTCGCCAAGGGGCTGCTGACCAACTACAAGGACCAGTTCGACGACATCGGCACGCTGGGCATGGCCCGCTTCGTCGCCGACCAGTTCGTCGGCGCCGTCATCGAGCGCACCGCTGCGCGGCCGTTGGTGCAGCGGCTCGCCGACGCCGCGCCGGGCAAGGACGACGAGAACGTCATCTTCGACCGGGGCTGGCAGCTGCGCCTGTTCGACGACCGCGAGAAGCACGTGCTCGACGGACTGGCGCGGCGGCTGCGGCGGGCGACGGGCAAGGACGCCGACCCGTTCGAGGTGTTCAACAACGCTCAGGACCACGTGCTGAAGGCGGCGCGGGTGCACGTCGACCGGGTCGTGCTGGAAGCGTTCGTCGCGGGCATCGAGCGGTGCCGCGACCGCGACACGGCGGCGGTGCTGGAGCGGCTGTGCGACCTGTACGTGCTGTCCACGGTGGAGGAGGACCGCGCCTGGTTTTTGGAGCACGAGCGGCTGAACTCGCGCCGGGCCAAGTCGGTCACCGAGGCGGTCAACGCGCTGTGCGGCCGGCTGCGGCCGCACGCGGTGGACCTCGTCGAGTCCTTCGGCATCCCGGACCAGTGGCTGACCGCCCCGATCGCCACCGGTGCGGAGGCCGGCCGCCAGGAGGCGCAGCGGGCGTACGACGAGGGCTGACCTGCCGGGCCACCCTTGTCGACTACTGGAGGCCGATCTCCCGGGCCAGTTCCGAGAGCATCGAGTCGAAAAGCATGTCGGCGTGGTTGAGGTCGAACGGGAACCGCCCGAACACCTCCAGCGCGACGTGCCCGTAGAGGCGGACCCACCAGCGCAGCAGCGCGTAGACGGCCTCCGGCCGCAGCGCCTCCGGCGGCACCTCGATCCCCTTGGCGGCGAACGCCTCGGCGAGTTCCCGCTGCTCGCGCGAGAAGTCGAGGTGACCCGCGTCGGGCACCGACGCCAGGTTGTCCTGCGACACGCCTTCGGCCATCAGCGGGCCGACGAACCGGAGGAAGACACCGGCGAACTGGTCCTGCCCGGAGCGGCGGTCGGTCTCGGCGGGCGGGCTGCCGAACACCAGCGAGAACTCCTGCGGGTGCTCCAGCGCCCACTGCCGGAACGCCCGGCACACCGCGAAGACCCGCTCGCGGTAGTCGGCGTCGGCGGGTTCGAGGCCGGCCGAGAGCACTGCCGCCAGGTCGGTGCAGATGTCGTCGCAGAGGGTGCGCAGCAGGTCCTCGCGCGAGTCGTAGTAGCGGTAGAGCGCCGGCGCGGTGATGCCGAGCTCGCGTGCGATGGCGCGCAGGGTGACCGCGTCGCGTCCGTGGCCGACGAGAAGTGCGCGTGCGTGGTGGCGGATCTCCTGGTCGGTCGCCGCCCGCATCCGTTCGCGCCGGGTGACCTCGGTCATCTGCCGCTCCATCGTCTCGGTGTCCGTGCCGGGTGGCTACAGTAGCGAACGACCTCGATTAACGATGTTCACAAAGTTGACGCCATTAATGGTCGGGGCCGGTGGGAGCGTCCCACCCGGCGACCGCTGGAATATCCGTCCGAGCCGGACCGTTGGCCCACCGGACGCGCAAGCCGGCAGAGAAGAGGAGAGCCGTGTCGCAGGAAGTCGTCGTGTACACCCGCCCGGGCTGCCCGTTCTGCACGTCGCTGCGCGCCGGGCTCCGGCGGGAAGGCCTGGAGTTCACCGAGGTCGACATCTGGCAGGACCCGGAAGCGGCGGCGGTGGTGCGCTCGATCGCCGACGGCAACGAGACGGTGCCGACCGTCGTCGTCGGGTCGTGGTCGGCGGTGAACCCGTCGTCGCGGGCCGTGCTGGAGGCGGTCGCGCAACACGCCCCGGAACTGCTGCCCGCGCAGCGGCCTTCGGCGGTGCGCGGAGCGCTCAACGCGCTGGGATTCTCCAAGTCCAAGGACAGCACGCACGGCTGAACGAAAAGCGCCGCTGGCGGAATCCGCCGCGGCGCCTGGAGAACTACCAGGGGCCGACCGCACGGGGGGCGTTGCGGTCGGCTCCCGGCTTTGTTGAGATCGTCGGTGGCGCGATACCGACGAGCATCAACTAATAGAGTCTGACGCTCGACGGGGCCGAAAAGATGCGGGGTGCCCGCAAATTACCCTCGAACGGGTGGACGCGAACGGCCGTATCGCGTCTCCGGAGTGAAAGGTGTCCGGTGGGTGGGACGCAGAACCCACCGGACACGATCCTCCACAGTGGTCCCTCGATGTGCTGATCGGCTCGAAACCCCCCGGTCCGAGCTACGTCAGGCCATCACGAGAACGGGGCCGATGCGGCCGGAGGAGGCGTGGAACCTCCTGCTGCGGCGGTGTTCCTCCTCGGCCTCGTGGAACGGGTCGGCGGCACCGGCGTTCCGGCGCTGGTCGGCGAAGCTCGTGTCGACCGGTTCTCCTGGAATGGGCACGTGCATCTGCGGTACCTCATCTCTGGTCGGCGGAAGTTCGTCCTGTGCGTTGGTTCTGCGCTCCCGGTCGGTTCGGGGATCCGGTCTGTCCGGCTCCGCCGCGCCTCCGGTCCGGCTCATCACCGCGAGCATCGCGGTGACGCGGTCGATCTCACCGGTGATCGAGTTCGGGGTCGGTTCGGCGATCGCGGCTGGTGCTCCGTGGTGCTGTGCCATGACCCAAGATTGCTGCTTCCGGGTGGCCCCGGGGATCCGTACGCCTACTCATGCGTTACTCATCGGTAATGCAGGCCTTGCTCTGTACGAGTGACGTAAGAACCACTGACGTCGTAGCGAATGCGCAGCGTGTGCGTCGCGCGCGGGCCGAACGGTTGATGCGTGCCTACGATCGTCCCAAGGTGGAACACTGGAAGGTATGGTCTAGACCATGTCTCGTTTGAGTGGTGTCGGAGTCAGCTCCGGCCGCGCCTCCGGACCGGTCGCCAGGGTGAGCGAGCCGCTGCCGGAACCCGCCTCCGGACCCGCGCCGGCGGACCCCGCGGCCGAGGCCGCCCGCATCCGCCCCGCCGCCGACGCCGTCGGCGAACGCCTCTTCCAGCGCGCTTCGCGCGTCGACGGCGACGCCAAGGCGATCCTGGAAACCACCGCCGCCATGGCGATGGACCCCGCGCTGACCAGCCAGGCCGAACAGCTCGTCACCAGCCGCTCGCTGTCCGCGGCGCGCGCGGTCCACGAAGCGGCAGGCGGCTTCGCCGACGCGCTGCGCTCGGCGGGCGGCTACATGGCAGAGCGCGCCCGCGACGTCCAGGACGTGCGCGACCGGATCATCGCCGAGCTGCTCGGCATCACCCCGCCAGGCGTCCCGGAGCTGGAGGAGCCGAGCATCCTCGTCGCCCACGACCTCGCGCCCGCCGACACCGCCGACCTCGACCCCGCCATGGTCCTCGCGCTGGTCACCGAGGAAGGCGGGCCGACCAGCCACACCGCGATCCTCGCGCGGGCGCTGGGAATCCCCGCAGTGGTCGCGGTGCGCGGGCTGTTCGAGGACACCGGGTTCGCCGGCGCGGTCGTCGACGGCGACACCGGCGAGGTCGAGACGCTCGACGACGCGGTGCCTGCCGAAGCCGCCCAGCGGGGCGCGCCCGCCGAGTGGAACGGCGTCGGTGCCACGGCCGACGGCCACGCGGTGAATATCGTGGCCAACATCGGGTCGGTCGCCGATGCCCGCACCGCCGTCGAGGCCGGGGCGCAGGGCGTCGGCCTGTTCCGCACCGAGTTCTGCTACCTCGCCGCCGACGACGAGCCGCCGGTGGCGACCCAGCGCTCGGCCTACGGCGCGATCCTCGCACCGTTCACGGGCAGGCCGGTCGTGGTGCGCACCCTCGACGCCGGGGCGGACAAGCCGCTGGCTTTCCTCAACATGGGTGTGGAACCCAACCCGGCGCTCGGAGTGCGCGGTGTGCGGGTGTCCTTCGACCGCCAAGGCGTGCTCGACCGCCAGCTCGAGGCGATCGCCGGTGCCGCCGCCGACTCCGGCGCCGACGTGTCGGTGATGGCGCCGATGGTCTCCACCGCCTCGGAAGCGGCGTGGTTCGCCGGGCGGGTGCGCGCCGCCGGTCTCGGCCGGGCCGGGGTGATGATCGAGGTCCCCGCCGCCGCGCTCAGCGCGCGGGAGATCCTCGAGGTCGTCGACTTCGTCAGCATCGGCACCAACGACCTGGCCCAGTACGTCTTCGCCGCCGACCGGATGGCGGGCGCGCTGGCCGCGCTCAACGACCCGTGGCAGCCGGCGTTGCTGCGGCTCGTCGGGATGGTCGGCGAGGCGGGTGCCGAGCTGGGCAAGCCGGTCGGCGTCTGCGGCGAGGCCGCCGCCGACCCGCTGCTCGCCCGCGTCCTGGTGGGGCTGGGCGTCACCAGCCTGTCGATGGTCCCGGCGGCGGTGACCGGCGTCGGAGCGGCCGTCGCCGGCGGTTCGCTGGACGCCTGTCGGCGGGCGGCCGAAGCGGCGCTGGGCGCAGCCGACCCGGCCGAGGCCCGGCAGCGGGCGCGGGAAGCGCTGGGCTGACGGGGCGGGCCGCCGACGGCGGCCCGCGCACCCTCACCGCTGGTCCGGGTCGGCCTCCTGGTCGAGGCCGTGCTCGATCGCGTAGCGCGCGAGCTCAACCCTGTTGTGCAGCTGGAGCTTGCGCAGCGTCGACTGCACGTGGTTCTCCACCGTCCGGTGCGAGATCACCAGCTTGTTGGCGATCTGGCGGGCGGTCAGGCCCTTGGCGACCTGCCGCAGCACCTCGGTCTCCCGGTCGGTCAGCTGCGGCGCGCGGTCTCCGGAGTCCGGCGTGACCGCCATCCGCCGGTACTCGCCCAGAACCAGGCCGGCGAGCCCCGCCGTGAACACCGCGTCCCCGGCCGCGGTCCGCTGCACCGCGTCGACCAGCTCGTCCACCGACGCGGACTTGACCAGGTAGCCCGACGCGCCGGCCTTCACCGCTTCGAGCACGTCGCTGTGCTCGCCGCTGGCCGAGAGCACCAGCACCCTCGTGCCGGGGATCTCCTGGGTGATCTGGCGGGACGCCTCGACCCCGGAGGTGTCCCCGAGGTTGAGGTCCATCAGCACCACGTCCGGCTTCACGGTGCGCGCGATCCGCAGCGCCGAGACGGCGTCCCCGCTGGTCGCGCGCACCTCGAAGCCGCGCTCCTGGAGATCCCTCGCCACTCCGTCACGCCACATCGGGTGATCGTCGACCACCATCACGGAGACGTGCGGCTCGGTCATCGTTGTCCTCCTTCGCGGCGCTTGGCAGGGCCCGCGCCGTCGCCGCGAGGGACCCGTACCTCCCATTCCGTGCCCTCTCCGGGGGCAGTGTCGAGCGTGATCGTGCCACCGAGGCTGTGGATCCGGCCGCGGATCGACTGGGCGACACCCATCCGGCCCTCCGCGGCGGCCTCGTCGAGCCTGCCGTCGGGTATCCCGGGGCCGTTGTCGCGGATGCTGAGCACGATCTCCTCCGGCAGGTCCTCCAGCAGCACCCACGCCTTGGCGTCCTCGCCCGCGTGCCGTTCCACGTTGGCCAGCGCCTCCCGCACCACGGCGTAGAGGTCGGAACCGACCTGCTCGGGCAGCATGACCTGCGTCGCGGGCACCGACACCTGCACCTTGCCGGTGCGCAGAACCTGGAGCTGCGCGGCGAAGTCGGTCTCGCCGTCCTCGGTGGGGTCCGGCGGCGTTGTCGCGATCAGCGAACGCAGCGCGATCTCCTGCTCTCCCGCGAGCTTGCCCAGTTCGGCGGCCTCCCCGCCGAGCTCGTTGCCGCGTTTGCGCACCCGCGCGAGCACCTGCAGAACGCTGTCGTGGATGGAACGCGCGAGCCGTTCCCGCTCGGCGGTGGCGGCCTCCGCGCGCAGCGCGCGGGCCAGCCGCTCGGTTGACCGGCGCGCGGTGTCCGACGCCATCCCCAGCAGCAGGCCGGTGCCCACCATCAGGAGGGTGTCCATCCACATCGCCGGGGTGACGGTCCACCGGATGAGGAAGTTGCAGCCCGAGGCGACGACACCCGAGATCCCGCCGCCGACCAGGCCCCACTGGGCGGCCGCCGCGGTGATCGCCGTCGCGTGCCAGACGCTGACGACGGAGGGGTCGCCGTTCTTCATCGACGGCTCGCTCATGACGAACTCGCAGAGCAGCACCAGCGCCGTGACCAGCACCTGGTCGGCGAACACCAGCTTGTTGGTGCGGCCGGAGCGCTTCCGGTAGCGCCAGATCGTGAAGACCGTCCACAGCAGCATCA
This sequence comes from Saccharopolyspora erythraea NRRL 2338, assembly GCF_000062885.1. NCBI lineage: Bacteria > Bacillati > Actinomycetota > Actinomycetes > Pseudonocardiales > Pseudonocardiaceae > Saccharopolyspora > Saccharopolyspora erythraea. The sequence goes on along the minus strand of NC_009142.1, from coordinate 8,177,268 downwards.
CCGCGAGGATCGCCACCGCGAGCCAGGGCCGGACGTAGTCCCGGTACTGGACGGCGAACCACACGCACGCGTACAGGAACGTAACCACCCGAAATGCGTTGTGCGCACGCCAGATGGGTGAGCGGCCGTCGGTGACGCGGGGCTGCGGCGACGACGTCGGGTGCCCCGGCGTGGGGGATGTGTGCGCTGTGGACACGTCTGCGGCTCCTTCCAACTGCAACATCCTGCCTCACTGCGCGTGAGTACCGAGACCGCCGGAATAGGCACTCTGCGTGTTTGTGATCACCGTCCGGCTCAACCCGAATGGCCCCGGTTCGTGCCCTTCTGCCGGATGGGGTGCTGTGCCAAGCTCGCCTGGGGGAGGTGAGAAGGCTTCATGGGGGGATGGCTGTTGTGGAGACTTCGTCCACCGGCACTGGTCTACGTACTTCTCGTGCAGGCATCGGCACTCGGTCTGGTCGTTCCGGTCGTGGCCACCTCGCGGCCACCGCAGCAACGCGACCTCATCATGTTCACGATGCTGGCGATCACCGCGGGTACCGTCATCGTGGCGACCTCGGTGTCGATCACCATGCGCCACCAGGTGCGCCGCAACCCGTGGACGATCCACATCACGTACCTGGCCGCCGGCGTGCTGACGCTGCCGCCGAACCTGCTGGTCCTGCTGCTGCTCGGACCCGCGTTGCACGGGGTGCTCGACGTCCGGCCGGAGCTGCACCGCTGGATGTTCACCACCGCCGCGACCACCATCGCGGTGTTCTCCGCCCGCTGGGTCGCGGGCTGGGAGCATCCCGGCTGGTCGCCGGTGCAGTTCGTGCTGGTCGGTGCCGTGCTGCTGGTGGTGCGGGCGCTGGTGGTGGCGATCGGGTTGCGGCTGCGCAACCCGGCGGCGCCGCGCCAGGAGGTGCTGGGGGATCCGATCGACGTGCTGCTGGGGATCGTCGCGGCGAGCCTCGGCGGGCTGCTGGCCATCGCGCTGGTCGCCGAACCGGCCAGCGCGCTGCTGGCGGGTCCGCCGCTGGCGCTGCTCGACCTGGCCAGCCAGCTGCCGCAGTGGCGGCGTTCGGCGCAGCGGGACGGCAAGACCGGGCTCGCCAACGCGATGCACTGGGACCGGCTGGCCCGCGTGGAGCTGGCCCGCGCCCGGGCGCGTTCGCACCCGACCGCGGTGCTGCTGCTCGACCTGGACCACTTCAAGCGCGTAAACGACGAGATAGGCCACATGGCCGGCGACGCCGTGCTCGCGGCGGTGGCGCTGATGCTGCGGGGCAGCGTGCGGCGCGAGGACGTCGTCGGCCGGTTCGGCGGTGAGGAGTTCGTGGTCCTGCTGCCGGGCGCCAACTCCGAGATCGCGTGCACGGTCGCCAACCGGGTGCGCATCTCCACCGCGTCGCTGTCGGTACCGGCGCGCGACATCAAGGGCAACTACCGCGAGCTCAACGACCTGACCGTCAGCATCGGCGTCGCGACGACCTCGCGGTTCGGCTACGAGCTGTCGGACCTGCTGGTCGCCGCGGACGCGGCGCTGCTGGCCGCCAAGGCGGCCGGGCGCAACGCGGTCACGATGGCCTGACGACCGGCGTCACGACTCCGCCGTCACGACTCCGCCGTCACGACGACGGTTTGCCGTCGGACTCCGGCGGTTCGGCCGGGCCTTCCGGCTCGACCTCCTCTTCCGACTCCGGCGGCGGGAGCTCTCCCTCGGCCTCGTCGGAGGTCAGCGACCGGATGGCGGAGTTCAGCACGGCCACCAGCGGCACGGCCAACAGCGCGCCGATGATGCCGGAGATGACCACGCCGACGCTGATCGCCAGCACGACCGCGAGCGCGTGCAGCTGCACGGCACGGCCGAGCAGCAGCGGCTGCAGCACGTTGCCCTCGATCTGCTGGACCGCCAGCACCACGCCCAGCACGATCAGCGCCGCGATCCAGCCGTTGGTCACCAGCGCGACGAGCACCGCGACCGCGCCGGAGGCGACCGCACCGACGATCGGCACGAACCCGCCGAGGAACACCAGAGCGGCCAGCGGCACCGCGAGCGGCACCCCGACGGCGACCAGGCCGATCCAGATGCCCAGCGCGTCGACGACGGCCACCAGCGCAGTCGCCCGCACGTAGCCGACCAGCGAGGCGAAGCCGCGGCTTCCCGCGCGGTCGATGCGGTCGCGGTTCTCCGCGGGCACGATCCGGATGACGAACAGCCACACCCGGCGGCCGTCGTAGAGGAAGAAGATAAGCGTGAACAGCGCCAGCAGCAGGCCGGTCAGGAAGTTGCCGAAGGTGCCCGCGGTGGTGAGCACACCGCTGGTGACGCCCTGGGTCAGGGTCGCCTGGTTGTTCTTCAGCCACTCCTCGGCCTGCTCGACGTAGGTCGTGATCTGCTGGTCGTTGAGGTGCAGCGGACCGGTCGACAGCCAGTCCCGGATGCCGTTGAGGCTCAGCACGACCTGCGCCTGCAGCTGCGGGAAGCCCTCGATGAAGGCGTTGATCACGAAGGTGAGGACGCCTCCGACCACGCCCAGCCCGCCGACGAGCACCACCGCGGTCGACAGCGCCCGCGGCACCCGGTACCGCGCGAGGGTGCCGACCGCCGGTGCCAGCAGCGCCGCCAGCAGCAGCGCGATGGCCACCGGGATCACCACGACGAACAGCCGCGACACGATCATGCCGAGCACGTAGAGGGCGCCGAGGATCACCAGCAGCCGCCAGCTCAGCGCCGCGCCGACCCGCAGCGGGCGGGGGATCGCGCCGGCCGCGTCGTCCGGGCCCGTGATCTTGAAATCGCTCACACCGCAACCGTATCGCCGGGAGCGGCCCCGCCGGAGGAGGAAAAGACGATCCACGGCCGGTGAGCCGCAGCACTCCGCAGGCGCACGCGATCACACGATGTAGCGATGTTGTCGCGCTGCGGATGCGGAATCCGGCCCTGCTTTGGCAGGCTCGCCGTCGGCACCCACCAGGGCGCACGGGCCGAGCCGCAGGGCACGCCCGTCACATGGCCGCCAGCAGCGACGCCGAGGAGGCGGAGACCAGATGCCGGAAGCCGACCGGGAACCGCGGAGTGACCGCGGCTTGCGGTTGCTCTCCCGGGTGCTGGTCGTCGCGGGCGCGGCGGTCGCGGGTTCTTCCGCCGCGTGGCTGGTGGGATCGCCGGCCGAGGCCGTCGAACTCCCACCGCTCCTGCCGCTGCCTGCCGTCGAGGACGTCGTCGGCGGGCAGCACCGGCTCATCCCCGCGGTCGCGGACGGCCCGTCGGATTTCGGGCTGCCCGAGCTCGACCCGGCCGCGCTGGTCGCCCGGTCCGGTCTGGTCGACGGGTCCGCGTTGGTCGACGGGTCCGGGGCGCGCGAGCTGCTCGTCCCGGCGGCGGAACCGGTCGCGCAGGCGCTGCACGAGACCGCCGTCGAGCCGGTGCAGCGGGTCGCGGACTCGGCGGTGACGGCCTCCGGCCAGCGCGCCGAGCAGGTGTCGCACACCGTCGGCCGTGAGCTCGCCGAGCTGAGCCGTCCGCTGCTGCTGCGCGGTGAGTTCCCGGCGCAGCACGACCAGTCGCCGGTGCGGGCTCCGCAGCTCCCGCCGGCCACCGGCCCGGCGCTGCAGCCCGCAGCTCCCTCTCCGGCCACTGTGGACAATCCGGGTGCTGCCGAGCGCGTTGCGCGACCCAGCTCCGAAAGCCAGGGCGGGAAACCGGCTTCGGCCGACGGTGATTCGGAAACGCCGCGTTCGCGGCAGATCCCGGTCCAGCCCCGGCCTTTCACCATTCCAGTCTCCGCGCCCGGCTCGACCGGGAGCGGCACAGCCGCCGACGGGCACCACAACGGTGTCGGAATCGGTTGGCACCCCAGCGGTCCGAGCGGTGCCGCGGCGTTCATCCGCGTGCCCGCACGCGGCGCCGCACCAGCGCTGACCGGCAGGCCGGTCCCGCAGCCCGGCATCACGCCCGACTGACATCGCCCTCCCAGGTCCGCCGACTCGGCGTGACATATGCGCGTTGTCATATTCCATTTGATTTCCCGGGGAATTGAGCGCCCGGCCGCCTTTGCGGGCGAATGCCGAGGTCGGGTTCCCGGCAAGACCACCAGCCGCGCAGACGTGATCAACATCTGGTGACGGCATCCCCCTGACAGTTGATTTTCATCCCCCTCGTGGGGAAATATCTTGGAGGAGAGTTACATGCAGACTTGGGCGAAGCGCGGTGTGCAAGCCGCGCTGGTCACCGGTGGCATGCTGGCCGCTGGAACGGGGGTCGCATCGGCCGCCGAGACCTGCCCGGACCGTCCGGCCTCGTCTCTGGGAGAGTCGTTGCTGCCGCCCGCGATCGACGGCTTCGGCGAAGACACGCCCCGGCACCAAGCGTGCTTCGCAGGGGAGCTGTTCCCCGAGGAGTCCGCTTCCTCGGACACGGTCGTCTACAACAGGCCGCTCGTCGACCACCGCTCCGCCGACGCCCGCACCACCACCATGCTCGGCACCCTGGACCCGCTGCGCGACGTGGTGGCCGCCATCGACGAGGCACCCACCCAGGAGATGCCCAGCCTCGGCGCTTCGCACTGGATTCCCGAGCAGCAGCCGGTCCGCCGCATGGAACTCGCCGGCTGGGTCGCCGACACCACCGAGGCCCGCGCGGTCGACATGCGCGGCGGTCAGTCCAACGTCCTCTTCGGACTGCTGCCCAACGGCGCGCAGCCGGAGCGCGGCCACGGTCCGGTCGGCACCCCGGCCGAGGGCTTCCACCGCTCGCTGAGCTGGACGGGCCCGATCGGTGACGTCGTGCAGAGCGGCGCGCACCACCTCCAGGAGGGTGCGTTTCGACCGGGTGCGGGCCAGGATGTCGCTCACGAGCTCGTGATCCCCACTTCGGACCCGGCCGTGGTCGAGCACTTCGAGCGCGCGGACGGCATCGTCGAGCTGTGGCAGGAGGCGCGGGAGCGCAGCCAGGCGCTCTCGGCGCCGCTGCTCGAGCCCGAGGAGGAGCTGGACCTCACCTCCGCCGAGCTGCCCGGCGCCGACCAGCACCTGATCGACGTGCCGCACCGCCTGGTCGAGCACTCGCTCGAGGCGCCGAAGCCCGTCCCGCATGCGTCGCCCAAGGACATCATCCCGCTGACCGTGCCGGGCGAGCACCAGGACGCGGCCGCCGACGTGCCGTCCCTGCCGCCGATGGCGCTGCTCAGCCTCGACCCGCACGGCGCCACGGGCCGCAGCGGTGACCCCGTCGAGGCTCCGCTGCCCGCCCTCGGCGAGCTGCACGCCCTCGGCGGCGGCTCGACTTCGACGCCCACGGTCAACCGCATCGCCGATGCGCTGTCCGGCGACGCCGCTCCGCGCTCGGTGTTCTCGACCAACCCCGCCGCGTCCCCGGTCGAGGTCATGACCGTCGACGACCTGACGGCCGCGCTGCCGGTCGAGCGCATGGTGACCGAGAACCCGTTCCGCTCCGCTCTCGAGCCGAGCGAGCTGACCGGCATGGCGCTGCCGCTGCTGGACGCCCCGTCGGACTTCGCCGCTGCCGCGGACTGGAGCACCGTGCCGAACCTGATGCCGGTGCGCACCGGCATGCCCCTCCCGGCGGGTGAGCCGCGCCGGAACGAGGACCTGGTCGACACCGTGGTGTTCAGCCGCATCTGATCACGACGGCGAAAAGCCGGGGCGGGAGAACTCCCGCCCCGGCTTTTTCACGTCGTTCTCGCGGTCAGCCCACCGGTGTCGCACTCGCCTGCGGCTGCACGGCCGCCGCGCCGCGCCGGCCCCGCCACCAGAGCGCGGCGCAGTAGACCAGGAACGCCAGGCCGAAGTAGACGTATGAGTTGCCGATCAGGTGCTCGAAGAAGTTCCAGCGCAGCTCCTTGCCCTGGCCCTGCGGCACCTTCCAGTGCGGGCCGAGGGTGAAGAACCCGGCCGCGAGCGTCGTGGCCAGCAGCAGTGCCCAGTCCCGCCGGGTGAAGGCGCCGCCCGCCAGCAGCAGCAGCGCCGGGATCGCCCACACCCAGTGGTGCGACCAGGAGATCGGCGACACCAGCAGCGCCAGCACCCCGTTGATCGTCACCGCCATCGGCAGGTCGCGCTGGCGGATCGCATGCACCATCCCGGCCACCGCCAGCGCCAGCACCACCGCGGCGAGCAGCACGAAGAACACCGTCGGCGCAGGCACCCCCAGCTTGGTCAGCAGTGAGCGCAGCGACTGGTTGCCCGCGTAGACCGTGGCGTCACCGGTGAACTTGGGGCCGAACGAGACGTTGCTGGTGGAGAACACCTCGCGCGTCCAGAACTCGCGCGCGTTGGCGAAGGTCACCGCGAAGCCCAGCAGCGCGGTCGCCACGAACGTCAGGGCCGCGGTGATGATCATGCGGCCGTCCCGCCGCAGGACGAGGAACAGCAGGAACGCCGCCGGGGTCAGCTTCAGCCCGGCGGCGATGCCGATCAGCAGCCCGCGCGGGTAGGGCAGCCTGCGATCGCCGTCCACCCGCCACAGGCAGTCGACGGCCACCAGCGCCATCAGCACGATGTTGATCTGGGCGTAGGTGAGCGTCTCCATCACCGGCTCGGTGACGGTGGCCAGCGGCAGCACCGCCGCGGTCACCAGCAGCACCTTGTCCCGGTGGGCGACCAGGAACGTCGACGCGCTCAGCAGCACGTACAGCGTGACCAGCAGCGCGAGGTGGCTGACCAGCATGATCGCCGCCGTCGAGGCGACCTTGGGGACCAGCGCCAGCGGCGCGAACAGGATCGCGGCGAACGGCGGGTAGATGAACGGCAGGCTCAGCCCGGACTCGGTGGCAGGCAGGTCGCCGTAGACGTCCCGGCCCGCCAGCAGCGCCTTCGCGCCCAGCCGGTACACCTCGCCGTCGATGTGGTCGTGCGGGTTGATGGTGGACACCAGGATCACGGCGATCAGCTCGGCGACCGCGATCACCACCAGCAGTGGGCGCTGCTCGCGCAACCGCTCTCGCAGGCCGCGCTCGGCGGGTTCGGCTCCAGTCACCGGCACATCTCCCCATCAGGTCTTCGCCGCTGCCGCCGCGCCTCGGCGGCCCCGACAAGGGTAGAGGCCGGGCGGTCGGCACCGGCGCGGTATCCGTGCGCGCGGCGGCGGTGTCCGACGGGTTTTCGCCCGCGGGAAACCCGGCAGACGCGCCCGGTTCCCCGCCAAGATCGCAGGATCGGGTGAGCAAGGTCGCGCGGAGGGCTGGACACCCACTGACCCTGGGTCATGCGCGGTTCCGTAATACCACCGTTACGGGTGGTAGCTGTGCCCTTGAATTCGGACCCATCGGAAGGGGAGGCTCGAACGGACTGCTCCGTTTGGTGGGGAGGAGGGGGCCGAATGAGTGTCCTCGATGTGACCACACCGGCTCAGCTCACGCCGGTCTGGGATGAACTCATCACCGGGCTGACCGTCGGCGTCCTGCTCACCGATCACCGTGGCCAGGTGCTGGCCACCAACGACGTGGCCGCGGAACTGCTGCAGCTAGACAGGTCCGACGTGCTCACCGGGACGCGGCCGGAGGACTGGCAGGCCCGCGACGACACCGGTGCGCCCATGCCGGACTGGTCCGAGCTCGCGGGTCAGGTGCTGCGGGCCGGGTCGCCGCTGTCCACGCCCATGGTGATCGTGCGCGGCGGTCGCGCGCAGAGCCGGCTGTGGGCGGACTACCACGCGGTCCGCGTGCAGGGCCACAGCCGCGTGCTGATGCTGCTGCAACCGGTGCAGACCGACGTGCCGCACAGCCGCGGCCTGATCGACCCGCTTACCGGCCTGCCCGGCCGCATCCTGCTGCTCGACCGGCTCGAGCAGTCGCTCGTGCGCGCGCGGCTCAACGGCACGCTGGCCACGCTGGTGCTGGTCGACGTGCACCGGCTGGCCGAGTTCAACCAGCAGCACGGCTTCGAACGTGGCGACGAACTGCTCACCACGCTCGCGGCACGGCTGCGCGAGGGCATGAGCGACGACCGCACGGTCGCCCGCTACGGCGGCGACGAGTTCGCGGTGATCGCAGAGCACCCCAGCGGCACCGGCGAGGAGATCGCCGAGCAGATCCGCCAGACCGCCGGGTGGCCGATGCGGATCGGGCGCAGGCGCGTGCGCCCGGGCCTGCGCGTGTCTTGGGTCACCACCGACGGTCACGCCACCGTGCACTCCGTGCTCGCCCGAGCCGAACAGCAGTTGCAGCGCTGAGTGCCGCGCGGTCCGCGGACGGCGAAGACCGCCGGAGGCACGCCTCCGGCGGTCTTCGCGTGACGGGCAGGTTCGCGCGGGGTCAGTTCTCGCGCTTGCGGTCGATGAAGTCCTCGACGGCCTGGTAGGCCGCGGAGTCGGAGTACTGCTCCGGCGGCGACTTCATGAAGTAGGAGGAAGCAGACAGGACCGGGCCGCCGATGCCGCGGTCCTTGGCGATCTTCGCCGCGCGGATGGCGTCGATGATGATGCCCGCCGAGTTCGGCGAGTCCCAGACCTCGAGCTTGTACTCCAGGTTCAGCGGCACGTCGCCGAAGGCGCGGCCCTCCAGCCGGATGTAGGCCCACTTGCGGTCGTCGAGCCACGGCACGTAGTCCGACGGGCCGATGTGCACGTTGCGCTTGCCGAGGTCGCGCTGGACCTGGGAGGTGACCGACTGGGTCTTGGAGGTCTTCTTCGACTCCAGCCGCTCCAGCTCCTTCATGTTGAGGAAGTCCATGTTGCCGCCGACGTTGAGCTGCATCGTGCGGTCGAGGTGCACGCCGCGGTCCTCGAACAGCTTGGTCAGCACCCGGTGCGTGATGGTGGCCCCGACCTGCGACTTGATGTCGTCACCGACGATCGGCACCCCGGCGTCGGCGAACTTCTTCGCCCACTCCGGGTCGGAGGCGATGAACACCGGCAGCGCGTTGACGAAGGCCACGCCCGCGTCGAGGGCGGCCTGGGCGTAGAACTTGTCGGCCTCGTCCGAGCCGACGGGCAGGTAGGACACCAGCACGTCGACCTCGGCCTCGCGCAACGCGCGGACGATGTCGACCGGCTCCTCGTCGGACTCCTCGATCGTCTCCCGGTAGAAGCGGCCGAGACCGTCGTAGGTGTGCCCGCGCTGAACGGTCACGCCCAGCGGCGGCACGTCGGCGATCTTGATGGTGTTGTTCTCGCTGGCGACGATGGCCTCGGAGAGGTCGCGGCCGACCTTCTTGGCGTCGACGTCGAACGCGGCGACGAACTGCACGTCACGCACGTGGTAGTCGCCGAACTGCACGTGCATCAGGCCCGGGACCCGGGTGTCCGGGTCGGCGTCGGCGTAGTAGTGGACACCCTGCACGAGCGACGCCGCGCAGTTGCCGACCCCGACGATCGCCACCCGTACCGCTCCTGCACCGCGGCGGTCTGCGCCCATGGCAGGGCCCTCCTTCTTGGTCATCTGTCGTGTCCTCGCGATTCCCGCCGGCCTCCCAGTGGCCCGCCGGCGTCCGAGCCCGCCCGTTCGTGCTCGATGATCTCGTTGAGCCAGCGAACCTCGTGCTCGCTGTGCTCCAGGCCGAGCTCGTGCAGCGCGGTGGTGTAGTGGTCCAGCCCACCACCGGTCAGCACCGAACGCAGCCCCTCCCGGCGCTCCTCCACCCGCCGCCTGCGCGCCTCCAGGATCCGCATCCTGACCTCGGCAGGCGTCCGCGAGAAGAACGCCACGTGCACCCCGAAGGCGTCGTCGTCGCAGGCCTGCGGACCGCAGTCCCCGACCAGGTCGGCGAACCGCTTCCTACCCGCGGCTGTGAGCCGGTACACCCTCCTGGCGCGCCGTCCCAGGCCGTTGCCCGGTCCGGACGCCTCCTCCTCGATCAGCCCGGCCCGCAGCAGCCTGCGCAACGTCGGGTACAACGTTCCGCAGGAGAAGGCGCGGAACGCTCCGAGCAGGCCGTTCAGCCGCTTCCGCAACTCGTAACCGTGCATCGGGGCGTCATGCAGCAGACCCAGCACGGCCAGCTCGAGCATGCGCACCTCCTCATGGCCGGACGATCGGCTCGCCAGCGGGGCATCATATCGCCCCGATATATCGGGTGCCGAATTCGGCGGTCGGGATGTGCTGTTCCCGACACACCTGGTCAGCGCGGTCGTGGTGGCTGCCCTGAACGGCGCATGGAGCGTTCGCCTCCGGCACGTACCCTGTGGTCGTGCGGACCCAACGGCAGGTGGTGGATTACGCGTTGCAGCGCAGGTCGCTGCTCGCGCAGGTCCACTCTGGCCGCGTCGGGGTGATGGAGGTCTGCGACGCCGGCCCGTACCTGCTGCGGGCCGCGAAGTTCCATGGTGAGCCCAGCGACGTGACCTGCCCGGTGTGCCGCAAGGAACCGCTGACGTTGGTCTCGTGGGTATTCGGCGATGAGCTAAAGCACGCCTCGGGGTCGGCGCGGGCCCCGGAGGAGCTCGCCCGGATGGCGACCATGTTCGAAGAGTTCAACGTCTATGTCGTAGAGGTATGCCGCACATGTAGCTGGAACCACCTGGTGCAGTCGTACGTCCTCGGGACGGGCGGGTTGAACAACCGCCGGTCCCGGCGCAAGACTGCGGCAGAGTGAACAGGCCGTGTCCCCCGGCACGGCCGTCCGCACCCGGTGCGGCGGACCCCCGACGTGAACGCATCGCCCGGCGTCCCATGACGCCTGTCCTGGAGGCCAACTCGTGAACGACGAGCGTGACGACCGCGACCGCGGCCGCCACTCGCGGCAGCCCAATGACGGTCGAGACTTCGGCAGACCCGACGACCGAAGCGCGCCACCGGCTCCGCAACGCCCGGGACCGCCGCAGCGGCCCGGCGACCAGGCTCGCCCGCCGCAGGGTCCGCCGCAACCGCCGCGCGGTCAGGGGCGTCCCGGCGGACCGCCGGGCAGGCCGCCTGCCGGAGGGCCGCAGTGGCCGGGCGAGCCGCCCGCGGGCGGCCGCGGCGGCGACCAGGGCACCCGGCAGCAGCGCCCGGCGCCGCCGCCCGGCGGTCCGGCCTGGCCGGAGGCGGAGCCTCCGCAGGAGCGGACCGGTGCCTGGAAGCCGTCGTTCGACGACGACGATGACGACTCGTCGTCGCTCGGTGACCGCCTGAGCGGCCGCGACCAGGGCGCGGGCCGCGGTGGCGGCAACGGCGGAGGGGGCAACCTCGACCTGCCGACCACCTACTCGCAGCAGCCTCCGCCTCCTCCGGCGGGGCGCCAGGGGCCACCACCTCCGCCCGGCGGGCAGCGTCCCGGCCAGCGGCCTCCGGCCGGCGGCCCGCAGGGCCCGGGTGGTTCCCAGGGGCCCGGGGCGCAGCAGGGGCCCGGCGGTCCGCGTCCGGACGGGCAGGGCCCGGCCGGCCAGGGGACGCGGCGGGTACCGCCGCCGCCCGGACGTCCGCCCCAGGCGCCACCCGGCGAGCAGCCGACCGAGAACATCCCGCAGCATCCTGGCGACCGCGGTGACGCGACCCGGCGTGGTGGCGCCGCAGCGGCGGGCGCCGCGGGCGCTGCTGCCCTGGGGGCGGCGGCCGCGGGCGCCGGTGCGGCAGGTGCCGCCGGTGCCGCGGGCAGCGGTGCGGCCGGCGCGGCCGGTGCCGCGGGGCAGGCCGCCGGAGGGTCGGCGCCGGAGCCAAAGCTGCTCACGCACCAGGAGTCCAGCGGCGGCTACAACTACTACGCGGACGAGGCCGCCTCAGGGGACGACGCCTACGACTACGACGACCCCTACACCGCGGACGCGCACGACGACGGCTACGACGACTACCGGGACGGCGACCATGCCGACGACGACCCCGACGGCGACTTCGGCGACCCGGACGACGAGCTGATGGCCAAGAAGGCGCGCAGGCGCACGATGTGGCGGCGCATCCGGCGGTCCTGCTACGTCGCGGCCGCACTGATGATCCTGGTGCCCACCGCCGTCTTCGCCTACGGCTACTTCGCCTGGCCGGTGCCGAACCCGGAGGCGACCGCCGCGAAGACGGACCAGACGATCACGCTGAACTACGCCAACGGCGAGGTCATGACGCGGTACACGCCGAACGACGGCAAGCCGCGCAAGATGATCCGGAACCTGCGCGAAGAGGTCTCCGAGCCGATGCGCAACGCGACGCTCGCGGCCGAGGACGCCACGTTCTACGACAACCCCGGCTTCGACATCATGGGCATCGCGCGTTCGGCCTACTTCATGGTCAGCGGCGGCGGTGTCGGCGGCGGTTCCACGCTGACCCAGCAGTACATCAAGCTGGACCAGGACCTCACCAGCAAGGAGTCGCCGTACGTCCGCAAGGTGAAGGAGGTCGTGCTCGCCCTGAAGATGACCAGGGAGCGGCCCAAGGACGAGATCCTGATGGCCTACCTGAACACGGCTTACTACGGTCGCGGCGCCTACGGCATCGACTCCGCCGCCAACGCCTACTTCGGCAAGTCGCCGAAGGAGCTCAACGCCGCCGAGTCCGCGGTCCTGGCGGGCATGGTGCAGCGCCCGACCGAGAACGACCCGCGCTACGACCCGGTCCAGGGCCAGGAGCGCTGGGAGTACGTGATCGGCCAGATGGTGAAGAACAACTTCGTCAGCAAGGCCGAGCGGGCGAACATGACGCTGCCGGTGACGCTGCCCCGCGACGAGTGGCGCAGCACCCGGTCGATGTCGCCCAACCAGCGCCACGTCCTCAAGCAGGTGCTGGCCGAGCTGGACAAGGCGGGCTACAACGAGAGCACGCTGTCCCGCGGGGCGTTCACGATCAACACGACCATAGACCCGGCCGCCCAGAAGGCCGCCGAGGAGGCCGTGGCCGAGGCCACCAAGGGCCAGCGGCCCGAGCTCAGGCCCGCGCTGGTCGCGGTGGACCCAAAGACCGGCGGCGTAAAGGCGTACCACGGCGGCAACGAGGCCGGCGGCTTCGACTACGCCGACGCGATGCAGGAGCCGGGCTCGTCGTTCAAGCCGTTCGTCGTGGCGGCCGCTCTGGAGCAGGGCAAGGGCATCGGCGAGGTCTACGACGGCTCGTCGCCGCGGACGATCCTCGGCACACCGTTCGCCAACGCCCGCGGCATCAAGTGCGACGTCCCGACCTCGTGCGGTGTGCGCGAGGCCATGACCAAGTCGGTCAACACCGTCTTCGTCCAGATGGCGGCGGACATCGGCACCCCCAAGGTCGCCGAGGCGGCGCAGCAGGCGGGGATCCCCGACAAGTACAACGGCAAGCCGAGCCTGCGCAGCTCCAACGGCGGTGTCGACGCCGGTATCGCGCTGGGCATGTACCCGGTGCGGACCATAGACATGGCCAGCGCGTACGGGACGTTCGCCAACAAGGGCACGCGGGTCAAGCCCCGGTTCGTGCAGAGCATCAGCAGCTCCTCGGGCACCATCGAGCTGCACCAGGACTGGAAGCCCGAGCCGGCGTTCTCCGACGATGATGACGAGAGCAAGAACATCGCGGCCAACGTCACCGAGACGCTGCTCAACGTGGCCAAGGAAGCCGACCTCGGGCTGAAGGGCAACCGCCCGGTCGCGTCCAAGACCGGTACCCACCAGTACCTGGACACCGAGAACAACTCGAAGGCGTGGATGGTCGGCTACACCCCGCAGATCTCGGCGGCGGTGTCGCTCGGCGCCAACGACGCCGAGCACCCGGTCCTGCCGATCAAGGACATCAGCGGCAAGCCGATCTACGGATCCGGGGTGCCCGGCGACATCTGGCAGCTGTTCATGAACGCCTACCTCGAGGGAAAACCGGTGGAGAAGTTCGACAAGGCCGTCCCGATCGGCCAGTACGACACGCTGCCTCCTCCGCCGCCGCCGACCTCGGCCCCGCCGACCACCTCGGCGCCGCCGACGACCTCGGCCCCGCCGACGTCTCAGACCAGCGGTTCGGAGGAGCCGTCGGAGACCCAGACCTCCGGCGAGCAGCCGTGCGGTTGGTTCGGCTGCGACGACGAGGAGAACGGCGGCGACCCGAATAACGGCGGACCGGGCAACGTGGCGCCGCCGACGCGCGAGTTCGGCGGCTGACCCCGCGCGATCGGCGCGGCTGAGCAGGACGACCCCTGGGCCGAGGTGGCGTGATCCACCCGCCCAGGGGTCGTCGGCGTTCCAACGCCGTAGCATCCCGGGGCGTGTCCACCTCGCCCGAGAAAGCCAGCACCGAGACGTCCGAGCCCGTGAGCGCGGCTGTGGACGGCGACTCGCTCGGTCCGGCGGACCGGGTGGCCCCGACCTGGACCGAGTCGGTGGCCCTGCGCCTGAGCAGGCCGTTCGGCGGGCCCCTCGGCAGGCACGCCCAGGTCGGCAGGCAGTGGTTCTGGACACCGCTGCGGGTGGTGCTGCTGCTCGCGACGCTCACCCTCGCCGCGGGCTTCCTGTTCAAGGCGCCGTGCCTGCAGACCTACGACACCAAGAACGGCCAGCAGCTCGACTGGCGCAACAGCCGCCAGTACACGGCGATGTGCTACACCGACATCATCCCGCGCTACGGCATGGGCGACCTCGCGCCGGACGGCGTCTTCCCGTACAAGACGGCGTGGCTGGAGAGGGCGGGCACCCCGCAGGAGAAGGTCCGGTACATGGAGTACCCGGTGCTCACCGGGCTGTTCCAGTGGGTCAACGCCAAGATTGCGGACGGCTGGTCGACGCTGGCGAGCATGGGCTGGCTGCCGGCCATGATGATCACCGTCCTGTACTTCAACGTCAGCGTCTTCTGGCTGACGGCGGCGTGGCTGACGACGGTGTGGGCGCTGGTGATGCTGTGCCGCAGACGGGTGTGGGACGCCGCGCTGGCCGCGGTCAGCCCGCTGGCGTTCGTGCACGTCTTCACCAACTTCGACGCACTGGCCACCGCGTTCGGCACCGCCGGGCTGCTGGCGTGGTCGCGGCGCAGACCGGTGCTCGCGGGCGTGCTGATCGGCCTGGGCGGTGCGGCGAAGCTCTACCCGCTGTTCTTCCTCGGACCGCTGCTGGTGCTGTGCCTGCGTTCCGGCCGGCTGCGCGAGGGGATGCACACGCTGCTGGCGGCGGCGGTGAGCTGGCTGGCGGTGAACCTGCCGATCCTTCTGCTCTACCCGACCGGATGGCGGGAGTTCTTCCGCCTCAACGCCGAACGCCCGGCCGACCCGGACTCCCTCTACAACGCGCTGTCCTACTTCACCGGCTGGCCCGGCTTCGACGGGCCGCTGGCGTCCGGTCAGGCCCCGGTCGTGCTCAACCTCGTCAGCGGGGCGCTGTTCGTGCTGGCCTGCGCCGGCATCGCCTGGCTCGCGCTGGCCGCCCCGGTGCGCCCGCGGCTGGCGCAGCTCTGCTTCCTGGTGGTCGCGGTGTTCCTGCTGACCAACAAGGTGTGGAGCCCGCAGTACTCGCTGTGGCTGGTGCCGCTGGCGGTGCTGGCGATCCCGCGCTGGCGGCTGCTGCTGTCGTGGATGCTCGTCGACGCGCTGGTGTGGGCGCCGCGCATGTACTACTACCTCGGCACCGGCAACAAGGGCCTGCCCGAGGGCTGGTTCCTGGGCGCGGTGGTCCTGCGGGACGCGGTGGTCGTCGCCCTGTGCGTGCTCGTCGTCCGCGAGATCCTCGACCCCGCCCGCGACCGCGTCCGCACCACGCTGGCGTTGCGCGGTAACCGCACCGCGCCCGTCGCCGACGATCCGTGCGGCGGTTTCCTGGACGGTGCGCGGGACCGCTTCACCCTGCCCGGCCTGCGCCACCGAGGCGGCGCCGACCGGGTCCCGGCAGGGCAGCCGTCGTAGCCGTCAGGCCGTCCGCAGCTCTCGGACCTCGGCGCGTTCGTCGTCGTCGACCGGGCTGCGCGCCGCCAGGAACGCCGCGAACAGCCCGACCAGCAGCGCGGCGCGGCCCCAGACGCCGATCATCAGCGCCTGCGCGGTGAAGCCGTCGTGGATGCCGCTGGGCTCGCCCTCCATCGACAGGTACAGCCAGCGGAAGATGCTGATGCCCATCGCCGCGTCCGCCAGCAGGTACGCCGCGATCCACTCCCACCGCACCGACACCAGCACGAAGAACGGCAGCAGCCACAGCGTGTACTGCGGCGAGTGCACCTTGTGCAGCAGCAGGAACCCGCAGAGCATCGCCGCCGACACCTGGATCCAGGGGTAGCGGCCGGTGCGGACGTACCTGCGCCAGCCGAGCCGGCACGCCAGCGCGAACGACAGCAGCATCAGCACGGGCGACACCACGCCCATGACCGCCTGGAACTCGTCGCTGCCGGTGTAGGCGCGGAAGCCCCAGTACCAGATCGAGTTGGTGCTCAGGTCGATCCGGCGGTCGGACTGGAACTGGAACGACGCCAGCCAGCCCCGGAACCCGGCCAGCGCGAACGGCAGGTTCGCGACGAGGACGGTGACCGCCGCGACCCCCACGACCTGCAACGCGCCCTTGACGTCGAACCGCCGGGAACCGCTGGTGAGCACGTGCAGCGCCAGCGGGATCACGAACAGGCCCGGGTAGATCTTGAAGGCGAACCCCACCCCGAGCAGCACGGCACCGAGCAGCGCCCGCCTGCGCAACGGCACCGACGTCCACCGGTGCACCACGAACACCGCGGCCACCGAACAGGCCACCGCGGGCAGGTCCCAGTTGTGGAAGGCGTAGAGCACCAGCGGCGGGCCCAACGCCCACAGCAGCGCCCGCCAGCCGCTCAACCGGCCCAGCCACCACGCGACGGCCAGCCCGAAAGGCGCCATGAGCAGCGCGGACGCCGCCAGGAACCCGGCGTCGGTCTCCACGAACAGCGCGCCGAGCCAGATCACCAGGCCCGACAGCACCGGGTACTCGACGACACCGCCGTAGAGCGAACCGTCCTCGTCGATGCCGCCGTGGACGTAGGGGAAGGTGTGCCGGTCGATGTCCCGCCCGATCCAGAGGTTCTGGATGTCGGAGTAGCAGACCTCGCCGTAGGAGCGTTCCTGGTAGGCGGGCTCCGACCGGCCCCACTCGTTGAACTCCGGCCCCGTGCAGCGCAACTTGTTGGCGTACCCGAGGAACATGGTCGCGGCCGTGAGCAGGCACAACGCGACCAGGCCGGCCATCGTCAGCCGTCGGCCGGCGCCCGCAGTGCTGATGGCGACCTCCTGGGTGGGTCCGGTGCAGGGCGTCCGCGCCGCGCGGCGCGAGGCGTCACGACGGGCAGCGCTCGCGCAGGTAGGCGATGTCGTCGGCCTGGCCCTCGCCCGGCGTCTCCACGACGACCGGGGCTCCGGCGCTGGAGCAGACCGCGACCAGCAGCTCCGGGTCGATCTCCCCGGCGCCGATGTTGGCGTGGCGGTCCCGCGACGAGCCGAAGCCGTCCCGGGAGTCGTTGAGGTGCACCAGGTCGATCCGGCCGGTGATCGTCTTGACCCGGTCGACGACGTCGAGCAGTTCCTCGCCCGCGGCGTGCGCGTGGCAGGTGTCCAGGCAGAACCCCGCGCCGAACTCGCCGACCGCGTCCCACAGCCGGGCCAGCGCGTCGAACCGGCGGGCCATCGCGTTGGCCCCGCCCGCGGTGTTCTCGATCAGCACCGGCACCTCGAAGCCGCCCTCGTCGGCCTGGCGCTCGAACATCTTGCGCCAGTTCGCCACGCCCTCGGCCGGGTCGTCGTCCTTGGTCACGTGCCCGCCGTGCACCACCAGGCCCTGCGCGCCGACCGCCGCCGCGGCCTTCGCGTGCTGGGTGACCAGCTTGCGGGACGGGATGCGGATCCGGTTGTTCAGCGACGCCACGTTGATCACGTACGGGGAGTGGATGAACACCGCCAGGTCGCTCTCGCGCAGCTCGTCGGCCTGCGGGTGCGGCTTCGGGGCCTTCCAGCCCTGGGGGTCGGACAGGAAGAACTGGACGACCTCGGCGCCGCGCTCGGCGGCGGCGGACACGGGATCGTCGTCGCGGACGTGGGCACCGATGCGCATGGGCCCAGCTTAGATCGTGGGATTTCCGCCGAATTCGGCCCTGACGCATCACCTCGAGGGTGTTGCGCAGTTGATCCCTCTGAGAAGGTCGACGGTGTTCGTGCGCCGGAGCGCAGGGGAGGTCTCGCCATGGGTGAAGGATCGGCACCGGACGCGCGGGGGTGCGACGGCAGGCCCAACCCGCTGGTGCGGCGGGCCAGACGCGGCGCCGCCGCCGGGCTGGTCGGGCTGGCGATCACCGCGAGCACGTTCCTCGGCGCGGGCACCGCCGCCGCCGCCGACACGCTGGTCGTCGACCGCTCGCTGGCGGTGGTCGACGCCGTGGTCGGCCAGTCGGTCGCGCTGTCGCCGTCGACCATGGACCTCAAGGTCCGCGAGGCGGTGCTGCTGGCGATGCCGCTGGACTTCGGTGCGGCCGCCGACGCCGTCGAGCGGTTCCGCGAGCTGCCGCCGATCCCGCTGGGCACCGCCGGGGAGGGCCGCACCTTCTACTCCGGCGGGGACATCGCCCGGGCCGCCAAGCCCCGCATCGCCCAGCTCGGCCTGCCCGAGGACAAGGTCGACGCGGTCAGCTGGCACTTCGGCAACCTGGTGAGCATCGGCAACGCCGTCACCGTCAACGCCGAGGCGCCGGAAGAACCGCCTCCCCCGCCGCCGCCCGCGCCCGCCCCGGATCCGCAGCCCGCGCCGCCTCCGCCGCAGACCGTGCCGTCCGAGACGCCGACCAGCGACGACGTGCAGGCCCCGCCTCCCGGCGCGCCGTTACCGCCCGAGGCGTACGCCGCGCAGGGCGCCGCCGCGCCTTACCGGGCGGTGCCCGGCAACTACTCCTACGTGCCCGGCTCGCTGCCGCCGTGGGCCCGCTACGGCCAGGTGCCCGGCTTCACACCCGACGTCGGCACGCTGACCAGGCCGTGGGCCGAGCAGCAGCAGAAGCAGCGCGAGCAGGAGCAGGTCCGCGCCGTCGGCAACGCCGAGGCCCTGCCCACCACCGGCGGCGACCGGGTGGCCCTGCCGGTGCTGCTGGCGGCTGTCTCGATCGCCGGACTGACCGCCGCGCTCGTGCGCACGTGGGTCCTGCGGAGGCAGTGACCAGGGGCGGGTTCGGCCGCGGACCGGCCATGACCTGCGGCGTGAGGCCCCGGGTGAGGCCTGTCGGGCGCCCTTGCTACCTTTGAACGGTTCGTCGACGCGACGACCCTCCTGCCACGGAGAGCCCGTGGCCGTGAGTCCACAGGAGGTGAGTGGTCTTCATGCGTCATTACGAGCTCATGGTCATCCTCGACCCGAGCCTGGACGAGCGCACTGTCGCTCCGTCACTGGAAAACTTCCTCAACGTCATCCGCAACGACGGTGGCAGCGTC
This sequence comes from Saccharopolyspora erythraea NRRL 2338, assembly GCF_000062885.1. Classification (NCBI taxonomy): domain Bacteria; kingdom Bacillati; phylum Actinomycetota; class Actinomycetes; order Pseudonocardiales; family Pseudonocardiaceae; genus Saccharopolyspora; species Saccharopolyspora erythraea. The sequence goes on along the minus strand of NC_009142.1, from coordinate 8,158,059 downwards.
GAGAAGGTCGACGTCTGGGGTCGCCGTCGGCTCGCCTACGAGATCGACAAGCAGGCCGAGGGCATCTACGTGGTCCTCGACCTCAACAGCGAGCCGGCCTCCGTCAAGGAGCTCGACCGCCAGCTGAACCTCAACGAGACGGTGCTGCGGACCAAGGTGCTGCGCCGCGTCGTGGAGCCGCGCAAGGCCGCCCGCGTCGCCCGTGCCGCTGCCAAGGCCAAGAACCGTCCCGAGGCGTCCGTCTGACCTGCGCCGCGCGCAGCTAGCAGGCGAGCCCGCATCTAGGAGAGCTGGAGTCCCAGGCGATGGCTGGTGAAACGGTAATCACGGTGGTCGGCAACCTGACCGCCGATCCGGAACTGCGCTTCACCCCGTCCGGCGCCGCGGTCGCGAACTTCACGGTCGCCTCCACCCCCCGGACGTTCGACCGCCAGACCGGCGAGTGGAAGGACGGCGAGGCGCTGTTCCTGCGCTGCAACATCTGGCGGCAGGCGGCGGAGAACGTCGCCGAGTCGCTCACCCGCGGCATGCGGGTGGTCGTGCAGGGCCGGCTGCGCCAGCGTTCCTTCGAGACGAAGGAAGGCGAGAAGCGCACCGTCGTCGAGCTGGAGGTCGACGAGATCGGCCCCTCGCTGCGCTACGCGACCGCGAAGGTCAACAAGGTCAGCCGCAGCGGTGGCGGGTTCGGCGGCCCCGGTGGGGGCGCCCCGCCCGCGGACGACCCGTGGGGCTCGGCCCCGCCTGCCGGTTCCGGCGGCGGGTTCAGCGACGAGCCGCCTTTCTGACGGCGCCACCCCGCACCAAAGACAGAAGTTTTCGCTCAGGAGGAAGACCGATGGCCAAGGCGCCCGTGCGCAAGCCGAAGAAGAAGGTCTGCGTGTTCTGCAAGGACAAGGCCGCGCAGAGCATCGACTACAAGGACACGACGCTGCTGCGGAAGTACATCTCCGACCGCGGCAAGATCCGTGCCCGTCGCGTGACCGGCAACTGCAGCCAGCACCAGCGCGACGTCGCCATCGCGGTGAAGAACGCCCGCGAGATGGCGCTGCTGCCCTACACCTCGACCGCTCGCTGATCGCTGGAAGGAGACACGTCGTGAAGATCATCCTCACCGCTGACGTGACCGGCCTCGGCGAGTCCGGCGACATCGTCGAGGTCAAGGACGGCTACGCCCGCAACCTGCTGCTGCCCCGCGGCCTGGCGATCGTGGCCACCAAGGGTGCGCAGAAGCAGGTCGAGACGATCCGCCGCACCCAGGAGGCCAAGCGGGTCCGCAACCTGGAGCACGCCCAGGAGCTCAAGCAGCAGCTGCAGGGCCTGGGCGCGGTCACGCTGACCGCCAAGGTCTCCAAGCAGGGCAAGCTGTTCGGTTCGATCACCGCCGCCGACATCGTCTCCGCGGTGCGCAAGGCCGGTGGCCCGAACCTGGACAAGCGCTCGGTCGACACCCGCGGGCACATCAAGTCCCTGGGCAAGCACGCCGTCGACGTGCGCCTGCACCCCGACGTCAAGGCGTCGGTCAGCGTTCAGATCTCCGCCGCGAGCTGAACGGACGCCGCCGGCCGTCGTCGGCGGCGATCGAGCGGATGATGCCGGTCCCCGGGCTCGACCGGACCGGCACCCCGCCGGGTTTCGCGGATGGCGCCCCCGTTCTGGTCCTTCTTGATCCATACGGGGGCGTCGTCACCCTGATGACGTAGTCCTGGTCACTCCCGACCTGGTAGACGTATCGCGTTCCGACACGCCGAAGAACGAGCTCGCTCGCGACACGCCGAGAGTTTTCCCCGGATTTCTTCCACAGCTTGCACACACCCGCTGAGCTGGGGTTTCTGGTCGATCTTGACCGGTTGTCCCCAGGTTGTCCCCAGCGGTCCAGCAGCCTGGGGGACAGTTGTCCCCAGGCTTCCACAAGCTGTCCACAGGTTGTCCCGGGGTTTGTCCACAGCTCGGCTTGCCTGCTCCAAGCGGGCGATCTAGCTTCTCCGCGCGTGTGGTGTCGCAACTGCGAGTGATCTTGAGCGCTCGCGCGCCAGACTGCGTCCGACGGCTGCACGGGTCGGCATCGGCGTCGTGCCCGGGCACATGACCTGTCGTGCGCACAGGTCGCCTCATCGCGTCGCGCCCGGCGCGGTGGTCCTCGAGGAGGTGTCAGGTACCGGTGACGTTGGCCGACGAACGAGGAGCCGAACCTTCCCCCGGCGGCGGCGGATCCGCGAACTACGACGGGTCGTTCGAACGTCAGCCCCCGCAGGACATCGCCGCCGAGCAGTCCGTCCTCGGCGGCATGATGCTGAGCAAGGACGCCATCGCCGACGTCGTGGAAGTGCTGCGGCCCAACGACTTCTACCGGCCGGCCCACCAGGCCATCTACGACTGCGTCCTCGACCTGTACGGGCGCGGTGAGCCCGCCGACGCGATCACCGTCTCCGCCGAGCTCGACCGCAGGCAGGAACTGCTGCGCGTCGGCGGCGCCCCGTACATGCACACCCTCATCGCGACGGTGCCGACCGCAGCGAACGCGGGCTACTACGCCGAGATCGTCGCCGAGAAGGCGTTGCTGCGTCGGCTGGTCGAGGCCGGCACGCGCATCGTGCAGCTCGGCTACCACGGTTCGGAGGGCTCGCCGATCGAGGAGGTCGTCGACCGCGCGCAGGCCGCGATCTACGACGTCACCGAGCGCAGGACAAGCGAGGACTACGCCGCCCTCGAGGACCTCCTGCAGCCCACCATGGACGAGATCGACGCCATCGCCTCCCGCGGCGGCGAGTCCCTGGGCATCCCGACCGGCTTCACCGACCTCGACGCCGTCACGAACGGCCTGCACCCGGGCCAGATGATCATCGTCGCGGCTCGACCCGGTGTGGGCAAGTCGACGCTTGGACTGGACTTCGCCCGGTCGGCGTCGATCAAGCACGGCCTGGCCAGCGTCATCTTCTCCCTGGAGATGGGCAAGACCGAGATCGTGATGCGAATGCTCTCGGCAGAGGCCCGGATCCGGCTCGGCGACATGCGCGGCGGCCGGATGACCGACGACGACTGGACGCGGCTGGCGCGGCGGATGAGCGAGATCAGCGAGGCGCCGCTGTTCGTCGACGACTCGCCGAACCTGACGATGATGGAGATCCGCGCGAAGGCCCGCAGGCTCAAGCAGCGCAACGACATCCAGCTCATCGTGGTCGACTACATGCAGCTGATGACCTCGGGCAAGCGCGTCGAGTCGCGTCAGCAGGAGGTCTCGGAGTTCTCGCGTAACCTCAAGCTGCTGGCCAAGGAGCTCGAGGTGCCGGTGGTGGCGATCTCGCAGCTCAACCGAGGTCCCGAACAGCGCACGGACAAGAAGCCGCAGCTTTCGGACCTGCGCGAGTCGGGTTCGCTGGAGCAGGACGCCGACATGGTCATACTGATCCACCGCCCCGACGCCTTCGAGCGCGACGACCCGCGCATGGGCGAGGCGGACCTGATCCTGGCCAAGCACCGCGCCGGTCCGACGTCGACCATCACCGTGGCCCACCAGCTGCACTACAGCCGTTTCGTGGACATGGCCCAGGAATAGCGTCGGGCGCTGCCGGGGGATCGGTGCAGCCGGGGATCAGTCGTCGGCGAGGATCGCGTACAGGTCCGAATCGCGCCAGCCATCGCGAACGTACGCCGTACCCCGCATCCGGCCCTCGTACCGCATGCCGATCTTGCGCAACACCGCCGCCGAGGCGAGGTTGCGCGGGTCGCAGGTGCCGAACATGCGGTGCCGCCCGTGCTCGCCGAAGCCCATGCGCAACAGCTCTCGCGCCGCAGCCGTAGCTATGCCCTTGCCCCACAGCCGTGGATGCACCGCGTACGCGATCTCGCCGGTGCTCGGGCCGTGCAGCTTCAGTTCGGCAGTGCCCACAACGTCGCCGTCGACGAGGACCCCGAACACCAGCCGGTTCGGAGGTGCCGCGACCGCGGCCCGCACATATGCCCGCGTCTGGTCGTAAGTGTTGGGTCCCCACGCCTGGAAGCGGCACGACTCCGGCAAGCGGGCCCAGTCGTGCACGGCAGCGACGTCGTCGAGCGCGAGCGGCCGGAGGTTGAGCGCCATGGCGGCACATTAGATCAGCACGGACGCAGGCACAGCCGACCAGTCGCACGGCCACAACTCGCGAAGAAGTGCCACGAATTCGAGACCTGCAGAACGGCTGCCGGGTTTCGGCTGTCCGTTCAGCTCGTTGTGGCCTGGGTGCGGCGGGCGTAGGCGCGGGCGGCGCGGGCGCGGTCACCGCAGCGAGTGGAGCACCAGTGGCGGCGTCCGGTGCGCAGCAGGTAGCGGCTGCAGGGGGTGGAGGCGCAGGCGGTGAGGCGTTCGGCGTCGGGGCTCGTGAGCAGGTCCGCGGTGTCGGCGGCGAGCACGGCCAGGGCGTGCTCGACGATCTGCGTGGTGGGGTGGGCGGTCTCGCGGTAGAGGCCGCGGGCCGGGTCCCAGCGGAGCAGGGAGGCCGCGGGGGCGCGGGTGAGCGCGTCGTTGACGGCGGCCAGCGCCCCGTCGGGGGCGGGCCGGCCGGCGGTGTGGGCGGCGAGGAGGGCCCGGACCTGCTCGCGCAGGGAGCGCAACAGGGTGGCGCACATCTCCATCATGCCGGTGTCGACGGGAGCGAGGCCGCGGTCGACGAGCCACTGTTCGGCGGCCCGACCGCCCTCTTCGAGTACGGCGGCCTGCGGTTCCTGACCGACCCGACCTTCGACGCCCCCGGCGACTACCCGACGCCCAGCGGCGCCGTCCTGACCAAGACCGCCCCTGCCGACGGCACCCCCGCCGACCTGGGCCGTGTCGACGTGGTCCTGCTTTCCCACGACGAGCACGCCGACAACCTCGACCACTCCGGACGCGCGCTGCTCGCCGACGTCCCGCTCACCCTCACCACGCCCGGCGGCGGGCGCCGCCTGGGCGAGCGGGCCAGGGGACTGGCCGACTGGGAGTCGATCGAGCTGGACCGCCCCGACGGCGGCACGCTCACCGTCACCGGCGTGCCCGCCCTCCACGGCCCCGGACCGCGCGAGGAGGTCGAAGCGATCACCGGGGAGGTCGTCGGCTTCGTCCTGACCGCCGAGGATCTGCCCACGGTCTACGTCAGCTCAGGCGGGCAGGCGCGTTCAGCGCACCCGAGCAGTGGAGCTTCGACTGGGAGTGGTCCTGCACCCGGGACGAGTGGCTGGATCTTCTCCCCAGTTTCGGCAGCCTCACCCGGCTCCCGCCGGACCTGGTCCGCCAGCATGTGCGGCAACGGTTCGTCCACGGCGCCCTCGTATTCGATCCACCGCACCAGGTCGATACCGGCGAGGAAGCGCCACAGCGCGGCGTAGGCGGAACGCGAGACCGCTGCCAGCTCCTCGACCAGAACCGCGCTGCTGTCGTTGCCCAGCGCGTCCTGTCCGCCTTTGTGCCGGTAGCAGACATAGCCGGTGGCCTGACCGTCCGGTTCCTGGTGCAGGGCGAATCGCAGCGAGGTCGTGCCGCCGCGTGCGTATGCCTCGTCGAAGAGACGCACGTTCCAATGGCAGTCGGCTCGGTCCGGCCAACCGACCGAGGACGCTCTGACCTGGTCGTAGACCTTCTCGATCAACGGGCGTGCCTGAGCACGATCGACCAGCCGGACCGTTCCCTCGCCGAAGCCCGTGCCGGGGCGGAAGGACATGGAGCGCTTCTCGCAACGGATTCGGTTCCCCTGCGTGGCGGGGCCGTAGCCGTAGCGACCGTAGATCGCGGCTTCGGAAGGACGTAGCACGGCAACCGGTTCACGGCCCTGCTCGTGCAGGTCGGCGAGCTGCCGACGCATCATCGCGGTGAGGATTCCACGGCGCCGGTGCGTCGGAGCCACGCCGACCGAGGCGACGCCCGCGACGGGCACGAGTGCGCCGGGGACGGTCAGGACCCGGGGATAGAGGGAAACGCCTCCAACAGGGACTTCCTGGTCGAACGCGGCGATGGTGCGATCCAGGTCGGTGGCCGCGCGCTGGTTGACGATCTCCGCGTCGGAGCGGTCCATGCCGTAGGTGTCGGCGATCATCCGAGCCCAGGCTTCGAACTCGTCGTCGGTGATGGGACGAAGCGGGTGGGGATCGGCCATCCGCCCTGTGTAGTACGCGCCGAACGCCGATGCGACCGATTTTGCTGTCCCGGCGGGAAAGGTGCATCGGTCAGGCGCGTCGGGGGCGGGCTCTGATGTGGAAGCGCTCGCCCTGCGGCCCGAGGATGCTCAGGTACTCGACCGGCTGGGTGCCGGCGTTGCCGAACCAGTGCGGGAGGTGGGTGTCGAACTCGGCGACCTCGCCGGCGGTCAGGACCAGGTCCTGGTCGCCGAGCACCAGGCGCAGCCGCCCGTTGAGGACGTACAGCCAGTGATAGCCCTCGTGCGAGCGGGGATCGGGTTCGACGTCGGTGGGTCCGGCCGGGAGGATCTGCTTGAACGCCTGCAAACCACCGGGTTTGCGGGTCAGCGGGATCACGGTCATGCCGTTGCGGGTGATCGGACGGGGATGCACCCGGGGATCGCCGCTGGCCGGTGCGCCGACGAGTTCGTCGAGCGGCACCTGGTACGCATTCGCCAGCGGCAGCAGCAGTTCCAGGCCCGGTTTGCGGTGCCCGGACTCCAGCCGGGAAAGCGTGCTGACCGGAATGCCGGTGGTCTCCGACAGGGCGGTCAGGGTCGCGCCGCTGCGGCGGCGGAGCGCACGGAGTCGCGGGCCGACGGCGCTGAGCACGGTGTCGAACTCGTCGCTCATACCTCCACTGTGCCGAACGTTTTGCACTTCCAGCAAAGAACTTTGCCGGTTCACCCTCGGCGGGGGCAGGTTGGTGCCGGAGGTGGTCGCGATGACCCAGGAGTCCCGGAACAGCCGGTATGACGTGGTGATCGTCGGTGGTGGGCCGGCTGTGCACCGGCGAGCTGATCCCGCTCCGGGCGCTGGAGTGCGGGTCGCGGGCGACCTCGCCGATCCCGCCGCGAACGTCCTCGCGGCAGCCGCGTCCGGCTCCGCGGCGGCGAGTGCGATCAACGCCGACCTGATCGCCGAGGACACCCGCCGCGCCGTTGAGACCCGGCGCGATCCCTTCTCACCGGAGTCGGAAGCCCGCATCTGCCCACAGGTCGTCGGCGACCGGCGCCACGGCCTGCTCAACAACAACTGACCAGCGAGGTAAGGACAAATGGACGCACAGTTCTGGGACGACCTGTACAGCGGCCGCGACCAGCTCTTCAGCGGCAACCCCAACGGGGTGCTCGTCACCGAGATCGCCGGCACGCCGCCGGGGCAGGCGCTCGACGTGGGCTGCGGTGAAGGCGCCGACGCGTTGTGGCTGGCCCGGCGCGGCTGGCAGGTCACCGCGGTCGACGTGTCCCGCGTCGCCCTGCGACGCGCTGCCGCGGCCGGTACGGACGTCACCGGTCGCGTGGCGTGGACGCACGGCGATCTGACCACCACGCCACCACCGGCCGACGCGTTCGACCTGGTGTCCGTGCAGTACTTCCCGCTCCGGCACGAGCCGGACCACATCGCGCTCCGCGGCCTGCTGGCCGCCGTCGCACCCGGCGGCACCCTCCTCTTCGCCAGCCACGACCCGGCCGACGTGCCCCCGGACAACGAGCACGGCTTCGACCCCGGCGACTACTACCAGCCCGACGACATCGCCGAGCTCCTCGACGACAGCTGGACCGTCCTGGTCGACGAAACCCGTCCACGAACCGCTCCGGCACCCGCGGGCACGCAGCACACCAACGACATCGTCCTGCGAGCACGACGCCTGCGGTAGCGGCGCTCCGGCAGGCCGACCCGCTACGACCGCCGGGCCAGCAGGTGCGCCTGCGGCACCGGCTCGGCGGGCGCCTCGGCGGGGTCGGGCTCGCGCACCAGCCGGGCCGCCACCGCGAATCCGGCCTGTTCGAGCAGTTCGGTGATGTGGTCGGGGGACAACCGCCGGAAGTCCAGGCCGATCCGGTGACCCCACGCCTCGGCCAGGTGCAACGGCTGGTCGCCGACCTGGAACGCGAGCAGCACGTGGCCGCCCGGCGCCAGCAGCCGGTGGAACTCGGCGAACAACTCCGGCAGCAGCTCCTGCGGGGTGTGGATGACCGAGTACCAGGCGACGATGCCGCCGAGTGCGCCGTCGGCCAGCGCCAGCTCGGTCATCGACCCCACGTCGAACCGCAGGTCCGGGTGCAGCCGCCGCGCGTTCTCGACGGTCTTGGGCGACAGGTCGACGCCGAAGACGTCGAGCCCGAGCGAGTGCAGGTGGGCCGTGACGTTGCCGGGCCCGCAACCGAGGTCGGCGACCGGACCCGAACCCCGCACCAGCTCGGCGAACGCCCCGAGCATCGCCCGGCCGAACGCGTTGCTCGGCTCGGCCCGGAAGTGCTGGGCGTAGTCGACGGCGATGGCGTCGTAAGCCGCCCTGGTGATGGTCAGGTGCGAGGGTTCGGTCACGGGCGACAACGCTATACGTCGTCGCGGACCACGAGTACCAGTTTCCCGGTCGTGCGACCGGTTTCTCCGGCTTCGTGCGCCTTGCGGATCTCGGGCATGGTGAACGTCGCCTCGACCCTGGGACGCAGCGCGCCCTGCTCGACCAGGTCGGCGATCGCGTTCATCCCGGCGTGGTCGGCCTCGACGAGCAGCAGTTCGGCGCGGACCCCGAGCCGTTGCGCTTCGGCGTCGAGTTCGTCCTTCCCGTACGGGAGGATCGAGACCAGCAGGCCGCCGGGACGCAGGGTGCGCAGCGACCGGGTGCGGGTGTCGCCCGCGATGGTGTCGAGCACGACGTCGACGTCCCGGACGACGTCGGCGAAGTCGGCCTCGCGGTAGTCGACCAGCTCGTCGGCGCCGATGGCGCGCAGGAACTCGTGCTTGCCCTCGCTGGCCGTGCCGATGACGTGCGCGCCGCGGGCCTTGGCGATCTGCACCGCCATGTGCCCGACACCGCCCGCGGCGGCGTGGACGAGTACCCGCTGGCCGGGCTGCACCCGCGCGGTGTCGACCAGGGCCTGCCAGGCGGTCAGCGCCGCGAGCGGCACCGCCGCCGCCTGCACGTGGTCGAGCTGCGACGGCTTGCGCGCGAACGCGCGCGCCGGCCCGGTGACGTACTCGGCGTGGGAGCCGACGCCGTGCGGGTAGGGCAGCATGCCGAACACCTCGTCGCCCGGCTTGAAGAGCGTGACGCCGGTGCCGGTCTCCTCGACCACGCCGGAGACGTCCCAGCCGAGGACGAACGGCGGCGGCCCGAGGAACAGCTTGTGGGCGCGGTGCTTCCAGTCGGTCGGGTTCAGGCCCGCCGCGTGCACCCGCACCAGCACCTCGCTGGGCCCCGGTTCGGGCCGCGGGAGCTCCACTTCCTTCAGGACCTCGGGACCGCCGAGGGTGTCCTGGCTGATCGCCCGCATCGTTGTGCTCATGGCCCCAGGCTGCCCGGCTACCGGTGGGTGCGAAAACTGGCAGGAAGGTCATTGTTCGATAGGATCGTGCCATGCATCGAGTGGTCGTCCTCGCGCTGGAGGGCGTGTACCCGTTCGAGCTCGGCATCCCGAAGCGGATCTTCGGGGCCGCCGACGGCCGCTACGACGTGCTCACCTGCACCGTCGACGGGCGGCCGGTGCGCAGCGACGCGGACTTCGACATCGCGGTCCGGCACGGCCCCGAGGTCCTGGGCACCGCCGACACCGTCGTGATCCCGCCGTTCGACATGGCTTTGGCCAACGGTGAGCTGAGTGATCCGCTGTCCGGCGCGCTCGCTCTCGTCCGCCCCGGCACGCGCATCGTGTCGATCTGCACCGGCGCGTTCGTCCTCGCCGCGGCCGGGCTGCTCGACGGCCGCCCGGCGACGACGCACTGGGCGCTGGCCGACCGCTTCCGGAGACTGTTCCCGCGGGTGGCGCTCGATCCGGACGTGCTGTTCATCGACGACGGCGACGTGCTGACCTCCGCGGGCGCCGCGTCCGGTGTGGACGTCTGCCTGCACGTCGTGCGCAGCGACCACGGCAGCGAGGTGGCCAACTGGGTGGCGCGGGTCTGCGTGGTGCCGCCGTGGCGCGACGGCGGTCAGGCGCAGTACATCGAGCAGCCGGTGCCCGAGCCCTCCGGCGCCGGCACGGCGGCGACCCGCCAGTGGGCGCTGGAACGCCTGCACTCGCCGCTGGCGCTGGCCGACCTCGCCGCGCACGCGCGGATGAGCATGCGCACGTTCGCCCGCCGCTTCCGCGACGAGGTGGGCGTCAGCCCCGGCCGGTGGCTGATCCAGCAGCGCGTGTCCAAGGCCCGCCACCTGCTCGAGTCCAGCGACCTCGGGATCGACCAGGTCGCCGAGCAGGTCGGCTTCGCCACCGCAACCTCGCTGCGCCAGCACATGCACGCCGCCATCGGCGTCTCACCGCTGGCCTACCGCCGTACCTTCCGCGCCACCCGCTGACGCTTGCCGATGTAGGACGGTTCCCGGCCCAGATGCCTGGCATGCTCGACCGCATGACCGACACGCCCGGACGTCTCCTGAGCCTGCTGTCACTCCTGCAGACCCCGCGCGAGTGGCCGGGCAGCGAGCTCGCCGAGCGCCTCGGGGTCAGCCCGCGCACGATCCGCCGCGACGTCGACCGGCTGCGCGACCTCGGCTACCCGGTGGAGGCGACGATGGGCGCGGCGGGCGGATACCGCCTGGTCGCGGGCTCGGCCATGCCGCCGCTGCTGCTCGACGACGAGGAGGCGGTGGCCATCGCGGTCGGGCTGCGCACCGCGGCCGGGCAGGCCGTCGCCGGGATCGAGGAGGCGTCCGTGCGGGCGCTGGCAAAGCTGGAGCAGGTGCTTCCGTCGAGGCTGCGCTACCGGGTGAGCGCGCTGAACAAGGCGACGCTGCGGGTGCCGGGGTACGGGCCGACCGTCGAGCCGGACGGCCTGGCCGTGCTGGCCGCGACGATCGCCAACCACGAGAAGCTGCGCTTCGCCTACCGGACCGGTGACGGCACCGAGAGCAGCCGCCTGGTGGAGCCGCACCGCCTGGTGTCCTACGGCCACCGCTGGTACCTGGTCGCCTACGACAACGGCCGGGACGACTGGCGGATCTTCCGCGTCGACCGCATCGAACGGCCGCTGGCGACCGGCGCCCGGACCGCCCCGCGCGAGCTGCCCGCCGAGGACGCCGCCGCGTACGTGAAGAACAAGCTGCGCAGCCTCGCGGAGACCTACCACGCCGTGGTGACGCTGCACGCGCCCGCCGAGCAGTTCGGCGGTTACTTCGGTGACGTGACCGCGATCGACGAGAACTCCTGCCTGCTGCGCAGCAACGCCGACACGCTGGAGTGGCTGGCGTTCCGGCTGACGATGCTCGGCTGCGAGTTCGAGGTGCACGAACCGCCGGAACTGCTCGAGTACCTGCGCGCGATGGCCGACCGGGTCCACCGCGCCACTGGCGCGTAATCCGGTTCCCACGCCGCTGACCGCGCGACTACGCTCCCGGCTCATGACTGCTCCGCGCCACGCCTCGGTGGTGTTCTAGCGGCATCCCGCTCCGCTTCCCGCGCGTGTGCACCAAAGCTCACGCGCTGCCCACTCACGCCCGGAAAACCCGGGCGTTCGAGCAGGAACGGACTTGATGAGCAGTCAGCACCGCGACGTCCTGCGCTGGAGCGAGGACGGCGAACTCCGTTGCGCACGTTGGGTTTCCGAGAGCGGAAAGGCCGCGCCCCGGCACGTGGTCGTGGCCGACGACCGCATGCCCGCGTCCACCGCGCACCGCCACGTCCGCGACGGCACGGCGATCCTCTGGCGAGGGGACTACCACAACGCCCGCAACCTCATGCACGCCTTGCGACGGCGCGTGGACGCCCGTCGGCCGGGCGATTTTTCCTTCCAGCAGCAGCGGAAACGGCAGGCCGTGCGGGCTCGCCTGCTGGGAATGCTGCTGGTGCCGGTCGACGCGGGCCACGTCGTCCCGCTGCGGCGAGCACCGGACGTCAGGGCGGCGTGCCTGGACGTCCTCGGCCCGGCGCCGGAACCGTACGTGATGTCGTTGCGGGAGCTCCTCGGCGTCATCGGTGCGCGCGAATGGCGGCGCAAGGGCGTCGAGGTCCCGGCGCTCGGCGCGAGAATCCACCCGCACTACGGGGTGTTCGCCCCGGTGCGCGGCGAGTACGTCGACCTGGTCGCCACCGCAGCCCTGCCCACCGGCGGCGTCGCCTTCGACATCGGCACCGGAACCGGTGTCCTGGCGGCGGTGCTGGCACACCGCGGTGTGGCACGGATCGTCGCGACGGACCAGGACCCGCGCGCGCTGGCGTGCGCGCGGGAGAACATCGCACGCCTGGGCTTCGCGGACCGCGTCTCGGTCGAGGCAGCCGACCTCTTCCCGGCCGGACGCGCCGCGCTCGTCGTCTGCAACCCGCCGTGGATCCCGGCTCAACCGACCACGCCGATCGAGAACGCGGTGTACGACCCGGGCAGCCGCATGCTCCGCGGTTTCCTCGCGGGGCTCGCCGACCACCTGGAACCCGGCGGCGAAGGCTGGCTCGTGCTGTCCGACCTGGCCGAACACCTCGGCCTGCGCTCGCGGGCGCGGTTGTCGGAGTGGATCCGCGAGTCGGGCCTCGAAGTCGCCGGCAGGCTCGACGTCCCCGCCAGGCACCCGCGGGCCGGGGACCCCGGCGACCCGCTGCACGCGGCGCGCTCCGCCGAGGTGACCTCGCTCTGGCGCCTGAGACACCGGCAATAGCGTCAGGCCGACTTCTCGTGGCGACCGCGAACGGGCTGCTGGTCGCGAGGCACCAGCGTCGGGTTGACGTGGTCGAGGACGAACCCGCGGTCCACGACCACCTCGGTCACGTCATCCCGGCTGGGCACCTCGTACATCAGGTCCAGCAGGACCTCCTCCAGGATCGCCCTGGTCGCACGGGCGCCGGTGCCGCGCAGCATCGCCTGCTCGGCGATCGCCTCCACGGCGTCGTCGGTGAAGCGCAGCTCGACGTCGTCCATCCGGAACAGCTTCTGGTACTGCTTGACCAGCGCGTTGCGCGGCTCGGTGAGGATGCGGACGAGCGTCTCGCGGTCCAGCGGCTGCAACGTCGAGATCACCGGCAGCCGGCCGACGAGCTCCGGGATCAGGCCGAACTTCACCAGGTCGTCGGGCCGGGCGTCGGTGAGCGCGGCCTCGGACTGGCGCTGCTGGCGGCTGCGCACCTCGGCGCCGAAGCCGATGCCGCTGCGCCCGGTGCGCTGCTCGACGATCTTCTCCAGCCCGGCGAACGCGCCGCCGAGGACGAACAGCACGTTGGTGGTGTCGATCTGGATGAACTCCTGGTGCGGGTGCTTGCGCCCGCCCTGCGGCGGCACCGAGACGGTCGTGCCCTCCAGGATCTTCAGCAGCGCCTGCTGAACCCCCTCGCCGGAGACGTCGCGGGTGGTCGAGGGGTTGTCGCTCTTGCGGGAGACCTTGTCGACCTCGTCGATGTAGAGGATGCCCGTTTGCGCGCGGGCGACGTCGTAGTCGGCGGCCTGGATCAGCTTGAGCAGGATGTTCTCGACGTCCTCGCCGACGTAGCCCGCCTCGGTCAGCGCCGTCGCGTCGGCGATGGCGAAGGGCACGTCCAGCATCCTGGCCAGGGTCTGGGCCAGGTGCGTCTTGCCGCAGCCGGTGGGGCCGATCAGCAGGATGTTGGACTTGCCGAGCTCGACCGGTTCCTCCTTGGTCGCGTGCCGTCCGCGGCCGGTCGTCTCGGGCTGGATCCGCTTGTAGTGGTTGTAGACCGCGACCGAGAGGGCCTGCTTGGCGCCCTGCTGCCCCACCACGTACTGGTCGAGGAAGGCGTCGATCTCGCGCGGCTTGGGCAGTTCGCGCGGCGCGTCGGCGGCGGCCTGCTGCGCCAGCTCCTCCTCGACGAGCTCGTTGCACAGCTCGACGCACTCGTCGCAGATGTAGACCCCCGCCGGGCCCGCGATGACCTTGCGGACCTGCTGCTGGGTCTTGCCGCAGAACGAGCAGCGAACCCGGTCGCCGCGGTCGCCGAAGTGTGCCACTCGGGGATCTCCTCAAGGGGGCCTGGACGGCTCGAACGCGTCGCTAGCACCGCGTCGGCCACGGATTCCTCCGCGATGTTAGCAACATCCAGATGATGCGAACATCCAGATGCGCGGGGTATTCTGCGCCGCGGGGGAGCCGGAGGCCGCGGCGAGGAGAGTGATGGGTCGGCTGACCAGGGCGGAGACGCAGGAGCGCAACCGGGCGAAGGTGCTCGCCGCGGCGCGGGACGAGTTCGCCGAACGCGGTTTCCGCGACGCCAAGGTCGACGACATCGCTGATCGCGCCGAGCTGACGCGGGGCGCCGTCTACTCCAACTTCCCCGGCAAGCGCGCCCTGTACCTGGCCGTGCTGGCCCACCTCGCCGAGACCGAGCCGGCGCCGTCGCACCCGCAGCTCGGTCGCACCGCGCGCGATGCGCTGGGCGCGCTGGCCCGCGCCTGGGTGGCGCGGCTGCCTTCCGGCGGGGCCGACTCGGCCCGGATCGGCGCCGCGCTGGTGCCCGAGATCCTCGCCGACGACCGGATCCGGCAGCCCTTCGCGCAGCTCATGAAGCTCAACGCGCTCCTGCTCGGGCTGGCCCTGGAGCGGCTGCGACCGCTGGACTCCCCGGTGGCGGCGCCCGCGCGGCGTTCGGTGCGGCTGGCCGAGACCGTGCTCACCACGCTGCACGGCGCCACCCAGATGACGGCCGCGGCACCTGGTTTCGTCGAGCCCTTCGACATCGTCAGCGCGTGCGAGCAGCTCGCCGAGCTCGAACTGGGCGACTGGTGGGCACCGCCGACCGTGCACCCTCCGGTGCGGCCGTCGGACCAGCCGTGGGACCCGCCCTCGGCGACCGACGTGGTGCGCGGTGAGCCCGCCCCGCTGGCCGACGACGGCGTGGTGGCGGTGCTCGGGCTGCACCGCGTCGCGGCCGTCGAGGAAGCGGTGCGGGCGGCTCCCGCGGGTACCGAGGTCACCGCCGTCCTGGTGACCGGCGACCCGGGCGAACTCGTCCCGCTGGCGCGGCTGGCCGTCGCCGAGCTGTGCGGTTGCCTGCGCCAGGCCTTCCCGCCGCCGACGTGGCCGGGCGTGCGGATCGTGTGCGACGAGTCCGGCGAGCTCGCGGCGGCGGCCGGCGCCCCGGTCGTCGACGACACGACCGAGACCGCCGTCCACGTCCGCTCCGGCCGGATCACCGCCCGGGCGGACGGACCCGGCGCATGCCACGCGGTAGCGCTCGCCGAGACCGCGCAGCACGCGTAGTCCGGCGCTGCCCGAAAGCTGGTCGAACGACCAGTACGAACCCGGCCTGACCAGCGATTTCTGCCCTACACTGGCCTTCCGGTGCGACGTGCGGAGAACACGCGGTGGGCCGCCGTGACGACTAAACGTGTGGGGAGACTGCCCGACGACCTGACCAGCTTCGTCGGTCGTCGCGGTGCGAGCGCGCAGGTCAAGAAGCTGCTCGCGACGTCACGGCTGGTCACCCTCACCGGCGTCGGCGGGGTCGGCAAGTCGCGGCTGGCGGTCCACGTCGCGCGCGGTCTGCGCCGGGCGTTCCCCGACGGCGTCTGGCTGGTGGAGCTGGCCCGCGTCACCGAACCCGGCCTGCTCGACCGCGCCGTCGTGGCCGACCTGAACCTGGGCGATCCACCAGCAGGCCTGGACGCGCTGGTGGCCCGGCTCACCGGCCGACGCATGCTGATCGTGCTCGACGGCTGCGAGCACCTGCTCGACGAGTGCGGGCCACTGGTCGGCGCGATCCTCTCCGGCGCACCCGAGGTGCGGCTGCTGGTCACCAGCCGCTCACCGCTGGGCGTGGCCGGTGAACGCGTCTGGCCGGTGCCGCCGATGACGGTGCCCGCGCGGGGGTCGCGGGAATCCGACGCCGTCGTGCTCTTCGAGGACCGCGCGTCGGCGGTGCTGCCCGGTTTCACCGTCGGGCCGGAGAACCAGGCGGCCGTGGCCACCCTCTGCGTCCAGCTCGACGGGCTGCCGCTGGCGATCGAGCTGGCCGCGGTGTGGATGCGGTCGCTGTCGGTCGACGAGATCCTCACCCGGGTCACCGACCACTTCCAGCTGCTCAACGGCGGCGACCGCAGCGCGGTGCCGCACCACCGCTCGCTGCGGGCGACGATCGCGTGGAGCTTCGACCTGTGCACCCCGGTCGAGCGGACCCTCTGGTCGCGGCTGTCGGTCTTCGCGGGCGGTTTCGAGCTGGAGTCCGCCGAGGAGGTCTGCTCCGGCGACGGTCTGAGCGCCGACGACCTGTTGTGCGGCATCGCAGGGCTGGTGGAGCGTTCGGTGCTGTCCCGCGAGGACACCGGCGACTCACGCTCGCGGTACCGGCTGCTGAAGACGATCCGCGAGTACGGGCGGCAGCGCCTGGGACACCAGCAGGAGGTCGTGCTGCGCAGGCGCCACCGCGACCACTACCTGCTGATGGCCGAGTACGCCGACGCCGAGTGGCTCGGGCCGGGACAGACCGAGTGGCTGGTCAGGCTGCAGCGGGAACGCGAGAACCTGTGGGCCGCGCTGGAGTTCTGCCTCTCCGAGCCCGGTGAGGCATCCGAAGGGCTGCGCATGGCCGCGGCCCTCCGCTTCTTCTGGCTGGCCGGCGGCGCCCTGCGAGACGGCCGCGAATGGCTCGACGAGGCGCTGGCCGTCACCACCGAACCGACGCCGGTGCGCGGCAAGGCGCTGGCGGTCAACGGGCTGATCAGCGCGATGCTGGGCGATGTCGACGAAGGGCTGGAACTTCTCGCCGAAGCGCGCGGACTCGAAGACCCGTCCGTCCCGCACCTGGTCGGCGTCGTCGAGCTGCTGCGCAACGACCACGCCGCCGCGGACGCGGCGTTCCAGGAAGCGCTGCGGTTCCCCGACCTTCTGCGCCACGACGGTCTGGCCGTGATGACGCTGCCGAACCGGGCGCTGGCGTCGGTCTTCCTCGGCGATCCCGCGCAGGCCATCGCGCACTGCGAGGAATGCCTGGAGATCTGCGACGAACACGGCGAGCAGTGGGCGCGTTCCTGGGCGGAAATCGTGCTCGGTCTCGCCCACTGGCGCCAGGGGGACGCGCAGGAAGGCGCGGCGCACCTGCGGGAGGCGCTGCGGCTCAAGAGCCGGTTCAACGACATCACCGGTGTCGTCGTGTGCCTGGAGATGCTGGCGTGGACCGAGGCCGCGCGCGGCAGGCCGGACCTGGCGGTCAGGCTGTTCGCCGCGGTGGTCGCGCTGTGGCAGCCGCTGGGCACCTACCTGTTCGGCATCCGGTGCTACCTGGACTGGCACACGGCGGCACTGGCCCGGGCGCGCGGCATGCTGCGGGTGGCCGAGCTGCGGTCGGCCGAGCGCGAGGGCTCGTCCTTCACGCTCGCCGAGGCCGTGGCCGACGCGCTCGGGGAGCGCGAGGTCGTCTCGCCGGCCGACGTGCCCGCGCAGCTGACCAGGCGGGAGCGCGAGGTGGCCGACCTGGTTGCGCGCGGTCTGTCCAACCGGCAGATCGCCCAGCAGCTCGTGATCGCCAAGCGAACCTCGGACAGCCACATCGAGCACATCCTGACCAAGCTCGGGTTCAGCTCACGAGCGCAGATCGCGGCGTGGGTAGCCGAGCAGGCGGGCAAGCCGTGACCGGCGACCGGCCGACTACATCCCGGCGAACTGCGGCGTCTCGATCGCGCGGCGGGTCGCGGAGACGACCGTCTGCCAGGCGGGCGGCTGAGAGAGCCCGCCGACCCAGCGGGCGTCGGCCGACGGCGGCAGCGGCAGGCGCTGACCGGCCCGGGCCGCCACGACCGGACCGCGGGAGAGGGCTCCGGTCCGGTCGTGACCGCCGGGCTCGGTGAGCACGGCCCAACGATCCGGGTAGGCGATCACCGGACCGGCGAGTATGTGGATCGAGAGCACCTGCTGGACTCTGGCGCCGAGTTCGGCGGGCATCAGCAAGGCGCCAACCTGGTCGCCGATCACCAGGCCCTCGGCGTCGACCGGCCACCCGAGGGCCTGGTGATCGGAGGGTTCGGGGTCCGGCTCGGTCGGCTGGAAGCCGGTACCGGTTGGAAGGGGAGCGTGTCGCGCGGCTGGCTGTGCGGTGCGTGTCGGTAGTGGTGCGTGCTGGGGCATGGTGGTCCTGGATCTGGGCGAGGTGGGCGTCGCGGCTCGTCGCCGGCACGCCCACCTCGTCTGGGGACGGGCAGCGGGTCGCCGGGGCGCAAGGCCCGCTGTCCAGGTGCTACGACCTCCTCCCTCATCGCCCGTTACCCCTGGAAACGACGGATTCGGTCGGGTGCGAAGCCGGATGTGGCGTGTCGGCCGCCGTCATTCCCGGTTCGTCCTGTTCGCGCGTCCCAACGGGGACGTACCAGCAACTGTGGACCTAAGACCCTGGTGCCCGTAGCGGGACAACTACCGAAACCCATACCTAAAAGCACCCGGAAGGGTTGCCCGACACGCGGTGCGAACCAGCCCTTCGCTGGACGGCGGCCGGAGATCGGCTCCCTACCCTCGACGTGTTCCGATCAAGCCCCCGCACGGAGGAGACACCCATGCGCACCGCTTTCCTGCACGCCGAAACCACCCGCTACGAGCGGTCGAAGACCGCGCTGATCGACCGGTTCGCGAACTGGTGCGTCGAACACGGAGGCCAGGAGCGCGCCCCGGTCGAGCTCGCCGGTTTCCTGCTCGACGAGAAGCGCGGCGTGGACGGCCTTCTGACCAGGTGGACCGAGGACGACGTGACGCACTTCCTCGGCCACTCGTGCCCGCGCAGGCTGGTGCTCGACGAGAACTGGCGGGCCGCGCCGGAGTGCCTGGCGCTGTGGATCGCCTACCTCGACGACGTCGGCCTGCTCATCTCCGACGTACCGGCGGCGGAGCTGCGTGCCGCCGTGCAGCGGGCCTCACCCGGCTACCTCGCGGCCATGGCGGACCCGGGCGAGTGGGGCGCGGAGAAGTTCTGGTCGGTGGTGATGCGCGAGCACGGCCTCGACGCCGACGACGAGGCCGCGGTCGAGGGCTTCTTCGAGGCGGTCGACGCGGGCGAGGTCGACGTCGACCGGTCGCTGGCCGACTCGGTCGAGGACCGCGACGCGTCCGAACCGGGGCCGGAGCCCGCGTTCTGGCTGCCGCCCGCCGACGTCGAGGACGTCCGCTACGCCGAGGACGCCGTGGTGCCGCACCGGATGCGCGCCCTCCACGCGTGGCTGGGCACCGGACGCGAGCGCGTCGACACCGGAGAGCTCGCGGCAGCGCTCGACGTCGACGAGGCGGACGCCGCGCTGCTGCTGGAGTGGGCGAGGCAGACGGGCCTGGTGCGCGCGGTGGGCGACGGACTGGTCCCGACCCAGGCCAGCCTGCCGGTGCTGACCGAGCCCGCGCTGCTGTGGACCCGGCTGTGGCAGTGCTTCGTGCTGCTCGACGGCGTCTTCGGCGCGGACGAGGGCGAACTCGACGTGCTCGCGGGCGGCACCGACGCGTTCCCCGACCTGGTGCAGGCGGCGCTGTGCTGCCTGTACTCGGCCGGCGACGCGGTGCCGCTCGAACTCGTCGTGAACGCTGTCGCCGACGACCTGGCAGCCGATGACCTGGGCGCCGACGACGTGGCGGCCGATGACCCTGCCGGTGGCGAGGAGCCGACTGGCGTACCGGAGGACAGGCGAGCTGCCCTGCGCCGGACGCTGGTGAAGGTCCTCGACCAGTGGGAGGCGATGGGCGCGGTCCGCAGGCAGGTCACCACCGACGCCGAGGGCGTGGCGGTGATCGACTCGCTCGTGCCGGAGGGGACGGAGGCCGACCACACAACGGTCGAGCTGACCCCGGCCGGGCTGTGGGCGGCCCGTGGTTCGCTCCAGGCGTTCGGCTTCGTCGCGCCGACAGTGGCGGAGATCGCCGACTACCCGGCGGAGGTTCTGGTCCGCGTGCTGCGCGACAGCTCGCCCGAGGTGGTCGAAGCCCTGGCGGCGGGCTGGATCGGTCGCCGCGGTGAGCGCGCCGCCAGCGCGGAGCTGGCGGAGCTGCTGCGCAGGCTCGACGAGCCGCCGGTCCGTCTCACCGCGCTGTGGCTGCTGGAACGCACCGGGGAAGAGGGCGTCGCGGCGGTGCTCGGCCTTCGGGAGGATCCGATCGCCGGTCCCGCCGCCCGGATGTGGCTGCAGGCCAGGCCCACCCCGGTGGACGCCGCACCGGGCGAGGAGTTCGTGCGGACGGGCGACGAGCTGTTGTTCGAGCTCGACGCCATGGCGGTGACCGCGGCGGACGACACCGAGCGCTTCCTCAGCGAGTTCCGCAGCCGACCCACTCCGGACCAGCTGGCGCTGATCGACCAGATCCCCCGCACCAGCCACGTCGCCGCCGACACCGTGCTGGAGACCATCGCCCTCCAGCACCCCGACCAGCAGATCGCCGGCGCCGCCCGCCGCGGCCTGGGAAGGGTGGTCACCACGTCCTGACCCCGTCCCGCCCCAGTCCCAGCCCGCTGCGGCCCGGCCGCCCGAGCCCGGCTGACCGTGTGGGCCCCGCTCCGCCCCGCACCGGCTGGGGCGGAGCCGGGCCGGGTGCGCACAGGGCAGGCCGGGAGCGGTGCGGCCGGGGCAGCCAGGCGAGGGCGGGTTCGAACCGGTCGGGCGGGTCCGGTTCGCACTGGTTGGGCCACGCCGGGTCGCACCGGTCGGGCCTGACCGGCGCGAGTTCGCAGCGCAAGCCGGGAGCGGCGCGGGCGGGGTAGTCGGGCGAGGAGTGGTCGGCCGTCCGAGGTCGGGCGAGTCAACAGCGTGCTGACCGAGGCTGGGCCGCCACTGCGGTGGCCGATTTGTCTGCGTTGGCCGGTTGTCTCTGGTGGCCCGTCTCGTCGATCAGACGCGGACCTGTCCACCGGGGACGGCTCGTTCAGTACGGGCGGGGCGCGCCCTGCCCGTACTGAACGGCCTCACGTGGTCCGGTCGCACCCCACCCGGGTCGCGCCCGGTTCGCCCACACACCCGGTCCGGCCACCCGGCCACACCCCGCCCGCCCACACCGGGTGCGCTCACACCCGGCTCGTCACATCTGTCGGCAGCCGTGCCGGGCCACCGCCGGAATGCCGCCGCCAACCCGGCACGCTGCGCGGCAAGCTCGTAGGCCGTGCCGCTGGTGTTCCGCTGCCTCTGCCTACCGGCACCACGCCTCATCGGGTAGCCGTCCGGTGTCCGTACCTCCGGTGTCGTGCCTGCTCACCGCCACGTTGTGTCGGTGAGCAGGCCAAGTGGACATGCCGCCGAGCCTGCAGGCGACGGCGGACGCGGCCCAAGGCCAGTAACCCGTGCCGCCGTGTCCGCCTGCCCACCGGCACGGCGCATCGGCAGGGCTCCGTGGCTGTGCCGCCGTTCCGGCCCACCGTCCGGCACGCCGCCTTCGACGGGTGCCCGGCTGCTACATGCACGGTGTCTCGCTGTCACCCCTGCCGGTGCATGGCCGCCGCCCATGTGGCGGTCCACCGTCCGGCACGCCGCCTCGGATGGGTGCCCCGCTGCCACGGCCGCGGTGCCCCGCTGTCGCCGCCGCCCTTGCGTGGCCGCCGCTCGTGCATGGCCGCCGCCGCTTCGCTGCCGCTGCCGGTGCGTGGCCGCCGCTCGTGCATGGCCGCCGCCGCTTCGCTGCCGCTGCCGGTGCGTGGCCGCCGCTCGTGCATGGCCGCCGTTGCTTTGGTTCGCCGCCGCGGCATCCCGGGCGTGTCCGCCGCTCACTCTGCATCGCCGCCACCACGCCATCACTGGCTGGAACGCCACGCCCACAACCAACCACAGCCGCCGCCACCATGGCCGCCGCCACCGTTTCGCCGCCGCCACCACAGCCACCGACAACGCCCACGCCAACGCCACCAGCGTCACCGCCGCCCCCGCCATCACGCCCCGACAGTGCGCCGCCACCCCCGAGAGCCCGTCGCCACCTCCGTGGCTGCCGCCGCCGCACTGCTCCCTGCTCCGCACCTCGCTTGGGGTGTTTGCGCAGGTCATCAGCATGTTCCGTGATTGGTGTCATGTGCGGGTTGGTTCGGTCCATCCTAATTGTTAGCATTGCAAACGAACTATTCGTCTAGGGAAAGCTGGGAGTGGCGGCCGATGAGCGGCGCACACGACGTCCGGTTGCTGGATGTGTTCAAAGGCCAGCCGAAAGCCGTCTGGATCACGGCCTTCGCCGCCGTGATCGCTTTCATGGGCATCGGTCTGGTCGACCCGATCCTGCTGTCCATCGCCGAGGCGCTCAACGCCGGACCGGAGCAGGTCACCCTGCTGTTCTCCTCCTACCTCGGCGTCCAGGTCGTCGCGATGCTGATCACCGGTGCGTTCAGCGCCCGCTTCGGCGCCAAGCGCACCGTCGTGACCGGACTCGTGCTGATCGTGCTGGCCACCCTCGCGTGCGCGCTCGCCGGGTCGATCGGCCAGCTCGTCGCGCTGCGCGCGGTCTGGGGCCTGGGCAACGCGTTCTTCATCGCCACCGCCCTCTCGGTGATCGTCGGCGCGGCCAGCGGCGGACAGCAGGCGGCGATCCTGCTCTACGAGGCGGCGCTCGGCATCGGCCTGTCGACCGGGCCGCTGCTCGGTGCGCTGCTCGGCAACATCTCGTGGCGCGGTCCCTTCGCGGGCACCGCGGTCCTGATGGCCATCGCGCTGATCCTCTCCGCGGGCTTCCTGCCCAAGGACGGTGACCGCAGCCAGCGCCAGCCCGTGCGGTTGCTCGACCCGATCCGGGCGCTGCGGCACGGCGGCCTGCTGCGTACCGCGCTCGGGTCGGCCCTCTACACCGCGGCGTTCTTCACCGTGCTGGCCTGGTCCCCGTTCGTCCTCGAGTTCGGCGCGATCGCGGTCGGCCTGGTGTTCTTCGGCTGGGGACTGTGCGTCGCGGTCGCGGGCGTCACCCTCGCGCCCAAGGTGGCGGCGCGCTTCGGCGAGGCGGGCGGCACCGTGCTCGCGGTGCTGATCTACGCGGCCCTGCTCGCGGTGATGGCGGTCGGTTCGAAGCCAGTCGTGGTCGTCGCGGTCATCCTCAGCGGCCTGGCGTCCGGGCTGCTCAACACCCTTTTCACCGGCACCGCGATGAGCATCAGCTCGGCACCGCGCCCGGTCGCCAGCGCCGGCTACAACTTCTGCCGCTGGTTCGGCGGTGCGCTCGCGGCGACCCTCGTCGGCCACATCGCCGAATGGACCGGCGCCCCGCAGGCACCCTTCGTCGTCGGCGCCGCGGCCTGCGTCCTGGCGGCCGGTCTGCTGGTGGTCGACCTCCGGCCCAAGGCCGACCCGCATCAGGTCCCGGTCGAAGCGGCCCTGGTCGGCGAGGAGTTCTGACCAGGCTGAGGAAGCGACTCCCGGCCCACAACAAGCGGCGAACGAGGAAGCAGCGAGAACCAGCGTCGAAAGTGGCGGCACCCGAGCGAGGTGCCGCCACTTTTCGCATATGTGGACGCTTGGGCATGTAGCGACGGTGCGGTGCCGTGCGGGCGCAAGCATGCCCGTACGCGGGCGAAAGACATGCCCGAACGCGGCCGGACGCGATGCCGACCCTGCGGCACAACCCACGCTGAGACCTGGCCCCGCCGCTCGACCGCCGGCACACCGGCACGTGGCTGCCGCCTTGCCGATGTGCCGTGCCGACCGGGTGAACCATGCCGCGATGCCGACCGTGCCGCCACGCCAACGGTGCTCGCGCCGCAACCGTGCTACCACGGAGAACGTGCTGGCGCGCCAACCGCGCCGCGTGCCGACGACCGTGCCGCCATGCCGACCGTGCTGGCACGCCACCCGCGCTACCGGCGAAACCCGCTGTCGAGGGAATCGTGCGCTCGCGCCAGCCATGCCGTTGGCGGACTGTGTGCTCGCAAGCGCAATGCCGTTTGCGGACTGTGCCGTCGCGCCAGCCATACCGCTTGCGGACTGTGTGCTCCGCGTGCAATGCCGCTTGCGGACTGTGCCGTCACGCGAGCGATTCCGATTACGGCCTGTGCGCTCGTGCCAGCGACGCCGCTTGGGGACTGTGCCGTCGCGCCAGCCATACCGTTTGCGGACTGTGCGCTCACGCGAGAAATGCCGCTAGCGGACTGTGCGCCCGTGGCAGCCATACCGCGTGTCGATCGTGCCGTTGCGCCAACCGCGCCGGGCGCGGTCCGTGCCGCCGCGTCCGGCGCCCGCGCGCCACCAGCACACCTGGTGGCTACGAACCAGCGGCACCCGGCACGTGCGGCGGCACTCCGGCACCTCGCGGTTACGCCTCCACCCCCAGTGCCACTCCGGCACCTGTGCTGATCTGCCTGTCGTCAGACGACGGCACCAACCGCCGCCGTGCGTCCCCGCCGTCCACCGCGGCCGCCGTCCCCGCGATCCACCGCTACTGTCCGTCCCCGCCGCCCACCGCCGCCGTCCCTACCGCGCACCGCCGCCGTCCGCGCCGTCAGACGCCAAACGACGTCATCTGCCCACCCGAGCCATCCACCACCGCACGCCAGGCCCATGCCCCGCGCTGCCGGGTCCCCTTCGCCGCAAACAGTTCTAATAGGACGAAACGAGACCCGCCAACTGCCTTCCCGCGGCCAGAAGTCGCCGAATTTTCCGCAATCGTTCTCTCTTCCGTGGTTGTGACATACCCTCCACCCGTTCTCGGACTGCACCGTCATTGGAGGTTGGCGTGCCACCACACCCCGATCGCGGCCGACGCCTGCTGCCGCTGCTCGCCGGCGGCCGGGCACGGGTCACCTGCCGATACCGCTGCGGCGATCAGTGCTCGCAGCACCCGCCGAACACCTCCGACAACCCGTACTTCGGCGACCTGGTCCAGCGCGTGGTCGACCGCCGCGGCCTGTTCCGCGCCGGCGCCGTCGTCGCGGTCTCCACGGCCGCCGCCTCCTCGGCTCTGGCCTCCGCCGCCGCTGCCGCGTCGACGTCAGCCGCCGCTCCGCGGCGCGGCCTGGACTTCGTGCCCGTCAAGCCGAACCTGGAGGACGCCGTCGTCGTCCCCGAAGGCTTCCAGCAGGGCATCGTCATCCGCTGGGGCGACCCGATCCTGCCCGGTGCGCCGGAGTTCGACTTCGACGCCCAGACGCCGGAGGCGCAGGAGCAGCAGTTCGGCTTCAACAACGACTTCTGCGCCCTGCTGCCGTTGCGCGGCGACCTGCGGGTCATGGTCAACAACCACGAGTACACCAGCGAGGAGTTCATCTTCCGCGGGTACGACCCCGCCAACCCGACCGAGCAGCAGGTGCGCATCGCGTGGGCCGCGCACGGGCTGTCGGTCGTCGTGCTGGAGACCGGCGACGGCACGCCGGAGGTCCGGATGCACCGGCTCAACCGCCGCATCACGCTCAACACCGAGTTCGAGGTGCGCGGGCCCGCCGCGGGCAGCGACCTGCTCAAGACCTCGGCCGACCCGACCGGCACCAAGGTCTTCGGCACCATGAACAACTGCTCCGGCGGCGTGACTCCGTGGGGCACGATCCTGTCCGGCGAGGAGAACATCCACTTCTACTTCGCCAACGCCGACCAGGTGACCGACCCGGCCACCAAGGCGCGCCTCGACCGCTACGGCATGAAGGGCACCGAGACCGAGCGCAAGTGGGAGCGCTTCGACTCCCGCTGGGACCTCGCGCGCCAGCCCAACGAGGCCAACCGCTTCGGCTGGATCATCGAGCTCGACCCGTACGACCCGGAGTCCAGGCCGGTCAAGCACACCGCGCTGGGCCGCTTCAAGCACGAGGGCGCCAACGTCCACGTGCTCGACGACGGCCGCGTCGCCGCCTACATGGGCGACGACGAGAAGTTCGAGTACATGTACAAGTTCGTCTCCGACGAGAAGGTGAAGCGGGGCGACAGCCGGCACGCGCGGCGGCACAACATGTCGCTGCTGGACTCCGGCACGCTCTACGTGGCCAGGTTCAGCGGCGACAGCCCCGCGGAGGAGATCGACGGCACCGGAAAGCTGCCGTCGGACGGCCGCTTCGACGGCACCGGTGAGTGGATCGCGCTCGCCCACAACGACGAGAGCTTCGTGCCGGGGATGACAGCCGAGGAGGTCTACGTCTTCGCGCGCCTGGCAGCCGACGCGGTGGGCGCGACCAAGATGGACCGTCCCGAGGACGTGCAGCCGCACCCGAAGACCGGGCACGTCTACGCCGCGCTCACCAACAACAGCGACCGCGGCACCGACGGCAAGGCGGGCGCCGACGAGACGAACCCGCGCAACAGCAACAAGCACGGCCAGGTGCTCGAGCTGGCCGAGACCAGCCGGACCACCTTCACCTGGAACCTGCTGTTGGTGTGCGGCGACCCCGACGACCCCGCCACCTACTACGGCGGATTCGACAAGTCGCAGGTCAGCCCGATCACCTGCCCGGACAACGTCGCCTTCGACTCCAAGGGCGACCTGTGGATCACCACGGACTCGTCGGAGGCGCTGGCCGCCAACGACGGCCTGTACCGGGTGCCGCTGGAGGGCGAGGAACGCGGCCACGTCATGCAGTTCCTCAGCGTGCCGCGCGGCGCGGAGGCCTGCGGGCCGGTGATCGAGGACGACCTGGTGCTCGTCTCGGCGCAGCATCCCGGTGAGCTCGACGGGGCCAGCGCCGACAACCCGGTGTCGCACTGGCCGGACGGCGGGGATTCGCAGCCCAGGCCGTCAGTCGTGGCCGTCTGGCGCTGAAGGGATTCACGGCACGGCGGAGCCTTCCGGGAGACGCGCGATCTCGGAGGGCTCCGCCGTGCCATGGACTGCGGAGTGCTGCCGAGTTGGCACCGGCCCGCCGATGGTCGTGGGCCTGGCCGGTTCACGTCCGGAACAGGGGAACCAGCACCTCGTCGACGATCTCGACGATCACCTCGTCCGGAATCGGCACGCCCTGGAAGAGGAAGTGCTGGCGCAGCATCGCATGCCCGACCTCGATGCGTCGCGGCGTCACCGCCTCGGCGGCGATCTCCCCGCGTTCGACCGCGCGGCGGGTGATCTCGCCCATGGCCTTGCGGCCCGCGCCGTGCGAGTGCTGCCGCAGCTCGGCCGTCCGGGACCGGTCGGTGAGCACATCGCTGAGCAGCCCGCGCAGCGCCTCACCCGCCGGCCCGGCCAGCGTTTCGGCGTGGCGGCGCAGCAGCGCGAGCAGGTCGCCGCGCAGGGTGCCGGTGTCCGGTGGCGACGACGGGTCCGGCAGCACGTGGTAGACGGCGTCGATGGCCAGCTCCATCCGGCTCGGCCAGCGCCGGTACACCGACGCCTTGCCGGTCCGCGCCCGCTCGGCGACGCGTTCCATGGTCAGCCCGGCGTAGCCGACCTCGCTCAGTTCGTCCAGGGTGGCCTGCAGGATCGCGGCGTTGAGGGCTTCGCCGCGCCGCCGGGGGAGCTTGCGGTGGTCGGTGACCATGGCGCCGATCCTACGAATCCGCCGCCGTCACCCGACCCACGTCGCCGTCGACCGAGACACGGGTGCCGTCGGTGAGCACGCTCGTCGCGACCGCGGTGCCCATGACGGCGGGGATGCCGTACTCGCGGGCGACGATCGCGGCGTGCGAGGCGGGCCCGCCGGAGTCGGCCACGACCGCGGCGGCCCGCTGGAACAGCGGCGTCCACGCCGGGTTGGTGTACGGGCAGACGAGCACGTCGCCGGCGGCGAGCGAGCCGAACTCGGACGGGTCGCGCACGACCCGCACCGGACCGGTGTCGGTGCCGCCGGACGCGGGCGTGCCGGAGACCAGCGCGTCACCCGCGGGCCGGTCCGGGAAGACCGAGCGGAGGTTGAGCATCCGCACGCCCGCGAGCTCGGCCCGCCTGGCCGCTCTCGCCGACGCCGTGGCGCGCAGCCCACCAGCAGCGGCCGGGTCGCCGACGCCCTCCAACCCCTCCAGCCGCAGGTGGAAGACATCCTCGGCCGAGCCCAGCGCCCCGGCGTCGCGCAACCTCCCGCCGATCTCCAGCAGCGAGCGGCGCAGCACCGGCAGCGGCATGGTGAAGTAGAAGTGGCTGTCCTCGCGGAAGGCGATACCGGCACGTGCCGCTGACACCCAGCGCCGGACGCGGGCGCGCCGCTTCGGCGAGCGCAGCAGCGGATGGGCGAGGAGCCCGGCCATCGCGCGCTCGCCGACGTCCGTGCCCACCGGCGGCTCGGCGGCGAGCACCTTGACCAGGCCGAGCACGGTTTCCGGGGCATCCGACCAGGTCGGTGTGGTGACCAGGAGCGGACTGGTGGTCTCGCGATGTCCGTATTCGGTGAGGAACGCCTCGAACCGCGCGCCGAATTCGTCGAAGTCCGCCAGCCGCCCCGGCTCGAGGCTTTCGACGGCTGCGCGCAGCCGCGGGTCGGACCGCGCCCGCGCGGCCAGCGCCTCCAGCTCCCGGTTGGCGTCGGCGGTGCGCGTCGGCGCGCCGTTGACCAGGTTCATGAGCAAGGACGACCGGCCGAGCACCTTCAACGCGAGCAGCAGCCGCAACAACGAGAGCCCGGTGCGCGGCAGGTAGTCGATGCGCAGGTCCGCGACCGCACGGGTGGCGTCCAGCGCCTCGCGCGGCATGTGCAGCAGCCGTGGCCATGGCATCGCCGTGAGGTCCCGCGACGCCAGCTCGCGCACGCGTTCCAGGTAGCGGACGAACCGGGGGTCCTCTGTCCACCGGGCGGGGTCGTGCCGCCGCGCCGGCGCCGCGACGCGGAACGGCATGGCGAGCAGCCGGCGCGACGGCTTCACCGCGGGCGGCACGATCCGGTCGGCGACCCCGTCGACCTCCGTCACGAACCCGTCGATGACACCGGGAAGACCGAAGTAGGCCAGCACCTCGCCCATCAGGCCGGCGGGGCCGTGCGGTAGCCACGTCGACATGTCGAGCGGGTACGGCCGGACCGGCATGTACTCCAGCATGATCGAAGCCAGCCGGCGCTGGACCACGTTGAGCTCCAGCGGTGGTGGCGGCAGCGCGGTCATCGGACGCGCCTGGAGCACGCTCACCCGGCCGTCGGCGTAGGCCCATTCGACGTCCTGCGGACGTCCGAAGAGGCGCTCGGCCTCGCGCCCCAGACGAGCCAGTTCGCGCAGCACCTCGTCCGGCAGGCGGTCGGGACCCGGCGCCTTTGCCGCGAGCGTGCCGCGTGGGCCGACCGCCGTGCCGCTCCGTCCGGCGTCAGCGTCGGCCCAGCCGACTCGTGTGCCGCCGGGGACGGTCTCGATGCCGCCGAGATGCACTGCCGTGCCGCCGCGAGCAGCACGGTTGCCGCGCCTGCCGTTCTCCGTGCCGCCCCTGCCGGGCGCCGCGCCGCCGTGCCGACCCGGCGTCCAGCCGCGCAGGTCACCGTGCCGGTCGAGCACGTAGTGGTCCGGCGTGACCCGCCCGGACACGACGGCTTCCCCGAGGCCCCGGCCCGCGTCCACGACGATCCGCTCGCGGTCCCCGCTCACCGGGTCGGCTGTGAACAGAACGCCCGCCGTCTCGGCCGGGACCATCTCCTGCACGACGACCGCGATGCGGACCTGCCCGGAGTCGACGCCGCGAACCCGCCGGTACTCCACGGCGCGGTCGCTCCACAGCGATCCCCAGCAGCGCCGTACCGCGTCCACGACCGCGTCCGCACCGATCACGTCCAGGTAGGTGTCCTGCTGCCCGGCGAACGCCGCGCCCGGCAGGTCCTCGGCGGTCGCGCTCGACCGCACCGCGACCGGCCCGCCGCCGAGGTCGGCGTAGGCGGCGACGATCGCCGCCCGAACCGGTTCCGGCACCACCGCCGACTCGAGGGCGGCGCGGAACGCGCGGGTGTCCGGCCCCGGCTCGCCGGCCACCGCGGCGTATGCGTCGGTGGTGACGACGAACCCGCTGGGCACCGGGAACCCGGCGCGGACCAGCGCCGCCAGGTTCGCGCCCTTGCCGCCCGCCGACGCGAGGTTCGCGCCGGGGAGGTCCCGCAGCGGTACGACCAGTGCCATCGTGCCTCCCATGGAAGCCGGTCAGGGGGTTCGCCGCACGTGGGCTGTGGTGCGCAGCGGACGCGCCGGAAGCGCGAGCGCGAGCAGGAACGCGACCCCGAGCAGCGGCGCCATGACGGCGAACGCCGTCCGCAGGGACCCTCCGAACGCGGCCGGGTCGTGGGCGCCGCCCGCGGTGACCAGCGCGCCGGTGACGGCGACCCCCGCCGACGCGCCGATCTGCCGGAAGAAGGTGACCGACGAGGTCGCCGTGCCCAGGTCTCGGTGCTCGACCGCGTTCTGCGTCGCCAGCACCATGACCTGCATGACCAGCCCGACGCCGAGTCCGGTCAGCAGCATCACGGCGCCGATGGCGGCCGGCCCGGCGGTCGGCGCCAGCAGCGCGAGCAACGCCAGCCCGCAGGCGGCCACCGCCGTGCCGACGACCGGGAACACCTTGTAGTGCCCGGTGCGCGTGATGAGCCGCCCGGAGACCACCGAGCTGGTCAGCACGCCGAGCATCAGGGTGGTCACGACGAGCCCGGCCTGCGTCGCCGTCGCGCCGGAGGCGATCCGCAGGAAGGCCGGCATGTAGGTGAGGGTGCCGAAGAGCGCGAAGCCGATCAGGACGCTGATGCCCACCGGGATGGCGAACGCCGGTTCGCCGAACAGGCGCAGCGGCAGGATCGGGTCGGCGGCGTACCTGGTGGTCACAAGCCACACCGCCGTTCCGGCGAGCGCGCAGACAAGCCAGCCGGGGCTGCCGGTCTGCCCGAACAGCACCACGCCGACGACCGCCGTGGCCAGCGCCAGCGCCCCCGCGCAGTCGACCGGCGGCCGGGCGGCGGGCGCGGGCAGCCGCAGCGACCAGGCCAGCACGGCGAAGGCCAGCAGGCCCAGCGGCGGGTGGATCGCGAAGATCCACCGCCAGCTGAGCTGGTCGACGAAGAAGCCGCCGACCAGCGGGCCGCCGACGACCGCGACGGCGTAAGCGGCGCCGAAGAGACCGAGGTAGCGGCCGCGCTCGCGCGGGCTGACCAGCTCACCGATGACGGCCTGCGCGCCGATGATCAGCCCACCGCCACCGGCCCCCTGGATCACGCGGAAGACGATGAGCTGCGGCATCGAGGTGGCCAGCCCGCACAGCGCGGCACCGGTCACGAACACCGCGACCGCCGCGAGCATGGCCGGTTTGCGGCCGAAGCGGTCGCCGAGCTTGCCGTGCACTGGCATGACGACCGTCGCCGCGACCAGGTAGGCGGTGATGACGGCGGGCATCTGGTCGAGTCCGCCGAGGTCGCCGGCCACCGACGGCAGCGCGGGCGTCATGACCGTCTGGTCGAGGGCGGCGAGCAGCATCGCGAGCAGCAGTCCCGGCAGGACCAGCCCGAACGAACCCGGCCGCAACACCCGCCATCGCCCCCTAGAGAACGGTTCGTCCTCTGAAGGCTACGACGGTCGAATTGGATACGCAACGTTCACTAAGGCGGATCGCCGATTCCGATCAGTGATCAGTGCATCCCGTTGAGTGATCTCCTGCTGGGGCGGCGGCAACTCTGCGTCATGAGTTTGATGTTCGTTCACCTTCCGGTCCGGGAGTCCTCGCCTGATCTGCATAGCGTGCTGATCGTTCCCGACTGCACCACTGGAGGTCCGCTTGTCTTCCCGACCGGACAGCGGGCGGGTCGTCCCGCTCCCCCTTCTGTCCAACCACTCGGCCAGCCGCTCGTCGGTGACCTGCCGGTTCCGCTGCGGAAACGCCTGCGCGCACGAAGCGCCCAACACCTCTGACAACGCCTACTTCGGTGACATCGTCGCGAGCGTGCTGAGCCGCCGCGGCGCGCTCAAGGCCGGCGGCGTGCTCGCGCTGTCGGTCGGCGCGGCGTCCGCGCTCGGCAGCGGCGCCGCCGCCCAGCCCGCCGCACCCGCGCAGCAGGGCGGCCCCGCCCGCGGCGCCGTGCCCGGCACCGACTTCGCGCCCGTCGCCCCGAACACCCAGGACGCCGTGGTCATCCCCGAGGGCTACGAGCAGGGGATCGTCATCCGCTGGGGCGACCCGGTGCTGGAGGGCGCGCCGGAGTTCGACTTCAACGCGCAGACGGCCGCCGCGCAGGAGAAGCAGTTCGGCTACAACAACGACTTCGCCGGGCTGATCCCGCTGGACGCCGGCGGCCGCGAGAACCTGATGGTGGTGAACCACGAGTACACCACCGAGACGCACATGTTCCCCGCCTACGACGAGAACAACCCGACCGAGGAGCAGGTGCGCATCGCGTGGGCCGCGCACGGCCTGTCGGTCGTGGCCGTCGAGCGGGAGCGCGGCGGGGGATTCCGGCCCAAGCCGAGCCGCTACAACCGCCGCATCACGCTGAACACCGAGTTCGAGGTGCGCGGTCCGGCCGCGGGCAGCGACCTGCTCAAGACCTCGGCCGACCCGGCCGGGACGAAGGTCTTCGGCACCCAGAACAACTGCTCCGGCAGCGTGACGCCGTGGGGCACGGTGCTCTCCGGCGAGGAGAACTTCAACCAGTACTTCGCCAACGCCGACAGCGTCACCGACCCGGTGGCCAAGGAGCGGCTCGCGCGCTACGGCCTCAAGGGCACCGAGAGCGACCGCAAGTGGGAGCGCTTCGACAAGCGCTGGGACATCGCCCGCGAGCCCAACGAGCCGAACCGCTTCGGCTGGATCGTCGAGATCGACCCGCACGACCCGAAGTCCAAGCCGGTCAAGCACACCGCGCTGGGCCGGTTCAAGCACGAGACCGCGTCGATCAAGGTCGCCGAGGACGGCCGGGTCGTCGCGTACTCCGGTGACGACGAGCGCTTCGACTACATCTACAAGTTCGTCTCCAACGGCCGGATCAAGGGGGGCACCAGCGCCCTCGCCCGCCGGCACAACATGTCGCTGCTGGACGACGGCACCCTCTACGTCGCCAAGTTCACCGGCAACAGCCCGGCGGGTGAGATCGACGGCTCCGGCAAGCTGCCCGCCGACGGCCACTTCGACGGTGCCGGCGAGTGGCTGCCGCTGGCCAGCGGCAAGAAGTCGTTCGTGCCCGGCTTCACCGCCGAGGAGGTCTACGTCTTCACCCGCCTGGCCGCCGACGCGGTCGGCGCGACCAAGATGGACCGGCCCGAGGACATCGAGCCCAACCCGGTCAACGGCCGCATCTACTGCGCGCTGACCAACAACACCAACCGCGGCTCGGCGGGCAACGCCGGCGCCGACGAGTCCAACCCGCGGGTCGGCAACAAGCACGGCCACGTCCTGGAGCTCGACGACGACACCACCGGCACGAAGTTCCGCTGGAACCTGCTGCTGGTCTGCGGCGACCCCAACGACCCCGGCACTTACTTCGGCGGCTTCGACAAGTCGCAGGTCAGCCCGATCTCGTGCCCGGACAACGTCGCCTTCGACCGGCACGGCAACCTGTGGATCTCCACCGACGGCAACGCGCTGGACTCCAACGACGGGCTGTTCGCGGTGCCGGTCGACGGCCCCGAGCGCGGCAAGGTCAAGCAGTTCCTGACGGTGCCGGTCGGCGCCGAGACCTGCGGACCGGTCGTCACCGACGAGGTCGTCACGGTCTGCGTCCAGCACCCGGGCGAGGACGCCGAGGACCCGCAGAACCCCACCTCGCACTGGCCGGACGGCGGCAACTCGCGCCCGCGTCCGTCCGTGGTCGCGGTGTGGCGCACGGGCGGCGGCGAGATCGGCCGCCGTTGATCTGACCACCCTCCAAGCCCGGCGCGGCACGGCCTCACGGTCGTGCCGCGCCGGTGTACTTGGACCCTGTACGCATCCCGCCGACCGGTCGCAGTGTGGACCGTGTGTCCCCGACCGGAGGAGGCGGGAAGGATGACGCTCGAAGTCAAGCACCTGGACAAGCCGGACGAGAGGCGCACGTTCGGCCACGGTGAGCTGGGGGTCGTGGAGCTGCCCGGTGTGACGGTCGGCCGCGTGGTCATGCACCCCGGCTGGCGTTGGTCCAACGACGTGAAGCCGATCGCGGGCACCGACAGCTGCCAGCAGCCGCACACCACGTACGTGCTTTCGGGCCGCATCCACATCCGGATGGACGACGGCCAGGAAGCCGACATCGGCGTCGGCGAGTGCGCCGTGATCAGCCCCGGCCACGACGCCTGGGTCGTCGGCGACGAGGACTTCGTCGCCATCGACTGGACCGCCGCCGCCACCTACGCCACGCCAGCGGAGTGACCGCGGGCGTCGCCCCGCAAGAACGTCGAAGGCCCCCTCGCGAACGAGGGGGCCTTCGACGGTTTCCGTCAGCGCGGTGGCGGGGCCGCGGCCGCACCGGGCGGCGGCGGTCCGCAGTGCACGATCGGCTGCGGTTCGTAGACCGTCTTCTTCGGCCGCTCGGTCCGCACCTCGCCGGTGTGGACGTCGCGCAGCGTGCGGGTGTCGGTGACGGTGAAGCCCCCGGTGCCCTTGCTCGGGCTGCACGGCTGCCCCGGCGGCACGACGACCTCGTGCGGCGGGGTCGGGTTCGTGCGCTCACCGGTCTGAGAGGTCACGTCCCACTGCTTGGTGCCCCAGAACTTCACCGTGATCGACGACGGCGTCCACTGCGTGGTGATCATGATGCCGCTCTTGCTGGTGTTCTTGAACTTCACGTCGATGATGCTGCGGCCGTCGGGGCTCTGGAACACCGTCGCCTCGCGCCCGGCGGGGTAGCGGCTGATGTAGTAGCTGTGCGCCTTGTGCTCGACGTCCTGCATGCCCGCGAAGTACGAGGCGTTGTAGATCGTCGTGGCGAACTGCGAGATGCCGCCGCCGACGGCCTTGCCGGGACGGCCGTCCTGGATGATGCCCGACTCGACGTAGCCCTGCGCGGCACCGCGCGGACCGGTGTGCCCGTTGAGGCTGAACGTCTCGCCCGGCTTGACCAGCGCGCCGTTGACCTGCTCGGCGGTGCGCCGGATGTTCACCCCGGACGCCGGCTCGAAGCCGCCGGTGGTGAACTCGCCGACCACCTCGCGGACGCCGAGCTGGTTGGCCTGGTCGGTGGTGAAGCGGGCGGGCTGGTGCACGTAGATCGCCTGCAGGCTGCGGTTCCCGGGCTGCTTGAGGATCTCCGGCAGCCGCTCGAAGCTCTTGTTCCAGTCGATGCCGATGCCGTCGGTCGACGGCTTCACCACCGGGGCGCCACCCTCCAGGACGATCTGCGCGTCCTTGCCGGGCACGATCGTGCTCGCCAGCTGCGGCTCGACACCGGCGACGGCGGTCCGCATGTCCACCACCGGCTTCAGCCCGCCGTTGCCGTCGGGCTCGAAGCGCAGCGACTTGGCGATCGCCTCCGGCGCGAACGTGGCGTCCTTGCCCTGGCCGCGCACCGTCACCGGCGCCGACACCGCGGGCTTGGCCACCTCGTTGAGCGCCCGCTGCACGCCCTCGCGGGTGGTGGTCACCGGCTGCTCGGTGAAGGGCAACGCGACCGGGTCCGGTTCGGCCCAGCCCGCGAGCACCGCGTCGGTGGCGCCCTGGAGGTCGACCTGGCGGCCGGTCACCGGGTCGCTGGGGACCGGCTTCGCGCCCTCGAAGGTGATGTCGCCCTCGGCGGGCGCGCGGTCGAGCTGCGGCTTGACCTGCTCCAGCACCTGGGTGAGCTGGGCCCGGTCACCGTGGCTGACCGGGTGCACCTCGCGGGTCGTGAACAGCGACGAGACGCGGGTGAAGGGGTTCAGCGGCTGGGCGCCCGCCTGCTCGACGGTCTCGGCCCAGTCCATCTCCAGCCCGGCGGCCGCCGGGTCGATCGTCGCGGTCTGGTCGCCGGCCCGCAGCTCGACCGGCTCGCCCAGGCCGGGCCCGAGCCGGTCGCGGAGCTCGGTCTCCGCCGACGCCTTGTCGAGCCCGCCGATCGCGACATCGGCGACGACCGTGCCGCGCGGAACCTTGCCGCTGCTGAACACGAGGTCGCCGACGTAGAGCAGGGCGAGCGCGCCCACGACGGCACCCGCCGCGATACCGGCGCGCACCAGGCCCCGCCGCTTGTCGGCACCGCCGTCACCGGACTCGGCCGAGGGGCGCGGCGGCACCGGTGGCGGCTGCTGGCTGTTCGGCGCCTCGGACCAGACCGGGATCGACTGGGTCTGGCTCGCCGAGAAGTCGGGGAAGTCCGACGGGACCGCGGTGAGGTTCTGCGTCCGCTCGTTGTCGGACTCGGGGACGACCTGGGTCCGGGTGTCCGTCGCCGGGCGCGTCCGCTCGGTCGCCTCGTCGGGGACCGCCGAGATCCTCATGGTCTTCTCGGCGTCGCTCTCCGGTCGGCTCGGCGTGGGCCGATCGACCGGCATCCGCTCGGTGGCGTCTGCGGCCTTGGGGTGTTCGTGGTTATCCGGCACCGCTTCCCCTTCTCGATCGGTCGTGCGGTGGGGGTCGACAGCGAACTGCGAACGTGGTCGGCGAACGGCGGCCACGGTAGTGGATCCGGTTGCGGCGCTGATCGGGCGATGGGCCGTCTACGCCACGCGTGCACGGCCGGTCACAGGTACAGGCCGGTGCCCTGCTCGGTCTGCTCGGTCGCGACGGCGTGCAGGTCGCGCTCCCGCATCACCAGGTAGGGCTGGCCCTGGACCTCGACCTCGAACTGCTCCTCGGGGTTGAACAGCACCTGGTCGCCGACCTTGACGGTGCGCACGTGGCTGCCCACCCCGAAGACCTCGCCCCAGAGCAGCCGCTTGGCCACCTGGGCGGTCGCCGGAATCACGATGCCGCCACTGCTGCGACGTTCCCCGGATTCCTGAGAGATCCGCACCATGACCCGGTCATGCAGCATCTGGATCTCGAGCTTGGCATCGGTCACCCGAAAAGTTTACTTGCCGCCCTCACGGGCCTGACACCCCGGCGGGGACATCACGCCTCGTCGTCGAGACCGCCCATGACCAGCGGCAGCCGGTTCGGGCCACCCGCGGCCACCCGCACCGGCACGCCCCAGTCCTGCCTGGTCAGCCGGCAGGCGGGGTGCTCGACCGACGGGTCGTCGTCGCAGCTGGCCGCCTGGGCCACGACGTGCAGCACGCCGTGGGCGATGTCGTCGGCCAGCACGAGCCTGCGGTTCAGGTCGGTCCCGACCCCGGCGCCCTCCACCAGCAGCCCCTCGGGTGAGGAGCTGACCTCCAGCCGCGTCGACGGTCCGTAGCGGTCGTCGAGCTTGGTCCCCGGCGGCGGGGTGAACACCACGGCCAGCTCCAGCTCACCCGGCCCGACCTCCGTGTCCGGCCGCTTGACCTGCTGCGACGTGCCGCGCACGAGCTTGGCCGCGACGCCGGGCGGCACCGGCCGCTCCAGCCGGTGCGAGGCAGAGGCGACCACCACCAGCTCACCGTCGACGACCGCGGCCCCGGAGGGCTCGGCGACGTGGTCGGCCAGCGTCGAGACCTCGTCGCTGGCCGGGTCGTAGCGCCGGATCGCGCCGTTGTAGGTGTCGCACACCGCGACCGAGCCGTCCGGAAGCACCGCCACCCCGAGGGGGTGCTGGAACAGCGCCTGGTCGGCCGCGCCGTCGGCGTGGCCGAAGTCGAACAGCCCGGCCCCGACGGCCGTGCGCACGGCGAACCCGTCGCCGCCGGCCTCCACCCAGCGCAGCGCCGACGTCTCGGAGTCGGCCAGCCAAAGCCGGTCGCCGCCGTCGGCGAGCCCGGACGTCTGGGCGAAGAAGGCCTCGTCCGCGTCACCGTCGCGCAGGCCCTCGACGGTGGTGCCCGCGAACCGCCGCACCTGCCCGGCGCGCGGATCGAACAGGCCCAGCGTGTGGTTGCCCGCCATCGCGATGACGACACCGCCCGCGGGCTCCCACCACGCCACGTCCCACGGGCTGGTCAGCGGCGTCTCCAGCGCGGGACCGGCGTCGGAGCCGTCGCGCCACTGCTCGCCGGTGCCCGCGACCGTGACGACCTCGCCGTCGGCGAGCTGGACACCGCGCAGCAGGTGGTTCACCGTGTCGGCGACCACGACGTCGTAGCCGACCTCGGCCGCGACGTCCTCGGGCAGCAGCGCCAGCCCGGCGGGTTCGGCGAAGCTCGCCTCGTCGGCGGCGCCGTCGGCCCGCCCGCGCTCGCCGGAGCCGATGCGGCGCACCGGGGTCTCCCCGTCGGCGGTGAACTCGACGAGGCTGTGGTGCGCGGAGTCGGAAACCAGGAGCGTGCCGCCGTCGAGCGGGAGGACCTTGGCGGGGAAGCGCAGCGTGGTGTTCTCGGTCTCCGCCGGCACGTAGGGGCCGTCGCCGCGGTGCAGCGTGCCCTTGGCGTCGTGCTCGGCGACCAGCTCGGCCACGACCCCGCGCAGCGTCTCGACGTGGCCCTCACCCGCGGCGACGTGCACGACGTAGCCCTCGGGGTCGACCACGACCAGCGTCGGCCACGCCTTGACGGCGTAGTGCTGCCACGTCGTGAGCTCGGGATCGTCGAGGACCGGGTGGTGCACCGCGTAGCGCTGCACGGCGGCGGCGACCGCGTCCGGGTCGGCCTCGTGCTCGAACTTCGGCGAGTGCACGCCGACCACGACCACCTCGTCGGCGAACTCCTCCTCCAGCGGACGCAGCTCGTCGAGCACGTGCAGGCAGTTGATGCAGCAGAACGTCCAGAAGTCCAGGACCAGGACCTTGCCGCGGAAGTCGTGGAGGGACATCTCGCGGCCACCGGTGTTCAGCCACCGGCGGCCCACCAGCTCGGGGGCGCGGACACGGGCACGGCGCTTCTGCTGCTCAGCACTCACGCCCGGAGTCAACAACACCGCCTCGGGTGCTGTTCCGAGGGGGTGCCGGCCGTCTCGTGGGGCCGCGATCGGCAACGTCGAAAGCCGAGCAGCGCGCCACGGCCCGGCCAGCGATCACTGTGGCTTGTGCTCAGCAGGCCTGCGATCATGGTCCGGACTCGCGGCGGGCACGAGGGGCGACATGAGCGACGACGAGTGCGTGTTCTGCGCAATAGTGCGCGGGGATGCGGAATCAAGCGTTGTTCACGACGACGCCGAGGTCCTGGCGTTCATGGACCTTCAACCGGTGACACCTGGACACCTGTTGGTGGTGCCGAAGACCCACGCTGTGGGTCTCGAAGACCTCGACGTGGAAGACGGCCAGAAGGTCTGGGCGGTCGGCCACCGGCTCTCCAGGGT
Organism: Saccharopolyspora erythraea NRRL 2338; assembly: GCF_000062885.1. Lineage (NCBI taxonomy): Bacteria > Bacillati > Actinomycetota > Actinomycetes > Pseudonocardiales > Pseudonocardiaceae > Saccharopolyspora > Saccharopolyspora erythraea. The sequence goes on along the minus strand of NC_009142.1, from coordinate 8,119,031 downwards.
TCTTCGCCGATCAGGACTCCGGTGCGACGGCATCAACCTGTTCCTGGCCGATGGAAGGGCGGCGTCCCAGGAGGTGTTCCACGTTCATCTCCACGTGTTTCCCCGGTTCGCCGGAGACACCTTCCGCATCAGCGCGGACTGGCGCGAGCGTGAACGAAGCGAGCTCGACGAGACGGCTGCCGTTCTGCGGAAAACTCTCGCGGCCCTCACCGCCGGAGCCCCCGCACGTCCGCAGCAGACGAGTTGATCCTGTGGTCTAGAACGTCCAGAAGTCCAGGACCAGGACCTTGCCGCGGAAGTCGTGGAGGGACATCTCGCGGCCACCGGTGTTCAGCCACCGGCGCCCGACCAGTTCGGGGGCGCGGACACGGGCACGGCGCTTCTGCTGCTCAGCACTCACGCCCGGAGTCGACAACACCGCCTCGGGTGCTGTTCCGAGGGGGTGGCGGCCGTCTCGTGGGACCGCGCTCCCGGAAGCGAACCGCGCGCGGCCGATCACTCAGCGCGCGCCGCATCCAGCAATGTGAGCACTCGGACGCGGAGGGTTTCGTACTCATCGCGGAGGCGGCGGATCGCGGGCGGTCGTTCGATTACCGTGGCGGGGCCGACGGTCTCGCCCGGAGCGAACTGCTCCCGGGTGAGGTCGATCTCGATGCCGTCGGCGAACCGGTTCCACCAGTGGAAATCGACTCGCATCCCGTCGCGGTGCACCTCGCCGCGCACTAGGTCGCCGCCGAGCAGGTCGTTGAGCACCAATGCCGTGACGCCGCACTGGCCCCGGGCGGGATTGGCGGGGTGCCAGTCGGGCCGGTCTTCAGGAGCGCAGGTGTCCGCGCCCCACGAGGACCGGATCGCGTGCTCGACGTCCGCCAGAGTCCACACCGCCACGCCGAGCAGCCTGCCGAAGGCCACCGACATCCACGTCCGCAGGTCGCCGTCCAAGAAGGGCATGCGGCTCGTCTTGCGCCCAGCACCAGGGACCCGTAACGTACAACCATGTGGTTGTAGATCAGATGACCGCGGACGAGGTGGACCGCATCTTCCACGGCCTCGCCGACGCGACCCGGCGCGACATCATCGGGCAGGTGCTGCGGCAGGAGCAGTCGATCTCCGCGCTGGCGAACCGGTACGACATGAGCTTCGCGGCGGTGCAGAAGCACGTCGCGGTGCTCGAGCGGGCCTCGCTCGTCATCAAGCAGCGGCGCGGACGGGAGCAGCTCGTCCGCGGCAACCCCGATGTCCTGCACAGGACCGCGCGTCTGCTCGACGAGTACGAGGAGATCTGGCGCCACCGCGCCCGGGGCATCGAAGAACTCCTGGCCGAAGACCGAGAGACGAGGGCCGAGCAATGACCGTGACCAGCACCCACAAGGACGTGGACGCGCTGACCCTGACGTTCGTCGCGGAGTTCGACGCGCCGGTCGGACGCGTCTGGCAGGTGTGGGAGGACCCGCGCCGGCTCGAACGCTGGTGGGGGCCGCCCACCTGGCCCGCGACCTTCGAGCGCCACGACTTCACCGTCGGCGGCTCCTCGCTGTACTTCATGACCGGCCCGAACGGCGAGAAGGCGTACGGCTGGTGGCGGATCACCGCGATCGACGCGCCGCACCGCCTGGAGTTCGACGACGGCTTCGCCGACGAGAACGGCGAACCCGTCACCACGATGGAGTCCACGCACGCCGTGGTGACGCTCGAACCCGCCGGGACGGGAACCCGCATGGTCACCGTCAGCACCTTCGCCAGCGCCGAACAGCTCGAGCAGCTGGTCAAGATGGGCATGGAGGAAGGAATGCGGCAGTCCATGGGGCAGATCGACGCACTGCTCGCCGAAGGCGAGGCCTGAGCTGCGCTCCGGCGTCACCTCGGGGCCACGATGCGTGGTCCCGAGGTGCTCGGCCCTGCACGCCCCGGGGCCTAACGGGCACGGCTGTCCCGCGTGGCGGGAGTGCCCCGCGTCTCCGACGATTCCTGCGTGCGCGGTGTCGAACCGCGGCGAGCCCGTTCGTGTAGTGGGTGCAGTGGAACCGATCGGAGGGATACCGATGAAGCAGTACCTGCTCAGCATCTACCAGCCCGACGGCGAACCGCCCGCACCGGAAGTGCTCGACCCGATCATGCGCGACGTCGAGGCCGTGAACCAGCAGATGGGGGAGGCCGGGGCGTGGGTCTTCGCCGCCGGGCTGCACCCGCCGGACACGGCGGTGGTGGCACGCGGCCGAGGTGCGGGGGCGATCACCACCGACGGCCCGTACCTGGAGGGCAAGGAGCACATCGGCGGCTTCACCGTCATCCGGGCCGACGACTTCGACGCGGCGCTCGAGTGGGGTCGCAAGCTGGCCGCGGCGACCACGCTCCCCGTCGAGGTGCGGCCGATGCAGGACGGTAGCTGCGGCTGAACACTTCGAGTGATCTACCCGCGGATCGACACGACCGGCGGCGTCCCTCGCCAGGAAGCCTGACCGCCCCGCGGCGGAACGGGGCGGAGCGGGCCCGGCGGTCGGCGAGAGCGTGTCGGTCCGGGTGAGCGACGGCAAGCAGGCCGTGGCGACGGACGGCCGGGCGAGGCGTGGCAGCGGATGCGGCTGCGCGTCACCCGGCGCCGCTCTCCCGAGCACCACCTCGACTGCGTTCTGCACTCGTCCGGCGAGGTGAGGGACTTCTTCGTCGGCCACCCGTGCCGTTCACCGGCCAGGACGCTGGTGCCGTTGGACGTCGGCGCAGGCAACGCCGTCGCCGTGTCGATCGCGTGGGTGCGGACCCGCGGTTGATGGACGCGATCGGTGCTGTTGCCGCCGCCGTGAAGCGAGGGCTCACGGCGAGCGGCAGGCCATGGGCCGGATCACCTGGTGCGCTTGGCAGGGCGGAGCCATTGAAGGGCCGCGATCAGGCCGAAGGGCAACGTCGCGGCCAGGGGTAGCCACTGCGACAGCACTTCCGAGGGGCCCAGGACGTCCAGTGCTATTCCGGTGACCACGGCGACCACCACCGCTGCCCCGCCGATGCCGCCGACCGCGGCGCCTCGTCGCCGCGGCCCCGAGGCGCCGCCGGTGCCAGGGCCCGCGCCGCGGTCCAGCACGGTTGCGGCGGTGATCGTCGACAGGACGAACGCCGCGCACAGCACGATGCCCCCGGCAATTCCGCCGAGGATCGTGAACACCGCGGCGCACATCGCGCCAACCGACGTGGCGATGCCTCCGAGCAGGGCCGCGCCGGCGACGTGCACCCACGGCCGTCGCCGGCCGACGGGGAGCTCCGGCGTGTCCGGGCCCTCACGGCGCAGGAGGCGGTGGCACAGCAGCGCGGCCCCGGCCAGGGCCAGCAACACGAGGACGACGGCGACCAGCGTCAGCACCGTGGTCTTCGCGGGCGAGATGTAGTCGTGGACGAGCGGCGCCGAGCCGTCGTCGAAGGTGATGACGCACTGCGCGCTCGGCGGGAACTCCGTCTTCACGACGCGCAGCGAAGCGCCCTCCGGCTCCGGGCACGAGTCGCCGGGGTCGAACCACGACGGCATCGCGGCCTGCACCGCGAACGACCACACCATGCCGCCGGCCAGGCCGGTGCCCAGCATCGACCAGCCCAGGCCCCGCCCGGCCGAACTTCCCCCAGAACTCACGATCAGATCATCGCAGGGAAGCGGTGGGGCGAAGCGGAGAACGCCGTGCTCGGGCCGCGAGTCCGGCGCCCGCGCGGTGACCCCGGCTTGTCAGTCCTGGTCGTCGGAGCGGTGGCCGGTCACGTAGTAGACGCTGGCCGCGAGGGTCGGCACCAGCGCGCTGATGACCGTGATGACGGTTTCCACGAGTGCCTCCTTCGACGCCGAGGCGATTCGCCAATGCGAATCGAGGTTTGCGGGAATATGCCTGGGATCGGCCGGTTGTAGTGGGTGTCGCGAGGTTCCCGGTGATGTGGGCACCGACCGCACGAGACCGGAGGAGACCGGAGAAGAACCCCGGAAATTGGAAGGCCCCGCGGTGCTGCCAGGTCGGGGGTCCGACAGCATCGCGGGGTCATCCGGAGTATCGGCGCGCGACGGCTTCTCGTTACACGCATGACGGTATGTGACTCGCGTCACAAGAAAGACCACCCGATCGAGGAGCTGACCTGCACTGATCGAGTTACCTGAATCCTCCCGCTACGGCTGAGGCCGGCTAGTCCTGGGTGAGCAGGTAGCGGCCGAAATGCGGCACGGTGAACGCGATCCGGCCCCGCTCGGCCGAGTAGACCAGCCCCTTCTTGATGAGGCTGTCCCGCGCCGGCGACAGCGACGACGGCCTGCGCTCCAGGAACTCCGCGACCGACGACGTGCCCGCGGCCTCGTCGCGGCCCTCGACGACCTCGGCCATCGCGCGCAGGTACTCGCGCTCGGCCGGGGTCGCACGCTCGTAGCGCGAGCCGAAGAAGCCGACAGCCAGCTCCCCCTCGGCCTCCGGTGCCGCCAGGCGCACGTCGTCGCTGCCGATCGGTGCCCTCGGCGCCGCGTCCCACGCCGCCTTCCCGTAGGCCTGGACGAAGTACGGGTAGCCGCCGGAGACCGAGAACAGCGCGTCGAGCGCTTCGGAAGTGATCTCGGCTTCCTCCCGCTCGATGGGCGCGATCACCGCGTGGTCGGCGTCGGAGCGGGCGAGCCGGTCGATCCGCACGTACCGGAAGAGCCGCTCGGAGTAGGACTTGCTCGCCGACAGCACGGCGGGCAGGTGCGGCAGCCCGGCGCCGACCACGACCAGCGGGGCGCCCGACTGCGACAGCTCGTGGCAGGCCGCGCACAGCGCGGACACGTCCTCCGGCCGCAGGTCCTGCATCTCGTCGATCAGCAGCGCGACGCCGGTGCCGACGTCGGCGGCCAGCTCGGCGACCTCGGTGAACAGCTCGACGAGGTCGATCTCGACGTCACCGGAGTCGGCGCGGCCCTGCGCTGCGGGTACGTCGATGCCGGGCTGCCAGCGGTCGCGCAGTTTGGCGTCGGCGGGGTTCGCCTTGAGTGCGAACGCCTTCAGCACGCCGAGCACCTCGTCGACGCGGTCTGGTGCGCGGTGGCGCACCGCGAGGTCGCGGATGGCACGGTGCAGCGCCGCCGACAGCGGCCGGCGCAGGCCCGCCTCCGGGCGGGCCTCCACCTTGCCCGCGCCCCAGCCGCGCCGGACCGCCATCGACCTCAGCTCGCCCAGCAGCACGGTCTTGCCGACTCCGCGCAGGCCGCTGAGCACCAGGCTCCGCTCGGGACGGCCGCGCGCGACCCGTTCGAGGACGACCTCGAAGGCGTCGACCTCGCGGTCCCGCCCGGCGAGCTCGGGCGGCCGCTGACCGGCGCCGGGGGCGAACGGGTTGCGCACCGGGTCCATTCCTCGGACTGTATCCAGCCGTATAGGGCTGAACCGATACTCCGCGAGAAACCGCCATCGGCGTGTCGGCCGCCGGTTGCCTTGCTCAAGAGGCGAGGGCCGCCCGTCCAAGTGGAGCGCGCTGGCTCGACCAGCGGACACGTCGGCTCAACCAGCGGGCGCACCGGCTCGGCCAGCGGGTCTGTTCCGCGATCCGGTCAGCTCGGCGAGCCGGTGAGGTGCTCGATGAGGAGGTCCAGCGCCTCGGCCCAGCCGTCGTGGACGTAGCCGTCGCCCGGGTGGCCCGCGATGCCGCGCAGGTGGAACGTCATCGCCGTGCGCTCGCCCCGTTCCTGGAGGGTCACGGTGACGACCGGGGCCGACTCGGCGGACTCGTCCAGGTCTCCCCAGGTGAACACCAGGCGCTCGGGCTCGGCGATCTCCAGGTACGTCCCGCCCGTCGGGTACTGCTCGCCGGTCTTCTCGTCGACCATGGTGTAGCGGTAGGTCCCGCCCTCGCGCAGGTCGACGCTGATGCTTTCGGGCGGTGTGGCGAACCCCCGCGGGTGGTACCAGTGGGTCATCTCGGCCGGGTCGGTCCACGCCCGCCAGACGGCCTCGCGGGGCGCGTCGAACTCCCGGGTGATCGTGAACTCCGCTGCGGTGGTGCTGGGCGTCTCAGTCATCGTGGTCGTCCTCCTTGGTGCGCCGGAGCCGCTCGTCGAGCAGGTCGAAGCGCTCGTTCCAATCCCGCCGGTGCTTCTCGACCCATTGCGCCACCTCGTCGAGAGGTTCTGTGCGCAGCGACACCGTGCGCCATTGCGCCCGCGCGGTTCGCTCCACGAGTCCCGCGCGTTCGAGCACCTTGAGGTGCTGCGAGACGGCAGGGGCGCTGATCGCGAACGGCGTGGCCAGGTCTCCGACGGTGGTCGCGCCCCGGGAGAGCCGGGTCAGGATCGCCCGGCGCGTCGGGTCGGCCAGGGCCGAGAACACGAGGCTCAACGGATCGGCGGCAGTCAATTAGCCAACTCCTTAATTAAGGAAGTGCTTCAACGCTAGGCCCGTGCGGGCGGCTCGTCAATGCTGACCTGGTTGTAGGTCTTTATATCCATCTATTGAATAAATCCGATATTGATCAATACGACGCCATGGAGCCGCCGGAGTGCTTGGGTGGCGGGCATGGCCGAAGTCGTGACCAACGGAAACGGGCAGGTGCTGCGCACCGCCGACCGCGCAACGCTCACCGTCTCCTTCAGCGCGTCGGCGCAGGAGAGGCGGCCGGCTGTCGACGCGCTCGCCGACCGCGTCAGCGGCATCGAGGACCTGCTGTCGACGGTCGAGGTGCGCAGCAGGAATCTCACCGTGCACCCCACCTACGAAGAGGGACGCCAAATCGGCTGCCAGGCGCGGCAGTACTACACCCTGCGCGTCGCTGGTCGGGAGGAGCTGGAGCGCCTGGCGGGAGCGCTGCTGGAGGCGGAGCCGGAACGGCTCGACGGCCCGCGCTGGGAGCTGAGTGACCAGGCCGACGCGGCGGCCGAGGCGCAGCGGCGGGCCGTGGCCGACGCCCGCGGGCGCGCGGAGGCGTACGCCGACGCGCTGGGGCGGGCGCTCGGGCCGCTGGTGCGCCTGGTCGACGGCGGCGCGGAGCGCCGCGGGCCGGCGGCGCCCGCGTTCGGCGGAGCCGCCGCGCCGGGCGCGCGGAGCGCGGCCGACAGCGTGCGGGCGCTCGACCTCGCGCCGGGGCAGGTGAGCGTCACGGCCTCGTGCACCGTCACCTGGGCGCTGGACTGACGCGGGCCCGGGCTCGCGGGTGGCGGTCACCCGCGAGCCGGTCGCCGGTCAGCGTTCGACGATCGCGGTGACCCCCTGGCCGCCCGCGGCGCAGATGGAGATCAGGCCGCGGCCGGAGCCGCGCTCGGCGAGCAGCTTCGCCAGCGTGGCCACGATCCGGCCGCCGGTGGCGGCGAACGGGTGACCCGCTGCGAGCGAGGAGCCGTTGACGTTCAGCTTCTCCGGGTCGACCGAGCCCAGCGGGGCGTCCAGCCCGAGCCGGTTCTTGCAGAAGTCCGGGTCCTCCCACGCCTTCAGCGTCGCCAGCACCTGGGAGGCGAAGGCCTCGTGGACCTCGTAGAAGTCGAAGTCGCCCAGTCCCAGCCCGGCCCTGGCCAGCAGTCTCGGCACCGCGTAGGCGGGCGCCATCAGCAGCCCCTCGTCGCCGCTGACGTGGTCGACCGCGGCCGACACGAAGTCGTTGAGGTAGGCCAGCACCGGAAGCCTGCGCTCCTGCGCCCATTCCTCGCTGGCCAGCAGCACCGTCGAAGCGCCGTCGGAGAGCGGCGTCGAGTTGCCCGCCGTCATCGTCGCGTCCTCGCCGCCGCCGAAGACCGGCTTGAGCTTGGCGAGCTTCTCGGCCGTGCTGTCCGGCCGCAGGTTCTGGTCCTGGGCGAGGCCCTGGAACGAGGTGACCAGGTCGTCGAAGAACCCGCGCTCGTAGGCCGCCGCGAGCCGCTGGTGGCTGCGGGCGGCGAGCTCGTCCTGCGCCTCGCGCCCGATCTGCCAGGCCGGCGCGGTCCTGGCGGCGTGCTCGCCCATGGAGAGCCCGGTGCGGGGCTCGGAGTTGCGCGGGATCTCGGGCACGACGTGCTGGGGCCGGATGCCGGCCAGCGCCTTGAGCCGCGCGGCCGGGGTCTTGGCGTGGTTCGCCGCGAGCAGCACGCGCCGCAGGTCCTCGTTGACGCCGATGGGGGCGTCGCTGGCCGTGTCGACGCCACCGGCGATGCCGCTGTCGATCTGGCCGAGCGCGATCTTGTTGGCCACCGAGATGACCGACTCGAGCCCGGTCGCGCAGGCCATCTGCACGTCGTGCGCCGGGGTCCGGGGGTCCAGCCTGGAGCCGAGGACCGTCTCGCGCGCCAGGTTGAAGTCCCGGCTGTGCTTGAGCACCGCTCCGGCGACGAACTCGCCGACCTGCTCGCCCTGCAGGGCGAAGCGGGCGATCAGCCCGTCGAGTGCCGCGGTGAGCATGTCCTGGTTGGAGGCGCGGGCGTAGGGGCCGCCGGCGCGCGCGAACGGGATCCGGTTGCCGCCAACTACCGCGACCCGGCGAACGGAGGACATACCTGACTCCCTCACTGGTGCTGACTCTCTGGGCAATCTAACCTACCGATGAGTAGCTTATGCGTCGAGCCGTCAGTCCGCAGGAGTGTCGAATGTCCGACCGGTACCTACAGTTCACCTCGTCCCCGCTGGGACGGCAGATCAGCAAGCGCCTCGGTCTCCCGCAGCCGACCCCGCTGCGGCGCCACCGCCCGGGCGACCCGGTCGTCTCCGGCCCGGTGCTCACCGGCGCCGCCGCCGGCTCGCGCCTCGGCGCCTCGGTGGCCGCCACCCTCAAGGACGTCCACGCCCAGGTCCACGACGTGCGCACCGACGGCGCCCGCTACGCCGGGCTGGTCTTCGACGCCAGCGGCGTGCACTCCAGCACCGACCTGCGGCAGGTCTACGAGTTCTTCGCCTCGACGATCCGGCAGGTCGACCGGTGCGGCCGGGTGGTCGTGCTCGCCGCACCGCCCGAGGAGGCCGCCGACCCGCGCGAGCAGGTCGCCCGCCGGGCGCTGGAGGGTTTCACCCGCAGCGTCGGCAAGGAGCTCAAGCGCGGGGCGACCGTGCAGCTCGTCTACGTCTCCGAAGGCGCCGAAGGGGCACTCGACTCGACGCTGCGCTTCCTGCTCTCGGCGAAGTCCGCCTACGTGTCCGGGCAGGTCGTGCGGATCGGGCCGGCCGAGGTCCCCGAGGTCGACCAGGCGCAGCCGCTGCGCGACAAGGTCGCGCTGGTCACCGGCGCGTCCCGGGGCATCGGCGAGGCGATCGCCGAGACCCTGGCTCGCGACGGCGCGCACGTGGTCTGCCTCGACGTCCCCGCCCAGGGCGGTGACCTGACCCGGGTCGCAAACAGCATCGGCGGCTCGACGCTCCAGCTCGACATCACCGCCCAGGACGCGCCGCAGCGCATCCTCGAGCACTTCACCGAACGACACGGCGGCATCGACGTCGTCGTGCACAACGCGGGCATCACCCGGGACAAGACGCTGGGCCGGATGACCGAGCAGCAGTGGGACGCGGTGATCGCGGTCAACCTCACCTCGCAGGAGCGCATCAACGAAGCGCTGCTCGCGGAGGGCTCGCCGCTGCGGCCGGGCGGGCGGATCATCGGGGTCGCCTCGATCAGCGGCATCGCGGGCAACGTCGGCCAGACCAACTACGCCACGTCCAAGGCGGGCGTGATCGGTCTGGTCCAGGGCACCGCCCCGGTCGCCGCCGCCCGCGGGGCCACCGTCAACGCGGTCGCGCCCGGGTTCATCGAGACCAAGATGACCGCCGCGGTGCCGTTGTTCGTGCGCGAGGCGGGCAGGCGGATGAACAGCATGTCGCAGGGCGGCCTGCCGGTGGACGTCGCCGAGACGATCGCCTGGTTCGCCGGCCCCGCCTCCGCCGGGGTCAACGGCAACGTGGTCCGGGTCTGCGGCCAGAGCCTGCTGGGAGCCTGACATGCCGGAGCTGACCAGCGCACCGAACCTTTCTTCCCTGTACCTCAGGGCGGTCGCCTCCGGCCCGGCGCGGCGGGGCTCCAGCCTGCCCGACACCGAGTACGTCCGGCACGGCATCACCGTCGACCGCGAGCACCTCGCCGACTACAACCGGGTGTGCGGTTTCGGGCTGCGCGACGAGCTGCCGCTGACCTACCCGCACGTGCTGTCCTTCGGCATGGCGGTGCGGCTGATGACCGACCAGGGCTTCCCGTTCCCGCTGGTCGGGCTGGTGCACGTGGCCAACACGATCCAGCAGGATCGGCCGCTGCTGGTGACCGACGAGCTGAGCCAGCAGGTGCGGGTGCGGAACCTGCGCCCGCACCCGAAGGGCAGGCAGTTCGACGTCATCACCGAGACCAGCACCGGCGGCGAGGTGGTCTGGCGGGAGGTCAGCACCTACCTGCGCAGGGGAAAGCAGGAAGACGGCGCCGAGGCCGCGCGTACGGAGCGGGCGGGCATCGAGGCGGGCGAGGCCACCGCGCGGTGGCGGCTGCCCGGCGACCTCGGCCGCCGCTACGCCGCGGTGTCGGGCGACCGCAACCCGATCCACATGCACCCGCTGACCGCGAAGGCGTTCGGCTTCCCGCGCGCCATCGCCCACGGCATGTGGTCGAAGGCCCGCTGCGTGGCCGCCTTCGAGGGCAGGCTGCCCGAGGCGTGCGGTGTGGAGGTCGAGTTCCGCAAGCCGGTGCTGCTGCCCTCGTCGGTGGAGTTCACCGAGCGCGGCCAGGAGTTCGCCTTGCACTCCGGGTCGGGCAAGCCGCACCTGTTCGGCACGATCACCCGCTGAGCGCGGGGTGCCGGTTCCATCCGGAGCCGGCACCCGGGTCACTCCGGTTTCCAGTCGCGGCCCTCGACCAGGTCGCCGAAGCCCATCCAGACCATGTTCATCAGGCGCATCGCCATGCCGTCGGCGGTGTGGTCGGGATTGTCCAGCCACCAGTCGACCAGCGACTCGCCCGCGCCGACCAGCGCAGCGGCGAACGGCTGCATCTGCTCGGGCTGCATCTGCTGCTCGGCCGACTCGGTCGCCCGGGCCAGCAGCATCGCGATGACGTCGCGGGTGCGGCTGCGCCACTGCGCGAGCTCGATGGAGAACGGTTCGCCCTGGGCGTTGGCCTGCCGGTGCAGCACCGCCCAGCTCGACCGGTACTGCTGGGTGTACTCGAAGAACGACCGCAGCCCGCGCCAGAGCTGCTGGTCGGGCCGCAGGCCGGTGTCGACCGCGCCGCGGATGGCGTCGAGCAGCCTGGCCGCCTCCCGCTGGATGCAGGCGACGAACAGCTCCTCCTTCGACCCCAGGTAGGCGTAGATCATCGGCTTGGAGATGCCCGCGACCTCGGAGATCTCGTCCATCGACGCCTGGTGGAAGCCGTGCGCGGCGAAGACGTCCACCGCCGCGTCCAGGATCTGCCGTTCCCGCACCGAGCGCGGCAGCCGCTTGGTGCGGGGGCGGGGGCGATCCGAGTGCTCCACGTCGGCCTTCATCTCACCTCTCACCACGGCGGCCTGCCGGCCGCGCCTCACCCAGGGTGCTTCCCCCAAGGCTAGAACAGCCGCGATCAAGCCGGGGCCGCGTCCGTTGAACCTGCTCGTTCGCAAGTTCACCGGGAGTGGGTCGGACGGAGGCCGCCCGATGCCGTCCGGCCCGAGGGCGCGCCCGGTGGCATCGCGTCCGTTCCGCCGTGGGGGCACGACGCCGTGCGGTGGGCTCCCTTCCCTCATTCGGCCGCGTTGCGGAAGGCAGGAGTGGCGCTCGCCACGGTGCGGAATTGCACAAAGCCCGAGCGGGTTTGACCGAGAACAGGCAGGATTTCGTGGGCGCCATGCCCGCGCGGGTGGGCAGAAGCACTATCTGACTCACCCGAACAGGTGAAAATGGGCGGCTGACGCGACACTTGCTCGGTCAGCGCGCGTCCCAACGGCGCGATCGGCCACGCGTGGAGCCGAACGCGCCGGGTGGGCCCATCGGGGAGGGACCACACCAAGCGCGACCGGGACCGGCGAGGGCTCGCGAGCCCCGGCCGGGACCGGGCACGGCTTCGAGAGCGAAACGGGAGGGCGAAGCGGTGAACACCACCCACGACCCGAAGACTCCGATCTTCGGAGAACTGAACAAGGAACTCGGCGAGCTGCCCGAGATCGACGTGCACGACTTCGACATGCACGCGTTCGACTTCATCCGCGAGGCGGAGGCCGAGAGCGCCAAGCGCCACGAGCAGGCGAAGGTCGCCGACTCCGAGAGCGCGACCGCGTCCGCGGGCAAGAAGGGCGGCAGGCGCCGCAAGCAGGACTGATCGCGTCCCGCCCCCGGGCGGGACGAACGGGCTTCACCGGTTCGCACCGGTCTGTCGGTGATCGGTGCGAACCTGGTGCCCGTGGTCAGCTGGAAGCAGTTCTCCGCCGAGGAGCCGCGGATCGCGGCGGACGTGCGGCGGCGGTTCGGGGCGAGCAGGCGCCACGTGCTCGCGACCCTGCGGCGGGACGGCTCGCCGCGACTCAGCGCCATCGAGGTCCACTGGCGCGACGACGTGCTGGAGCTGTGGTCGATGCCCGGCTCGCACAAGGCGCTCGACCTGCGGCGCGACCCGCGCATGTCGGTGCACGCACAGCCCGGTGAGGCGGGTCTGGGCGATCCCGACGTCAAGCTCTCCGGCAGGGCTTTCGAGGTCACCGCCCCCTCCGAGCGCCGTGCCTGGATCGAGCGCGCGAAACCCGCCGGTGACGACTCGCACCTGTTCCGCGTGGAGATCACCGAGGTCGTGACCACCGGTGTGGACGAGGCCGCGGGGCAGTTGCTGATCAAGCTGTGGCGGCCTGCGCGGGGCGTGGTGGTCTTCCGGCGCCATTGATCGCGGGGGCGTGCGCACCATCCCGATTGCGCCGTCCGGCCGCTCCCGCTGTTGCTTGTCGTCGGAAAGCATGACGTTGTTCGTCAGAAGATCACGAGCAACGGAGACCAGCATGCGCCGACTCCTGGTCGTGGCCGCCACCGCGGTGCTGGCCGGGGCGCCCGCCCTGCCCGCCGCCGCAGCGGCCCCCGAGGCACCCGCCCAGGTGCGGGTCGCGGCCGCGAAGTCCCTCGACGTCGACTACCAGGTGCAGGAGACCGGCTACTGGTGCGGTCCCGCCGCCACCCGCATCGCGCTGTCCGCCCGCACCGGCGACCTGCCCAGCCAGGAGACCCTCGCCGCCGAGCTCGGCACCACCGAGAACGGCACCGACCACATCTCGCAGGTGACCGGCGTGCTCAACAACCGGCTCTCGGGAACCGGCAGCGAGTACTCCACCGTCGAGATGCCCGACGACCCGCCGACGCAGGAGCAGAAGGACAAGCTCTGGAGCGACATCGTCGCCGACATCGACTCCGGGCACGCGATCGTGGCCAACATCGTCGCGCCGCCCGGCAACCAGCCGCCCGGCTACCCGCCCGGGCAGACGATCTACCACTACTTCACGGTCATCGGCTACGACAGCGAGAACATGACCGTGCACATCGCCGACCCGGCGTCGTTCTCCGGCAACCAGCTCTACTGGCTCAGCTTCGACCAGCTCTCGACGCTGATCCCGCCGAAGGGCTACAGCGCCTGACAAGCGAGAAGGGCCCCTCGTCCACAGCGGGGGTTCTAGCGGTCCTCGCAACACCTGCGACCTGTGGGAGTTGCGAGGACCGTGGCATGTGAGGGTGACAGTGCCGAGCTGAAGCAACGTTTCCTGGACCGGCTTGATGCGGTTGGGAGCGTCACTGTGGCGGCCCGTGAGCTGGGCCTGAACCGGAACACGGCCTTTGGTTGGGCCCGGCAGGCTGGGCGGCGGTCGATTCGGGCGTCGCGTCGACACCCACGGCGCGAGGAGTACGAGCGGTTGCGTTCCGAGGGTGTGGCCCGACGTCGGGCGGCCGAGCGGGTGGGCATCAACGAGCGCACGGCGAAGGACTGGGACTACGGGGTCCGCAAGAGCCGGAACGCGCGGACCTACCCGAACGGGGTTCGTGTCGATTACGCGGCGGGGACCAGCACGATTGTCGACGTGAACTCCCCAGCGCCCAAGCTGTCCGCACTGGACAAGCAGTTGCATCCTCGGCTGCTGACCTTGGTGGAGCGGGAGCGGATCCGGGACCTGCGGGCCGAGGGCCACTCACTGCGGGCGATCGGGAAGGCGTTGGGGCGGTCGGCCAGCACGATCTTGCGGGAGATCCGCGCGAACTCCACCCACGGCGCCTACCGGCCGTATGCGGCTCACCGAGCGGCGGCCGCCCGTCGACCGCGCCCGAAGCAACGCAAGCTGATCGCGCAGGGACCGTTACGCCAGTTCGTGGCCGACGGGCTGCGCGAGCGCTGGTCACCGGAGCAGATCTGCCACGCTCTAGGCAAGGAGCATCCCGGCGACCAGAGGATGCGAGTGAGCGTGGAGACGATCTACCAGGCGCTGTACTTCCAGGCCCGCGGTGGTCTCAAACGCGAAGTACAGGCCGCGATCCGCACCGGCCGGACCCGCCGCAAGCCACGCCGCAACCCGAACCAGCGCACCGCGCGGTTCATCGACCCGATGGTGATGATCAGCGACCGCCCCGCCGAGGCCGCCGACCGGGCCGTGCCCGGCCACTGGGAGGGAGACTTGATCATTGGCGCTGGCAGCCAGTCCGCGATCGGCACCCTGGTGGAACGCACCACGCGGTACACGATGCTGGTCCACCTACCGAACGGGCATGACGCCGAAACGGTCCGGGACGGACTCGTAGCGACTATCACAACGCTGCCGACTCACCTTCGTGGCTCGCTGACCTGGGACCAGGGAGCCGAGATGGCCCGCCACAAGCAGTTCACCATGGCCACCGACATGCCGGTCTACTTCTGCGACCCGGCCAGTCCCTGGCAGCGCGGCAGCAACGAAAACACCAACGGACTGCTGCGCCAGTACTTCCCCAAGGGCACCGACCTCAGCGTTTACGGACCCGAGGACCTTGAACACGTCGCCCAACAGCTCAACGGGCGACCACGCAAAACGCTCGGCTGGGACTCCCCAGCCGAGCGCCTCGCTATGCTCCTGACCAAAGCCAGTTGACCATCTGTGTTGCGACGACCCCTTGAATCCGCCCACCGGAACGAGGGGCCCTTCTCGCGTGCGTCAGTAGGTGATCGCCATGCTCGGGTCCGACAGCAGCGCCCCGACGTCGGCGAGGAACTGCGAGCCCTGCTGGCCGTCGACCACCCGGTGGTCGAAGCTCAGCGCGAGCTGGCAGACCTTGCGCGGCACGACCTGGCCGTCGACCACCCACGGCATGTCCCGGACCGCGCCGAACGCCAGGATCGCCGACTCGCCGGGGTTGAGGATCGGGGTCCCGGTGTCGACGCCGAACACGCCGACGTTGGTGATCGTGATCGTCCCGCCGACCATGTCGGCCGGGGGCGTCCTGCCCTCGCGGGCGGTCGCGGTCAGCGACTCCAGCGCCTCGGCCAGCTCCCGCAGCGACATGCCGTCGGCGTCCCGGATCTTCGGCACCACCAGGCCGCGCGGTGTCGCCGCCGCGATGCCCAGGTGCACGTAGTCCTTGTAGACGATCTCGCCCGCGGCCTCGTCCCACGTCGCGTTCACGTCCGGCGTGCGCCGCGCGGCCAGGCACAGCGCCTTGGCCGCGAACGCCAGCGGCGTGACCTTGACCCCGCGGAACTCGGGGTGGGACTTCAGCCGCTCGCGCAGCTCCATCATCGGCGTGACGTCGACGGTGAGGAACTCGGTGACGTGCGGTGCGGTGAAGGCGCTGCTGACCATCGCCTGCGCGGTGGCCTTGCGGACCCCCTTGATCGGCACGCGCCGCTCGCGGGCGCCCGGTGCCGCCGCCGGGGCGGCGGCCGGAGCCGCGGCGGAACGCACGTCTTCGCGAGTGATCACGCCGCCCTCACCGGAGCCGGCGACCCCGTGCAGGTCCACCCCGAGGTCCTTGGCGAGCTTGCGCACCGGCGGCTTGGCCAGCGGCACGTATCCGCCGTTGCGCGCGGGCGCCGACGGCTGCGCGGGCACCTGGACCTCGGCCGCGACGGCGGCGGGAGGCTCGGCCGCGACCGGCGGCTCGACGGGTGCCGCGGAAGCGGGGGGCGCGGCGGAAGCGGCGGGTGCGGCCTGGGCCGAGCCCTTGCGCGGGCGGCGCTTCGCCGAGCTGGTCCGCGGGCCGTAGCCGACCAGCGTGGCGATCCGCCCGTTGGACTCCTCGCCGATCTTGCCCTCGCTCTCGGCGGGGGCGGCCTCCTGCGGTGCCGCCGCGCCGGACGGGTCCAGGTCGATCGTGATGATCGGGGTGCCGACCTCCACCGTCTGACCGGTGTCGGCGAGCAGCTCGCTGACCTGGCCCGCGAACGGGCACGGCAGCTCCACGGACGCCTTGGCCGTCTCGATCTCGACGATGATCTGGTTCACCGAGACCGCGTCGCCCGGCTTGACCTTCCAGTCCAGGATCTCGGCCTCGGTCAGCCCCTCGCCGACGTCGGGCAGCGGGAAGTGCTTGAGCTGTGGCATCGATGACTCCCTCAGAAGGCCAGCGAGCGGTCGACGGCGTCGAGTACCCGGTCGAGGTCGGGCAGGAAGCCCTCCTCCAGTTTGCTCGGCGGGTACGGGGTGTCGAAGCCGGTCGTCCGCAGCACCGGCGCCTCCAGGGAGTAGAAGCACTCCTGCTGCACCCGGGTCGCGATCTCCGAGGTGATCGAAGCCTCCGGCGGAGCCTCGCTGACCACCACCAGCCTGCCGGTGCGCCGCACCGACTCGTAGACCGGACCGAGGTCCAGCGGCGACAGCGTGCGCAGGTCGACGACCTCCAGGTCGTGGCCGTCCTCCTCGGCGGCCTTGGCCGCGTCCAGGCAGGTGCGCACCATCGGCCCGTAGGTGGCCAGCGTCAGCGACGACCCCGGGCGCAGCACCCGCGACGAGAACAGCGGTGCGGGCTCGGCGGTCGGGTCCAGCTCGGCCTTCTCGTAGTAGCGGCGCTTCGGCTCGAAGAAGAGCACCGGGTCGTCGCACTCGATGGCCTGCTGGAGCATCCAGTAGGCGTCCACGGCGTTGGAGCAGGAGACCACCTTCAGCCCGCCGATGTGGGCGAACAGCGACTCCGGGGACTCCGAGTGGTGCTCGACGGCACCGATGCCGCCGCCGAAGGGCACCCGCACGACCACCGGCATCTTCAGCTTGCCCTGGGTGCGGAAGTGCAGCTTGGCGAGCTGGGAGACGATCTGGTCGAAGCCGGGGAAGATGAACCCGTCGAACTGGATCTCGCACACCGGCCGGTAGCCGCGGATGGCCAGGCCGATCGCGGTGCCGATGATGCCGGACTCGGCCAGCGGCGTGTCCAGCACGCGGTGCTCGCCGAAGTCCTTCTGCAGGCCGTCGGTGACGCGGAAGACGCCGCCGAGCTTGCCCACGTCCTCACCCATCACCAGGACCTTGGGGTCGCGTTCCATCGCCGCCCGCAGCCCGAGGTTGAGGCCCTTGGCGATGGTGACCATCTGGGTGGCGACCGGGGCCGTGGGACGTTCCAGTGCAGGTGCGGCCATCAGTGCACACCTCCCGCGAGCGAGTCGTCGGCGAAGCTGTCGAGGTAGCGCAGGTACTCCCGCTCCTGTTCGGCCAGCTGCGGGGTCTGCTCGGCGTAGACCTGGGAGAACATCCGCTGAGGCGGCGGGTCGGCCAGGTTGAAGCAGTAGTCGCGGAAGCGGGCGGCCAGCTCGTCGGACTCGGCCTCCACCGAGTCGAAGAAGTCCTGGCCGGCGATCTGCTCGCGCACCAGGTGCACCCGCAGTCGCTCGATCGGGTCCTTGAGCTTCCACGCCTCCAGCTCGTCGGCCAGCCGGTAGCGGGTGGCGTCGTCGGAGGTGGTGTGCGCGTCCATCCGGTAGGTGAACGCCTCCACCAGCACCGGGCCGTTGCCGTGGCGGCACTCGTCCAGCGCCCACTTCGACACGGCCAGGCTGGCCAGCACGTCGTTGCCGTCCACCCGGATGCCGGGGAAGCCGTAGCCGGAGGCGCGCTGGTACAGCGGCACCCGGCTCTGGCGCTCGGTCGGCTCGGAGATCGCCCACTGGTTGTTCTGGCAGAAGAACACCAGCGGCGCGTCGTAGACCGCGGCCCAGACCATCGCCTCGTGCACGTCGCCCTGGCTGGTGGCGCCGTCGCCGAAGAAGACCATCGTGGCCTCGCCGTCGTCGTCGCCGACGCGGCCCTCGAAGCGCTGGCCCATCGCGTAGCCGGCCGCGTTGAGGCACTGGTTGCCGATGACGATGGTGTAGAGGTGGAAGCCGGTGGCCTTCGGGTCCCAGCTGCCGTGGTCGGTGCCCCGGAAGATGCCCAGCACCTCGGTCGGGTCCAGGCCGCGGCACCAGGCGACGCCGTGCTCGCGGTAGCTGGGGAATGCCATGTCCTGCGGCTTGAGCGCGCGGCCCGCGCCGATCTGGGCGGCTTCCTGGCCGAGCAGCGGCACCCAGATGCCGAGCTGGCCCTGCCGCTGGAGCGCGTTGCCCTCCCGGTCGGTGCGCCGCACCAGCACCATGTCCCGGTAGAGGTCGCGCAGCTGCGCGTCGGTGACGTCGATGTCGAAGTCCGGGTGCGAGACCCGCTCGCCCTCTGGGGTGAGGAGCTGAACCAGGTCAGCTCCGCCTTCGCTTGTCGCCCGCAAACCGGCGATCACCTGCTCCCGTGTGGGTTTGGCTGCGGTTGCGGCAGGTGGGCCGGTGTCGGTGGCTTCGCCGGAGTGGCCTTCTCGCGTCCATCGTTCCGGGGACATGTGGATCTCCTCGTCTCGCGCCGGCCGGTCGCTCGTGACGACCGCCGGCAAGCTCCGGCCGCGCCCCGCGGTGGACGTGGGTGGTCGCCCGCGGAACCCGGCCAAGCGTTGGATCGCTCCCCGCCATCCTGGCACGAAAACCGCCGAACCAGTGAGCCCTGCCACAGCGGTCGGCGGCCGGCGCGCACGCCCGCCACCAACCTGCCTACTGCACCGTAAAGCGCCGCGGATCCGGCTGAATTCCCAGGTCATCAAAGCAATGGAGGTCCGACTAACGCGGTTGGGACCATCGCGGTCCCGATACTGTGTGCCCCTGTTCGCACGATCGCCACTCGAGGGCGCGGCCGAGGTTGCACACTTGGGTGCATGAGCGAGCCGACCTTGAACCTTCCGGAGCAGTTCGTGCTGCTGCTCTACAAGTCCAACGGCAGCTACCGCAGCACCGCCGACCACACCGGCGCCGCCGAGCTGGGTGAGCTGGTGCTGCGCGGCCGCGTCGAGTTCGAGGGCAAGAAGGTGCGGGTGCTCGACGGCTCGCCCACCGGGGTCGGCTGGGTCGACGACGCCGCGTCGTGGCTGGTGGCGAAGTCAGGAGCGAAGCAGAAGCCGGTCGACGGGGCGCGCTTCATCATGAGCCGCAAGTCCGCGCGCAAGACGCACTGCGCGGCGCTGGTCCAGCGCGGCGTGTTCCGCGAAGAGAAGAGGACCTTCCTCGGCTTCCGCGCCGACCGCCACTACCCCGATCAGGCGATGCAGCAGGCGCTGCTCGCGGAGCTGCACCAGGTGGCCTCCCAGCAGCGCGACCCCGACGACCGGCTCGCGCTGCTCGCGTCCCTGGTCCACGCCACGGGCCTGGCGTACTCGCTCGGCTTCGACCGCCCCGAGCGCAAGCGGCTGAAGGAGATCAGCAAGGGCGAGAACCTCGGCAAGGCGGTCCAGGCAGTGATCGCCTCCACCGCGGCCGTGATCGGCGCGGTCGCGGCCACTTCCGCCGGCAACGGCGGCGGCGGAGACGGCGGCGGAGGCGGCGGAGCCTGACGCGTGGCCGGGCTCGCCCTGGCCGCCCAGCTCGCCCTCGCAAGCCACTCCTGCACCGGTGGCCTGTTCCCCACCGTGCGCCACTTCCCCGAACCGAACGCGCGGGCTGCCGTGCTGGCGGACCTGTGCCACCTGTTGCAAGGCCTGGCACCGCCGGAGCGGCGAACGGTGGCGCCGGCCGGGCTCCTGCACGGCAGCGGGATCGGCAGGCACGTGGTCCCGCACCGCGCCGACCGCGTGGCGATGCGCCACTACGGCATGCTCGACACGCTGGGGCGGGCCATCGCCTGGATCCTCGCCGTGCGGACCGCCCACCGGTCGAGCGCACGCCGCTCATAGCTCGGCCCGCGTGTCGGCTTCCCGTCGCGGGCGGCCGGGAGGGTCCGGAGCGGCATATCATCGCGCCCGTGGATCACGCAGCAGTGAAGCGAACCGTTGAGGACACCTGGGACACCTCGGTCGTGCCGAGCCTGTCCGACCTGGTCAGGGTGCCCGCGCTGTCGCCCGCCTTCGACGCGGGGTGGGAAGCCTCCGGGCACCTCGACGCCGCCGTCGCGCACGTGCGGGAGTGGATCGCCGCGCGCGGCATCCCGGGCGCGCGGCTCGACGTGGTGCGGCTGCCGGGACGGACTCCGCTGCTGCTGGTCGACATCCCCGCCACCGGCGGCGGCAGCGGCGACGAGACCGCGCTGCTGTACGGCCACCTCGACAAGCAGCCGCCGGTCGGCGGCTGGTCGCAGGGCCTGGGGCCGTGGAAGCCGGTGGTGCGCGACGGCCGCCTCTACGGCCGCGGCTCCGCCGACGACGGCTACGCCGGGTACGCCGCCATCACGGCGAT
Organism: Saccharopolyspora erythraea NRRL 2338; assembly: GCF_000062885.1. Classification (NCBI taxonomy): domain Bacteria; kingdom Bacillati; phylum Actinomycetota; class Actinomycetes; order Pseudonocardiales; family Pseudonocardiaceae; genus Saccharopolyspora; species Saccharopolyspora erythraea. Next base: position 8,098,475 of record NC_009142.1, on the reverse strand, counting down.
CGAGGCGGTCCGGGCGCACGGCGGCGCGCACACGCGCTGCGTCGTGCTGCTGGAGACCGGCGAGGAGTCCGGCAGCCCCGACCTGCCCGCCTACCTGGAGCACCTCTCCGACCGGCTCGGCCGGGTGTCGCTGGTGGTGTGCCTGGACTCCGGTGGCGGCGACTACGAGCGGCTGTGGCTGACCACGTCGCTCCGCGGCATGGCGGGCATGGACGTCCGGGTCCAGGTGCTCGACCAGGGGCAGCACTCCGGGATCGTCAGCGGCATCGTGCCCAGCAGCTTCCGCGTCCTGCGCCTGCTTCTCGACCGCCTGGAGGACCCGGCGACCGGCGAGGTCCTGGTGCCCGAGCTCAACGCCGAGATCCCGCCGAACCGGGTCGCCGAGACCAAGGCGGCCGTCGAGGCCGTGCCGGGCATGGTGCGCGGCAGCGTGCTGCTGTCGGAGGGCGTCCGGCCGGTGACCGACGACGAGGTCGAGCTGGCCCTCAACGGCACGTGGCGCCCGACGCTGTCGGTGATCGGCGCCGACGGACTGCCGCTGCCGGCCGACGCGGGCAACGTGCTGCGCCCGTTCACGACGCTGTCGCTGAGCTTCCGGCTGCCTCCGACCGTCGACGCCGACGCGGCGCTGCGCGCGGTCGAGCAGCGGCTCACGACCGACGTGCCCTACGGCGCCCGCGTCACCATCGAGCACAGCGAGGCCGGGCCGGGCTGGAACGCCCCGGACACCGCGCCGTGGCTGCGCGCGGCCCTCGACGACGCGAGCGCGGACGTCTTCGGCAGCGGATGGCGCACGATGGGCCTGGGCGGTTCGATCCCGTTCATGGGCCTGCTGCACAGCGTGTACCCGGACGCGCAGTTCGTCGTCACCGGCGCGCTCGGGCCGGACAGCAACGCGCACGTGCCCGACGAGTCGCTGAACCTCGGCTTCGCCGCGAAGGTGACCACCGCGGTCTCCTACGTCCTGGACGCCCACGCCCGGCGCTGAGCCGCCGATCCTGCCCGGACATCCGAACCTGCCCGAAAGGCCGAGCCCGCCCGAAAGGCCGAACCCGACCGGACAGCCGTCCTGGCCGGAATCCGGCCGCGGCGACGGTTCGCGGACTATGTTTGGCGGCGTGGAGTCCACTTCGCTGCTTCGGCTGCACGGGGTCACGAAGCGCTACGGCTCCGGCTTCCAGGTCCTCCGCGGCGTCGACCTCGTTCTCGAACCCGGGCAGGTGACGGGAATCCTCGGCGCGAACGGTTCCGGCAAGTCGACGCTGCTGCGCATCCTGGCCGGGCTGTCGCGGCCGTCGTCGGGCCGGATCACCGGGCACCCCACCACTTCCTACGTGCCAGACCGGTTCCCCGCGCGCCAGCGCATGAGCGCCCGCGCGTACCTGTGCCACATGGGACGCGTGCGCGGGCTGCGCACCGCCGATGCCAGGGCGCGCGCCGAGCACTGGCTGGTGCGCTTCGACCTCGCGGGCGGCCCGGCGACGCCGCTGCGCGAGCTGTCGAAGGGCAACGCGCAGAAGGTCGGGCTGGCCCAGGCGCTGCTGGAGCGGCCCGACCTGCTCGTGCTCGACGAGCCCTGGTCGGGCCTGGACCTCGCGGCCCGCGAGGTGCTGACGGAGGTGATCGGCGAGGTGCGGGCCGAGGGGACCGCCGTGGTTTTCACCGACCACCGGTCGGCGTTCGCGCGGTCGCCTGCCACCAGCACGCACCGGCTCGTCGGCGGCAGGCTGGTCGCCGTGGCGGGGGCCGAACCGACGGCCCGGGTGCTGCTCTCGGGAGGTCGCCCGGTCGACTGGAAGGCGCGGGCCGGTGTGGTCGAGCACCACGGCGACGACCAGGAGGTGACGCTGACCGTGCGGGTGTCCGAGCGCGAGGCGGTGCTGATGACCGCGATCCGCGCGGGCTCGTCGGTGCTCTCGGTGGAGCAGGCGCGTTGATCGCACTGGTCAGGTACCAGCTCGCAGTGCTGGGCCACTCCCAGCGCTACCTCGCGCCCGTGCTGCTCCACGTCGGCGTGGTCGGCACGCTCCACCAGGACAACCGCGGCGCGGTGCTGCCGGTGTTCGCGGTGACGGCGGGCTCGCTGCTGGTCGTCGCGGGCTGGCTGACGATCGCGCTCGTCGACGTCGAGGACCCGGTGCAACGCATGGTCACCCAGGCCCACGCCGGGTCGCCGTGCCGGCTGACGGCGTCGGCGTCGGTGGCGGTGCTGATGTGCTCGGCGGCTCTCGGGGCTGTGCCGGTGGTGTGGTCGGCGCTGGCGCACGACCCGCGGCCGACCGGTCCGGAGCTGCTGACCGGGGCGCTCGCGCACCTGGCGTGCGCGGCGGTGGGGATCGGGCTGGCGCTGCCGTGCTCGCGGCTACTGGTGAACGGGCTCGGCCGCAGTCTGGTCCTCTCGGCGGTCCTGTTCGCCACCGTCCTGCTGGCCAGGTGGGTACCGCTGGTCTTCCCGCTGCTGCACGCGATGAACTCCGAGCTGCCCGGCCCGGCCCTGCTGGGTTGGACGGGGCTCGCCGCGAGCGCGGTGCTCGCGGCGAGCGTCCTGCTGACCGCGAAAGCCGCGGCCAGGCGAGTCGGCTAGTGGGCGGTCATCGGCTCTCGGGGTTCAGCGGCTCTTGGGGATCAGGATCCAGAGGACGATGTAGATCAGCACCTGCGGGCCGGGCAGCAGGCACGACAGGATGAACAGGAATCGGACCAGGCCCCGCGACATGCCGAAGCGGTCCGCGAGGCCGGCGCACACGCCGGCGATCCGCTTGCCGTGCTGGGGGCGGGTGAGCTTCATTTCCGGATGCCTTTCGCCGTTGGTGCTTCCATCGTCGGCTCCGGGAGCCGACCGCACCTCATGGTGGTACCCGGATTTCAGCCTCCGCCAACCCCTAGGTGCGTCCGCCGGCGAGGGGACGCGGCTCAGGCGAACCGGGAGGGCACGAAGCCGCGCAGCAGGTCGGCGGCCGGGCGCATGGGGTCGCTGTGCGAGCCCGGGGCGGTTCCCGCGACGTCCGGCGCCCCCGCCGGGGGCGGAGGCGCCGAACCTTCAGCGGGCGAGCTCGACGAGGAAACCGGGGTGGTCGGAGCCCTCGATGGGCAGGTTCTCGGTGCGCTCGAAGCCGAACGCGCCGGTGGCGAACACGTGCTGCATGGTGCCGTCGCCCTTGCTGTACCAGCCTTGCGGGACGCAGGCGCGCACGTCGGGGTTGCCGCCCTCGGCGAGGTTCAGGTCCCCGCCCAGCAGCGTCGCGGCACCGAGTCCGGCGGCGGCCTGCGCGAGCTCCACGCACTGCTGGGCGGCGACGTTGCCGTCCATGGAGAGCTGGCCCGTGCATGCGGCGAACTGCGAGAACGGCGCGCACAGCAGCACCCGCGCCTCCTTTCCGCCGTCCTGCGCGGCGAACTGCTTCTCGACCAGACCGTCCACGAGCGACCCTTGGTCGGGGTGGGCCAGCACCGCCACGCCGTAGTCGCCGCGGCCCTCCGAGCAGGGCTGGGGCGCACCGGTGACCTTGCTGCCGATCGGGGTGAACTCCCCGGCGTAGCCGGTCTCGTGCGTGAGGCGCGTGATGTCGGGGGCGCAGACCTCGTTGAGCGTCACCACGTCCGGACGCCGCTGCCGGATCGCGGCGATCGCGGAGTCGACGGACCTGCCCGCCGAGTAGCAGTGTGCGAACCCACCGTTGCAGAGGTTGAGCTGGAGCACGTCGAACGAAGCCGCCTTCGGCGCCTCGGCCTGGGCCGGGGTCGCGAAGGCGGTCGCGATCGCGGCCAGCGCGGCCACCAGGACCGCCACCGACCGCCGCCGTCCCGCTGTGACGGCACGCATCATCCTTACCTCCTCCGTGGTTGTGCGCTTTCGGCACCGCCCGGTCCTCGGACGGTCCACGAGGAGTGTTGTCAACTCGTGATGTGCGGCTCGACCGCCATCTGGTCTAGCTCGGTGCGCAGCCCCGTCGGTGCGCACTCGAACGACCTTGATGATCACCTACCGTGACGGCCTATTCCGGCTGCCACGACCGTCCCACCAGCCCCGCACACCGCTTCCGTAACGCGTTCGAAACTGCTGTTGACCGGTGGCATGCGTCACACGAAACTGAAGTTCTCCATCGCGAGAGGCACAACAACCGGCCGGAACGGGGGCGGAAACGCGCAAGAACAGTGTCGTAGCGGTGGTTCGCCCACAGAGTTTCCACTTCGGGCATCCCGGACGGGCCGGGCGGCCGCGAAAACTTGACGGGTTCGCAATACGCGAGTCTGGGATTGCGCCCATTCGAGTGGCAGTATTCCGGAACTCGCGTTCTCACCTACTAGGAGTGACACCGTGGCGCGTCGGACGATGAAACGAGCGGCAGCCGTGCTGCCCGCCCTGGCACTGGTGTTCGGGCTGGCGGGCTGCGCCCAGCCGACCACCGGCGGCGGCGGTACCGCGGCGGGCGGGGTGCAGCTGATCGAGAGCGGTCACCTGACCACCTGCACGCACATGGACTACAAGCCGTTCCAGTTCCACGACCAGGGCAAGATCGTCGGCTTCGACGTCGACCTGGTCGACCTGATCGCCCGGGATCTCGGCGTGCAGCAGAAGATCGTGGACACCCCGTTCGAGGGCATCCAGTCCGGTGAGGACCTCAACACCCGCCGCTGCGACGTCGCCGCGGCGGCCATGAGCATCACCGACGTCCGGGAGCAGAACTTCGACTTCTCCGACCCGTACTTCGAGGCGACGCAGGCGCTGCTGACCAAGAAGGGCACCGGCCTCAACAGCCTCGAGGCCCTGCGCGGCAAGAAGCTCGGCGTGCAGCTCTCGACCACCGGTGAGACCTACGCCAACGAGAACAAGGCCGCCCACGGCTACGAGGTCGTGCAGTTCGAGGACCTGCCGCTGTCGGTGACCGCCGTGCAGACCGGTCAGATCGACGCGGCCATCAACGACAACAGCGTGCTGGGCGACTTCATCAAGAACAACCCAGAGGTGGAGATCACCACCGAGTTCACCACCGGCGACCAGTACGGGATCGGGGTCGCCACCGGCAACGAGGCGCTGCGCAACGCGGTGAACCAGTCGCTGAAGAAGATGAAGGAGAACGGCGAGTACGACGCGATCTACCAGAAGTGGTTCGGCAAGAAGCCGGAGTGACCTCCAGCGGCTGCTGAGACCCCGGGGCCGGCGGGCGGGAGCCGCCGGCCCCGACCACTGACAGGAGATTCGATGACAACCCAACTCGAGCGGCCGGCCAGGGCGGGCATGGGCCGCAGGCAGCGGGCGCGGCTCAACCGCGGGATCCAGTACGCGGTGCTGGTCGTGGCGGTCGTCCTCGCGGCCGTGCTGGCCGACTGGGGCTCGATCGTCCGCGCGTTCTTCAACGTCGAGGTCGCGGTCGCGCAGTTCCCCGCCGTGATCACCACGGCGCTGGTCAACACCGTCGTCTACACCGTGCTCGGCTTCGGCTTCGGTCTCGCGCTGGGCATCGTGCTGGCGCTGATGAAGCTTTCGCCGGTGGGGCCGTACCGCTGGATCGCCACCGCCTACATCGAGCTGTTCCGCGGGCTGCCCGCGCTGCTGGTGTTCATCGCGCTGGGCTTCGGCGTGCCGATCGCCTTCCAGATGCGCTTCGACATCTACTCGACCGTGATGCTGGCGCTGGGCCTGGTCGGTGCCGCCTACATGGCCGAGACGATCCGCGCCGGCGTGCAGGCGGTGCCGCGCGGTCAGGTCGAGGCGGCGCGTTCGCTGGGGATGTCGCCGACGCGGACCATGCTGACCGTCGTCATGCCGCAGGCGTTCCGGATCATCCTGCCGCCGCTGACCAACGAGCTGATCCTGCTGACCAAGGACTCCTCGCTGGTCTACCTGCTCGGTCTGGCCAGCAACGAGTACGAGCTGGCCAAGTTCGGCCGCAACGCGCTCAACGAGTACGCCTCGCTGACGCCGCTGCTTGTCGCCGGGCTGTGCTATCTGATCATCACCATTCCGCTGTCCCGGGTGTCCAACGTGCTCGAGCGCAAGTACGGCGGCGGCGTTTCCGCGACCACCCAGTGAGGAGCCCGAGCATGAGCGACGTGATGATCGAGACCTCCGGGCTGCGCAAGGCGTTCGGCTCGCTGGAGGTGCTGCGCGGTGTCGACCTGCGGGTCGGCCGCGGAGAGGTGGTCTGCGTGATCGGGCCTTCCGGTTCCGGCAAGTCCACCCTGCTGCGCTGCGTGAACCTGCTGGAGGAGCCGACCGAGGGCAAGGTCGTCGTGGACGGTGCCGAGCTCACCGACCCCGACGCCGACCTCGACGCCGCGCGCAGGCACATCGGCATGGTCTTCCAGCAGTTCAACCTGTTCTCGCACCTGACGGTCGTGGAGAACCTGACCGTGGCGCAGCGCAAGGTGCTCCGCCGCGGCAGGACCGAGGCCGAGCGGATCGCCCGCGAGAACCTGGCCCGGGTCGGGCTGTCGGAGAAGGAGCGGGCGATGCCGGCCCAGCTCTCCGGCGGTCAGCAGCAGCGCGTGGCCATCGCCAGGGCGCTGGCGATGAACCCGCACGTGATGCTCTTCGACGAGCCGACCTCGGCGCTGGACCCCGAGCTCGTCGGCGACGTGCTCGGGGTGATGCGCCAGCTCGCCAACGACGGGATGACCATGCTGGTCGTCACGCACGAGATGCAGTTCGCGCGCGAGGTCGCCGACCGGGTGCTGTTCATGGACGGCGGCGTGATCGTCGAGCAGGGACCGCCCGCGGAGGTCATCGGCGCCCCGAAGCAGGAGCGGACGCGCACCTTCCTCGCCCGCGTCCTCGATCCCACCCACACGAGAGCCGAGTGAGCGCACGGCCGTGCCGGGATCTCCACCCGGCACGGCCGTTGCCGTTTCACGTGGAACCACACCGCCGCACGGCCCGACGCGGAAACGGCGATCGGCGGTCGTGGGGATTTCAATCAAATTCAACTCGATGTTCCGTTGTTCCGGGGACGGGCAATGCGCTTTCCGCGATCGCGACGCGCGCGTCCAGAGTGGGCGTGAGTGCCCGCGCGGCGGCGAATCGACTGGTCGGCGGCCCTTCCTCCGAACGGTTCCACGGCATAGCGCGATCTTCGGCCATCTCGGTGCAGTAATCGCCGACCGCAACTGATCGGCCTCGCCACGCGTCATATTGGTAGTGGTGGTTGATCGACTACCGTTCGTGCAAGTCGTCGGTTCGACAGCGATGGAGCATCGAGTGCCGGGCAGGCCGTGGGACAACAACGGGCCGCTGACCGCGGCCGAGCAGCGCTTCGACGAGCTGCTCAGGCAGGGCAGGTCGGAGGTCCGGCGCAGCGACGAGTCCGTCCGCACGCTCGACGTGCACGCGACGAACTTCGCCCGGGAGCGGGAGATCCGCGGCGAGTACCTGAGCCGCAGGCTGATCGACTCGCTGGAGGAGGGCGGTTGGCGCCCCTTCAGCAAGCGCAGCGCCCAGCAGCTGGTGATCCCGATCGAGAACGCGGTCATCACCGGTCAGGTCGACCTGCGCGCCGCGGAACTGCCTTACCTGCTGGAGTTCGTGCACTGCCGCTTCGAGCACGCCCCGGACCTGCGGCAGACGCGGCTGGCCGGGCTCGTGTTGTGGCACTGCCGGTTCCCCGGCATCAACGCGCGGAACCTGAGCGTCACCAACGACACGGTTCTGCGCAACTGCAACAGCATCGGCGGGATCGTCGACATCGCCGACGCCGACCTCGGCGGTTCGCTGGTGCTCAACGACAGCGAGCTGCGCAACCCCGGCGCGCGTGCGGTCTACGGCGACCGCCTCTCGGTCGGCGGTGCCCTGCTGGGAATCCGGTTGCAGGTCGCGGGCGAGATCCGCATCCCCGGCGCCAAGGTAGGCGGCAACCTGACGCTTTCCGGTGGCGCGCTGCGCAACCGCGGCCGCTACGCGCTCAACGGCACCGGCATCCAGATCGGCGGCTCGCTGCGGCTCGACGTCGACCCGCTGACGCGCAGGCCGTTCACCGTCGCGGGCAAGATCTTCCTGCCCAGCGCGCACATCTCAGGCGACCTGCGGATGCGCGACGCCATCCTCGAACCCGGCGTCAGCCCGCCCCGGCGCGGGGAGTCCAAGTACGACGACCCGACCAGCACCCTGATCGCCGACCGCAGCGAGGTGCGCGGCGACGTGCAGCTAGACCAGGGTTTCCGCAGCGGCGGCACGATCCGCATGGTCAGCGCGACGGTCGGCGGCGACCTGCGGATGTCGGGCGCGCAGATCGACCTCGGCTGGCTGCGCTCGCCGAGGGCGTCGGTGGAGGAACCGCTGCGCGCGGTGCACATCGACGGCACGCAGGTCCTCGGCAACCTGGAGGCCGCCAAGGTCGAGTTCCGCGGCCAGTTCCGGATGACCGACGTCCGGGTCGGCGGCAGCTTGCAGATCAACAAGGCCAAGCTCGACGGGCCGCGCACCGATGTGCTGCTGGCCAGCAGGGTCGTCGTGGGCAGCAACCTGGACGCCCGCGACGCCGACATCACCGGCTCGATGCAGCTGCAGGGCGCGCAGGTCGGCGCGAACCTCGACCTACGCTCGACCTACCTGACCAAACCCGCCTGGCACCGGCACCGGATGGCCTACAAGGCGTCGCTGGACCTGCGCGCGGCGCGCATCGAGCGCGACCTGGTCTGCGCCGAGGGCAGCAGGAAGTTCCGCGCCGAGGGCACGGTGCAGCTGCGGCGGGCGACGATCGGCAGGCAGCTCAACTTCTGGGGTTGCGTGCTGGGTGACGGCACGTCCACGACCGCCATCAACGCCTTCGGCGTGGTGACCCAGGAGCTGACGCTGTTCCCGTCGGAACCACCGCGCGGCCGCGTCACCCTGCGCCAGGCGCAGTGCGAACTGCTGGCCGACAACGCCGAGCTGTGGGACGCCACCGGCGGCGTCGACGTGGAGGACTTCAGCTACGAGAACTTCACGACGCCGTTCGAGATCGCCGACCACGACCGCGTGGAGGAGCGCCTGGCCTGGCTGCGGGCCACCACCGGTGGCAAGTACCAGCCGGGGCCCTACGACCAGCTGGCGAACGTGTTCCGGGGCAACGGCAACGAGGAGCACGCGGTCACGGTGCTGATCGAGAAGCAGTTGCGGCGCTACCAGGCGATCGCGAAGGCGACCCGGCCGGCGTTCCGCTGGACGGTGCGGTTGTGGAGCCTCCTGCAGCGGATCACGGTCAGCTACGGCTACCGCCCGCTGCGCGCGCTGGCGTGGCTGTTGCTGTTCGGCGTGGTGGGCACGGCGTGGTTCAGCTTCCACGAGCTGGTGCCCATCAACCAGGACGACCACCCGGTGTGGAACCCGCTGCTGTACACAGTGGACCAATTGGTGCCGATCATCAACCTCGGCCACGACGGCATGTGGCAGGCGCGCGGGCACTCGCAGTGGATCACGGTGCTGCTCATCGCCGCGGGCTGGATCCTGGCGACCACGGTCGCGGCAGGTATAAGCCGGGGACTGCGCCGAGAGCGTTGATACCACTCGGCGGAAGAGTGAACTTCGCCTAGGCCAAGCCGTTTCTGTGCTACTTCCTTATGAGGTTCCGCCCAGCGCAGGAGGTCCTCGTGGGAGACCAGCTCGGCCGTCGCCTCGCCCGCACGGGTGTCGCGGCGGCTTTTTCGTTGACGTGCGTGTTCACGCCCGCGAGCGCGCAGGCGGCCGACGTGCTGGACTACGTCGCGCTGGGCGACTCCGCGGCGGCCGGTCCGCTGATCCCGGGCCCGGACCCGAACCTGGCCTGCCTGCGGTCTGGGTCGAACTACCCGGGTGTCGCCGCCGGGCTGCTCGGTGCGCGGCTCACCGACGTCACCTGCTCCGGTGCCGAGCTCAACGACCTCACCGGCAGGCAGCACGGTTTCGTGCCGCCGCAGTTCGACGCGCTCGGGCCGCAGACCGACCTGGTGTCGGTGACCATCGGCGGCAACGACGCAGACCTGGTGCAGGCGGCCATCTCCTGCATCAACCTGCTGCCCGAACCGATCGGCCGGTCCTGCGCGGACGGCTTCACCTCCGGCGGCCGCGACGAGCTGGGCGCCCGCATCGACGCGGTCGCACCGCGGTTCGGCGAGGCCCTCGACGCGATCCGCGACCGCGCGCCGAACGCCGAGGTCGTCGTGGTCGGCTACGGCACCTACATCCGTCCGGGCGGCTGCTACCCGGTCCAGCCGATCTGGGCGCGCGACGCCGACTACATCCAGAACAGCGTGGACCGGCTCAGCGCGATGCTGCGCGCGGAGGCGGCCGAGCACGGCGCGAAGTTCGTCGACATCGGCCCGCTGAGCAGGGGCCACGACACCTGCGCCGCCCCGTCGGAGAAGTACTTCGAGGGCGTGATCCCGACCTCGATCGCCGCGCCGCTGCACCCGAACGCCAACGGCATGCGCGCCTTCGGCCAGGCACTGTCCGAAGCGGTGCGCTCGGAGGCACCGACCGTGAGCTGACCGGGCTCGGACGCCCCTGAACGGGCCTTGGACGTCCTCCCCGCACCGGGCCGGAATGCCGGGAAGTGTTCGTGCCGGTCGGTGGTCTGGGGCACGCTGGAGGCATGTCCACACCTGCCGCCTCGACGTCATCCGATCCGCTGTCGGCGGTGCTCGGCTCCGTCGCGCGCCACGCCGCCACGCAGTTCCGCGACCGCAACCTCGTCGTGCGCAACCGCGGCACGGTGCACGCGGTCGCCTGGACCCGGTGGATGGGCGGCCACGAGCTGCCCGCGCCCGCCTGCCACGTCGGCGTCGCGGGCTGGGCGGTGGAGGACATCCACCCCACCCGCGATCCTGTGACGTGCAAGCTCTGCCTGCGCCGCACCACCGGCGCACCGCCCGCCACCGACGCGGAGACAGCCGGTCAGCTCGCGCTCGAGCTGACCTGACGCGCGGCTACGAGCCGAGGAGCGTGGCCAGGCGCGGTGAGTACGCGTGGTCGAGCACCAGCGACGCGGCGCCGACCGCTCCCGCGTCCTCGCCGATGAGCGCCGTGCGCACGCGCACCGGCCGCACCGCGGGCGCCCACACGTGCGCGGCGAGGGTCTTCTCCACCCGAGATCGGACCAGTTCCTCGACGTGGCGCAGCGCCGGTCCGCCGAGCACGACGTGGTCGACGTCGAGCACGCTCACCACCGTCGCCAGCGCCTGTCCCAGCTTGGTCGCGGCCTGCCGCAGGAGCCGTACCGCCGTCGCGTCACCACCGGCCGCCGCGCGGCAGATCTCCTCGTAGTCCGCCGAAACCGAATCGCCCTCCGGGCTCCCGGTGGCCGACAGCCACTCGTCGACGATCGCCCGCATCGAGCAGTAGGCCTCCAGGCAGCCGCGCTTTCCGCAGGAGCACGGCCGTCCGGCGCCGCCTCCGTTGACGTGCCCGATCTCGCCGGCGTTGTTGCTGGTGCCGCGGTGCACCTGGTCGCCGAGCACGACCCCGACGCCGACGCCCGCGCCGAGGTAGACGTAGACGAACGAGCCCCGGCGCGCCTTGCCCGCCGCCCAGCGCTCGCCGATCGCCGCCGCGGTGGCGTCGTTGTCCATCACGACCGGCATGCCCGCCCGCTGCTCCACGAGGTCGGCCAGTGCGACGTCGTCCCAGCCCGGGAGGTTCGGCGGGCCCAGCACCCTGCGGTGGTCGGCGTCGAGCGGTCCCGGGACGGCGAGCCCGACCCCGAGCACGCGCGACTCGTCGATGCCCGACCGCCGCACGAGCTGCTTCAACGTCCGGGTCAGGGCCGCGGCGACGGTCGCGGGCGAGGCGTCCTGCGGTACGCGACGGCGGCTGCGCAACCGCACGCCGCCCGCGAGGTCGAGCAGGACTCCGGTGATGGACTCGGGATCCAGGTGCAGCCCGACCGACGAGTACGCGTCCGGCACCACGCGCAGCAACACGCGCCGCTTGCCGCCGGTGGAAGGCGCGTGGCCGTTCTCGGCGACGAGCCCGTCCGCCATCAGCGCCCGCACGATGTTGGACATCGTCTGCGCGGTCAGCCCGGTGCGTTCGGCGAGTTCGACGCGGCTCACCTCGCCGTGGGCCCGGATCGTGTCGAGCACGACCGCGCGGTTGAAACCGCCGACCCGCGGCAGGTTGGTGCCCTGCCAGAACTCATGAGGCATCGGTGCTCTCCCGAGTGGCTGCGCTGGAACGGACGACGAGGTGGACACCCTGGCAGACCGGGCCCGTTCCCGGAACAGCCCGCGGACCTCGGCGGACAAGATCGTTGACTTGCTTCATCGAATGGAATTAAGTTGCACACGTGTGATCCCGGTCTCAGCATAGGCGCAAGATTCCTCGGAGGACCACGATGCGGCGCAGGAAAGCAATGGCCGTGCTGACCGCCGGTGTGCTGGGGTTCTCCCTCGCCGCCTGTGGCGGTTCCGCCGCCGGTGACCCCAACACCATCACCGTCGCCTACCACCGCTACGGCAACACGCAGAACGTCGACCAGTGGATGCAGCGCGTCAAGCAGCAGTACGAGCAGGCGCATCCGGGCAAGACCGTGAAGCTCGACCCGGTCGTGGCCCCGGAGAGCGAGTACCTGTCGAAGCTGCAGCTGCGGATGCGCTCGGCCTCGACCGCGCCCGACGTCATCTACGAGGACTCCTTCAACCTCAACTCCGACGTGGAGGCCGGTTACCTGGCCCCGCTCGACGAGCGGTTGGCGCAGTGGCCGGAGTGGAACCAGTACATCGAGACCACCAAGCGGGCCGGCCGGGCCGCCGACGGCCGCACCTACGGCGTTCCGCTCGACACCGACACCCGCGGCCTCTGGTACAACCGCGACCTTTTCGCCCGCGCCGGACTGCCCGCCGACTGGAAGCCGCGCACCTGGGACGACGTGCTCGCCGCGGCGCGGCAGGTCAAGCAGCGCTTCCCGGACGTCATCGGGCTCGACCTCTCGCTGGGCAAGGCCGAAGGCGAGTCGGTGAGCATGCAGACGGTGGAGATGCTGCTCTACGGCACCGAGACCGGCACGCTCTACGACGAGCAGCAGAAGAAGTGGATCGCGCCCAGCCGCGGTTTCGCCGACGCGATGCGCTTCCTGTCCACCGCCATCGGCGAGAACCTGACGCAGAGCAAGGCCCAGATCGCCGACGCCCAGTACGACAAGAACGCCCGCGACAACCTCGCGCAGCAGGGCAAGGTCGCGATCCGGCTGGACGGCAGCTTCGCGGCGGGCAACTGGGACGCCGCGGGCTGGAAGAACTGGAGCGAGACGATGTCGGCGACCGCGATGCCGACCCAGTTCGGCCAGGCGCCGGGGTCGGTGTCGATGTCGGGCGGCTGGACGCTCGCGCTGAGCGCGTCGGGCAAGAAGCAGGACGACGCCTTCGAGTTCGTGAAGCTGGCCATGTCCAAGGACAACGTCGTCGAGTACTCCGTCGCCAGCGGCAACCTCCCGGCCAGGGAGGACGCCGCGGCCGATCCGCGGGTCGCCGACGCCAGCCCGGTGAGCCGCTTCTGGATCGGGTTGCTGGGCAACACCCACTACCGGCCCGCGCTGCCGGAGTACCCGAAGGTCTCCGAGGAGATCCAGCAGTCGGTGCTCGAGGTGGTGGACGGCAGGCCTCCGGCCGAGGTCGCCGACCAGTGGGCGCAGAAGGTGAGCCGGATCGTCGAGGCCGCGAACACCCGGGCGGGCTGATGGCGGTCCTGCGGCCCCAGCGGGTGGGGAGCTGGCTGGCGCCGATGGCACCGGCGCTGGTCCTGCTCGGCCTGTTCGTGGTCGGGCCGATCCTGTGGAGCTGCTACGTCGCTTTCACCGACGCCGCGCTCACCGGCAGCGGCGCGACCGACCCGCAGTTCGTCGGCCTGGACAACTTCCGGCGGCTGTTCGCCGATCCCGCGCTGTGGCACTCGGCCTGGCTGACCGTGCTGTTCACGCTGGGCTCGGCGGTGATCGGGCAGAACTGCCTCGGCATGCTCATCGCGCTGCTCACCCGGCACCGCAGCCGGTGGCTGCGCAACAGCGTGGGCATCGTCGTGGTGTCGGCGTGGGTGCTGCCGGAGCTGGTGGCCGCGTTCGCGATCTACGCGTTCCTCAACCCGGAAGGCACGCTGAACAACCTGTTCGCGGCGGTCGGAGCCGGCGAGCAGGACTGGCTGTTCAGCGCGCCGATGGCCGCGATCGTGCTGGGCAACGTCTGGCGCGGCACGGCGTTCTCGATGCTGGTCTACCAGGCCACGTTGTCGCAGGTGCCCGGCGACCTGTCCGAGGCCGCCGAGGTCGACGGCGCCGGGCCGCTGCGCCGGTTCTGGCACGTCACGCTGCCGATCATCCGCGGCGCGGTGCTCACCAACCTGATGCTGGTGACGTTGCAGACCATCGGCATGTTCACCCTGATCTACGTGCTGACCGCGGGCGGTCCCGGCGACGCCACGCAGACGCTGCCGCTGCTGATGTACGACACGGCGTTCGAGTTCGACGAGATCGGCTATGGCGCGACGATGTCGCTGGTGCTGCTGGGCATCGGCGGTCTGTTCGCGGTCGTGTACGCCAAGAGCCTCCGGGACGAGGTGTGAGCATGGTGGCCATCACCTCCGCGCGCAGGAGTTCGGCGTCGGCCGTGGTGCACGTGGTGCTCGGCCTGATCGCGCTGGCCTTCCTCGCGCCGCTGCTGTGGCTGGTCACGGCGGCCTTCGACGCCGACGCGCCGCTGTCGGCCGGAGTGCCGAGCAGCTTCACGCTCGACAACTTCACCCAGGTGCTCAACTGGGAGACCAGTCTTCGTCCACTGTGGAACGGGCTGCTGATGTGCGGCGGTGCCGCGCTGCTGGCGGTCGCCGCGGCGGTGCTCTGCGCGTACCCGCTCTCGCGCTACCAGCTCCGCTTCAAGCGGCCGTTCCTCTACACCGTGCTGTTCGCGACCGGGCTGCCCATGACGGCGGTCATGGTGCCGGTCTACAGCATGTTCGTGCAGTTCTCGCTGATCGACTCGATGTTCGGCACGACCCTGTTCCTGGCGTCGAGCTCGCTGCCGATCGCGATCTGGATGACCAAGAACTTCATGGACGGCGTGCCGATCAGCCTGGAGGAGGCGGCCTGGGTGGACGGCGCCTCCGGCATGCAGGCGCTGCGTTCGGTGGTGCTGCCGCTGGTCGTGCCGGGCATGAGCGTGGTCGCGATCTTCACGTTCATCACGTCGTGGGGCAACTTCTTCGTGCCGTTCGTGCTGCTGCTCGACCCCGCCAAGCAACCCGCCGCGGTCGGCGTCTACACGTTCTTCGGACAGGGCGGCCTGATCGCCTACGGACAGCTCGCGGCGTACTCGATCCTCTACACGGCACCGGTGATTCTGCTCTACCTGGTGGTTTCGCGTTCCCTCGGCGGCGCCTTCGCCCTCGCGGGTGCGATCAAGCACTAGCGTCCGGACCTCGCGACGACCTCCCTTCCGGGTGAGGATTCGCTGACATCTGTCACATGAAGTGCTGACTACTGGTTCTACTTCGATTTCTGTTCGCTCGATGGAATGAACGTCGTGATCACGAGTGGTCACGACGCCGCCAACTCGAAGGCGGCGCCCATCGAACAAGGGGAATCGATGCGCAGACTGATGATCGGCCTGGGGGTGACCGCGGCGGTGGCCGGCCTGCTGGCCACCGGCCAGCCGGTGCCGGCCGAGCCGGCAGCGCCGCCGCAGGCGCCGTCGCGGGCGTTTCCGGAGGCACCGGCGGAGTACGCGGGTCAGCGGATCCAGTGGCAGCCCTGCTTCCCGCCCGGGCAGCCGCTGCCGCCCGGCCTTCCGCCGGGCTCGGAACGGCTCGAGTGCGGCGAGCTGACCGCGCCGCGGGACTGGCACCACCCGGCAGGCGGCGAGGACGTCACCATCGCCGTGACGCGGCTTTCGCCCGCGAGCGGCCCGGCGGGGCGCGCACTGTTCACCAACCCCGGCGGTCCGGGCGGTGCCGGGGTGGAGATGCCGCTGGCGATGCTGGTCCAGAACCGCACCAGGGTGCTGGAGAACTTCGACATCTACGGCATCGACGTCCGCGGCACCGGGCTGAGCAGCACCGTCTCGTGCGGCCCGCAGGAGGCCACCAGCGCGCTCGACGCCCGCGACCGCAGCCCGCAGAGCATCCGCGCGCAACTCGCGCTCACCGAGGAGTTCGCCGCGGACTGCCGGCAGCACAGCGGTGAGCTGGGCCGGTACGTCACGACCGAGCAGACCGTCGCCGACCTGGACCTGCTGCGGCGCGTCGAACAGCGTGAGAAGGTCAACTGGTACGGGGTCTCCGGCGGCACCTGGCTGGGCGCGTACTACGCCACCTACTTCCCGGAGACCGTCGACAAGTTCGTGCTCGACTCCAACGCGCAGTTCACCGGGAGCTGGCAGGAGGTCTTCGGCTGGCAGCCGCTGGCCTTCGAACGCCGGTGGCGCGAGGACCTGCGCCCGTGGCTGGCCGCCCACGACGACGTCTACGGTCTCGGCGCGACGCCCGACGCGGTGCAGAAGACCGTCGACGAGCTGCGCGCCGAGCTGAAGCGGAACCCGCTCCCGAACCCCGAAGGCGCGCCGCTGGACCACAACGCGTTCGACTCGATGCTGCTGTGGACCATGTACAGCAAGCAGGCGTTCCCGTCGCTCGGCGACGCGCTGGCCGGGTTGCGCGGCGGCACCGTGCCGCAGCGCGAGGACGCCGTCCGCACGATGGCCCGCGCCAACGCCATGGCGCTGCCGATGCGGCCGACGCCGGTGGCCGACGGCCAGGACCCGGTACTGGACAGCCAGACCGCGACGATGTTCTCGATCCGCTGCAACGACACGCGGTTCCGCGGTCGTCCCGGCGACCTGGTGTGGAACTCGGAGCTGCAGGGACGGCTGTTCCCGACCTACGGCTACAACACGATCTTCCAGCCCTGTGCGTACTGGGACCGGCCTGACGTGGAGCTTCGCGAGCCCACCGGCGAAGGCGTGCCGCCGGTGCTGATGCTGCAGTCGGAGAACGACCCGGCGACCGCGGTCGAGGGCGCGCGCATCGCGAACCGCGACTTCGCCGGCTCGCGCATGGTCACCGTCGCGGACGAGGGAGACCACGGGGTCTACGCGGCGGGCAACGCCTGCGTGGACGACGTGGTGGAGTCCTACCTCGTCGACGGCGTCGTGCCGGCGCGGGACGTGACGTGCCAGGGCGTCGGTCTCCCCGAGCCGCGGCAGGCGCGCACGGCCGCGGCGAAGCCGGCCGGACTGCTCGACGTGCTCGCCGACCTGGCGGACACCCTGGGCTGACCCCGCAAAGCACGCGGGCGGTGATCGGGATTTCTCCCCTCACCGCCCGCGTCGCTCGTTTTCGCAAATTTCATCGCAGCATTGTCCTCCCTTCGCGGTCTAGCTCGGACTCACCGCGGGGTAATGGGATGCCGTCGATCTCGCCATCGGTCTTCTCGCCGGTCTCGTCGTCGTCGACGCGCATCGCCACGAACACCGCGGCGACCGCGATCAGCGACAACGCCAGCATCGCCAGATCAGCCATGACACCTCCCTCCACGCCCTCGGAACGCTGATTGTGACAGCGGATACAGATAGGACGCCGTGTGCCGGGAAGCGGTTGCTGATCGACTCCGGTTTTTCGCGACTACCCGTTCGGCGTAGTCAAACCGCACCTTCGAATGCAAAAAGCGGCACTTTCCCGAAAGAGACTCATCTCTCTCCGGGAAAGCGCCGCACGATTGCGCACGCTGGAGGCGGGACCGGCACGTCCGGGTGGTCTACTCGCCGAAGCGCCGTTGCTCCGACCCAAGACCACCCGGACGGGCGATCCGCGGATCAGGCTCCGAGGCGCTGCTTGAGGGCCTCGAACTCGTCGCGCATGGAGCTCGGCAGCGAGTCGCCGATGCTGGCGAACCACTCCTCGATCAGCGGCAGCTCGGCCTTCCACTCCTCGACGTCGACGTGCAGCGCCGTCTCGACGTCCTCGCGCGGGGTGTCCAGGCCGGACAGGTCGATCTGGTCCGCGGACGGGACCCGGCCGATCGGGGTGTCCTCGGCGGCGGCGTTGCCGTCCAGGCGCTCGACGATCCACTTGAGCACCCGGGAGTTCTCGCCGAAGCCCGGCCACACGATCTTCTTGCCGGACTCGTCGCGGCGGAACCAGTTGACGTAGAAGATCCGCGGCAGCTTGGAGGAGTCGGCCTCCTTGCCCACGTTCACCCAGTGCTGGAAGTAGTCGCCGACGTTGTAGCCGATGAACGGCAGCATGGCCATCGGGTCGCGGCGGACCTCGCCGACCTTGCCCGCCGCGGCGGCGGTCTTCTCCGAGGACAGCGTGGCGCCCATGAACACGCCGTGCTGCCAGTCGAACGCCTCGTTGACCAGCGGGATCGTGGTCTTGCGGCGGCCGCCGAACAGGATCGCCGAGATCGGCACGCCGTTGGGGTCGTCCCACTCGGGCGCCAGGATCGGGCACTGCGACATCGGCGTGCAGTAGCGGGAGTTCGGGTGCGCGGCCTTCTCGTCCGACTGCGGGGTCCAGTCGCGGCCCTTCCAGTCGGTGAGGTGCTGCGGCTCGCCCTCCATCTCCTCCCACCAGACGTCGCCGTCGTCGGTCAGCGCGACGTTGGTGAACAGCGAGTTGCCCTGGTCGATGGTGCGCATCGCGTTCGGGTTGGTCTTCCAGTTGGTGCCCGGCGCGACCCCGAAGAAGCCGGCCTCCGGGTTCACCGCGTAGAGCCTGCCGTCCTCGCCGAAGCGCATCCAGGCGATGTCGTCACCGAGGCTCTCGACCCGCCAGCCCGGGATGGTCGGCTGCAGCATCGCCAGGTTGGTCTTGCCGCAGGCCGACGGGAACGCCGCGGCCACGTAGTGGACCTTGTCCTCCGGCGAGATCAGCTTGAGGATCAGCATGTGCTCGGCCAGCCAGCCCTCGTCGCGGGCCATCGCCGAGGCGATCCGCAGCGAGAAGCACTTCTTGCCCAGCAGCGCGTTGCCGCCGTAGCCGGAGCCGAAGCTCCAGATCTTGCGCTCCTCGGGGAAGTGGGTGATGTACTTGGTGTCGTTGCACGGCCACGGCACGTCCTGCTGGCCCGGCTCCAGCGGGGCGCCGACGGAGTGCAGAGCCTCGACGAAGTCCTCGTCCTCGCCCAGGCGTTCCAGGACCTTCGACCCCATGCGGGTCATGATGTGCATGGAGACCACGACGTAGGCGGTGTCGGTGATCTCCACGCCGAGCTTCGGCTTGTCGGCATCGAGCGGGCCCATGCAGAACGGGATGACGTACATGGTGCGACCACGCATGCAGCCCCGGTAGAGCTCCGTCATGATCGCCTTCATCTCGTCCGGCTGCATCCAGTAGTTGGTTACACCGGCGTCTTTCTCCTCGCGGGAGCAGATGAACGTGCGCTCCTCGACGCGGGCGACGTCGCTAGGGTCGGAAGCGGCGTAGAAGGAGTTCGGCTTCTTCTCCAGCCGTTTGAAGGTGCCGGCCTCGACCAGCTGTTCTGTCAGCCGCTGCCACTCGTCCTGCGAACCATCGCACCAGACCACCCGGTCAGGGGTCGTCAGCTCGGCGACCTCGCGCACCCACGACAGCAGGCGCGCGTGCGTGGTCGGTGCCTGGTCGAGACCGGGGATGGTCAATGAGGTCATCGCGTCTTGTCTCCTGACTGGGCGCCGCAGCCCGGAATCGGGTCTTTAGGGAAAGCTCCGCCCAACCCGCAGATCGGGCAGATTCAAAGGGATGCAATGAGGCTAACCGCGCCGGGCGCCCGCAATGCAGATCAGGATTGTCGGTTCTCTCACAAGAACGATAAGGGAATCGATTCAGAATCCAACGACGCAATGGATCGTCCGTGACCGAGGTCCCAGTCGCCCAAGAATTTCCGGCGAAGTGGACACGCGTGCGAACGGAGGGTGGCCGGGACGAGGCGGCCGAACGGCGGTTGATCGACGCCGCGAGGAAGCGAACCGCCCGGTGCCCTCGCGTGGAGGGCACCGGGCGGCGGGTGTCGCGTCGGAGCGGGCGTCAGCTCCAGAGCGTGTCCGAGTCGGCGGCGGGCGCCCCCGAACCGCCGTGGGAGCTGCCGGCGGCGCGGCCTGCGCCGCCTTCCGGCTTCGGCTCCGGCTGGGGCTCCGGGTCGCCGAAGCTCCAGGCCGCGTCGTCGGTCGGGCCGACGGCCGGGCTCGGCGTGTACTGCCCGTGCTCGTCGATGCGCCCCTGCTCGACCACGGTCCACTGCCCGTCGCCGGTGTGGTGGGCCGTGGTCACGTCGCCGGTGCTGCTGATGTCGATGATCTGGTCCGCCGACCCGTCGCCGTCGACGTCGGTGACCAGCCTGGTGCCGTCGGCGGTGCTGACCACGGCGGTGTCGGCGACGCCGTCCTGGTTGGTGTCCTCGGTGGCCGGGCCGATCTGGACGTCGCCCTCCGGGGTGTCGACGACCATCGCCTGGCCGCCCTGCTGCCTGGGGTCGGCCTCGCCCGGGTGCTGCTGCGGCTGCTCGGCGACCCAGTCGCCGGTCGCGGCGTCGAAACGGGCCTGGCTGACGACCTGGCCGTTGGCGTCGACGGTCTGCATGACGTCGGCGGCGCCGTCGGCGTTCTCGTCGACGTAGCCCACGTAGCCGTCGTCGGCCATCACCGCGACGGTCTCGTCGACCCCGTCACCGTCGAGGTCGAAGTTGGCCTCGGCGGTGTACTCCTCGCCCTCGACGGAGATCTTGATGTCGCCGTCGTTCGCGCCCGTCTCCTCGATGTACACGTGCGCACCCCTCAACTCCGCGTCCGCTTCCACAGCTATGACGCAGAGTAGAGGCAGCGGGTTCCCGCGCGACAGCCGCGCTCAGGCCGCGTGCGCCATCCCGGGCCGGATGTTCTGGTTCAGGTGGAAGAGGTTGTCCGGGTCGTAGCTGCGCTTGATCGCGGCCAGCCGCTCGTAGTTCTGCCGGTAGTTGGCCCTGATGCGCTCCTGGTCGTCGCCCGCCATGAAGTTGATGTAGCCGCCGGCCTCGGCGTGCGGTGCGGTCGCGGCGTAGAAGTCGCGCACCCAGGCGATGTTGGCCTCGTTGTCGGCAGGATCGGGCCACATGCCGGCGATGACGCTCGCGAAGTTGGCGTCCCGGTAGGCGAAGGCGGTCCCGTCCTGGCCGACCCGATGGCACGCGCCGTTGATCGGGTAGATGTGCACCGCGGTGTTGACGGAGGGCACCCGCGCCCCGTAGGTGATGTGAGCCTCGATCGACTCGTCGGTGAGCTCCCGGACGAAGCTTGCTTTCCAGTAGTGCTGGAGCCCGGGAGGCACCAGGGCGTCGAACGCGCTGTTGAGCAGCGGGTACGGCATGACGCCGACGTGCTCGGCGACCACGGGTGCCACTTCGCGCAGCCGGCCGATCACCTGTTCGCCTTCCCGGACGTCGCCGGTCCAGCACGTCACCACCAGCTGGTGCGGCAGGCCGTGCCGGTTCTGCGGGATGAACGGCAGCGGCGGTGCGAGGTGGAACCCCGGGAACCCGCCGAACTCCTCGGGAGCCTCGGCGATGAACTCGCGGAAGAAGCGGAGCACGTCGCCCGCGCGGTCCAGGTCGAAGAACATCGGCCCGCCGTAGATGTCGGCGACCGGGCTCAGGCGGAACTCGAAGGAGGTCACCACCCCGAAGTTGCCGCCGCCTCCGCGGATCGCCCAGAACAGGTCCTCCTCGGAGTCCTCGTCGACCAGGCGCATCGTGCCGTCGGCGGTGACGACGTCGGCGGAGACGAGGTTGTCGGCCGAGAGCCCCAGCCTGCGGCTCAGGTACCCGATGCCGCCGCCCAGCGTGAGACCGCCGACGCCGGTGGTGGAGATGATGCCGCCGGTGGTGGCCAGTCCGAAGGCGTGCGTCGCGGCGTCTAGGTCGCCCCACGTAGCCCCGCCCTCGACACGAGCCGTCCGGCGCACCGGGTCGACCCGCACGCCGCGCATCGCCGACAGGTCGATCACCACCCCTTCGTCGCAAGTGCCGAACCCGGGCACGCTGTGCCCGCCGCCGCGCACGGCGACGTCGAGCCGGTTCGCCCTGGCGAAGTCGACCGCCGCCATGACGTCCCCCGCGTTGGCGCACCGCACGACTACCCACGGCTTGCGGTCGATCATGGCGTTGTGGACCCTGCGCGCTTCGTCGTAGCGCTGGTCGGTCTCGGTGATGACGGGGCCGCGGACGCGGTCCCGCAGGTTCTCGATCGTGACGGTCATGGCCGCCTCCCGTCCACGGGAGTTCTGCCCGCGCGGCCGGATATCCGCGCGGTGGCACCAACGTCACGGCATGTCGCGGCGACCCGCCAGGGTCGAGAGACCCGTGGGCGTCACGACGGGTCCCGCGTCTCGGCGCGGAGCCGGTAGTGGATCCGCACGTCGCGGTAGGTGACCCCGGCGCGCACCGGTTCAGGCAGTCCGGTGCGCTCCGACTCCGACGTGCCAGCCGCGTCGCCGGTGAACTCGACCCGGGCGTCGGGTTTCACGTGGAACCGAAGGCGCTGCGCCCGCACCGTCGCGGTGAAGCTGATGTCCGGCCCGCTCACGACGGCCGGTCCCCGCGGCGGCCCCGGCGACTCGGGGGAGGTTCGCGCCGGGGGCGCCGGCGCTCCGGTTCGGCCCGGGTGGCCGGGCGACGGCGCGGTCGTGCGGTCTCCGCGCGCTCGGTGCTCTCGGCGTCGGCTTCGCTCTCGCGCCGGGGCTGGTCTCGGTCGGCACGACTGCGGGACGGGGTTCGGCGCGTCGAGCGCCTGGGGGCCTCCGCCGCGCGCTCGACCGTTTCGCCGACCTCGCCGCCCAGGTCCTCGGCCGCCGCGCCGACGTCGTCGGCGGCTCGCCCGGCACCTCGGCCGACGTCCTCGACCGCTCGCCCGGTACGGCGCCCGACATCCTCGACCGTCTCCCCGGCGCCCCGTCCGACGTCCTCGACCGCCCGCCGCGCGCCGCGTCCGGCTTCGCCGACCGCCTCTCGGGCACCTCGCCCGACTTCGCCGCCGAGCTCCTCGACGGCTCCACCCGCGCCGCGGCCGACCTCGCCGACCGCTTCCCCGACACCGCGCAACGCGGGCTCGACGCCGCGCACGAGCTGTTCGAGCAGCTGCGGGTTCCGGTCGATCGTCGCGAGCACCCGCTCGATGATCCGGGCCACCCGGTCGAGCCGCACCTTCAGCAGCGCCTGCGCCTCGACCCCGGTGATGGTCAGCGACACCTTCCCGAGCGTCACGTCGGCGCCGACGTTGAGCTTCAGCAGGTCGAGCACCTCGGCCCGCAGCGAAACCCGCGCTGCGAGGTCTTGCACCTCGAGGTCGATCTCGTCGACCGACAGCCCGGGGACGTCCAGGAGGACGTCGGGTTCAGCGCTGTCCGGACCGTCGGACGCGGTGTTCTCACGGGCGTCGGGCTCGGTGCGTTCCCGGGCGTCGGGCTCGGTGCGCTCCTGGTCATCTCGTTCTTCTGCCGGGACTGCCTCGTCGTCCGCTCCTGCCACGCGACCACCTCCCAAGACGCACACCGTCTCGGCGGCCACCGCTCGGCGCCAGGGGCGAACGTCCTCGCCGGCTAGGGGCTCTCCCGGACCGGCGAGTACTGCTGAGGTCGAGGTGCGGATCCGTTCGCGGGCCGACGCGTGCGTACCCGCCGAACACCGAGGGTGTCGGCATGACGACGAAGAAGTGGGTCCTGGCCGCCGCCGCGCTCGGCATCGTCCTCACCGCGGCCCCGGCCGCCGCCGACGTCCAGCCGAAGATCGTCGGCGGCACGCCGGCCGGCACGGACGACAACCCCTGGATGATGTGGATCACCGACGCGCCGGACGCTCCGGAGGGCGACACGCTGCACTGCGGGGGCACGCTGGTCACCCCGACCAAGGTCGTGACCGCCGCGCACTGCGTCGACGAGCACCCCGCCGACCGGATGCACGTCGTGGGCGGGCGCACCGACCTGCGCACCGACGACGGTGAGGTGCGCGGGGTCGTGTCGGTGTGGAAGCACCCCGGCTGGCAGCACACCCCGCCGCCGCCCGGTGAGCTGCCGCGGATGCACCCCGACGTCGCGGTCGTCACGCTCGACCGCCCGATGCCGTTCCCCGCGCTGCCGCTCGCCACCGTCGAGGACGCGGCGCTGTACCGCGCGGGGGCGCCCGCCCGGATCCTCGGCTGGGGCGTCACCGACCCGGACAAGACCTACCCGCCGGACCCCGGCGAGCCGCTGCCGACCACGTCCCGCATCCTCCAGCAGGCACAACTGCCGATCACCGAGGACGAACCCTGCCTGGCGGCTTCGGAGAGCGACCCGTACCACGCCGTGACCTTCGACCCCCGGCAGTACGTTTGCACCCGGTACGAAATGGGCGAGGTCACCACGCACGGCGGCGACAGCGGCGGGCCGCTGGTCGCGGGCGGCAAGCTGATCGGCGTCGCCGCCGGCGGCACCTACGGCCTGCACGCCAACTACAGCACCTTCACCGAGCTGATCACCTTCAGCGAGCAGATCCAGGAGCAGCTGCGCTGACCCCTGGGGCCCTCGGCGGTCCGGCCGCCCGACCTCCGTCAGGCCGCGCGGTCGCGGAGGTTGCGGATGCTCTCGAGCAGCTTCTCCGCCTTCTCCCGGCCGGTGGTGGCCTCGGTGAGCCTGCGGCCGACGGTCTGCAACCGGCGGCTGCGTTCGGCGGCGTCCATCTTCAGCGCCTTGTCGACCTCCCGCAGCTCGCCCTCGATGGCCTCGATCCGCCTGGTCAGGGCGTCGTCGAGGGCCAGCGACAACTGCTGCTCGGCCTCGATGAGCTGCTCGGACACCAGCTGGTCCAGAGTGGAGCGCGCGTCGGCGATCGCCTCGGTCAGCCACTGCTTCATGTGCTGCTTGTCGGCCGCGTGCTTGCGGGTTCGCGCCATCCACCAGCCCGCACCCAGCCCGAGCACGATCGTCACCGGCAGCACGATCGGGTTCAGCACGCCGATGCCGACCCCGGCCAGCGGCATCGCCGCGGCCCGCCCGACGCCGAGACCACCCGAGATGCCCATGAACACCAGCAGCTTGTCCTCGGCGGTCGGCGGGCGCTTGTCCGGCGGGCGCAGCGCGATCGGCGCCTGCGCGCCACGGGCGAACTGCGAGCGGATCACGTCCAGCTCCTCGGCGGAGAACAGCTCCGCCAGCGAGGACTCCGCGACCTTGGCCAGCCGCGTCGACAGCATCGTCGCCACCCGCGTCGAGACCATCTGCAACGCGATGTCGACCTGCTGCGGCAGCTCGGGAAGCTGCTGGCGGTCGGCGCCGTCGATCGAGCGGCGGAACCAGTTCTGCACCTCGCGGACCTGCCGGGTCACCTCGTGCCCGGCCTCGACCCGGGTGCGCTGGATCTCGCCGCGCAGCCGGACCTGCCAGCCGCGGGTCGACGACCGGCGCGCCGTGGTCAGCTCGTCGCGGCGTCCGCGCAGCGACTCCGCCTCGTCCTCCCCGACGGTCAGCGCCCGCTTCTCGGCCTCGAGCTTCGCGGTCAGCTCACCGAGCACGGTCGACAGCGCGCGCATCGTGTTGGCCTCGCCGAGCATGGCCGAGCGGCCCGCGACGAGCTGCTCCAGCGCCGAGCGCAGCTCGGTGATGCCGGACTTCTCGCGCAGCATCGCGCCGGCCTGCTCGCTCGGCGCCTTGGCCGCCATCTCCTGCATGCGGGCCGACACCGGGTAGATCGGGACGTCGGCGAACCGCGGCGCATGCTCGGCCAGCAGCCTGCGGTCCTCCTCCAGCACCTGCCGCCACCCGCGGTGCTGGTCGGTCTTGGCCAGCGCGAACACCACCGTCTCGACCCGGTCGCCGACCGTGCGCAGGAAGTCCAGCTCACCGCGGGTGAACGGGGCGGAGGCGTCGACGACGAACAGCAGCGCGGTAGCCGATGCCGCCGCCTCCAGGGCCAGCTCGCCGTGCACGGAGTCGAGCCCGCCGACGCCGGGGGTGTCCACGACGGTCAGCTTCGACAGCGCCTCCAGCGGCGCCTCGACCCGCACGTAGCGCGGCGGGAGCTGACCGTCGGGCAGCTCGTGGCCGACCGCGGACCAGGCGGGCAGCTCGGCGATCGGGAAGGCGACCGGCTCCTGCTGGCCCGGATAGCAGGCCAGGCCCGCCCACTGCTCGCCGTACTGGAACTGCAGGTAGGTCGCGGTCGCCACCCCGGCGTCCACAGGGGACATCCCGGGGCTCTCCAGCAACGCGTTGACCAGCGAGCTCTTGCCCCGGTTGGTCTCGCCGACGACGACCACGCCGGGCGTGGCCGGGCGGGACCGGCGCACCTGGTCCACCCACTCGGCGGCCCCCGGATCGGCCTCGCGCAGCAGCGCGAACAGCTTGTCGCGGGTCTGCTTGACCAACTGCGGCAGCGCCGTCGCGACCGCCTGTCCCGGGCTCGGCGCACTCATCGTCGTCCTCCCTCGCGCACGCCGATCACCGCGGCGGGGTGTCGTGCAGGCGGTACACGGTGACGATCGGGGCGCGCAGCACGCGGTCGCGGTCGGCGAAACCGAGCACCTCGGTCTCGGCGATCATGCCGTCCAGCGCCGGGTCGTCGGTGGGCATGGTGCCGCCCGCCTCGTGGTGGGCGGGGTCGAAGCGCATGCCGTCCGGGCGCAGCGCAACCACGCCGATCCCGCCCAGCCCCTCGGACAGCCGCTCCACCACGCCGCTGCTGCGGGCGCGGTCCATGGCGTACATGCAGAGCTGGATCAGCGTCGCCCGCTCGGCCAGCGCCTGGTCGAGCGGGCTGGCGAGGGCGTCGGTGTCCACCGCGGTCATGTCTGCCCCCAACTCGGAGTCGGAATCGGGGGCCGTGGCCGGCCCCCCTTCCGGCTCCGACGCCGCGGACGCCGCTCCGGTTCCACTGACGGGTGAACTGCCGGACAGGCGGAACCAACCCCGCATGGCCATACCCTCACGTCCCCTGCGCCCGCAAGTGCTGCCAGATCAGGAAGTAGGCGCGGTGCACGACGTGGGCGATCCGGCTCTGCGCGGGTGTAGCCCCGAACGAGGAGAACGAGCGCCACCAGCCGGCGCGCTCCAGCGCGTAGTCGGTCAGCTCCTGCCTGCCGCGGCCGGGCAGCCCGAGCTGCTCGCCGACGTCGGAGGCGCTGCCGACCCGCATGACTTCCTCGGCGAGGTCCTCGGGCATCTCCACCGCGCCGGAGGCGACCAGCGTCAGCGCCTCCAGCAGCCGCAGCTGGTGGGCTTCGGGCTTGGCGAGCAGCACCTCGATCGCGTCGTGCACGCGCTGGCGCTCACCCTGGTCGCCGGAGGCGTGGGCGAGGGCGGTGACCGACGCCAGCGCCGCGGCGGCCTTGATCCCGTCGGCGCGGGCGCGGAACACCGAGTCGAGCCTGCTCATCACCCCGGCCAGTCCGGAGGAGTCCAGCAGCCTGCGGCGCAGGTCGCCCGCGGTGATCTCGGGCTCGGCGTCGATCGCGGCCAGCGCGTGCCGGATGCCGTAGAGGTCCATCCGCTCCAGCAGCCGGGTCCGCACCCCGGCGGGCACGTCGCAGTCCCAGCTGGTGAACAGGTCCGCCGACATCAGCAGAGTCTCGCGGGTGACCTCGTCCAGCGCCGCGAGCCGGCGCAGCGCGTCGGCGTCGGCGGAGGTGAACCCGCCGGTCTCGGCGGTCTCGGCGAGCAGGCCGATCACCGGCAGCACGTCGGCGACGCGGGGTTTGAGCAGCTGGGCCTGTTTTCCGGCGATCAGCGTCGCCGCGGTCCACACGTCGCCGCCGGACTCGGAGACCGAGTCGGGCTCGATGGTGTCGGCCTTGTTCAGCAGCGCGATGGCGTTGACCGGCCCGGCCTCCCGGCTGGCGGTGGCGGCGGTGAAGGACGCCAGGGCCTGCTGGTCGTCGGCGCGCACCGCCTGGGTCACGACGTAGAGGACGGCCTCGGCGCCCGCGACGGCGTTGCGGGAGACGGGGTCGAGGTCGTCGCCGGCCTCGCCGTCGCCGCGCCTGGTGCCCAGCAGCTCCTCGGTGCGGGCGACCGACGCCGCGTCCAGCGACCCGAGACCGGGGGTGTCGATCACGGTGAGGTCGCGCAGCACCGCGTTGGTGAGGTAGGCCTCGAGGTGGGAGATCTTCTCGAGGTCGATGCCCAGGTCGGCGGGGATGCCGCCGTCGGCGTCGAACGGGATGGCCTGCTTGCCGCCGTCGTGGAACACCACCTCGACCCGGTCGACGGTGCCGTACTGGAAGCGCGTGACCAGCCGGGTGCACTCACCCACGTCGGTCGGCGCGACCCGGCGCCCGATCAGGGCGTTGACCAGCGTGGACTTGCCGGACTTGATCCGCCCGGCGACCGCGACCTGCAGCGGCGCGGAAAGCCGGCGCAGCACCTCCCGGAAGCCCTCGGCGGTGCGCTCGGAGACCTGCGGCTGCAACCCGGTGCAAAGCGCGGCCACGGCGGACGACAGCGGACCGGGCCAGTGCTGATGCTCGGTTCCCGTACCCACCACGGCCCTTTCGATCAGCGGCGACATCCGCGCCGGTCGGCGCGTGCGCAACATCCTGCCACGCCCCGCGCGCGCATCGCGCCGATCTGCACGAACCCGGCCGCGGGCCCGGGGCGGTGGTGGAGCCTCCTACGGGCCGGGGCCGGCGGCTCCGAGCGAGGGGACGTACGGCACGGACGCCGTGCAGACGAGCTATCTCGGCTCCGTCTCCTTGGGATGGCCCGTCATGCACCGTTCGAGCAGCACACGGCCAGCGACCTTGGAACGGGGTGTCGGCTCGACGAAGTACCAGAGCCGCCCGCCATTGGTGATCTTGTACTGGTAGCGCTCGAAGGTACGACGGCCGTAGGTGCCGACGGCGAAGTCAGCCGAGAGCCGGTAGAGCCGCTCATCTTCGTGCGTGGGTGCCGTGGTGAGACGCTCCCACGCCTGCACCGTGGCGTTCCGGGCGACGGCAAGGCAGTCCTGCCACCCCTTCTGCGCCTCCCGGGTGATGAAGAAGATCTCGTACTCCACGCGTTTGAGCGGTCGTTCAACACGTTCGGACTTGCTCATCCGGTCTCACGCGGGTCGTCGGCCACCTCGGCGGTGGGGAGGTAGTCCAGATCGGAGCCGTCCGGGGTCACGGACGGGTCGGCGTAGGCCTCGGCGGTGGCTCGCCAGGAGTTCAGGGTGATCGTCAAGCGTTCGAAACGCCCGATGGAGGCGCAAGCGCGGGCGACTCGGAGGAACTCGCTGACGAATTCCCGGCGTCGATCCGCGGGCAGGAACGTCACCCAGGGGAACGGTTCGGTCAGCCGCGTGACGATCCGGTCGCAGGCATCCTCGTCCAGTGAAGCGGCGATCAGCTGGGCCAGCGCTTGCAGGGTGTCGACCTCCCGCTCGGCGTCGCCGGCCTTGGACAGCCGCAACGACTCGCCGTCGCGACGGGAGAGGAGCACGTCCCCGTGATCGAGCTGCTTGACCACCTCGTTGGGTTCGCGCAGAAGCTTGGAAAAGGACACTGTGGTACTCACACCTCCATACTTCAGAACTAGTTCTGAAGTGTCAAGTGGCGGCATCCGTCCGGGCCTCGGTCTTCACGCGCGAGGCGGAGATCGAACGCGCCCTATACCGCGTCCTCCAGCAGCGGGCCTGATCCCTCCGTCGTACGACCTGGGGCGTACGACGGCGTCGCCGCCAGGATGACGCCTGGCCCGGTGGGGCCTGCCTAACCTCGACGGGATGCGAAGGCTGAGTCTGTGGATGCGGGAGCACCCGGTGGTCGGCGACTCCACCATCGCCGCGCTCGTCCTGCTCCTGGACCTCAGCGAGCTGCTGGTGGGCGTCGAGGACCGGGGTGTCCCGCCGTGGCTCTACGCCGCGGTCGGTGTGGTGACGGTGGTGCCGCTGTGCGTGCGCAGGCGGTGGCCGCTGGCCTCCGCCTACGCGGTGCTCGCCGGCCTGGCGCTGATGGTCCTCACCCAGGACGGCGCGATGGTGCGGGTCGCGGGCCTGGCCGTGTGCGTCTCCGTCTACACGGTGGTGGCCTACGCCGGCCGGCGACCGGCCGCGCCGTACACGTTCCTCGCCGCCGTGGTCGTGGCCTGCCAGGTCCTGTTCAAGACGCCCACCTTCGACGACCGGGGCAACGCGATCACCGTGATGGCGGTCGTCTACGTCCTGGTCGCCGCCGTCTGCTGGGTGCTCGGCGAGTTCGTCGGCGCCCGCCGCGCCTACAACGCCGAGGTGGAGCGGCGGCTGCGCCACCTGGAGTTCGAGCAGGACCAGCAGTCGCGGATCGCCGTCGCCGAGGAGCGCAACCGGATCGCCCGCGAGCTGCACGACGTCCTCGCGCACTCGGTAAGCGTGATGATCACGCAGGCCGACGGTGCCACGTTCGCGCTGCACGGCAAGCCGGAGATGGCCGAGAAGGCGCTGCGGGCCATCGGCGAGACCGGCCGCGACGCGCTGTCGGAGCTGCGCGGCCTGCTGGAGGTCCTGCGCAATCCGGACGAAGGCGGTGGCCGCACCCCGCAGCCCACCGCGGCGGGCCTGCGCGAGCTCGCCGACCGGGTGCGCGGGCTCGGGCTGCCGGTCGAGCTGCGGCTCGACGGCGACTTCGAGGTGCTGCCGACCGGCATCGGGCTCGCCGTCTACCGCATAGCGCAGGAGTCGCTCACCAACGTGCTCAAGCACGGCGGACGCGACGTGCGCGCCGCGGTGCACGCCGCCAACGACGGCGAACGCATCGAGATCGAGGTGCTCGACGACGGCGCGCGGCGGGAGCCGACGACGCTGGTCTCCGGCGGCAACGGACTCATCGGCATGCGCGAGCGGGCCACCGTCTACGGCGGTGAGCTGCACGCGGGACCCCGCACCGAGGGCGGCTGGCGCGTGCGCGCGGTGCTGCCGCTCCCCCGTGGTTAGGCTGGCGAACATGGCTCGTGTCCTGCTTGTGGACGATCAGGAACTCATGCGGATGGGCTTCCGCATGGTGCTCGAGTCGCAGGACGACCTGGAGGTCGTCGGCGAGGCGGGCAACGGCGAGGAAGCCGTGGAGCTGGCCAGGAGCCTGCGGCCGGACGTGGTGCTGATGGACGTCCGGATGCCGGTCGTCGACGGTGTGGAGGCCACCCGGCGCATCGTCGCGGAGGGCAGCTCGAAGGTCCTGGTCATGACCACCTTCGACCTCGACGAGTACGCGCTGGCGGCGCTGCGCGGCGGGGCCGGCGGCTTCCTGCTGAAGGACACCCCGCCGGACGGGCTGGTCACCGCGGTGCGCTCGGTCGCAAGCGGCGACGCGGTCGTCTCGCCCAGCGTGACCAGGCGGCTGCTCGACCGCTTCCTCGGCGGCGACGGCGGCGCGCTGCGCGACCCCGGTGTCCTGGACGTGCTCACCGAGCGGGAGCGCGAGGTGCTGGTGCTGGTCGCCAAGGGGCTCTCCAACGCAGAGCTGGCGTCGCGGCTGTTCCTGTCGGAGGCCACCATCAAGACCCACGTCGGCCGCATACTGTCCAAACTGGACATCCGCGACCGGGTGCAGGCCGTTGTGCTGGCCTACGAGACCGGACTGGTGCGTCCCGGTGAAAAGTGAGGCGGGACCGTGAGATCTGCCGCGTCACGCGGCGCACCGGCGCCGGACGCGCATAGCCTGCACTGGTGTCCTCCGCCTGGAAGCCCAAGCTGATCGCCCTCGACGTCGACGGGACCCTGCTCGACCCCGAGACCCAGTCCGTCTCCGAAGTGGTCCGGGCCGCCGTGCGGCGGGCGGTCGGCAGCGGGGCCCAGGTCGTCGTCTCCACCGGCAGGAGCACGCTGGGCACGCGGCCGATCCTGGCCGAGCTCGGCCTGACCGGCGGTGTGGCGCTGTGCTCCAACGGCGCGGTCCGGATGGACGCCGCCACCGGCGCGGTCCTGGCGGTGGAGACCTTCGACCCCGCGCCCGTGCACGCGGCGCTCTCCGAGCGCCTGCCGGGCGCGATCTACGCGGCCGAGCGGGTCGGCGTGGGCAGCCTCGTGAGCAGCCTGTTCGGCGAGGAGGAACTGCACGGACCGCAGCAGCTCGCCGGGCTCGACGAGTTGGTCGCGCGGCCCGTACCGCGGCTGATCGCGAACTGGACCGGCCACGCCCCCGAGGAAGTGCACCACGCCATGGGCGGTGTCGAGTTCCCGGCGTGCACGATCACCCTCGACCACTACGAGCCGTGGGTCACGGTGGTGCCCGCCGGTGTGACGAAGGGCTCGGCGCTGGAGAAGCTGCGCACCGAGCTGGGCATCCCCGCCGAGGACACCTTCGCCGCGGGTGACGGCGACAACGACATCGAGATGCTGGAGTGGGCCGCGCACGGCGTGGCGATGGGCCAGGGCCCGGCCGTCGTGCACGCCGCCGCGGACGAGGTCACCGGCCCGGTCTCCGAGGACGGCCTGGCGGCCGTGCTGAACCGCATCTTCGGCTGATCCCGCCTGTTCTCCGGGTGACTGCGGGAAAACCCTGAGACGACTGTCACCGCGCGGGCGCGCGAGTACGACCTGAGGACGATCGTGTTCTGGCCCATCGACCGATGACGGCGACCGGCGCCGCCCGGCAGAGTGGGGCCCGCAAATCGCGAGAACGCCGCCGCGAACGGGAGAGATCATGATCGAGGCTGTCGGCCTCACCAAGCGCTACGGATCGACGGTCGCGGTCAACGACCTGTCGTTCACCGTGAAACCGGGCAAGGTCACCGGGTTCCTCGGGCCGAACGGAGCGGGCAAGTCGACCACGATGCGGATGATCCTCGGGCTCGACGCGCCGACGTCGGGACGGGTGCTCATCGACGGGAAGCCGTACCAGGAGCTCAAGCACCCGCTGCGCAAGGTCGGCGCGCTGATCGACGCGAAGTGGGTGCACCCGAACCGTTCGGCGCACTCCCACCTCAAGTGGCTCGCGCGGTCCAACGACCTGCCGCTGAGCCGGGTGGACGAGGTGCTGGCCATGGTCGGGCTCGAACAGGTGGCCAAGCGGCGCGCCGGCGGCTTCTCGCTCGGCATGTCGCAGCGGCTCGGGATCGCGGCCGCCCTGCTCGGCGACCCCGAGGTCCTGATGTTCGACGAGCCGGTCAACGGCCTGGACCCGGAGGGCATCCACTGGATCCGCCGGTTCATGCAGGGCCTGGCCGCCGAGGGGCGCACCGTCTTCGTGTCCAGCCACCTGCTCTCGGAGATGTCGCTGACCGCCGAGGAGCTGGTCGTCATCGGCCGCGGCGAGCTGATCGCGCAGTGCAGCACCGAGGAGTTCGTCGAGGGCGCGAGCATCGCGTCGGTGCGGGTGCGCACCCCGCAGGCCGAGGAGCTGCGGGCGCTGCTGGACGAGCAGGGCCTGACCGTCCAGCAGCCGCTGGACGGCACACTGCTGGTCGGCGACGCCACCAGCGAGCAGCTCGGCGAGCTCGCCGCCCGCAACGGCATCGTGCTGCACGAGCTGACCACCCAGCGCGGCTCGCTGGAGGAGGCGTTCATGCAGCTCACCAGCCAGGCGGTGGAGTACCAGACGGACCTCGGCGGCACCGCCGCGCTGACCACGGCAGGGAAGTGAAATGACACTGCTCGCAGTTGAACGCATCAAGCTGTTCTCCACCCGCTCGCCGTGGTGGTGCACGGTCGTCGCGCTCGGCCTGACCATCGGCTTCGGCTGGCTGTTCGTGGCCAACATCGACAACCCGACGCTGTCGATGAGCCAGCAGGGCTCCCAGTTCGGGCAGATGGTCGTGATGGTGATGGCCGTGCTCGCGGTCACCACCGAGTACCGGTTCGGGACCATCCGCTCGACGTTCCAGGCGGTCCCCAACCGCACCGCGGCGCTGCTGGCGAAGACGACGGTGGTCGCGCTGATGGCGCTGGTCGTCGGCGAGCTCGCCGCGTTCGGTTCGTGGCTGGTGGCCAAGGTGGTCGCGCCCGCGGGCATGGAGCTGGCCACGGCGGAGGACTGGCGGCTGGTGGCCGGGGTCGGACTGGTCTTCGCCCTGGGCGCGGTCTTCGCGGTCGCCGTGGGCGTGCTGGTCCGCCAGAGCGCGGGCGCGGTGACCATCCTGCTGATCTGGTCCATGCTGGTGGAGAACCTGGTGGCGGCGATCCCGAACATCGGCGTGGACATCCAGCGCTGGCTGCCCTTCACCAACGCCAACCACTTCCTCTCGGAGGCCTCCCCGTTCGGCTCCTCCATGCCCTTCGGGCCGTGGGGATCGCTGGCGTACTTCGCCGCGATCGTGTTCGCGGTGCTTGCCGCCGCGCTCGCGGTGGCCAACCGGCGGGACGCCTGACCAGGCCGGATGTGATCGGGGTGAAGCGCGAGATCAACTTCGTCGAAACCCCTGATGGGGCCGGAGATAACGAAACGTTACCCCTCCCGGCCGAGAGGCTGGTCACGTCAACCGATAGGATCTCCGCAAAGCATCGTCCGCGGCAGCGCCGCGCGACACGCCGGTACCGATCCGGTGGAAGACGTCCGATGTGGACGTCCTGACCGGTCGGTGGTGGAGCCCGGGCAAGCGCCCGGTGCGCACAACAGGATCGACCGACTGCACAAGCGCTCGGGGGCGCCGCGGTCGGGACGGGGGAGGGCCCGGGCTGTCATTCGGGGGATGGCCCGGGCCCTGTGCTGTCCAGGGTCTGTTCGAGTGAGCCGGTCCAGGGCCGCCGCGAGGCCGGCCGGTGCGGGCGAGCCGACCGCCTCCCGGCGCCCGCACCGTTCCGGCCGCGCCCCTAGATGTTCGGGCGGACCACCAGCACCGGGCACGCCGCATGCCGCACGACCTGCTCGGCGACCGAGCCGAGCATCAGCCCGGCGAACCCGCCCCGGCCGCGGTGGCCGACCACGAGCAGGTCGGCGCCGCGCGAGGCCGAGAGCAGGGCCTGCGGGGACGGCGAGTGCACTATGTGGAGCTCCACCGGCACCGCGGGCTCGGCACCCAGTTTGCTGTTGACGATCCGCTGGGTGTCGGCGATGACCGCCTGCTGGTACTGGTCGGTGCTGGGCACCGTCCCGGGCGGGCACTCCTCCGGTCGCGGCGCCGTCCGCATGCTCCACGCCCGCACCACGTGCAGCACGGTTTGTCGCCGCTTGGCCTCTTCCGCGGCCATGATCAGCGCGCGTACCGACGAGGCCGAGCTGTCCACGCCGACGGCGACCCCGCCGTCGATCTCGACTCGTTGCATCGTGTGGTCCACGTCTCCCACTTCAACGTCCCGCGCCCGGCTTGTCGAGCCGAGTTGCCGGTTGCATCCCCAACGAGATGCGAAGTTGTGACGTTGGACACAATTGTGCACGAAGTGTCACGTTCTGGCGCCCCAGTGGTAATGCATGGGTAGAACGTTTTGTCCCGAACCAGCGTCGCTTGGGGGCATGCGCCGTTCGGGGGCCACCAACGCGGTGTGCTCGCGACCTTCTCAACAGCAGATGGGGTGGGCGAAATGGTGCGTTCCGCTGAACGTCCGACTGCGCAGGCACAACCGGACCCTGCACGACGGAGCCGGCAGCACCCGCGACCCGGGACCGACGTGCACCTGGAGCCGGTGCCGCGCCTGGAGTGGTCGCTGGCGACCGAGATCCATCCGCTCGTGGACGAGCCGGCCCGGCCTGCGGCGCTGCGCAACAGCTGGATCCACACCGCCCCCGAGGAGCAGGTGCTGGAACTGTTCCGCAGGCTCCAGGGGGCCCGGCGGCGGTTGCCCGCGCCGTGGTGGCTGCGCGCGCTGGACCGCGGCGAGCTGCCGTCCCGGGCCAGGGCGTTCGAGCTCGAGGACGAGGTCCACACCCTGCTGACGGGTCGTCCCGGCTGGGTGTTCGTGCCGTGGCGCGCGCTCGGCGAGGTCGGCTACTGGGAGTACGGCCCGTCCGACCGCGGCCCGATGAAGGCGCCCACGACGGTGCTGTTCACCGACCAGCACCCCGGCTGGGTCCACGTCTTCGCCGCGCACCGCGACACCTCTCCGCTGCCGGTGCCGGTGGACCGGGCGCCCGGGCTGCTCTCGGCGTTGCCGCAGATCGAGTCGTGGTGACGGGGCCGGCGCCAGTCCCGAGCCTGCCGGCCGCATGGGCCGATGCGGCGCCGGGCGACCGTGTGAGGGCGGGGTGTCCAGCCGGGCGGTGAGGTCGGCCGCCGGAGCCGGCCGGACGGTGGCCCCAGGACGGCCGCCGTCCCGGCCGACGCGTCCGGCTCGTGTCCTCGCGGCCCGGCGGGCAATGCCCGCCCACCATCGGCGGTTTGCGATACTGGCTCCTCGTGAATGCCTCTGACCAGCAGGTTCCGTTTCGTCGTACGGTCGTCAGCTACGTCCAGCGCGGCGAGCGCATGACGAGCGGCCAGCAGCGGGCCTGGGACCAGTACTGGCCGGATTTCGGCGCCGAGGTCACCGCGCTGCCGGAAGGCCCGCTCGACACCACGTCGTGGTTCGGCCGCCAGGCGCCGGTGGTGCTGGAGATCGGTTCGGGCATGGGCGAGACCACCGCGCAGCTCGCGGCCGCCGCGCCCGAGGTCAACTACCTGGCCATCGAGGTCTACAAGCCCGGCCTGGCCCAGCTCATGCTGCGGGCCGAGAAGCTGGAGCTGACCAACCTGCGGCTGCTGCGCGGCGACGCGATCGTCCTGCTGCGCGACCACGTCGAGCCCGGGTCGCTGTCGGAGGTGCGGATCTACTTCCCGGACCCGTGGCCGAAGAAGCGCCACCACAAGCGCAGGCTGGTCCAGGACGCCTCGGTCGAGCTGATCACCTCCCGGCTCGCGCCGGGCGGCGTGCTGCACATGGCGACCGACTGGGAGAACTACGCCGAGCAGATGCTGGAGGTCTGCCAGGCCCAGCCGCTGCTGCGCAACCGCTACGCGGCCGAGCCCGGCGGTTGGGCCCCGCGTCCGGACTGGCGGCCGGTGACGAAGTTCGAGAACCGCGCCCACGACGAGGGCCGCGTGATCCACGACCTGATCTTCGAGCGCATCTGAGGGATGTTTCAGAAGTGGTTCGCGCGGCGGTGTGGGTGGCGGAACCTCAGAAGCCTTCTCGCTCCGGGATCGCCGACATCATGAATGCCCGACTCACCACGTCGGCGCTGTCCTCGCGAGAAGGGCTTCTGAGAACCGCCGGCTGAGTCCCGCACCGCAAGCGGCTCACGCCGCTTGTAAAACAGCCCTGGCCGGATTTCCTCACCCGATCGGACGATCAAGAGGTGGCGTGGCCGCGCCGATGCACACCACAGTGGGTTGGGAGACCACCGGATCAGGTGGCGAAAGTTCACAACAAAGACTGGCTGTGCGAGAGTGCCGCGTGAACGTTGATCGAGACTATTTTACGGGTCCGTGACGGCTATTCGCGGCGATGCAACCCCGGCTCAGCAGAACGCTCCCGCAGGTCCCGGTTCGGCGGCGACCGACGTCGCGGCGGCCGAGAAGTTCCTGCGAGCGTTCCACGACGCCCACCCGGAGGCCGGGGAGCTCGACCCGCGGCTGGCCGAGGTCCGCGCCGAGATCGCCAGGACCGGTACCTACCGGCACACCCCGGAGGAACTGGCCTACGGCGCCCGCGTCGCGCTGCGCGACAGCGGGTGGTGCACCAGCGGCGTTCCCTGGCGGCGGCTGCTCGTGCGCGACCTGCGCGGGCTGCGCAACGCCACCACGGTGGCCAAGGAGTGCTTCGAGCACCTGCGGCTGGCCACCAACGCCGGTCGCATCCAGCCGCTGATCAGCGTCTTCGCCCCGGATACCCCGCACGAGCCGGGTCCGCGCATCTGGAACGAGCAGGTGGTGCGCTACGCCGGCTACGCGGGTCCGGGCGGGGAGGTGCTCGGCGACGCCCGCTACGTCGGCTTCACCGCCGCCGCGCAGCGGCTGGGCTGGCGGCCGCCGAAGACCCGCGGGCGCTTCGACCACCTGCCGCTCGTCGTGGAGACCGCCCACGAGGGGCCGAGGACCTTCACCGTCCCCAGGGACCTGGTGCAGGAGGTGCCGCTGGAGCACCCGGACCTGCCGTGGTTCTACAAGCTGGGGCTGCGCTGGCACAGCGTTCCGCTGGTCAGCAACATGCGGCTGCTCATCGGCGGGATCACCTACCCGGCCGCGCCGTTCAACACGTGGTTCGTCGGGACCGAGATCGGCACCCGCGCTCTGGCCGACGAGATGGCCTACGGGTTCATCCGCGAGGTGGCGGACCGGATCGGCCTGGACACGACCTCGGAGCGGACGCTGTGGCGGGACCGGGCCATCGTCGAGATCAACCGGGCGGTGCTGTACTCGTTCGACTCCGCCCGGGTCACCATCACCGACCACCACAGCGAGACGCTGCACCGGCTGGCGTGGCTGCGCACGGCACCCGAGGAGGGCACCGAGCGGCCCGCGTTCGTCGCGGGCGGGGAAGCCGACAGGCGGGCCAGGAAGGGAGCACCGGCGTGCTTCCCGCTGGTGGCCCGGACGGCGACCGCCCGGGCCACCGGCGAACCGGGCTGACGGCCGGACTCCGGCCGGGCGCCCGTCTGGAACGCGGTGCTGGACATGGTTCGGATCAACTCTTCCTCGTCCGGCCCCTTCAGTGCCGGGCTCGGGACGACTCCGAGAGGTCGGGTAGTACCGAGCTGGCCGCCATCAGCAGCAGCACACCCACCGCGAGCACGGTGCCCGCGACCGTCAGCAGAGTGGTGAACATTTCGTGAACCTCCTGGTGGTCTTGCGTTTTCCGGTACTCAGAATCGCTGTCGGAAGGCGCTGGACGTATCGGCCAAGTGGCTGGTG
The DNA here is from genome assembly GCF_000062885.1 of Saccharopolyspora erythraea NRRL 2338. Lineage (NCBI taxonomy): Bacteria > Bacillati > Actinomycetota > Actinomycetes > Pseudonocardiales > Pseudonocardiaceae > Saccharopolyspora > Saccharopolyspora erythraea. Next base: position 8,059,849 of record NC_009142.1, on the reverse strand, counting down.
GCCCCGGCCCTCCGGCCGGTCTCGGAGTGACCGGACCGGCCGGACGGGTGACGTGCGGGCGGTTCAGCGAACCGATCGGCGCAACGGGACCAGCCGCCACCAGGTGGCGCAGCGCCAGAGCCACTCCAGCGGCCCGTGGCCGAACCGGCGCAGCCACCAGCGCGAGAAGGCCCATTGGGCGGCCAGGACGCCGATCGCGAACAACAGCATCCGGTCGTACCGGATGGAGCCTTCGCCAAGGCCGATCAGCGGCCCGAACGACAGCGTCAGCAGCGTGGCGCTCACGAAGTTCGTCAGCGCCATCCGGCCGAGCGGGGTGAACACCGCGGCCAGCGCGCCCCGCAGCCGGGTGCGGAACAGCAGCAGGAACCCGGATGCGTAGGCGACCGCGCCGAAGAGTCCCGCCGTCGCCCAGATCAGGAAGAACGTCGGCTCCTGTTTGGAGATCACCTGGATCCACACGCCGATCCCGGCCGGCACGACCGAAATCCCGAAGACGACCCCGAGCTGCCTCGTCCGGTGGTCGAGCGTCTCCACGAGTCCGCAGCGCACCGCCGCCGCGCCGAGCACCAGCAGACCGGGTACCAGGAAGACACCGCCGTCGGCGGCGATCAGCCCCGTCAGGAGCAGCGCGAGCCCGCCCCACAGCAGAACCCATCGCGGCAGCCTCGCGGTCGGCAGCAGCACGACCATGCCGGCGACGGCGTAGATCAGCAGCGGTTCGCCGGGCATCAGGAACTGGTGCCCGACTCCGATGAGGGCCAGCACGGCGAGCCTGCGGAACAGCAGGACCCGCGGATGGGCCACCCGGGCGCCCGCCCGGTCGAGAAACAGCGCGAACCCGACGCCGAACAGGAAGGCGAAGATCGGGTGGAAGCGCTGCTGCACGAACATGTTCAGCGCCGTCCGCACCGGGTCGGCCACCCCGATGGCCGGGCCCCAGCCCATGTGCGCGATCGAGGGGATGTTGACGAACAGGATTCCGCACAGGGCGAAGCCGCGCAGCGCGTCGAGATCGTGGATCCGGCCGGTGAGGCGTTGTGTCCGCACGTCGAGGGTCGTCATGGCTCACTCCTCCGCGAACGGCTCGGAAGCGACCCGGCGCAGCATCGGGCCGCTCGCCGACGCCGCCAGGACCGCGACCAGTACGCCCAGCGCGACCGGCGCGAACACCCAGGGACTTAGCGCCCCGTCGATCTTGAACAGGCTCAGCAGGCCGTAACCGACCCCGACACCACCGGCACCCGCACCGAGCGTCGCCACCAGCGCGGGCAGCGCGGCCTCGGTGCGCAGCGCCCGCGCCAGCACCCGCCGGGGCGTACCGGCAGCGATCAGCGCGCCGAAGGTCCTGCGACGGTCGACCACCGACGAGGCGGCCGTGATCGCGGCACTGCACCCCGCCAGCACGGACGCGATGACCAGGCCGATCGCGGTGATCCGGCGCAGGTCGCCGAGGATCGTCTGCTGATCGGCCAGCACAAGCTCGCGGCTCTGGACGACGGCACCGGGTGCGGCCAGCGCCATCGCGGTGCGCACCTCCTCGCGGTCGGCGTCGTTGCGCGGAGCGACCGCGACCGTGGTCTCCCCGGTGGCCAGCACGCCGGGCACCAGGCTCGGGTCGACCAGCACCGAGTCGACGAGATCGGGGTCCTGACCCCCGAGCGGGCGCACCGGAGTGCCGGGCGGCACCGGCACTCCGCCTTCCGAGCCGTTCGACTCGCCGTAGCCGCCGGTGGGCACCACCCGCAGCCCGACCGCCTGCAGGTTCAGCGCCGGATCGGCGCGCACGCTCGGCGGACCGGCGCACGCCCCCACGGCCATGCGGGTCACCTCGGCCGCTTCGGCGCAGCCGATGACCAGGCCGGAGTACGAGTTCCCGGGCGTCTCCACGACGACCCGGCCTGCCGTGGCCACCGTCGCCTCAGTGCCGCCGCGCGCGAGCTGTTCGGCGATGAGTCGCCGCTGCTCGGCGGCCTGGGCGGCGGGCACGTTCAGGTACAGCACGGAGTCCTTGAACGACCGGCCGCCGCCGGCCTGCGACTCGAAGCCGGGCAGCAGCGTCAGCGCCATCGAGCCGACGAACACGGCGAGCACGACGCCCGACGCCGAGCGGTAGGCGGCCTTCGGGTCGTTGCGCAGCCGGCGTCCGGCCAGCAGCGTCGACGGCCGCCGCCACAGCTTCGAGAACAGCGTCCCCAGCACGGCGGTCAGCCACGGTCCGACGACCGACGCCGACAGGACGATGACCACGAGCGAGGCGAGCAGCACGGCGATGTTGCCGGTCTGCTGCGCGAACGCGAGACCGAAGACGAAGAACGCGGCCGCCGCGGCGATGGCCACCAGCCGCCACGCCTTCGGCGCCTTCTTCGAGTGCTCCATCGCCGCCCCGACCGGTGCGCGCACCACCCGGCGGAGTCCGAGCACCGCCGCGAGCACGACCAGCGCGGGAATCCCGGCGGCCACGCCGAGGACGGTGGCCGACGACGGCGTGAAGTCCGAGGCGAGCCAGGTGCCGCCGCCCCACGGCACGTGCATCACGAGCATCCGCAGCGGCCAGCCGAGCAGCAGCCCGCCCGCGGTGCCCGCCACGGCGGCGAACCCGGTCTCGGCGGCGACGGTGGCCACGACCTGGCCCGGCGTCGCACCGGCTAGCCGCAGTGCGGCCAGGCGCCGTTCGCGCCGGGCGGCCGTCAGCCGCGACGCCGAGGCGACCAGCACCAGGCTCGGCGCCGCCAGCAGCGCGATCCCGACCCACGCCAGGAACTTCAGCAGGAAGTCCTGCGTGCCGGCCTGCCCGGCGGCCCAGCCGCCCTCGTGGCCGGCGGCGGTCGCGTCCAGCGCGCCCGGCGGGTGCGCGACCACCGCGACGAGCTGTTCCGGGTAGCGCAGGTGCTCGGGGCCGATCGTGCCGGCGACCTCACCGGGGAAGCGGTCGGCGAGCTCGCCCGGCGGCATCGTCCTGGTCAGCTCGGCCAGGCGCGGCGAGAGCAGGACCTGCCCCGGCGCGGGAAGGCGCGGCGCGTCCGCCGGAACTCGCGGGTCTCCGGAGACGTCGAGCCGGGTGATCTGCTCGCCCCGCACGAAGTCCGCGCTCGACAGCGCGGTCCCGGTGGGCTCGGCGTGCTCGGAGTACTGCCACTGCGAGCGCTCCCCGCGGGCGTCGACGGCGCCGGGCAGGCTCGAAAGCAGCACGACCAGCGCGGTGCCGACCGCGACGCCCAGCGCCGTGAGGACCGCCGACAGCCGGGAGCGGGAGTCGCCCCGCAGAACGCGCAGCGCCAACTGCACGGGATTCATGCCGCTACCACCCCGTCGGCGATGCGGCCGTCGCGGATCTCGACGATGCGGCCCGCGCGGGCGGCCAGGTCCCGGTCGTGCGTCACGACCACCACGGCCGCGCCGGTCGAGGCCGCCGCGCCCAGCAGCGCGCTCATGGTCTCCTCGCCGGTGCGCGTGTCCAGCGCACCGGTCGGCTCGTCGGCGAAGATCACCTTCGGCTGGTGGGCGAGCGCCCGCGCGATGGCCACGCGCTGCGCCTGACCGCCGGAGAGCTCGCCGGGACGCCGGGTCTCCATGCCCGCCAGCCCCAGCCTGCCCAGCCACTCGCGGGCCCCTGCCATCGCCCGCTGCCGGTTCGCGCCCGCCAGCAGCAGCGGCAGCGCGGTGTTCTCCTCGGCGGTGAGCTCGGCGACGAGCATGCCGTTCTGGAAGACGAACCCGAACTCCCGCCTGCGCAGCTCGCTGCGCTTGGACTCGCCGAGGCGGTCGACGCGGTGCCCGTCGAGCACCACCTCGCCGTCGTCGGGGCGCAGGACACCGGCGAGCACGTGCAGCAGGGTCGTCTTGCCCGACCCGGACGGCCCGACGATGGCCAGCACCTCGCCGGCCGAGATCCCGATGTCCACCCCCGCCAGGGCGCGGTGGTCGCCGTAGCGCTTGACCAAACCCCGCCCGGTCAGCACCGGACGCCCGGTGGCCGGACCGGCCGCGAGCCGGCCGGACGCCATTGGACCTGACACTGTGATCCTCCTGGTTCCCTGCGCCGCGGCCCGACGCCGAGCGCGATCGGTGACAAGGTTCGCCGCGGAGGGGCGGTCGGCGGCTCCACCAGCGGGCCGGAGCACGCGCGCGGGCGGTCGGCCGATCGGTCGGCCGTTTCGGACCTATCGGCCAAGGGTGTGGCGATCACGCGCCCTATACGGTCGTGCCGTGAGCGAGCTCCCCACGCACCCCACCGCTTCGACCTGGCCGGCCCGGCTGTGCGGGCTCGTGCGCGCGCAGTGGATCTTCGCGCTGGTCATCGGCCTGGCGTGGTGCGGGGAGATGGTGCACTCGATCGATCGCTCCGAGCGCGACGCCGTCGTGCTCCCCGGGCTCACCGCGATGGCGGCGCTCGCGGTGCTGGCCAGCCGCTGGCCGGTGTTCTGCGGACTGGCGGGCGCCTTCGCGCTCGGTGCGAGCACCGTCGCGATCGACTACTTCAACGCCGACTCCTACTCGTTCGGCCTGCTGGCCGTCCGGCCCACGGAGAACATCGCCGGCCTGGCCATGGTCGTCCACGTCTTCTGGCTGCGGCGCAAGCGCTACGCGATCCCGGTGACCACCGCGCTCGTCGTGTCGTGCCTGGCGGCGCTCTTCGCGCGCACCGGCACCTCCTACGTCCACGCCAGCCAGGACGTCTCGCGCTCGATCGGTGTCGGGTTCGTGGAGCTGGTCCTCGCCGTCGGCACCGGTGTGTACCTGCGAGGGCGCAAACCCCGCTCCGACGACACCCCGCTTCAGGCCCTGCTGCGCCGGCAGTGGCCCGTGATGGGCGTGCTGTTCGCGTTCCTGTGCCTGGAGCTGCTCAGCGGCCAAGGGGTGATGTCGACGGTGATCGTCGCGCTCGGCGGCGCGGTGCTGGCCGTGCTCGCGGTGCTCGCGCCGCTGCGGCCGTCGGAGACGGCGATGCTGGGCGCGGTCGCGCTGGCGACCACGGCGTTGACGATGTGGATCACCGGCGCCGGGGCCAACACCTGGCTGCTCGGTCCGATCTCGCCGTCGGCGATCGCTTCGGGGATGATCCTGCTGGCCTTCAGCACCCGCTACGCGCCGCCCCGCAACGCCGTCCGGAATGGCTGCGCGCTGGTGGGCGCGGCCTTGTTCGCGCTGTTCGTGACGCCTTCCGACGACTCGACCCGGGTCGGCGACTACCTGAACTACATGTTCATGGGCGGGTTGCTGCTCGTGCTGTCGGTGGGCACCGGCGTCTACTTCCGGGCCCGCGACGACGAGCGTGCCAGGACCGTGCACAACGCGGTCAGCAGCGCCCAGCAGGCCGAGCGGATGGCGCTGGCCCGCGAGCTGCACGACGTCGTGGCCCACCACGTCACCGGCATCGTGGTGCAGGCGCAGGCCGCACAGCTTGTGTCGGAGAAGAACCCGCGGGCAGCGACCGAAGCGCTGGCGCGGATCGCCGACAGCGGGACCGAGGCGCTGACCGCGATGCGCCGCCTGGTGGCCAGCATGCGCGGTGCCGAACCCGCCGGCGCCTCGCGCGCCACCGAGCAGGCCACCACGGACCTGGAAGCCGACCTGCTTGCGCTGGTCGAGGGCGCCCAGCGGCACGGCGCCGAGCGCGCGGACCCCGCCCGCATCGACCTGTCGGTCGACATCCGGCACGAGATCCCGCTGGAGGTGGCGCGGTCCGCGTTGCGCGTCGTGCAGGAGTCGCTGACCAACAGCGGCAAGCACGCGCTCGACGTCTCCCGCGTCGAGGTCGCGGTCACCTCCAACGAGACCCACCTGCACACCCGCGTCTCCGACGACGGCACCGGCACGCACGCCCGCCCGGTCGGCGGGTCGGGCGGATACGGTCTGGTCGGAATGCGCGAGCGCGTGGAACTGCTCGGCGGGCGGTTCCACGCCGGTCCGGGAGACCACGTCGGCTGGCGCGTCGAGGCCTGGCTCCCGCTGGGCGAGCAGAACAAGGAAGAAGAGGGCGCTGCATGATCCGGGTGCTGATCGCGGACGATCAGGAGATGGTGCGGGCGGGTTTCCGGATGATCCTGGAGTCCCAGGGGACCATCGAGGTCGTCGGCGATGTCGCCAACGGTGTCGACGCGGTTCGCGTGGCGCGCGAGAAGCGGCCCGACGTGTGCCTGATGGACATCCGGATGCCCGGCATCGACGGGCTGGAGGCGACCAAGCGGCTCGCCGGCCCCGGAGTGACCGACCCGGTCAAGGTCGTCGTGGTCACCACCTTCGACCTCGACGAGTACGTGGACGCCGCGCTGGCCAACGGCGCCAGCGGTTTCCTGCTCAAGGACGCCGGGCCGGCGCTGCTCATCGAGGCGATCCAGGCCGCGGTGCGCGGTGACGCGCTGGTCTCGCCGCAGATCACGGTCCGGCTGCTCAAGCACTTCTCGCAGTCGCGGGAGAGGGTTCGCTCGGCGGTCGCGCCGCCGAAGGAGGAGCTCACCGAGCGCGAGCTGCAGGTCGTGCGCGCGACGGCCAAGGGGCTGACCAACACCGAGATCGGCCGGGAGCTGTTCATGTCCCTGTCCACGGTGAAGACCCACCTCGCCGCCGCGCAGGCCAAGATCGGCGCCCGCAACCGCGTCGAGACCGCGGCCTGGGCGTGGCGCAGCGGCCTCATGGAGGACCTGTGAGCCTGCTGGGACGTGTTTCAGAGGTGGCTTGCGCAGTGGGGCGCTTGGCGGAACCTCAGCCGCCTTCTCGCTCCGGGATCTTCGACTGATGCATGTCCGGACGCGGCGTCGAAGCTGTCCTCGCGAGAAGACGGCTGAGAACCCGCGGGTGGTCAGGCTGAGTCCCACACCGCCGCTTGTGGAACAGAGCCTGGGCCGCCAAGGCGACCCACAGGACCCGCGGCTCTGCCCGCGGTCGGCCGGAAGGCCGGGCCGCGCGGCCGATCGACCGAGGTGACCGGGCCTTTCAGCCGAGGTCGGCGGCCCGCCCGGCGCGGATGCTGGAGGCATGGAACAGCGACTTCCCGGCAAGGTCACCGACATCGTCGTCCTCATCACCGTCGTCGCGTTCGTGCTCGCGGCGGGCGCTGCGATGTGGCTCTCGATGAGCACGATCGGCGGCCGGTAGGTCCGGCAGAATGCGGGCCATGCCGATCGCACTACGCCTCCACGCGCCGATGGCGCTGCCCTGCGACCCGAACTGCTCGATCATCCGGGACGCGGTGGTGGACGTCGACGCGGAAGGTCGAATCCTCTACTGCGGTCCGCGCGTCGACGCACCGGCTCGGCCCGCGGACGCCCTGGTCCGGGAGTGCAGCGGAATCCTGCTGCCCGGACTGGTCAACTCCCACGCCCACAGCCCGATGACCCTGCTGCGCGGCATGGGCGCGGACCTCCCGCTGCTGCCGTGGCTGCAGGACGTGATCTGGCCCGCCGAGTCGCGGCTGCGGCCCGCCGACATCCGGGCGGGCATGGAGCTGGGCTGCGTGGAGATGCTGCGCGCGGGCGTGACCACCAGCGCGGAGATGTACTTCGGCGGTGAGTCGGTCGTCGAGGGCGTGCTCGCCGTCGGCTCGCGGGTGGTGCTGGCCTCCGCCGTGATCGACACGCCCGCGCTGAGCGCCTTCGGCACCTGGCAGGGCATGGTCGACGGGATCAGCGGCTGGATCGACGCCGACGGGCTGCGCTTCGGCTCCGGCGAGCGGGTCGAGCTCGCCTACGGCCCGCACTCGGCCTACACGCTGCCGCCGGAGGCGCTGGAGACCATCGGCGGGGCGGCGCGGCAGCGCGGCGCGCTGGTGCACACCCACGTCGCGGAGACCCTGCAGGAGGACGTCGCCCAGCGCGAGGAGTTCGGTTCGGTGCCCGCGCTGCTGGAGAAGGTCGGGCTGCTGGGCGGGCGGGTGCTCGCCGCGCACGGTGTGCACCTCAGCGACGACGACATCGCGCTGTTCGCGCGGCGCGGCGTCGGGGTCGCGCACTGCCCCGGCTCCAACGCCAAGCTCGCCTCCGGCACGGCGCGGCTGGTCGACCTGCTGGCCGCGGGGGTCGCGGTCGGCCTGGGAACCGACGGTCCGTCGGCCAACGACGACCTCGACCTGTGGGAGGAGGTCCAGCTCGCGGGCCTGTTCGCGCGCACCGTCACCGGCGAGGCCACCGCGCTGAGCGCGGACGCGGCGCTGCTGGCCGCCACCCGCGGCGGCGCCGACGCGATGCACCGCGACGACATCGGCGCGCTGGAGCCCGGCCGCTGGGCCGACGTCGTGCACCTGGACGTCGACAACCCGGCGTTCGCCACCGGCCTGGACGCCCCGGACGACCAGGTGCTGGCCAACGTGGTGTGGGCGGCGGGTTCGCGCTGCGTGCGCGACGTCTGGGTCGCGGGCGAGGAGGTCCTGCACGACCGGGAACCCACCCGCGTCGACCGCAGGCGCGTCCAGGCCGCGGCCCGCACCGCCGCCGCCCACGTCAGGGGCTGACCGCCCGGCTCCTCCGGGTGGCCGCACCGGCCGCCCGGAGGGATGGCGTGTTCAGAGCTGTCTTCGGGCTCACCTCGCGTGGCGGAACCTCAGGCGCCCTCGGGGCTCCGGGATCTTCTTCTCACGTATCACCCATACGCCGCGAAAAAGCTGTCCTCGCCGGAGAACGCCTGCGAACCCGCGGCGGTGCCGGTTGCGAGAGTGGGCCAAGCGGCCGCTTCAAAGACCGGAAACAGGCTCTCAGGCCGGGCGGATGACCAGCTCGGTCATGTGCGCGTCGCGGGAGGACCGCACGGCGGAGACGATCGGCTCGGCCACCGACTCCGGGCGCAGGTAGTTCTCCGGCTCGAACTCGCCGCCCTCGGCGGCGCGCACCCCGCGCTGCATCTCGGTGGCGGTCCGGCCGGGGAACACCGAGGTCACGCGGACTCCGCTGGCCGCTTCCTCCGCGCGCAGCACGTCGGCGAACGCGCGCAGCGCGAACTTGCTGGCCGCGTAGGAGCCCCAGTTCGGCTTGGCCGACAGGCCCGCGCCGGAGTTGACCAGCACTACGTGCCCCTTCGCCGCGCGGAGCGCGGGCAGCAGCAGGCGGGTCAGCTCGGTGACCGCGAAGAGGTTGAGCTCGAAGGTGCGGCGCCACGAGTCCGGCGGCGCGTCGGCGACCGGCGCCAGCTCGACCAGCCCGGCGCTGTGCACGAGCACGTCCAGGCGGTCGATCTCGGCGACGGCGGCGGCCACCGACTCGTGGTCGGTGAGCTCGACGGGCCAGGGGCGGGCGCCGGGGATGTCGGCGGTGACTTTCTCCAGAGCGGTGGTGTCGCGGCCGCCCAACAGCAGGTCGTGCGTGTCGGCCAGCGAGCGGGCCACGGCGGCACCGATGCCACGTGAGGCACCGGTGACCAGGGCAATCGGTCGTTCGGGCATACCCAGAACGGTAGTCGGGCCGTTCCGGCGCCCCTCGACCGGCCGTCCCACCAGGCGGTCGCGGTCTTGACTGCGGCGGGTGCGTCGGCTTAGGACTGCCCGGTGAACAGCGCCGAAGCCGCCGCACCCGGGCTGGAGAACCGCGTGGTCCGCAAGGTCGCGGTCCGGCTCATGCCCTTCCTCTGCCTGCTCTACTTCGTCAACTACCTGGACCGGGTCAACATCGGCTTCGCCGGCCCGAACGGGATGAACGAGGAGCTCGAGCTCACGGCCACCGTGTTCGGGTTCGCCTCGGGGATCTTCTTCCTCGGCTACCTCGTGCTGGAGGTGCCCAGCAACCTCGCGCTGCACCGCTTCGGCGCCCGCAAGTGGCTGGCCAGGATCATGATCTCGTGGGGCGTGGTGGCCACCGCGATGGCGTTCGTGCCGAACGCGACGACGCTGGTGGTGCTGCGCTTCCTGCTCGGCGTGGCCGAGGCGGGCTTCTTCCCCGGCATCATCCTGTACCTGACCTACTGGTTCCCGGCCGCGCAGCGCGCGAAGGCGGTGGCGCTGTTCATGGCGGCGGTGCCGGTCTCCAGCGCCATCGGCGCGACCGTCTCCAGCGTCCTGATCAGCAGCGGCGAAGGGGTCTTCGGGCTGTCGGGCTGGCGGTTCATGTTCGTGGTCGAGGGCGTCCCGGCGATGCTGCTGGCCGTGGCCACCTGGTTCTACCTGACCGACCGCCCCGACCAGGCGAAGTGGCTCGAGCCGGAGGAGCGCCGGTGGCTGACCGAGCGGCTGGAGGCCGAGCGCCGCGAGACCGAGGCGAGCCACCACTGGCCGCTGCGCAAGGCGCTGACGCACCCGCGGATCATCGCCCTGGCGTTCGTCTACTTCGGAATCGCCTACGGCCTCTACGCGCTGGGCTTCTTCCTGCCGACGATCATCGCCGGGTTCGAGCAGCAGTACGGCACCGAGATGACGACGGTCGAGTCCGGGCTGGTGACCGCGGTGCCGTACGTGGTCGGCGCGGTCGCGATGGTGATCTGGGCCGCCCACGGCGACCGCACCCGCGAGCGCGTGTGGCACGTGGCGCTGCCGATGCTGCTGGGCGGGGTCAGCATTCCCATCGCCCTGTACATGGGCAACCCCTACAGCGCGATGGTGGCGGTGACGATCTGCGCCGTCGGTGTCTGCGCCGCGCTGCCGACGTTCTGGGCTCTGCCGAGCAACTTCCTGTCCGGCGCGGCGGCGGCGGGCGGCATCGCCCTGATCAACTCGCTGGGCAACATCAGCGGTTTCGCCGCGCCCTACATCACCGGTGCGCTGCGCGACGTCACCGGCTCGCAGCGGGCCGGGCTGTGGGTGGTCGGCGCGGTGATGGTCGTCGCGGCGCTGGTGGTCCTCGTGCTGCGCGCGGCTCCGCGGGAGCGGACTCCGGTGCAGGCCGAGCCGGGCAGCGGCGTGGGCTAGCCGCTGAGCCTGCGCCCGAGGTCGCGCACCCGGCGGGTGATCTCGCCGGGCGCGTCCAGGCTGTACTCCGCGCCGAGCGCGGCGACGGCCGCGACGTACTGCGTCACCAGCTCCGGGGACTCCGCGCTCACGCGGACGGTGCACCGCTGGGGGCCGTGGTCCTCGATGTCGCCGGGCAGCGGCGCGAACAGGCCGGCCCGCACGTCCTCCGCCGGCAGCGCGACGCTGATCCGCGCCGTGTAGGTGTACCGGGCGCTGGCGAAAGACCTGGTCAGGTAGGTCGCGGCGTCCGGAGCGGGCAGCTCGCGGGGTTCGTGGTGCCGTCGGGTGGGGCTGGGCCGTTCGATCCGGTCGACGCGGAAGGTGCGCCAGTCCGCGCGGTCCGGGTCGTGGGCGAGCAGGTACCAGAAGCCCTGGACCGTGACCAGGTGGTGCGGTTCGACGCGACGCGCGCTCGGCTCGCCGCCGCGGCCCCGGTAGTCGAAGGACAGGATCTCCCGGTCCCGGCAGCACGCGGCCAGCACGGCCAGGACGGCCGGGTCCACGCGCGGCGTGGGATGGCGGTGCGGTGCCGCCGCGGTCGCGCCGGTTACGGCCGCCAGCCGCGGGCGCAGGCGCGCGGGCAGCACCTGTTCCAGCTTCGCCAGCGCCCGCATCGAGCTCTCCTCGATCCCGGCCACCCCGCGGTTGTCGGCCGTGGCCAGACCGATCGCCACCGCGACGGCTTCGTCGTCGTCGAGCAGCAGCGGCGGGAGGTCGCGGCCGGACACCAGCCGGTAGCCGCCCGCCGTGCCGGTGGTGCTCCGCACCGGGTAGTCCAGCTCCCGCAGCCGCTCGACGTCGCGCCGCACGGTCCGGTCGGTGACGCCGAGGCGGTCCGCGAGCTCGGCACCCGACCACTCCCGCCTGCTCTGGAGCAGGGACAGCAGACGCAGCAGCCGTCCCGGCATGCCCTTGCGGGTGGAGCCTCCGTCCATGCGATCGAGACTGCCACGCTTGCGGACAAGGTGTGTCCGGAACGCGCCCTAGCTTGGCGGTATGTCTGGAACAACAACGGAACTGAGCACCGCCATCGCCTCGCTCGCCGACCGCGTGCGCGGCCCCGTCTTCACCCCGGACGCCGCCGAGTACGACGCCGAACGGACCGGGTTCCAGCTCCTGGGTCCGCACCGCCCGGCCGTGATCGTGGGTGCGACCGACGCGCGGGACATCCGTGCCGCGGTCGGGTTCGCCGCCGCGCACGGTGCGCGGGTGGCGGTGCAGGCTGGAGGTCACGGGCTGAACGCGGCGCTTGAGGGCGGCGTGCTGATCGGCACCCGCCGCATGTCGGACGTCCGGGTGGATCCACGGGCCCGCACGGCGTGGGTCGAGGCGGGCGCGAACTGGCAGCAGGTGATCGACGCGGCCGCCCCGCATGGCCTAGCCCCGCTGGCGGGCAGCTCGCCAGGCGTGGGCGCGGTCTCCTACACGCTCGGCGGCGGCGTCGGGCTGATGGCCCGGCGCCACGGGTTCGCCTCCGACCACGTGCGCCGCTTCGACCTGGTCACCGCCGACGGGCACCTGCGGCGCGTGACTCCCGAGGAGGAACCCGACCTGTTCTGGGCGCTGCGCGGCGGTGGCGGCAACTTCGGCGTGGTCACCGGCATGGAGATCGACCTGGTGCCGGTCAACGCGCTGTACGGCGGTGGTCTGTACTTCGACGTCGAGCAGGTGCCCGGCGTGCTGGAGTCCTGGCGGCGCTGGACGGCCGACGTGCCGGAGGAGCTGACCTCGGCGGTGTCGATGCTGCCGTTCCCGGACCTGCTCGTGGTGCCGGAGGCGCTGCGAGGTCGGCACGTGGCTCAGATCCAGATCGCCTACCTCGGGGCGGAGGAGGAAGGCGCCAGGCTGGTCGAGCCGCTGCGCGCTCTCGGCCCGAGCTTGCGCGACACGCTGCGCGTGCTGCCCTTCAGCGAGTCGAGCAAGGTCTTCGACGAGCCCGACCAGGCCCACGCGTACCGGTCGGCAAACCTGCTGCTGCCCGATCTCGACCCCGAGGCGCTCGCCACGCTGCCCAAGCTCGCCGGACCGTCGGCGCCGGTCATGTGCGTGGTGGGCATCCGCCACCTCGGCGGCGCGCTGGCCCGTCCGCCGAAGACCGCGAGCGCCGTCGGCCACCGCGACGCCGGGTACTCGCTGGGGGTCCTGTCCCCCGTCGCACCCGGCGAGGAAGACCTCGTGCGCGCGACGCACCTCGAAGCCCTCGAACCGTGGCGGGGCGAGGAAATCGGGCGCTCGCTCAACTTCAGCTTCGGTCCGCTCGACGAGGAGCAGGTGCGCTCGGCGTTCGCACCGCGCGACTACCGGCGCCTCACGGAGCTGAGGGCCCGCCACGACCCGCACGCGCTGTTCCACAGCAACCACCCGATCCCGCCGGCGGGCGGCTGAGTCCTGTCTTTGCGGCTGCGCCGCTTCGAAGTCGAAGACAGACTCCGGAACGCGACGAGGCCCCCCGGCCGGCCGGCCGAGGGGCCTCGTGCTGCGACCGGTCACCGTGAGCCGGTACCGGCCGGGTCCGCGCGGAGCACCCCTGCGCGCGGACCCGCTGTCAGAACGCCGCCACGTCGACGTCCATCAGGGAGTTGTCCGCGGCCTCGACGATCTTGCGGCGGGACTTCAGCTCCGGCAGCACGTTCTTGGCGAAGAAGCGCGCCGCGGCGAGCTTGCCCTGGTAGAACGGCTTGTCCTTGGCCGACGAGCCCGCGTCGAGAGCGGCCAGCGCGACCTCGGCCTGCCGCAGCAGCATCCAGCCGATGAGCAGGTCGCCCATGCTCAGCAGCAGCGTCACCGCGTGCTGGCCGACCTTGTAGAGGTTGTCGACGTCCTCCTGCGACGAGGTCAGGAACCCGAAGATCGCGCCGAGCATGCCCTGCGCGTCCTCCAGGGCCGCGGCGACCAGCGCGCGCTCCTCCTTCAGCCGCTCGTCGGCGCCCTCGGCCTGCAGCGACTTCTGGATCTCACCCGCGAGGTGGCCCAGCGCCTGGCCGTTGTTGCGCACGATCTTGCGGAAGAAGAAGTCCTGCGCCTGGATCGCCGTGGTGCCCTCGTACAGGCTGTCGATCTTGGCGTCCCGGATGTATTGCTCGATCGGGTAGTCCTGCAGGTAGCCGGAGCCGCCCAGGGTCTGCAGCGACAGCGTCAGCATCTCGTAGGCCCGCTCCGAGCCGACGCCCTTGACGATCGGCAGCAGCAGGTCGTTGACCGCCTCGGCCAGCGCGACGTCCTCACCCGCGCCCTTGCCCTGAGCGACCTGGTCCTGGTAGGTGCCGGTGTAGAGGTACACCGCGCGCAGGCCCTCGGCGTAGGCCTTCTGCAGCATCAGGATGCGGCGCACGTCGGGGTGGTTGGTGATCGGCACGCGCGGCGCGGTCTTGTCGGTGGCCTTGGTCAGGTCCGCACCCTGCACGCGCTCCTTGGCGTAGTCCAGGGCGTTGAGGTAGCCGGTGGACAGCGTGCCGATGGCCTTGGTGCCGACCATCATCCGGGCGTACTCGATGACCTGGAACATCTGCGCGATGCCGTCGTGCACCTCGCCGAGCAGCCAGCCCTTGGCCGGCGTGCCGTGCTGGCCGAAGGTCAGCTCGCAGGTGGCCGAGGCGTTCAGGCCCATCTTGTGCTCGACGTTGGTCACGAAGGCGCCGTTGCGCTCGCCAGGCTCGCCGGTCTCGGAGTCGAAGTGGAACTTCGGCACCAGGAACAGGCTCAGGCCCTTGGTGCCCGGCTTGGTCTCCACGCCTTCGCCCTCGGGGCGGGCCAGCACCAGGTGCATGATGTTCTCGGTCATGTCCTGGTCGGCGGAGGTGATGAACCGCTTCACGCCGTCGATGTGCCACGAGCCGTCGGCCTGCCTGACCGCCTTGGTGCGGCCCGCGCCGACGTCGGAGCCGGCGTCCGGCTCGGTGAGCACCATGGTGGCGCCCCAGCCGCGGTCGATCATCAGCTTGGCCCAGCCGCGCTGCTCCTCGGTGCCGTTGTTCCAGAGGATCGTCGCGAAGTTCGGGCCCGCCATGTACATGTAGATGGCCGGGTTGGAGCCGAGGATCAGCTCCGCGGCCGCCCACACCACGGTCGGCGGGATGCCGTAGCCGCCGAGCTCGTCCGGCAGCCCCAGCCGCCACCACTCGCCCTCGATGACCTGCTGGTAGGACTTCTTGAACGCCTCGGGCAGCGTCACCGAGTGCGTCTTGGGGTCGAACTCGGCAGGCGTGCGGTCGCCCTCCTCGAAGGACTCCGCCAGCGGCCCCGTCGCGAGCGCGTTCAGCTCACTGAGCACACCGCGCACGGTGTCCTCGTCGGACTGCGCGAAAACACCGGTTCCCAGCCGCTCCTGGACCTTGAGCACCTCGAAGAGGTTGAACTCCAGATCGCGGACGTTGCTCTTGTAGTGGCCCATGCGAAGGCTCCCTCTTGCGCGCTTTGGACGGGCGGGGCCGGCTCACCCGGATTCCATGCCCTTACTCGTCGGTAACAAGAGGGTATTACCTGGCGGTAACTTCTGCCAAGGTGCTGTGGCGAAGCAGGCATGACTTCGCCATCCGGAACTCCACGTGCTCCGAAGTCGTTCCAACCGGCCATTTTCTCACTCTGCGTGTCTGGATGATGACAGTGCGGCCA
This sequence comes from Saccharopolyspora erythraea NRRL 2338, assembly GCF_000062885.1. Classification (NCBI taxonomy): domain Bacteria; kingdom Bacillati; phylum Actinomycetota; class Actinomycetes; order Pseudonocardiales; family Pseudonocardiaceae; genus Saccharopolyspora; species Saccharopolyspora erythraea. The sequence continues at coordinate 8,044,368 of NC_009142.1, read as the reverse complement.
CGGAGCCGCAGGGGCAGCTCCCACTGCGAGTGACCAAGGCAACACTGGTTCCCGTGCGGCCACCGCCGGAATTCAGGTTGACCCTCACGTCGCGTGGGGCCGCAGGCTCGGAGCCGTGGAGGTGGGCGAAGTGAGCTACTCGGTGGGCGAGGTGGCCCGGCTGTCGGGAGTGACGGTGCGGACGCTGCACCACTACGACGAGGTCGGGCTGCTGGTGCCGAGCCGCCGGACGCGCGCGGGCTACCGCAGCTACTCCGACGGCGACCTGGACCGGCTGCGCCGGATCCTGTTCTACCGGGAGCTCGGCTTCGGCCTCGACGAAATCGCGGGCATCCTCGCCGACGGTGACGCCAAGGATCACCTGAGGCGGCAGCAGCACGCGTTGCTCGGCCGGATCGAGCGGCTGCGGCGGATGCTCGCGGCGGTGGAACGCGAGCTGGAGGCGAGTGACATGGGCGTCAACCTGACGCAGGAGGAGAAGTTCGAGCTGTTCGGGGACTTCGACCCCGACGACTACGCGGAGGAGGCCGAACAGCGCTGGGGCGGCACGGACGCGTACAAGCAGTCGCAGGAGCGGATGAAGTCCTACACCAAGCAGGACTGGGCGCGGTTCATGGAGTCGCAGCAGGCCATCGGCACGGCGTTGGCCGAGGCGTTCACCGACGGCGTCGCGCCCGACAGCGAGCGGGCGATGGACCTGGCCGAGCAGCACCGCGCCCACATCACGAAGTGGTGCTACGACTGCACGTACGAGATCCACCGCGGCCTGGGCGAGATGTACGTGTCGGACGAGCGCTTCACCGCCACCTACGACGAGATCGCGCCCGGTCTGGCGGTGTTCGTCCGCGACGCGATCATCGCAAACGCGAACCGCGCGGGGGCGTAGCCCTGCGAGGATGCGCGGATGGCGGGGTACGGCGTGCAGAGAGCGGTCCGTGCGGCGGTCGGTGCCGCGGCGGCGCACGGGGTGCGGGTGTCCGAGCCGGTCGTGCTGGCCGCCGGCTACAACGTGGTCGTCCGGCTCGATCCGGCACCGGTGGTCGCCAGGGTGGTCCTGGTCCCGGCCGTGCTCCGCTCCGATGTGGACGGTCTGGTCGCGCGCGAGATCGCGGTCACGTCGTTCCTGGCCGAGCGCGGGGTTCCCGCGGTGCGGCCCAGCGCGGTCCTGCCGCCTGGGCCGCACCACCACGACGGCCTGCGGGTGAGCTTCTGGGAACCGCTGCCGGCGATCTCGGAAGGCCTGCCCGGCGCGGCCGAGTTCGGCACCCGCCTGCGCGAGCTGCACGAAGCCCTGCGGGACCACCCCGCCCCGACACCGGCGCTGGACGTGCCGATCGGAGACGTCGAGGCGTTCCTGCGCAGCCCCTTCGCCACCCGCGACGACCTGGAGATGGCGCGGACGCTGGAGCGGATCGTGCCCGAGGTGACCGCGGTGCGCCCGGTGCAGCGCGTGCACGGCGACGCGCACCCGCGCAACCTGGTGCGCGCGGGAGGCACGTGGACGTGGACCGACTTCGAGGAGTCCTGCACCGCCCCGGTCTCATGGGACCTGGCCGTCATGCGCGGTACCGGCAGGCTCGACGGCGCCGAGGCGCTGCGCGCCTACGGGGGTGATGATGGGGAGCTGGAGCCGTTCCGGCTCCTGCGGGAGTTGCAGGCGACGGCCTGGGTGCGCACCCGGGCGGCGGTTGGAGGCGCATGACCGAGCAGCCGGCGTTCCCGCGGCAGGCGCGGTGGCGCCCGGCCGGGGCGAGCTGGGACGTGCTGGGCGCGGTCGCGCTCGGCGGCGCCCTCGGCTCGCTGCTGCGCTACGGCGCCGGGCTGGCGTGGCCGGGACCGTGGTCGACGCTGAGCGTCAACGTGGTGGGCTGCTTCGCCATCGGGGTGCTCATGTTCGTCATCACCGAGGTGGTCAGCACGCACCGGCTGGTACGCCCCTTCCTCGGTGTGGGCGTGCTCGGAGGGTTCACGACGTTCTCCACCTACGTAGCCGACGCCGTGCACCTGGTCGTCGACCATCGGCCCGGCCTCGCGCTGGTCTACCTGGGCGCGACGGTGGTCGCCGCGCTCGCGGCCGTCGTCGCCGGGGTCGTGTTCGCCCGCGTCTGCACCGGCTGGAGGAGGTGAGGAGCGTATGGGGCTCGACGGCAGCGCGCTGCGGCTCACCGCGCTCATAAGCGAGGCCGACACCTACGAGCACCGGCCGCTGTTCCACGAGATCGTCCGGCGCGCCCATCGCGCCGGACTGGCCGGCGCCTCGGTCTTCCGGGGCGTGGAGGGCTTCGGCGCGTCCTCGGCGATCCACACCACGCGGGTTCTTTCGCTGAGCGAGGACCTGCCGGTCGCGGTGGTCATCGTCGACACCGAGCAGCGGATCCGGGACTTCCTGCCGCAGCTCCGCGAACTGGTCGCCGGGGGATTGGTGCTGCTGGAGCACGTCGAGGTGGTCGTCGGCGGCCGTGAGGAGGAAACGTGACGTTCGTGCTGGTCGCGGTGGGTGGAGCGGTCGGCGCGTGCGTGCGGTTCCTTCTCGACCGCTGGATCCAGCGCAGGCACGACGCGGTCTTCCCGTTCGGGACGCTGACGGTGAACGTCGTCGGCTCGTTCGTGCTCGGCGTGCTCACCGGCGCCGCGCTCTCCGGCGTGCAGGCGCCGGCGGTGCAGCTCCTCGTGGGCGTGGGGTTCTGCGGCTCCCTGACCACCTACAGCACCTTCGGCTACGAGACCGTGCGGCTGTTCACCGAGGGCGCGCGGCTCCTGTCGGCGCTCAACGCGGTCACGACGGTGCTCGCCGGCATCGGGGCGGGAGTGCTCGGCGTGGTGGTCGCCGCGGCGGTGTGCGGCTGGCCCGGCTGACGCCCCGAATTCCGTTGGCACGGCGGGAAAATCGGTGGAGACGGCCGTCCGCTGCCGCCTACTCTGCTTCCCATGTCGTTGACGCTGCTCACGGGCTTCCTGCTGGTCATGCTGCTGACCTACGTCGTACCCGGCCCGGACTTCGCCATCGTGCTCCGGTACGCGACCAGGAGCAGGCGCGCGGGCAGGCTCGCGGCGGCGGGCGTGCTGACCGGCGTGTGCCTGCACGCCACCGCGGCGGCGCTGGGGCTCTCGGCCCTGCTCGCGAAGTCGGCGACGGCGTTCATGGTGGTCAAGGTGGTGGGCGCGGCCTACCTGCTGTTCCTCGGTGCGCAGGCCCTGTGGTCGTCGCGCCGCGGCGCCCCGCGGTCGGCCCCCGCACCGGTCGAGGACGGCACCCGCGACCGCCGGGCGTTCGTCCAGGGCTTTCTGACCAACGCGTCCAACCCGAAGGCGATGCTGTTCTTCGTCAGCCTGCTCCCCCAGTTCATCTCCGACGGCATGCCCGTCCTGCCCCAGACCCTGCTGCTCGGCCTGATCACGGTGGCGTTCGGCATCGTCTGGTGGGGCCTGTTCGTCGTCCTGGCCGACCGCATCCGCGGCTTCCTCGGCAGGCCCGCGGTGCGCCGCGTCCTCGACCGCGTCACCGGCGTCGCCTTCATCGGCCTCGGCATCCGCCTCCTGCGCACCCCCGCCGCCGCGGCGACGTGATCAGGCCGAGGGCCGCATCCAGCCGCGACGCACGCCCTCGTCGATCATCTCCCGCGCCGCGGACCACAGCGACGACGACGCGTCGCCGATGACGGACTTGCGCCTGCGGACGTCGTCGACGGTCACACCGGGTGCCTGCCAGGTACCGCCGCGCGCCATCCAGTTGAGCAGGAACGGCTGGAGGCGGTCCATGGCCTTGGCGAAGCGCGCTTCCGGCGTCCGGCGCTGCTCGAACTCGTCCCACAGCGCGCGGAAGTGCTCGGCCTGGTCGGCCGGGAGCAGCGGGAACAGCCGGTCCGCCGCGGCCCGCTCCCTCGCCTCCTGGTCGTGACCCGCCTCGGCGTCGTACAGCGGGGTGTCGCCTGCGTAGATCTCGATCAGGTCGTGCACCACGACGAGCTGGATCGTGCGCCCGACGTCGATCGGCTCGTCGGAGTACTCGGCCAGCACCGGCACCATCATCGCCAGGTGCCAGCAGTGCTCGGCGTCGTTCTCCCTGCGCTCCACCGCGGCCAGCGGCGACTGCCGCAGCACGGTCTTGAGCTTGTCGACCTCGACGAGGAAGTTCAGCTGCGCCCGAAGCCGCTCGGGAATGGCGGTGGGAAGGGGATTGCGCTCGCTCAGCAGGCGTTCATCGCTCACGTGCCCCGATGTTTTCAGCGCTGGCCAGCGCCGCGCAATCGGATTCTCCGCGCCGCCGACGGGCCGCGCGGCGTGCGCGACCCGTCGGTCGCCCGGGTCAGTCGAGCGGAGCGCAGGTCGCCGGGTCCGCCTGGAGCCGCGGGTCGTCGCGGCCCGCGCCCTGGACCGGGACGTCCGCGACGAGCGTGGCGACGCCGTCGCGAACCGCGTAGGTCACCCGCTCGCCCTCGAACGCCGAGTCGTCCGGCGTCGCGAAGGCGTTCACCCCGACCAGCAGGCGTCCGTCGGCCGCCGGGGTGCAGCCGTAGGAGGACAGCGCCCTGGCACCGCCGCCTTCGGCGAGGGTCAGCGGCTTGCCGTCGGCGGTGCGCACCGGGTGCAGCCCGGCCTCCGGGGTGTAGCGCCACGTCGTGTAGATGACCGTGTTGGCCCCGACCGACTCCGGGACCATCACCTCGTCGATGCCGTCGGCGTTGACGTCGACGGGGATCAGCGGCAGCCCCCGGGCGTTGCCGCTCACCACGGCGTCGGTGAACTCCTCGCTCAGCCCGGCACGCAGCAGCATCTGGTCGTCGGAAACCTGCCGCAACGACACCGGATCGGCGCGGCCGTCACCGTCGATGTCCGCCTTGACGCCGGGTTCCTGCGCGTGTGCGGGTGCCTGCGAGAGCACCGCCATCGACGCCGCGGCCACGCCGGTCACGAGCTTGCTCCTCATCTTCGACCTCCAGGTTCGGGTCCGGATCTGGAGACCGATGTGCACATCGTCTTCACCCCGGAAGACGTGGTGAACGCCTTCCGGGTTGCCTGCCGCCGCGATCTTCACGCCATCGCTGGAACTCCGGCGCCATGAATTGCGATGATGTCCCGGCGCGCCCGGGCGGTCCGGTGCCGCGCGAACTGCGGAGAAGGACGTGGACCTCGACACAGCGGACAAGCTCGCGTCGGTGCTGTCGGCCGGGCTCGCCGGCATCAGCCTGCTGCTGACGCTCGGCGCGCTGTGGATCACGCTGGCCGACCGCCGCGAACGCCGCCGCGGCGACCAGCTGATACGGGCGTGGATCCTGCAGAACCAGCAGGTGAGCGCGTTCGCGCCGGAACTGGCGGCGAATCCGCCGGTCGAGGGTCCCACACGGCCGTGGAACGCGGGGGCGACGGCTTCCGCGCAGGAGCAGCCGCCGGACATGTCCGCGAGCGCACCGGCGAACCCGTCGCAGGCGCCCTCCCCGTTCGTTCCGCCACGCCACGAGTGGGTGCCGTCCGCGGACCTGCGGCCTGCCCCGGGTTACGGCCAGCCACCTGACGCGGACCCCTACCCCGCGGCCGACGAAGACGCGGAGCAGGAGTCCGGGTGGTACGCGGAAGCCGGGGAAGTCGTCGGTTACGACCAGGGGTACGCACCACCGGTCAGCGGCGAAGAGACACCACCCGCCGGTCAGGCGCTACCACCCGCGGGCCCTCCACGGAGCGAGACGACGCAGAGCGTCCCGCCCCCGCCGAGCCGGCCGCAGCCGGCGTGGCCCGCGCAAAGCCGGCCGGTGCCCGCCTCGCCCCGGTTCCCCTGGGGCCAGCCCGCCTACGGTGAGGCACCGCGGACTCCGGCCCCGGCGGCCATGAGGCCCGCGCCGCGGTCCCGGCGGGGCGCGGTCGTCGCCATGCTGGCGGCCGCCGCCACCTGCGCGACGCTCTCCGCGGTCCTGTTCGTCGTCCTGTGAAGCACCACTGACGGCACTACGCTCCCGGCATGTTCAGGGACGGGCGCGGCGGCGGACCGATCGGAGCGAGCTCCGCTCGGGGCCGTCGAAAACGCCGCCGGACTGCCAGAATCAGGCCATGGTGACGAAGAATCGAGCCAGGGTGTCGGAGGGGGCGTCCCGGCACCGGGTCGCGGTGCTCGTCCGGGACGGGCTGCTGCCGATGGAGCTGGGCCTGGTCCACCAGCTCTTCGGGCAGGCCGCCGACGCCGACGGCGAAGCCCTGTACGAGCTGGTGACATGCGCGCTGGTCCCGGGGCCGGTGCGCACCGACGCCGACTTCCCGATCCTGGTCGACCACGGTCCGCAAGCCCTGGCCGACGCCGACACCGTGATCATCCCCGCCTCGCACGAGTTCGACGCCACCGAGACCGAGGGCAGGCTGCCCGAGCCGCTGGCCGACGCGCTGGGCAGGATCCGTCCGGGCACCCGGATCGCCTCGATCTGCACCGGGGCGTTCGTGCTCGCCGCCGCGGGCATGCTCGACGGCCGCCGCGCGACGACGCACTGGAAGTCCGCCGAGGACTTCCGGCGGCTCTACCCCGCTGTGCGGCTGGACCCCGACGTCCTCTACACCGACGAGGGCGACGTGCTGACCTCGGCGGGCGAAGCCGCCGGGATCGACCTGTGCCTGCACATGATCCGCAGCGACCACGGCGCGGCCATCGCCAACGACGTGGCGCGCTCGACGGTCGTCCCGCCGCACCGCGACGGCGGCCAGGCCCAGTTCATCAAGACGCCCGTGCCCGAGCCGGAGAGCTCGTCGACGGGCAGCGCCCGCGCCTGGGCCCTCAAGAACATCCACCTCCAGCTCAACCTCAGCGACCTGGCCAGCAGGGAGTCGATGAGCACGCGCACCTTCACCCGCCGCTTCCGGGAGGAGGTCGGCATCTCGCCCGGCCAGTGGCTGATCCAGCAGCGCATCGAGCGCGCCCGCCAGCTGCTGGAGGACACCGACATGCCGGTCGAGCAGGTCACCGAGAACGCGGGCTTCGGCACCACGGCCTCGCTGCGCCAGCACTTCCAGTCCGCGCTGGGGGTTTCGCCGAGCGCCTACCGCAACACCTTCCGCGGCACCTCGGTCGTCGAGGACGGTGAAGCGGAGCTGCAGGGCGCGGGCACATGAGAACGCGGTGATGGCCGAAGCCACCACCGCTTCCGCCGGATGCCCGGACTAGTGCGTCGTCGGGCGGTCCAGGTTGCCCCGCCACCACGTGACGAGCAGGGTGCCGTCCAGCGCGAAGGCCAGTCCGGCGACGACCGCCGGCAGCAGGATCGCCAGTGCGTCCACGAGTAATCCCTCCCTTGTGCCGAATCCGGTTCAGTCGACGCAGACCGCCGACCTGCGCTCGGTGTCGAGCGCGTTCCCGTCACCGCTGCCACCGCGGATCAACGGGGAGAGCAGCGCCGCCAGCACGCAGAGCCCGCCCGCGGCGACCCACACCAGGTCGTAGGAGCCGAACAGGTCGCGGGTCACGCCGCCGAGGAACGCCATGAGCCCCGCGCCGAGCTGGTGCGAGGCGTTGACCCAGCCGAAGACGATGGCGCCGTCCTCGCCGTAGAAGCGGTGCGCCAGCGCGATCGTCGGGGGCACGGTGGCCACGTCGAGCACGCCGAAGACGACGACGAACGCCACCAGCGACGGCCGCACCGTCGCGGCGAACAGCAGCGGCAGGCACATCAGCGCCACGGCGCGCAGCGCGAAGCAGCCGGCAAGCAGCCACCGCGCGTCGAAGCGGTCGGTGAGCCAGCCCGAGCCGACCGTGCCCACCACGTTGAAAACGCCGACCATCGCCAGCAGCGACGACGCGATCGTGACCGGCATGCCGTGGTGGTTCGCGGCGGGCACGAAGTGGCTCCACATGATGCCGTTGGTCGACGCGCCGCAGATCGCGAACGTGCCCGCCAGCAGCCAGAACGGCCCGGTCCGCGCCGAGGACAGCAGCACCCGCACGGTCCGCCGCGCCGCACCGGGCACCGGCGCGGGCTTGCTCTCGAACTCGGTCGCGCCGTAGTCCTTCATGCCGGCGTCGGCCGGGTGGTCGCGCAGCAGCAGCCACACCAGCGGCACGACGCAGACGGCCGTCAGCGCGACCGTCACCAGCGAGGCACGCCACTGGTAGGTGTCGGCGATCCAGGACAGCACGGGCAGGAACACGAACTGCCCGAACACGCTCGCGGCCGTCAGGATCCCGGTGACCAGCCCGCGGCGGGCCACGAACCAGCGGCCGGCGACGGTCGCGGCGAAGGCCATCGCCATCGACCCGGTGCCGAGCCCGACGAGCAGCCCCCAGTACAGCGTGAGCTGCCACGCCGCGGTCATGGCGGTGGTCAGCACCGCGCCGAGCGCGACCAGCGACAGCGCCCCGGAGACCACCGAGCGGATACCGAAGCGGTCCATCAGCGCCGCCGCGAACGGCGCGGTCAGGCCGTAGAGCACCATGTTGACCGACACGGCGACGCTGATGGAGCCGTGCGACCAGCCGTACTCGTGGTGCAGGGGAGTGACCAGCAGCCCCGACATCGTGGTGAAGGCGCCCGCGGCGATGATCGCCAGCCCGGCGGCGGTGATCACCCACCACGCGCGGTGGATGCGGGGCTTCTCGATGGGAGATCGGATGCTCTGTGCCATGTCTCCGAGCGTGCGCGCCGGGCCCGGCGGCCACGAGTGTCCCGACGGACAACATGCGAAAGAATCGGGACAAGCTGCGCTGCCGTGGAAGCGTTGCTCGGTTGCGGTCCTGAGGGTGTGCTCTTGACCCAGCGCCGCTCGCCTTCCACCGCTGACCCGCTGGCCCTGCTCGCCGCGGCCTCTGGTGCCATCGGTGCCCGGAAGGCTCGCCCCAAATCGATTCAGCGCCGATCAGACGCTCGCAGTGTGACGTATACGTAGGGGTCTGAGAGCTATCCGAGGCCGCGCTCGGGCCTTACTCTGAGGACGTCCGAGAACGCTCCGCCCGCGGCGCAAACCCGGCAGCACTGCACGGCAGCGTGTGAACGTCGATCAAGACAGGAGTTCAACTTGAGCGAGCCGACGTACTACGCCCCCGAGGGCGGCCTTCCGTCGCAGACCGCGCTGCTGACCGACCGGGCCATCGTCAAGGAGGCGTACACCGTCATCCCGCGCGGCGTGCTCCGCGACATCGTCACGAGCAACCTGCCGGGGTGGAACGGCACGCGCGCATGGATCCTCGCCAGGCCCATCGCCGGGTTCGCCACCACGTTCGCCCAGTACATCGTCGAGGTGTCGCCGGGCGGCGGCAGCACCGAGCCGGAGCCGGAGAGCGGCGTCGAGTCAGTGCTGTTCCTGCTCACCGGCAACCTCGACGTGCAGATCGAAGGCGACAAGCACGCCCTCACCCCGGGCGGCTACGCCTACCTGCCCGCCGGCGCGAACTGGTCGGTGGCCAACGAGTCGGGTGAGAACGCCACGTTCCAGTGGGTCCGCAAGGCCTACGAGCCGCTGGAGGGCTACACGCCGAAGGCGTTCGCGGTGCAGGAGCAGGACGTCGAGCCGACCCCCATGCCCGACACCAACGGCGCGTGGGCGACCACGAGGTTCGTCGACCCCGCCGACCTGGCCCACGACATGCACGTCAACATCGTCACCTTCGAGCCGGGCGCGGTGATCCCCTTCGCCGAGACCCACGTGATGGAGCACGGCATCTACGTCCTGGAGGGCAAGGCCGTCTACCGGCTCAACGACGACTGGGTGGAGGTCGAGGCCGGTGACTTCATGTGGTTGCGCGCCTTCTGCCCCCAGGCCTGCTACGCGGGCGGTCCCGGCAAGTTCCGGTACCTGCTCTACAAGGACGTCAACCGCCAGATCAAGCTGACCTGACGCCAGGCGCCGCTCGGCGGACCCCCAGCCGCCGAGCGGCGCCCCTCACACCCGCGCCGCTTCAGCGCGGATCTTGGTCACGGCGTTTTTGCCGTCGTCGCAACGGAATCGCACCCGATTCGCCATGCCGCTCGTGCCGTCCGGTTTCGTCACGGACACGGCTTTCTCCAGCTTGACAACGACATCTGTCCAGCCGCCCACCGCGATGTGCAGCTCCGGGACATCCTTGTCGGCGAACTGGATCGCCGCGCCGCTGTGCCGTTCGCGTTCGGCGCGCACGGATTCGACCAGCGTCAGCGGCACTTCCACTTCGAAAAGGGCACCTCCGCGCAGGAGCCGCCGACCACCGCCGACCAGGTGCGGCCGCGTGACGGCGACCGCGGCGACGGAAAGCACCTGGAGCACCGCGAGGACGTCCAGCACGTGCACGATCGGCCAGGGCACCAGCAGCCCGACGACAGCGGTCTCCAACCCGAGCACGAAGGCCAGCGCAAGCACCATCGGCACCAGCTCGCGCGCATGTCCAAGCGCGACGTCACCCGTGCCGACCCCGATGCGCCGGCGCAGCAACCACGCGCCCAGGCAGACCAGCCCGCGAACCTGATGCCAGGCCAGCCGCCGCGCGACCCTGTTCACGACGTCGCCGACCGAGCGGCGAGCATCCGGATGACCTGCCTCAACACCTCTGCCTGTGCCGGGCCGACCGACCCCGGCAAGGCGGCGCTGAACGAGTCGCCCATGTCGAGGTCCCGAAGCCCCTCCGCCTCGAGCGCCGCCACGACCTCCGCCGGAACGCCCTCGACGATTGCCGCGGCCAACGCTTCCACCCGCGGATCGTCCACCGCCGCATCCGCCAACTCGTCGAGCCGGAGGTGCAGCTCATGCCCGCGGACCGCGTCCTCCGGCGTCACCGGGAGCATCGCCGCCAGCGGCCGATCGCCACCGCCGGTCGAGTCCATCAGCGCCAGCAGCTCGCGCTCGCGCTCGGCCATTTCCGATTCCGGCAGGACCCGGATTGCCGAGTCGCGCTTGCTCAGAAACCGCCGCATGTCTTCGGAAACCGCATCGTCGGCTTCGAGTTCTCCCCGCTCGGCGCTCTCGATGAGCACGGCGAGCCGCCCGCGGCGCTCCCGAATCCGCTGCTCCTGCACGGCAAGGTCTTCGTCCAGGGCGAGCAGGATCTCGTGCAGCTCACGCCCCTGATCGTCGGCCAGCACGTCCCCGACCTCGTCGAGGCTCAGCCCCAGCTCCGTGAGCCGCCGGATCCGCGCCAGCACGATCGCATCCCGCAGCCCGTACACCCGGTATCCGTTGGCCCGGCGCACGGGCTCCGGCATCAACCCCCGCCGGTGGTAGTGCCGAACCGTTCGCGTCGACACCCCGACCAACTCGGCGAGCTCACCAATCCGCATGCACCGAGTAAAGACCTTGACGTCGCGGCAAGGTCAACGCTTCTCCGGCATCGACGCCTCAGCCCCGACCGGACTCCCCGCCCGCCGCCCGCACGAGGCGCAACTGCCCGATCTCGGCGACGTTCTTCATCAGCTCCGCGTTCACCCAGGCGACCATGTGCGCCACGGACTTCTCCGGATCGTCCTGCCACGGAAAGGGTGCCGGCGCGTCCAGATCCGCTTCCTTCAGCCGCCCCAGCACGTCCAGCCACTCGTCACGCAGACCCCGCAACCACTCGACGGCCGCTTTCCCGTTCCCGGGCCAGGTGATCTCCGTCCTGTCGCGCGGCGCGCGTCCCTGCGCGTGGTCGATGGTCACCGACCACCACCAGCCGATGTGCCAGGTGACCCACCCGATCGTCGGCACCGGGATCGGATCGGGCTCCGACTCGGCCCAGTCCGGCACCCACACCCCGTCGGCCCCCGGCCGCACCGTCCAGACGACCGGAGCCGGCTCCCACAGGAAGTCCTCTTCCTCCAACGCCTCCAGGTGCAGCTCGAACAACGACCAGTTCAGCTCGAACTGCCACCGCAACAACCCACCACGCGAAACGGACATACCGCGATCGTGCCACCGCCCCGTCCGCCGACGCACCTGATTTGGCACGCCACCCGATGAGCACGAAAATCCAAGCGCCATCAGGATTTCCTGACCCCGACGCCATGCGCTGCGCGCAATGCGCGGCTTCATATCGCCCGCTGTTTCCGCGCGTTCAGAGACGCACGGGGACAGCCCGGGTTGCTTCTTCATCGCGGACCCCACACCGACGCATCCCCACATGCCGATGCGCGTCTTCCGGGATGACGAACCGATGAGGAGGAACTCCGATGATGAAGCACTTCCGCCGTACTGCCGTGGCTCTCGCCGTCACCGGTGCCGCCGCCGGAGCCGCCCTGTTCGGCGCTGGTGCCGCGTTCGCGAACCCTAGCGACAAGCCGTGCTCGAGCGAAGACGTCCGGGTCCAGGTGACGAAGGACCCCTCCCACGCGGCCGGCCACGAGGCTTTCCTGATCACCTACACGGCCACGAGCCCCACCACGAACTGCTCGTTGCAGGGCGCCCCCACCGGCGTGTCCTTCACGTCCGCCGACGCTCCGGTCGACGGTGTGGTGGTCGCCCCCGATTCCTCGCAGGCGCTGCCGGTCAACCTCACCGCCTCGCACCGCGCCGAGTCCCGCATCATCCAGCGGACCGCGGCCGAGCCGAACCCCTCGGTGCCCACCTCGGTGACCTTCGACCTGCCGACCGCGGCAGCGGGCCAGCCCACCCGGGCGACTGCCGCCTGGCCGGCTGCCGAGATGCTCAAGGGCAGCTCCCTCAGCGCCACGCCCGTCAGCCCGGCACAGCTGCCGACTCAGGTCCCCGTGGGCAGCCCGGGCGACGCCAACAACAACGGCCAGCTGGATTCGAGCGAGACCCCGGACAACCCGGACCAGTTGGCGGCCTGAATCGCCAGCCCTGTCGGGCGCAATCGAAATTCCGGGTGCTTGGCGACATGGAAGGAAATCGATGGCTGCGGCTATCGCTCCATCGTTGGGATGATGTTGAGCACCCAGGACTGCTCTGAAAAGCACCGAAGGCCTAGGCGAGAGCATCAACGCTCTGACCTGGGCCTTCGTGTCTTGAGCGGATGACGGGAATCGAACCCGCGTTCTCAGCTTGGGAAGCTGATGTTCTACCATTGAACTACATCCGCAGTGCCGCTTCCGGCGCGTCACAGCCTAGCATGATGGGCGTCGAAGATCCGCAACCGGCTGCCCGATACGCTTGCCGCGTGTTGCTGAGTGACCGGGACCTGCGCAAAGAGCTCGAAGACGGCCGCCTCGAACTCGATCCGTTCGACGCCGCGATGATCCAGCCGTCGAGCATCGACGTGCGGCTGGACCGCTACTTCCGGGTGTTCGACAACACCAAGTACACCCACATCGACCCGTCCCAGCAGCAGGACGAGCTGACGTCGCTGCGGGAGGTGCCCGACGACGAGCCGTTCGTGCTGCACCCGGGCGAGTTCGTTCTCGGCTCCACCTTCGAGCTAGTCGGCCTGCCCGACGACCTCGCCGGTCGCCTGGAGGGCAAGTCGTCGCTGGGGCGGCTGGGGCTGCTGACGCACTCCACGGCGGGCTTCATCGACCCCGGCTTCTCCGGTCACATCACGCTCGAACTCTCCAACGTCGCCAACCTGCCGATCACGCTGTGGCCCGGCATGAAGATCGGCCAGCTCTGCCTCTTCCGCCTCTCCAGTCCCGCCGACCACCCGTACGGCACCAAGCAGGCAGGGTCGCGGTACCAGGGCCAGCGGGGGCCGACACCGTCACGCGCGTACCTGAACTTCGTTCGCGCGGACACGAAGCGCTGACGGGGTAGGGGCCGAGCAGCGTTTACGCGGGTAGGCGCCAAGGTCTGACGTACCCGGCGGCATCGGGCGCTGGTGCTCGCCGCTGATAGCAGCCAGTGCCGCGAGTCGCGGGCTGTAGCCGGGTGGATGCGCGCTGTTGCCGCTGGTCAGCGGCGGCAACGTACGACATGAACGATTCAGAAGGCAAGGTGAGAAGCGTCACTCTGAATCGTGGAAGTCAAGTTCGGGTTCAGAACTTACGGTGTCGTGGCCCGGCGCACTGGAACGATCCCGCAAAGGGGCGGGGTCGGCGAGCGGGCAGCGGGAGACCTCGATGTCGGTATCGCAGTCGCGAGCCCCTGGCGCTTCGACCGAACACCTGGGCCACGTGGTGATGATCGCCGGAGCGGCCGCCCTGGGCGGCTTCCTCTTCGGCTACGACACCTCCGTCATCAACGGAGGCGTCGACGCCATTCAGGCGCACTTCAACGTCGGGTCCGCGATGACCGGACTCACCGTCTCGTCGGCGCTGCTGGGCTCCGCCGTCGGGGCGGGGATCGCCGGCGGCCTGGCCGACCGGATCGGCCGGATCCGGGTCATGCAGCTCGCCGCGATCCTGTTCATCGTCAGCGCCGTCGGTTCGGCGGTCCCCTTCGCGATCTGGGACCTCGCCGTGTGGCGCGTCATCGGCGGCGTGGCGATCGGCATCGCCTCCGTGATCGCCCCCGCCTACATCGCCGAGGTCGCACCCGCCGCGTACCGGGGACGGCTGGCCTCGCTCCAGCAGCTCGCGATCGTCCTGGGCATCGCCCTGTCGCAGCTGGTCAACTACGGGCTCGCCGCTGCCGCGGGCGGTAGCGCCTCCGGCATGCTCGGACCGTTGCAGGCCTGGCAGTGGATGCTCGGCGTCGCCGCGATCCCGGCGGTGATCTACCTGGTCGTCGCCTCGGCGATCCCCGAGTCGCCGCGCTACCTGGTCGCCGCGGGCAAGCTGGACCGCGCACGTGCGGTCCTCGCCAAGATCGAGAGCGGCGACCCCGACGCCAAGATCGCCGAGATCAGCGACGCGCTCGGCGGTGAGCAGAAGCCGAAGCTGAGCGACCTGCGCGGCAAGTTCGGCGTGCTGCCGATCGTCTGGGTCGGGATGGCGATCGCCGCGTTGCAGCAGTTCGTCGGCATCAACGTGATCTTCTACTACTCGTCGTCGCTGTGGCAGTCGGTCGGCATCGACGAGAGCAGCTCGCTGCTGCTGAGCCTGTTCACCTCGATCGTGAACATCATCGGCACGCTCATCGCCATCGCCCTGGTCGACCGCATCGGCCGCAAGCCGCTGCTGGTCATCGGCTCGCTGGGCATGGCGGTCTCGCTGGCCGTGACCGGCTGGGCCTTCAGCTTCGCCGAGGTCGTCGGCGAGGACGCGCACCTGCCCGCCCAGTGGGGCGTTGTCGCCCTGGTCTCCGCTTCGGCGTTCGTCCTGTTCTTCGCCGGCTCGTGGGGCGTGGTGATGTGGGTGCTGCTGGGCGAGATGTTCCCGGCCCGCGTCCGCGCCGCCGCGCTGGCGGTCGGCACCGCCACGAACTGGGTGGCGAACTGGCTGGTCACCGTCAGCTTCCCGAGCCTGCGCGACTGGAACCTGCCCGCGACGTACTTCATGTACGCGCTGTTCGCGCTGATCTCGCTGGTGTTCGTGCTCCGCTACCTCAAGGAGACCAACGGCCGGTCCCTCGAGGAGATGGGCCGCTGAGGCGAAGACCGCCGCGACACGGCTCCTGAGGGCGCCTCCTGACGACGTCGGGAGGCGCCCTCAGGCTTTCCGGGGACTGGGGAATACGGACGCCACCCTTCGCGTAATAGATACCGTACGGCGTACGGATTGTCTGGGAGGGCGGTGGCCGTTGGCCCCGACGGATCGTGCGGTGCAAGCGACGGAGAACGGGGCATCGGAAGCGCCGGAGCTACTGGAACCAGCAGAGGTAGCGGTCGGCGCGGAACTGGCGGGCTCTCGGAGGCGGGCCGCGGTGGACGCAGCGCTCGGGCAGCGGGTGCGCGAATCGGCGCGGACCGGGCTGCGGGAGGCCGGTCCGGCGGCGGCTGAGTCGACGGTGAGCAGGGCTGCAGTGAGCGGGGCAGCGGTGAGCGAGCCGACCGCGCCCGGCTTGGCCGTGCCCGACCCGGCTGTGCACGAGTCGCCGGTGTGCGACTCGGCGGTGTCGGTGGCGGCGCCGACGGAGTCGCAGGAGGGTACGGATCCGAAAGCCCGGCCGGAAGCAGCCGGACCGCCGTCGCCGGGCCGGATCACCGCGTCCGTCGACGGGGACCACGACACCCACCGGACGTCGGTGTCGGTCGAGGTG
This sequence comes from Saccharopolyspora erythraea NRRL 2338, assembly GCF_000062885.1. Classification (NCBI taxonomy): domain Bacteria; kingdom Bacillati; phylum Actinomycetota; class Actinomycetes; order Pseudonocardiales; family Pseudonocardiaceae; genus Saccharopolyspora; species Saccharopolyspora erythraea. Next base: position 8,028,423 of record NC_009142.1, on the reverse strand, counting down.
CTGAACGACGCGGAGTGGTCGCGGCTGCTGGACCGCGTCGTGGCCCGCTCCGGGCACATCGCGGCGCTGCTCGACGGCGAGATGCCGCGCGAGCTGGTGGAGTCGGCCGACGACGCGGGTGTCCGTCTGCTGCCCGGCATCGGCGACCTGGAGCCGGACTGCGACTGCCCCGGCTTCGAGCACCCGTGCCGGCACGCGGCCGCGCTGGGCCACCAGGTGTCCTGGCTCCTGGACGCCGATCCGTTCGTAATGCTGCTGGCCCGCGGCCGGGGTCGTGAGGAACTGCTCGCCGAACTGCGGTGGCGCCGCACCTGCGCCGAACCGGATGCGCCGCTGCTCGAACCCGGCGAGTTGTCGCGGTTGGCCGACGGCGCGGTGGCGCGTGCGGCGCGGTTGCTGGCCGAGTGGGACGACGCGGATCAGCTCCTGGAGCCCTTCGCCGGATAGGAGCCGCGATACCTCCCGCACCGGGTGCTCCAAGATCGAAAAGCATTCGGACGTGTGTCCCTCGGTCCAGTGGCGGCGGCGGAGAACGACGCGGCGCGGCACCGGGGTGGGGGATACCGTTCGGGTAAGCGCCACCTGCGGAAACGCTGCGCTCCACCGGCCTTTCCGGGATGGTGGGCGGCTTCCGCCGCATCACCGCACCGGTGGGCGCGATGATCCACCCGCCCCACGGTCCCGCCGGAAAGCGACACGCTTTTCGACCTGCGCCGTTGCGGCTCGTACATCATCCGGCGACGAAACGTGAAACTACAACGGGTAGTCGCGGGCGAATTTTGCAGCCTATCGAAGGCTCGAAGGCACCGGGACGGGTGGTCGTGCCCGATTGGGTCAGCGGGGCTGATCAGTTGCCCGTACTACTTGTCAACAGGCGATCTGATCAGTCGCCGGAGGAAAACCCAGAGTCAGATGAAGAGAGGTATTCACCAATGAAGGCTTCGAGCTTCCTCAAGCTGGCGGCGGCGGCCGGAATCGCTGTGGGGCTGAGCGCGTTCGCCGCTCCTTCGGCGCTGGCCGACGTCAACATCTCGGGTGGGGACCAGGCAGTCGTGGAGCAGGACGGCCTGGTCAACAAGTCCGACCTCACGGCGAACAACAAGTTCGACCTCCACCAGCACATCGTGGACAGCCTCCTCATCGAGCGCCACCACTGATTCTCCGCGCAGGGAAGGGCGGACCCCGAGTGGCACGCCCTTCTCCGCGTCCGCGCCCCGATTCCGGGTGCGGAAGAATTCGGTCCCGACGAGTACTTTGAACTTTTCGCTTACCGCGAATGCGAAGGAGGGGCGGACCCGGCCGGGTCCGCCCCTCCTTCTTTCGTCATCCGATCATGCTTCGGCGCTCTCGGACTCCTTCGGAGTGTCCTCGGTGCCGCGTTTGACCGAGGTGAGCAGCAGCTGTGCCACGTCGACGACTTCGACGCTTTCGGCTGCGGTCTTCTCGTTCTGGCGTGCGGTGAGGCCGTCGGTGAGCATGACCCGGCAGAACGGGCAGCCGGTGGCGATCTTCGACGGCGCGGTGCCGAGGGCTTCGTCGACCCGTTCCAGGTTGATGCGCTTGCCGACGCGCTCTTCCATCCACATCCGGGCGCCGCCGGCGCCGCAGCACATCGACCGGTCGGCGTGCCGCGGCATCTCCCGGTAGGTCGCGCCGGAGGCGCCGACCAGATCCCGCGGCGGGGTGTAGACCTTGTTGTGCCGGCCCAGGTAGCACGGGTCGTGGTAGGTGACGTCCTCGGCCACCGGGGCGACCGGCACCAGCCGCTTTTCCCGCACCAGCTTGTTCAGCAGCTGGGTGTGGTGCACCACCTCGTAGTCCCCGCCGAGCTGGGAGTACTCGTTGGCCAGCGAGTTGAAGCAGTGCGCACAGGTCGCGACGATCTTGCGCTTGCCCGGCTCGCGGCCCTCGAACACCGAGTTGAGCACTTCGACGTTTTGCTGGGCCAGCATCTGGAAGATGAACTCGTTGCCCGCGCGCCGCGCCGGGTCACCGGTGCAGGTCTCCTCCGGGCCCAGCACGGTGTAGTTGACCCCGGCGATGTGCAGCAGCTCGGCCACCGCGCGGGTGGTCTTCTTGGCCCGGTCCTCGAACGCGCCCGCGCAACCGACCCAGAACAGGTACTCCACGTCGTCGGCGAGCTCGCCGTCGAACACCGGCACCTCGAAGTCCAGCTCCTCGGTCCAGGCCAGGCGGTCCTTGGCGTTCTGGCCCCAGGGGTTGCCCTTGTTCTCCAGGTTCTTGAACATCCCGCCCAGCTCGGTGGGGAAGTTCGACTCGATCATCACCTGGTAGCGGCGCATGTCCACGATGTGGTCGACGTGCTCGATGTCGACCGGGCACTGCTCCACACACGCACCACACGAGGTGCAGGCCCACAGCACCTCCGGGTCGATCACACCCATCTCGTCCGGCCCGCCGACCAGCGGGCGCTCGGCCTCGGCCAACGCCAGCGCGTCGATCTTGGCGAGCTTGTCCTCGGCGCCGTCGCCGGTGATGCCGACCTCGTCACCGGCCATGTCCTTGCTGCCCCCGGCCAGCAGGTACGGGGCCTTGGCGTAGGCGTGATCGCGCAGCGAGGTGATCAACAGCTTCGGCGAGAGCGGCTTGGCGGTGTTCCACGCCGGGCACTGCGACTGGCAGCGACCGCACTCGGTGCAGGTGGTGAAGTCCAGCCAGCCCTTCCACGAGAAGTCCTCGACCTTGCCCGCGCCGAACACGTCGGTGTCGGGGTCGGCCTCCTCGAAGTCCAGCGGCTTGCCGCGCGACATCATCGGCTTGAGCGCGCCCAGCGCCACGTCGCCGTCGTCCTCGCGCTTGAAGTAGATGTTGAAGAACGCCGAGAACCGGTGCCAGGCGATGCCCATGGTCATGGTCCGCGAGATCACGATCAGCCAGACCGTGGCGCTCATCAGCTTGACGAAGGCGAAGAACGACACCAGGGCCGGGCTCGCGGGAAGCAGCGCGCCGACGGGGCCGGAGACGAACTCCGCCCACAGCGGCATCTCGTGGACGCCCAGCGCGGCCTTCGCCGCGCGCACGCCGAGGATGCCGATGCCCTCGATCAGCACCACGGCCTCGATGAAGTACGCCCAGGCGAAGTTCGACCCCTGGAAGCGGGAGACCCGTCCGGCCCGGCGCGGGTGGTTGCGCTGGCGGACGACGATCAGCACCACGATTCCGACGATGGTGCCGACCCCGAGGATCTCCATGAGCAGGTGGAAGACCGCCAGGTCGTCGAGCACCGGCCAGCCCCACGTCGGGACGAAGACCTCGCCGTAGGCCTCGAACAGCGCCAGGGAGCCGATCAGGAAGCCCCACATCACCAGCCAGTGCCAGACGCCGACGTTGCGGAACTTGTTCATCCGCGTGTGCGCGGCGAACTCCTTGACCATGGTGGCCAGCCGGGCCATGACGGGACCGTTGCGGGTGCCGTCCGGTTGCCCGAGGCGGATGATCCGCACGAACCGGGCGATGGTCATTGCGAACATGCTCCAGGCGACGACGCCGAGCGCGACCGAGATCGCACCAAGCGTGAGCTGTACAGCACCCATGCTCGCGGCCTCCTGTTCGGGGGGTTGTCCGTTTGGGGAGCGTACGCCCTATTACTCGTCGGTAACCACTGGGGCGGTGCTCTGCGGTGGGAACGCGGTGATTCTGCGAGGTCCGCTGGGCGAAAATCCAGCCCAAACTAACTGTGCAGTCGTACAGTTTTCTCGGATACGATGGCTCCGCGAACGGAACTGGGGTTCGGAGGAAGCATGCCGTCGCTGCTGGGGTTCTACGGGTTGTCCCTGCTGGACGCCCTCAATCCGTCGGCGCTCGTGGTCACGGTGCTGCTGCTGTTGCGCGGCGGTCCGTACCGGACGCGGGTGGCCACTTACGTGAGTGCGATATTCGCCACTTACCTGGTTCTGGGGGTCCTGATCTACTTCGGGCTCGACGGGGTGATGCGGCTGGCCGACAGCCTCGTCGTCGAGCGGGCCGGGTACGCCCTGGCCGCCGTGGGCGGCTCGGCGATGCTGCTCTACGCGCTGTTCCCGCCGAAGTCCGTGCGGGGCGGGGTGCGGATGCCGAAGCTGCCCGAGAACCTGCCGCTGCCGCTGGTGTTCACGGCGGGCCTCACGATCACCGTCGCCGAGTTCACCACCGCGCTGCCCTACCTGGGCGCCATCGGCGTGCTGCGCTCGCACACCGCCGAGCCGCTGGCCGCGGTGCTGCTGCTGGTCAGCTACAACGCGATCTTCGTGTTCCCGCCGCTGCTGCTGATGGCGGGCTTCGCGGTGTTCGAGCCGCGCGTGCGGCCGAGGATGGCGGGCTGGCTCGCGCGGCGCCGGGAGAAGAAGGACGACACCTGGTTCTGGATCCTCGGCATCGTCGGCTTCCTGCTCGCCAGGGCCGGGATCATGTACTGGGTGGGTGTCCTCGGCCTCCTGCCGCCCGCGAGCTGAAGCCGTGGGGCCCGAGGGACTGGCTGGGTATCGTCGGTTGCGCACCGGTGAGAGCCGGAGCGCCGCGTCGGTGGTTCCGGGCTCGGCCCGGCATGCCTGGTGGGGGTGTCTGATGTCTGAGCCGGACTCGGTGCGCGCGTCCGACGCCGACCGCGAAGCGGTCGCCGAGCGGCTGCGCGCCGCCATGGGCGAGGGGCGCCTGGACCTCGCCGGGTTCGACGAGCGGGTGCGCGCCGCTTACGCCGCGCGCACCCTGGCCGATCTCGCGCCGCTGACGGCCGACCTCCCGGCGCCGGTCCCGTCGAAGCAGTCCGCCGAGGTCGCGCGAAAGGAGCGCGAGCGCAAGAAGCTCGCGAAGGAGTGGCGGGACTGGGCCGGCACCTCGTTCATGCTCACCGGCATCTGGCTGGTGACCTGGCTGCCGTCGGGACAGCCGTACTTCTTCTGGCCGATCTTCCCGATGGGGATCTGGGCCGTCGTGCTGGTCGCCGGGATGCTCTTCGGCGGCAGGGGCGGCGACGACGCCAAGACCTAGGAATGTTCGGTGGCGGTGCAGGCGGAGCCCCGCACCGCCCGCTCGTTGAACAGACCGTAGGCGGCCTGGGTGAAGACCTCCCGCGCTCGGCGGATGGTGTTCAGGGTCGCCTCGCGGGAGCCTGCGCCTTCGGGCATGAGCAGGACTCGGCCGACACCGAGAGCCGCCGTCCGGTCTGCCAGTTGCGCCGCGCAGTCGGCGACGTCCCCGGCGACGTGGCAGTCCGCGAGCTCCGCCGCCTCGGCGCGGGCCTGGTCGGCCGTCGGCGCCGGGCACGGCACCAGGGGTGTGACCAGCCGCGCGAGCTGGTGGTTCAGCTCCGCGATCCCGGTGGTCAGCAGCTCCCGCGCGGCGGGAGTGTCGTCGGCGACGGCGAAGTACGCCGAGTCGATGTTGTCCCGCGGGTCGAGCCGGTGACCGCGTTCCGCCGCCGCGGCCGCGTGCTCGTCGAGCAGCGCGCGCTTGGTCCGCACGTCGACGAACGGGCTGAGCAGCACGGGCAGCCCGCGCTCGCCCGCCATGCGCGCGGACTCCGGTGACGACGACGCCAGCGCGAAGGGCGGGCCGGACCGCTCGGGTGCCGGCATCACCGCCACCTCGTCGAACCGGTACCGCTCACCGTCGCCCTTCGCCCGCCCGTGTCGCAACGCGTCGTCCAGCAGCGCCACCGACTCGCCGACGTCGCGGAAGCCGGCCAGCCCGGTGCCGAGTACGTCCAGGTCCACCAGCGGTTGCCCGCGTCCGACGCCGAGCGTGAAGCGGTCGCCGGACAGGTGTTGCAGCACCGCGGCCTGTTCGGCGAGTGCGATCGGGTGGTGGTTGGGCAGCACGGCCACCGCGGTGCCGACGTGCAGGTTCGTGCGGCCGAGCAGGAACGCCGCCATGGCCAGGGCCGAGGAGTTCTGGGCTCGCGGGTTGAAGTGGTGCTCGGTCGTCCAGAGCTCGTGCCAGCCGTGCCGCTCGGCCTCGCGCGCGTAGTCCAGCGCCCACTCGAAGACCTCGCGACTGCCGGCATCGCTGCCGAAAGAGTCGGTGAACAGGACGAGCCCGTACTGGGTGGTCATGCCCCCTCCATTTTTTCGTACTTAGGACGAAAAAGGTAGCAGCAGGGAGCGGCGCGATCGAGCAGGTGCGTTAGGTTCGGTGCGTGACCATCTCAGACGCCCCGCGGCGGCGCGGCAGGCCGCCGAAGCTGACCCGCGAAGCCGTCGTGGCGGCGGCGCTGGAGGTGCTCGACGAGTCGGGGCACAACGGGCTGACCATGCGCGCGGTCGCCGAGCGCCTAGGCGTGGGCAAGATGAGCCTGTACCACCACGTGGCCGACCGGGCGGAGCTGGAGCGGCTGGCCATCGAGCACCTGCTCGCCGAGCTGGACGTGCCGGCGCCGTCGCTGCCGTGGCAGGAGCGGATCGCGGCGCTGGCGCACGGCGTTCGGGCGCTGGTGCGCACGCACCCGAACGCCACGCCCCTGCTGGCGATGCGCGAGTACACCGACCCGGCGGCTCTGCGCCTGCCGGAGGCCGTGATGGCCGCGCTGCACGAGGCGGGCCTGCGCGGCGCGGACGTGGTCGGCGGGGCGCGCCTGGTCTTCGGCTACGCCATCGGCTTCGCCCAGCTCGACCTCATCGGCTCACCTGATCCGGGTGCCTCTCCGATGGAGTCGCTGCCCGAGTCCGACTTCCCGCACGTCGTGGCGGGTGCCCGCGAAACCCGGCACCACGGCCTGGACGCCCAGTTCGTGCTGGGCCTGCGGCCGCTGCTCGCGGGCCTGGCCGCCTGCGCCGGGTAGGGCGTCCTGCCCGGCGCAGGCGGGAAGGGTCAGGCCGCGTCGGCGACCCAGGGCGGCGGCGTGCCCTGCGTCCACTGGACCGCCAGCGACACCTCCCGGAAGCGCCAGCCGCCCGGCGTGCGCACCGCCTCGGCGGTGAAGTGCGCCCCGACGTCGAAGTGCGTGCCCGGCTGCTCGCCGCGCTGGTCGGTGGTCTCCCGCGCGTGCACGTGGGTCATGATCGCGTTCCACCGCACGCGCGCCCGGTCGCCGTCGAGGTCGATGACGTGGTTGCCGGTCAGGTGCTGGGTCCGCTCGTACGGGGCCATGAGCGCGAGGTTGGACTCCTCGTAGCCCTCCAGCGTCCTGCCGTCCCCCACCGGGTAGGAGAAGCGCACGTCGTCGGTGAACAGCCCGGCCGCGGTGGCCGGGTCGAAGCGCCGCTCGTCGAGGCTCAGCGCGTAGCGGTCGACCAGCTCGCCGAGCTCGGCGCGGTCGGTCAGCAGCCGGATCTGCGTGCGCAGCTCGGCGATCTCGTCATCCCTGGTCATTTCGGTCTCCCCGGTCCGCGATCTCGTTCGCGCCGAAAGCCTGCGATCTCCAGTCGGGTAGAGGTCAAGTCGGCGGCGGGAGCAGTCGGAGGAGGCCGTATCCTGGACAAGTAGTGCGACCGTACAGGTTTTTCGCGGGAAGGTGATGACAGGTGGCGTACCTGCTGTTGGCCGTGGCGATCCTCTCCGAGGTGACCGCGACGGTGTCGCTGAAGCTCTCCGAGGGGTTCAGCAAGCCGGTCCCGTCGGTCATGGTCGTCGTCGGCTACCTGGCCGCCTTCGCCGCGCTGGGCGCGGTGCTCAAGCTCGGCCTGCCGGTCGGTGTCGTCTACGCCATCTGGGCCGGAGCGGGCGTCGCGCTGGTGGCGGTCATCGGCGCGGTGTTCCTCGGCGAGACCATCACGCCGGTGCAGATCGGGGGTGTCGTGCTGATCGTCGGTGGTGTGCTCGCGCTCGAGATGGGAGGCGCGCATTGAGCTCGCAGAAGCCGGAGGTCGACGGCCGCCGCGCCAAGGGCGCGCGCAGGCGCCGCGCCATCGTCGACGCCACGCTGCGGGTCGTGGCCCGCGACGGCATCGCGGGGGTGAGCCACCGCAACATCGCGCGCGAGGCCGGGGTGCCCGCGGCCTCGGTCGGCTACTACTTCGACAGCATCGACGACCTGCTGGTGGCGACGCTGCTCGACAGCGTCGAGGTGCTCATCGCCGAGATCGACCGGATGACGAGCGAGGTCGGGTCCGACGAGCAGTGGCCGGGAGTGGTGGCCCGGATGCTCGCGCGGATGATCGACGAGCACCGGGAACGCACCCTCGCCGAGTACGAGCTGTACCTGCTGGCCGCGCGCAGGCCGGCGCTGCGGCCCGCGGCGCGGCGCTGGATCGAGGTGGCCACCGGCTACGTCAACGGCGGCGAGGGCGGCGACCCGCACGCGATGCGCGCGTTCTTCGCCGCCATCGACGGCCTGGTGCTGCAGGCGCTGGTGGCCGACGAGCCGCCCACTGCCGAGGAGCTGGAGGCGTCCCTGCGCTACGTGATGCAGCCCGGGAGCTACCTGCGCTCGCTGGGCGTGATCTCGTGAGTCACTCCCGGGCGGCTGCCTCGGCGGGCGCGGTGCCGCGCACGCGGCCGCGCATCGCCAGCCAGTAGATGAGCCCCGGCACCGCGAGCCCGAGCAGCCACGCGATGTCGGCGCCGCCGAGCCAGGGCACCGCGAACCCGGTGAACACCTTCTCGACGTGCGAGAACGGGATCTGCACGAGGATGCCGAGCAGGTAGGCCACCAGCGCGGGCACGCACCAGCGCCCGTAGCGGCCGTCCGGGTCGTAGATCTCCTCCAGCGCGTACTTCTCCTTGCGCAGCAGGTAGAAGTCGACGAGGTTGATCGCGCTCCACGGGGTCAGGAAGTACAGCAGGAAGTGCAGGAACAGCACGAAGTTCGACAGGAAGTCGCCGCGTCCGAGCACCGCGATCGCGCCGCCGGCGACGCCGACCAGCGCGATGTAGGCGATGCGCGTCGCGGGTGAAAGCCTCCTGGTCCCGCTGTTGAACGCGGTGAGCGTGGTGGCCACCGTCATGTAGCCGCCGTAGATGTTGAGGACGTTCACCGTGAACTTGCCCAGCGCGATGGCCAGCAGCAGCGGCAGCACCAGCGCCTCGCCGCCGAGTCCGACGACGTAGGCGACCTCGCGGCCCTTGAAGGCGTTGCCGGACACGGCGTAGGCGAGCGCGCCGAAGGACATCGCCCAGACCGCGCCGATCACCGTTCCGGCGTAGGTCCACCAGAACGTCGCGCGGATGGAGGTCGCCGACGGCAGGTAGCGGGAGGTGTCGGCGACGTAGGGCCCGAAGGTGAGCTGCCAGGACGCGGTCAGCGACAGCGCGAGCAGGAACGCGGGGAAGTCGAGCTCCGCGCCGGCCAGGACCGCCGCGAAGTCGTGGCTGCCGAGCAGCCGGAACGTCAGGTACACGAACACCACGACCGACAGCAGCGACGCGATCCAGCCGAACCGGTGGATCAGCCGGTAGCCGACGATCGCGATCAGCGCCGACATGCCGGCGTAGACCAGCACGCTCAGGTCCACCGGGAGGCCGGTGATCTCGGCCAGCGCCTGCCCGCCCAGCACGTTGCCGCTGGCGAAGTAGCCGAGGTACATCAGCACGACCAGGAGCAGCGGCAGCACCGCCCCGTGCACGCCGAACTGCGCCCGGCTCTGGATCATCTGCGGGATGCCGAGCTTGGGACCCTGCGCCGCGTGCAGCGCCATCGGGACCGCGCCGAGCGCGTTGCCCAGCGCGATCGCGACCAGCGCCCACAGCGGGTGCAGCCCGACCAGCACCGTCAGCGCCCCGGTCACAGCCGATGTGATCTGCATGTTCGCGGCGAACCAGAGCGTGAACAGGCTGCGCGGGCGCCCGTGCCGCTCGTCTTCCGGGATCGGGTCGATGGACCTGCGTTCGACTTCCAGGGATGTTGCCATGTCGCCTCCTCGGCGCTGCGCGTTGCGTTCCATTGGCGGGGCACGACGCCGGTGGGCCAATGCCCGATCCGGAGCTGATGTCTGCGATCCAAGACACCGGAGGCGTGCGTTCGGCCGGTCCGCCGCCGCCGATCGGCGGCACCCGGACTCGGGGACCGGTTCAGGGGCGACCCCGATGTACGGGCCTCGGGCCGGGCGTAACTTCTGTCCGGAGCGGAGATGGGGGCGACGGCATGGCCCGAGTGGGATTGGCGGTCGGCGGCGCGGCACTGGTGCTGCTGGGTGGAGCGGCGCTGGCCTGGGGGCAGATCGGCGGCCGGGAGCAGACGCGGACGGTGCCGGTGGACGGCGTCAGCGCGGTCGAGCTCATCGGGGGTGCGGGCTCGGTCGAGGTCCGGTACGCGCCCGGAGCGCGCGGGGAGGTCCAGGAGCGGATCAGCTCGTCCTGGGGCGGCGGTGATTCGCGGCTGCGGGTCGATGGCGGCAGGCTCGTGCTCGACACCGACTGCGGGTGGAACTGCAGCGTCGACTACCAGGTGACCCTGCCCGCGCCGGTGCCGGTGACCGGCGAGCTCGGGTCGGGCGACCTCGAGGTGGCCGGGATGGCCTCGGTCGACGCCAGGCTCGGCTCGGGCGGGGCGGACGTCCGGGACGTCGCCGGGGCGGTCTCGGTGGAGACCGGTTCGGGGTCGGTCTCGCTGGCCGGCCTCGGCGGCGACGTCGACGTGCGCACCGGCAGCGGCGGTGTCGACGGCCGGGACCTGCGGGGCGGCCGGTTCCGCGCCGAGCTCGGCTCGGGGACAGCCGCGGCCGAGCTCACCGCACCGCAGGAGGTCGACGTGCGGACCAGCAGCGGCGGAATCGAGCTCGAGGTGCCGCAGGGGGCCTACCGCGTGCGCGCGGACACCGGCAGCGGCGGCGAGGAGATCGGCGTGACCCAGGACCCGAACGCGCCCCGGAGCCTGGAGCTCTCCACGGGCAGCGGGTCCATCCAGGTCGTGCCCCGCTGACGACCGCGCTCACCCCGCTCCCCTGGTCGCGGGTTCTCGCCGCCGGTGTCCTCCAGCGGTCTCGGCGGGTACCCGGACGGGCGAACACGCGTGCGGAAGCGGCCGCCGGGAACTCCAACGCCTGCTCAGACGTTGTCGAGGCAGAAAGCTTGAGTGTGACCGGCTCAACCGGCGTTTGACGAGACGCGGTCGGGCTCGGTAAAACTTGAGTCAGCAAGGCTCAAGGACTGATCACGTCCTGGGCGCACGGGCAATGAGCAGGAGGAACCATCCATGGCGCGAGCGGTCGGTATCGACCTGGGGACGACCAACTCCGTCGTTTCCGTCCTCGAGGGCGGTGAGTCGACGGTTATCGCCAACTCCGAGGGCTCGCGGACCACGCCGTCGATCGTGGCCTTCGCGAAGAACGGCGAGATCCTGACCGGTCAGCCCGCGAAGAACCAGGCCGTGACCAACGTGGATCGCACGATCCGGTCGGTCAAGCGGCACATGGGCACCGACTGGAAGACCACGATCGACGACAAGGCCTACACGCCGCAGGAGATCTCCGCGCGCGTGCTGATGAAGCTCAAGCGCGACGCCGAGTCGTACCTGGGCGAGGACGTCACCGACGCGGTCATCACGGTCCCGGCCTACTTCGAGGACGCCCAGCGGCAGGCGACCAAGGAGGCCGGCCAGATCGCGGGCCTGAACGTGCTGCGGATCGTCAACGAGCCGACGGCGGCGGCGCTGGCCTACGGGCTGGACAAGGGCGAGAAGGAGCAGACCATCCTGGTCTTCGACCTGGGTGGCGGCACCTTCGACGTCTCGCTGCTGGAGATCGGCGAGGGCGTGGTCGAGGTCCGGGCCACCAGCGGTGACAACCACCTCGGTGGCGACGACTGGGACGAGCGGATCGTCGAGTGGCTGGTCGAGAAGTTCAAGTCCTCGAACGGGATCGACCTGACCAAGGACAAGATGGCCCTCCAGCGGATCAAGGAAGCCGCCGAGAAGGCCAAGATCGAGCTGTCCTCTTCGTCGACGGCCAACATCAACCTGCCCTACATCACGGTCGACTCGGACAAGAACCCGCTGTTCCTGGACGAGACGCTGTCGCGGGCGGAGTTCCAGCGCATCACCTCCGACCTGCTGGAGCGCACGCGCAAGCCGTTCGAGGCGGTCATCCGCGACGCGAGCATCAAGGTCGGCGACATCGACCACGTGGTGCTGGTCGGCGGCTCGACCCGCATGCCCGCGGTGAGCGACCTGGTCAAGGAGCTGACCGGCGGCAAGGAGCCGAACAAGGGCGTCAACCCCGACGAGGTCGTCGCGGTGGGTGCGGCGCTGCAGGCGGGTGTGTTGCGCGGTGAGGTCAAGGACGTCCTGCTGCTGGACGTCACGCCGCTGTCGTTGGGCATCGAGACCAAGGGCGGCATCATGACCAAGCTGATCGAGCGCAACACCACCATCCCCACCAAGCGCTCGGAGACGTTCACCACCGCCGACGACAACCAGCCGTCGGTGCAGATCCAGGTGTTCCAGGGCGAGCGCGAGATCGCCGCGCACAACAAGAAGCTCGGCATGTTCGAGCTCACCGGGCTGCCCCCGGCGCCGCGCGGCGTGCCGCAGATCGAGGTCTCCTTCGACATCGACGCCAACGGCATCGTGCACGTCAACGCCAAGGACCTGGGCACCGGCAAGGAGCAGTCGATGACCATCACGGGCGGCTCTGCGCTGCCCAAGGACGACATCGACCGCATGGTCAAGGACGCCGAGGCCCACGCGGAGGAGGACAAGAAGCGCCGCGAGGAGGCCGAGGCCCGCAACCAGGCCGAGACGCTGGTCTACCAGACCGAGAAGGTCCTCAAGGACAACGACGAGAAGCTGCCGCAGGACGCCAAGGACAAGGTCAAGGCGGCCATCGACGAGGTCAACGAGTCGCTCAAGGGCGAGGACGTCTCGGCGATCAAGACCGCGGTGGAGAAGCTGGCCACCGAGTCGCAGGCCCTGGGCCAGGCGCTCTACGCCGACGCCGGCGCCGGCGCCGCCGGGGCCGACGCGGGTGCCGGTGACGGCGCCGCGGGTGCCTCGGGTTCGGCCAAGGCCGACGACGACGTGGTGGACGCCGAGATCGTCGACGACGAGGACGAGAAGAAGAAGTGACGTCGGACAGGCCAGAGATGTCGCGGAACGAGGGTGAGCAGGAGCCGGTAGTGGTCAGGGATCGGCGCCGGATCGACCCGGAGACCGGCCAGCGCCGGACTCCGGCACCGGCGGAGAGCGAGCCGAAGATCGCCGAAAGCATCTCCGGGACGCTCGACGACGAAATCGCCGAAGCCGAGGCCGAAGCCGCGGTGGGAGAGGCCCCGTCGTCCGGGCTGCAGCAGCAGGTCGACGAGCTGACCGCCGACCTCAAGCGGGTCACCGCCGAGTACGCGAACTACCGCAAGCGGGTGGAACGCGACCGCGAGGCCGTGATCGAGGCCGCGAAGGCGTCGGTCGCGGGTGACCTGCTCACGGTGCTCGACGACGTCGAGCGCGCCGAGTCCCACGGCGACCTCAACGGAGCTTTCAAGGCCGTTGCCGACAAGCTCATCGGGTCGCTGAACGGGGCGGGGCTGGCGCCCTTCGGTCAGGAGGGCGACGAGTTCGACCCGTCGGTGCACGAGGCGGTGCAGCACAGCACGTCGCCGGAGGTCTCCGGGCCGACGGTGACCGCGGTGCTGCGGCGCGGCTACCGGTTCGGCGACCGGGTGCTGCGGCCCGCGATGGTCGCGGTCACCGACCACGAGCCGGGCGAGCAGCCCGCGGAGTCGGCGGCGGGTGAGCAGGCGCAGGCCGGTGAGAAGTCGGCAGACCAGGGTTGATGCGAGCGGGAGGAGGGGCGTCCAGTGAGTGCAAGGGAATGGCTCGACAAGGATTTCTACGCCGAGCTGGGCGTCTCTTCCGACGCTTCGGCGGACGAGATCAAGAAGTCCTACCGGAAGCTGGCGCGGGAGAACCACCCCGACGCCAACCCCGGTAACAGCAGGGCCGAAGCCAAGTTCAAGGCCGTTTCCGAGGCGTACGGCGTGCTCTCCGACCCGGAGAAGCGCAAGCAGTACGACGAGGCCCGCAGGCTGTTCGGTGCCGGGTTCGGCAGCGGCCAGGGCGGTGGCGGCTTCGGCGGCTTCGGTGCCGGTACCGGCACCGGCGGCTTCGACCTCGGCGACCTGTTCGGCGGCGCGCAGGCCGGCGGTGGCATCGGTGACCTCTTCGGCGGCCTGTTCGGCAACCGCCGCGGCGGTGCCACTTCGGCCAACCGCCCCCGGCGCGGCGCCGACGTCGAGACCGAGGTGACCATCGACTTCACCGAGTCGGTGCGCGGCGCGACCGTGCCGCTCCGCCTGTCGAGCCCGGCGACGTGCGCGACCTGCCACGGGTCGGGCGCGCGTCCCGGCACCCGGCCCCACAGCTGCGCCACGTGCGCGGGGGCGGGGCTCGTGACGCGCAACCAGGGCGCTTTCGCCTTCAGCGAGCCGTGCCCGGACTGCCGCGGACGCGGGCAGATCATCGACGACCCGTGCCCGGAGTGCCGGGGCGAGGGAGTCAGCACCCGCACCCGCACCCTGACCGTCCGCATTCCGCAGGGCGTCTCCGACGGCCAGCGGATCCGGCTGGCCGGTCAGGGCGAGCCGGGCAGGCACGGGGCCGCGGCGGGCGACCTGTACGTGGTGGTGCACGTCAACCCGCACCGCGTGTTCGGCCGGTCCGGCAGCGACCTCACGATCACCGTTCCGGTCACTTTTCCCGAACTCACCCTTGGAACCACGTTGACGGTGCCCACGCTGGACGGCAAGGTCTCCTTGAAGGTCCAGCCCGGCACCAGCAGCGGCCGCACCCTGCGGGTCCGCGGCAAGGGCGTGGAGGGCAAGAGCGGCAGCCGAGGGGATCTCCTGGTGACCCTGCAGGTCGCCGTTCCGTCCAAACTGGACGGCAAGGCGGAGGACGCGTTGCGCGCGTACGCGGAGGCGACCGCGGATCACGACCCTCGCGGGGACCTCGACGAGCTGCTCGGGAGGTAAGGCATGACCACCGGTCGGAGTCGCACGAAGCTGAGCATGACGGTCGGGTTCCCGCCAGGTGCCAACGAGGACACGCCGGTCTTCGTGATCTCGGTGGCCGCCGAGCTGTCCGGGCTGCACGCCCAGACGCTGCGCAGCTACGACCGGCTCGGCCTGGTCTCTCCCGGACGGACCGCGGCGGGCGGGCGCCGGTACTCGGCGCGTGACATCGCCCTGCTGCGCGAGGTCCAGCGGCTCTCCCAGGAGGAGGGCGTCAACCTCGCGGGCATCAAACGCATCATCGAACTGGAGAACGAGGTCGACGCGCTGCGCGAGAAGGTGCAGGAGCTGATGACCGAGGTCGCCGCGGCGCACGCCGCCGCGGAGCAGGCGGCGGCGCAGGTGCACGCCTCGTACCGCCGCGACCTCGTTCCGGTTCGCCAGGAAACCGCGCTGGTCGTCTGGAAACCCGACCGCAAGCGCTGACCACGCCGTGCCGCCCCCCACGCGGGGGCGGCACTGTCATGTTGGGGGCACCGGGTCAGGAGCGGACCCGGCAGGACTAGCTGGACTGGCGATGTCGGCCGGAGCGGCGGTTCGGTCCGGATGTGTCCGTGGGCCGACGCAGAGGCGGGGCCTGCGCCCGCGTCCTAAGTAGACTCTCGCTGCGGCGTGTGTGCCGCACTCAAACCGGTAGGGGCTACCGGTAGCTCACAGCACGCGGGTGACCGCAACGCTGGCTGGCGGTACCCCGCAGCTCGCACTGGCGGTGATCTGCGGCGGGCCTTGGCGGCGGCTGTGGCGCTGCCTGTCGGGTGAGCCCCGGTCCGCATTGCCGGTATTCGGCCTCGATGATCTTGGCTCCGCTCTCCAGGAACCGAGCGGCACGGCTGTGCCCGGCGTGTGCCGCGGCCACGATCTCCCGGCGTCGCCGGAATCACCAAGGTCGCCCAGATGCAGTCGCACGCCTGGACGGACGTCCGGTGCCTCCCCGGCGAGACGCTGTCGCGTGTGGCCTCACCGGTCCGGCGACGTTCCCAGGCAGAGCGACCTGTCCGCGCCCAACGATGTGCTCTGCCCGGGAGGCCACGCGGAGACGTCCGCCGCCTTGCGACCGTCCCGCGTTCCTCGTGACGTCCCCGCGCTCAGTCCAGCGTGAACGGGTCGTACTGGATGTGGTCGAGCGGCGTGCCCGCGACCAGCATCCGCGACACGGTCGCGCGGATCATCGCCGGTGAGCCGCTGACCAGCACGTCGCGTTCGGACCACGCGCCGTAGCGGGTCACGACGTCGGCGAGCGTGCCGTGCTCGGCGCCGGTGGCGCCCGGGTCGTTCTCCAGCACTGGCGTCACCGTCAGCCACGGGTTGCTCATCGCGACGCGCTGCAGGCCCTCGAGGTCGTAGAGGTCATCGCGGTTGCGTCCGCCGTAGAAGAGCTGCACGCGCGGGTTGTCGCCGTACTGGGCGAGGTCGTCGATGATCGCGCGCATCGGCGTCAGGCCGGTGCCTCCGGCGATCATCAGCACGTCCCGGTCGCGCTCGCGGTCCACGCTGAGCCGCCCCATCGGGGAACCGATGCGCCAGGTGTCGCCCGGCCGGGCGTGGCCGACCAGCGCGCGGCTGACCCAGCCGCCCTCCACGGACTTGATGTGGAACTCCATGGTGCCGTCCTCGCGCGGCGCGTTGGCCGGTGTGAGGTAGCGCCACAGCCGCGGGCGCTGCGGAACCTCGACGCTGACGTACTGCCCGGGCTGGTATGGCACCGGGTGGTCGGGTTGCACGCGCACGATCGCGACGTCCCAGCTCAGCCGCTCGTGGTGCACGATCTCGCCGTTGTACCAGGCGGGGCCCTCGTCGGCGGCCGCCGCTTCGGTCATCGCCGAGGCCATCACGGTGTAGGCCTCGGCCCAGGCGCGCTCGACGCTCTCGGTCCACGCCGGGCCCGCGTGCTTCTTGATCGAGGCCAGCAGCGCGGTCCCCACCGCCTCGTAGTGCGCGGAGACCACGCCGAACTTGCGGTGGTCCCGGCCGAGCTGGTGCAGGAACGGCAGCAGGTCGTCGGGGCGGTCCACCATCTGGATCACGTGGACGAGCGCCCGCAGCAACCGGCTGCGCTGCACCTCCATGTTCACCGCGAACAGGTCGCGGGTTGCCGGGGAGAGGCTGAAGAGCATGCCGTAGAAGAACCTGGCCACGTCATCGGCCTGCGGCTCCACTTCGGCCCAGCTCTCGCGGATCAGGCGGACCATCTGGCTGACCCCGGGTGATGGCTCGCGGTTCGGGGGAGGACCGGGGCTCAGTACGGCGTTCGCTGTCATGGTTCGGGCGCAGTCTTCTCCACGTAGGCGGTCGCACCGTTCGGGCACGTCGCTGTCGGCCAAGCGTCCCCCGACTAGGGGGGACCCTAACGTGTCCGCTGTGCCGCGTGCGCCTTGATGGCACTTTTGAGTGCATTTTAACTACGTCTTGTTGATAAACCGGGTCTCCGTTGGGCGAACCTGGTAGCCATCGCTGTTCGAACGAAGCGATGCGTGACACGGTGAGGCGCGTGATCCCCGACCACTTACCCCCGACCGGCCGCTTGCGTCCCCCGACCGGCCCACCTCGTCCCCCGACCGGCCCTGTGCGCTCCACGACCGGAGCAGCGCGTCCCGCCGCCGGTCCCCTGCGCCCCCCGGCCGGAGCCGTGTTCCCGCAGCTCACCCCGAGCGGCACCGCCGACGACGACCTGCTGGAGCTGGAGCTCGCCGACCCTCCGTCCGCGCGGCCGTCCCAGCCGCAACCGTCGCCCGCGAGGGCGGACTCCCCGAACCGCTCCGACGACCCGAACGACCCCTTCACGGAGGGTCACCAGGGCGCCGCGCTGCCCGGGTCGGCGGGTGAGCACCTGCTGCAGTGCGCATACGGCACCGCCAAGCGCGCCCGGCGCTTCTACGACGACCAGGTCCTCGACCACCTGAACCCGCAGATGAAGGAGTTCATCTCCCGGATGGAGATGGCCTTCGTGGCCACCTCCGACTCGCGTGGCGAGTGCGACTCCAGCCTGCGCGCCGGTCCCCCGGGCTTCATCGAGGTGCTCGACGACCGGCACATCGCCTACCCCGAGTACCGGGGCAACGGCGTGCTGGCCAGCCTCGGCAACATCAGTGAGAATCCGCACATCGGGATCCTGATGTGCGACTTCGTGTCCGACCTGATCGGTCTGCACGTCAACGGCAGGGCACGCATCGTCGAGGACCCGGACCTGAGGGCCATCCACCCGGCCCTGCCCGCGGAGTTCGACCGCGGCCGCACGCCCGAGCGGTGGGTGGTCGTGCAGGTCGAGGAGTCCTACGTGCACTGCCGCAAGCACATCCCGCGGATGGCTCCGGTCGTGCGGCAACGCAGCTGGGGCACCGACGACATCAAGCGCAAGGGCGGCGACTACTTCGAGGCGAAGGGCACGCCGCGGCCGTGGCACCGCGTCGACGCCGAGGTCGGCGCGGGCTAGACGACGCCGACGCCCGGGCCGGGGCCTGGCTGCGTCCGAGGGGCGGGCGATGGGACGGTGGTGCTTCCCGCGTCGACCGGCCCCTCCCACTCGGCGGGATGTCCCTGTTCGCTCGAAGGGATCAGGGCCACGACCTGCCCAAGCCAGACATTTCGCAAGATACTGTCACCGGGGTCGCCGTGCGGGCGACCCCGGTCGGCGGAGCGCGCCAGCGCGGACGGTAGGAGAGTCGTGATCGAGCAGGAAGAGGCCGGTGCTGCCGGCTCCGCCGGTGGCGTGCGGGACGAGGGCATCGACCGCCGCACGGCGGCCGAGTCCATCGAACGCGAGCTCGTGATGATGTTCCGCCGGGCGCGCAACGTGTCGAGCATGGTCGCCGAGCAGGTGCACCCGGACCTCGACCCGGCCTCCTACAGCCTGCTGCTGATGGTCGACGAGCACGGGCCGCTGCGGGGCATGGACGTCGCCGACCGCACGCGGCTGGACAAGTCCACGGTGAGCAGGCAGATCGCGACGCTGGTGGAGCTGGACCTGCTGGAGCGGGTGCCCGACCCCGACGACGGCCGGGCCCGGCGCATCCAGCTCTCCGAGCTGGGGCGCGCCCGCCTGGAGCAGGTCCGCAACCAGCGGCGCAAGCACCTGCACGGCCAGTTCGCGAGCTGGACCACGCAGGACCTCAAGGACATGGCCCGGCTGCTGAACAAGCTGAACGGCATGATGTGACCCTCTGATGGCCGAGCGGGCCGCCGGTCCCGCGACCTGCGGTGACCTGCGGACGACGGGCCCGGCGGCAGCCGCTGCGCGGCCCTCGCGGTCTTGGCGCGCATGAAATCGGCGGTGGGGCACGGTTCCGCTGCTGGCACATGGCTTGGGATAGCGGCGCACGGCTCGGGCTGCTGGCGCACAGCTTGGGCGGCGGCGTGCGGCTTGGGCGGTGGCACATGGCTTCGGCTGGTGGCACATGGCTTCGGCGGCGGCGCGCGGCTTGGGGTAGCGGCGCGCAGCTTGGGCAGCGGCGCACGGCTCTGCTGCTGGCGCACGGCTTCGCCTGGTGGCGCGGTTTCCGGCTGAAGGCCACAGGTCTCGGCGGCGGTGGGCCGATCCGGCTGCTGGGCCGTAGGTCCCGGCTGCGGTGGGCAAATCCGGCTGTCGGTGCGTAGATCGCGGCTGTCGGCCCGCGTGTCGGTCTGGTGGTCCGGCCCCTTCTCCCTTCTTGTTGATCCACCTCACACGGCAATCGTTCGACTGCCATCAAGTTGCCTAACGCAACTAACCTTTGTATAGTTGCCTCGAACAACTAAAGGGATGTAGCCAATGGGACCCACGCCTGAACTCTGCAGCGAGCTGCTGCGCCCGCTGCGCTTCCTGGTCGGCCTCAAGCACGTGGCGTTGCAGAAAGGCTTCCAGTTCAACGACGAAGTGCCCTACGCCGCGACCGGTCTGCTGGCCGAGCTCGTGTACCGCGGCGAGTGCCGGGCCTCCGACCTCGCCCAGCACCGGGTCGTCGACGCCTCGGTGGTCAGCAGGCAGGTGCACCAGCTCGAACAGGCCGGGATGATCACGCGCCGCCCCGACCCCGCCGACCGGCGGGTCTCGCTGCTGCGCGCGACGCCCGACGGCGAGCGCGCGCTCGCCGCGCTGGAGCGCCGCAAGGCGGAGTGGCTCAGCCGGGCGCTGAGCGAGTGGGACGACGACGCCGTCCGGCGGCTGGTCGACCTCCTGTCGACGGCGGCGAAAGACCTGCACCGCGCGGCCCACGCGCAGGAGGAGGTCCCGGCGGACGCGCGGCGGGGCGCCGAGCCGTCCACCGGCGCGGAGCCCACGTCCTCCGCGGCGACGCCCGCAGCCGAGCGGCCCGCACCCGAACACCCCGGGTCCGAGCGGCCCACGCCACAGCCGCCCGCACCCGAGCCGCCCGCACCCGAGCGGCCCACGCCTGAGCGGCCCGCACCTCGACAACCCGCGCCGGCCGCGACGCCCGCGCCCGCGGCGCAAACGCCCACGACGACGGAAGGAGCCTGATGACCAGCTCGACGATCCGGCACGCGGCCCCCGAGCGGGTCGCGCCCGCGCATGCGGACGGGACGTCCGAGCCGATGACCCACCGGCAGATCATGGAGGCGATGTCGGGCCTGATGCTGGCCCTGCTGGTCGCCATCCTCAGCTCGACCATCGTGTCGAACGCGCTGCCGCGCATCCTCGCCGATCTGAACGGCAGCCAGAGCCAGTACACCTGGGTCGTCACCGCGATGCTGCTGACCTCGACCGCGAGCACGCCGATCTGGGGCAAGCTCTCCGACCTGTTCAGCAAGAAGGCGCTCTACCAGCTCGCCATCACGATCTTCACGGTCGGCTCGGTGCTCGGCGGCTTCGCGCAGTCGATGCCGGTGCTGATCGGCTTCCGCGCGGTGCAGGGCATCGGCATGGGCGGGCTGCAGGCGCTGATCCAGGTCGTGATCGCCGCGATGGTCTCGCCGCGCGAGCGCGGCCGCTACAGCGGCTACATCGGCGCGACCTTCGCGGTGGCCACGGTCAGCGGACCGCTGGTCGGCGGCGTCATCGTCGACACCCCGTGGCTGGGCTGGCGCTGGTGCTTCTGGGTCACGGTGCCGATCGCGGTCATCGCGTTCATCGTCCTGGGCCGCACGCTGAAGCTGCCGGTCGTCAAGCGCCCCATCAAGATCGACTGGTTCGGCGCGCTGTTCCTCGTCGGCGGTGTGAGCCTGCTGCTGGTCTGGGTGTCGATGGCGGGCAAGCAGTTCGCCTGGGCCTCGCCGGAGACCGCCGCCCTCGTCGGTGGCGGCGTGGCGGCGCTGGTCGTGGCGGTGATCATCGAGAGCAGGGTCGGCGAGCCGATCGTGCCGCTGCGGATGTTCCGCAACGGCACCGTCACCTGGCCACGATCGGCACCGTCGCGGTCGGTACGGCGATGTTCGGCGGCGCGGTCTTCCTGGGCCAGTACTTCCAGATCGCGCGCAGCTTCAGCCCCACCCACGCCGGCCTGATGACGCTGCCGATGGTCGGCGGGCTGTTCCTGTCCTCGACGATCTCCGGCCAGATCATCTCCCGCCGCACCGGGCGCATCAAGCCGTTCCTGGTCGGCGGCGGCATCGTGCTGGTGGCCGGGATGGCGCTGCTGAGCACGATCGACCACGAGACGAACCTGGTGCTGGTCGGCTGCTACCTGGCCATGATGGGCATCGGCGTCGGCGCGCTGATGCAGAACCTCGTGCTGGCGGTGCAGAACACCACCGACAGCCGGGACATGGGGTCGGTCACCTCGGTCGTGACGTTCTTCCGGACGCTGGGCGGCTCGGCGGGCGTCTCGGTGCTGGGCGCGATCCTCGCGACGCGCGTCTCGGACTACATCGTGGCGGGACTGGCCGGAACGCCCGCCGCCTCCGGAGCGGGCGGAGGCGGTTCGCTCGACATCGACTCGCTGCCAGCGCCCGTCCAGGTCGTGGTCCGGGCCGCCTACGGAGACGCGATCGGGGACATCTTCCTCGTGTCCGCGTGCATCTCCGTGGTGACGCTGCTAGCTGTGCTGTTCATCAAGGAGGTCCCGCTGCGCACCACGGTTGATTCACAGCCCGCGCAGGGGGCTGTGGACAACTCCGCCGAATCTGTGGACAAGTCGGTGGATACCAGCGCGCACGAAGCCGCCGCCACCAGCGGCTATCCCCAGGTTGGGGGTGTGCGCGAAGGCACTGTGCACAGCCGCCGCGAACCTGTGGACAACTCTGTGAACAACGGGTCCGATGCCTGGTCAGAGCCGGTGAGGCCGCGGCCGTACACCACCGAAGGAGTGCAGTTGACGGGAATCCTCGACGATCTCCACCTACACGGTTCGGTGACAGACGCTTCCGGCGCTCCGGTCGAGGGCGTGGTGCTCACCCTCACCGACTCCAGCGGGCGCCAGGCGGGCCGGGTGCGCACCTCGGGCGACGGCCGCTACCGCCTCGCGGTCCCGCACGGCGGCAGCTACGTGCTGATCGCCTCCGGCGGCAGCTACCAGCCGACCGCGTCGATGGTCGTGATCGGCGACCGGCCGGTGGCCCACGACGTGCGGATGTTCGGCGCGGGCGGGGTCAGCGGCGTGGTCCGCGCCGGCGCGCGGGAGGTCTCCGGCGCGATGGTGCTGCTCACCGACGTCCGGGGCGAGGTCATCGGTTCCTGCGCCACCGGCGAGGGCGGCCGGTACGTGTTCGGCGGTCTGGTCGGCGGCGTGTACGCGCTGACCGTCACCGCCGACGGCTACCGCCCGACGGCGACCTCGGTCCACGTCGACGACGGCGAGCAGGTGCAGCTGGACGTGGCGTTGCAGGCCGGCACGACGCTCAGCGGCGTCGTGCGGGCTCCCGGGCTCGACGCCCCGGTGCCCGACGCCAGGGTCACCCTGCTGGACGTCGACGGCGTGGTCGTCGCGGCGGC
The DNA here is from genome assembly GCF_000062885.1 of Saccharopolyspora erythraea NRRL 2338. NCBI lineage: Bacteria > Bacillati > Actinomycetota > Actinomycetes > Pseudonocardiales > Pseudonocardiaceae > Saccharopolyspora > Saccharopolyspora erythraea. The sequence continues at coordinate 8,005,688 of NC_009142.1, read as the reverse complement.
CACCACCGGTGCCGACGGCGGCTACGAGTTCACCGACCTGCCGGAGGGCGAGTACACCGTCATCGCCACCGGCTATCCGCCGGTCGCGTCGTCGCTGCGGGTCGCGGGCGAGCAGGTCGCCCACGACGTCGAGCTGGGCCACCCCGGGAACTGAGCAGGAAGGGCATGCTGAACATGGACAACGGCCACGGCGCGGTGACCGCCACCGTGCGCGCCGGCGACGGCTGGCCGGTGCCCGGCGCCGCGCTGACTGTCATCGACCCGGCGGGCGCGCAGGTCGCCAGGGTTCTGGGCGACGACGACGGCTCGGCGGTCGCCGCCGGGCTGCCCGCGGGCACCTACACCACGATCATCACCGCGCTCGGCTACGAGCCGGTGGCGCGGACGACGATGGTGCACGAGGGCCGGGCGGCGGCGCTCGGAGTGGTCGAGCTGCGGCAGGCCGGTGGGTTCGACCTGCCCGCGCCGGGGCGGTGGCGGATCGACCCGGTGCACTCGTCGATCCGGGCCAGCGCGCGGCATCTGGGGATCAGCAGCATCCACGGCCGCTTCACCGACTTCACCGGTGACGTCCACGTCGGCAACCCGATCGAGACGTCGGTCGTGGAGGTCGTGATCGACGCCAGGAGCATCGACACGGCCAACGAGCAGCGCGACGAGCACCTGCGCGGCGCGGACTTCCTCGACGTCGAGCGCTACCCGGAGATCGCGTTCCGCTCGACCGCGCTGCGCCCCCGCGGCGGCGACGCCTGGGACCTCGACGGCGTCCTGATGCTGTGCGGGGTGAGCAGGCAGGTGCGGCTGGACACCCGCTTCGCAGGCGTGGGGCCGGACCCGTGGGGCGGTACTCGGGCTTCGGCTTCGGCGTCGGTGCAGCTGCGCCGGGAGGACTTCGCGATGAACTTCAACCAGGCGCTGCGCACGGGCATCGCCGCCATCGGCACCACGTTGCGCGTCGACATCGACATCCAGGCGGTCCGGCAGGGCTGAGGCCGTGCGGCGGAAGGGCTGGTCATCGGCTCCCCGGGGGTTGCGGGAGCATCCGAGGCGCGTGCGGTCACCGGCGGGTGGCTGCACGCGCCTCTTCTTGCCGCTAGACTTGAGTGCGGGCCGCTCAACTTTCCTAACGCCGGCTCGTGACGGCGGCGGGGTACCGGGTGGCAGGCAAGTGCGACGAGGTGAGGAATGGACGCTTTCAACCCGACCACGAAGACCCAGCAGGCGATCTCTTCGGCGGCGCAGGCCGCGACCGTCGCGGGCAATCCCGACGTCACGCCCGCCCACCTGCTCGGCGCCCTGCTCGCCCAGGGCGACGGGCTCACCGCGCCGCTGCTGTCCGCGGTCGACGCCGACCCCGCCGAGGTGCGCTCCGAGCTGGAACGGATCATCAACGCCCTCCCGGCGGCCAGCGGCTCCACCGTCTCCGCGCCGCAGCTCTCGCGCGAGGCGGTCAGGTCGCTGACCCACGGCCAGCACCTGGCCACCGAGATGGGCGACGACTACGTCTCCACCGAGCACCTGCTCGTCGGGCTGGCGACCGAGGGCGGCCAGGTCGCCGACCTGCTGCGCAAGCACGGCGCCACGCCGGAGGCGCTCAAGGACGCCTTCGCCAAGGTGCGCGGCTCCGCCCGGGTGTCCAGCCCCGATCCCGAGGGCACCTACAAGGCGCTGGAGAAGTACGGCCAGGACCTCACCGACCGCGCCCGCCGCGGTGACGTCGACCCGGTGATCGGCCGCGACGCCGAGATCCGCCGCGTCGTGCAGGTGCTGTCCCGGCGCACCAAGAACAACCCGGTGCTGATCGGCGAGCCCGGCGTCGGCAAGACCGCCATCGTCGAGGGGCTGGCCCAGCGGATCGTGGCCGGCGACGTGCCGGAGTCGCTGCGCGGCAAGCGGGTGGTGTCGCTGGACCTGGGCTCGATGGTCGCGGGCGCGAAGTACCGGGGCGAGTTCGAGGAACGCCTCAAGGCGGTGCTCAAGGAGATCACCGAGTCGGCGGGCCAGATCATCACCTTCATCGACGAGCTGCACACCATCGTCGGCGCGGGCGCGACCGGTGAGGGCGCGATGGACGCGGGCAACATGATCAAGCCGATGCTCGCCCGCGGCGAGCTGCGCATGGTCGGCGCCACGACCCTCGACGAGTACCGCGAGCACATCGAGACCGACGCGGCCCTGGAGCGCCGGTTCCAGCAGGTGCTGGTCGGCGAGCCGAGCCCGGAGGACACCGTCGCCATCCTGCGCGGCCTCAAGGAGCGCTACGAGGTCCACCACGGTGTGCGGATCACCGACGGCGCGCTGGTCGCCGCCGCCACCCTCTCCGACCGCTACATCACCGCGCGGTTCCTGCCGGACAAGGCCATCGACCTCGTCGACGAGGCCGCGTCCCGGCTGCGCATGGAGATCGACTCCCGTCCGGTGGAGATCGACGAGGTCGAGCGGGCCGTGCGCAGGCTGGAGATCGAGGAGATGGCGCTGGCCAAGGAGGAGGACCCGGCGTCGCTGGACCGGCTGGCCGCGCTGCGCTCCGAGCTGGCCGACCGGCGCGAGAAGCTGTCCGAGCTGACCGCGCGCTGGCAGGGCGAGAAGGAGTCGATCGACAAGATCCGCGTGCTCAAGACCCAGCTCGAGCAGCTGCGCGGCGAGTCCGAGCGCGCCGAGCGCGACGGCGACCTCGGCAAGGCCGCCGAGCTGCGCTACGGCCGGATCCCGACGCTGGAGAAGGAGCTCGACTCGGCCACCGCGGCCCAGAGCAGGCACAAGGCGATGCTGCAGGAGGAGGTCACGCCCGACGACGTCGCCGACGTGGTGAGCGCGTGGACGGGCATCCCCGCGGGCCGGCTGCTGGAGGGCGAGACGACCAAGCTGCTGCGGATGGAGGACGAGCTCTCCGCCCGCGTCGTCGGCCAGGCCGAGGCGGTGCGCGCGGTCTCCGACGCGGTGCGCCGGGCGCGCGCGGGCGTGTCCGACCCGGACCGGCCCACGGGCTCGTTCATGTTCCTGGGGCCCACCGGCGTGGGCAAGACCGAGCTGGCCAAGGCGCTGGCGGGCTTCCTGTTCGACGACGACCGGGCGATGGTCCGCATCGACATGAGCGAGTACTCCGAGAAGCACTCGGTCGCGCGCCTGGTCGGTGCGCCGCCCGGCTACGTCGGTTACGACCAGGGCGGCCAGCTCACCGAGTCGGTGCGCCGCCGCCCGTACTCGGTGGTGCTGTTCGACGAGGTGGAGAAGGCGCACCAGGACGTCTTCGACGTGCTGTTGCAGGCCCTCGACGACGGCAGGCTGACCGACGGCCAGGGCCGGACGGTGGACTTCCGCAGCACGATCCTGGTGCTGACCTCGAACCTGGGGTCGCAGGCGATCGCCGACCCCAACCTCACCGAGCAGCAGCGCGACGAGGCCGTCCGGGCGGTGGTGCACCAGCACTTCAAGCCGGAGTTCCTCAACCGGCTCGACGACGTCGTGGTGTTCCACGCGCTGTCGACCGAGGAGCTGACGTCCATCGTGGACATCCAGGTGGAGCGGCTGGCGCAGCGGCTGGCCCAGCGCAGGCTGGTGCTGGACGTGCAGCCCGCGGCTCGCGACTGGCTGGCGCTCAACGGCTTCGACCCGGTCTTCGGCGCCCGGCCGTTGCGGCGGCTGGTGCAGTCGGCCATCGGCGACCAGCTCGCGAAGAAGCTGCTGGGCGGCGAGATCCGCGAGGGCGACAAGGTGCGGGTGGACACCAACGACGACAGCTCGGCGCTGGTCGTCGAGTCTGCCTGACGACGCAGGGGGCGGTTCTGTCCGGAACCGCCCCCTGCGCGCACCGCGCTGACCGGCTTTTCGCCATCTGCGCCCTGTGAACCGGCTCGCACGCGGTGTCAGCGCCGGGCCAGCGTGGAGATCCCGGCGACCGCAGCGAAAGTCCCGGCCGCCGCCGCGAACACCACGGTCGCCGCGGTCAGGCCGAAGGCGGTGGTGAGGAATCCCAGGGTGACGCTGGGAACTCCGGCCGACAGGTAGGCCACGACGTAGATCATCGCCGAGGTGCCCGCCCGGTGCTCCGGGGTGGCCATGGCGGTGAGCAGCCGGAAACCGCCCATGAACATCATTCCCCAGCCGACGCCGAGCACGATCGAGGCGGCGAAGAACAGCACCGGGCTGCTCGCGACGACCGAGGTCGCCACCCCCGCCAGCGACGCGATGAGCAGGGGCGTCGCGACCAGCACCGCGCGCCTGCCCGGCCACCCGGAGAACACCAGCTGCGCCAGTCCCCCGACCCCGGCGAGCGTCGCCACCGCGAGCCCGCCCACCAGGTACGGCGCCCCGCTGACCATGCCCTTGGCCACCGACGGACCCAGCGACATGTACATGCCGCCGACCGTCCAGGCCGCGAGCATCGTGGTCGCCAGCAGCGCGAAGTCGCGGCCGCGTCCGGCGGGAACCGTCGGTCGCTGCGGGCGCAGCAGCTCGCGCCACGTGCGCCCGCTGCCGGTCACCCGCTCGGGCATGGCGAGCACGGCGGGCACCGCGGCGGCCAGCCCGATCAGGATCACCACGTAGCTCAGGGTGGTGGGGCCGGGCGCGTACTGCACCAGCGCCCCGGCCATCAGCGAACCGAGCGCCATGCCCAGGCTCGCCGAGACGCCGTTGATCAGTGGTCCGCGGTTGGTGCCGGGAGGCTGGAAGTCCAGCAGGGCGCCGCTGACCGCGCTGGTCGCCGCGCCCGTCGCCAGGCCCTGGAGGATGCGGCCGAGGTAGAGCCAGCCCACCGCGGGCGCCGTGGCCAGCACGATCACCGAGACGATCTCCACCAACAGCGAGACCAGCAGCACCGGCCTGCGGCCGACGTGGTCCGACAGCGAGCCGAACATGATCAGTGACACCAGGATCGCCACCGCGTACACCGCGAACACCTCGGTGAGCACGGTCGTGGTGAAGCCCCAGCGCTGCTGGTAGATCGAGTACATCGGGGACGGCGCGGTGGAGGCCATCAGGAAGACGCACAGGATGCCGCCCACCAGCCAGAAGGAGAGCGATCTGGGCAGCCGCCGCGGCGGCGCGGCGGTGCTGCGACCGGGGGTGGGGGCGAGCTCCTGCGTGGTCATGTCGGGTCTCCCTCGGAACGGATCATTCCGTTCCGGAGCAACGCCCGCGGCGGAACGAAGTATTCCGCTCCGCGTGGAAAACTTTCACGTCGTGATCAGTCGGGCTCGGCGGGCGCGAGGAAGTCGTCTGCCGACGGGTCCGGTTCGCCCTGTTCGTCCACCTGCGGAACGGATGGTTCCGCTCCGGGGTATCGTGGGGGGATGGCGGCCCCTGGTAAGACGGTCTCGTACGACGACCGGGTCATCGCCGCTGCTCGCGAGGTGTTCGGCGAGCAGGGCTTCGCGGCTCCGATGTCGGAGGTCGCCAAGCGCGCGGGGGTCGGGGTGGCCAGCGTGTACCGCCGCTATCCGAGCAAGCAGGCGCTCGCCGAGGCGGTCCGCATGGCCTCCCTGCGCCGCATCATCGCCGAGGCGGAGGCCGCGCTGTCCGAGGAGTCCGACGCCTGGGCGGCCCTGGTCCGTTTCATGTCCCGCTGCCTGGGCGCGGAGACGCCGATCGGCACCGTGCTCCCGCCGGTCGACGAGCTGCACGTCCACTCCGACGAGTTCCTGCTGTTGCAGGACCGGATGGCCGAGCTCGTCGAGCGGATCGTCACGGCGGCGCAGCGGTCCGGCGCGATGCGCGCCGACGTGCACTGGACCGACATCCCGCTGCTGTTCAAGCACCTCAACCCGAAGCTGCCGATCGGCGAGGACCGCCGGGCCGAGCTGCGCGCCCGCTACCTGACCCTGGTCCTGCAGGGGCTGCGCGACGACCGCGCCGGGCCGCTGCCGACTCCCGCGCCCGACGTGGACGAGTGGCGCGCGATGTGCGACAGCCGCGCCCGCGGCTGACGGCGGAACCAGGATTCTCCGGCGAAGGGCCGTCCGCGCCCGCGGCTGGCGGAAGCGGGAGACTCCGGCGAAGCAGCTCACGCCCGCGGCTGGCGGAAGCGGGAGGACTTCGGCGAAACGACCTCCGCGCCGGCAAGCCGCGGCCCGGGGACTGCGCGCCCGCCCATCGGGGGTGGGTGCCCGGCGTACCCCCATACGCCGGGCACGCGGTGCGCACGGCCTCGGGCCACGTCGCTGCCTGCCGGGTTGTGCGGTGCGCCGCGGCTCGCCGGCCGCCCGCGCACGGGTGGGCCTGGAACATCGCGATGCTGATCACCAGGACACCACCGCGTCGTGGTTGTGGCGCGCGGCGACCGCCGCGGACGCGTCCGGGCACGACGGCCCGAAGTGATCACGTGAACACCGGCAGACACCTCAGCACGCGAGGGCCGGGCCCCACATCCGCAACCGCTACTGAGGGGGGCACGGAGTTTAGTGAGTACGTAGTGGCCGCTGACTAGAGTTGACCTCCGCGTTCGAAGGAGGTTGGGCAGTGTGAGCAGGGCGGGGGAGCTACCCGCGGAGGTCACGCGGTTCGTCGGCCGTGCGGAGGCGCTGACCGAGGGCGCCCGGTGGCTGGCTTCGGGCAGGGAGGCCGCGGGCGAGGGGCGGCTGCTCGTGCTGACCGGGATCGGCGGTGCGGGCAAGACGCGCCTCGCCGTCCGGCTGGCGCGCCAGGAGCGCGACCAGGGCCACTACGACGAGGTCAAGCTCGTCGAGCTGGCCGGGGTGAGCGGCGGGGACGACGTCGTCATGGAGGCGATCGGCCGGGCCCTGGGCCTGCGCCGCCACGACCAGCGCCCGCGCGCCGAACGCGTCGTGGAGCACCTCGGCGACCGCCGCGTCCTGCTCGTGCTGGACAACTGCGAGGAACTCGTCGAGCCGGTGGGCCGCTCCCTGACGGACCTGCTGCGCGCCGCTCCCGGCCTGTCGGTGCTGGCCACCTCGCGGCGGAGCCTGGGCCTGCACGCCTGCGGCGAGTACGACCTGCGCCTGGGACCGCTGGAGGTGCCGGCGGCGGACGCCGCGCCCGATCGGGCCGACGCCTCCGAGGCGGTGGAGCTGTTCCGGGTGCACGCGGTCCGCAGCGCACCGGGTTTCGTCCTGGACGCCTCGACGAGACCGCTGGTCGTCGAGATCGTCCGGTTGCTCGACGGCCTGCCGCTGTCGATCGAGCTGGTCGCATGCCGGTTGCGCGGCGCGAGCCTGCCGTCGCTGGCCGCGATGGTGCGCCGCTGGCTGCACGAGCTGACCGATGACGGCAAGAGCGTGCCTGCGCCGCTGGCGGCGCTGCGCTCGGTGATGTGGTGGACCTACGAGTCGTGCCCGCCCGAACAGCAGCGGCTCTGGCGGCGCCTGTCGGTCTTCCGCGACGGTTTCACGCTCGCCGCGGCCGAACACGTCGGAGGTGACGACCTCGGCGGCGCCCCGGTGGACGAACTGCTGCTGGAACTGGTCGACCGCTCGGTGCTCACGCTCGGCCGCGACGGCCGCTACCAGATGCTGGAAACGCTGCGGCAGACCGGACTCGACCGGCTCCGCGCGGCCGGTGAGGAGTCGCGGATCGCCGATCGCCACCTCGGCTACTACCGCCTGCTGGCCCACGACGCCGCCCGCGGCTGGTACTCGGAACGCGAGATCGAGGCGCTGCAGGGCATGGGCCGGGAGATGCCCAACGTGCGGGCCGCGCTGTCGTGGTGCGAGACCGGAAACCGCAAGACCGACGCCCTGCTGCTGCTGTGCGACCTGGGGGCGCTGCGGATCTGGTGCTACGACGGCCTGCTGCCCGAGGGCGTGGACTGGTTCCGGCGGATCCTGGCGCTGCCAGCCGAGGCGCCGCCCGAGGTCGAGGCCGTGGCGTGGGCGCACACCACGGTCATCGTGGTCTCCCAGGGGCTCGGCGCGCGCAGCGGGCGAGAGGTGCTGGCCAACGCCGAACGCGCGCTGGAGCGGACCGACGACCCCGGTGCCGCGGCGGCCGTGGAGTACGCCCGGGGCACCTACCTCGGGTTCGCCGCGGCTTCGGCGGAGTCGGCCGAGGTGCTGGCCAACGCCCTCGACGCGGCACGCCGCGTCGGTGCCCCCGGCGGCACGGTCCACATGATCTCGCTGTTCCGCGCGGTGTTCCTGGCCAGCTACCGCGACGACCCGCAGGAGGCGCTGTCCGCGGGCCGCGAGCTGGTCGCCGACGCGGACCGGCACGGCGCGCGGTGGGCGCAGAGCTGGGCGGTGTGGCCGCTGGCCGTCGCCGAGACCGGCCAGGGCCATCCCGAGCGCGCGTTGCCCCGGCTGCGTGCCGCGCTGCGCACCCAGCTCGACATCGAGGACGCGTGGGGCCCGCCGTGGTTCGTCGAGCTGTGCGCGTGGGCGCTGGAGTCGCTGGGCCACAACCGGGCGGCGGCGCAGGTCTTCGGCGCCGCCCGGGCGTTGCAGGACGCGGTGGGGGCCGACCTCTTCGGGCTCGGGGTGTTCAGCGCGCGGCACACCGCGGCCTGCGACCGGGTGATCGCCGCGATCGGCCGGCGCGCCTTCGACACCGCCTACGAGCAGGGGCGCTCGGCCGGCGCGGCGTCCCGCGGCGGCGCCTCCCCGCGCCGGGACCACGCCGAGATCGTGCGGATGGTCCTGCGGATCATCGCGTCCCTGGAGGGGACGGCGACGCCCGTGCCGGGCGACGTCGTGTTGACGCGCCGCGAGACCGAGGTCGCGCGGCTGGTCGCGCACAACCTCACCAACCGCGAGATCGCGGCCAGGCTGGTGCTCTCCCCGCGCACCGTGGAAACCCACGTGCAGAACGTCCTCAACAAGTGGGGCGTCTCCAGTCGCGAAGCCGTGGCGCAGCTCGTGCCGGTCCGTCTGGCGAGCGCCGACGAGACCGAGCCAGGCGGCTGACGGCCGAAGTAAACGCCTCGACCCCGCGCGCACGGTCGCCTCGACTGACTCGTACTACCCCGCAATCACCGCCCCGAATTCCGTCTTGGGGCGGTTTTCGCTGTTCAGAGGCCGATTTCGGGACTGTGGCTTGACCAAGATCGCAGTCTGATTATCCTATGGTCATAGGTAATTAGTACGTTAGGAGAAGGTGCTTGATCGAGTTCAGGGTCGACACCGGTTCGGGCGTGCCGCCCTACCGGCAGCTCGTGCACCAGGTCGAGCACGCGCTGCGGCTGGGGCGGCTGCGCGTCGGCGACCGGCTGCCGACCGTCAAGGACGTCGCCAAGCGGCTGGTGATCAACCCGAACACGGTGCTCAAGGCCTACCGCGAGCTGGAGCACAAGGGGCTGGTGAAGGGCCGCCCCGGCCAGGGCACCTTCGTCGAGCGCGGCCTGACCGGCCTGCCCGCCGACAAGCAGGCCGAGCTGCGTGCCGGCCTGGAGCGGTGGCTGGCCGAGGCATACCGGGCCGGCATGGATTCCGACGGCATCGCCGCTCTCGTGGCGACGGTGCTGCACGACTTCAAGTCCTGAGGGGGACGCATGACAGAAACCGCGATCTCCGCGGTCGACCTGGGCAAGCGGTACGGCCGCAGATGGGGTTTGCGGCACTGCTCGCTGGAGGTGCCCGCGGGCCGCGTCGTCGGCCTGGTCGGGCCCAACGGCGCAGGCAAGTCGACGCTGATGAACCTGGCGGTCGGGCTGCTGCGCCCGACCGAGGGCGAGCTGCACCTGCTCGGTGAGCGCGTCGGCCCTGGCACCGTGCTGGAGCGGGTGGCCTACATCGACCAGGAGCACTCGCTCTACCGCGACTTCAAGGTCCGGGAGATGCTCAGGGCCGGGCGGGTGCTCAACCGCCGCTGGGACGAGCGGATCGCGCTGGACCGGCTCGGCGAGCTGGGCATCCCGCTGGACCGCAAGGTCGGCGGCCTTTCCGGCGGTCAGCGCGCGCAGGTCGCGCTCGCGGTGGCGCTGGCCAAGAAGCCGGACCTGCTCATCCTCGACGAGCCGGTGGCCAGCCTGGACCCGCTGGCCCGGCGCGAGCTGATGAGCGTGCTGATGGCGACCAAGGCGGAGTGGGACTGCACCGTCGTGCTGTCCTCGCACGTGGTCTCGGAGCTGGAGCGGCTCTGCGACCACCTCGTGGTGCTCGACCGCGGCACGGTCAAGCTCGCCGCCGACATCGACGACCTGCTGGAGGAGCACCACCTGCTGACCACCACCGCCGACGCGGTGGAGGGCGTGGTGGGGGCGATCTCCGGCGAGGTCCTGCACCGCGAGGACGACCGCGGCGCGGTGTCGCTGCTGGTGCGCGGGCGCCCGCCTGCCGGTGCCGTCCACGACGTCCAGCCGGTCAACCTCGAGTCGCTGGTCATGCACTACCTGTCCGCGCCGGGACGGCAGGAGGTCGCCGCGTGATCTGGTTGACCTGGCGCCGGCACCGGTTCGCCGTCGCGGCGTTCACCGCGCTGTTCCTCGCGATCGTCGCGGTCTACCTGCTCTCCGGGCCGCTCGGCAGCGACGCCCGCACCGTCTACACCTTCGCCTCCGGGTTCGCGCGGCTGGTCAAGGCCGGCGAGGACGTGTGCGGCTTCATGCTGCTGCCGCTGCTGGTCGGCATGTTCGCCGGTGCCCCGCTGGTTTCCCGCGAGCTGGAGCGCCGCACCTTCCGCTACGCCTGGACGCAGGGCGTGTCGCGCACGCACTGGCTGCGCACCGAGGTCCTGCTCGTCGGCGGTGCGATCCTGCTGATCAGCACGCTGTACTCGGCGACGCACATGCTCTGGTTCGCGCCGCTGGTGCCGGAGGAGGGCTGGTTCCGCATCTTCAACCAGGGCGTCGTGGTGTTCCCGGCGAGCTGCCTGTTCGCGTTCGCCTTCGGCGTCCTCGCGGGCACCGTGCTGAAGCGGACCGTGCCCGCGATGGTGGCGGCGCTGGTCGGTTCGGCCGTCGTGTTCAGCGCGCTCGGCTACCTGCGACCCCACTACATGGCGCCGCTGCACCGCACCCAGGTCGAGGACGGCCGCCTGGCCCCCACGACCGGGGAGTCGCTCCGCGACGACTTCATCGTCTACAGCCAGTCGGGTCCCGCCGGCTACTCGCCGGACACGGGCGTGAGCACCTGGGCGTACACCTACCACCCCGCCGAGCGGTTCTGGACCTTCCAGGTCGTCGAGGCGGGCATCCACCTCGGTCTCGTCATGGTCTGCCTGGTCGCCGCCTTCTGGTGGCTGAACCGCAAGACCGCCTGACCCTGGAAGGGAAAACCCGTGCGCGTATCCAAGTCGATGACCGCTGCCCTCCTGTCCGCCGCCGCGCTGCTGACCGGCGCGGGCACCGCGGGCGCGGATCGTGGGCGGAGGCCCCGCCGACGAGCCCTACCCGTTCATGACCTCGCTGCGGGTTCCCGGCGAACCCGGGTTCCAGTGCGGAGCGGCGCTGGTGGATGAGCAGTGGGTGCTGACCGCGGCGCAGTGCGTCGACAGCTTCCAGCCCGGGTGGATCACGACCCGCACCGGCAGCGCCGACCGCCTCGACGGCGGTGAGGAGCGCGGAGTCGCCGAGATCGTCCTCCATCCGCGGTACGGGCAGGACAGCGCGGCGCGGCACGACTTCGCGCTGCTGAAGCTGGACCGGCCCGTGGAGCTGCCCGCGGTGCCGATCGCGGCTCCCGGAGTCCCGGCGGGCAAGGACACCCGGCTGGTCGGCTGGGGCCGGGAGTGCGGCGAGGCCGAGTACGGCGCGGACACCGCCGGCTGGCTCACCGGGATCGTCTACGTGGACCGCTCCGGTGCGGAGTACGGCATCAGCGAGGCGCTGTCCCGCATCGGGCAGTCCTCGCAGGGAGTCGGCACCGAGCAGTTCACCCAGCTCGAGCGGGCCGGGTACACCGCGCAGTACCTGCTCCAGCCCGCGGACCGGTTCTGGACCTTCCAGTTCATCGAGGCCGGGATCTTCCTCGCCCTGGCCGCGGTGTGCGCCGGTGCCACGTACCGGTTGCTGCGGCGGAGGCCGGTGTGACGGCGGCGGGGAACCGGGCACGCACCGGTTCCCCGCCGTCACCGCAGGTCATCCGGCGACGACTAGCCCGGTCCGGGCCGAACCCCCAGGTGATCTTCGTGTTCTGCGGCGATCGGACTACCCTGCGCTGTGTGGGTATGCCTGCGTGGGTCTGGTTCGCCGTAGCCGTCGTCGCGATCGGAGCCGGGGTCGCACTGCTGATCACCGACCGGTCGCAGCGGACCTCGAAGAACAACCGCGAGCGACGACGCTGGGCCGCGCTGCGCGGCTGGCAGTTCGCCGAGGCCGACCAGGTGCTGCCCACCCGCTGGGAGCGCGGCGCGCTCGCCCAGTACGGCGGGGCCACCGCCACCGACGTGGTCGCGGGCTCCACCTTCACCGCCGACGGCCGCCGCCAGGTCTATGTGCTCGACCTCGAGGCCGGTGGCCGCAGCGCCGCCGTCCTCGCCGCGATCCGCTGCCGCCGCAGCGTGGCGGCCACCGTCGAGCTGTGGCTGCCGGACGTGCCGGTGCCGCAGGACTCCGGCCTCGATCTGCTCGGCCCGGTCGGGTCGCGCTACGCCTTCGTCACCGACGTCGCGGCCGCGCGCCCGCTGGTCACCCCCGATCTGGTCGACGCGACCGAGGACATCGGCACCGACGTCACGGTGGTCTGGCTGGAGGGCGACTGGGTGCTGGCCGCCATCGACCCGGCCGAGGCCGAGCCGGCCCGCCTGGAACGCCTCCTGCGGGCCCTCGGTGAACTGGCCGACCTGGTCGACCCGTTCGACAGCGACCCGAACGAGGAACCCGGCGTGGCCGAACGCACCATGGAGGAGTCCGAGCAGGCGTGACGCGCTCGGCGGCCGGTGGATACCGTTCCGGTATGCCGACCGCACTCGTCACCGGTGCCACCTCGGGCATCGGCAACGCATTCGCCCGCAGGCTCGCCGCGGAGGGCTTCGACCTGGTCCTGGTGGCCAGGGACGCCGAACGACTGACCGCGCTCGCCGAACGGCTGAGCGCCCGGCACGGCATCCACGCCGAGGTGCTGCCCGCGGACCTGACCGACGCCGGTCAGCTCGCCACCGTCGAGGAGCGCGTCGGCTCCACCGGCCGGCCGGTCGAGGTGCTGGTCAACAACGCCGGGTTCGGCACCTCCGGGGCGTTCTGGGACACCCCGGTCGAGAAGTTCCAGACCCAGCTCGACCTCAACGTCGCGGCCGTGCTGCGGCTGACCCACGCCGCCGTCCGCGCGATGCGCGAACGCGGTCGCGGTGACGTGATCAACGTGTCCAGCGTCGCGGGCTTCTTCGCGGTGTCCGGCTCGACCTACGCGGCCTCGAAGGCCTGGGTCACCGCGTTCTCCGAGGGTCTCTCGGTGCCGCTGACCGGTACCGGTGTGCGGATCATGGCGCTGTGCCCGGGTTTCACCCGCACCGAGTTCCACGAGCGCGCGGGGCTGGAGATGAGCGGGATGCCCAGGGCGTTCTGGCTGGACACCGACACCGTCGTCCACGAGGCGCTGGCCGACCTGCGTGCGGGCCGGACCGTGTCGATCCCCGGCATCCAGTACAAGGCGCTGGTCGCGGTCGGCCGGCTGATCCCGCGCTCGCTCCAGCGGCGCATCGTCGCCCGATCGGCGCCTGACCGCACCTGAGCAGCGGGTACGATGGCCGCTCGTGGAAAAGGTCGACGAACAGCAACGCAAGGAACTGGCCCGGCTGATCGAGCAGCTCGCCGTCGTGCACGGGCGGGTCGTGCTCTCCTCCGGCAAGGTTGCCGACTACTACGTCGACCTGCGCAGGGCGACGCTGCACCACGCGGCATCCCGCCTGATCGGCACTTTGCTGCGCCAGCTCACCGCTGACTGGGACTACGCCGCCGTCGGCGGGCTGACGCTCGGCGCCGACCCGGTCGCGACCGCGATGATGCACGCCGACGGCCCGGTGCTCGACGCCTTCGCCGTCCGCAAGAGCGCCAAGACCCACGGCATGCAGCGGCGCATCGAGGGGCCCGACGTCGAGGGCAGGCGGGTCCTGGCCGTCGAGGACACCTCCACCACCGGTGGCAGCGTGCTGACCGCCGTCGAGGCCCTGCGGGAGGGCGGTGCGCACGTCGTCGGCGTGGCGACCGTCGTCGACCGCGACACCGGCGCCCGCGAGGCGATCGAGGAAGCCGGGCTGACGTACCGTTCGCTGCTCGGGCTGGCCGACCTCGGCCTGCGCTGACCGATCCCCGGAGGAGTGGGCATGGGAGCCATCGTCCTGATCGCGCTGGTCCTGATCGTGCTGATCCTGGCGGGTGGCGTGGGAGCCGGTCTCCTGCTCCGCAAGCGCCAGTTCGGCAAGTACGGCGAGCTGGTGCGCCAGGGCGCGGGCTGGCGCCAGGTGCCCGCGAACCCGCAGCTCTGGCAGCGGGTCGCCGCGCTGCGGTGGTTCGCGGGCAGGCGCGGCCTGCAGGACTTCTTCCACATGGCCGGTGAGCACCGCGGCGTGCCGTTCGAGGTCGTGCAGTACCGGCGCCCGCCGGGCGTCGGCGAGCGGGTCTACACCGCCGCGGCCGTCGTCTACGTGCCGCGCCCGGTCCCGGGTCCCGGGCTCCACCTCGCCCACCGCGACTCATGGACGCCGCTCGGGCAGGACGTGGAGGTGCCGACCGGGCACCCGGAGTTCGACCGCTCGTTCCTGGTGTCGTCGCAGAACCCCGACTTCGCCCGCGCCATCATGCAGCCCGGGCTGGTCGAGGGGCTGCTGCGCGACGGCCGGATGCGCTCCCGGGTGGTCGAGTTCGCCCCGGAGCACCTGGTGGTCTTCGCGACGGTGGTCGCGACGAAGGACGCGGTGCTGCCGATGCTGGACATGTTGGTCGACATCCGGGAGAACGTGCCGTGGCAGAACTTGGCGCGGTAGTGGACGAGCAGGAACCGGGCCCCACCGAGTGGGGCACCACCGTCGGCGTCGGCCCCTGGGAGGGGCCCTGGCCCGACGACGAGCGCTACGACCCGGAGCTGCTCGCGCACGGCGACCGCCGCAACGTCGTCGACGAGTACCGGTACTGGCGGCGCGAGGCGATCGTGGCCGACCTGGACCGGCGCAGGCACGGCTTCCACGTGGCGATCGAGAACTTCCAGCACGACCACAACATCGGCACGGTCGTGCGCACCGCCAACGCCTTCGCCGCGCGTGCGGTGCACATCGTCGGCCGGAGGCGGTGGAACCGGCGCGGGGCGATGGTGACCGACCGCTACCAGCACGTGCACCACCACCCGGACCTGGAGTCGCTGCGCGCCTACGCGCGCGAGCACTCGCTCGCGGTGGTCGCGGTGGACAACACCCAGGGCTCGCGACCGATCGAGCGGACCGCGCTGCCCGAGCGCTGCGTGCTGCTGTTCGGCCAGGAGGGCCCCGGCCTGCGGGACGAGTCGCGGGAGGGCGCCGACCTGGTGGTGTCGATCGCCCAGTTCGGCTCGACCCGCTCGATCAACGCCGGTGTGGCCGCGGGGATCGTCATGCACACCTGGATCGAGCAGCACGCCGACCTCGCCACCGCCTGGTAGCCCGGCGCCGCGCGCGAAGTCCCCGCAAAACAATCGCGCGGGCCCCGGACGGACCGGGACCCGCGCGTGTGCGGCTCGTGGCTCAGGCGGCTGCCTTGGACTTGCGGCGCCGCTCGCGGACGTACTCGATGATGATCGGCACGACCGAGATCAGCACGATCAGGATCGCCATGGCCTCCAGGTTCTCCTTGATCCACGGGATGTTGCCGAGGAAGAAGCCGAGCAGCGTCATGCCGACGACCCAGGCGACACCGCCGATGGCGGAGTAGAGGAAGAATTTGCGCTGGTCCATCTTGCCGACCCCGGCGACGGCCGTGATGAAGGTCCGCACGATCGGCACGAACCGCGCCAGGATGATCGCGCGGGCCCCGTAGCGCTCGAAGAACTCGTGGGTCTTGTCCACGTGTTCCTTCTTGAACAGCTTCGAGTCGGGTTTGTTGAACAACGCCGGGCCGACCTTCCGGCCGATCCAGTACCCCGTCACGTTGCCCACGAACGCGCACACCGTGAGGATCAGGCAGGTCAGCCAGATCGGCGTCTGGATCGCGTCGGTGGCCACGAACAGGCCGGTGACGAACAGCAGCGAGTCACCGGGCAGGAAGAACCCGACCAGCAGGCCGCATTCGGCGAAGATGATCAGCGCAACGCCGATCAGCGCGAACGGGCCCAGCGACTTGATGATGTGCTCCGGATCGAGCCAGTCCGGCAGCAGAGCGAGCGATGACGTGCTTGCGGCGTCGATGAGCGCGGGCAATTCGGGCGTCACGCCTGCCAACGGTACCTTGGCCGTGCGCGGACCGGCGGACAGCCCGATCGCAGCCGGTGACCGCCTGGTCGCGGCGGCGGTGCGCGGCCTGATCGACACGTCGCGCAGCGGCGGACCGCCGGGCTAGAGCGTCGAGACCACTCCGGCGACGGCGCCCGCGAACAGGCCCAGCGCCAGCGCGAACAGCAGCACCCGGGCAACCGGCAGCCGCCTGCGCACCTCGGCGGGCGGCGGAGGGGCGCCGGGCGCGAGCGGGGCGGGCGGGGCGCCGTGACCGGTGCGAGCGCCGTGGCCGGTGGGGTCGCCGCCGGGACTGCCGACGGCCTGGGCGCGCAGGGCCGCCGACAGCAGCCGCTCGGGGTTCTGCTCGTCCACGCGGCCAGCCTAGGGGGTGACCGCCGCCGCCCGCGGCCGAACCGCCCAGCGCCTGTTCGGCCGGATCACCGAGACGCGGCATCCCGCACCGGGCCACCTGGAGCAGCCGTCAGCGCGCTCAGGCGTCGACCCAGCGCCCGTCCTTCATCACGCGGTGCAGGCCGAGGTCGTCGTCGAGCACGACCAGGTCGGCGGCCAGGCCCGGCCGGATGGCGCCGATACGGTCGGACAAGCCCAGCAGCGCGGCCGGGCGGGCGGACGCGGCGGCGACCGCGTCGGTCACCGGCAGCCCGCACGCCACCAGGTTGCGGAACGCCACGTCCATGGTCAGGGTGCTGCCCGCCAGCGAGCCGTCGGCCAGCCGGGGCTCGCCGTCGGTGACCGTGACCGGCAGCTTGCCCAGCTCGTAGACGCCGTCGCCGGCCGCCGTCGCGCTGATGGCGTCGGTGATCAGCACCGTCCGGCCCGCCCCGGCGTGCCCGGCGGCGAGCTTGACCACGCCGGGGTGCAGGTGCACCAGGTCGCAGATGAGCTCCACGGTCACCCGCTCGTCGTCGAGCAGGGCGCCGATCGGACCCGGCTCGCGGTGGTGCAGCGGCCGCATCCCGTTGAACAGGTGGGTGGCCACCGTCGCACCGGCGTCCACGGCGGGCACGACCTGCTCCAGCACCGCGTCGGTGTGCCCGACGGCCGCGATCACGCCGTGGTCGACGAGCCGGCGGACCGCGTTCACCGAGTTGTCCAGCTCCGGCGCCAGCGTGATCATCCGGATCGTCCCCTGGCCGGCGTCGAGCAGTTGCTGGACGGCGTGGGTCTCCGGCGGGCGCAGGATCGCCGGGTCGTGCGCGCCGCAGCGGGCGGCCGAAAGGAACGGGCCCTCCAGGTGGATGCCCGCGATCCTGCCGTCGGTGACCAGCTCGCCGAGCGCGCTGATCTGCTTGCACAGGTCGGCCGGCGGCGCCGACACCAGGCTGGCCAGCATCGTCGTCGTGCCGTGCGCGCGGTGGGTGTCGATGGCGGCCAGCGCCTGGTCGACCTCGGTGCCGGTGAAGGAGCCACCCCCGCCGCCGTGGCAGTGGATGTCGACGAAGCCGGGCACCAGCCACCGCCCGCCCAGGTCCACCGCTCCGGCGACCGCACCGGTGCCGACGGCTTCGATCGTCGAACCCGACACGCGCACCCAGCCGTCGTCGAGGACCCCGTCCGGGGTGACGACGCGCCCGCCTGCGAGTGTCAGCGAGGGGGACTCGTTCACCGTTGCAACCCTTCCGTCGCCAGCAGTGCCGCGCCCAGGCAGCCTGCCGTGTCACCCAGTTCCGCCAGTTCCAGCCGCGGCCTGCGGTGGAACGGCAGCAGCATCTCGTCCAGCCGCGCGGCCAGCGGGTCGGTGAGCAGCCGGCCCGCCATCGCCAGCCCGCCGCCCAGCACGATGCCCTCCGGCGCGAGCACCGCCGTCAGCGTCACCAGCCCCCTGGCCAGCGCGTCGACCGCCTCCTGCCACACCGCGGCGGCGTGCGGGTCGCCCGCGCGGACGGCGTCGGCGACCGCGGCGGCTCCGTCGACCGGGGTGCCGACGCGCGCGGTGTAGCGGCGGGCGACGGCGGCCGAGGACGCGACCGCCTCCACGCAGCCGGTGCCGCCGCAGGGGCACGGCTCGCCGTGCCCGATGTCGACGTGGCCGATTTCGCCCGCGTGCCCGCCCGCGGAGTAGATCTGGCCGTTGAAGACCAGGGCGGCGGCGATGCCGGTGCCGATGGGCATCACGATCACGTCGCGCATGCCGCGCGCCGCGCCGAGGCGGGCCTCGGCCAGGCCGCCCGCCCGGACGTCGTGGCCGAAGGCCAGCGGCAGGTCGAAGCGGGCCGCCAGCTTGTCGCGCAGCGGTTCCTCCCGCCACCCCAGGTTGGCCGAGTAGACGCCCATGCCCCGCTGCTCGTCGACGATGCCGGGCACGACGACGCCGATGGCGTCGGCGTCCGCGTCGGCGCGCAGCTCCGCCACGATCTCGGCGACCGCGTCGATCACGCTCTCGGCGGTGGAAGGGCCGTCGGCACCGCGCGGGGTCCGCCGCCGGGTCTGCCGCAGCGTCCGCGCGGCGCCGGGCTCGACGGCCACCAGCGCGGCCTTCATCTCGGTACCGCCGACGTCGACGGCGATCGCATGTGAGGTCACGAGCCGATCCTCCGCTACGGTTCCCCCAGTGGTCTACACCAACACGTGTGGTGTTGATTCTGGACGAACTGTCCCCGGCGGGGCGAGCCGGCCGTCGCGCCTCGCGCGGGACCCGCCCGCGGAGTACCCGCTCGGCGCCCTTCATCGCTCAACTCGCGTGGCGGTGCCCGACGGTGGGGCCCAAGCGGCTGCGCCGCTTCGAAGAACGAGAACAGGCACTCAGGTGCGGCGTGAGCCGCAGCGGTGAGGGGCCCGCTCAGTGCGAGCGCATGATCCGTTGCAGGGCGTCCAGCGCCCGGCTCGCGGTCGACTTCACCGTCCCCTTGGACACGCCGGTGGCCTCTGCGATCTCGGCCTCGGAGAGGTCGCCGTAGTAGCGCAGCACGAGCACCTCCCGCTGCCGCGGCGGCAGCTCGGCCAGCGCGGCCACGACGGCCTGGTGCTCGGCGGTCAGCATCGCCAGCGACTCCGCGGACCTGGCGTCGGCCTGGTGCGGCGGCTGGTACTCGCGGGCGGTCTTGCGTCGTCGCAGCACCGAGCGGCTGCCGTTGACCACGGCGGTGCGCAGGTACCCGATGGCGGCCTTGGCATCGCGAAGGCCAGACCAGTTGCGGTAGAGCCCGGTGAACGCCTCCTGAACGACATCCTCGGCCGTGGCGGGATCGTCGACCAGCAGGATCGCCAGCCGGACCATCCGCATCCGCTGCTGCCGGTAGAGGTCCTCCAGCGTCAACGGCCGCTCGGCGGCCTCGGCGGAGGCGGTGTCCAGCGCTCGCAGGTGCCCCAGGGTGCGTTCGACGCTCCGCTCGACTCCGAGTCCGGAAGAATCGCCGACCATGATCCGGGAACCTACCGGCTCACCGATGCCGGCCGTCGCCCGACCGGGTAGCGTGCCTGCCGGACCTGGGATCGAAGGCGTCCGGAAGCGGAGGACGAGGATGGCGAAGTTCGTGGTCGAGCTGGTGTACGGCGAGGATCGGGACCACCGGCTGGAGGTCCGGCCGGCCCACCGCGAGTACTCCAGGGACCTCGCCGCGCGCGGTGTGCTGCTCGCCGGCGGGCCCTACGCCGACGAGCGCGGCGCGATGCTGGTCTACGAGGTCGCCGACGCCGACGAGCTGCGCCGGGTGCTCGACGCCGACCCCTACACCGAGGCGGGCGTGATCGCCGGGACCACCGTCCGGGAGTGGAACGCCGTCACCGGATCGTGGGTCGCCTGAGCCGTACCCCCAGGCGGGACGGCGTGTGAGTATGTCCACAGGGGCAGTTCTCATCTGAATCCTGTCACCGGCTGGAACGCCGGCCCCGAGTGCGGCACTGTGACTCGAAAGTGTCGTGCCGATCAGGCACGCCCGAGCGCGGTCCCTCACTAGGATGCGGCGCAACTCCCGCCACCCACACAGACTCCACCCCCGAGGAGGACGACCGATGCCCATCGCGACCCCCGAGGTCTACGCGGAGATGCTCGACCGGGCGAAGTCGGGCGAGTTCGCCTACCCGGCCATCAACGTGACTTCGTCGGAGACGCTCAACGCGGCGCTGCGCGGCTTCGCCGAAGCCGAGAGCGACGGCATCATCCAGTTCTCGACCGGTGGTGCCGAGTTCGCGTCCGGCACCAAGGTCAAGGACATGGTCACCGGTGCCACGGCGCTCGCCGAGTTCGCGCACGTGGTCGCCGCGAAGTACCCGGTCAACATCGCCCTGCACACCGACCACTGCCCGAAGGAGAAGCTGGACGGCTTCGTCCGGCCGCTGATCGAGATCAGCCAGGAGCGGGTCAACCGCGGCGAGAACCCGCTGTTCCAGTCCCACATGTGGGACGGCTCCGCGGTCGAGCTGACCGAGAACCTGGAGATCGCCGCCGAGCTGCTGGACCAGGCGGCCAAGGCCAAGATCGTCCTGGAGATCGAGGTCGGCGTCGTCGGCGGCGAGGAGGACGGCGTCGCCAACGACATCAACGAGAAGCTCTACACCGCCCCCGGCGACTTCGAGCGCACCGTCGACACCCTCGGCGTCGGCGAGAAGGGCCGCTACCTGCTGGCGGCGACCTTCGGCAACGTCCACGGCGTCTACAAGCCGGGCAACGTCAAGCTGCGCCCGGAGATCCTGAAGCAGGGCCAGGAGGTCGCCGCGCAGAAGCTGGGCCTGGACGCCGGGTCCAAGCCGTTCGACCTGGTCTTCCACGGCGGTTCCGGCTCGCTGCTGGAGGAGATCCACGAGGCGGTCTCCTACGGTGTCATCAAGATGAACATCGACACCGACACCCAGTACGCCTTCACGCGTCCGATCGCGGACCACATGTTCAAGAACTACGACGGCGTGCTCAAGGTGGACAACGAGGTCGGCAACAAGAAGACCTACGACCCGCGCAGCTACCTCAAGGCCGCCGAGCAGTCGATGGCCGCCCGGGTCGCCAACGCCTGCGAGACCCTGAAGTCGGCCGGCCGGATGCTGGCAGGCTGAGGTCCGCGGACCGTCGTCGACGGCCCGTTCGCCGCGCGGGGCCCGCGCGGTGGACGGGCCGTCCGCTTTTCCGCGCGGGTGAGAGGATGTCGGCATGACGCACGGGAACCTGCTGGAACCGCCGGCCACGCTGCTGCCGGAGAACGAGCCGGCGCAGGCCGAGCTCGCCGCCGGCACCGACGCCGCCGAGGTCGCCGCCCACCACCCCGCCTTCAGCGCCGCGTGGGCGCAGCTCGGTGAGCTGGCCCTGGAGTCCGGCGAGACCGTCGCCGCCTACGCCTACGCGCGCACCGGCTACCACCGCGGCCTGGACGCGCTGCGCAGGTCCGGCTGGAAGGGCTTCGGCCCGGTGCCGTGGAGCCACGTGCCGAACCAGGGCGTGCTGCGCGCAATCGCGGTGCTGGCCAAGGCCGCCAGGGAGATCGGCGAGTACGACGAGTACGACCGCTGCCGCCAGCTGCTCGCCGACAGCGACCCGGCTTCGCTGGAGGCGACGGGCCTGGCCTGACGACCGTCGCGGCCCGGCGCCCCGCGCGCCGGGTCAGCGGGTCCGCTGGTATCCGAGCGCGGCGAGGCCGAACAGGACACCGCCCGCGAGGAAGAACGGCTCGTAGAGCACCGTCGCGAAGTACGCCATCGGGTCCAGCTCGGACAGGTGCAGCCGGCCCAGCGCCAGCGCCGCCCAGTCCACCATCGACGGCGCGCTGTGCACGCCGAGCAGCGCGGCGGTGCCCCACGCTCCGGCCAGCACGAGACGGCGCGGGAACCGGCGTCCCCAGCCCCGCACCAGGGCGAGCGCGAGCGCTGCCGCGCCCGCGCACAGCGGGATCGCGACGAGGTCGATGACCAGCAGCGGCAGGTTGCCCCGCACCGACAGTGCGGCGGGCAGGCCGAGCCGCCCGCCGAACAGCCAGTAGGCGTGGACGAGCGCGAACAGCGCGCCCCACGTCGCCGCGCCGTACGCCGCGGCTCGTCGCGAATCCATCGAGATGTCCATGCGGAGACGATCGCCCGCCGCTGCCCCTGTCCGGTTCCCGCTCGGGAGCGGTCGTCCTCCGTCCCGGGAGGGATTCGCCGAACTCAGCAGTACTCCAGGCGGGACTTGAGGTCGTCGAGCCGCGCGTGCCAGTACTCCCGGGTCGGCTCGACGTCCTCGGCCGAGTCGAGCCGGTGGTGCTCGACGTGGACGCTGCTCTTGTCCGCGTCCTTGGCGATGATCGTGATGCTGACCCGGGAGCGCTCGCCCCAGTCGAAGCGCGCCGATCCCGGTGCGGTCGCGGTCCGCAGCCGCAGCGGCGCGTCGGCCAGCCACTGCCTGCGTTCGCGGTCGTCGGTGAACGCGCGGTGCACCTGGGCAGCACCCGCCGCGATGGTCCTGGAGACGGTGACCGCGGTGCGCATGCCGCGTTCCTGCTCGTAGCCGACGGTGATGCTCTGCGCCGACCAGTCGTCGACCCCGTGCTCGGCGCTGAGGTGCGCCGCTATCTCGCGGTGGGTGCGCCCGGCGGCTCCCCACCGGTCCAGCAGCGCGAACCACTCGTCCCAACCCCGCCCGGTGCGCTCGGTCAGCACCCCGTCGGACAACCGATCACGTTGACGCCCCGCACCCACCACGCACCTCCGACTCGCCGATCCGGATCAGAGACACCCCGTCCGCGGCGCTCACCAACGACGCGGACACCCGCGACGCCGCGCGTCGCGTGACGGACAATGCCCAGTGTGCATCGACTGCGCGAGGAGCTCAGCCGCCGAATGCGCCGCCTGCTGCGCACCGGGACGCCGATCGTGCAGTGCGCGGTGGCTGCCGGGCTGGCGTGGGCGCTGGCCAAGAACGTGATCGGACACCCGCAGCCCTTCTTCGCGCCGATCGCCGCGGTGATCTCGCTGGGCGTCTCGCTGGGTCAGCGGATGCGCCGGGCGCTGGAGCTGGTGGTCGGGGTGAGCATCGGCATCGGGGTCGGCGACATCCTGATCTCGGTGATCGGCACCGGCTGGTGGCAGATCGCCCTGGTCGTCGCGCTGGCGATGAGCACGGCCGTGCTGCTCGACAGCGGCGGCGTGATCGTGCTCCAGGCCGCGTCCTCGTCGGTGCTGGTCGCCACGCTGCTGCCGCCGGCGTCGGCGGGCGGGCTGACGCGGATGATCGACGCGGCCGTCGGCGGCCTCGTCGGGTTCGTGGTGGCCGCGCTGCTGCCGGCCAACCCGCTCACGGTGGCCCACCGCAACGGACGCGTGGTGCTCGGCGCGCTGGCCGACGCGCTGCGCGGGGTCGCCGGGGCGGTGGCCCGGCTGGACACGGCGATGGCGTCCAACGTGCTGGCCGCGGCCCGCAAGAGCCAGCGCTCGGTGGAGGAGTTCCGCTCGGCGCTGGAGGCCGGGCGCGAGATCGCCCGGTTCGCGCCGATCCGCTGGCGGCGCCGCGGCGACCTGGAGCGCTACGAGACCGCGGCGACGCCGATAGACCGCGCGCTGCGCAACACGCGCGTGCTGGCCAGACGCGCGCTCGCGGCGTTGCAGGACGGCGAGCCGGTGCCGAGACCGCTGCCCGGTCTGCTGGAGGAGCTGGCGGGCGCGGTGGTGCTGCTGCGCGACGAGCTGGCCAGCGGCGTGGAACCGTTGCAGGCGCGGGAGACCGCCCGCGCGGTGGCCCGCAAGTCCACAGTGGAGCTGCTCGGCGAGGGCGACTTCTCGATGCAGGTGGTGGTCCTGCAGGTGCGGTCGATCGCGGTCGACCTGCTGCAGGCCACCGGGCTGAGCCGGACCGAGGCGATCTCCGCCCTGCCGCCCCTGCACCCGCGGGAGGAGCAGAGGGAGGACTGAGCCGCCCGCGCCGGGGCGCCGGTCACCGGCGCCCCGGTCCGGGGAGGTTTCAGCAGGTGCCGAGGGCGGTGTCGAGGGCGCCCTTCTCGGAGTCGGTGATGGTGAGCTTGTACTTGTGCTTGGAGGCCACCCACATCGAGGCGTAGGTGCAGTGGTAGTCGGTCTTGGACGGCATCCACTGGTCGGGCGTCTGATCGCCCTTCTCCTGGTTGATGTTGTCGGTGACGGCGATCAGCTGCGGGCTGTCGAGGTCGTTGGCGAAGGCCTCGCGCTGCTGCTGGGTCCACTGGGCGGCGCCGGAGCGCCAGGCGGCGGCCAGCGGGACGACGTGGTCGATGTCGACGTCGCTGGGCTTGGTCCAGCTGCCGCCGTCGTAGGGGCTGTTCCAGGTGCCGGAGGTGGGGTAGCAGTCGGAGCCGGTCTGGACGTTCTCGCCGTCGCGCTTGAGCACGGCCTCGCGGGTGTCGCAGTTGTCGGCGCCCTCGCTCCAGTGCGGGAACTTCTCGCGGTCGTAGCCGTCCATGGAGCCTTCGGGGGCCACGGTCAGCTCGGCGAGCCAGCTCTTGGCGGTGGATGCGTCCGGGATTCCGGGCGGCGTCGCCCCGGCCGGAACGGCCAGCCCGGCGGTGAGGGCACCGGCGAGGGGCAGGGCGAGCAACGTGGCGCGCAGCGATCGGTGGAGTGTCATGGCGTCCCTTTCGCAGGCAGCTTTCGCCGATGACCATGAAGCAGCCAGGTGGCCGGATCAATGCCAAAGGGTGGCCGACGGATGACCTGACGTGAATTCGCCACCTATCGTCACACCGATCGGTGACTTGTGCACGGCGTTCAGCCGGAGGCCAGCCGCAGGTCCTCGGTGTGCCGGTACCAGCCCCACTTCTCCGCAGGTCGCGGGTGCGCCACGCCGTCGCGGACCACCGTCGCCGAGCGGAAGCTCGCCTGCAGCGCCCGGCCGCGCACCACCTCCTCGCGCCTGCGCAGGAACGCGCGGCGGGTGGTGGTGACCCGGATGCCGTCGGAGGCGGGTTCCAGCATCGCCGACAGCGGGTCGGAGGTCGGCTCCGGCAGCGGCGCCGCGTCCGGGTCCGGCGCGACCTCCATGCGCAGCGCCGAGCCGTTGAGCACCTGCTGGTCGTCGCAGTAGACCTGCCCGGTGATCGGCTCGACCACGCCGGAGGCGACCAGCACGCCGCCGGAGTCGTCCCTGATCAGCGGCACCGGCCGGACCGCGCCGTGTAGCGCTTGCTCGAACCCTGCGTCCCCGGTGGCCAGGCCGTAGAGGCGGGTCGCGGGCGACTCCGCGACCGGCACGTAGCCGACCTCCACGTGGGCGATCCGGTCCTTGCGCAGCAGGCGCAGCACGACGGCGGCGAGGTCGGCGTCGGTGCCGTGCACGAGCAGCCGGCCCTCGAGACCTGCCAGCAGCGAGTCGACGTCCGCGCGGCCCGGCGTGGCCGGGACGTCGAACCATCGCACACCGTGTCCGGAAGGACGCGCTGTGCGATCGACGTTTCCGCAGGACAATGCAGTCGTACTCACGTTTGGCTCCTGGTTTACCCTGATCGACCGGCATACCCGTGGTGGACGCAGGTCCGCGTGAGCGACCACCCCAGTCCAGGTTGGAGTTTCACATGCCGGCGATCGTGCTGATCGGAGCCCAGTGGGGCGACGAGGGCAAGGGCAAGGCGACCGACCTGCTCGGCGAGCAGGCGCAGTGGGTCGTGCGCTACCAGGGCGGCAACAACGCCGGCCACACCGTGGTGCTCCCGGACGGGCAGGACTTCGCGCTGCACCTCATCCCGTCGGGGATCCTCACCCCCGGTGTGACCAACGTGATCGGCAACGGCGTCGTGGTCGACCCCGGGGTGCTGCTCGACGAGCTGGCCGGGCTCGAGGCCCGCGACATCGACACCAACAGGCTGCTCATCTCCGCCGACGCGCACCTGATCATGCCCTACCACGTGGCCATCGACCGGGTCACCGAGCGCTACCTGGGCAAGAAGCAGATCGGCACCACCGGCCGCGGCATCGGGCCGTGCTACCAGGACAAGAT
The DNA here is from genome assembly GCF_000062885.1 of Saccharopolyspora erythraea NRRL 2338. Lineage (NCBI taxonomy): Bacteria > Bacillati > Actinomycetota > Actinomycetes > Pseudonocardiales > Pseudonocardiaceae > Saccharopolyspora > Saccharopolyspora erythraea. Next base: position 7,979,581 of record NC_009142.1, on the reverse strand, counting down.
CGCGCGGGTCGGCGTCCGGGTGCAGGACGTGCTCGACGAGAAGATCCTTCGGCAGAAGGTCGAGGCCGCACTCGACATCAAGAACCAGATCCTGGTCAAGGTCTACAACCGGCGCGGGCTGGACGTCGACGAGGTCGTGGACACCGTGCTCGGCCAGGCCGAGAAGTTCGCGGGCCGGATCGCCGACACCAAGCTGCTGATCAACCAGGCGCTGGACCGCGGTGAGACGGTGCTGCTGGAGGGCTCGCAGGGGACCCTGCTCGACGTCGACCACGGCACCTACCCGTTCGTCACCTCCTCCAACCCGACCTCGGGCGGCGCGTGCGCCGGGTCCGGCATCGGGCCGACCAGGATCAACGGCGTGGTCGGCATCCTCAAGGCCTACACCACCCGCGTCGGTGCCGGTCCGTTCCCGACCGAGCTCACCGACGACGCCGGGGAGAACCTGCGCAAGGCGGGCGGCGAGTTCGGCGTCACGACCGGGCGCTCGCGCCGCACCGGCTGGTTCGACGCCGTCATCGCCCGCTACGCGACCCGCGTCAACGGCATCACCGACTACTTCCTCACCAAGCTCGACGTGCTCACCGGGCTCCAGACCATCCCGGTCTGCGTGGCCTACGACGTCGACGGTGAGCGCGTGACCGAGATGCCGATGACCCAGACCGGCGTGCACCACGCGGTCCCGGTCTACGAGGAGCTGCCGGGCTGGTGGGAGGACGTCAGCGGCGCCCGCAGCTTCGAGGAGCTGCCCGCCAACGCCCAGGCGTACGTGAAGCGGCTGGAGGAGCTCTCCGGTGCCCGCATCTCGGCGATCGGCGTCGGCCCGGGCCGCGACCAGACCATCGTGCGACACACGATGGCGTGATTCTCGCTCTCGTCGACAGGCCCCGGTGCTCCGCGCCGGGGCCTGTTCCTTTCCCGGTGTCCTCGTCGTGGGATCACACCCGTTCGCCGGAATAGCGTCATCCGGAGCGCGGTTGTGGTGCACCGTCCGATCACCGCGAGAGAGGTCGTCATGCGCGCACTCCTGATCACGCCGGGCACCGCGTCCGGCCTGTCCCTCGGCGACACCCTGGATCCGGTGCCCGCCGCGAACGAGGTGCTGGTCGACGTCGAGCACGTGTCGCTGAACTACGGCGAGATCGGTTTCGCGCGGGCGCCGGAGGCCGAGCGCGGCGCGGTGCACGGCTGGGACGCCGCGGGTGTCGTCGCGCGGGCGGCCGCCGACGGCTCCGGCCCGGCCGTCGGTTCCCGGGTGGTGACCTTCGGCGGCGGCGGGGCGTGGGCGCAGCTGCGCGCGGTCCCGGTCGGCGAGCTGGCCGTGGTGCCCGACGACGTGTCGCTCGCGGTGGCCTCCGCCGTCCCGGTCGCGGGCGTGACGGCGCTGCGCGCCCTGCGGCGCTCTGGCCCGTTGCTGGGGCGTCGCGTGCTGGTGACGGGCGCGTCGGGCGGTGTCGGACGGTTCGCGGTGCAGCTGGCGGCGCGGGGTGGCGCGCACGTGGTCGCGGTCTCCGGCCGCGGGGCGGGCCTTGCCGAGCTGGGCGCGCACGAGGTGGTGAGCAGCCTCGACGACGTGGGGCCGCTCGACGTGGTGATCGACAACGTGGGCGGGCCGCAGCTCGTGCGGGCGTGGGAGTTGTTGGAGCCGGGCGGTGTGGTGCAGAGCATCGGCTGGACCTCCGGCGAGCCCGCGGTCTTCCAGCCCTACTCGACGGTAGGCCCCGCCAAGTCGCTCACGGCGTTCCAGATGGGTAGCGATCTGAGTGCGGATCTCGAATATCTGACCAGCCTGATCGCCGCGGGAGCGCTCACCGTGGACATCGGCTGGCGCGGTTCGTGGTTGCGCTACGACGAGGCGGCCGAGGCACTGCTCGGACGGGAAGTCACTGGCAAGGCCGTGCTCGACGTCGAGTGAGATGCCGCGGCGGCCGTGACCTTCATCGCCCCGACCGACCGATGGGGTGTCACTCGTTCGTGTTCGGCTGTCTCTAGGATTCACCGGTGCCCCGCGACGATCACGCACCACCGCGCGGCACTGCTCATGGACCGGCTGTCTGAGGATGAACCTTGAGCGACCAGCAGAACACGAGCAAGAGCAAGGGCCTTTGGCTCTCCCGCGCGGCGCTGGGCTTCGTGGCGATGGCCGCGGTGATGGGATGGGGCGCCAGCTTCGTCGGCCTGCACGCCTACGGCCAGGACCAGATGGTCGGCTTCAGCTACTGGTCGGCCTGGCTGATCCCGGCGACCTTCGACGGCGCCGCCTTCGGCGCCACGCTGATCACCTACCGGGCCTCCATCCACGGCCGCAGCGCCTTCCGCGGCCGGCTGCTGATGTGGATCTTCACCGCGATCAGCTCGTGGATCAACTGGATCCACCAGATGACGCCGGAGGCGCGCATCGTCGCCGCCGGGCTCCCGGTCGCCGCGGTGGCGGTGTTCGACGTCGTGCTCGCCGAGCTGCGCGCCGACTACGAGGAGCGGCACGGCAAGCGCCGGCTGCGGCTGCGGCCCGGGCTCCTGCTGCTGCGGTGGCTGGTCGACCGCGGCGGCACGTCGGTGGCGTTCCGCAGGCAGGTCACCGACATCCCGGTCTCCGAGATCGCCGGGCTCGGCACGTCGACCACGGTCTCGACCGAGTCGCCGGCTTTCGTCGAGCCGTCGCGCGACGTCGCACCGGCGGTCGCGCCGCAGGGCCAACCGGTGCGGCAGCAGGCGGTGGCCGCGGCGGAACCGGCGGAGGCTCCGACGGTCGCGGTCGCACCGGCTGCGCCTGCCGCGCGGCCCGTGGTCGCGGCCGAGGAGCGGGAGCGCGCGGTGCCCTCCGCGCCGAGCGCGGGCGAGCCGCAGGCGGTCCCGCACAGCGCTGCCAGGGCGACCGGCGCGCCCGAGGAGCCCGCCGCGAAGGCCGATGTGCCCTCCGCCGACCGCGAGCCCGCGAAGACCGCCGTGGATGTCCACGCCCCGGCGCAGCGCTACGACAGGTCCGCGGGGAAGGCCGCGGCTGAGCCGGCACCGGCGCCCGCCGAGGCTCCCGAGCCGCTGCCGGAGACCGCGGCGGACAAGGCCGTGGAGGCCGCCGAGCCGGCTCCCGCGAAGGCGAGTGACACCGCCACCGTGGAGGCCGCCGAAGGCGACGCCGAGAAGGCAGCCGCCGCCGAGGACAAGGCCGAAGGCCCGTCGAAGAGCGACGCCGACGACACGTCCAGCAGCGAGGCCGGCGAGTCGGCGACCGTGCAGACGGACACCGCGCAGAAGGACACCGCCCGGAAGGACGAGGACCCGGGCGAGAAGACGGAGGTCCTGCCCGTCGTGAAGCCGGAGCAGATGACCGACCAGGACAAGCGCGAGGCCGCCCGCCGCGACTACCGCCGTTCCCTGGAGGACGGCCAGCCGCTGAGCGGGGTGGCGCTGGGACGCCGCTACGGCTTCTCCGAGCGCTGGGGCCGCACGCAGATCGCCGCGGTGCGCGACGAGCGCCGCAGCCAGGAGCAGGCGGAGGAGCAGGAGCACGGGCTGGTCGGCGCCGACCACGCCTGAGCGCCTGTCCGCCGACTCACCTTGCCGGTTGCGGAGGTGGGCCGAGCGGCTGCACCGCGTCAAAAGACCAAAGGGCAGGCCCACTGCCCTCAGCGGTTGCGCCAGGAGTTCTCCAGCGCGGCCTCCTGCAGGTCCAGCTCGCGCAGGACGCGGCGCAGGACCTCGTCGTCGAGGCGACCCGCGTCGCGTTCGTCGGCCATGGCGGCCCGCTGGACTTCCAGCAGCTCCCGGCGAAGGTCGGTGAACACCTGCCGGGTGGTGTCCTCCCGCTCGTCTGGGGTCTGGCCGACCTGGTCGGCGGCGAGCATGCCCTGGTGCTCCAGCATCTTCCGGATGCGCGGCAGCACCCGGTCGAAGCGCTCCTGGTCGCAGCGCAGGTCGCGGGGGCCGAGCCGGCCGAGGTGGGCCAGCGCGGCACCGGTGGCGATCCGCCTCGCCTCCGCCTCCGACCGGTCGTCGTCCTCGGCCTCGCGCGGGTCGGCGACGCCGAGCCTGCGGATCAGCCACGGCAGCGTCGTGCCCTGGATGAGGATCGTCCCGACCGTGACGACGAAGGCGATGAACTGGACCGTCTCCCGCGCCGGGAACGGCGCCCCGCTGGCCGTCGTCTCCGGGATGGCGCCCGCCGCGGCCAGGGTGACCACGCCGCGCATGCCCGTCCACGCCAGCACCGCGCTGCGCCGCCACGTGCCGCGGGGCTCGCCCGAGCGCAGCAGGTGCGACAGGCCGGGCAGGTAGTTCGACGTGTACATCCAGACGACGCGGAAGGCGATCGTCGCGAACAGGATCAGCAGGGCCGCAAGCACCACCCACCGGATGTCGCGCCCGGTCGACACGACCTGGGCGATGACGTCGCTGAGCTGCAGGCCGATGTAGGCGAAGACCAGGCTCTCCAGCAGCAGGTTGATCGACTCCCAGACCGTGTGCTCCTGGAGGCGCCCGGCCGCGCGGGCGCGCGGCTGGTCGTGCCCGACGTAGAGGCCCGCGGCGACCACGGCCAGCACCCCGGAACCCCCGAACTGCTCGGCGAGCAGATACGCCGAGAACGGCACGAGCACGCCCAGCAGCGTGGCGACCTGGACGTCGGGCACCCGGGTGCGCGCGGCGTGCGCGAGCACGCCGAACAGCAGCCCGACCGCGACGCCGACGACCACGGCCTGGCCGAAGACCCGCAGGTCCTCGGCGAGCGTCGGCGCGGTGCTGACGACCGCGACCATCGCCATCCGGTACAGCGTGAGGGCGGCGGCGTCGTTGATCAGGCTTTCGCCGCCGAGGATCGTCATCAGTGCCCGGGGCAGGTGGAGCTGCCTGCCGATCGCAGAGGCCGTCACCGCGTCCGGTGGCGCGATCACCGCTCCGAGCACCAGCGCCGGGGCCAGCGGCAGGTCGGGGATGAGGACGAAGGCGAGCCAGCCGACGAGCAACGCGGTCACCACGACCTGGATCACGCCGTGGTAGGCGATCGGCCGGATGCGCGAGCGGAAGTTGGTGTAGGAGCTGCCCAGCGCGGCGGCGTAGAGCAGCGGCGGCAGGACCGCGGTCAGCAGCAGCTCCGGGTCGATGCGGAAGTCCTCGGTCCCCGGGATCAGCGACACCACGAGCCCGGTGAGCACCAGCAGCAGCGGTGCGGCGATCTCCCGGCTGCGCGCGAGGGCGGTGACCAGCAACGCCCCGATCAGGACCAGCAGCAGTTGGGCCACCGCGCACCACCTCCGTCCACGGTGGACAGGCTACGCACGGGAGGCGCCCGGTGGCTCTTGCCGCGGCCGGAGGTCCGCGATGCGGACGGGGCCCTCGGCGCGGCACCGGGGCGCCGCGCCGAGGACGGCCTCAGCGCCCGGCGTGCTCGTCGCGCGCGATGACGGCGGTGTCCGGGTGGTCGGCGAAGATGCCGTCGATGTCCTGGGCGAACAGCGCGGCGTAGAAGCCGAACACGTCGCCGTAGGCCGACGGCACGTCCGAGGAGCGGAAGTCCGCGGGCAGGAAGTGGTTCTCGGCGCGCACCGTGTACGGCACGACCTGCAGGCCCGCCGCGTGGGCGTCGGCGACGACGGTGGTCGGCTCGGTGAGCCGGCCCTGGTCGTCGACCGGCAGGACCACCTTGGTGTCCGGGCCGATGACGTCGGCGTAGCCCGCGATCTCCCGCAGCCCCTCGGGCTTGACCAGGTCGGCGTAGGTGCGCGGGTCCCCGGCCTCGACGAAGTCCTGCGGCGCGCCGCTGTTGCTGATGAGCTGGACCAGCCCCACCTCCAGCGACTCGTCGAGCCGCTTGAGGTTGCCCACCTCGAAGGACTGCACCACGACCTTCGCCTGCCGCTTGTTCAGCCCGTTGCGGTCGAGGGTCTGCACCACGCCCGGCTCCAGCGGCAGGCCGATTCGGGCGAAGTAGCTGGGGTGCTTGGTCTCGGGCGCGACGCCGATCTCGCGGCCCAGCTCCTTGGACAGCCGGGCCCGCAGGTCCAGCACCTCCTGGAACGTGGGCACCTGCCAGCGGCCGTCGTAGACGGTGTTGTTGGGGCGGATGTCGGGGATGCGCTCGACGGCGCGCAGCGTCTTGAGCTCCGCCAGCGTGAAGTCCTCGGTGAACCAGCCGGTCAGCTCCTGGCCGTCGATGACCTTGGTGGTCCGGCGGTCGGCGAACTCCGGGCGCCGGGCGACGTCGGTGGTGCCGCTGATCTCGTTCTCGTGCCGGGACACCAGCACGCCGTCCTTGGTGGGCACCAGGTCGGGCTCGATGTAGTCGGCGCCCATCCGGGCCGCCAGCTCGTAGGAGGCGAGGGTGTGCTCGGGGCGGTACCCGGAGGCGCCGCGGTGCCCGAAGACCTCGATGCGGTCGCCCGGCTGGGAGGGGGCCGCGCTCGCGGGAAGCTGGACCACCGTGCCCAGCACCGCGGCTCCCGCGACGGCCAGCGCCGTCAGACGTGCCCGGATCATGTTTGGACCTCCGTGTGTGCTCCGGCGGCCTCGCGCCGGTCGACGATCAAGGCTCGCGCCCAACCCGAACCGGTGCAAGCGACCATTCGCCCACCGGGAGTGGGACCGGCGCCGACCGGTGGGTGAACAGTGCCGGCCGGGGCGGGGACGGGGAGCTGAACAGGTGACACCGGCCACTCCGGCGGCGCCCGGCTTGCGCCGGATGTCCGATCCGACACACCTGAACGGGGGCAGGGCTCGCCCGCGGCACCGGAAGTTCTACGCTGCGCCCGTGCGAATCCTCGTGATTGGTGCCGGCGGCCGGGAGCACGCGATCGTGCTGGCGTTGTCCCGCGACCCGTCGGTGACCGCGCTGGCCTGCGCTCCGGGCAACGCCGGGACCGCCGCGCTGGCGGAATCCTATGGTGTGGACGTCGCCAAGCCCGCCGAGGTCGCGGAGCTGGCCAGGAAGTGGGCCGCCGACCTGGTCGTGTTCGGCCCGGAGACGCCGCTGGTCGCCGGGGCGGCCGACGCGGTGCGCGCCGCGGGCATCGCCTGCTTCGGGCCGTCGAAGGCGGCCGCGCGGATCGAGGGCTCCAAGGCCTTCGCCAAGGACGTGATGCTCGCCGCCGGGGTGCCCACCGCGCACAGCGAGATCGTGGACAACCCCGCCAAGCTCGACGCCGCCCTGCACCGCTTCGGGCCGACCTGGGTCGTCAAGGACGACGGACTGGCCGGGGGCAAGGGCGTGCTGGTCTCCTCCGACTTCGACGCGGCCCGCGCGCACGCGCTGACGCTGCTCGACGACGGGCACCCGGTGCTGCTGGAGTCGTTCCTGGACGGTCCGGAGGCGTCGCTGTTCTGCTTCGTCGACGGCACGACCGTGGTGCCGCTGCTGCCCGCGCAGGACTTCAAGCGGGTCGGCGACGGCGACCACGGCCCCAACACCGGCGGCATGGGTGCCTACGCCCCGCTGCCGTGGGCCCCCGACGACCTGGTCGAGACCGTCGTGCGCACCGTCGTGCAGCCGACGGTCGACGAGCTGGCCGAGCGCGGCACCCCCTTCTCCGGGCTGCTCTACGCGGGTCTGGCGCTGACCTCCACCGGACCGCAGGTGATCGAGTTCAACTGCCGGTTCGGCGACCCCGAGACCCAGGCGGTGCTCTCGCTGCTGCGCACGCCGCTGGCGTCGGTGTTCGACGCGGTCGCCCGCGGCGAGCTGGCAGGCCTGCCGCCGCTGGAGTGGGAGCCGGGTTGCGCGGTGACCGTCGTCATCGCCGCCGAGGGCTACCCCGGCCGCCCGCGGGTGGACGACGTGATCAACGGCGGCGACGGCCGGGGCGTGCTGCACTCCGGCACCCGCAGGCGCGAGGACGGTGCGGTGCTCTCGGCCGGTGGCCGGGTGCTCTCGGTCGTGGCGACCGGCGACGACCTGGAGTCCGCCCGCGAGGAGGCGTACCGGCGCGTCGCCGGCGTGCACCTGCCCGGATCGCACCACCGCACCGACATCGCGCTGCGCGCCGCGCGCGGCGAAGTCGCCGTGCCCACAGCCTGAGCGCACCCGCCGAAAACGGGAGAACAGCGCGAAAATCGCATAACCGGCGAGAAAGCCGCGACGGCGCGGCGGAAACGGCGCCGCGAAACGAGTGAACCGCTCGGCGATTCCGGGAAATCCCGGTCGCCGGGCGGTTCGTTTTGGTATGCATGAGCTGGGGATCCGATCTCCGCCGCGGATCGTTTCGCGTCATCGGCGGAAAAATCCAGGAGAGCGATTGTGACCAGAGCTGGTTACAACATGGAGGCGCTGGACGACTGCCGTGCGGCGCTGGACTCCAAAGCGGGGCCGGTCGGCGCGATCGGCGACGGTTTCGAGCACCAGCACGTGGACGCGGCGATCTTCGGCGAGCTGGATGCGGCGGGCGCGATCGCCTCGGCGATCAGGAACTTCGACATCACGGCCAAGCAGCAGTTCGACGCGGCTGAGCAACTGCTGCGCAGCGCCGGCTCCGCGCTGGACGCGGTCCGCACCGACGTCGACGACGTCGACGCGGCCAACGCCGAGTCGATGCGGGCCTGAGGCGGGCCGATGGGGATATCCGGGGAGATCGCGGGCCTGCCGGGCGGCGGCGAGCTCGCGGAGCAGGTGCGCAGGATCGAGAACAGCCGGCCGGGCGAGATCCGCCAGATCGGCACCAGGTGGCGCGAGTCGGCGGGCAAGACGGGCGAGAGCGGACAGGACCTCTCGCTCGCGGTCACCGGGCTGGACGGGGCGTGGGGCGGCGCCTCCGCCGACGCCTTCGTCGCCTACATGGGCAAGCTGACCGGCGCATTCGACACCGCGCGGCAGTCGGTGGAGAGCTCGGCGGCGGCGCTGGACCGCGCGGCGCAGGTCGTGGAGACAGCCAGGGAGGCGGTGAACGCGATCGGCGAGCGCGCGCTGGCCGATGCCAGGCGCGCCGAGCAGGACTACCAGAAGGCGGTCCGGGCCGCGGGCGACGATGAGGAAGCCGAGAAGCGGGCGGCGCAGGAGCGCGACGACACCATCAGGCGGGCCATGCGGCAGCATGCGGGCGAGGCACGCACCAAGATCGCCGAGGCCAACCAGGGGCTGGGTGCGGTGCAGGGTGAGCTGAGCGGTGCCGCGGCCGGGATGGCCGACGTCTTCTCGAAGCTGCCGAAGACAGGTGACGAGAGCTTCACCCCGGCGCCGGGCCGCAAGGTCGACTGGGACATGATCCCGCCTCCACCGCCCGCGACGTCCAACCCGCAGAGCACGGGTCCTTCGGGTGAGTCGGGTTCCGGCTCCGGCGGCTCCGGTTCAGGCGGTTCCGGTGGCTCGGGCGGATCCGGCGGAGGCGGCGGATCGGACTCCGGCTCCGGCGGTGGTGGTGGCGGAGCCGGTGGCCTCGGCCCGAGCGGTGGGCCGCCGAGCGGCGGACCGCCCCCGGGCAACGTGGAGGAATGGATCCGCGAGGCGATCAAGATCCTGCAGGCCAACGGCATCCCGGTGACCGAGGAGAACATCGACGAGATCTGGACGATCATCGAGAAGGAGTCCGGCGGAAACCCGCACGCCATCAACAACTGGGATTCCAACGCCGCCAAGGGCACGCCGTCCAAGGGCCTGATGCAGTGCATCGACCCGACCTTCCAGTCGTACAAGCTGCCCGGCCACGACGACATCTACAACCCGGTGGACAACATCATCGCCGGTGTCCGCTACACCTTCTCCCGCTACGGCGGCTTCGAAGGCCACCCGGGGCTGAAGTCGATGTCGCAGGGCGGCGGCTACCGGGGCTACTGACCGGACGCCGGCCGCGGGCACACCGCGGCCGCACCCGCTCGCCCTGCCTGGGACGGCGTTCCCCGGCGTGCCGGTGCCGAGCCGGCGGTCCGGCCCACCCGGTTCGTGAGCCGTCCGGTCTCTCTACCCGCCGTTCGAGTCGGCCGCTGCCCGTGCTCGCCGGTCCGGCCGCTCGACGCCCTGGGACTACGTCCGCTCCGTCGGAGCGTTGCTCCGCTCGGAGGCCGCGGTGCGGGACTGGGCGTTGGAGTGCCGTGCGGAGCCTGGCACGCTGGGGCCATGCCAGACTCGTTGCTCGCCGCCGCCACCAGGGCCGACGTCCCGCCGTTCCACGTGATGGAGGTCGTGTCCGCCGCGGCGGCCCGGCAGCGCACCCGCGGCGACGTCGTGTCGCTGGCCGCGGGTCAGCCGTCCTCGCCGGCCCCGCGGGCGGTGCGGGACGCCGCTGCCGACGCGCTGCACCGCCACCCGCTCGGCTACACCGAGCAGCTCGGCCTCGCCGAGCTGCGCGAGGCCATCGCCGGGCACTACAACCGCACCTACGACGTGTCCGCCGAGGCGGGCGACGTCGTGGTCACCACCGGTGCCTCGGGCGCCTTCCTGCTGGCGTTCCTGGCCGCCTTCGACGCCGGTGACCGGGTCGCGCTGGCCAGGCCCGGCTACCCCGCCTACCGCAACATCCTCGCCGCCCTCGGCTGCGAGGTCGTCGAGCTGCCGTGCGACGAGTCGACCCGGTTCCAGCCCACGGTGGAGATGCTCGAGGCGCTGGACGAGCCGGTGCGCGGACTCGTCGTGGCCAGCCCCGCCAACCCGACCGGCACGGTGCTGGCGAAGCGCGAGCTGGCCGAGCTGGCCGCCTGGTGCGAGCGCAACGACGTGCGGCTGATCAGCGACGAGCTGTACCACGGCATCAGCTACGAGGAGCCGCTGCACACCGCGTGGGAGTTCTCCCGCGAGGCGATCGTGGTCAACAGCTTCTCGAAGCTGTGGTGCATGACGGGCTGGCGGCTGGGCTGGATGCTGGTGCCGCCCGGGCTGCTGCGCGCGGTCGACTCGCTGACCGGCAACTTCACGCTGTGCCCGCCCGCGCTGTCGCAGTACGGCGCGCTGGGCGCGTTCACCTCCGACGCCTACGAGGAGGTCAGCGCCCACGTGCAGGTCTACCGGACCAACCGTGAGCTGCTGCTGGCCGGGCTCGCCGAGCTCGGCATCACCCGGGTCGCCCCCGCCGACGGCGCCTTCTACGTCTACGCCGACATCGGCCACCTCGCCGAGGACTCGATGGCGTTCTGCCGCAGGCTGCTCGAGGACACCGGCGTCGCGGTGGTCCCCGGCATCGACTTCGACCCGGTCGACGGCCACCGCTTCGTCCGGATGTCCTTCGCGGGCAGCACGGCCGACATCTCCGAGGCCCTGGCCCGGCTGGCGACCTGGCTCCGCCGCTGACGCGGCCCGGCGGCCGGAACACCGCTGGTCAGAGGGGGCTGGCCGGGGCGACCCCGAGAACCCTGAGTTTTCCCGGAATGTCGGTTCGGGGCGGTCGCGCGAGCCGGTTCCTCTGGCAGGCTGGACGTACGGTCCGCTCGGGGCCGCTGTCGGCCGAGTTGAGGTGGCTTCGGATGTTGTGGAAGGTGATCGGCGGGCTGCTGTTGCTGTGGCTCGTGATCTCGGTGGCCGGCGTGGTCGTCAAGGGCCTGTTCTGGCTCGCCGTCATCGGCGGCGTGCTGTTCGTCGCCACGGCGGCGCTGGGCTGGGCGCGCGACCGCAAGCAGATCAAGTGACCAGGCGCCGCTAGCCCAGAACGCCCAGCTCCCGCAGCTTCCGGCGGGCCGCCTCCGCGCCGGTCCAGGTCTCGGCGTGCAGGCCCGCCTCACGCGCCGCGTCGATGTTCTCCCGCCGGTCGTCGAAGAACAGGCAGTCCTTCGGCCGGGCCGCGATGGTGTCCAGCAGGTGCAGGTAGATCGCCGCGTCCGGCTTGCCCAGCCGCAGGTCGCCGGAGAACACCAGGTGCTCGAAGTTGCGCGCCCACGGCTGCTGCTCGGCCACGCGGGCGAAGGTCGATGGCGCGTTGGACAGCAGCGCCAGGGTCACCCCGGCGTCCACGAGCTCGTCGATGAGGCGCAGCGTCTCGGTGTCGGTGTCCAGCCAGCCCTCGGTGTCGGTGCCGGTCAGGGCCTCGACGCGGGTGTCGTCGACCTCGACGTCGAAGTGCGCGCCCACCGCGCGCCAGTAGTCGGTGTCCGTGCCGCCCCGGTCGTAGGCGACCCGTTCGGCGAAGTAGGCCGTCTCGAACGACTCCGGGTCGGTGCCCAGCATCGCGGCCAGCTCCGGCAGCGCCCGCGTCCGCACGCTGATCACCTCGCCGTAGTCGAAGACCACCCAGCGCAGCACTCCGACCTCCCCGTCGGCCGACGCTCGCGATCCGGCCCGGCTCATCGGTCCGACCGGCCGATCCGGCGCAGCGCCTCCTCGATCGTCGCCTTGCCGACGTCGCGGTGGGTGACGAACCGGACCTGGCCGTTCATCGGCACGGCCAGCACGCCGGCCTTGCGCAGCCGCTCCAGGGTGCGGCCGACGTCGGGGACCCCCGCGAGCACGATGTTGGTCTGCGGGGTCGACACGTCCCAGCCGCGTTCGGCGAGCCCTTCGGCCAGCAGCCGCGCGTTGCCGTGGTCCTCGGCCAGCGAGTCGATGCGCTCCAGCGCCACCAGGCCCGCGGCCGCGAGCACCCCGCCCTGGCGGACGCCGCCGCCGAGCATCTTGCGCATCCGCCGCGCCTCGGTGACGAACTCCGTCGACCCGGCCACCACCGAGCCGACCGGCGCGCCGAGCCCCTTGCTCAGGCACGCCTGCACGGTGTCGACGCCGACGGTGAGGGCGGCGGGCGGCAACTCCAGGGAAACCGCCGCGTTCCACAGCCGCGCCCCGTCGAGGTGGACGCGCAGGCCGCCGTCGCGGGCCGCGGCGGCGAGCAGCGCGTGCTCGTGCGGCGGGATGACCGCCCCGCCCGCGCCGTTGTGGGTGTTCTCCAGGCACAGCAGCGTCGTGTGCAGTGCGTCGTAGCGCGCGCTCTGAACGGTGTAGGTCCGGATTAGGTCCGCCGTGGGGCGCCCCGGTCCCGCGTTCCACTCCAGCGGTTGCGGCATGCCGCCCGCCAGCCAGGCCGCGGTGCCGAGCTCGAAGTCGAGCACGTGCGCGCCGCGCGGGGCGAGGAACCGGTCGCCGCGCTGGAGGTGCAGGGAGAGCGCGATCAGGTTGCCCATGGTGCCGCTGGGCACCCACAGGGCGGCCGCGGTGCCGAGGAGGCCGGCGGCCTTCTCCTCCAGCGCGCGCATCGTCGGGTCGTGGTCCAGCACGTCGTCGCCGACCTCGGCCGCGGCCATCGCCGCTGACATCTGCCCGTCGGGACGCGTGACCGTGTCGGAACGGAGATCGATTGGCGCCGCTTTGGTCACGAACCGATCACACCACACGAACACCCGTTCAGGGAATCGGCCCGGTGTGTGGCACGGGCCCGGGCTTCGGTATGAAGGTCCGGTGTGAGCTGGATCGCCGCGGTCCGCCGTGCAACGGTTGGGGCCGGGCGTTCCGTCCAACAGGTGGCAGTACTGACGAGCGGAGAGTTCCGCGTGGACCAGCGCGAGGAGCAGGAGTTCGCGGAGTACTTCGCGGCTCGGCGGGAGGCGGTGCGTCGGATGGCGTACATGATGTGCGGTGACTGGCACCGCGCGGACGATCTCGCCCAGACCGCGTTCATCGCGCTGCACCGCCATTGGCGCAAGGTCCGGGACAAGGGCGCGCTGGACGCCTACGTGCGCCGCACGCTGACCCGGGCGGTGATCGACGAGTCCCGGCGGCCGTGGCGCCGGGAGCGTTCCACCGAGGTCCTGCCGGACGCACCAGAGGTCTCGGGAGAGGTGGCCAACGCGGTGGCCACCCGGCAGACGCTGCTGGCCGGGCTGCGCAAGGTCCCGCCGAAGCAGCGGGCGGTGCTGGTGCTGCGATTCCTGGAGGGACTCGACGTCGCGGGAGTGGCCGAGGTCATGAAGTGCAGCGAGGGCACGGTCAAGAGCCAGTGCGCGCGCGGTCTCACCGCGCTGCGCGAGGCCCTCGGTGACGAGCTCGGCGATCTCCGGTCGGCGTTGTGAGGAGGTGCGGTCAGGTGGACGAACGCAAGCTCGAGGAGCTGTTCCGCGAGGCGGTGCCCTCGGCGCCACCGGCGTCCTTCGACGAGGGCGACGTGGTGCGGGGCTCCCGCCGGATCACCGCGCGGCGCCGGATGGCGGCCGCCGGCGGTGGTGTCGCCGCTGCCGCGGTGCTGTTCGCCGGGGTCGGTTTCGGCACCGGCCTGTTCACGCCCGGTGAGCAGAACACCGTCGCCTCGCTGCGCGAGTCCGACCCGAAACCGCCCGCGCAGCCCGCGCCGCCGACCAACGGCCCGATCGTCATGAGCGACCCCGGCACGCGGTCCGCGTGCGGCGCCCCCGACGCCTGGCTGGCCGACGCCCTGGTGGGCGCGCTGCCGGAGGCGGCCGGACGGGCCGCCGTGTCCGCGTCCGGCCCCTGCCCGTCCGGCTCGCGGTCGGCGGCGTTCGAGCTGGCCGAGGGCGCGTCGACGGGCAACGTGAGCGTGATCGTCAGCCCCGCGTCGTCGGTCGGGGCGGAGCAGGCCGAGCCGACCGAGGTCCGGCGACCGGACGGCACCGAGCAGGTCGTCCGCAAGGCCGTCAGCGGCCAGGTGCTCGTGGTGCGCAGCGACCCGGACGGCGCGACGGAGGCGCCGTTCGCGGAGCGGCTCGTCGCCATCGCCGACGGCCTCGCCGGCCGTCTCTGAACGGTCCGGAGGCCGCCCGGTCGCGCTGCCGACCGTGAGAACGGCCTGGAGCTGACGGCTGTTCGCAACCGCGCGGCGGACGCGTGCCTGCCTGCGGCGCTCGGGTCGGGACCGGCGGCGCCGGTGACGGGATCGGTGGTCACGGCAGCCGCGATGTGAGGCGACTGCGGTAGGCGTTGGTCCGGCGGTCCGGCCTGACCTGCGGTGTGCGTGGCGTTGGCCCGGTGGCCCGCTGAGCCGCCGCGACGGTGGCGGCCATCCGTTCTCGCGCCCTGAAGGCCCAGGCCAGAGCGATCTACCGCGATGCCGGTCGGTGTCTTCCCTCACCGGAACGGTACATGCGTACCAAATTTTTGTACGGTAGTACCAGTCCGAGGTGGCCGGGGCTGCACCGGTCGCCGAGCGAGTGGAAGTGAGAGGAACTCATGGCCTGGGTCGTGCTGATGCTTTCCGGGATGCTGGAAGCGGGTTGGGCCATCGCGCTGAAGATGTCCGACGGCTTCAGCCGGCTGTGGCCGACGGTCTGGTTCGCCGTGCTGGCCACCGGCAGCTTCGCGGGCCTGGCGTGGGCGATGCGGACCCTGCCGGTCGGCCCGGCCTACGCCGTCTGGGTCGGCATCGGTGCCGCGCTGACCGCCGTGATCGGCATGGTGTGGCTCGGCGACCCCGTGTCGGTGCTGAAGGTCGTCTCGATCGTGCTCATCGCGGCCGGCGTCATCGGACTGAACCTCAGCGGTGCCGCGCACTGACGCGTGCGGCGGCCGCGGCGCAACGCAATAGGATCGGCGACCATGACGACGGCCAGCACTCCCAAGGGTGAGCGACGACGGCAGGCGCTGGTGGTGGCCGCCGCGCAGCTCCTGGCCGAGGGCGGCTTCGACGCGATCCGGCATCGCGCGGTCGCCGACCGGGCGGGGTTGCCGCTGGCGTCCACCACCTACTACTTCTCCAGCCTCGACGACCTGGTCAGCGCGGCGGTCGAGTTCGAGGGCAGGCAGGAGCTCGCCGCGGCGCGGGAGTGCCTCGCCGGGCTGGGCGACGAACGGCTGCCCGCCGAGACCGTGATCGACCTGATCCTCGACCTGCTGCTGGGTTCCCGGTCCAGGGACGGGGGTGTCGAGCCGGTGCTGCTGCGCTACGAGCGCCTGGTCGGCACGCCGCGGCGGCCCTACCTGGCTCCGCTGATCAGGGAGCTCAACGCGGAGTTGCAGGAGCTCGTGCGCGAGATCCTGGAACGCGGCGGCGCCGCCGGTGGCCCGGAGCAGGTGCGCCACCACTTCGCGCTCGTGGACGGCGCGGTGGTCAACGCCCTGATCGAGAGCGACCCGGACCCGCGCGGAGCCGCCCGCCGCATGCTGAGCAAGCAGTTCTAGGTTCCGTTCCACAAGCGGCGGAGGCCGCTCGCGGTGTGGGACTCAGCCGGATCACTTGCGGCTGAGGTTCCGCCAGGCGACCCACTGCGCAAGCCACATCTGGAACACGTTCCAGCCCACCCGCGTCAGGCGCGTTCCGGGGTCGCGGCCCGGTGCAACTCGGCGTAGGAGCCGCCCGCCGCGAGCAGTTCCGCGTGGGTGCCGAGCTCGACGATGCGCCCCGCCTCCATCACCGCCACCTGGTCGGCGTCGCGCGCCGCGTGCAGCCGGTGCGCGATGGCGATCACGGTGCGGCCCGCCAGCAGCGTCGACATCGACCGCTCCAGGTCGCGCGAGGTCTCGTTGTCCAGCAGCGAGGTGGCCTCGTCCAGCACGAGGGTGTGCGGGTCGGCGAGCATGACGCGGGCCAGGGCGATCTGCTGCGCCACGGCGGCGGGTACCGGGTGTCCGCCCGCGCCGAGCACGGTGGAGAGCCCTTCGGGCAGCCGCGACGTCCACTCGCCGAGGCCGACGGTCTCCAGCGCGGCGAGCAGCCGCTCGTCGCTCCAGCCGTCGTCACCGGCAGGCAGGCACAGGTTCTCCCGCAGCGAGCAGGCGAACACGTGGTGCTCCTGGGTCAGCAGCACGACCTCGCGGCGCAGCCGGTCGGTCGGCAGCGACGTGATCTCGGTGTCGCCGAAGGCCACCGAACCGGAGTCCGGCGCGTTGACCCCGGCGATGAGCCGTCCCAGCGTGGACTTGCCCGCCCCCGAGGGGCCGACGATGACCAGGCGCTGCCCGGCCCCCACCGTCAGGTCGACGCCGTGCAGGATCTCCTGGCCCTCCCGGTAGGAGAAGCGCACGCCGCGCACGGACAGGTCGTGGCCGCGGTCGCGCTCGACGGCGGCGCCGCCCTCGCCCGGTCCGCTGACCGGCGCCCGGCCGACGCCCAGGATCCGGCGCAGCGCGGCGTTGCCGATCTGCAGCTCGTCGATCCACGCGAGCAACTCGTCCAGCGGGTTCGACATCGCCTGGGCGTAGAGCACGACCGTGGTGATCGTGCCCAGCTCCACCGAACCCGCCGCGTACGCCCAGCCGCCGATCAGCAGGATCACCCCGATCGGCAGGACGTAGGACATCTCCAGGCACGGCAGCCAGATCGTGAGCAGGTTGCGGTGGCGCTGCTCCTTGTCCACAGCGTTGCCCAGCACCCGCTCGTTGTGCGCGATGCGGCGATCGGAGAGCCGCAGCGCGTCCACGGTCCGCGCGCCCTCGACCGACTCGTGGGTGCTCGACTGCACCTCGGCCCACCCGGCCAGCACGCCCTGCAGCACCGGCCGGGCGCGCGGGTAGTACCAGCGGGTGCTCAGCACGATCAGCGGCACCGCGATCAGCATCCCGCAGGCCAGCAGCGGTGACGTCACGACCATGGCGACCGCGGTCAGCAGGAGGGTGATCAGCGCGACGGTGATCTCCGGGACCGCGCTGCGCACGGTGTAGTCGAGCCGGTCGACGTCGGTGGTGGAGCGGCTGAGCAGGTCGCCGGTGCCCGCCGACTCCACGGTGCTCAGCGGCAGCCTCAGCGCGTGGCCGACGACCTCCTCGCGCGACTTGGCCAGCAGTTGCTCGCCGAGCAGCGTCGCGCGCAACCGCGCGGCCCGCGCCAGCAGCGCCTGCGCCACCAGCACGGCCAGGAACACGCCTGCCAGCACGTCCACCCGCGCGGTCGACGCGCCCGCCACGACCGAGTCGACCAGCATACCGAGCAGCTGCGGACCGGCGAGCCCGACGACGGTGGCGGAGACGAACAGCGCCATCATCGCGGCGTACGCACCGCGGTTGGCCAGCGCGGTCCGCCAGACCCAGGCGCGCACGGCGCTCTGGCCGGCCAGCGGAAGCCGGGTGTTCACGAGGTCCGTCCTTCCAGCGTCGCGGTCTCGTCGGCGGCCTGCCGCCACAGCGGGCTCTGGCTGAGCACGACCGTGGTCCGCCCGGCCCGCAGCTCGCGGACCCGCCGCACGATCCGCGCCTCGGTGTGCGCGTCGACCGCCGAGGTCGGCTCGTCGAGCACGAGGACGTCGGCGTCCGAGCACAGCGCCCTCGCCAGCACCAGCCGCTGGCGCTGGCCACCGGACAGCGACCGCGCCCGCTCGTCGAGCACCGCGTCGGCGGGCAGCGCCTCGATCACGTCGTGGGCGTCGGCGGTGTGCAGCGCGGTCGGCACGTCCACGGCGGTGCCGAGATCGAGTTCGGTGTGCACCGGACCGGAGAACAGCAGGTCCTGGTTGTGCGCGAGCACGATCCGGCGGCGCAGCTCCGCGGGCGCGACCTCGTCGAGCGGGACGCCGTTGGCGAGCACGCGCCCGCGGGCATCCCGCGCGTTCGCTTCCGCGGGCCGGTCGTCGGAACCGTTCTCCACCGCAGGGCGTTCGCCTGCGCGTGCGTTCGCTTCCGAGGCGCGGCCATCGGAACTGGCGCTGGGAGCCTGTTCGTGTCCGCCGGCAGCTTCGCCGTCGAGCACGAACCGGTGCCCGGCCAGGCGTTCCGCCAGCGCCTCCCCGTCAGCGCCCGCGTCGATCACCGTCAGCTTGCCCGCGGCGATCTCCAGGCCGCGCGACTCGTCGCGCAGCGCGAGCGGACCGCTGTCCAGCGGCCTCGGCCGCTCCGGCGGTCCGGGCTCCGGCCGGGTGCGCAGCAGGCCGCACATGTGCCGGGCGGCGACCTTCGCCGTCGCGTAGGAGTAGGCGGCCTCGGTCGCCGTGCGCACCGGGATCACCAGGAAGGCCGAGACGCCGTAGAAGGCCACCAGCTCGCCGACCGAGATCGTGCCGGCCAGCGCCAGCCGCGCGCCGAGCCAGGTGACCAGCACCGTGACCAGGCCGGGCAGCAGGATCTCGGCGAAGGCCAGCCACGCCTCCACCCGGCCGGACGCCACGCCCGCCGCCCGCACCCGCTGGCTGGACTCGACGAACCGCGCGTGGAACCGCGACTCCCCGCCGACGCCGCGCAGGATGCGCAGCCCCGACACGATGTCGGTGGCCAGCGCGTTGAGGTCGGCCACCCGCTCGCGCTGGACCTCCTCGCGGCGGTGCAGCGGCGACAGCAGCGGTCCGATGCCGATGGTCGCCAGCGGCACGCCGACCAGCACCACCGCGCCCATCACCGGCGACAGCGCCAGCACCACGCCCGCGGCGATGGCGAACGAGACGAGCGAACCCGCGGCCCGCCCGATGACCTCGAACAACGCCGCGATCCGGTAGATGTCGGAGGAGCCGATGGCCACGACCTCGCCCGCCCTCACCTTGCGCGTAAGCGTGGCGCCGAGGCGGGCGACGTGGGCGAGCGCGAGCCGCTGCGAGGTGGCCGCCGCGTCGATCCACATCGTGTGCGAGACCCATTCCAGGCCGGCCGCGCTCGCCGTCTGCACCGCACCGAGCCCGAGCACCACGAGCAGCCACGCCAGCAGCACCGGGACCTCGCCGGTGCGGATGCCGCCGTCGATCGCGTTGCCGATCGCCAGGGGCATCAGCGCGGTCGGCAGCATCCAGAGCGCGCCGGTGAGCACCGCGATGGCCGGCAGCCCGGGGCGCCGCCGCAGCAGCGACCACAGGAAACGTGATGAACCGCGCGTATCGGGAGTCATGGCGGACCGAACGGTAGTCCGGCCCGGTCAGCGCGGCGACTCATTTTCGCGCCGTCGCACCGCGCGGCCCGGGCGGACGTGCCCGGAAGTCCGGGTGGAGGTGCTCAGAAGTCCCAGGAGATCGTGGAGAAGCCGCAACGCTCGGCTTCTTCGCTGCATTGCGGGCAGCGTTCGGTGATGCTTTTCGAGTTCGGTTCCCGGCCGCTGGGCGTGGCCTGCGGGACCTTGATCAGGTCGTCGCAGAGCGTGGGCACCTGCTGGCCGGAATACGCCGCACCAGGGCGCATCTTGGTCGCGTGCCTGAGTTTCAGGCCGGACCCGACGATCCAGAACACGTCGTGGCGATCCGGGCCGAACATTTCACCAGACCATCCGTTCGTTTCTATTCCGGTCGGTTGACGATGAACGACGAACTGGTGAACAGCCTGTCATTCGGCCGCCGACCTGGCTATTATTTACCCTTCAATCAAGGAATAGCACGTTCTCCGATTAGGGCCGTTCGCCGGTCCGGAGAGCCGATGAAGCGTCGATATGCGTGAAATCTGGTCGTTCGTGCTGTTCTGAACGCCCCTGCCGTTCGCTCTCGACAGCCCTTCGTACGAACCGGCATGACGAGCATCACAACCGGGTCGGTCCTGCCTGTGGCGGGTTCCCGCCGCCTGGCAACCGCGCGCCCGCCCGCGCGTCCACCGACACGTGCAACCCCCTCCCGGCGCGGTCCGTACTACGAGGTGGTGGCGCGGAGAGGAAATCAGGTCGATGCGGGCGGAAGAGGAGCGGTCTTTCCGCGAGTTCGCCAGGAGCCGTGCCGTGGTGCTGCGCCGCTCGGCGTACCTGCTGTGCGGTGACTGGCACCTCGCCGAGGACCTCGTCCAGAACACCCTCCTCAAGCTCTACCGCGCCTGGCGCCGGGTGGACGGGGACGCGGCCGACGCCTACGCGCGAAAGGTGCTGATGCGCGTGTGGCTCGACGAACGGCGCAAGCCCTGGCGGCGTTCGGAGAACCGCGACGGCGTCGTGCCCGACCCGGGAGACCCGCTGGCCGACCCGGCCGTGGCGGGCCAGCGCGCGCAGGCGCGCGACCTCGTCCTGAGCGCGCTGGCCGAGGTTCCGCCGCGGCAGCGGGCGGTGCTTGTGCTGCGCTACTGGGAGGACCTGCCGACGGCCGAGGTGGCCGCGGCGCTCAGGTGCTCCGAGGGCACGGTCAAGAGCCAGGCGTCGCGCGGCCTGCGCAACCTGCGGGCCGCGATCGCCAGGACCGCTCCCGACCTGGCCGGGGCGGGCGCGAGGAGGAGTGCGTGATGGATCCGGAACTGCTGCGCGAGGGCATGCGGACCGCCGTCGCCGACGAGCCGCCGCTGGGGTTCGACCCCGACGACGTGGTGACCGAGGCGGCGCGGCGGCAGCGGCGCCGCCGGACGACGGCGGCGGCGGTCGCCGCGGTCGTGGTGGCGACCGTCGCGGGCCTGGTGCCCGCATGGCTGACCGAGCCCGACCTGACCCCGGCCGCACCGCCCGCCGCGCGTCCGGTGGAGTGGCCGCCGCGGGCGGTGGCTCCGCTGCGGATCAGCGAGCCGGAACTGGCTGCACGCGCCGAACGGTTCGAGGCCGACCTCACGCGAATGGTGTCGCGGGAAGTCCCGGACGCCAGGGGGCTCCGCGCCGGCCACCGGACCGGTTTCGTGCCCGCTGCCCACGGCGGCGGCTCGGCCAACGTGAACGTCTCCGCCGATTTCGTCCGCCCGGTGAACAGCCCCGGCGTGGGGACCGCGCCGATCGGGGTGCGACTGGAGACCACCGTCTACGCACCCGGTGCCGCGGGGCTGTCGCCGCGCGAGTCGTGCGGCCAGGAGGACCGGTACAAGGCGGTGCTGGACTGCCGGAGCTGGCCGCGGCCCGACGGCTCGCTCGTCGTCGACGTGCTCACCCGGCTCCACTCCGGCGCGACGGGGACGCCCCTGCACGACGTCTACCACTTCCGCGCCGACGGAAGCGCCGTGCTGACCTCGGCCGCCTTCCTGACCGCCGAGGCCGGGGAACCCGCTTTCGAGCTGGAGCGCGTGATCATCCAGCACGACCTCCGAACCCGCGATGAGCTCGAAGGAGCTCGCCGCGATCGCCACCGACCCGCTTCTGACCCTCTCCCGCTGACCACGGCGGTGGCGCTCGCGCGGGACCGCCACCAGGCCCGCGCCGACGTGCGCGTGGGACCAGCACAGCGTCCGTCCCGAGGTGCGCTCCACCGGGCCGCGGCTCGCGCTCCGACCGGTCGTCGGACGTTTGACCTGGTCAGCGGCAGCGGGGTGAGCGTCCCCGCAACCAGGGGCGGCAGTATCCTGGCTGCTCGTGACGGTCAAGCCCAACCTCCCGAACGTGCTCGCCGCCCGCTACGCCTCGCCGGAGCTGGTGGAGCTGTGGTCTCCCCAGCACAAGGTCGTCCTCGAGCGGCGGCTCTGGCTGGCCGTGCTGCGCGCCCAGGCCGACCTCGGCATCGACGTCCCCGAGCAGGTGCTCTCCGACTACGAGCGGGTGGTGGAGAGGGTCGACCTCGACTCCATCGCCGAGCGCGAGCGCCAGACCCGCCACGACGTCAAGGCCCGCATCGAGGAGTTCAACGCGCTCGCCGGGCACGAGCAGGTCCACAAGGGCATGACCTCGCGCGACCTCACCGAGAACGTCGAGCAGCTGCAGGTGCGCCGCAGCCTCGAGCACGTCCGCGACCGCGTCGTCGCCGTGCTGGTCCGCCTCGGCAGGCTCGCCGCCGAGCACGGCGAGCTGGTCATGGCCGGTCGCTCGCACAACGTCGCCGCGCAGGCCACCACCCTCGGCAAGCGCTTCGCCACCGCCGCCGACGAGCTGCTGGTCGGCTTCCGGCGGCTGGAGGAGCTGCTCGACCGCTACCCGCTGCGCGGGATCAAGGGCCCGGTCGGCACCGCCCAGGACATGCTCGACCTGCTCGGCGGCGACCCGGACAAGCTCGCCGAGCTGGAGCGCAGGGTCGCCGAGCATCTCGGCTTCGGCCGGGCGCTGACCAGCGTCGGCCAGGTCTACCCGCGTTCGCTGGACTACGAGGTGCTGACCGCGCTGGCCCAGCTCGCCGCCGCGCCCTCCAACGTGGCGACCACGGTCCGGCTGATGGCCGGGCACGAGCTGGTCACCGAGGGCTTCAAGCCCGGCCAGGTGGGCTCCAGCGCGATGCCGCACAAGATGAACACCCGCTCGTGCGAGCGGGTCAACGGCCTGGCGGTGGTCCTGCGCGGCTACGTGTCGATGACCGGCGAGCTGGCGGGCGACCAGTGGAACGAGGGCGACGTGTCGTGCTCGGTGGTCCGCCGGGTCGCGCTGCCCGACGCGTTCTTCGCCTTCGACGGCCTGCTGGAGACCTTCCTGACCGTGCTGGACGAGTTCGGCGCGTTCCCCGCCGTGGTCGCCCGCGAGCTCGACCGCTACCTGCCGTTCCTGGCCACGACCAAGGTGCTGATGGCCGCCGTGCGGGCCGGTGTCGGCCGCGAGACCGCGCACGAGGCGATCAAGGAGAACGCGGTCGCGGTGGCGCTGGCCATGCGGGAGAAGGGCGCCGAGCGCAACGACCTGCTCGACCGGCTGGCGGCCGACGACCGGCTGCCGCTGGACCGCGAGGCGCTGGAGGCGCTGCTCGCCGACCGGCTGGCCTTCACCGGCGCCGCGGCGGCGCAGGTCGGCGACGTGGTCGCGCAGGTCGAGGAGATCGCCGGGCGCTACCCCGGCGCGGCCGCCTACACCCCGTCGCCCATCCTCTGACCTGTCGGGGCGGGCGGCGACCGCCGCCCGCCTACCGGTCGCGGAGGAAGAAGAACAGCAGCAGCGACATCAGCGTCACGACGATGCAGACGAGGATGCCCACGGCCAGCAGGGCGCCCGTGCTGTCGCTGATCACGGGGATGTCGGGCCGGCCGGGACCGCCGTCCACGGTCACCCCGTCGTAGACGACGATGTAGCGGATCATGAGCACGAGCCCCGTGCCGGACGCGATGGCCAGCAGGGGCAGCCCCCACAGCACCGCGGTCTCGCCGTCCCGGCGGGGCAGGTGGCCCGGCGCGTTCGGGCAGTGGCTCGTCAGCGCCTCGACGACCCGCGCGCCTTCGGCGGTGTGGTCGTCGATCACGACCTTGGACCCGTCGGTGAACCTCGCGGTGCACGGCACGGTCGCGGTGGGCCGGGCCCGGGGCGACGGATCGAGCGAGCTGACCTCCTGCCAGGTCCAGCTCCGGCGTCCGGTCAGGGCGAGGCGCGCCAGGCCGCGCTCGTAGAGCTCGACCGTCTCCCGACGCCCGCCGCGAACCGCCCGGGACAGCCGGACCACCGCCACCGGCAGCCCGACGGCGATGAACACCAGCGCTAGGCCCATGAACCCGCCCCTGCCGGGCACCGCCGCCCAGACGAAGAACACCAGCATGCCGACGCCGGTCAGGCAGGCCGCGAGCGCCACCGCACCGGTCCACCAGCGGCGGCGGTTGTCAACGGGGTGCGTGCTGAGCAGCCTGCCGAGCCGCGCGTCTGTCGCCACCGGTTCCATCGCCCGTGCCCTCCCGCCCGGAGCCGCGGCCCCGCGGCTGTGGTCGGGCGCATTATCGGGCCGGCCGCCGGCGAGTCCGGCCGGTCCCGCCGGTGTTCACCTGTATGGCCCAGCGGGGCGGGCGGGTCAGTCCCAGTGCGCGTTGAAGAAGTCCAGCTCGCAGCGCGTGGCCTGCTGGAACAGCCGCAGGCAGCGCGCCCGCGCGCGTTCGTCGAGCGCGGCGCCGACGCGGTCGAGCTCCCCGCACAGCCACTGCACCCACCGCCGGAAGCCGTGGTTGTTGTGCAGCTCGATCCACTCCGCGTGCACGAAGTTCTCCGGCGCGGCGGCGGGCGCCCGCATCGCCCACTCCAGGTAGCTCCACTCCGCAACGGTGAGCACCGTAAGCACCTCGGCGTAGCCGCCGCGCGCGTTGGTGTCGGCCATCAGCTCCCGGAACGCCGTCGTCGCCGGGTCCAGCGCCGGGCTCGTCCGGTCGGACTCGCCGACGCCGAGCGCGTCGAAGGCGCGCTGGAAGTAGGTGTTCTCCTCGCTGGTGACCACGCCGATGCTGCCCGCGATGGCGAGCCTGGAGGAGTAGCGGTCCGCCTTGGCCAGCGCCGAGCCCAGCAGCGCGAGGAAGTCGTCGACGAACTGGAAGTCCTGCACCAGGTAGGAGCGCATCTTCGCGGCCGGGACCAGCCCCTCGAACAGCGCGTCGGTGAACGGGTGGGTGGTCACGGCGGTCCAGTCCGGTTCGCTGCGGCCGCGCAGCCACTCGGTGAAGGACGGTGCGGATGTCTCGGTCACGGCAATCCTCCTCGCCAGCCAGTCATACCAGCCCCGTCCGGCCGGGGCGCGGGACCGATGGGGGACAATCCGCCACGTGGTTGCACTCGCCGATTACCCCCAGATCGCGGCAGGCAAGGTCCGCCAGCTGCACGCCGTGGACGACGAACACCTGCTCCTGGTGGCATCCGACCGCATCTCGGCGTTCGACCACGTGCTGAGCACGCCGATCCCGGACAAGGGCCGGGTGCTGACCGCGATGAGCGTGTTCTGGTTCAACCTGCTCTCCGACGTCGTCCCGAACCACCTGGTCGCCTGGGACGACCCGCGCATCCCCGCCGAGGTCCGCGGCCGCGCGCTGCTCGTGCGCAGGCTGGAGATGCTCCAGGTGGAGTGCGTCGCGCGCGGCTACCTGACCGGCTCCGGGCTGCTGGACTACCAGCGCACCGGCGCGGTGTGCGGGGTCGTGCTGCCGGAGGGCCTGACCGAGGCGTCCCGGCTGCCGGAGCCGATCTTCACCCCGGCGACCAAGGCCGAGCTGGGCGCGCACGACGAGAACGTCAGTTTCGAGGCGGTCGCGGAGGCGGTCGGCCAGGAGCTGGCCGCCGAGCTGCGCGAGCTGACGCTGCGGGTCTACGGGCGGGCCGCCGAGCACGCCCGCGAGCGGGGCGTGATCCTGGCCGACACCAAGTTCGAGTTCGGCGTCGCCGGTGGCGGGGCGCTGGTGCTCGGCGACGAGGTGCTGACCCCGGACTCCTCGCGGTACTGGCCCGCCGACGGCTACGAGCCCGGCAAGGTGCAGCCGTCGTTCGACAAGCAGTACGTGCGCAACTGGCTGACCTCGGCCGAGTCGGGGTGGGACCGCGCCTCGGACACGCCTCCGCCGCCGCTGCCCGACGACGTCGTCGCGGCGACGCGGGCGCGCTACGTCGAGGCGTACGAGCGGATCACCGGCCTGGACCTCGCCGACTGGCCTTCCCCGGCGGCCTGATCACGCGGCCGGTCAAGCCACCGCGCCACGCGGTCGCTTGACCGCGCCACCTGGCCGCTCACTGCTCCACCTGGCCGCCTGCCGAGCCGCGGTAGCGCTGGATTCGCCGGATCTGTTCCCGCCGGACATCTGCGGGTCAGGCGCAGGTCACCGGCGCAGGGCCCAATGGTGTGCCGTGAGCATGCCGCTCGTCGTCTCGCTGTCCGGGCTCGACCACCGGGTCCTGGACCAGTGCGCGGACTTCGCCGCCGAGATGGACCGCCGCCGCGTACCGCTGTCGCTGCTGTTCGCGCCCCGGCCGGGCACCGACGAGCAGCTCCTCGACTGGATCCGGCACCGCCGCCGCGGGCGGGACACCGTGGAGCTGCACGGCTTCGGGCGAGGGGAGACCGCGATGGGCGTGCTCAGCCGCCTCGGACGCCCGGCCGCGACGCTGCGCAGGGCCGAGTTCGCCACCATCCCGGCGCACGAGGCCGGGCTGCGGCTGCTGCCCGCGCTGGCGTTGCTCGACCGGCTCGGCCTGCGCACGGACACCTTCGTGCCGCCGAGGTGGTTCGCCTCCCCCGGCACGCTCATGGCGCTGCGGCGCCACGGCTTCGCGGTGTGCGCGGACGCGCTCGCGGTCCGCGAGCTGGAGGCCGGCCACGCGCACCGGGCCCGCGTGCACTCGCTCGGCTCCGGCGAGCGCGCCGAACCGTGGTGGTGCCGGGCGCTGGTGCTGGGCGTCGGACGCGCGGCCCGGCGCGGGCGCATGGTCCGGATCGCGGTGGACGCCGCCGACCTGCGGCGCAGCGGGCCGAGGCAGGCGGTGCTGGACGCCGTCGACCTCGCCCTGCACCACGGCGCCCAGCCCACGACCTACGCCTCCTACGCGGGGCCCGTGCGCATCCCGCGTCCCCGCGAACCGCGGCACCGGTCGCGCAACACCGACCCGCTGTCGAGCTGAAAGGGCAGATGAAAAGCCCTTCACAGCGGGTTCAGGGGCATCTCACCGGCGCCTCCGATGCTGGTTCCTGTCAGGGCGAGAAGCCGATCGGAAGGAACCGAGGCGGAAGATCATGCGTATTCGCAACACGAAGCGGGCCTGGCTGGTGGCGACCGCGGTGACGGCGGCGGTGGGAGTCGGCGGTGCGGGTGTGGCGCTGGCGGGCGAGACCGGCGCACCTCCGGCGCCGCCCCAGCAGCAGGTGCCCGGACAGCCCGGTGCGGTGGTGCCCGGCCAGGTCCCGGCTGCCGTGCCCTGCGTCGACGACGACCGCGACGACCGGTTCGACGACCGGGACGACAGGTTCGACGGCAGGTTCGACAACGACGCCGACGACCGGTTCGACGACTGCGATGACCGGTTCGACGACGACCGGTTCGACAACCCGGCGGATGACCACGACGACCGCTTCGACGACCCGGCCGACGACCGCGACGACCACCACGACGACGCCGACGACGTCGCCGGGCGCGACGACTGATCACGAGTGGGGAGCACGGCCGTGAACCCCGCCGAGGCCGGCGGCCATCACGGCCGCCTCCCGGCGGCGGGTCAGAACCGGGTCGGCACCTCGCGGTCGAGGACGTTCACGGTCGTGTCCTCGGGGCCGAGCTGCTCGAACATCCGGTAGTGCATCTCGGGGCGGGCCAGCACCGCCTCGTGGATCGGCACCGCGACGCGCGGCCCGACCGCCCGCAGGAAATCCACCGACTCGGAGAGCTTCAGCCACGGGGCGCCCGTCGGGAGGCCGAGCACGTCCACCCGCTGCTGCGGCACGTGGAACGAGTCGCCCGGGTGGTAGAAGGCGCCGCCGTCGACCAGGTAGCCGATGTTGTCGACCAGCGGGAGGTCCGGGTGGATCACGGCGTGCTTGCCGCCGACGACGTCGACCGTCGTGGCGCCGAAGGACAGCGTGTCCCCCGGCGCGGCGGTGGTGACCCCGAAGCCCTTGCTCTCGGCGATCTCGGCCGAGCCGTGGTCGGCGATGAAGCGGGCGTGCGGGTTGTGCTCCAGCAGCGCGGGCACCCGGTCGAAGTCGAGGTGGTCGGGGTGCTGGTGGGTGATCAGGACGCCGTCGAGGTCCCGCAGGTCCTCGAAGCCCGACGAGAACGTGCCGGGGTCCAGCAGCAGCCGCGCCGAGCCGGTCTCCAGCAGCACGCAGGAATGTCCGAAGTGGGTGATCTGCACCTTCGCGCCCTTTCTCGCCCGCGTCGATTCCGGTTGTCACTCTGCCACAGCGGCGCGGGCGCGATACGACTCCTCACCAGGCGCGTTGCGGGAGATCGGCCAGCAGGGCGGCCTCTTGCCCCGGGGTGAGCCCGGCCTTGCGCTCCCGGTCGGTGCCGAGGCGGCGTTCGGTGTCGAGGGCGTCCTGGACGGTGCCGCCGAGCGGCCGGATGCCGAGCCCGGCGCCCCACGCGGCGGAGGCGTCGCGGGTGACCACGCCGTAGTGGGTCTTCGGCGCCCAGAACGGCAGCGACTTCGGGCCGGACCACGGGTTCACGCCCGCCCCGGTCAGGTCGGCGGGTGCGACCGCGGCCAGTTCGGTGCCTTCCGGTGCGACGAGTGCCGCGACCTCCCGCAGCAGGTCGCCCAGTTCGAGGACCGGACCGGTGGCGTCGAAGGTGCCCGTGGTGCGCTGCTCCGCGGAGTCGACGATCCACTTCGCCAGCGCCACGACGTCGACGTGCTGGATCGGCTGCGCCGGCTCGTCGGGGACCAGGACCCGGCCGCCGCGCGCGAACCGGGCCACCCAGTAGCCGAAGCGGTCGGTGGCGTCCCGAGCCCCGGTGATCAGCCCGGGCCGGACTATGAACGCGCGGTCGCCGACGGCGTCGCGCACCGCGTTCTCGCTCGCCACCTTGATCGCGCCGTAGACCTCGGCGAGCTTGTCGTCGGGGATCTCGGCGGGCGGCTCGGCAAGCGGTTCGAGCAGCTCGTCGGTCGCGGTCGCGGTGTCCGCGTAGACGTTGACGGTCGAGACGAACGTCCAGTGCCCGGCCGTCGCGCCGACCGCCGCGAGCGCGTCCCGCACCCAGGGGTACGACATCTTGGCGACGTCCACGACGGCGTCGAAGCGCTCGCCCGCGAGCACGTCGACGCTCCCCGGGGCGTCGCGGTCGACCTTGACCAGCCGCGCGCCTTCCGGCACCGGGCCGGTGACGCCGCGGGCGGCGCACACGACGTCGTGGCCGCGGCGCACGCCGTCGGCCGCGACCGCTTGGGACAGGAACTCGGTTCCACCGAGCACGAGGAGTCTCATGCGATCACTCTGGTCCGCGATCCCCGCTACGGCGACCGTTCTCGCTACCGGCGAACGCCGCTGCGCGCCCGTGAGCCTCTTCGGTCGCTACAGCAGACCAAGAGACTCGCGGGTTCGAGCGATCACTCGACGACGGTGATGGTCGTGCTCGGGCCGACGCCGCCGCCGACGCGGGTGTGGACCTCGTACACGCCCGGCGGCACGTCGGCGATGGTGGCGACAGCCGAGGCGTGGCCGTCGTGGTCGCCGACGATGCGGGCCACGCCCTCGTCGGCGCCCATGGGGTGCTCGGCGTCACGGACGAAGGCCGGCGACGAGATCCAGCTCACCGCCTCCTGGCCGTGGTCCAGGTCCAGGTGCAGCGTGTTGCCCGCCCGGACCACCGAGAGGTCGGCCGTCAGCCCCGGCTGCCCGGCGGGCCGCACCGCGGCGGCGGGCGCGGTCGCCTGCGCCGCGAGTGCCGGAGCTGCGAGCATCGGGGTCGCGGGCGCGAAGGCGAGGCCGCAGGCCAGGGCGGCGGTCACGAGAACGGTTGGCTTGCGCATGGGTCTTCCTCCCCGGTCGCGGTTCGGCGAGCTGGTCGCTCGCCGCCTTTCCACATCAGGAAGACGCGTGACCCGGGTGGAGGTTCAACAAGAAGTCCAACCGTGATGTCGGGAACCGGCCGCTGCGATGCCGGGAACCGGCCGCCACCTGTCGGCCGTGAGCCACGCCGCAGCTCGGCGCCCCTGTCCTCACGGGTGAACTCCCAGGTCAGTTACCCTTTCAAAGTACTGCTGGCCATCCGACCGGCTCGCGAGCAGCCGGTGGATCCGCACGGAAACCGGGAGCAGCACCAGTGGCCCGAGTCGTTGTCGACGTCATGCCGAAGCAGGAGATCCTCGACCCCCAAGGTCAGGCGGTGGCCAACGCGCTGCCCCGGCTCGGTTTCGAGGGGATCTCCGAAGTCCGCCAGGGGAAGCGTTTCGAGCTGGAGGTCGCCGACTCCGTCGACGACGCGACGCTCGCCCGGATCGCCGAGACCCTGCTCGCCAATCCCGTGATCGAGGACTTCGCCGTGCGGCGGGTGGAAGCATGAGCCCGGCCGAGGGCGCCGGCACGGGCGCCAGGGTCGGTGTCGTCACGTTCCCCGGCACCCTCGACGACGTCGACGCCCAGCGCGCGGTCCGCCGCGCGGGCGCCGAGGCCGTGCCGCTGTGGCACGGCGACCACGACCTGCGCGGTGTCGACGCGGTCGTGGTGCCAGGTGGGTTTTCCTACGGCGACTACCTGCGCTGCGGTGCGATCGCCAAGTTCGCGCCGGTGATGACCGAGATCGTCTCCGCCGCGGGCAAGGGCATGCCGGTGCTCGGCGTGTGCAACGGCTTCCAGGTGCTGTGCGAGGCGGGCCTGCTGCCCGGCGTGCTCACCCGCAACGAGGGCCTGCACTACGTGTGCCGCGACCAGTGGCTGAAGGTGGAGAACAACACCAGCGCCTGGACGGCCCGCTACGAGCGCGGTGCCGAGCTGCTGATCCCGGTCAAGCACGGCGAGGGCAACTACGTCGCCGACGAGGCCGTGCTCGACGAGCTCGAGGGTGAGGGCCGGGTGCTGTTCCGCTACGCCGGGGAGAACCCGAACGGGTCGCGCCGCGGCATCGCCGGCATCACCGACGCCCGCGGCCGGGTGGCGGGCATGATGCCGCACCCCGAGCACGCGATCGACCCGCTGACCGGGCCCACCGACGACGGCCTCGGCATGTTCCTGTCCGTTCTGGATGCACTGGTGGCAGCGTGACCGACACCGACCTGCACGTGGACAGCGTCCAGCACGCGAAGTCCACCCCCGAAACCCCGCAGCCCTACGCGGAGCTGGGGCTCAAGGACGACGAGTACGCCCGCATCCGGGAGATCCTGGGCCGCAGGCCCACCGACGCCGAGCTGGCGATGTACTCGGTGATGTGGAGCGAGCACTGTTCCTACAAGTCGTCGAAGGTGCACCTGAAGTACTTCGGCGAGACCACGACCGCCGAGATGAAGGCGAAGATGCTCGCCGGCATCGGCGAGAACGCCGGGGTGGTCGACATCGGCGACGGCTGGGCGGTGACGTTCAAGCTGGAGAGCCACAACCACCCCTCCTACGTCGAGCCCTACCAGGGCGCGGCCACCGGTGTCGGCGGCATCGTCCGCGACATCATGGCGATGGGCGCGCGGCCGGTCGCGGTCGCCGACCCGCTGCGCTTCGGTCCCGCCGACGCCCCGGACACCAAGCGGGTGCTGCCGGGTGTGGTGGCCGGTGTCGGCGGCTACGGCAACTGCCTCGGCCTGCCCAACATCGGCGGCGAGGTCGTGTTCGACGAGAGCTACGCGAGCAACCCGCTGGTCAACGCGATGTGCGTCGGCGTGATGAAGACCGAGGACCTGCACCTCGCGCACGCCAGCGGCACCGGCAACAAGATCATCCTGTTCGGTGCCCGGACCGGTCTGGACGGCATCGGCGGCGTTTCGGTGCTGGCCTCGGAGACCTTCGAGGGCGACGAGAGCGGCGCCGGCCGCAAGAAGCTGCCCAGCGTCCAGGTCGGCGATCCGTTCGCCGAGAAGGTGCTCATCGAGTGCTGCCTGGAGCTGTACCACTCGGGACTGGTCGTGGGCATCCAGGACCTCGGCGGCGCCGGGCTGTCCTGCGCCACCTCCGAGCTGGCCTCCGCCGGTGACGGCGGCATGCGGGTCGACCTCGACCAGGTGCCGTTGCGCGCCAAGGGGATGAACCCGGCCGAGATCCTCTCCAGCGAATCCCAGGAACGCATGTGCGCGGTCGTGAAGCCGTCCGATGTGGACGCCTTCATGGACGTGTGCGCCAAGTGGGACGTCACCGCGACCGTCATCGGCGAGGTCACCGAGGGCGAGAACCTGGAGATCTACTGGCACGACGAGCTGGTGGTGGACGTGCCGCCGCGCACCGTCGCGCACCAGGGCCCGGTCTACGAGCGGCCGGTCGAGCGGCCGGCCGAGCAGGACCTGATCGCCGCCGACAGCGCGGCCACCCTGGCGCGGCCGTCCACTCCGGACGAACTGCGCCAGACCGTCCTGCGGATGGCCGCCTCGCCGAACCTGTGCTCGCGGGCGTGGGTCACCGACCAGTACGACCGGTACGTGCGCGGCAACACCGTGCTCGCCCAGCCGTCGGACGGCGGCGTGCTGCGCATCGACGAGGAGACCGGCCGCGGCATCGCGGTCTCCACCGACTGCAACGCCCGCTACACCCGGCTCGACCCGTACGCGGGTGCGCAGCTCGCGCTGGCCGAGGCCTACCGCAACGTCGCCACCACCGGTGCGACGCCGCTGGCGGTCACCAACTGCCTGAACTTCGGTTCGCCGGAGGACCCGGGCGTGATGTGGCAGTTCCAGGAGGCGGTGCGCGGGCTGGCCGACGGCTGCCGGGAGCTGGGCATCCCGGTCACCGGCGGCAACGTCAGCTTCTACAACCAGACCGGCAGCAAGCCGATCCTGCCGACGCCGGTCGTCGGCGTGCTGGGCACCATCGACGACGTCACCCGCCGCATCCCCACCGGAATCGGCGGGGAGCAGGGCGAGACGCTGATCCTGCTCGGCGAGACCCGCGAGGAGTTCGGCGGTTCGGAGTGGGCCAAGGTCGTGCACGACCACCTCGGCGGCACGCCGCCGCAGGTCGACCTGGCCCGGGAGAAGCTGCTGGCCGAGGTGCTGGTCGCCGGTTCCCGCGACGGCATGATCTCCGCGGCGCACGACCTGTCCGAGGGCGGCCTGGCGCAGGCGCTGGTGGAGACCGCGCTGATCGGTGAGACCGGTGCGCGCGTGGTGCTGCCGGAGGACGCGGACCCGTTCGTCTGGCTGTTCTCCGAGTCGGCCGGCCGGGTGCTGGTCGCGGTGCCGCGCAGCGAGGAGCTGCGGTTCACCGAGATGTGCTCGGCGCGTTCGCTGCCGTGGGCCAAGGTCGGCGTCGCCGACGCCGGCTCGAAGAGCCTGGAGATCCAGGACATCGCCGACATCCCGCTCGCCGAGCTCCGCGAGGCGTGGGAAGGCACTCTGCCGAAGCTGTTCGGCTGAGGTCGGGACCCGTGGGTCTTCCCGGCTGCTATTGCGGCGCGGAAGACTCACGGGTCTCTCCCAGTTCCGGCACCTCCCCTTGCCAGGTGGTGCCTGCGAGGTCCACGTGACCGGCGAAGCGGACCGCCTTGAAGTTGGCGTCGTCGGCGAACGCGCAGCCGGTCATCGACAGCGATCCCTCCACTGTGGAGTCGGCGAACTTCGCCCTGCCGCGGAAAGTGGTTCCGTCGAATTCGGCCCGGCCGTGGAAGTGCACCTTGCTGAACCAGGCGCGGTCCTGGAATTCCGTCTCGGCGCAGCGAAAACGGCTCGACAGCCGACCTGATCCCGTCGTCATGCCGGTGAACCACGCGGGGCCGGTGACGACGCAGCGGCTCAGGTTGGAACTGCTGAAGAGCCGCGCATACCGCAGGACCAGCGTGCCCATCCTGCGGTCGGACAGGTCGAAGTACTCCAGCGTCGCGCCGGTGAGATCGAGGTCGTAGCGCGGTGCTTCGGCGTCGCCGGCCTCGGGCAGCAGATCGGCGATGATCCGCTGCGCGCTGAGCCGGACCTGGAGCTTGCGCTCGGCGTTGGCGGTGGCCGGACCGGGCCACCCGCCGTCGTCGTCCGGTTTCGCCGGCGCGTCGCCGTAGCGGGGGTGCAGGAACGGCCGCCGCAGGTAGGAGCACAGGACGTCGAGCACGGTCTGGGTGTAGGAGGGGTTGCTGCGCGCGAGCCCGGCGAGCGCGTGCAGCGCACCGACCCTGACCTGGTCGGCCTCGCTGCCGAGGAGTTCGACGGCGCGGGCGAAGCGTTCGTCGGAGACGCGATCGCGGTCCAGATCCGTGCGCCGGGTCTCCAGCTCCTGGCGCTGCCGCTCGACGTCCTGCCGCTGCTCCTCGACGCGGCGCCTGCGGTCGTTGAGCCACAGCGCGTAGAGCGCGACGATCGAGCCTGCCGCGAGTCCGCCGGTCCGCAGCGCGTCCGCCCCGGTGGTCCGGGGGTCCAGGACGAGCAAAGCCGCGCTCACCCCGACCAGTGCCAGCACCGCCAGCGCGATCGTCACGACCAGACCAGCCCCGCGCTCACCCATGCGGATGATTATCGGGGCCGTCATCCGCTGTCGGTGCCCGTGGGCACACTCCCCGCCGAAGCGGCGAGAGGAGAGACGATGCGGACGTTGTTCGACGGCGAGGTGCACGTCCACTACGGCCAGATCTACGTGCAGAGCGAGATCGGCGCCCTGACCCTCGAAGAGCACAGGGCGGGGCAGTCCAACGGGCTCTGCGGAGCCGCGGTGCCCGGACAGCTCTTCCTGACCACCGGCCTGCACACCGGCCACGTCGGGTTCACCGTCGAAGTCCACGACGAGCGGCCCGACGTGGACGAGGCGTGGGAGGAGGCCGTCGAGGCGTCGTTCCGGCCGTTGTCACCGGAGGTCGCGCTGGTCGAGTGGGGCGGCGAGGCCGCGTGGTCGCTGGACCTGGAGGAGATCGACTACCGAGTCCGCTACTGCGCCGTCGCGATGGACGAGAGCCGCCGGGTCGACACCAGGACCGACGGCGAGCCGATGGTGGACCGGTACCTGCTCCAGTTCTGGCCGGCTCCGCCGGGGCCGGACGCCGTGGTGAAGCAGACCAGCGTGACCGCCGAGTACTGGCACCAGGTCGCCCGCAGCCTCCCGCCGCCGCCCACGCCGGAGGAGAAGGCCGAGGCCGAACGTGAGCGGCGGTTGGAGGAGGAGCGCAGGCGCGAGGAAGTGCGTGCTCGCGCCGAGGCCGAGAGCTGGGCGGGACGGGCTCCGAGCGAACGGCTCCGCCAGGCCGGTGGCCACGCGTGGGCGATGGCGCAGCTCGACCGCGACCTGGTCGACGAGATCGCCGACCTGGACGCCGACGCACAGCGGTCCTTGGCGCGGTGGGCGGTTCGCCGGGCGTACGAGCTGGCCGGGCTCGACGGCATCGACTGGATCGCACCCGCGCTCGCGGCCCTGGAGCAGGGGCGAGAGCTACCGCCGCCCTTCGACGACAAGCTCGGCGTGTGGGAGGTCCTTCTCAACGATCCGCGAGTCCCGCACACGACCGTGACCCTGCCCGACCGCAGCACCGAAAACTTCCTGCAGCAGGCGGCGGCGCTTCCCGCCATCTTCGGTGCGACCGAGGACGATCCGCTGTCCGCCGCGTTCGAGGCGCTGCACTCGGCGGCCGGTGCCTTCGGCACCGACTACCCGGACCTGTTCGCCGAGGTCCGGCGCGAGTTCACGCGGCGGACTCCCTGACCAGGTAGCCGTCATCGGGGGAGGCGACCAGCTCCCAGCTCACCGGCACCGACGACTCCCCGGACACCCGGATGTCGTGCAGGTACGTCCGGGTGGCGTCGGTGCGCGGGGAGAACTCCACTCCGCCGTCGAGGCGGGCGTGGCGCAGGTCCAGCTCTCCGCCGAAGAACGTGCGCCGCAGGTAGATGCGATCGGCGGCCTCGACGTGCTTGAGGTCCAGCGTGCCGTGGAACTCGGTGCCGTCGAAGCTGCACGGCTCGAAGGTGGTGCAGCTGTGCAGTTGCAGCCCGCCGTGGAACACCGCGCCGTCAGCGCGGATCCGCCCGAGGAAGCGGCTGTCCCGCAACGCCACGTCGCCGTGGATCCTCGCGCCCTTGAAGTTCGTCGTGTGCCGGAACCGGCACCGGTATGCCGCGATCCGCCCGACCACCCGGTTCGACAGGTTGAAGCGCTCCAGCCACGCCCTGGTCAAGTCGAGGTCGTAGACCGCGGGGTCGTCGTCGCCGGTGGTGGGCAGCAGGTCGGTGATCAGGCGTTGCGCGGTCTGGCGCACGTGCCGTTCGCGCTCCACCTCGTGCGGGATGTCCGGCCGGTCCGCGTCGTCCTCCGGAAGGTCGCCGGGCCAGGTCCACTTCGGATGGTCGAAGGGGCGGCGCAGGTACGAGCAGAGCACGTCGAGGACGGTCTGGGTGTAGGCCGGGCTGCTGGCGGCCAGCCCGGCCAGCGCGTGCAACGCTCCCACCCGCACCTGGTCGGCCTCGTGGCCCAGCAGCTCGACGGAGCGGGCGAAGCGTTCGTCGGCGACGCGTTCCCGGTCGTGGCCGGTGCGCCGGTCCTCCAGCTCCTGGCGGCGCTGCTCCAGCGCGTAGCGCTCGCTGTCCAGCCGCTGCCGTTCGGCTTCCAGCTCCTGGCGGCGCTCCTCGACCACGCGGCGCCGGTCGTTGAGCCACAGCGCGTAGAGCGCGACGACCGAACCGGCCGCGAGACCTCCGGTGCGAAGCGCCTCGGCGCTGGTAACGCGGGGGTCGAAAACCAGCAGGGCGGTACTGGCGCCGACGAGCGCCAGTACCGCGAGGGTGATGGTCAACGGCAGGCGGCGATCACGCATGGCGTGATCTTCGCGCCCGCGGTCAGCCGTTGGCCAGTGCCTGCAGGCGGTCGTACCCGCCGTTGAAGGAGTTCTGGTCGATCGGTGACGAGGTGTACTGCCAGATGGTGTGGAAGCCCCAGTTGTACGGCAGCTTGCCCACCGTGCTGGCGTAGCGGGCGACCCACAGCGGGTTGGTCGAGCTGAAGTCGCCGTTGACGCACGAGCTCCACCAGCTGGTGCTGGTGTAGATGACGGGCCAGCGCCCGGTGCGGGCGTGGTAGGTGTCGCTGAAGTCCTTGATCCACGCGGTCATCTGCGCGGGCGTCTTGCCGTAGCAGGTGCCGCCGTAGGGGTTGTACTCCATGTCCAGCGCGCCGGGCAGCGTCTTGCCGTCCTTGGACCAGCCGCCGCCGTTGTCGACGAAGTAGTTGGCCTGGGCCGCGCCGCTGGAGCGGTCCGGCAGCGCGAAGTGGTATGCGCCGCGGATCATCCCGATGTTGTAGGAGCCGTTGTACTGCTGGGCGAAGTACGGGTTCTTGTAGCCCGTGCCCTCGGTCGCCTTGACGTAGGCGAAGCGCTTGCCCTGGTTCCACCAGTACTGCCAGTCGACGTTCCTCTGGTGGCCGCTGACGTCGATGCCAGCCACGGTCGCCTGCGCGTCGACGTCCTGCGGGGCCGCCTCTGGGTCTCCGCCTTCGTGCTTACGGATCTGTGAGCCCATCTCGGCGTCGTCTGCCTGGTTGCTCATCGGCCGTTCCGTTCCTGGAGGGGGAGTTGCGGTTGCGTGCGCGGGAGCGCCGAACAGCAGAGCGCTCGCGCAGGCAACCGATAGTAAGGAGATCAACCGGCGCTTGCGACCACGTCCACTCGGATGGTTCATCGTCGTCCCTCTCGGGGGATCATCGCCGCAGCTACCCTCGGGGGAGGAGGCCGGGCGGCGTCTCACCTGAAAGTGTGGGCAGCTTTTTTCTTAATAGGTAGATCTCGTGTTATTTTCTCACCGTATTGGCCCAATCCGGACATTCCGCGGAAGGGCCCGCTGGTAAAGGTGGGATTTCGATGACCTGCACAACCCGGCGCCCGGGATGAGCGTCGAACACAGCACGGACCGCACGCGTTCCGTCACCGACCACGGGTTGCGCGCCACCGCGGGAACCCGCTCCGCAGACATCATCTGTCCTGCTCACCCGGCGTTCATCGTTACTCTGGGTGCGGTGGGTGGATGTTCGACCACCGGGTAGTCGCGACCGTATGCTCCGGACGAGATGGCCTAGGCGACTACGACGACTGGAGGGCGTCGCAGGCATGACCGGCTGGACAGCGCCTGTGCCCGGCGCTCGCGAGGCGGCTGGGGTCGTGAGGCGGGCGGACAGGCGGCGTTACGCGTCGGCCTGGGCACAGGCACTGATGGGAACCAGCTACGTGCCGATGACCAGCGCCGAAGTGGAAGGCCGCCTGTGCGGCTACACCGACCGCCTGGTCGACGCGCTGCTCAGCGAACCCTTCGACGCCGCACCGGCCCGCGACGTGGGGGTCGACCTGGTCGGCGTGCACTTCACCAGCGCCGAGTCCCTTGCCAGGACCGTCGACCTGATCGGCGCGAACCTGCTGCGCACCCTCAAGCTCGGCCCGGGACCGGACTGGGACTGCCGCATCGCGGCGCTGCAGGGCGCGGTCTGCTCCGGGTTCGTCCAGGCCGTGCGCAAGCGCACCCTCGACGAGCAGGAGGCCATCCGGCAGGCCGTGCTCGACGCCCGCGACTCCGTCGAACAGGCGCTGCGCACCAGCGAGGCCCGCTTCCGCGCCATCTTCACCGAAGCCGCGATCGGCATCGGCATCGCCGACATGAGCGGCCGGATACTCGAGGTCAACGCCTCGCTGCGGCGAATCCTGGGCCGCCCGGCCGAGAAGCTGCGCGGCTCGATGGTCAACGACTGGATCCACCCCGCCGACAACGCCGGGATCTGGCGCCTCTACGAGGAGATGGTGCGCGGCGAGCGCGACCAGTACCGCGTGGAGAAGAAGTTCAGCAGGCCCGACGGCGGCACGGTGTGGACCGAGATGATCGTCTCGCTGGTGCGCGGCGAGGACGGTCTGCCGCTGTACCAGGTCGCGATGATCGAGGACGTCACCGACCGCAGGCTGCTGCAGGAACGATTGCGGCACCAGGCCATGCACGACCCGCTGACCGGGCTGCCGAACCGGGCGCTGTTCCTGGAGAAGCTCGGCGTGGCGCTGGAGAACCACGGTCCGGGCGAGCGGGTGGCGCTGTGCTACATGGACCTCGACGGCTTCAAGGTGATCAACGACAGCCTCGGCCACCACGTCGGCGACGACCTGCTGATCGCGGTGTCGGAGCGGCTTGCGCTCAGCGCGCGCGGCGAGAACCGGCTGGTCGCGCGGATGGGCGGCGACGAGTTCGTGATCCTCGTCCAGGACTCCCCGGGCACCGAGCAGGCCATCGAGGTCGCCGACCGGGTACTGGACGCGCTGGTCGAGCCGGTCCGCATCGGCGGCCACGAGCTGTCGGTGTCGGCCAGCATCGGCATCGTCGAGCGCCCGGTGCGGGGGCAGACGGCGGCGGAGCTGATGCGCGACGCCGACGTGACGCTGTACTGGGCGAAGGCCGAGGGCAAGGGGCAGTGGGCGCTGTTCGACCCGGACCGCAACGCCACCGAGGTCGCCCAGTTCCGGCTGTCGGCGAAGATGCCCGCGGCGCTGGACTCCGAGGAGTTCTACGTCGAGTACCAGCCGCTGATCGGCCTGCGCGACTTCGGCGTCGTGGGCGTGGAGGCGCTGGTCCGCTGGTGGCACCCGGAGCTGGGGCGGCTCGGCCCGGACCGGTTCATCGGGCTGGCCGAGGAGACCGGCCTGATCGTGCCGCTGGGGCGCTGGGTGCTGCGGCAGGCGTGCCGGCAGGCGCGGCAGTGGCAGGACGAGTTCGGCGACGCGGCGCCGTTCGTCAGCGTCAACCTCGCGGTACGCCAGTCCCGCGACCCGAACCTGGTCGACGACGTGGCCGCGATCCTGCGGGAGACCGGGCTGGAACCGTCGAGGCTGCAGCTCGAGCTCACCGAGAGCGCGATCATGGGCACCGCCGACGAGCCGCTGGACGCACTGCGCGCGCTGTCGAGGATGGGCGTGCGCATCGCCATCGACGACTTCGGCACCGGCTACTCGAACCTGGCCTACCTGCGGCACCTGCCGGTGCACGAGCTGAAGATCGCCGGGTCGTTCATGGAGGGCCTGCGCGACGCCGAGCGCGCCGACCCGGTCGACGCGCGCATCGTCGGCACCCTCGTCGACCTCGCGCACGCGCTGGGGCTGACGGTCACCGCGGAGGGCGTGGAAACCCATGCGCAGGCCCGGCGGGTGGCCGACATCGGGTGCGAGACGGGGCAGGGCTACTTCTTCGCGCGTCCCTGCTCGCCCGAGCGGATCAACGCGATCATCGCCGACCACTTGGCATGAGCACCTGTCCTCCCACTGATCGGGTGAAATCAGCGATCACTTTCGGATGCCCGCCGATCGAGTGCTGATCACCCGTTCGCGCAAGTCGGTCGTTCGGGCGATGACCGGGGACCTCCGAGTTGCGAGCCCAACGGGTTTTCGCTCAGCCGCGGCGCGTTCCACCGACCGCACGGCGGTCGCGACGCGCGTACACGTTCGACCGCATGCGCTCTGCCGCCCGCGACGGGCCGCGCGCGGTCCTCCCTAGGGCTTTGTCCTCAAAGCCAGATGAGAAGTGCGCCAGTCGATCATTGCTCGGTAGGAGTGGGCGGTTCTGTCGTAGCGGGTGGCGATGGCTCGGTGTTGTTTCACGCTCGATGCTGGAGCCCACCGACACAACACATCTAGCTCATCGATCGCTTCGGCGATCACTCTTACCCGAGTGACGAGCATGCAGCGCCAGAACCGGTTGTAGACGGTCTTCGACGGCCCATACCGCTCGCGCAGACCCCGCCACGCGATGCCGGTCCTCGTGCGGCATCCCGTTGATCGACCGACGGCCATCCGCCCGAGACCGACCCGCCACACCCGACGCCGGCAACAACGGCTCGATGACCTGCCACTGCTCATCGGTCGACTCATGCTTACGCACCGTCGACCAAGATCAAATCAGGTCACACACACCCACATTGAGAACGCCCCTAGCGGTCGCCGCGGCCGTCGCGCCTGCTGGCTTCGTGCCGTGCGTGCCCGCCGTAGAGCACCGCCGCCGAGTTGACCAGCGCGACGTGGGTGAACGCCTGCGGGAAGTTGCCGACGAACCGCCCGCTGCGCACGTCGTACTCCTCTGCGTAGAGCCCGACGTCGTTGGCCAGCGCGACCAGCTTGGAGAACATCTCCTCGGCCTCGTCGCGCCGTCCGCCCAGCGCCAGCGCGTCCACCAGCCAGAACGAGCACGCCAGGAACGCGCCCTCGCGGCCGGTCAGCCCGTCGACCCCCACGACGCTGGTGTCGTCCGAGGTGCTGTAGCGCTCGACGAGCAGCCCGCCGGGCTGCAACTCGCG
Source organism: Saccharopolyspora erythraea NRRL 2338 (assembly GCF_000062885.1). NCBI lineage: Bacteria > Bacillati > Actinomycetota > Actinomycetes > Pseudonocardiales > Pseudonocardiaceae > Saccharopolyspora > Saccharopolyspora erythraea. Next base: position 7,938,508 of record NC_009142.1, on the reverse strand, counting down.
CTGGATCGCGCGCACCGTGCTCCGCATCCGCTCGTCGTCGGCGGGCAGGAACCCGACGGCGGGCAGCAGCAGCGTCGCCGCGTCCAGCGTCCGGCCGCCGTAGTACTGCGTGAACGCGCCGACATCGTCGTTCCAGCCGTGCTCCAGCACCTCCGCGCGCACGGTGTCGCGGATGCCGCGCCAGCGGTCCAGCGGCCCCGGCAGCCCGTCCTCCTCGATGGCGCGCACCGCGCGGTCGAAGGCCACCCACACCATCACCTGCGAGTGCGTGAAGTACCGCTCCGGACCGCGCACCTCCCACAGTCCGCGGTCGGGCGCGCGCCAGATCTGTTCCAGGTGGCGCATCATGCCGCGCTGCACCGCCCACGACTCCGGCGTCTCGGTCAGGCCGCGCTCCCTGGCCAGGTGCAGCGCGTCCATCACCTCGCCGTAGACGTCGAGCTGGCGCTGCCGGTGCGCGGCGTTGCCGATCCGAACCGGCGCGGCGCCCTGGTAGCCGGGCAGCCAGTCCGCCTCCCACTCCAGCAGATGCCGCTCACCGCCGACGCCGTACATGATCTGCAGCTCGCGGGGGTCGCCCGCGGTCGCCCGCACGAGCCACCGCCGCCAGTCCCCGGCTTCCATCTGGCAGCCGAAGTTGTCCAGCGCCAGCAGCACGAACGTCGCGTCGCGAAGCCAGCAGAAGCGGTAGTCCCAGTTGCGGTCACCGCCCAGCGTCTCCGGCAGCGACGCGGTCGGGGCGGCGACGATCCCGCCGGTCGGCGCGTAGGTCAGCGCTTTGAGCGTGGCCAGCGACCGGTAAACCGCGTCTCGGTGCGGACCGCAGTAGGTGATCTTGCGGGTCCACGTCCGCCAGAAGTCCTCGCTGTCGCGGGTCTCCTGTTCGGGGTCCATCGGCGCGGGCAGCTCGTCCGGGTCGGGGGACCACTGCATCACCCACGACTTCCGCTCGCCGGCACGCACGGTGCAGACCGCCTCGTGCGCCCGCTGGTGCGGCACCCGCCTGGGCAGGTCGTCGCCGCGCAGTACCACCGTGTGCGGGCCGGCGACGGCGAGGATGTACTCGTCGAGCACCGGGTCGGTCTCCCGTACCCGCCGCACCCACGGCGTCGTGTCGCCGTAGGCGAAGCGCACGACCCAGCGCATCCGGACCGCGACCTCGCCGGAGACGCCCTCGACCATCCGCACCAGGCACGGCTGGTCGTCGTGGTTCTTCTCGTGCGGCGGCATGCTGTCGACGACCCGCACGACCCCGTTGTCGGTGTGGAAGTCGGTCTCCAGCACCAGGGAGTTCTCCCGGTACCTGCGTTCCACGCGGCGCACCGGCGCGACGGGGGCGATCTGCCAGTGCCCGTCGTGGTCGGCGCCCAGCAGCCGGGCGAAGCACGACGGCCAGTCGAAGCGGGGCAGGCACAGCCAGTCGACCGAGCCGTCCCTGCCGACGAGGGCGGCGGTCCGCAGGTCCGACAGGAGCGCGTAGTCCTCGATCAGCCCCGGACCGCCGCGATCGGTGTCCAGATCGTCGGGATGCGCATCGGCCGACGGTGACCCGCCGGTGGTGCTTGCGACGCCGTCAGCGCCGCCCGGCGCGGCGCTGGGTCCCCCGGGATCGGCGACCTCGTCGCCGTGCAGGGCGCCCGCCACACCCAGGTCCGCACCCGGCTCGGCGAGGTCGGCCCCGAGCTCTGCCAGGTCCGGGCCGTGTTCGTCCGGGCCGACATCGGGTTCGGCCGGATCTGCTCGTGCTCCGGCCCGGTCGGTGTCCTGAGCGCCTCGTCCACCGGGAGCGTCCGTCATCCGCGATTCCCCTGTCCTGGCGTCGGCCCTGCCACGAGCGTCGACGACGTCGCGGCGCGCCGAGCGGTGCGGGAGCCGCGGTCGCCGAACCCACCGGGCGCGAACCACGCCGCGATCGTCCGCCGCCGAGGCTATGCACGCACGCCGGCGGCGTCCACCCGCGCACCGACGGCGTGCACCTGGGCATTGACGGCGTGCACCTGGGCATTGACGGCGCGTGCACCTGGGCATTGACGGCGCGTGCACCTGGGCATTGACGGGGGTCCCTCCGAGCACTGACGGCGTCCACCCGCACGCCGACGGCGTGCACCCGAGTCCACGGAGTCCGCCCGCATCCCCACGGCGTTCCGCCCGGGCGACGACCGCCTTCGTCCGTGCGAGGGCCATGTCCGCTCAGGCGACGACCGCGTTCACCGTCCGACGACCACGTTCGCCCGCGCGCCCGCACCGCACCGCCGCCCCGCGCTCGGCGCCCGGCGTCATCCCCGTTCCGCGGCCGCCTGCACGAGCACGCTGTGCGGGATGATCGCGCGGATCGCGTCGTCGACGTTGAGCCCGAGGTCCAGCCCGCTCAGCACCTCCGGCAGGTCCGCGCCGGGCACCCGGCGGAAGCCTGGCCAGCTCCGCGGGACCCGCGACTCCGAGGTGCACGCGGGCACGAGCTGCGAGCCGTCGTCCATCTCCGCGGCGAAGATCGCGTCGTCCTCGCCCTCCTCGGCGTAGAGCAGGATCTCGGCGTCCAGGACCGCGGGCGGCAGGTCGCTCTCCGGCGCCTGCCCGGTGGCGATCCGGTGCAGAACCTGCTCCAGGTCGTTGGTCGGCTCCGGTAGCGAGACCGCCATCTCCGACGGCACGTACTCGTCGTTGAACTGGAAGTCCTCGTCGATCTCACCGCTGTCGTCGATGCGGTAGGCGCCGATGACTCCCTCCGGCGGCACCTCGTCGCCGGACTCCTGGTACCCGGGATCGACGATGTAGAGCCAGGTACCGGGGGTCTGCCGGGCCTCCTCGCGCATCTGGTCGGTGATCGGCGGCGGCGCCGGGCGCTGGGGCTGCTGGGACATCGGAACTCCGTCCTCGAGGTGTGCTGGTCGTCGGGCGTCGCCCTGCGGTGTACCCGTCGAGGGTGCCAGTAGCCACCTGGACTGTGCCGAGTGGACGGAACCGGTTGGAAGTCATCCCTTTCGAGGTGCCGCCCGGACCGCGGAGGTAGCAGACTGGCAGGGGTGCGGCAGGCGCCGGGGTCGGGAGGTGGGCGAGGATGATCGGGCAGCGTGAGGCGTTGCGGTTGTTCGGCTGCGAGGTCTTCGACCCGGACGGCCACCGGATCGGCATCGTCGGCCAGCTCTTCCTGGACGACTTCACCGAACAGCCCGCCTGGATCACCGTGCAAACTGGACTGTTCGGCACCAACGAGAGCTTCGTGCCGCTGGAGGCCGCGGCCTTCGACGGCGACACGCTGACCGTGGCCGTCACCAAGGACGCCGTCCGGCAGGCGCCGCGGGTCGCGCTCGACGAGGGCGACCTGCCGCCGGACCAGGAGCGGGCGCTCTACCTCTACTACGGTGTCACCTATGGAGTGACCCCGGAATCACCCGATGAGGAACCCGAAGTATCCGCTGAGTACGTGGAAGCCGTCCGGCTGCGGCTGCGCCGCTGGGTCGCGGCGAGCTGACGGCACCGCCTGGCGCGCGGCGGCAAAACTGTGATCCACTTCGCCTCGAAGTGGCGCGGACGAGCGCGTTTCCCCTCCGGTTCCCAGTAAGAAACCCGCAGCTGGGAAAGGTTTCATCCCCCGGAACGACCTGGTGGCGACTACTCGCCAACACGGCCCGATCGTGGAGGCCCGTGGTTACGTTCCGTTCCGAAACACCGCCGAGTCGCGTTCGGCCCCACCCGAACGCCACTTATTGGAGGGGACCACATGAAGAAGCTGCTGTACGGCACCGGAGCCAGCGTCGCGGCGGCGGCGCTGGTGTTCGCCGCCGCCCCGGCGGGCGCGGCTCCGCAGCCGGAGCTCGCCCCGCTGACCGAGCACCCGCACGCGGCCGCCGCGGGTGCCGACGCCGACACCTACATCGTCAACCTCAAGGACGGCATCGCCCCGCAGGGTGTCGACCGCGAGCTGGGCGTGCAGGCCAGGAGCGTCTACACCAAGACCATCAACGGCTTCTCCGCCAAGCTCAGCAAGGAGCAGCTGCAGAAGGTCCGCGAGAGCGGCAAGGTCCAGAACGTTTCGCAGAGCTTCCGCATCCAGGTGCAGCCGTCGACCAAGGCCCCGGCCATCGGTTCCTGGGGGATCGACCGCATCGACCAGCCCGAGCTGCCGCTGGACGACAAGTACGAGCCGAAGGGCACCGGTGAGGGCGTGACCGCCTTCATCCTCGACACCGGCATCGACCCGTCGCACCCCGACTTCGGCGGTCGCGCCTCGGTCGGCTTCGACGCCACCGGCGGCAACGGCCAGGACGGCCACGGCCACGGCACCCACGTCGCGGGCACCATCGGCAGCAACACCTACGGCGTGGCCAAGGGCGCGAAGCTGGTCGGCGTGAAGGTGCTCGACGACCAGGGCAGCGGCACCACCGAGCAGATCATCAAGGGCATGGACTGGGTCGCCCAGAACTCCAACGGCCCGTCGGTGGCGAACATGTCGCTGGGCGGCAGCAAGGACCCGGCGCTGGACGAGGCCGCGACCAACCTGGTCAACGACGGCGTCTTCCTCGCGGTGGCCGCCGGCAACGAGAGCCAGGACGCCGCCAACGTCTCGCCCGCCAGCGCCGAGGGTGTCTTCACCACCGCCGCTTCGGGCCAGGACGACACCTCCGCCGACTTCACCAACTTCGGCAAGGTCGTCGAGGGCTACGCGCCCGGCGTGGACATCGTCTCCACCGTTCCCGGTGGCGGCACCGAGACCATGAGCGGCACCTCGATGGCCAGCCCGCACATGGCCGGCGTCGGTGCCCTGTTCCTGCAGGCCAACCCCGACGCCAAGCCGGCGGACGTCATCACGGGGCTGCAGGGCCAGGCGGCCAAGGGCGTGGTCAAGAACGCGCCGCAGGACACCATCGCCGACCTGCTGCAGATCGGCGAGCTGTGACAACGCAGCGGTGAACCGCGGTAGACAGCGGTGAGAACAGCGGGCCCTTCCCCGACGTGGGGGGAGGGCCCGCTGTCTTCCCATTATTCCCGCAGTTCAGGACGCTGCCGTGGGCCGCGAGGGGGAACGCGGGACTACGCTGAACGGAGCTAATTCGAAGGTTGTTCGACTAAATCCTTCTAAAGTCGGTTCCTGGCGTGCGCCCGCGGTGGTTACGTTTCTGATCAGGGGGTTGTTCGGTGCCCGTTGCGGTACTGATCCGAAGCAGTGCTGCCTGGGCACATCGAGGAGGGGTGTTCCGTGCTACCCGGATACACCGAAGCGCTGGAGCGCACGCAGGCTGACGGTCGGGAGACCCGCGACTCGTCGGTGACCGAACGAGCGGTGCAGGCCCAGGTCGAGGCCAGGGAAGCGGTCGCGTCCGTCGCCAAGGCCGCCAAGGCCCAGTCCGGCAGCGGGGGCGTGCTCCAAGTGGTCAACGGCGCCAAGCGCGTCGGCTGGGCGGCCTACGAGCTGCAGCGCAACGCCAGCCACCTGGTGCAGGGAGTGGCCAAGCCGCCCTACATCACCACCGGACCGCTCGACTCGCTGGAGTCGCGCAAGCTCGCCGAAGGCGTGGAGTTCCAGGTGCTCTACGACCGTTCGGCGCTCGCCCGCCCGCCGCAGCTGGAGATCACCTCGAAGCTGGTCGCGCTGGGCGAGCAGGCGCGGGTGATCCACGTCGCGCCGACCAAGCTCATCGTGGTCGACAACGAGATCGCGCTGCTGCCGCTGACCGCGAGCGAGACGTCGGTGGAGAGCGCGGTCGTGATCCGCAGCTCGGCGATGCTGGGGGCGCTGGCCCGCATCTTCGAGGACCTCTGGCGGTTCGCCGCGCCGTTCAGCGCCGACCAGGACCCGATGATCGGCGACAACCAGCCGTCGGAGGAGGAGCGCTGGATCCTGTCGCTGCTCGCCTCCGGGGCCACCGACGACACCATCGGCAGGCTCATGGGCTTCAGCGCCCGCACCGCCCACCGGCGCGTCCGGGAGCTGATCGCCCGGCTCGGCGTCGAGACCCGCTTCCAGGCGGGCATGCAGGCCGTCAAGCTCGGCTGGCTGTAGTCCGGGAACCTGTGAGGCGGGCGCCCGCCCCACCCGCCGGGCGTCTCTCACGTACCCGCGACTTGCGCCGCCCGGAACGCGCCCAGCGCCTCGGTGGCCTTCGCGACCAGGTTCGCCAGCCCCGACTCGGTCGCGGTCAGCTCCAGCACGTCACCGCCGTCGCCAACCCGCAGCTCGATCACGTCCTTGCACACGTTGTAGTCGATCGGGCATCGGTCGATCATCGCCCACGCACCCATTTCCAACCCGCTCAACGCACTTGCTCCTTTCGCTCGGGGACCATGATCGAAACGCTAGCGGCTAATGCTTTAGCCGCGCTATGACTCGATAGAGTGGTGACTTCTCGATCGCGGCTCGGAAGAATGATCGGCATGGCGGCACGAACCGATCCGGCGGCGCTGCGCTGGCTGGTGGGCATCGAGTTGAGGCACTTCCGGAGCCGGGCGCGAATCTCGGCGGCAGCGGCGGGCAAGGAGATCCGCACGAACCAGAGCAAGATCGCGCACATGGAAAGCGGCCGGTACCGGCAGAAGCCGGACGAAGTCGCCGTCCTGCTGAAGCTCTACGGCGCGCCGCAGTCCGAAGTGGACCGCGTGGTCGCGATCGCCAGCCAGGACGACGGACCGGCCTGGTGGGAACCGTGGCGCAAGGTCGTCTCCGACGACTTCGGCATCTTCCTCGGCCTGGAAGGAATGGCGGAACGGGAGTTCCGCTACGACCCGATGGGCGTACCGGCACTTTTCCAGACCGAGGCGTACGCGATGGCGGTGACGGCACTGAGCCACCGTGTTTCGATTGATCGGCAGGACATGGTCGTGGAGTTGCGGATGGAACGGCAGCGGCGACTCTTCGAAGAGGAGCCGTTGAAGGTCCATGCCGTGATCGAGGAGTCAGTGCTCCGGCGGGTCGCAGGTGACGCCACTGCCATGCGCGATCAGTTGGAAAGGCTGATCTACCTGGGAGAACTCCCGAATGTGACGATCAATGTCCTGCCCACGGCACGTGGTATCCGGGCTGCCATGTTCGGCGACTTCAACCTGCTCAGCCTGCCCAGTGGCAGGGAGGTCGTGTACCTGGAGTCGCTGTATGGGTCCGAATACGTGTACGACAGGGACGCCGTGCGTGGATATAACCTGATGGTGAACAGCGTCCAGGCCGACATGCTCGACGAGCAGGAATCCGTCGATCTGATCAAGTCGGTGATGGCCGAGGCCACCTAGCCCGGAGGTACCCCGTGAAGGCCACTGACCTGCCCGGAGCCTCATGGCGGAAATCGAGCCGCAGCGGGGACAACTTCAACTGCGTGGAGGTCGCCCGTTCCGGCTCCGTCGTCGGGATCCGGGACTCCAAGGATCCCGGAGGCGACGTCCTCGCCGTTTCCGCCTCCGCTTTCCGCTCGTTCGTCGCCGGGCTGCGCTCCGGGCGGGTCCGCTGAGCGGCGCACCTTCGGGTTGGGCTCAACCAGCTCGCTGCGTCGCACCGCCCGTGAGCTGTGCTCGCAGGACCGCGAAGGTCGGGTTGGCGAGCAGTGCTTCCCAGAACTCCGGCCCACGCGCTTCCAGCTCTGCCGGGGGAACGACGGTCTCCTGGCGGTGCAGGTTGGTGAATCCCACCCGCTCCAGCGAGGACTCGACCACGCCCGGTGGCCAGAAGAAGGACTCGAACTCGAACGGTGGCTCGACCTCCACCCTCACCGTGGTGCGGATCCGGCCGTCCGCTTCCCCGATGGGCGTGCAGGTCAGCCCGTAGCGGGAGTAGTTGGCGAGTCCGTCCCAGTCCGGATGCGGGTTGGGGTACAGCAGGACCAGGTCGCCGCCGGGCCGGACGTTGGCGGCGAGGCGCGACAGCATGTGCTCCAGCGCGGCCATCCCGGGGGCGTAGCCGATGAGCCATATCGCGGTGACCACGTCGAAGGTTCCGAGCACCGGCAGTTCCGAGGCGTCGACGTGGTCGTACCGCACGCCGAGCGGTTCGGCGCTCTCGACGCGTCGAGCGTGCGCGATCATCTCCTCCGCCGAGTCCACCCCCAGCACCTCCGCGCCGGCGCGGCGGAACAAGCGCGGGTAGAAGCCGGTGCCACATCCGACGTCCAGCACCGACTTCCCGGCGAGCGGCGGCACGGCCGCCATGAGCGTGGCAACCTCGGCCAAGCCGATCGGAATCCGCTTGACCTGTTCGTAGGTTTCGCCGAGAACGTCGTACTGATCCGTCATCTCGCGCACCTTGATGTCACACGCTTTACGGCGCCTAATGCTTGCGCGCTCCTTCGTCGCCGGGCTGCGCGCCGGGCGGGTCGGCTGAGCCATAGGCTCGTCGGCATGTCCAAGCGTCGAGCCGTCGATCCCCGGGAACTCCGCGCTGCCGTGATCGCGGTGCGTGCGTGGCTGGCCGACGAGGAGGAGCCGAAGCCGCCGCGGACCGATCTCGCCGCCGCGGTTCGCCTCAGCCTGCGGACGTTGGAGCAGGTCGCGCCCGGTCGTAGCGTCGAGGTGCGGGTGCCGCCGTTCGCGGCGGTCCAGTGCGTGGAGGGGCCGCAGCACACTCGCGGCACCCCGCCGAACGTCGTCGAGACCGACGCCCGGACCTGGCTGCTGCTCGCCACCGGCCGTCTGACCTGGTCCGATGCGCTCGACTCCGGAAGGCTCACCGCGTCGGGCTCCCGCGCGGACGTCTCGCAGTGGCTCCCCCTGGTCAGCGCCGATCAGGGACCGTGAGCCCCGCAGATCAAGGCTGAGCCAGGGGCTTTCCCGACGAGGCGGAGTGCGGGCGATCCCGAATCTTGGGGCATGAGACGAACTCTTCGAGCCATGGCCGCCGCCTCCGTGGCGTTGCTGGTGCTGGCGCCGACGGCGGTGGCCGCGCAGGACTCCGCTCGCGCTGCCGAAGCCTTCCGGTCCGCACGCGGTCGGGACGACCACCCTGCACCTGCGCGACGACGCGCGCCCGGACCCGTGGGTGCCTGAGGAGCGCATGGAACTGATGGTCTCGCTCCGGTACCCGTCCGAGTCGCGTCACGGCCCGCGCGCCGCTTATGTGACGCCGACCGAGTCCGAGCTGATCCTCAAATCGGCGGGGGTGACCGGCGTGCCGGGCGATGTCCTGAGCACTGCTCGCCGACGCCCTCCTGGGCGACCTGCGCGGGGAGCCGAACCTCGCCCGTCGGCACTTCCTGCGGCTCGGAACCCGCGCAAGCTCCGGGGCGGAGGAGTTCGGCCGGATCGCGGCGGCGCGCCTGCGGGCCGCAGGAGCGCGCTACCCGTGCGACGAACCGCTGGCCCGGCTGCTGGTGGAGCTGCGTGCGAACAGCGAGGAGTTCCGCGTGCTCTGGGACACCCATCCCGTGCACGCACCCGGTCACCGCACGAAGGTGCTCCCCCATCCCGAGGCCGGGCGGCTCCGCGTCAACTGCGACGTGCTGCCGGTCCACGACGACCAGCAGATCGTCTTCATCACGGCCGAACCCGGCTCCCGCGCCGAGCGCGTCTTCCGCCACCTGCTCGAATCGCGCCGGGGGTGACAGGCACGCGATACCGGTCACGAGTCGCCACCGCCCGTGCTGTGACCAGCCTCAACGGGGCTTCGGAGAACGGCAGGACACGAACGGCTTACAATGAGGTGTAACTCCGGCTCCGTCCCCAGGGAGTTCTCGGTGGTCACCGACCGGCCCGACCCGGACCTGACAGTCAGCTCGTCCCCGATTTCCCCGGCAACTCAGCCGTCGGCGTCATCGGCAGCCGACCAGCTGGAGAGCGACGTCCCGCGCGAGGAGTGCGGCGTGTTCGGCGTGTGGGCGCCGGGCGAGGAAGTCGCCAAACTGACCTTCTACGGACTGTTCGCCCTCCAGCACCGCGGCCAGGAGGCGGCGGGCATCGCCGTCGGCGACGGCTCGCAGGTGCTGGTCTACAAGGATCTCGGCCTGGTCAGCCAGGTGTTCAACGAGCAGGTGCTGGCCTCGCTGCGCGGCCACGTCGCCGTCGGGCACGCCCGCTATTCCACCACCGGCGGCGGATCCTGGGAGAACGCGCAGCCCACCTTCCGCACCACCGCCACCGGCAGCGGCCTGGCGCTGGGCCACAACGGCAACCTGGTCAACACCGCCGAGCTGCGGGAGCGCGTGGTCGCCGAGGGCGTGGACTCCTCGGCGAACACCTCCTCGCCCGCCAACGGCTGCGACCGCGCCACCAGCGACTCCGACCTGGTGTGCGGGCTGCTCGCCGCGCACGCCGCGGACAAGGGCATCGAGCAGGCGGCGATGGAGCTGTTCCCGACCGTGCGCGGGGCGTTCTCGATGGTCTTCGCCGACGAGTCGACCCTCTACGCCGCCCGCGACCCGCAGGGCGTGCGCCCGCTGGTGCTCGGCAGGCTCGAGCGCGGCTGGGTCGTGGCCAGCGAGACGGCGGCGCTGGACATAGTGGGCGCCTCCTTCGTGCGCGAGGTCGAGCCTGGCGAGCTGCTGGCGATCGACGCCGAGGGCCTGCGCTCCTCGCACTTCGCCAACCCGAAACCCAAGGGCTGCGTCTTCGAGTACGTCTACCTGGCCCGGCCCGACACCACGATCTCCGGCCGGTCCGTGCACAGCACCCGCGTCGAGATCGGCCGCAAGCTCGCCGCCGAGCACCCGGTCGAGGCCGACCTGGTCATCCCGGTCCCGGAGTCCGGCACGCCCGCCGCGATCGGCTACGCGCAGGCCTCCGGCATCCCCTACGGCAACGGGCTGGTCAAGAACGCCTACGTCGGGCGGACCTTCATCCAGCCGTCGCAGACCATCCGCCAGCTCGGCATCCGGCTGAAGCTGAACCCGCTGCGCGAGGTCATCCGCGGCAAGCGGCTGGTCGTGGTCGACGACTCCATCGTGCGCGGCAACACCCAGCGCGCCCTGGTTCGGATGCTGCGCGAGGCGGGCGCCATCGAGGTGCACGTCCGAATCGCTTCGCCGCCGGTCAAGTGGCCCTGCTTCTACGGCATCGACTTCGCCTCCCGCGCGGAGCTGATCGCCAACGGGCTCGACCTCGACGGCGTGCGTCGCTCGATCGGGGCGGACAGCCTCGGTCACGTGTCGCTCGATGGGTTGATCGCGGCGACCGAGCAGCCGCGCACCCGGCTGTGCGCGGCGTGCTTCGACGGCGAGTACCCGATCCCGCTGCCCGAGGACGCCAAGATCGGCAAGTACCTCCTGGAAGGCATGGGCGACAGGGGCGTCTCCGGGCCGGCCGAGCCGGTCCAGCCCGCGGGCTACGGGGCGGCCGACGCCCTGCGCCGGCCCTGATCCGGGCCGGTCAGATACCTCAGGGGTTCGCCTGACGCGCGTAGCGTGGGTCGTGCTACACAGTCGCGCGTCGGCGAATCGCAAACTCGCACCAGATGTGGAGCCAGTCGTGTCCGAAGACCTGTTGTCGGGGTCGAGCGTGAACAACGAGCAACCGTCCGCCACCTACGCCGCGGCGGGCGTGAGCATCGAGGCGGGGGACCAGGCCGTCGAGCTGATCAAGCCCTGGGCCCAGCGCGCGACCCGGCCCGAGGTGCTGGGCTCGCTCGGCGGCTTCGCCGGGCTCTTCCAGCTCAAGCTGGACCGCTGGAAGGAGCCCGTGCTGGCCTCCTCCACCGACGGCGTGGGCACCAAGCTCGCCGTCGCCCAGGCGCTCGACCTGCACGACACCATCGGCATCGACCTGGTGGCGATGGTCGTCGACGACCTGGTCGTCTGCGGCGCCGAGCCGCTGTTCCTGCAGGACTACATCGCCGTCGGCAAGGTGGTGCCGGAGCGGGTCGCGGCCGTGGTCAAGGGCATCTCGGAGGGCTGCGTGCAGGCCGGCTGCGCGCTGCTGGGCGGCGAGACCGCCGAGCACCCCGGGCTGATGGGCGAGGGCGAGTACGACGTGTCGGCGACCGGCGTCGGCGTGGTCGAGGCCGACTCGATGCTCGGCCCGGACCGGGTGCGCCCCGGCGACGTGGTGATCGCGATGGGCTCCTCCGGCCTGCACTCCAACGGGTACTCGCTGGCCAGGAAGGTCCTGCTGGACATCGCGCGGATGCCGCTGTCCGGGCACGTCGAGGAGTTCGGCCGCACGCTCGGCGAGGAGCTGCTCGAACCCACCCGCATCTACGCCAAGGACTGCCTCGCCCTGGCCGCCGAGGCCGAGGTCCGCACGTTCGCGCACGTCACCGGTGGTGGCCTGGCCGCGAACCTCGCCCGGGTCGTCCCGGAGGGCCTGACGGCCGTGCTCGACCGCGGCACCTGGACGCCGGACCCGGTGTTCCGGCTGATCGCCCAGCGCGGCCGGGTCGACACCGCGGAGATGGAGCAGACGTTCAACATGGGCGTCGGCATGGTCGCCGTGGTCACCGCCGAGGACGTCGACCGCGCGCTGGCGGTGCTCACCGCCCGCCACGTCCCCGCGTGGGTGCTGGGCGAGGTCGCCAAGCAGCCGACGGTCGAGGAGGCCGGCGAGCACGACCGCGTCGTCCTGCGCGGCAACCACCCCCGGTTCTGACGGGGCACTCCACCTGACTAGACCAGTCGGGCCGACGCGGATTCCGCGCCGGCCCGACTGGCCCTCCGTCAGCGCCCCAGCAGCGCCGTCATCTCGTCGATCTCGGCCCGCTGCGAGTCGGTGATCCGCTGGGCCATCGCCTTGGCCTCGGGGTTCCGGCCGTCCCGCAGCTCGGTCGCGGCCATGTCCACGGCGCCGCGGTGGTGCTCGATCATCATCCGCAGCCACATCTCGTCGAACGCCGGGCCGCGGGCCTGTTCGAGCGCCCGCATGTCCTCGGCGCTCATCATCCCGGCCATGTCGTGACCCATGCCGTCGCCGGACTGACCGGCCTGGCCGTGCTCGCCGTGCCCTTGATCGGGCTGCCCGGCCGGGGCATGGCCTTCGTGGCCGCCGCTCCCGGCCGCGCCCCACGCCGCCAGCCATCCGCTCAGCTGGTCGATCTCGGGCTGCTGCGCGGCGCGGATGCGGTCCGCGAGGCCGACGACGGCGGGGTTGGTGGTGCGGCTCGGCACCTGGTCCGCCATCTCGATCGCCTGGCGGTGGTGCGGGACCATGCCCTGGGCGAACGCGACGTCAGCCTGGTTGAAGGTGCTCTGCTGCTGGTGCGGCGCGGCGGGCGGCGGGGTGTCGGTCTGGCCCCCGGTCGCGCAACCGGCGGCGAACAGTGCGGAAGCGGCCACCATCGCGGCGGCCAATGAGCGCGTGCTCATAGGAAGTCTCCTCGGGTCGAACTCGGGCGTGTCCGGGCTCCGGTCCGGTGGGAACCGGACCGGCCTGACCCGTCACAGCCGGAGCACCCGCAGGCGGTAGATGTCGGGAACCACGCAGGGCGGGGGGAGGTGCCGCCTCCTGCCGTCGATGAGCCGGTGGAACAACGTTCGCCGGAACGGGCGGGCTGTCCCCGCCCACCACAGCGCCAGCAGCCCCAGCGCGGCGGCGGCGATGATCGCCAGGCACAGGTGCAGGTGGGAATGGCCGGAGCCCTGCACGTCGCAGCAGTCCGAGCTCGACCGCTCGTGGTGCTGCGCTTGCGCGTCGTGCGCGCTGTGGACGTGCTCCACCGCGGTCGGTGGCGGCGTCTCGTGCGGCACCGGGAGCTGGTGCATCGCCACGACGCCGAACAGGACGAGCGCGATGAGGACCAGGCGGGTCAGCCCACCGCCTCGCCGGTTCGTCCGCATACCCGGGAATGTACCCCCAGGGGGTAAGCGTTGCGGGGTGCGGGGGTGAGCTCATGACGACGACGCCCAAGGCTTCCTGGTCGATGGCGGCATCGGCGACGCTGCACTGCCTGACGGGCTGCGCGATCGGCGAGGTCCTCGGCATGGTGATCGGCACCGCGCTCGGCTTCCACGACGCGACGACCATCGTGCTCGCGGTCGCCCTCGCGTTCGTGTTCGGCTACGCGCTGACCATGCGCGGCGTCCTGCGCGCCGGAGTCGGCCTCGCCGCCGCGCTCAAGCTCGCGCTGGCCGCCGACACGCTGTCCATCGCGGTCATGGAGATCGTGGACAACGCGGTCATGGTCATCGTTCCCGGCGCGATGGACGCCGGACCGCTGTCGTTGCTGTTCTGGGCGGCGCTGGCGTTCTCGCTGGCGGTGGCCTTCGTGGTGACCTGGCCGCTGAACAGGTGGATGATCAGCCGTGGCAAGGGCCACGCCGTCGTCCACCACGTTCACCACAACGACTGAACCGCACCGGGAATCATCCGCCGCGTTCGCCCGTTGTACGGGGAGCCGGTGTGCGCGTGCCCCCGGGCTCCAACAATCGCCTGCTTGGAATACCGTTCGGCTGGAGCCTTGCAGAGCCACCCGCCGAGAGGCGGCCCGCACACCGGCCCTCGCTTCTTCGGCGCTGCGCGCCTTCGCTCGGGCCTCGTTTTCTTTGCGGGGGCCGAGCCCCCGCAGGCCCCCGCGGTGCGGTGGTCGCTTCGCCCGGTGCTCCTCAACTTCGTGGAGCGTTCCCGGCCTCGTCTCGGACCAGCCCCACGTCTTCCAGGTGCGGAGCGGGTTTCTCCGCTGCTCACGGGTTCGGATTGGGACGTGGTGGCTCGCGGAGCGAGCTGGTACCGCGGCGTTCCGACCTGGGATGGCAACCAGCCGCGGCGTATTCCGGCTCGAAACGGTGTTTCCCGGCTCGGATGCGCTCATCCGCAGGTGCGGCCCAATTTCGGGCGGAGAGTGCGCTTGCTGCGCGACGGCTGCACCGTGCGCGGGATTGCCGCTGGAAACCGGAGTTCCGTCGCCGGTGGTACCGATCCGCTTGAGGTGCCTTCTCCGCACTGCGCTCGGTCTTGCCCGCAAGGTGTTCGGTCCCAGGGCACGACATCGACGCGAGCGGCGGTCGCCGGGTCGGCGATGCCACTCACGTCGGTCGTCGGATTCGAATAGGGATTTTCATGCCCGTCGGGTGTGCGTCGTGGAGCTCATCGCCGCACACCGGACGGGCACGTGGTGACCACAGCTCGTCAACCCACCCGCCACGGGTTGGATCACGGCGGCTTCCGGCAGCACAGACCACCGAGTGAGCAGCACCTGCGTGCTGCTCACTCGGTGGACTTGTGCGTCAACGCCGGTAGTCGTCGTACCCGTCGTCGTATGAGTCGTCGCGGTCCTCGTCGGACCGCTCGCCAGGTGACTCCGAGGACAGCTCGCGCTGCAATGCCTCGACGTCCATGGCGGGGGAGCTGTACTTAAGCTCGCGGGCCACCTTCGTCTGCTTGGCCTTAGCCCGGCCGCGCCCCATGGCTCGACCCCCTCGCGCAGGGTGCGCGGGGCGGCCAGGGGAACGGCGGCCCCGCATGATCTCGACAACTTTTCCTGTAACTACCGTACCGTGTCGATGCGGTTCGATGCGACGTGGTGCCTGCACTGAGTCGACGTGTCTTCGGTGATGTATGCCCCACCCCTCCGGCGCGGGTCGGCACGGTGCCGCCGGCGCCCGCTTCGCGGGCGTTCCGGCCGGTCGGTCCGGGCCTCCCGGAACGCCTGAGCGGCCAGCCGAAGCCGTCCCCGCCGGGCATGGGACGATGCTCGCTGTGCCAGAGCCGTTCGTCGCCTACCTGAGGGTGTACGAACCCTTGTCCTCATTCGACTCCCCGCTGCGCGAGGCGCTTGCCTCGGCGGTGCGCAACGGCCCGGTGGAGCCCTTCGAGGCGGGGGTCCGCGAACAGGACATGTGGCTGCGCAGCCAGGTCGCGGCCCCGCCCCGGCTGCTGCCCGGCGAGTCGCCGGACGGGCAGGCGCTGGAGGCTCGGGAGGTCATGGTCCTGGAGCCGCATGACGTCCCCACCGGACCCGCCGCCACCGTGGGGCCCGGCCCGCTGGTGTGCCCGATGGACCTGCGCGGCCGGTCGGCCGCGGCGCTGGTCGGCTTCCTCGGCGAGGCCGAGATACCGCTGCGATCGGCAGTGCTGTCGCTGCCGGTGGAGAAGGCCAGGGTCCGCGCCAGCGCGGTGGTCGGGGAGCTCGCGGGCAAGGCGGTGCACGTGCTGTCGTCGACGTGGACGGTCCCGCTGCCCTGGTTCGTGCTGGTCGACCCCACCGAGCGCCGGCTGGTCGCCTCGTCGGACGGCACCCGCAAGCGGGTCTCCTGGCGGGCTCCGATGGCCGACGCCCGCCGCCGCGTCGCGCGGGCGCACTCGGTGGCGCGGGAGTCGCTCGGCGAGGAGGGGCCGACCAAGATCCTGCGGGAGACCGGCCGCTGGCTGGAGCGCTTCCACCCGCACTCCGCCGTCGAGCTGGACTACGGCGGCCTGGTGCAGATGATGAGCGACAGCGACCTGATGGCCGACACCTCGGCCGAGGACGTGCACGCGATCGTCGACGCGATGGAGTCCGGCGACGCGGGCGAGGTCGGCGAGCGCTACGAGGCCCTGCGCGACTTCTGGTCCGAGTTCGCCGCCCACGAGCGCTACAACTGATCGACGCGCTGAGCCGCCGGCAGTGCCCCTGCCGGCCGGTGGCGACCGACCTGCGAGCGGGGCCGCGGACCGGCGACCATGCCGGCCGATCACGATCGGCTACGAGCCGGCCGACGGCGACCGACCTCCGAGCCGCGCGGGTGGCTAGGGGTGGCAGATGATCTCGCCGTTGAGGACGGCGAACCAGCCGTCGGCGGCCTCGGTCCACTCGTGCCACGCGGCGGCCAGCTCGTCGAGCCGCTCCCGCGTGGCCAGTCCGGCGGCGACGGCCTGCTCGGCGAAGGACGTCATGCGGACCCGGTCCGCCCACAGGCCGCCCCACCACGCCCGTTCCTCCAGCGTCGCGAAGCACCACGCGGTCGCGGTGCATGTGACGTCGGTGAAGCCGGCCTCCAGCGCCCAGCCCCTGAGCATCCGGCCGCCGTCCGGGTAGGCCTCGTTGCGGTGCGCCACGCGGCGGTAGAGGTCGAGCCAGTCGGCCAGCCCGCTGTTGTCGGGTGACCAGCGCATGCCGCCGTAGTCGGCGTCGCGTGCGGCCACGACGCCGCCGGTGCGGCAGACCCGGCGCATCTCGCGGAGCGCGGCGACCGGGTCGGTGAGGTGTTGCAGCACCTGGTGGGCGTGCACGACGTCGAAGGAGTCGTCGGGGAACGGCAGGCGGTAGACGTCGGCGGTGCGGAACGCGACGTTGGCGGTGCCCCTCGCCTCGGCCTCGGCTCGTGCGGTCCGCAGTGGTTCGTCGACGTTGTCGACGCCCAGGACCGTGCCGGGGCCGACCAGCTCGGCGAGGTCCACTGTGATCGTTCCCGGTCCGCAGCCGACGTCGAGGACGTCCTGGCCGGGACGCAGGTGCGGGATCAGGTAGGCCGCCGAGTTCTCCGCCGTCCGCCAGCGGTGCGAGCGCAGCACGCTCTCGTGGTGGCCGTGCGTGTACTGGTCAGCGCACATGGGCGTATCCCGCGATGCGGAACGACAGTGTCAACATGCGAACAGATTAATCGCGAGGTGCTGGTGGCGGAAGTGCCGCGGAGGGTCAGAAGACGTCCGGCAGCAGGCGCGCGGCGCCGACCGGCCGGCCTCCGCCGAGCACCGGCGGTTCGGCCAGCGCGTCGAGCGCGGTGCCGTCCACACCGAGCGCCCGCAGCGCACCGACGGCGACCGGGGCCCTGCCCCGCGCCGCGCCGTCGGCGATCTTCACCGCGACCGCGCGCCCGTCGGGCAGCGCGAAGGCGAAGACGCCCTCCGCGCCCTCCTTGGACAGCAGCCCCGGAACCGCCCGCATCAGCTCCGTGTCCAGCCTGCCGGTCCCCGCGACGAGCCAGGGGTGGCCGCGCATCGAGTCGGCCACGCGGCGGCGGAGATCACCGCTGAGGGCCAGGTTCCGGAACATGCGTGCCAGTCCGGTCAGCGACATCGCGAACAGCGGCGCGCCGCAACCGTCCACTGCGGTCACCCGCACCTGCTCGCCGCACAGATCCGCCACCGCGTCGCACAACGCCACCTGCAACGGGTGGCGCGGATCGAGGTAGTCCTCTGTGGACCAGCCGCGCAGGACGCACGTGGCGAGCATCGCCGCGTGCTTTCCCGAGCAGTTCATGGTGATCGGCCGCTTGCCGTGGCCCTGAGCGATCAGCGCGTCCCTCGCGCTGTCGAGCAGGGGCCAGTCCGGTGGGCAACCGAGCGCGTCCTCGGCGAGACCGTGCCTGCGCAGCACCTCCCGGGCGCGGCGGACGTGGTCGGGCTCGCCGTTGTGGGACGCGGCGGCGAGCGCGACGTCGGCGTCGTCGGGCAGCTCCAGCCCCGCCCGCAGCATGCCGACGACCTGCGCGGGCTTGTTCGAGGAGCGCGGGTACATCGGGGAGTCCACATCGCCCACCGCGCGCAGCACCGAGCCGTCGGCGCCGAGCACGACGACCGAGCCGTGGTGCAGGCCCTCGCGCATGCCGTCGCGGACGACCTCGACCAGCGGGACCGGGCCGTTCACGACCGGACCCGGTGGGTCGTTGGTCCAACCAGGTCCGCCGGCGCGCCACCCCTCACGACTTGTCGCGTTCCTCCGCCAGGAGCTGGTCGACCGAGGCCGCGCCCTCCCGGTAGCGGCGGGCGATCTCGGCGTTGAGCCGGTCGACCACCTGCTGCACCTCGCGGCGCCGCTGCGACACCGAGTCCTCCTCGGCGGTGTAGTGGTGCAGCGTGGTGTCGAGCTTGGCGTCCGACAGCGACATCACGTCCGACAGGTCGACGTCGGACACCAGCGCCTCGACGTGCCTGCGGTGCGCCTCGGCCCGCGACGGCTCGATCGTCTGGTACCGCCCGGAACCGGCGGCCGGGCCGACCGCGTTGTCGGACAGGATGTTGACCAGCTGCTCGACGACCGAGGCGGAGCCGCCGTCGCGGCGCCTGCGCTGCTCGGCGCGCACGATGTCGATCCGCGCGTGCAGCACCCTGCGCAGGTAGGAGAGGTCGGTCTCCTCCTGGGCGGCCTCGTCGCGCAGCCGGCGGACCTCGCCCAGCTCGCGTTCCTCGATGCCACTGGCGTAATCCGGGGACAGGACCCTGTCGATTCGGCGCCGTCCACCCGGGCGGACTTCGATCACGTGTCCATCCTCCGGTAACTCGTGCGTACCCGCCAGCACTTCCGCTGACCTCGTCCGGGCACTGCTGTCAGGTGAGGACCTCCGCGGCGTCGGCCAGCGGAGGTCGTTGGGCGATCTTGGCCAGTCCGGCGGCACGCGCGACGAGCTGCGCGTTGTCGCGGGCCGGGGTGTCCTCGGCGTACTCGGTGGTGTCGGCCAGCCCGACCCGCAGGTGCCCGCCCGCGGCCAGCGCCGCCAGCATCACCGGCATGCTCGCGTCTCCCGCACCGGCCGCGGTGTAGGAGACCCCTTCGGGCAGCAGCTCGATCGCCGCCGAGAACGTCCGCACGTCACCAGGCATACCCTGCCCGTCAAACACCAGCACGACGTGCGAGGCGTCCGGGGGCAGCTTCCGCAGCTCGTCGAGGCTGGTCGCCTCGTAGTGGACGGTGATGCCCAGCGCGGCGGCCCGCGCCCGCAGGTCGTCGGCGAACCCGGCGGGCGCGCCGAGCGGGCAGACGACGATGTCGGCGCCGGAGTCCAGCAGCGCGCCCAGCGGCTCGGAACGGGCGTGCGCCGTGATGCGGATGAGCTGCGCCGACCGCTCCCGCACCGCCATCACCACGTCGGCCAGCACGGTGTCGGCCCGGGGGACCAGGTCGACCACCGACGCCCCGACGCGCTCGCAGTCGGCCACCGCGCGGGCGACCTCCTCCGGCGCGACCGGCAGACCCGGTACGTCGTCGGCGGAGTGCACGCCCGTCGGTGCCACGGACAGGACCGTGCCCTTCGGCAGAGCTGTCATGCCGTCGATACTGGCACAGCGCGGCCCCGGCGCGCGGGGATCGTTCGCACCACTCGGCTCCCCCGGCCGCGCCGGGCGGCGGCCGGCGCGGGTGCGCGGCGGATGATCAGCGGCCCTTCAGGCCCTGCGCGGCGATCCGCCCCGGCGGTTCGCCGGTGTCCGGCGGGACCGAGTCCGGGTCGACGGCCGCGGCGACCGCCCGGTCCTGTTCCGGGTCGCCCGCCACCAGCTCGGCGTCCACCGGTGCGGTGCGCTTGAGCAGCGCCAGCGCGATCGGGCCCAGCTCGTGGTGCAGGACCACCGTCCCGACCCGGCCGACCTTGCGCTCCCCGTGCCACACCGGATCACCGGTCTCCGGCCGGATCTCCACCGAGCCGTCCAGGTGCAGCAGCACCATCCGCCGCGGCGGCTTGCCGACGTTGTGCACCTTGGACACGGTCTCCTGACCGCGGTAGCAGCCCTTGGCGACGTGTGCGGCGACGTGCACCCAGCCCAGTTCGTGCGGGATCGCGCGGTCGTCGGTCTCGAAGCCGACCCTCGGCCGCAGCGCCTCGACGCGCAACGCGTCGTAGGCCATCGTCCCGGCCGGACGCATACCCGCGTCGGTCAGCTTCGTCCACCACTCGACCAGGTCCGCGCGGGGCACCACGAGGTCCGCGGTGAACAGCCCGCGGAACGGGACCGTCCGGACGAAACCGCCGCCCGGCAATCCGGCCACCTCGTCGCCGCCGGATGGGACGGTCGCGAACTTCGACAGGAGCTGCGCGGCGTCCGGGCCGATGACCGACAGCAGCGCGAACTCCTCGCTCGCGTCGCGCGGCTCGACCTTGGACCAGAACCGCATCGCCTCCAGGTACTCCAGCAGCGACTGCCTGCCGTCCACGCCGAGGCTCGGCAGCGCGCTGGTCGCCTGCGCGCCCGGCTCGGTGTCCAGGTACACCACGCCGTCGTGGTGGGCGACCATCACGTGGCAGTCGACGTGGCCGTGGCTGTCCAGCACCAGCGCCTCGGTCGCCCGGCCGTCCGGGAGCTCGGTCATGTGCTGCGAGAGGACCAGGTGCAGCCAGCTCAGCCGTTCCTCGCCGGGCACCGCGATCACCTGCCGGTGCGACCGGTCGACCACCACGGCCGACCTGGTCGCGGAGCGCTGCTCGGCGAACGGGTCGCCGAAGTGCCAGGGCACTCCGGCGTCCGCCGAGTCGTCCGGCGGCGGGACCGCGCCGGGCAGCTCCAGCAAGGGTGATTTCATCGACGCTCCTCGACGTGGGGGTTTGCTTCGCGGCACTTGCGGCACACACCGGACAACGCCAGGTGCGTGGCGTCCAGGGCGAAGCCGCGCGCCGCGTCGAGCCGGTCGGCGAGGTCGCCGAGCAGCTCGGTCGGGACCTCGTCGATGTCGTCGCAGCGGTGGCACACCAGGTGCACGTGCTCGTGCTCTTCGACCGAGTAGGTGGGGGCGCCGTGCCCGAGGTGGGTGTGGCGGACCAGCCCGAGCTCCTCCAGCAGGTCCAGCGCCCGGTAGACGGTGGTGATGTTGACCGTCGCGGCGGTGCCCTGCACCCGCTTGCAGACCTGCTCCGGCGTGGCGTGCTCCAGCTCGCGCACCGCGTCCAGCACGAGCTGGCGCTGCGGGGTCATCCGCATGCCGCGCTGGTGCAGGGTGCTGCGCAGCGATCCCCGGTCTGTCACTGCCTGCTCCTGTGGTCGGCGCGTCGGCTTGGCCTCATCGATCGTAACTCCGCGCAGCCGCGGACCGGGTCGCAGCCGGACGCCGCCGGTCGTGGCGGGACAGGACGTTCTAGGCTGCGCTCATGCGCGTACTGGCACTTCTAGACGGGACCCTGGCCGATCCGGAGGCGCCGCTGCTGCGCGCCGACGACCTCAGCGTGATGCGCGGGGACGGCGTCTTCGAGACGATCCTGGTCGCCGACCGCAAGCCGCGTGAGCTCGGGCCGCACCTGGACCGGCTGGAGCGCTCCGCCCGGCTGCTCGAGATGCGGCTGCCGGAGCGCGCCGCGTGGGAGCGCGCGGTCCGCACCGTCATCGACAACTGGCCGTGGGACACCGACCGGGAGATGGCGCTCAAGCTGGTCTGCTCGCGCGGCGTCGACGGCGGCGACGGCACCCCGTCGGCGTTCGCGATGGGCATGCAGATCGGGCCGGAGACGATCCGCAAGCGCCGCGACGGCGTGTCCGTGGTGACCCTGGACCGCGGCTTCGCGCCCGACCTGATGGAGCGCGCCCCCTGGCTGCTGCTGTCGGCCAAGACGCTGTCCTACGCGGTCAACATGGCCGCGATGCGGGAGGCCGAGTCCCGCGGGGCCGACGAGGTCATCTTCGTGGCCACCGACGGTACGGTCCTGGAAGGACCCACCTCCAACGTCGTGCTCGCCAAGGGCCGCACCCTCTACACCACGCCGCCGAGCACCGGCATCCTGCGCGGCACCACGCAGGGCGCGGTGTTCCGCGCCGCGGAGGAGGCGGGCTGGCAGACCCGGGTGGAGACCTTCTCCGCCGAGGAGCTGCTGCGGGCCGACGGGCTCTGGCTGGCCTCCAGCGTCCGGCTGCTCACCCAGGTGCACACCGTCGACGGCACCCGCATCCCCGCCGACGCCGACCTGCACGCCGAGCTCAGCAAGCTCTACGAGTCGAACTACTGAGCCCGCTCAGCGGCCGTCTTCGGACTCACCTCGCGCGGCGGCTCCGGTGGCGGAACCTCAGGCGCCCTCTGGCTCCGAGGGTGGGCCGAGCAGCCGGCGCCGCTGCAAAGATCAAAGACAGGCTGTCAGCACGAAGGGCCCGCTCGCGCACGAGCGGGCCCTTCGCGGGTTCTGCAAGGTCAGCCGACGACGCGGTCCAGCTTGGCCGACAGGCGCGGCTGGAGCTCGTGCTCGGAGGTCGCGCGCTCCTCGACGTAGGCCAGCGCGCCCTCGACGACGCCGTAGAGGCGGCTCGCGGCGGTGGCGTCCTCGGCGCTGGGCGTGCGGACCACCGCGTCGGTGCCGAACTCCCAGGTGGTCTGGTTGCGCGGCTTGCCGAAGAACATCTCCGAGAGGCCGCCGGAGTGCACCAGCAGGAACTCGATGGTGTCGTCGGGCTGCGGACGCAGCCAGCCGACCTCGCGGAAGTCCGGGGCGACGACCTCGCCGCCCTCGCGGTCGAGGCGCCACGCGCGGCTCTCGTAGAACAGGAACGGCCGTCCGTCGTGGGCGAAGGACACCTGCTGGCGGAACCAATAGGACTCCTCCAGCGACGGGTGCTTGGCCTCGCCGTCGCCGCGCCACACGCCGACCAGCGGCAGCAGCGCCAGGCACGCCTGGTTCAGCTCCGGGCCGAGCCGCAGGTTCGCGGTGTCGCCGACGCCGGGCAGGTCGTCGAACTGCGGGACGTTGCGCCCGCGGGTCTGCTCGGCGCGCTCGGCGGCGGCCTGCACGGCCGCGTCGCCCGAGCCGCGCTCCGGCTGGTCACTCGAAGTCATCGGACGAAGGTTACCTGGTCAGGAGCTCAGTCGTTGTAGAGGCGGTACACCACGTAGAAGGCGAACCACAGCACCGCGACGGTGGCGAGGCCGAGCATGCCGACGAGCGAGTAGTGCAGGAAGTCAATCAGATCCACGTGCAAGAGGATAACCACCGCGAGCCCCCGGTGGGGTGTGGCGTCCGGCATGATCTGGGGCGACGCATCAGGTGAGGAACTGGACGGAACTGATGGACTTCGACACCCTGCGCGAGCGGGCGCTGGCCTTCCGGGAGGACCTGCTCGCCCGCAAGGAGAAGATCGCGCCCGCCGAGTTCGGCTGGTACCCGTACGACACGATGGCCAACATCCTGCACCTGGACGCGCTGCTGTCCGGGCCGCGGCGCTCGGTGTTCGACTCCATCGCGGGCGGCCGCATCGCCGACATCGGCGCGGCCGACGGCGACTTCGGCTTCTTCCTGGAGTCCGAGCTCGGCTGCCAGGTCGACCTGATCGACAACGCGCCGACCAACTTCAACGGCCTTCGCGGCGCGCGGCGGCTGGTTGAGGAGCTGTCGTCATCCACGCGGGTGCACGAGATCGACCTGGACAGCCAGTTCGGCCTGCCCGCAGAGCACTACCACGCGGTGTTCTTCCTCGGGCTGCTCTACCACCTGAAGAACCCGTTCTACGTGCTGGAGGCGCTGTCGGCGCGGGCCGACCTGTGCTTCGTCTCCACCCGGATCGCCCAGCTCGCGCCCGACCACCAGACCCGTCTGAAGGACCAGCCGGTGGCCTACCTGCTGGACCCGCGGGAGGCCAACAACGACGCCACCAACTTCTGGATCTTCTCCGAGACCGGCCTGCGCAGGCTCTTCGACCGCACCGGCTGGGACGTGCTCGACTTCGTCACCGTGGGCTGCACCGAGGGGTCGGACCCGGCTGCCCAGGACCGCGACGAGCGCGCGTTCGCGCTGCTGCACTCCAAGGCCGCCGCGGGCCGCTGAGCACCGAGAGCTGTCCTCGCCGGAGAACGCCTGAGAACCCGCGGCGGTGCTGGTCGCGGGGTGGGCCGAGCGGCTGCGCCGCTTCGGAGACCGAAAGCAAGCTCCGAGATGCAGAAGGGGCCGGTGCCGCGGTCGGCACCGGCCCCTTCGACCTGCTTCAGCCGTCAGGCCACCGCGATGTCCACCGGGTGGAAGCCCGGGCCCTCGGCGGAGACATCGGCCTGGCCCTTGCCGTCCCGGTGCAGCGCGCGGACGGTCCAGCTGCCCGGCGCCGCGTAGAAGGTGAACTCGCCCTCTGCCGACGACACGACCTCGGCGGTGAACTCGCCGGAGCCGTCCAGCAGCCGGACGAACGCACCGCCCACCGGCTGGTCACCGGCGCGCACCTTGCCGGTCACCACCACCTGGTCGGTGTCGGCGGCGACCGTCGTGGTGCCCTGCTGCGGCGCACCGCATCCGTTGGCGCTCATGCTCACGCTCCCTGTTCCTGGGGGTTCTCGATCGGCACGCCGACCAGCGAGCCGTACTCGGTCCACGAACCGTCGTAGTTCTTGACGTTGGTGTGCCCGAGCAGTTCCCGGAGCACGAACCAGGTGTGCGACGAGCGCTCCCCGATCCGGCAGTAGGCGATGGTGTCCTTGTCGGTGTCCAGCCCGGCCTCGCCGTAGACCTGCTTCAGCTCCTCGTCGGACTTGAAGGTGCCGTCCTCGTTGGCGGCCTTGCTCCACGGCACGTTGATCGCCGACGGGATGTGGCCGGCGCGCTGCGCGGACTCCTGCGGCAGGTGCGCCGGGGCCAGCAGCTTGCCGGCGAACTCGTCAGGCGACCGCACGTCGACGAGGTTCTTGTTGCCGATCGCGTCGACGACCTCGTCGCGGAAGGCGCGGATGGAGGCGTCGGGCTCCTGCGCCTTGTAGGCGGTGGCGGCCCGGTTCGGCTCCTCCTTGGTCAGCTCGCGGCCGTCGAGCTCCCACTTCTTGCGGCCGCCGTCGAGCAGCTTGACGTCGGAGTGCCCGTACAGCTTGAAGTACCAGTACGCGTAGGCGGCGAACCAGTTGTTGTTGCCGCCGTAGAGGATCACGGTGTCGTCGTTGCCGATGCCCTTGGCGGACAGCAGCTTCTCGAAGCCCTCCCGGTTGACGAAGTCGCGGCGGACGTGGTCCTGCAGCTCGTTCTTCCAGTCCAGCTTGATGGCCCCGGGGATGTGGCCGCCGTCGTAGGCGGTCGTGTCCTCGTCCACCTCCGCGAACACGACACCGTCGGTGTTCAGGTTCTGCTCGGCCCAATCGGTGGAGACCAGGACCTCTTCACGACTCATCGAGCGACTCCTTCTTCCAATCTCGTCGGTTATCGAGTGTCTGTTGTGGACAGTCCGGCCGGTGCGAACCGACGGAGCACCAGGTACATCTGGCAGCCGAGGCAGTAGCCGAACGCCGCGTTGAGCAGTGCCGCCACCAGCGCGAAGGCGTTCGCCACGAGGCCGAGCGAAGTCCAGCCCGCGGCGTAGGCGACCGTCGCGACCAGCGTGAACACGAACCCGACCCCTTGCGAGAACCGCACCGGCGCGGGGTCCTCGCGCTGGGTCTCGGGGACCGGGGACAGCCGAGGCTGCAAGGTCTGCCGGTACACGTAGCCCCAGGGGTTCAGCCGCATCCCGATGAACGCGCACATCGCGAAGAGGACGGTCTGGGCGGCCAGCACGCGCCAGCTCCCGGTGACCAGGCCGAGGGCGAGGATCACGCTCGTCAACGCTGCGGTGAAGCGAACCCCGCGGGGGTCCAGAGATCCGGCGGACATGGAGGGCCCTTTCGGTGACCGTTGGACTTGCTTGCCAGCTCGTCAGGCGGTGGGATGCCTACCCCCGCAGGGGCACAACCGCGCAAGCGCCGAGGACATCGCACTACCGCCCGGTCAGTGCCTCCAACACAGGCTGCTGCACACGCGGCAGTAGTCCACCGCGCGCCTTCTGGTCAGCAGAACGTGCACGAGCGCGAGGTTACTCCGGAGACCGGGTGTCGGAAAGGATGTTCACCAGGTGAGACGCCGCTGGGCCGACCGGGCGTCCCGAAACCGCCGTTCAGAGGGCCGCCACGGGTGGAGCCGGCGTGGGTGGCGGGCGGCCGTTCGGCCGAGGCGCCGGAGGCCGCAGCGATCTCCAGGGCCGGCCGAGGCAGAACCCGTCCGCCGGACTTCGCGGGCCGACCAGGACGCCAGCCGCCGCCCGCCACAGGGCCTGCAGAAGCCGTGCCCGCCAGGCCGTGCGTCAGGCCAGCAGGGGCCGCAGCGCCGCGTCCAGCTCGTCGCGGCGGGGCACGCCGCCGACCCGGAAGACCTCCCGGCCCGCGCCGTCGAGCACCAGCGTCGTGGGCGTGCGGTGCACCCCAAGCGGCGTCGACCACTCCGGGTGGTCGGTGAGGTCGACCTCGACGTGGCGCACGCCCTCGGTGCGCCCCGCGAAGTCGGCGAGCAGGATCCTGGTGTGCCTGCACGGCGCGCAGAACGTGGTGGAGAACTGCAACAGCGTCACCGGCGCCGCGGGCTCGTCGTCGAGCCGCCTGCGCAGCTCATCGGGCAGCTTGTCGTACAAGGTCACCTCGGCACTGCCTCCCCGGACGCGCACCCTGCCCTCGCGGCTGCGCCACACCAGCCCGAAGACCAGCGCGACCGTCACCGCGCCGAGCAGCGCCCACACCCCGGCGGTCATCCCGTCGTCATCCCGCCCGGCCCGATCGTCACGTTGGCCGCGCTGCCTTCCACGATCAGCGCGCCGCGCTCGACGCCCACCGCCGTCGGCGTGACCTTGAACGGCAGCAGTCCCGGGTCGAGGCTGGTGTTGAACTGCTCCAGCACCGAGCGCTCGAAGACCTCCGGCAGCGGGATCTCGCCATAGGAGCCGGTGACGATGTCGAGCTTGCGCGGCTCGATCTTGAGCTGGCCGTTGAGCAGCGACAGCACCGCGATCACCTTGACCTTGGTCTGCTCACCGGCGATGTTGACCGACCCGTCGAGCTGCACGGTGGTCCGGGTCCGGTCGACGGTGCTGCTGGGACCGCTCTGATCGGCGTCGCCCGAGCCTTCCGAGGAGCCGCCCTCGCTGGTGAGGGCGTCCTTGGGGGCCGGGTTGATGGTCAGGTCGGTGATCCCGATGAAGCGGCCGACGTCGGATGCCTTCAGCTTGACCCGCCCCACCAATTCGTCGACCTGGATGCGGTCGGCCTTGCCCGCGACCACGTCGGGCGTGGAGACGCGCGCGTGGTGCAGGTCCGCCTCGATGCCGACCTCGCTGAGCTGGCCGACCTTCACCGCCTGGGCGGCGAGCCGCACGTCCCGGAAGTCGCCGACCGCGGCCTGGTAGAGGAACGGGAAGCCGTTGATGCGCACCGAGGGGTCCTCGTTGAGGGCCAGTTCCTGGCGCATCTTCTTCGACACCTGGTACTCGGCGATCGCGGCCGCGCCGAAGTCGGCGGCCACCAGCAGGCCGATGACGATGACGAGCGTGATGGCGAGCTTCTTCACGGCGAGCGTCGTCCGTTCCTGTCGGGTCCGTGGGGCTGGTGCAGCCTGGACGATGTCCCGCCTCGGCGGCAACCACGATCGTGTGAAGTCACTGTATCGGCAGCTCGCGCACCCGATCGGCAGCCCACGCGGCGACGCGGTCGACGAGCCCGGGCGTGGCGGCGCTCTCGGCGTGGCGCATGCCCGGCTCCAGCCACAGTTCGGCGCGGGCGGTCTCGGCGAGCGCGACCGCGTCGGAGACCGGGAAGTAGTGGTCGTCGGCGCCGTGCACGACCAGCGCCGGGGTCGGCGGAACCCGGTCGGCGAGCTCGATCGGCGAGATCGGCACGTCCTGCCACGGCGGCGCCAGCCGCACCCCGATCAGCCGGGCGCTCCAGCGGCCGTGCGGCTGCTCCAGCAGCCAGTGCACGCGGCGCATTGCCGCGGTGTCGCGCACCCACCAGCGCGCCGGGCTGCTCACCGCGACCACGGCGTCCGGCCGGTCGGCGGGGCCTGACAGCGCGGTCTGGCGCAGCACGACCGACCCGCCGAGCGAGAAGCCGACGGTGACCACGCGGCGGCAGCCGAGCGCGCGCATGTGCGCCACCGCGGCGGCGATGTCCAGCGCCTCGGCGGGGCCGACGGTGGTGCGCCCGCCGGAGCGCCCGTGCCCCCGGAAGTCGATGCCCAGCACCGGCGCGTGCGCGCTGAACCGGCGCAACACGCGACGAACCCACGGCTTTCGGATGTGGTTGGTGAACCCGTGACCGACCACGACGCCGAGCTCGGCGGGCAGCCCCAGCCCGGTGTACAGCAACCCGTCCAGCGCGGTACCGTCCGCGGCGGTCAGCGCCACCTGGCGGGTGCGACACATGCCCGTAACCTGCGTTCGCCTTCTGTTCACAATTGTGACCCGGGTAGCTCGACCTGGGCTTTTCCCAGGTGTTTCGGTTATTCTCCTAGCCATCCACAGGCAACGAAGCCGGGTCGTCCAGTGATTCTGCTCCCCGCGGACGACCGATTCCGCAGCCCCCGGCTGTTCTGCCGCCCTGGGATGGAGGCCCTCCTCATGAGCTCTGAGCTTCTCCTGCTCACCAGCGACCGCGACTGCGAAGCCGTGCTGCCCGCGCTGGGTCTGCTGCCGCACCGGGTGCGCGTGCTGCCTCCGGAGCCGGGCGCGATCCTCTCCGCGGGCACCCACGACGTGGTGCTCGTCGACGCCCGCACCGACCTGGCGGGCGCCCGCGACCTGTGCCGCGTGCTCGCGGTGGGCGACGCCCCGGTCCTGGCGGTGGTCAACGAGGGCGGTCTGGTCACCGTCAGCGCCGAGTGGGGTGTGGACGACATCCTGCTGCCGACCGCGGGTCCGGCCGAGATCGACGCCCGCCTGCGGCTGCTGACCACCCGGCGCGGCGCCGACGCGGGCGAGGGCGACGGCATGCTGACCGTCGGCGACCTGGTCATCGAGGAGTCGACCTACACCGCCCGCCTCAAGGGCCGCGCGCTGGAGCTGACCTACAAGGAGTTCGAGCTGCTGAAGTACCTCGCCCAGCACGCGGGCCGGGTGTTCACCCGCGCCCAGCTGCTGCAGGAGGTCTGGGGCTACGACTTCTTCGGCGGCACCCGCACCGTCGACGTCCACGTGCGGCGGCTGCGCGCCAAGCTCGGCCCGGAGTACGACTCCATGATCGGCACCGTGCGCAACGTCGGCTACAAGTTCGTCCGCCCGTCGCGCTCCAGCCAGCCCGCGTCGCCGATCGTCGCCGAGGAACGGCAGGACGCCGCGACGCAGGCCGACGCCCCGGCGCAGCGCAGCGCGGAGTCCGCGGTCGTCCGCTGACCCCACCACCGACCCGCGGCCCCGGCCCTCCCGAGCGGAGTACCGGGGCCGCGTTGTTGATCTAGGTCACGCGTTCCGGCCACGGCCGGCGGGGCCGCTCGCACGCCCGGACCGGTACCGTTCGAAGCGTGCAGCTCACCTGGCGAAACGGACTTGATGAGGCGGAAGCGGCCGAGGTCATGGCCCTGCTGCGGGAGACGGAGCGGGCCGACGGGGTCGCCCCGGTCGGCGAGCACGTGATCCTGCGGCTCAAGGCGCACCTCGACGTCGTGCACCAGATCGAGCCGGTGCAGGCCGACGTGCCCGGCTCCGAGCACTTCGTCGTGCGCGACTCCGGGGGCGAGCTCGCCGGCTACGCCCACGTCGACACGGCGGAGGAGAAGACCGCGGGGCAGCTCGTCGCCGAGCTGGCGGTGCACCCGCGGCACCGGCGGCGTGGCGCGGGGGCGCGGCTGGTCGAGGCGCTGCTCGACCGCGCGGACCTGCCGGTCGAGCCCAGCCCCGACGACACCGACACCGCCCGGCTGCGGATCTGGTCGCACGGCGAACATCCGGGCGCGCTGCGGCTGGCCGAGCGCTACGGCCTGGTGCGCGCGCGGGAGCTCTGGCGGATGGGCCGCCCGCTGGACACCGAGCTCGCCGAGGCCGAGCTCCCGCCGGGAGTGACGATCCGTGCATTCCGGACGGGCGTGGACGAACCGGCCGTGGTCCGGGTCAATCACCGTGCGTTCTCATGGCACCCGGAGCAGGGCGCCATGACCGAGGACGATCTGCGGCTCAAGGAACGCGAGGATTGGTTCGACCCCGCGGGGTTCCTGCTCGCAGTGGACTCGCACGACACGCTGCTCGGCTTCCACTGGACCAAAATTCACCCGGACGGCACGGGTGAGGTGTACGTGGTCGGCGTCGACCCCGATACGCAGGGTAACGGGCTCGGCCGGTCACTGACCGTGGCCGGACTTCGCCATCTGCGGGCCAAGGGCTGTGCCCAGGTGATGCTCTACGTGGAGGCGGACAACACCGCGGCGATCAAGGTCTACCAGCGGCTGGAGTTCGCGCGGTGGGACACCGACGTCCAGTTCGGACGGTAGTCCGTACCCTGTGCGACAGGTCACTGACCGCAAACGCCGAGATCACGGTGGAGTTGCGAGATCACCCGGTGGGACGTGTGTCTGCTTACTAAGAGTGCCTTGTTCACCTGGGGTTCACCTCCAGGGCGGCGCCTGTCCACTCCGGCTGCTTAGCGTTCTCGTCGGCGGCAGACAGCTACGGGCTCGGGCCCTGCCGCGCAACCGCCGAAGTTTCCCTGAGTGGAGGAACGAAGTGAAGATCAAGCGGCACAGCGCTGCGCTGGGCTTCCTCGCGGCGGGCACGCTCGTGCTCTCCGCCTGTGGCAGCGATCAGAACGTGCCCCAGGGGGGCGGCAACCCCGCGCTGGACGCCATCCAGGTCCAGTGCGGCACCAAGCCCGTCTCGGCCGAGGGCTCGTCGGCGCAGAAGAGCGCCATGGACGTCTTCGCCCGCGACTACGGCCTCAAGTGCGCCGACCAGAAGCTGAACTACACCAAGTCCGGTTCCGGCAAGGGTGTCGCCGCGTTCACCGCCGGCCAGATCGACTTCGGCGGCTCGGACTCGCCGCTGAGCGACGAGAAGGGTGAGGTCGCCGCCGCCGCCCAGCGCTGCCAGGGCAACCCGGCGTGGAACATCCCGATGGTCTTCGGCCCGATCGCGATCTCCTACAACATCCCCGGGGTCAACGACCTGGCGCTGAGCCCCGACCTGATCTCCAAGATCTACCAGGGCCAGATCAAGAAGTGGAACGACCCGGCGATCGCCGCGCTGAACCCGGGCAAGCAGCTCCCGGACCTCGACATCGTCCCGTTCTTCCGCTCCGACGAGTCTGGTACCTCGGACAACTTCCAGAAGTACCTGAACACGGCGACCAACGGTGCGTGGACCGGTGAGGGCAAGCAGTTCCGCCCCGGTCCCGGCGTCGGCCAGGGCCGCGACGGCAGCGACCAGGTCGCGCAGTCGGTGAAGGCCACCCCCGGCGGCATCACCTACGTCGAGTGGTCCTTCCCGAAGAACCTCGGCCTCGGCATCGCCAAGATCGACAGCGGCGCCGGCCCGGTCGAGCTGAACACCGCCAACGTCGGCAAGGCCATCGAGGGCGCCAAGATCGAGGGCCAGGGCAACGACCTGAAGGTCGACCTCGACTCGATCTACGGCAACAAGGCCGCGGGCGTCTACCCGGTCGTGCTGAACACCTACGAGATCGTCTGCTCCAAGGGCTACGACCCGGAGACCGCCAAGGCCGTCAAGGCGGTCCTGACGGTTGCCGCCAACGCCAACCCGCAGGAGCTGGAGAAGGCCGGGTACGTGCCGCTGCCCGAGGCCTTCAAGACCAAGGTCCTCGACGCGGTGAACGCGATCTCCTGATGAGGGAGCCGGCGGGTCCGTCCGGAGCAGCCACCGCTGCCCCCCGGATCCGCCGGTCCGAGAAGTGAGAGGCTGCAACAAGCAGTGACCGACTCCACGAGAGCCGATACACGCCCTGCGGGCACCGGTGAGGACGCCGGTGCCCCGCGGGGCGTTTCGGCGCCCAGCCCCGGACCGGAGGCCACCATTTCCGCTCCAGAGACCACAGCGGACGCGCCCGGCACCTCGCCGGGCAAGAAGGTCGTCCGCATCGGCGACCGCGTGTTCTCGTCGATCGCGACCGGATCCGGCGCGTTCGTCGTGGTGCTCATCGCGGCGATCGGAATCTTCCTGCTGATCCGCGCGGTGCCCTCGCTGCAGGTCAACAACGAGAGCTTCCTGTTCAGCGGCGTCTGGGACACCCGGAACCCGAGCAACCTGCACTTCGGCGTGCTGTACCTGGCCTGGATCACGGTGGCCAGCTCGCTGGTCGCGCTGGTCCTGGCGATGCCGATCTCCTGCGGGATCGCGCTGTTCCTCACCCAGTACGCGCCGCGCAGCCTCGCCCGCCCGTTCGCCTACATCGTCGACCTGCTGGCCGCGGTCCCGTCGGTGATCTACGGCCTGTGGGGCTTCCTGGTGCTGGCGCCGGTGCTCAAGCCGATCGCGCTCTGGCTGAACACCGACCTCGGGTTCATCCCGCTGTTCGCCGACGGCAACTCCGACACGCTGATCAGCGGCGGCAACGTCTTCACCGCCGGCGTCGTGCTCGCCGTGATGATCATCCCGACGATCACCGGTGTCAGCCGGGAGGTCTTCCAGCGCACGCCCACCTCGCACATCGAGGGCGCGCTGGCGCTGGGCGCGACCCGGTGGGAGGTCGTGCGCACCACGGTGTGGCCGTTCGGCCGCAACGGCTTCATCGGCGGCTCGATGCTGGGACTCGGCCGCGCGCTCGGCGAGACGATGGCGCTGACGATCATCCTCAGCGCCACCTTCGACGCGCCGCGCTACAGCATCTTCGACGCCGGCGCGACCTTCGCGTCGAAGATCGCGCTGGGTTCCGGCGAGTTCAACAACAACATGCAGGTCGGTGCCTACATCTCGGCCGGTCTGGTGCTGTTCATCATCACGTTCGCGGTGAACGCGCTGGCCAGGTGGATCGAGAGCGCCAGCGGTAAGGGGAAAGAATGAGGACCGACACCGCCGACGTGGACCGGCTGGCGACGCCCCCGGCGTTCCAGCACCTCAGCCTCGGCCGGAAGCTGAAGAACAACCTGGCGACCACGCTGTTCGCCGCCGCGTTCGTGCTGGCCGTCATCCCCCTGCTCTGGGTGCTGTTCACGCTGCTGCAGCGGGGGCTGACCCCGCTGCTGAGCAGCACCTGGTGGTCGCACTCGTTCTACGGCCTGCTGCCCAACGACTTCGGCGGCGGCATCTACCACGCGCTGATCGGCACCCTGCTCCAGGGACTGGTCACCGCGATCATCGCGGTGCCGCTGGGCGTGATGGTCGGCATCTACCTGATCGAGTACGGCCGGGAGTCGCGCCTGGCCAGGGTCGCGACGTTCATGGTCGACATCCTCAGCGGCCTGCCCTCGATCGTGGCCGGCCTGTTCATCTACGCGCTGTGGATCACCACGTTCGGCTTCACCCGCAGCGGCTTCGCGGTGGCGCTGGCGCTGCTGCTGCTGATGCTCCCGGTCGTCGTGCGCGTCACCGAGACGATGCTGCTGATCGTGCCGGACGAGCTGCGCGAGGCGTCCTACGCGCTGGGCGTGCCGAAGTGGAAGACGATCCTGCGGATCGTGCTGCCCACGGCCCTGTCGGGCATCCTCACCGGTGTCATGCTCGGCCTCGCCAGGGTGCTGGGCGAGACGGCGCCGCTGCTGATCCTGGTGGGCTACGCCAGCTCCATCAACTTCAACCTGTTCCAGGGCGAGATGGCGTCGCTGCCGCTGACCATCTTCATGGAGCGCAGCACCGGCACGGCTGCCGGTGACGCGCGGATGTGGGGCGCCGCGCTGACGCTCGTCGTCGTCATCATGCTCATCAACCTCTTGGCGACGCTGTTGTCCAAGATGGTCGCGGTCAAGACCAAGTAGGGCGGTATCCAACTCATGGCCAAGCGTCTCGACATCAAGGACCTGAACCTGTTCTACGGCAAGTTCCACGCCGTGCAGGACGTGACGTTGCAGGTGCCCGCCCGCAGCGTCACCGCGTTCATCGGCCCGTCGGGTTGCGGCAAGTCCACGGTGCTGCGCTCGCTGAACCGGATGCACGAGGTCATCCCCGGCGCGCGCGTCGACGGCAAGGTCCTCCTCGACGGCGAGGACATCTACGACGGCAAGGTCGACCCGGTGCAGGTGCGCCGGACGATCGGCATGGTGTTCCAGCGGGCGAACCCGTTCCCGACGATGTCGATCAGGGACAACGTCGTGGCCGGGCTGAAGCTGTCGGGTGAGAAGAACAAGAAGCACCTCGACGAGGTCACCGAGCGCGCCCTGCGCGGCGCGAACCTGTGGGAAGAGGTCAAGGACCGGCTCGCCAAGCCGGGCGGCGGCCTCTCCGGCGGTCAGCAGCAGCGGCTCTGCATCGCGCGGGCCATCGCGGTCAAGCCGGACGTGCTGCTGATGGACGAGCCCTGCTCGGCGCTCGACCCGATCTCGACGCTCGCGATCGAGGATCTGATCGCCGAGCTCAAGCAGGAGTACACGATCGTCATCGTCACCCACAACATGCAGCAGGCCGCCCGCGTCAGCGACCAGACGGCCTTCTTCAACCTGCGTGCCGTCGGCCAGCCCGGCGAACTGGTGGAGATCGACGAAACCGGCAAGATCTTCTCCAACCCGAACCAGAAGGCGACCGAGGACTACATCTCGGGTCGGTTCGGTTAAAGCACCAGATGGTGCTTTAAAACGGCGCGGTAGCGCCATCCAGCCGAAGGCTGGATGAGCTCGACGGGGTTGGGACCGAGCGGTCCCAACCCCGTTTTCGTCTTTCCGAGCAGGGCCGCGCCGGTTTTCGACGCATCCAGTGGGGCTGGCGGGTCGCTTTCAGCGCGGGGCCGCGCCGGCTTTCGAGCCACGCACCCTGGCCTTGCGGCTTGCGGTGGGTTTGGGGTTTCTGGGGCGCTCGCCGCCCCCAGCCCCCGGCAGGTCTCCGGGATGAGTGGGTTTTCGGGGGATGCTGCGGTTAGCGGTCGGCGGTTCTCATCCCGTCGACCTCCACGAGGGCTATCAGACCGCGTCAAGGGGGCCGGTTTTCGAGAAATCCTGCGGTGGGGAGCGGAGGGCCCCTTGACCCGGTCTGATCGGGCTGGCGCCAGGTCGACGGGATGAGAACCGGGCACCGCCCTGTTGGGGGCGGAGCTGTGGGAGTGGCTCAGGCTGCCGGGATCTTGTCCAGGAAGCCGAGTACGGACTTGATGCGTCCGGTGTCGTCGAGGACTGCCACGTCGAAGCCGACCACGACCGCTTCGCCGCCCTCCGGGCCGAGTTCCCAGGTGAAGCGGCCGATGTGGTGGTGGGCGTCGACGGGCCCTCCGAGGCGGAAGCTGAAGTCGGGGAACTGCCCCTGCACGGCCGCGATCATCCCGTCGATGGCGTCCCTGCCCGCCACGTCGACGGGCGGGTCGGTGTAGGTGGCGTCCTCGGTCCAGATCTGCTCGATGGCGGTTCGCCTGCGCTGCGGGTCGCGCTCGTTCCAGCTCGCGATGTAGCGGCCGATGACGTCGTCGAAGTCGCTCATGGTGCTTCCCTTCGGAGGGTGCGGGCCCCGGTGGCCCGTCGTTGGGATCAATCCTGGGGAGCAGAGGTCGTCGCGTCGATTACCTCCGGGGTAATGGCCCTGGCGACTAGATTTCCGGGTGTGGCGACAACTACGAAGCGGGCGGTGGGAGAGCTGCTGCGTGAGTGGCGGGAGCGGCGGAGGCTCAGCCAGCTCGCGCTCTCCATCGAGGCGGAGATCTCCACCAGACACCTGAGTTTCGTGGAAACCGGGCGGTCGCGGCCGACCAGCGACATGGTGCTTCGGCTCTGCGAGCACCTGGAGGTGCCGCTGCGGGAACGCAATGGTCTGCTGCTCGCCGCGGGGCACGCGCCGGTCTACCCCGTCGGCGACCTCGACACGTCGGAGATGAGCGAGGTGCGCGCCGCGCTGCGGCAGGTGCTCACCGCGTACGAGCCCTACCCCGCGCTGGTCGTCGACCGCGGTTGGAACCTCGTCGACGCCAACGCCGCCGTGGGGATGTTCCTGGCGGGTGCGGACGAGGATCTACTGGTCCCGCCGGTCAACGTCCTCAGGCTCAGCCTGCACCCGCGGGGAATCGCCCCGCGCATCGCCAACCTCGGCGAGTGGCGCGCCCACGTCCTCGGCCGCCTGCGCAGGCAGGCGGACGCGACTGCGGACCCCGGGCTCGAGCTGCTGCACCAGGAGTTGCGCGGATACCCGTGCGACCAGCCGGAACCCGACGTCGAACGTCCGGCCGCCGGGGAGGTCGCGGTCCCCCTGCGCTACCGCCACGAAGGCCGCGACCTGGCGTTCATCAGCATGACCGCAGTCTTCGGCACCCCGCTCGACGTCACCCTCGCGGAGCTGGCGATCGAGTCGTTCCTCCCCGCCGACCCCGCGACGGCCGAGGCCCTGCGCGACTCGTAGCGGGCGGCGCCCCTACCCGAGCGTTCAGCCCGAGGCCGGCACGCTGCCGGCATCGGTGCCGAGCGTGGACAGGAAGACGCGCACGCCCTCTTCCCACCCGTCGACGTGGGGAACGCTGGTGTGGAAGGCCACCACGGACAACGCCAGGTGCAGAGCGCGGAGCTCTGAAAGGGCCCGCATCCGGTCGGGGTCGGGGTTGTGGTGGCGGGCGACGGCCTCGGGGTCGGACCAGAACAGCATCGAGAGGTCCCACTCCCGGGGGCCGAGGCAGGCGTCCTCGAAGTCGCACCACACCAGGCCGTCGCGGCCGTGGATGAGGGTCTCGGTGTGAACGTCGCCGTGCAGCGGCTGGAGGTCGCCGCTCGGCGCCTCCCACCAGGGCCGGAGGCGGTCGGCCGCCGACCGGAGCTGGTCGATCTCCGAGTCGGTCAGCACGCCCCTGGCGCGGTCCAGCGCGGCGAGGCCGAGCGGGACCTCGTTCGCCACCGGGGCGAGCAGCGGCAGGTTCCCCGGGTATTCGCGCAGGACGCTGTGCAGGTCGACCAGCATCGCCGCGTAGTCGTCGGTGCTCGCGGTGCGGTCGGGGTCGGGCTCCACGTACGACCAGAAGCTGATGGTGAACCCGTCGTGCTCGTGCGGCCCCGGGGGCAGCTCGCCGCTGGGTGTGATGACGGGTGCGCCCTGACCGGCCAGGAACGTCGTCACGTCGATCTCGCGGCGGAGCCAGTCCGCGATCGGTTGCCGCAGCTCGGTCAGGTGGGTCGGGATCCTCGCCACCACGGGCGCCGGCCGCAGGTGGACCACCACCGAGACCACGTCGGCGAGCACGGTCGGCTCCTCGACACGCAGCCCGTGCGACCGGGCCAGGCCGACGGCCGCGTCCACGGCGCGCGACGAAGTCTCGTCATGCCACGGCGGCAGCCGCTGCCGCAACTCATCCAGCGTCGACACCGAGCGCCACCCCCGACTACCAACGGCGATTCGTGCCGCTCGACGGTAGCGCGGCGCACCGGAATCGGCCGGTTGGCGCTGCGCGGCCGTCAGGTGTACTGGTCGGCGATGGCGGAGATGAAGGCGCTGGAGTCCTTCGGGTTGAGCGCCGCCTTGCACACGTGCTCGAACGCCGCGAGGTAGCCGCTGGTGTCGGCTGGCTTGTCCAGGAACCGCGAGTTCGCCGTGTCGCCGACGTGCACCACCTGCGGGTCGGCGTCGTCGGGGAACGAGAACACCGAGATCCGGTCGCCCATGAGCGGATGCCCGCCCGCGGCGAAGGGCAGAACCTGGATCGTCACGTTGCGCCGGTAGCCCATCAGCACCAGGTGCTCGAGCTGCTGGCGCATCACGGCCGGGCCGCCGACCGCCCGCCGCAGCGCGGCCTCGTCGAGCACCGCCCACAGCTCCAGCGGCTGGTCCCCGAGCAGCCGCTGCTGCCGGGTGTGGCTGACCGTCAACCGCTCGTCCAGCTCGGCGGCGGGCGGCTCGGACAGGCCCAACACCGCGCGGCCGTAGTCGGCCGTGTGCAGCAGCTCCGGGATCGGGTCGGCGCCGTAGCAGCTGACCGCCTTCGCCGCGGTCTCCAGACCCAGGTACGTCTCGAAACCAGGGCGCTGCGCGGTGGTCGGGTACTCCTGCCACCAGCCGCGCTGCTTGGAGTCCTGCGCGAGGTCGACCAACGCGGCCACCTGCTCGTCGGTGGCCCCGTAGAACTCGGCCATCAGCCGCACGTCGGAGGTGCGCACCGGCACCCTGCCCAGCTCGATCTGGCTGATCTTGCCCTGGGAGCAGTCCAGGTGGGCCGCGACCTCGCGGTGGGTGCGCCCGGCGCCTTCGCGCATCTTGCGCAGATCGGCGCCGAGGCGCCTGCGGTGCACTGTCGGGCTCTTACGCACGCCGCACCTCACGTGGCGGCCGGATCGCTGCTCTCACCCGATCGAGGATCGCACAAGACGATCGAGCTAGCGAGCAATGAGACCGAGTATTAATACGACGATCTCGAAACTCGGTCCGAC
Organism: Saccharopolyspora erythraea NRRL 2338; assembly: GCF_000062885.1. NCBI lineage: Bacteria > Bacillati > Actinomycetota > Actinomycetes > Pseudonocardiales > Pseudonocardiaceae > Saccharopolyspora > Saccharopolyspora erythraea. The sequence continues at coordinate 7,899,824 of NC_009142.1, read as the reverse complement.
CTGCGCAAACGGCTCAGCTGGTCGGCATCTGCCCGGTCACGGTGAACACGACCCGGCGCGCCACCGACACCGCGTGGTCGGCGAAGCGCTCGTAGAACCGGCCCAGCAGCGTCACGTCCACCGCGGCGGCGACCCCGTGCGACCACTCGGGGCTCATCATCACGGTGAACAGGTGGCGGTGGAGGTCGTCCATCTCGTCGTCGTCCTCCTCCAGCCCCCGCGCCGCCTCGACGTCCTGGGTCTGGATGACGGTGCGGACCCGGCCGGCCAGCTTGACGGCGATCCGCCCCATCTCGGCGAAGTGGGTCCGGACGTCGTCGGCCAGCACCGGGTGGGGGTGCCTGCGGCGCGCGGTCTTGGCCACGTGCAGGGCCAGGTCGCCCATCCGCTCCAGGTCCTCGGCGGCGTGGATGGTGGAGATGACCGTCCTCAGGTCGCCCGCGACCGGTGCCTGGAGGGCGAGCAGCCCGAAGGCGTGCTCCTCGGCGCGTGCACGCGCCTCGTCGACCTGCACGTCCTCCTCGATCACCTGCTCGGCGAGTCCGAGATCGGTCTCCAGGAGTGCCTTGGTGGCCCGCTCCATCGCCGTGCCGACCATCGTGGACATCGAGGCGAGCTCGTCGGCGAGCTTGCCGAGTTGTTCCTGGTAGACCTCACGCATACACACCAGCCTACTTCTCGGAGGAATCGGACAAGGCGCACCGTGGTGAACCGCGGGTGAACGGGTCGTGATCGACCCGTTCGCCGCAGGTCAGAAGTGTGCCCAAGGTCACTTCGCGCACACGTCGGTGCCCGCGTTGACGGTCGCGAGGTTCTCGGGCACCTGCGCGGGCGCCGTGCTCGGGGCGTGCACCGCGCCGTCGAAGCCCGCGCCCAGTTCCAGCCGCAGCACCGACCCGGCGGAGGCGTCCTCGACCAGCCGGGCGCCCGGGACGCTGCTGGCGAGCAGCTTGGCCGCCTCGGCGTTGGCCGGGCTGTGCTTGATGACCGTGCCGCTCGCGGAGCTCCCGGACTGACCGGTGCCCGTGACGTTGAACCCGAACTCGCGCAACCGGTCGCCGGTGGTCCCCGCCGACCCGCCGGACCCGGTGGTGTTGACGACCTCCACCTTGACCTGCGACGGCTGGATCGCCGGCAGCGGGTGCGCGGTGAAGGCGGTCGCCATCGGACCGGTACCGCCGCTGGGCGTGGAACCGCCGGTCCCGCCCCCGCTGGCGGGCGGGGTGACCGGGACGCCCTCGATGATCGCCCGGAACAGCGCGTCGTTGTCGGCCGCGCGCAATTCCTCCCGGCCGTCGTCGTTGGCGTAGCCGGTGGTCGGGACGGTGACGAAGGTGACCTTGCTGGGGTCCAGGCCCTGCATCGACTGGCCCAGCTCGAGCAGCCGGTCGGTGCCGACGTTCTCGCCGAAGGTGTTGGCGGCGACCGCGTTGACGAAGCCGCTGAGCTTGTTCGGGTCCAGCAGCACCTGGCTGGACATCGTCTTGCGCAGCAGCGCCGACAGGAACAACTGCTGGCGCTGCATCCGGCCGTAGTCGGCGGTCACGTCGCCCTGCACGTGCCGGGCGCGCACATAGCTCAGAGCCTGCTGACCGGTCAGGTTGTAGTGGCCCGGGTTGGGCAGCACGGTGCCGATCACGTCGTCGACGACCGGCTTCTGGGTGCAGATGTCGACGCCGTGGACCGCGTCGACCATCGACTTGAAGCCCTGGAAGTCGATGCCGAGGAAGCTGGTGATCGACAGCCCGGAGAGCTGCTGGATGACCTTGGTGGTGCACTTCGGCCCGCCGACCGCGTAGGCCTGGTTCAGCTTCGCCTTCTCCTGCGCGGGCGCCTGCACGCCGGTGTACCTGCCGGTCGCGGCGTCCCACCGCTCGCAAGCCGGGATCGCGACCTCCAGGTCGCGCGGGAAGGAGACGACCACGACGCGGCTGCGGTCGGCCGGGATGTGGGCGATCATCGTCGTGTCGGCGCGCGCGCCGGGCTCGTCCTCGGTGTTGCCCACACCGTCGTCGGCGGTGGCACCCGCGCGGGTGTCCGAGCCGATCAGCAGGAAGTTCTGGTCGCCGGTCTGCTTGGCCGCGTCCTTGATGTCACCGGAGTTCGGGTCCAGCGAGGCGACCTCGCGGAACTTGCCGTCCACCCAGGTCTTGGCACCCCACATGGTGCCGATCGTGACGAATATGGTCAGCGCGGCGGCCACCGCGAGCGCTTTGACGATCAGGCCGGTGCGCCGCTTGCGCTGCTGGCGCTTCCACTCCACGCGGGAGGCCCCGGCATCGCGCCCCTCGACGTAGTCGAACGGCATGTCGGTGCCGAGCTCGGGCTCGCGGCGCTTGCCGAACAGCCACGCGTACTTCTTGCGGCGCTCGGCCTCCTCCTCGGCGATCTGGTCGTGCACGGCCGAGAAGCGCGCCAGCGTCGCGTCGATCGCGCGGACCTCGTCGTTGTCGTCGTCCTCGTCATCGTCGTCGAAGTCGTCGAACACGTCGGCTTCGGACTTGGCCTTGGCGTCCGACGACTTCGCGTCGGTGCCCAGAGCGGCGACTACGGAGGTCTTGTCGGCCGACCCGCCGCCGACCGGCCGCGCTAGCACGGTCGCGTCGGGGCCGGAACCGTCGTCCTCGGACGCGTCGCGCTCGGGCGGCTTGGCGGCCGGAACCCGCGCGACGACCGTCTCGTCGCCGCCCTGCGGGCCGGGCTCGGCCGGGACCGCGGCGTGCTGGGTCGTCGCCTCCAGATCGGGGTCCGGTGCGGGACGGCCGGGTGCCTTCGCGTGCGGTGGGCCGCCGGCCCGGCCCGGCGCGGGACCGGAAGCGGGCGCGCCATGGCCCGCGGGTGCCTGCGGACCCGCCGGAGGTGCGGAAGGCCCGGAAGATCCGGAAGGCCCGGGAGGTGCGGAAGGTCCGGAAGCCGGTCCGCCGAGAGCTTCGGTTATGCGCGTCGCCTCGGCGCCGGAAGCGTCCGCGGCGCCGCCCATGGCGGCACCCGCCGCTCCACCTGCCGCGGCGCCCATGGGCGGCGGCCCACCGGCGGGGCGGGGCGGTGCGGGACGGCCGCGTCGGCCCGCGGGCGGCTCGGCCGGACGCCGGGTCGCGTCCGGGCCCGGAGCCGGCGGCTCACCGCGGCCAGGGGCCTGCGGACGCCGAGGCGGCGTCCAGGCGTCCGGCGAAGAGGAACGCGGGTCGGCCGTCTGAGGCGGAGCCGGACGCTCGGACCCCGGAGGGGGGCCCGGACGGCGGGGTGCCTGCGGAGCGCGCGGTTCGGCACCGCCGGGCGGACCCTGCGGCGGACGCTGCCCTTCCGGCGGCTCCGGCTGCACGTGGCGTCCGGTCCCCTGCGAGACGGCGCGACGGCCGGAAGGCCGCGGCTCGTCGCCCGACGGACGCGGCTCGGCCTGGTGCGGCCCGGTGCCGCGGGGTTCGGCTTGGTGTGGCCCTGTTCCGCGGGGTTCGGCTTGGTGTGGCCCTGTTCCGCGGGGTTCGGCTTGCTGCGGGCCCGTGCCGCGGGGTTCAACTTGGTGCGGGCCGGTGCCCCGGGGCTCGGCGGAACGCGGCTCCGCGGCGGGAGGTTCGGTGGCGTGCGAACGGGACCGGCGCGGTTCGGCCGGAGGCGTGGCGGGGCGCTGCTGGCCGGACGCGGGACCTGGCTGTCCCGCCGGCGGGTGCGCGGACTCCGGCGGCTCGGGCCGGGCCCGCCTGCGGCCGCCCGTCTCGTTCGGCCCGGGCGGGCCGCCGCGCTGCGGGCGCCCGCCCGCCGGCGGCTGCCACGGCTGCGCGGTACCACCGCTCGGGCGCTCACCGTTCGGCGGCGGCTCGGCCTGCCTGCGGTGGTGCGAACCCGTTCCGGGGGCCTTGCCGTGCTTGGAGAGCAGGTCGATGACCCGGGTGCCGCCGGTGCCGTCGTCGCCAAGCGCACGGCGGCGCCTGCCGCCGTTGGCGTTCTCGGCCGGTTGCTCCTGTCCAGGATCCTGCTCGGGACGGGAACGTCGGTGCGCGTTCATGCCTTGGCGGGGGTCCTGCGGCACCCGTTTTCCCTCCCACCTCGTGATCGATCATGTGCAATGGTTCGCCGTCGCCGGCGATCAACCCCCCGCAGTCGTATCGCTCAGCGCTCTCGAGATAGTACGGCTGATCGCCCGAACTGACGATAGTGCAGACAATTTCTTCACAATCAGTGCACGATCCTGCCTGCCTACTAGGCCAAAACACGCAGGTGTGTTAGGCCACTTGCCCGGCATGACCGGCTTGTTGCCACCCCGGGTCGGGGCGCGGTTGCGATCAGTAACCGCCGGAGCGGTGTCCGGAGGCGAGCCGGACCTCGCTGCCCGTGCGGTAGGCGACCGCGTTGCGCCCGGACTGCTTCGCCGCGTAGAGCAGGGCGTCCGCGCTGATCAGCTGCTGTTCGGCCGACGGCGGCGAGGCGTCGGATCCCAGTGTGGTGTGCTGCTCGTGCGCGACGCCGATGCTGACCGTGACCCGCAGTCCCGGTGCCATCTGCCCCCAGGGGAACCGCTCGATGCGGGCGCGGGCGCCTTCGCAGGCCGCGACCGCCGCCGCCGCGTCGATGGTCGGGAACACCAGCACGAACTCCTCGCCGCCGTAGCGGGCGCAGAACGCCCCTGTCGGCAGCACTTCCTGCAGGAGGTCGACGACGCGTTGCAGCACGCGGTCGCCGAGCAGGTGCCCGTAGGTGTCGTTGACGTGCTTGAACCAGTCCAGGTCGACCAGCGCCACCGCGAGGCCGTCGGCCTCGGGGTCGTCGCTGACCAGATCGGCGAGCCGCTCGTCGAGGTAGCGCCGGTTGTAGCTGGCGGTGAGGCTGTCCCGGCGGCTCTGCTCGCGGGCCTCGGCGTGTTCCCGCCGCAGGCGCTTGACTTCGTGGCGTAGCTGCTCGGGCACCCTCGGAGTGTCCTCTGTGGACATGAGGTCGAGAGCGGAGCGCAGGTGGTGGTAGGCCTGCCGCCACTGCCCCCGCGAGGCCAGCAGGCTCGCGATCGACTCGTGCAGCTCGGCCATGCCCGCGCCGTCGGCCAGGTCGCGTCGCCTGCCGGGAGGCGGTGTCGGGCACCGGGCCGACGCGGATTCGTCGCGCAGAGGTTCCGGGCCTGCGAAACCGTTGCGCAGTCCGGTCATCGCACTCACCTCCCGTCCGTGGTGTCGTCGGGTGTGACGGATCGCTTGAGCTGGTCCGGCTCATGCGCACCGCTAATTCGCTCATCCGGCTGACCCGGCGTTGCTCTGAAATGGTGAGCGCGGCTCGAGTCTTCGGCTCTTGGATGTGTACCCGCAGGAGGGGTCACTTCGGAAGCGAATCGGTTCGGACCCACCCGCACGGACGAGCAAAACCGCGTGTGTTTTCGATCACGCCATCGCAACTCCATCGCAACTCCACCGAGGCCGTGTTACGGCGCCTGCGCCGAAAGTGGGAGAACGCTGATGGACCGGGGCAACGAGTCGCTCACGACGGGCACGGCGCGAAGCCGTGCACGCGGCCGTCGAGGACGACGACGTGCTGCGAGCCGACCTGTCTGCCGGTCACCGTGCCATCCCGCCGCAGGACCACTTCGACGCCGATGATCCACACCTCGCCGCGCGGCGGGCCGGCGCCGTCCGGGGAGAAGGCGGGATCCGGCCGCAGCGTGGACATCGCCGGGTCGAGCTCGACGGTGGTGTCGCCGAGATCGCAGGTCTGGTCGGTGAAGTCCGGATGCTGGGTGCGGGCGAGGAAATCCCGCTGCGCGGCCGGGCCCTGCCGCGCGGCGGTGTTGTAGTCGGAGAAGTACTGCCGTACCGGATCCGCGCCGGACGGCGCGCACCCGGTCGCGGCCAGCCCGAGCAGCAGTCCACAGTGGACGAGCGCTCCGGTGCGCGGCGCGGTGGGCATCGGCGTCGGCTCAGCCGCCGCTGTGGTCGATCTCGGCCGCGGTGGGCACGCACAGATCGTCGGGGTCGTCCAGCCAGCCCTCCGGCAGCACGACGCGGCCCGCCGAGCCCTGCCTGCCGCGTGGTCCCTCCGCGTCGACCGGGAACGGGACCTCGTGGTCGAGCTGCGCCAGCAGGTCGTCGAGTTCGGCGAGCCCGGAGACCAGCCCGAAGCGGTGCCGCAGGTCCGAGCCGACCGGGAAGCCGCGCAGGTACTGCGCCATGTGCTTGCGCAGGTCGCGCAGGCCCTTCTCCTCGCCCATGTGGTCGGCGAGCAGCTCGCCGTGCCTGCGCAGGACCCGGCACACCTCGCCCAAATTCGGCCCCTCCGGCACCGGCTCGCCGGCGAACGCGGCCTGCAGGTCGCGGAACAGCCACGGCCTGCCGAGGCAGCCGCGCCCGACGACCACGCCGTCGCAGCCGGTCTCGGCGACCATCCGCAGCGCGTCGTCGGCGCTGAAGATGTCGCCGTTGCCGAGCACCGGGATCGTGCGCACCGTCTCCTTGAGGCGGGCGATGGCGGACCAGTCGGCCTGGCCGGAGTAGCGCTGCGCGGCGGTGCGGCCGTGCAGCGCGACGGCGGCGGCGCCGTTGTCCTCGGCGATGCGCCCGGCGTCGAGGTAGGTGATGTGCTCGTCGTCGATGCCGATGCGGAACTTCACGGTCACCGGCACGCCCGCGGGCTCGGCGGCGCGCACCGCGGCGCGCACGATCTCGCCGAACAGCCTGCGCTTGTACGGCAGGGCCGAACCGCCGCCCTTGCGGGTCACCTTGGGAACCGGGCAGCCGAAGTTCATGTCGACGTGATCGGCCAGGCCCTCCTCGACGATCATCCGCACGGCCTGCCCCATGGTCTCCGGGTCGACGCCGTAGAGCTGCATCGAGCGCGGGTGCTCGTCGGGGTCGAAGGTGACCATCTGCATGGTCGTCGGATGCCGTTCGACCAGCGCCCGGCTGGTGATCATCTCGCAGACGTAGAGGCCGGCCCCGTACTCCCGGCACAGCCAGCGGAACGCGACGTTGGTGATCCCGGCCATCGGCGCGAGCACGACCGGCGGGTCGACCTGGTAGGGGCCGATCCGCAGGGGCGCGGTGCGGGTCGCGGGCGGCGCGACCGGGGTGTCGAGTGCGGTCATCGCCGCCCATTGTCCCCGATGCCGGGGCGATCACAGCCGTGACGTCGGCCCCGCGCGACGCCGGCCGCGACGCCTGGCGCCTTGCGGAGCAGCCGAGGAGGCACCGACCGGAGGCGTCGCGGACCGCCGAGCGGCCCTGCCGCGCCCGCCGCGATCCGTGCGAGCCTGGCCGGGTCCAAGACCGTCTGTTCCTGTCTCGGTGGCCGAAGTGACGTCGGGGGCTCGGCTGGCCGTGGAGGCGCAGGCGTTCCTTCTTCTACGGGCGCGGAGTGGTGCGTGGTGCATGCCGCGCGCCCCGCTGCGCCGCCGAGGGAGCAACGCGTCATGCCCGTGCTCGTCGACGTCCTGGTCCACGCGCCGCTGCCGATCGCCGCGGTCGTGCTGCTGCTCAGGTACGGACCTTCCGCACTGCTGGTGACCATCGCGGGGGTCGTCGCCGTGCTCGCCGTCGGCGAGCGGGGTGACCGGGCCCTCACCGTCCTCCGGCTCCTCCGGGCCACCGGCCAGGCACGCGGCCGGACCCGTCGGAGCTGATCCGCCTCGGCCGTCGGCGTTCCTGGGCGTGGTTCGCCTCGGCCCGGCCGCGGAGGTCGACTCCGCAGCCGGGCCGCAGCGATGCCGCGCGGCGGAGCCGTCAGAACTTGGCGGTGACGCAGCCCAGGCGTGCGCCGGCGGTACCGGCCTTGCCCGGTTCGGTGTGCGTGTGCGTCTGGTGGATGACGAACGAGTTCGCGTCGGTGCGGCTGTCGAACTGCCAGTTGCCCTTGGCGCTCGGGTTCGCGTTGCCCTGCGCGTCGGTGTGGAGGTCCAGCCAGACCTCGTTCTGCGGGTTGGCGTACGCCGGGTCGACCGACGGCTGGACCGGGTCGAGCTTCTGCTGGAAGTGCGGTCCGGCGTCCTCGCCGGTCGGCCCGCAGGGCTTGGTGTGCACGTGCGCGCCGTAGGTCCGGTTAGGCTGCAGGCCGGTGAGCGCGATCTTGATCTCGGTCTGGCCGTCGCCGAGCCGCTGCGAGCTGATCTTCGCCGTCGCGCCGGGCGGTACCTGTGCCTGGTCGTAGGTGACCGCCGCGGCGCCCTGCTTGTAGGGCTCGTAGGTGCCGGTGGTCTCGATCGGCGCGGACGCCTGCGGGCTGGGTTGTCCGGCGGGCGGCGGCTGGGTGTTCTCGGCGCTGCCGCAGCCCACGAGCAGCGCGCTCGTCGCGCACAGTCCGGCGAGCGAGCCGAGCGCTCGGGTTCGGTGGAGCATTTCGTTCACTGTCCCCTTCTGGTCACCGACTGGAACCAGACCGATTCTGCCCGTAACCGGAGCGCTCGGCACCGGTCGTCGGTCCTACTGCCGGGTGCTTCCCACGGAGAGGGATCGCCACCTGCCCGTACGCGCCGCGCACTAGGTTCGCGGCATGGCTTTCGCGCAGGGGAGCGCCGGTCGGGACCGGACGTGGCTGGTCGCCGTCGCCACCGCGATGTGGGGCACCGACGCGTTGTTCCGCAAGCCGCTGGCCACCAGCCTGCCCTCGGCCAGCGTCGTGTTCTGGGAGCACGTGATCATCGTGCTGCTGCTGGCGCCGTTCCTGCCGCGGGCGTGGCGGGCGTTCAGGGCCTGCGGCGTCCGGGAGCGGATCGCGGTCGTCGTGATCGGCGTCGGCTCGTCGGCCCTGGCCACCGCGCTGTTCACGGCCGCCTTCAAGGCCGGCGACCCGGTGACGCCGCTGGTGTTGCAGAAGCTGCAACCGATCTTCGCGGCCGTCGCTTCGCTGGCGCTGTTGCGCGAGCGGATCCGCGGGCGCTACCTCGCCTTCGCGCTACCCGCGCTGGCCGGCGCGTGGCTGCTCGCCTTCCCCGACCCCCTGGGTATCCAGGTGTCCCAGCTGCGGCCGGTGCTGCTCGCGCTCGGCGCGGCGGTGCTGTGGGCGGCGGGGACCGTGCTGGGCCGCATGGTCAGCACGGTCGTGCCCGCCCGGGACGTCACGACGCTGCGGTTCGCGGTCGGGCTGCCCTCGGCGGCGCTGATCTTGCTGCTGCGCGGCGACCCGGTGGCCGTCGGCTGGGAGAACGCCCCGGGCCTGGTCCTGCTCGCGCTCGTGCCCGGCCTGCTCGCGCTCTGGCTGTACTACGTCGGGCTGCGCACCACCCCGGCGGCGCGGGCGACCCTGGCCGAGCTGTCGTTCCCGGCCACGGCGGCGATCGTCGGCGTCGGCGTCCTCGGGGCGGAGCTGACGGCGACGCAGTGGGTCGGCTTCACCGCGGTGGTCGCGATCGTCGCGGCCCTGGGCTGGCACGAGCGGGTCAGCCGCACCAAGCTTGTGACCGCGCCCGAGGCCGCCCGGCGGCCCGCCGGGAGCGTCACCAGCCGTTGAGCACCCCGGTCTCCCATGCACACGACGCTCCGGGGCACCCTCATGTCCACAGTGGATGGCCTGGTGGCGCTGGCTCGACGACCCCGGGAAGCCACCGCGGGCCCGCCCGCCGTGAACTTCCGCCCACTCGGCCACGAGATCAATCCGGCCTTGTAATCTAGGCATACGGGGCGTTAGCTCAACTGGCAGAGCAGCGGACTTTTAATCCGCGGGTTCAGGGTTCGATCCCCTGGCGCCCCACCAAAACCCCAGGTCAGCGGCCTGGGGTTTGGCTTTTGCAAGATCGCTACCACACCTTGGCCACACAAAACGCTTAAGCTCATTAGACCGAGTCTTCCAGCGCGTCGGCCGTCTCCCGGCTGATGACCTTGCGACCTTGACACGTCCTGGGGCATCGACGGCCGGGGGTGTCCGAGCTGATTGGCGATCAGGCGGGGAGTCAGCCCGCTCGTCCAAGATCCTAGCGGCGGGTCTTGCGGAACACGTCTGACGTGACCCACTCGAAGCCCTCAGCGCTCCGTGCCTCGCGCAGTGCGCGCCGGGTGTTCGACGGGTCGCGCAGGGGCACCAACATCTGGCCCCGGTGGTTGCTCGTGACCAGGTTGCAGGCAAACACGATCTTGGCCCCCTGGCGCTGGTAGATCAGCCAGCGTCTGAACCACGCCCGCAGCAGCCGCCCGGCGAAGCAGTCGAAGGTGGGCTTGTCCAGCAGCCACCATGACGCACCCGCGAAAACTGCGATCCCGGCGGCCATGAGGACCGTTTGGTAGCCGACCCAGAGCCCGGCGGAGCCGAGCACCACCGTCGAGGACGACGAGCGCCCGCCCGTTCGAACTCAGCTTCGTCCAGTTCCCATTGCGCCGCGCGTGCGAGGACTGCGAGTGCTTGCCGATCCGACACCATGACTCGTCCAACAAGGCAAGCAAGGAAATCAGGTATTACGCGTAGGTCGAGGCATGCAAGGCAGCGACGCTCGTTCGGGGCACCGAGTATGGCGGTGTGCGATGTCGAACCGCCGTTGATCAGGAGCACCGAGCTCGCGAACAAGCTCTGCCTGTCTCGGCGGACGATCTCCCTCTACGCAAAGCAAGGTTTGATCACGCCTGCGATCATCACGCCGGGCGGTCAGTACCGATGGAGGTACGACGACGTGCTTGCAGAAATGCGCAAGCTTGCCGAGGAGTGCCGCGCGGAGCACAAGTAGCTAGTGGCGAGACGTGCGCGGGCCGGACCACGGAGAAGTACCAGCGATCAGCGATCCAGGCCCCACTCTGTGACCTCTCGGGCTTCAGGTGGTGGACGTTTTGGCTTCATCTGGTCCTTGACGCAGGACCTAGTGAGATTAGTTGTTCTGGGCTCTACGGTGGTTGATCACCTCGGTGGTGGTGCGTGCGGCGGTGACCAGTATCTGCAGCCCCGTGGACCTGGATGGTGTGTTCGTCGATGGTTGCGGTGACCACCTTGTGAGCGTGGGTGCGGCCGATCTGGAGGCGTTGGCGGGCGATCATGATGCCGCCGCTTGCTGTGCTGGGCGGGGGAAAAATAGGGCAGCAATGTTGCCCTTGTATGCAATGGGGTGCGCTAGCTGGATGGGGCCTGGTAGTTTTTCGTTTGTCTTCGGTGGATCAAATATTTGGATTGGAGTTCGACTGCTGATGATTCGGAAGGTTATCGCCGCATCCGCTCTGTCCCTTGGTCTGGTCGGCGGCGCCGGATTGGTCTCCGGGGTCGCTTCGGCAGGTCCGATCAACCACTTTATTGGGACGTATCCGGACGAAGCGACTTGCGTACGCGCAGGCATCAACGGCATGCATGCCGGATGGTTCGAAGAATGGAAGTGCGACGGTGCCAGCCTTTGGGTGAGCTACCCAGGTTGACCCGCACCAACCTCCGGTTCCGCCGAGTTGATAGGGGTGGGGCGTGCCGGTTTACGCTGGTGACTCACGAAGGCGGCGCTCGTAACTTCCCCGGTCTCAAAGCGGCCGGGACGGGCGATGTGATCGAGAGCCGCGCCGACGCCGCCACCCGCTTCTGCCATGCGAGTTCGCCAGAACGCGCATTGACGACGCATTGATGCTCTGGCCCTCGTCGGCAGCCCCCGTTTGGCAAGTTCTGCGCAGCGCTGTTCAACCGGTATCGGGGCCATCCCATGGATGCCCGCTGTTGCACTCGCGCGTTCATCGGTCAGGCTGGTCCGGCCCTGCTTCCGCAACGGTGACCAGCACGAATGGAGCCCGGCGAGGATCATCCCGCCGGGCTCCATTGGCACGGTGAGGGCAGCTCTCCGGGCGGTGGGAGCGGTCGGCCCGGCCGGCCAGTCCGCCCTGCCGATACCGCTTCACCCAGGTGTGCACCGATTGACGCGACACCCGGTATCGGGTCGCGACCTCAGTCACCGGGATGCCTGCCAGAACCTCCATCGCGGCGTGATACCGCTGCTCGACCACACTCAGCTCCACCAGCATCAGGCCCAAGTCCTCCACCCCGAACGGCGATAGTGGGTGATCAAACCTGTGACCAGCGGTGTCAAGCATCAGGTGAAGCCAGCGTGTCAAGCATCAGCCGAAACCCGATAGTTCCGACAAAACACCAGGTCAGGAGCCTGGGTTTAGTTCTTTGAAATCATGGATGTGCTTCGCGTGCACAAAAGGATCCGGGGTGTCCGTCCGCGCTGCTCTCGCGTCGAGGCCGCGGACCGCCCGGCTCGGTCAAGGGCCGGGTGGCCGACGCGTGGGTTGCCTGGGCGTGGTCCCGCTGCGGAAGATGGTCCGGGAGGAGCTGCCGGTCGAGGGGCATGGCGATGCTCGCGGCAAGCAGGTCTGCTGTGGCCTGTCCGGCCGGTCCCCACGGGGCCGTCCCCACGGGGCCGTCCTCACGGGTCCGGGGCGCCCGGCATGATCAGCGTGCCGGGCCACCGAGATAGGGGAGTTCCATGAGCGACGTCGAAGTCACCGAGCTGAGCGAGGAGAGCTACCGGGACCTCACCGTCCTGTCCTTCCACGCCCAGGAGGTCGACGACGCCGAGCGCGCCCGCGGCCTCGCCCCGATCTACGAGGAGATCCGCGGCACCGGCAGCGGCGCGGCCGCCGGCGACGAAGGCAGCGAGCTGCACGCCAAGCTGCAGGCGCTGCGCGGGGAGTGGGAGGACTCCGACCCGACGGTCTGCGAGGTCAGGGTCAGCCGCGAGGGCGTCAAGGTGCGCCGGTCCGGTGCCTGGAGGGTGACCTGGATCGAGGAGGCCGGCGAGGGTCACTCCAAGGAGATCTCCACCCTCCATCGGGAGAAGGACTTCGCCCAGGTCGGGCAGGGCCCCACCGAAGGCACAGTCGCGGTGGACCTGCACAACCACTGGGTCTGCGACTCCGCCAGCAAGGACGGTGACGTCGTGACGGTCACCTTCGGGCCTGGCGAGACCGTCAAGACCGTTTCCTTCCCGCGCATCGAGCCGCAGCGGCGCGCCACGCTGGAGCTGCGGCTGGACAACCCCCGCTGGATCGAAGGCAGCGGCGGACTGAGCTGCGGGCTGAGCATGCTCGACGACCCCAAGCACCTCTCCGACGAGGAGCAGGCCGTCCTGCAACGCCACCAGGAGAAGCTCACCGACCTCCAGAAACGCGCCGACCAGGGCGACAGGGCGGACAAGCTGAAAGTCGCGCAGGCGCGGGCGCAGGGCCCGCCGCTCTCGATCTGGGTTACCCGCAACGCGACCTACACGAGCAAGGTCCCCGCGGCCGAATGATCCACCGCCGACCCGCCTGAACTCGAATCGAAGGTGCTGATCGCCGTACCGGAAGATCAGCGCTCGGAGCGGCCGGCTGCTCACTGTCGATGCTCGCTCGATTGCGCTCTGCTTCCCCGTTGTGTCCTCACGCACAGCCCAGCCTCGGGAGCGCTGGACGCCCTTCCCGGAGCGGTCCTAAAGTCGGCCGCTTCCGCGTGAAGGGCCACTCCAATGCGTCTTTGCCTGTCCATCACCGCCATCGCGGCGTCCCTGCTGGTCGCGCCTGCCGCTACTGCTGCCGGTACGGCGCCTCAGGTCATCGGCGGCAACAACGCGGTCGATTCGTACCCGTTCATGACGAGCCTCGACCACAACGGCAAGTTCTTCTGCGGGGGCTCGCTCGTCGCCCCTGACTGGGTGCTCACGGCCGCGCACTGCGTGTCGGATCCGGGGGCGAACGGATCACCCGTCGCGCGACCGGCCGACGGCGTGACCGCGCGAGTCGGCAGCGAGGACCGGATCACGGGCGGCAGCACGGCCAAGGTCACCCAGATCGTGGTGAACCCCGAGAACAAGGAGTCGACGGCGGATCTCGCCCTGCTGCGACTGGACCACTCCGTCCCGCAGAAGCCCGTCAAGCTCGCGACGAACCCCGAAGCGCCGGAGTCCATGACCCGTGTCATCGGCTGGGGCAGGACCAACGAGAACACCCAGGACATCCCGCGCGAGCTGCAGGAGCTCAGCGCTCGGGTCGTCCCCGACGACAGGTGCACTGCGGGAATGGACAAGGCCCGGAACATCTGCGGGCAAGGCGCTGTCCCCGGCACCAACCTCTGCCAAGGCGACTCGGGCGGCCCGCAGCTGCGAGGCAGGCCGGGTGACTGGGAACTGGTCGGTGTCACCAGCGGGCCCGCCGACGAGGACGGCAAGTGCGGCACGGGGTACGGCCAGTGGAACGCGGTCTCGTCCTACCGGACCTGGATCGACGACACGATCCACAAGCGCGCCAGCCCGTCGGCAGGCTCGGGAACCCGACACGCGACGGCGACCCCGCTCTCCTTGCTTCCCCAGGTGCCGGACCGCCTGTCCGCTGTCCGCCTCCTGGCTGTGCAAGCGGGTATGCCGGGCATGCGGTAGAACGCCTGACCCGGGCTATCTGCGACCGGCCTCCCGGCCGTGGGCGGCCAACGCGTAGAGCACGAGCACGTCGAGCACGATCACCACCGCCGACCAGAGCGGGTACGCCGCGAAGAAGGCGATGTTGGCCAGCACGCTGATCGTGGCGATCGCGATGCCCACGGCACGCGCCCAGGTGCGGCCGCCGAACAGCCCGATACCGGTGGCGGCGAGAACCGCACCCGTGATCAGGAAGCTCCAGCCGACCCCGGCGTAGCTGACCTCGACCGCGAGTCCGGACGGCGTGATGAGCGTCGATCCGGAGCGGCTGAAGGCGATCAGCCCACTGATCACCTGGATGATGCCGGCCAGCAGCAGGACGGTGGCTGCGAAGTACACCCAGCCCACCCAGCCGGTGCGCGCGGGCCGTGCCCCGTGTGTTGCCATGGTCGCTCTCCGTTCCACGTGGTGACGGTGCTCGAGCAGGATCGAGCACGGGAGTCACCGTGCGAGAAGCGGAAACGCCGTTCCAGGGGCTAAAGGCCTGGCTCGGAAACCCCGACGTGCTCGGGGCTTTCGCCCCTTCTCGGTCGCAACACCCGGTCCCACGCTGGATCGCGCATGGCGATACAGAACCTGGGAGCTGAGTGAAGATGACTGCATCGGTGGAACAGCGGCTCGATGCCGTGGCGCACGGCGACATGCCCATGCTGGAAGAGCTCGCCCAGATGCACCTGGACACGCTGCCGAACTCGGGCCTCGACGAACGCACGTACCACCTGGTGCGCCTGGCGGCGCTGATCGCGATGGATTCCGCCCCGGCGTCCTACCTCGCGAACCTCAAGGTCGCTCGCGACGCGGGGTTGACCGCGGAAGACGCCCAGTCCGTCTGCGTGGCGATCGCCCCGATCGTCGGCAGTGCGCGGATCGTCTCGGCTACGGGGAACGTGCTGCGCGCCCTGGGGCTCGGCGAGATGATCCCCGAACAGGGATGAACCATCGCCTTCCGCCGCGACCTCGCATTGCGTCATCGTTGGCGGAGACGTCGTGACCATGGCAGTCAGAACGGAAGGACCGGTGCTCGCGGCGTTGCGCGGCGCACGAATGGCGGGTGCGAGGGCCGGAACTGGAGTGGATGCATGTCCGGCGCTGTGCTTGTCGCCGTCGACGAGGATGCGGATGCGCTGCGAGCCGTCGAGCGGGAGCTGTGCGAGCGCTACGCGAGTCACTACCGGATCCTGTGCGTGCGCTCGTCGCACGAGGCGCGTGCACGCCTCGACGACCTCGCGGCAGCCGATGACGAGGTCGCCCTGGTTCTTTCGGGCCAGCGGCTGACCGGGATGACGGCGGGCGAGCTGTTGGACCACGCCCGCCGCCTTCATCCGCACGCCAAGCGCGGGCTGCTGATCGGGTGGGGAGACTGGGGAGACCGAGCGACCGGCGAGGCGATCTTCGACTCGATCGCTCGCGGGCTCATCGACCACTACGTGCTCAGGCCGTCGGCTTCCCCGGACGAGCTCTTCCACCAGGCGATCTCGAGCCTGCTGCTGGACTGGGCGGAGGCCCGGCGAGCCTCGCCGTACACGATCCACGTGGTGGCCGAGTCCTGGTCGGGCCGGGCATATGAGCTGAGAGAGCGGCTGGGGCGCTGCGCGATCCCGCACTCGTTCTGCCTGGCCGACACGAGCGAGGGGCGTGCCCGGGTCGCCGAGATCGGCGAGGGCGTGCAGCTGCCGGTCGTCATCTTCCCCGACGGCAAGGTGCTGACCGATCCCACCGATGCCGAGATCGCGATGGCGGCCGGCTCACCGGTGAACCCGGAGCGGATGGAGTTCGACCTCGTGATCGTCGGCGCCGGACCCGCCGGTCTGTCGGCGGCCGTTTACGGCGCGTCGGAGGGGTTCAGCACGCTGGTCGTCGACGAAGGCGGGCTCGGCGGCCAGGCGACCTCCAGCTCGCTGATCCGCAACTACCTGGGCTTCCCCCGCGGCATCAGCGGTCGCCGCCTGGCCCAGCAGGCGTACGACCAGGCGTGGGTGTTCGGCGCGAAGTTCGCGTTCATGCAGCGGGCCACCGCACTCCGGCGCGAGCACGACGACCACTTCGTCACCCTGTCCGACAGCGTCCGGGTGCGTGCCCGCGCGGTGCTCCTGGCCACCGGTGCCAGCTACCGCCGGCTGGACGTGCCCGCGCTCGACGCGCTCAGCGGTGCCGGCGTCTTCTACGGTGGTCCGGCTTCCGAGGCGCCTGCCATGGCCGGCCGCGACGTCTACGTCCTCGGCGGCGGGAACTCCGCCGGGCAGGCCGCCCTGTACCTCACCCGCTACGCCCGGCGGGTCACCCTCGTCGTACGTGCCCCCTCGCTGCGCGCGGGGATGTCGCACTACCTGGCGCGCGAGGCGGAGGCGACGCCGGGACTGGAGATCCGTCTCGGCACCGAGATCGTCGGCGGCGGGGGCGCGGGACGGCTCGAGCACCTCGTGCTCCGCGACAGGGAGGACGGCAGCGAGGAGACCGTCTGCGCCGACGGGCTCTTCATCGTGATCGGAGCACGCCCGCACACCGAGTGGCTGCCACCCGACGTGGCCAGGGACGAGCGCGGTTTCGTCCTGACGGGAGCCGGTCTGCGCGACGACCGCACCTGGCCGCTCGATCGCGGTCCGCTGCTGCTCGAGACGAGCATGCCGGGGGTCTTCGCGGCGGGCGACGTCCGGTCCGGTTCGGTGAAGCGGGTGGCGTCCGCGGTGGGAGAAGGCTCGGTGACGATCCAGCTCCTCCACCAGCTGTTCGCGGCCAACGCGCTGCATCCGCGCGGCCGCCCGCAGGAGCCCGCCAGCCCCATCGGACGGTGACGCGCCGGTCGGACCCCGCGCCGGCGAGCGAAGCCCGCACCCCGCGGTCATAGGGCGTCCGGTGCGCGGGACGCGTTCGAACGGAGGCGCCGGGAAGGTTCAGATCAGGACCTCGTCCTCCGGCCGCACCTCCAACGACACCACCCGGTACAGCTCGTCCGTGCCGTCGCTGCCGTCGGCGAAGGCGTGCAACACCGCCGAGCGGTCCTCCCAGCGCACCGCCTCGTGCCCGCTCCGCGCGGCCGACTCCTCGACCTCGGCCTTGGCCTTCTCGCGGCTGAGGTGCACGTGCGCCCAGTACCGCGTCGTTCGTGCCTGGTCGGTGTGGTCCTCGATCAGGTACACCAGCTTCGGTCGCGCGGCCGGCCTCCCGGTTGGCCGCAGGAGGCGGGCCACGGCGAGCATGATGAGGGCGAGCACGAGCAGCGTGACGATCGGGTACATGAGGGAACCGGTGTCGATCATGGCCCCGCATCGTGCCTGGTGTGCGTGCCGGCCCCTTGTGCGGGGCGGCTGTGGCGGCCCTGCCTACGGGCGCCACTCCTCGCGGAACTCCGGGTGCCCGGCGTACTCCAGGGCGAGGTTGGTGACGGCGCGCTCGACGGCCGCGAGGTACTTCGACCCCGCCGGCTCCGTGCGCAGGCTCGCCTGGCACTCGTCGAGGACGAATCGCTTCACGTCCACGGTCCGCAGGTGGCGGTCGACGACGTCCTGTGAGGCCGCCTGGCCGCGTTCTCCCGCCGCGGCGCGGCCGAAGCTGAGTCCGGCTATCTTGGCGGCCTCCTCGTCCAACCGGGTCCGCACGAAGTCCACGAGGGCGATGTCCACGCTGCTCCCTCCCCGAGCGCAGGTCTGTCCCGCCCCGGTGACATTGCCTTAGCGATCTTGCGAAGGGGAGGCCCGAGGTGGCGAGTTCGCCTGTCCGTGTCACATCCCGCGCAGGCACGAGAACCCGAACGACCTACCCCGCGCGCGGTCCCCGACCCGAGGAGGGCGAGTTCGAGGGTCACGTCGTACGCGCGACGGCCGTTGAGGCCGGATACCCGGTCACCGTCCTCGGAGTCCCGGTCTCATGGCACCGGCCCGGTCGGGGGTCGGGCGCGATCTGCGGGGCGTACGCGGCGGTGGCAAGGTGACTACCTCGGCTACCCGGCTGCCGAGCTACCCGCGCACTGGAGGGGCTATGGGCGGGCCCGCGTGGCTGCGCTGGTGCCTGCTCGCGGTCATCGGCACCTTCACGCTGCTGGCGCTGGTCCGGCAGGTGTCCGGGCTGTGGCGGGTCGAGGGCGGCCGGGCGATGGCCGTCGACTTCCCCGTCGCGTTCACGCACGTGCTCATGGGCGTGGGTTTGTGCGCGCTGCTGCTGCCGGGGCCGGGCGCGGCGATGGCCGTGTGGTGGCAGGCGCTGTTCCTGGCGGGTGCGGTGTGGACGTGCGTGCTGGCCTACCGGGGCCTCGGCGGCGTGGCCCTGTACGCGCACCTGCTGGTGATCGACCTGGCTATGTTCTACCTGTTCGCCGCCGTGCGGGCACCGGACGCCGGGCCCGCTCCGCAGGTCCGACCGGTGGAGCCGACGGCACCGGCGCACCCGCACGATGCACCGCTGTTCGACATCCGCGTGATCGACGGTGGCGGGACCGTCATCGCGCTGCCGCTGGTGGCGCTGGTGCTGGCGGCCTACTTCGTGCTCCGCGCGGGCTACTCGGCGACCGACCTGGTCACCGGCCGGGACGAGGAGTCCGCCGACCCCGCCTCCGTGCCGCCGCCGTTCAGCGCGCGGCTCGACCACGCCACGGCGCTGGTGATGCAGCTCGGGTTGGCGTACATGTTCTTCACCCTGCTCTGACCGGCTCCGGTGGGACACCGTCCGCCCCACCGGAGCCGGCCCGGAGCTCAGCTCGCGTCGATCAGGTCGATCACGAAGACCAGGGTCTTGCCCGAAAGCCGGTGCCCGCCGCCTGCCGGGCCGTAGGCCAGCTCCGGCGGGACGGTGAGCTGGCGGCGTCCGCCGGCCTTCATGCCGGGGATGCCCTCCTGCCAGCCCTTGACGAGACGGCGCAGCGGGAACCTGACGGTTTCGCCGCGGTTCCACGACGAGTCGAACTCCTCGCCCGTCTCGTAGTCGACGCCGACGTAGTGGACCTCGACCACGCCGTCCGCGACCGCCTCGACGCCGTCGCCCTCCACCAGGTCCTTCACCACGAGCTCGGCGGGCGGGGGACCCGCCTGGAACTCGACCTCCGGCTTGTTCATCCGCTGCGTTCCTTCCTGGCCCTGCCAGACGATCGACAGGTTCCGCGTAGTGGCGTTCACCGTAACCGCGCACCCGCCGGTCACCGCGCTCACACCGCCTCGCGGCGCTTCCGCACCAGCACGACTCTGGTTGTTATTAAGCACCAGGCGATACACTTTGAAAACTCCGGTGCGGACCTGACTCCGCCCGGAAACCGCAGCCAGGGGGTGCGAATCGCCGCTGCGTCCGTGCGGACGCAGCGGCGATTCGTCATCCCGGCCCGGAAGGGGGAACCCACCCCCCCCGGGGGCTCCTCGTTCAGCCGGACTTGCGGCGGAAGGTGCGCTTCTGCCCCGCGCGGTTGTGAGCGGCGTCGGCCTTCGAACGGCGGTCCTGGTGCGCCTCGCCGGCCTTGGTGCGGCCGTTCTTGCGTTCCAGGGCCTCGCGCATCCGGCGCTTCAGGTCGTCAGGCCCGCTCGTCTGCTCGTCGTCAGGTCGGCTCGTCTGCTCCGGTACTTCTGCCATGCGAACCTCCTGGGGCGGCGGCATGCGACCGCGCTTGTCTACGACGTCGAACATGGCATGGCGGCGGCCGGCGGGCCACCGGTTTTCAGGACGTGACCTCGGTGCGCTGCTCTCGGGCGACGTGGGCCAGCAGGCGCATGGCGTCCTCGTCGGGCGAGCCCGGCGGGGCCTGGTAGACCACGATCCGCTGCGGCGCGCCGCTGACGTCGAGCGCCTCGTAGGCGAGGTCCATGCGGCCCACGGCGGGATGGTTGAACGACTTCACCCCGCCGGACTTGGGCTGCACGAGGTTTCGCCGCCACATCGCGTCGAACTCCTCGCTCCTGCTGGAGAGCTCCTCGACGAGGGCGGTGAGCTCCCGGTCGCACGGGTTGTCGCCGAAGGTCGAGCGCAGGTGCGCGACGGACTCCTGCGCGACCTGGCGCCACCGCACGAACAGGGTGCGCGCGCTGGGGTGCAGGAACAGGTAGCGCAGCGAGTTGCGGCGCTCGGGCTCCCACTGGTCGATCCCGACCAGCAGGGCCAGCCCCGACGGGTTCGCCGCGACCATGCGGTTGGCCCGGTTCAGCACGTATGCGGGCGACTCGCCGAGCTGTTCGAGCAGCCGCAGCACGGTGGGCCGCACCGGCTCCGGCTCGGGCGCGGACTTTCCGCGGTGCGGGTGCGCGGCGTGCCTGGCGAGGTTGTGCAGGTGCTGCCGCTCGGCCTGCGCCAGGCGCAAGCACGCGGGCCAGCGCCTCCAGCACCGAGTCGCTCGGGTGCCGTTCGCGCCCCTGTTCGAGCCGCGTGTAGTAGTCCATGCTGATCCCGGCCGCGGCCGCGACCTCCTCGCGGCGCAGTCCCGGGGTCCTGCGCACGCCACCACCGGCCGGAATGCCGAGTTCTTCCGGTTTGCGCCGGTCGCGGCACGCCTTCAGGAAGTTGCCGAGCTCGTTCTTGCTGCCCACACCACCGATGTTGGCACAGCCGCGCGCCCCGGGGCCCCGCTTCGCCTGGGTGCGTCACACCCAGGAAGCCCGCGTCCAGGAAGAACGCGACCTGCCCGGAACCCGCGGCGCCGCCCATGCTCGGTGAGGTACGGCCGACGGAAGGGACGAGATGAACGACAAGCAGGTGAGGCTGGGTGTCCGCGGCCCGGTGGTGGGCGCGCAGGGACTCGGCTGCATGGGCATGAGCGAGTTCTACGGGCCGACCGACCAGGACGAGGCGCGCCGCACGCTGGAGCACGCCCTGGAGCGGGGCGTGACCCTGTTCGACACCGCCGACATGTACGGCATGGGCGCCAACGAGGAGTTCCTGTCGCCGTTCGTGCGCGCGCACCGCGACGAGGTGACGCTGGCGACCAAGTTCGGCATCGTCCGCGACCCGGCCGACCCCGGCAGGCGGGAGATGCGCGGTGACGCCGAGTACGTGCGCAGCGCCGCGGAGGCGAGCCTGCGCAGGCTGGACGTCGAGGTGATCGACCTGTACTACATGCACCGCCGGGACCTTTCGGTGCCGATCGAGGAGACCGTCGGTGCGATGGCCGAGCTGGTCCAGGCGGGCAAGGTGCGCCACCTGGGACTGTCGGAGGTGACCGCGGGCGAGCTGCGGGCGGCGTCGGCGGTGCACCCGATCGCGGCGGTGCAGAGCGAGTGGTCGGTGTTCAACCGCGACGTCGAGAACGCGGTGGTGCCCGCGGCGGCGGAGCTGGGTGTCGGCTTCGTGCCGTACTCGCCGCTGGGGCGCGGGTTCCTGACCGGTGCGTTCAGCGACGCCGCGAAGCTCGGGGACGGCGACGTGCGCGAGGTCTTCCCGCAGTACACCGGGGACAACGCCGGTCACAACGTCACGCTGCTGGAGCCGATCCGCCGGATCGCGGAGCGGCACGGCGTGACCATGGCGCAGGTGGCGCTGGGCTGGGTCCACGCGCGGGGCCGGGTCCACGGCCTCGGTGTCGTCCCGATCCCGGGCACCCGGCGCCGGGCGCGGCTCGACGAGAACGTGGCGGCGCTCGGCCTCGATCTGTCCACTGAGGACCTGGCGGAGCTGGAGCCGATCGCGGAGCAGGTGCACGGCACCCGCTACGCCGACATCAGCTTCGTCTCGGCCGGACGGGAGTGACCCGCTGGCCTGCGGGGGACCCGCCACACCCCCGCAGGTCCGACCGGGTCCGTCCACTGAGGTGTCAGTCGTGGTCGGTGGACTCCGAAACCTTGCGCCACGCTTCCAATTCGGTGCGCACGTGGTCGAGTTTGGCCTCCACCTTGGCGACCGCGTCCGGCCCGAGCTGGAGGCGTACGGGCGGCCGCGGGCAGTGGGCGAGGTCGGCGATCGCCGCGGCGGCCTTGGCGGGGTCGCCTGCCTGCCTACCGTGGTTCTGCCCGATCGCTTGTCGGCGGGCGCCGGCGGTCGCGCGGTAGTCGTCGATGACGTGCCGCGCCTGCCGGATGCTGGTGCCTGCGAGGAAATCGGTGCGGAACGCGCCCGGTTCCACGACCGTGACGGCGATTCCGAGCGGTTCGAGCTCGGCGCGCAGCGCTTCGGAAACGCCCTCCACGGCGAACTTCGTCGCCGCGTAGGCGCCGGAGCCGGCCTGGGTCGTGAAGCCGCCGATGGAGCCGATGTTGACGACGCGGCCCGACCGCCGCTCCCGCATGCCGCGCACGACGGCGCGGGTCACCGCGAGCAGGCCGAACACGTTGGTGTCGAACAGCGTCCGCACCTCGGTGTCGGAGACCTCCTCGACGGCGCCGAACAATCCGTAGCCGGCGTTGTTCACCAGGACGTCGACACGGCCGAAGGCCGCGGTGGCTGCTTCGACGGCCTGCTCGACCTGCGCGTGGTCGGTGACGTCGAGGGCGAGCTTGGCCAACACCTCCTGGTCGGGCAGCGGGATGGTGCGCGGGTCCCGCGAGGTCGCGGCGACCTGGTCGCCGCGTTCGAGCGCGGCCCGCGCGATTTCCAGACCCAGGCCGCGGGAAGCACCGGTGATGAACCAGACGGACATGAGGACCTTCCTGCGATGGTTGCGATCACCTCAGGCTAGGAAGAACCGCGCTGTTCAGGATGGGTGCGTCATACCCAGGAACCGCAGAGCCCGTGTTCGAACCCACCTCGCGTGGCGGACCCCAATACGCCTCTGGCTCCGGTGGCTGCGTCGCGTCGAAGATCATCGGCGCGCTTCGCACACCGAGGGCAGGGCGCGTCCGACGGCGGTGCCGTGCAGGGCGTCGAGCCGCATCTCGTGGCCGACGGTCAGGTACGCCCCGGTGAGCCGGGGGCCGCAGGACGGGTGCTCGCGCAGCGGGGCGGAGTCGCGGATGTGCTCCAGCAGCTCGTTGTTCAGGCGGTCGATGACCGGCCGGATCTCGCCGAGGTCGGGCCGCTCGGTGGGCCGCGCGGCGGGGTTGGCCGCCCAGTACGCGTGCAGCCCGTGCTGCACGAGCTTGTTCGCCTCGATCTGGTCGCGGAAGATCCGCTCGACCACCTCGGGGTCGATGCCCATCCCGGTGGCCTTGGCCGACATCGCGTCGAGCACCTGCTGCTCGCGGGCGGGGTCGTCGATGGGCTGGTCGGTCCCCCACTTGGCGGCGGCGACCTGGTCGGCGGTGGCGACCCGTTGCGCGGCGGTCTCCACCAGCGGGACCAGGGAGGCGTCGGTGGCCGGTGACGCCGCCGCCGTCCCGCCGGTGAGAGCGGCGACGGCGGCGGCGGTGAGCAGGAGTGAGCGGATTCGCACGGCGTGACCTCTCGTGGCGAGAACGGTGTCGCCGCTGACGTTAGCGGCGGCCCCGCCCTCCACACACCTGCGGAGGAACGGAATCCGCCCGCTTCACCGCAGTTCCGGTGCCTCCCCGAGGAAGACGTCGAGCACGCCGTCCCCGACCCGCACCGGGCCCTGCGGTCGCGTCTCACCCGGAACGGTGTGGATCTCCCCGGCCCGGCGCTGGAGCTCCGCGGCTTCGGCGAACTTCGCACGGGCGTCCTGCTCGTTCCCGTCGATCCGGGCCTTCAGCCCGTCCGCGGTGAGCACCAGCGCGTCGCCGAGCAGGTCGGTCGCGTCCAGCCAGGGCGCGGCGTCGGACGCGAAAGCCTCGTCGGCCACGCCCGCCCTGATCCGCTCCGGCGCGTTGGCGATCAGCGCCGCGTAGGGCCGCAGCGCGACCAGCGCCCCGGCCTTGTCGCCCGACTCCCACGCGGCCCGGAACTCCGCCAGCCGCCGCGCGAGCTCCGGCGCCTGCGGTTGCCACGCGACTCCGTCGCCGGTCGGGGCCAGGTGCTCCAGGTCGAAGAACGCCAGCAACGCCTCCGCCGTCCGGCCGTCGCCTCCGGCGAGGTACCGAGCGGACTCGCGCCAGGCGCGCAGCGGGTCGTAGGCGGTGTCGTTCCAGGTGAAGTCGGCGGCGCCGAACTCGGCGACCTTGCTCGCCGAAGCCTGGTTCATCGGGTTGAGCACGATCCCGGAGAGCTGGCCGTGCAGGCCGGGCTCGCGCTCGGCGTACGGGGCGAGCAGCAACCTGCCCTCGGTGGCGTCGAAGTCGTTGACCGGGTAGTTGTCCCAGACGAAGACCTTGCGGCCCCACACCCGCGCGGCCTGCTGCGCCTGCTCCACGGTGATCTCGACCGGGATCACCCCGACGCCGGTCCACATCATCTCGACGCGCTTGTCGAGCTGCTCGCGGATGGTGCGCTTGTACGGGCTGTCCTCGGTGTCGGAGTACTCCGTGGGCACCGTCTGCAACGGCCTGGCGCCCTCGTGGCTGTCGATGAACTCCTTCTGCAGCCGGTTCAACAGGTCCACTTGGGCCTGTCCCGCGCTCTGCTGCGACGGCGCCCCGTACTTCTGCTCATCGCCCGCGCAGTTCCACTTCGTGTAGTCGATGTCGTCCAGCGGCAGGGAGAACGCGCGCACGCCGAGGTCGTACATCGCCTGGAGCTTGGCGGTGAGCGCCTTCCAGTCGTCCTCGCTGCTGTAGCAGATGGACAGTCCCGGGGAGAGCGCGAAGGTGAACCGGACGTGGCCGCGCGAGCCCTGGTCGACCAGCTCGTCCAGCTCGGCGAGCTTGTCGGGCGGGTACGGGTCGCGCCACTTCTCGCGGTGGTACGGGTCGTCCTTCGGGGCGTAGACGTAGGTGTTGAGCTTCAGGTCGCTGTAGAACGCGAGCTGGTCCAGCCGTTCCTGATGGGTCCAGGGACTGCCGTAGAAGCCTTCGATCGCGCCCCGCAGCGGCATCAGCGGGTGGTCGACGACGGCGGTGCCCGCGACGGAGCCGGGGCGCGCCAGCCGGCTCAGCGTCTTCGCCGCGTAGAAGACGCCGTCGCCGTCCACGCCGCCGAGCACGACGGTGCGTCCGGTGGCAGCCAGGGCGTAGCCCTCGGCGGGCAGGTCCGGCGGCACCTCGACACCGGCGTCGCGCAGGCCCCTGGCGACGTCGTCGGTGGTCAGCGCGCCGACCCGGACGGTGAGCCCGCCCGGTGCGGGACCGCCCGCCTCGACCACGTCGACCTGTTGCGCGCCCGCGGCCCGGAAGGTCCCGGCCAGCAGGTCGCGCGTCGGCTGGTCGACCTCGCGGTCCACCACGACGGTGACGCGGCCGGGCACCGCGACATCGGCGCCGAGCGGCCGGATCTGCTGCGGCTGCGGCGTCACCTGCGGTACCCGGTCCGGTGCCGCCTGCACCGGGGGCGGCGCCGGTGCGGCGGCCGATGCCGCTCCGGTCGCGGTCGCCGCCGCGAGCAGCACGGCTCCGGCGAGGCTGAGAACGCGGGTGTGCGCTCTGGTCACTGCTCCTCCTCTGCGCATCAGGCGTCGCCCGCCCACACGCGGTACGCCACGGCTCCGTGCGACGGGACCGACGCGCCCAACTCGCCGTCGTTCTGGCTCTCATCACCGGTCCACAGGTCGCGCACCCGGTACCGGTCGGCGCCGGGCAGGCCGACCTCCTCGGTGGTGGCGCTGATCCGCCGCTCCTGGCCGTCCCGGTTGAAAAGCACGACCGCGACCGAACCGTCCGACACGGGCTTGGCCCACACCTCGGTCTCGCCGTCGTCGCGAACCCGGTACCCCTGCTTGCCGCCCCAGTCCTGGTTGATCGCGATGAGCTCGGGGTTGAGCAGGATCCGCGCGGTGGGCTCGTCCATCGACCGGAGGTCGTTGCCCGCCAGCAGCGGGGCGTTCAGCAGCGCCCACAGCGAGAAGTGGGCGCGGTACTCGGTGTCGGTCATGCCGCCGTTGCCGACCTCCAGCATGTCCGGGTCGTTCCAGCCGCCGGGCCCGGAGTGCTGCTCGATGCCGACCTGCTGGTCCAGCAGGCTCGTCATGCTGGACCACGAGTCGCTGATGTCACCGGTCGTGCGCCACAGGTGCCCGCCGACGTCGCGGCCCCGGTTCCACGGGTCGTTCTCGCCCCACTCGCAGATGCTGTAGACGATCCGGCGGCCGGTCGCGCGCAGCGCCTCGCTCATCTCGGAGTAGCGCTCGACCGCGGGTCGGCCCTCGTTGTTGCAGTTGTCGTACTTGAGGTAGTCCACGCCCCACTCGGCGAACGACCGCGCGTCGATCTCTTCGTGGTCGAGGCTGGCGGGCAGGCCCTGGCACGTCTTGGTGCCCGCCGACGAGTAGATGCCGAGCTTCAGCCCCTTGGCGTGCACGTGGTCGGCGAGGGCCTTGATGCCGGAGGGGAAGCGGTGCGGGTCGGCCTGCAACCGCCCCTCGGCGTCGCGTTCCGGGGCCATCCAGCAGTCGTCGATGTTGACGTAGGTGTAGCCGGCGTCCTTCATGCCGGACGCGACCATCGCGTCGGCGGTCTCGGTGATCAGCCGCTCGTCGATGTCGCAGGCGAACTTGTTCCAGCTGTTCCAGCCCATCGGGGGCGTGGGCGCCGGGTCCTCGGGCGCCGAGGTCGCACCGGCGGTCGCGGAGGTGGTGAGCAGGAGTGCCGTCGCGAGCAGTGTTCCGGCCAGCAGTGTCCGTTGGTGCACAGAATCACCCCGTTTCGAACGCGAATCAACACCTTGGCTCATTGGCCCAGACCTGTACACCTCCGGATGGGGCACTGCGGCGACTGACGAAAGTCAATGCGGGTGATGCCGAAAGAGCGCGGTGCCCACCTGCGCCTGATCCATAGCGTCAACCGGGTGTTCACAGAGAGTTCGCATCCGCACCCGGCGGTCAACGAGATCGAGGACGTGCCGGACGTCAGCGCGCACTGGTACCGCGCCGTCACCGACCTGGCCGCCGACGCGCCGGGGTGGCTCCGCGCGCCGGCCCCCGTCGCCACAGAGGCGATCATCCTCATATTCCTCGGCCTGTTCGTCCTGACGTGGTGGCGGGCCAGAGCCGGCGGCGACCGGCAGCTGACCGCGGCGCTGCTGGCGCCGGTCGCGACCGCGGTGGCCTACCTCGGCAGCGAGCTGCTCAAGACGTGGTGGCAGCAGGAACGCCCGTGCCGCGCGGTGCGCGACATCGCGGCGACGCTCGCCGAGTGCCCGGAGCCCGGCGACTGGTCGCTGCCGAGCAACCACTCCGCCATCGCGGCCGCTTCGGCCGTGGCGCTGGCCTTCGCGTGGCGGCGGCTCGCGGTGGCCGCGGTCCTCCTCGCGCTGCTGGAGGGCTTCTCGCGGGTGTACGTCGGGGCGCACTACCCGCACGACGTGATCGCGGGCTTCCTGCTCGGCGCACTGGTCGCGACGGCGGTGATGCCGCTGACCGGGCCGCTGACGCCCACGACGCACCGCATCCGCTCGCACCGCGCGTTCCGCACCGCCCTGGACTCGCGGCAGGCGGCCGCGTCGCGCTGACGCGCCGGTCAGCGGTCCTCGTCGACGAGCCCGGCCTCGTAGGCGAGGATCGCTGCCTGCACGCGGTTTCGGAAGCCGAGGTGGTTGAGGATCGCGCTCACGTAGGCCTTCACCGTGCCCTCCACGACGTGGACGCGCCGCGCGATCTCGGCGTTGGAGAGGCCGGCACCGACCAGTGCGAGCACTTGCCGCTCCCGCTCGCTGAGCCCTTCGATCCGGTTGCGCGCGGCGACCTCGCGGGACAGCCGCGGGCCGCCGAGGTCGCGGATCACCCTGCGGGCGACCGGCGGCGACAGGTACGCCCCGCCGTCGGCCGCGGCCCGCACGCCGAGCACCAGCTCGCGCGGGTCTCCGGTCTTGAGCAGGAATCCGCTCGCCCCGCCGTGCAGGGCGCGGGTGATGTAGTCGTCCTCGTCGAAGGTGGTCATGATCAGCACGGCGGTGCCGGTGCCGCGCAGCTGCTCGGTGGCGGCCAGGCCGTCCAGCACCGGCATCCGGATGTCGAGCACCGCGACGTCCGGCCGGTGCCTGTGCACCAGGTCCACGGCCGCCCGGCCGTCGGCGGCCTCGGCGACGACCTCGATCTCCGGGTCCGACGACAGGATCGCCCGCACGCCCGCGCGGATCACCGCCTCGTCGTCGGCCAGCACGACCCGCACCATCGAATCCCCTACCTCCCGGCGATGAAGTCCTTGCCGACCAGCACGTCCGCCCGGAAGCACAGCCGGTACAGCTCGAGCCGCCGCTCGTCGAAAGGATTGTGGTGGGTGCTGTAGTACAGGCACTCCGCACCCGGTGGTCTGGGCGGGTCCCTCCGCGGTGGATCGTCGATGCGGGTGCGCGACGGCAGGTACGGCTCGACGTCGGCCCACGACTGCCCCGGCCGGAGCCGCTGGTAGTCGGCCGGGGACAACACCGACGTCACCGCGTCGTAGACCGCGATGGCGCCGGACACGGTCGCCAGCCCGACCACGCAGCCGGTGGCGACGGCGATCGCGACGGTGCGGCTGCTGCGCACCTTCCGCTGCGCCGCGGCCAGCCGGGCGGCGGATTCGGAGCCCTCGGGCGCGGGCGCGATCTGCTGCGCCTCCTGCGGAATCCGGGCGTGCACGGTGAATTCGCCGCCCCGTTCGCCCGCGTGGAACTCGCCGCCCGCCAGACGCACCCGTTCGGCCAGCGCGACCAGCCCGTACCCGCCGCCACCGCCGCCCTCGCCAGTGGCGGGGTTCGCGACGAGAACGCGGGTTTCGCCGGGCTCGTGCTCGACGCGCACCGACACCTCGGCGCCGGGCGCGTGCTTGGCGGCGTTGGTCAGCGCCTCCTGCGCGACCCGGCACACCGCGCGCTGCCGCATCGACGTCGTGTCCGCCGGTTCCCCGGACTCCGCCAGATGGATCCGCATGCCGGAGGTCTCGGCGCGTTCCACCAGCTCCCGCACGCTCCCGCCCGGGGTGAGCGGCGGCGGCTCCTCGCGCAGCATCTCGACGACCTCGCGCAGGCGCTGCGCCGCCGAGGTCACCGCGGCCCTGGCCTCGCCCGCGACCTCCCGGTGCCGGGAGTCGAGGTCCGGTGCGACCTCCAGTCCGCCGATCCGCAGCGCGACCAGGCTCAGCTCGTGGCCGAGCAGGTCGTGCATGTCGCCCGCGATGCGGGTGCGCTCGCGCAGCCGCGCCTGCTCGGCGATGATCCGCTGCTCGCGTTCGAGCTGCTCGGCGCGTTCCCAGCCCGCCCACACCAGGTCCCGGTACTGGCGGCGGTGACGGCCCACCAGCCACGGGACCGTGCCGAGGAACGCGATGCCGATGACGGCGACGAGCACCGCGCCGTCGTCCCGCGTCGCGGCCGCCACCAGCGCCGACACCCCGGCGGTGGTCCAGGCGAACCCCGCGACCGCCTGGTGCGCCTCGGAAACCCGCACCCCGGCGGAGTAGCTCGTCGCCACCGCGAGCGGCAGCATCGCCACCAGCCCCACCTCGGTCGGCGCGGACCGCGCCACGGTGGCCAGCGCCCACGCCGCCAACGCCACGAACACCGCCCACGACGGGCGCCGCCTGCGCAGGGCGAGGGCACCGGCGACGACGGCGAGCCCGATGACGCACTCCCACCAGGCGAACCGGCCCTGGTGCGAGGTGGCGACCGCCCACCACACCGGAAGCCCGAGCACCGCCCACAGCAGCGCATCCCGGACCTTCGGCGAACGCAGAACTCCCACCCGGCCGAACCTAGCCGAGTTCCGGGCACGCACGGCGGCTCAGCGGCGGTTGCGCAACCGCTCGTGGAGCAGCGCCGTCACCAGATCCGGCCGCTCCCGGTGCGCGTCGTGGCCGGTCGGCGTCTCGACCACCTCCACCGCGGGGTTGGCCTCGGCCGCGGCGGCCAACTGCTCGCGTGTCCACCGCTCGAACGCCCGCCAGACATCGCGGTTCGCGGCGGGCAGGATTTCCGCCGCGGAACCGGTCGACCTGGTGACCACGAGCGGACACCGCACGCGGCGGTAGACCGCGAAGAGATCGAGGCCGTCCACCCGCGCGCATGATCGAGCGCTGGTGATCGGTGGGCTCCGCCGACATCGCTGAGATCACCTCCCGCAGTGCGGTGTGCTCCTGCTCGGCACGCTCCAACCCCGCGTAGTGCTCGGGTCGGCTCGGATTGCAGTGTGCACGTGACCGACCACGGCGGTCGCGGTCGAGCGGTCGTGCTGCTGCACGGAGGCGGGCACTCCGGTTCCCACTGGGACGAGCTCGCCTCCCGGCTGCGGGCCCTCGGCCACCGACCCGTCGCACTGCACCTGCGCCGGGCATCGGTCCATTGTGAACAGTCCGCTCGATGGTCGTCACCTGGCCAGCCAACCAGCGGCACCATTCACTCGTTTTCGCGCCGGCTCACGCCATGTGCGCCGCGACGAAGTCGCGGAACGAGCGCGGTGGACGTCCCGTGAGGTCTTCGACGGCCGATGTCGTGCGGTCCTCCGTGCCCGCCCGGATTTCGGCGTCGATGGCGGCCAGTGCCCGCGCGAACGGTTGCGGCATGACCTCGCCGAAGATCCGGGCGCGCTCGGCCACGCTGACCTCGGTGTGGCGGACCGGACGGCCGGTGACCTCGGTGATGACCGCCGCGGCGTCGGCGTAGCTCAGGGACTCCGGCCCGGTCAGGACGTGCTCGGGCGCCGGGTCCGGGCCGGTGAGCACCTCGGCGGCCACCGCCGCGATGTCCTCGGCGTCGATCCAGCCGAGCCTGCCCGGGCCGCTCGCGCTGACGATCTCGCCGCGTTCGCGGATGCCGGTCGCCACCGGGTGCGCACCCAGGAAGTTCTGCATGAACCCCGACGGCCGCAGGATCGACGACTCCGGCATCCGCTGGACCGCCCGCTCCAGCTCGACGATGCCCGGGGCGCCGGGCAGCACCGCCAGCGACCCGAGCAGCACCACCCGGCGAACCCCGGAAGCAGCCGCCAGGAACGGCTCGACCAGCGGCATCGGTTCGAGCGTGGCCGGCGGCGGCACCAGGTAGGCGACCTCGACGCCTTCGAGCGCAGGGCCGTGCGTGGCCGGATCCGCCCAGTCGAACCGCACGTGGTCGGCGGCGTTCCCCGGATTCCTGCTCGCGACCCTGATGTCCGCGCCCCGCGCGCGCAGCGCCGCCGCCAG
Source organism: Saccharopolyspora erythraea NRRL 2338 (assembly GCF_000062885.1). Taxonomy (NCBI): domain Bacteria; kingdom Bacillati; phylum Actinomycetota; class Actinomycetes; order Pseudonocardiales; family Pseudonocardiaceae; genus Saccharopolyspora; species Saccharopolyspora erythraea. The sequence continues at coordinate 7,868,531 of NC_009142.1, read as the reverse complement.
CGGGCGGCCGGTGTTGCCGGTCCCACCTGTGATCAGGATGCGCACGACGGCTCCTCCCTCAGTGCCGACACCAGCGCGGGCAGCTCGCCTGCGGCCCGCGCGGCCATCACGGGGCTCCAGTAGTCGCGGTATTCGGTGATCAGCCCGTTCCGCACGGTGATCACGGCGATGTAGCGCATCTCGTACGCGCCGCCGGTGCTGACGGTGCGGCCGTGCGCGGTGAACTCCGCGGTGATCGTGTCCGGATCGAGCGTGCGGTGCACCTCCACGGCGGGGAACTCGCGGATGTCCATGCGGTCCGGGTAGTCGCGCAGGTACTCCCACAACGCCTCCCTGCCGTCCAGCCGCGTCGGCGAACCCGCGTCGGCGAACGGGAACTCCAGCACGCAGTCGGCGGCGAACAGCTCCGTGAAGGCACGCATGTCCTTGTCCAGCAGCAGTCGCAGCGCTTCGTCGAAAATCTTCGTCGGCAAGCCGAACCTCCTCATGTCCGCTGCCAGCTTCGTCGCGTCGCCGGCCCGCGGGAACGGCTGTCCAAGCCCCGGACCGCCGGTCCGTGGATGACCGGTGCGGGCGGTGGCAGGCTGGGGCCGTGGACAGGCACGAGCTCGCGCAGTTCCTGCGCAACCGCCGCGAGTCGCTGCGGCCCGCCGAGGTCGGGCTGCCAGCGGGGACCGGCCGCCGCCGCACCCCGGGACTCCGGCGGGAGGAGGTCGCCTGGCGGGCCGGGGTGTCGGCGAACTACTACGAACGCCTGGAGCAGGCCCGCGCGCCGCGGCCGTCTCCGCAGGTCGTGGCCGCGCTGGCGCGGGCGCTGCGGCTCGGCGACGACGAGAGCGCGCACCTCGCGCGGCTGGCGGGCCAGACCCCGCCGTCGCGCGAGCGGCCCGCCGCCGAGGTGCCCGAAGGCGTCCGCATGCTGCTGGACCGGGTCGGCGCGGTCCCGGCCTACGTGCTCAACGCCAGGCACGACGTGCTCGCCTGGAACGCGATGGCCGCCGAGCTGATCACCGACTTCGCCGCGCTGCCGGCGGCCGAGCAGAACCTGCTGCGACTGTCGGTCCGCTTCGGTGAGCAGTGGTGCCGGGGCAGCGGGGACGGCTTCCTGCGGCAGGCCGCTGCGGACCTGAGGCAGGCCGCGGTGCGCTATCCGTCCGACACCGGGATCGCCGAACTGGTCAGGGACTGTTCGGCGGTTAGTGCGGAGTTCGCGGCGAGCTGGCACGCGCACGACGTGCGTGGGCCGCAAACGCTGCGCAAGCGCATCAACCACCCGGAACTGGGCGCGCTGGACCTGGACTGCCAGACGCTGCACGTCCCGGGCACCGACCAGCGCCTGGTGACCTTCAGCGCCGAACCCGGCAGCGTCGACCACGACAAATTGCTGCGCCTGCAACTGCGCGCGCTGCGGAACACGTGAGCGGTGGCGCCGGGCAGGCGCCACCGCTCACACCCCCGGTCGGTCAGGCGCGCGCTCGGCGTTGCGGTGCCCGGTAGGCCCAGTTCCAGACCAGCTCCAGCGGCCCGCGCTCGAAGCGCCGCAGCCAGAGCGAGGACAGCACCATGAACGACAGGCAGATGCCCGCCCAGGCCCCGATCACCCACCACGGCCGCGCCGCGTCGAGCTCGGCCGCGAGCCCGAATCCCCAGCCGTAGCACAGGATCGCGGCGACCAGGTTCTGGAAGACGTAGCAGGACAGCGCGGTGCGGCCCACCGAGGTCAGGCCCCGGCGCAGCACACCGGGCGCCGGCCGCATCGCGTACACCGCGGAGGTGACGAGTCCGAGCAGGCCCAGCGCCACGACCGGCGGCAGGATGTAGCGGTCCACCATGAACCACTGCTCCCCGCCGAACGCCGTCAGCAGGTTCAGCGGTGCGCCGACGCCGAACCCGATGGCCATCAGCCTGGCGCGCAGCCGCCTGCCCCGCTGGTCGTCACCGAACACGCCCGCTCGCATCAGCCGCGCGCCGAGCAGGAACAGCACGGTGGACATCGGGATGATGAAGATCGCCTCCAGCCGGTAGGCGAACAGCCCGTCCAGCCGCGCGGCGACCTGCTCCGGCCAGCTCCCGCTGGCGAGAAGCGTGCTGTTGCCGCCGGAGTCCAGCGACACGACGCCGGCCATGAGGCCGAGGGTGACCCAGCTGATGAACGCGACGTGGATCGAGCCCATCACGATCATCCACCAGCGGACCGCGCGGTCGCTGCGGCCGATCAGGTAGGCGACCAGCATCGACGTCACGGCGTAGCTCATCAGCACGTCGAACTCGAAGATCAGCACGAAGTGCAGCAGGCCCTCGATGAACAGCAGCGCCGCGCGCCACAGGTACCAGCCGGGCCAGCGGTGCCCGCGCCGCCGCGCCGACCGGTACTGCAGCTCCAGGCCGACGCCGAACATCAGCGTGAGCAGCGCCAGGAACTTGCCGTTGGCGAGGTAGCGCAGGAACGCCTCCACGTTGGCGGTGAAGGTGCCGGTGTCGGCGGAGGACAGCATCCCGGCCGGGCCCTGCGGGTCGGTGAAGATCCAGATGTTGGTGCCGAGCGTGCCCATGATGGCCACGCCGCGCACGACGTCGAGAGCGCTTATGCGCCCGCCGGACGTGCTCCGCGTCGTCGGTTGGGCGTATGCGGTGGTCATGGATTCCCCAGTGGTAGTTGTGGTGCAGCTCGCCGCGCTGGCTACGCACGGTTACAATGCGTTTGCATCGTAACCAGTCGGCCGGTGTTTTTGCAATGCGATTGCATGGGAAAGGGGTGCCGTGCCGAAACGGGTGGACCACGCGGCGCGTCGGGAGCAGATCGCCGACGCGCTGATCCGCATCGCGAGCCGCGAAGGGCTGGAGGGCGTGAGCCTGCGCGACGTCGCGGCGGAGGCGGGCGTGTCGATGGGCGCGGTGCAGCACTACTTCAAGACCAAGGAGCAGATGCTGCTGTTCGCCACCGCCCACGCCAACGACAAGGTCACCGAACGAATCCGGGAGCACCTGGCGCGCGCCGACGTCGCACCGACGCCGCGGGAGGTCGTGCGGACCGTCATGATCGAGATGCTGCCGGTCTCGCCGGAAGGGCGCTCGGCACTGCTGGTCAGCATCGCCTTCATGCTCCGGGCGCTCAACCAGCCGGAGATGGCCGAGGTCTACAACGCGGAGTGGCCGAAGGTGGTACGCCTGCTCACCAACGAGCTGCGCGCGGCGCAGGAGCACGGCCTGCTGGTTGCCGACATCGATCCGGAGCGGGAGGCGGAACTGCTGCTGGCGGTCCCGGACGGGCTGGCGGCGGGCATCCTGCTCGGCATGCGCAGCGGCGACGAGGCCATCGCGGTGATCGACTACCACCTCGACCGCATCTTCCGGTCGTGACCGGGTGAAGGCCCCCGGTCTTCGCCGGCCGCGGATCAGAGCTCGTCGGTGCTGAACCCGAGCTGGTCGCCGACCCGGCCGACGCGCGGCACGTCCCGCTCGCCGACGGTGGCCAGCAGGTCGACGGTGGTCTCGGTGCCCAGGACGATCCCGCGCGTGCCCGGGAAGTCCTGTTCGGGCGTGCCCAGCGCCCACACGTCGCTGCGGCAGCCCTCGGTGAGCAGCAGCAGTCCCTCCGGCTCCAGCCGGCTCTGCCGCAGGTCGAGCATCGCGTAGAAGAGGCTGGTGCCGCTGCTGCGGTAGGTGTGCGGGGGCAGCTCGACCTCCAGGTAGACGCTGCGGCCCTGGACCCACCACCTGGCCTGGGCGATCAGGCTCTCGCACAGGCCGGTGCCGGGACGCTCGCGGAAGACCGTGACCTCGCGCGTCACCGGGGTTTCCTCGGGATACCCCGTGGGATTTCGCATTCCGACCTCTCAGTGCGGGCGGTTCCGCGGGCGGGTTCCCCCGTCGCGCTCGGCTGCCGCCGGACTCGGACGTCGCCTGGCCAACGCCTGCACGCACGCCCTCCCCAGGCCTCGAAGATGAACACAGCGGACCGTGACGTTAGCGCAACACGCGGTTACGGAACGTCGGTAACCGGCCGATTCGGCCAGTGGTCATACCCACAGCGCGTTCTGGGCTGTTCGGCGGTAAAGACGCCACGTAAGACGGCCGAAGGGGTGAAACCGCGGGGACTTTTTCGATCCACACAGGATCGTACTTGCGACCTGGAAGTCCAATGTGGACTTCCGTCGCGCCGGCCGTCTCAGGCCTCGACCTCGGCGTGGGTCAGGTCTCCGAGGACCATCGACGCGGAGCCGCCGGTCGCCTCGGCGAGCCAGGTCTCGAACTCCGCCACCGACGCCTCGCCGACGCCGATGTCGATGCGGACCCGCTCGCCGTACTCGACGCCGGTGATCCGGTGGCCCGCCGAACGCAGGTCGTTCTCCAGCTTCCCGGCCTGCAGGTAATCCACCGTCGTGGACACGATCCGCACCGGACGGCGCTCGAGCAGCCCGACATGCTCCAGCGCGGCCGACACCGCGCCGCCGTACGCGCGGACCAGGCCGCCCGCGCCCAGCAGGACGCCGCCGAAGTAGCGGGTGACGACGGCGGCGGTGTTGGTGAGCTCGTTGCGGCGCAGCACCTCCAGCATCGGGACGCCCGCCGTGCCCGCAGGCTCGCCGTCGTCGCTGGACTTCTGGATCTCGCCCAGGTCGCCCAGCACGAAGGCCGAGCAGTGGTGCCTGGCGTCGTGGTGGAGCTTGCGGCGGGACTGCACGAACTCGCGGGCCTCGGACTCGCTGGTCACGCGTGCGAGCGCGCACAGGAAGCGGGACTTCTTCACCTCGAGCTCGAACTCGCCGGCCTGCCTGATGGTGCGCATGGTCAGGATCCGGACGAGGAGGGCCGGGGGGCCGGTCGCCCAGGCCGGGCCGTAGTGCCTCCGGTCGGCGCGTGCCGGTGGTTCGGCCGGGAGTGCCGGTCGGGGCGGTGGGCGGACACCCGGCTCATCCTACCGGCGGTTCCCGCCGTGCCTGGAGTCTCCGGATTCGGGGCTCTCGTGCGGCATCCGGCGGTCTCCGCTCCCATTTGCCGGATTTCCCGTCACTCTGGGTGATGTCACTCACGATGACTTGCATCACACCAACGAGCTAATCCGGCCCTTCAGAGGGATTGAAACAGCAGGTCAACGCGTCGATTCGAGGATCACTCGGACGCGGTTTCCCGAATCGCCGCCAAGACACGTAACGTCCCCCCTCATGGAGCAGTCATCGAGTCCGTTTGAACCCGGCACGCGAGTGCGTGCTTCGTTCGGCCGGTTTCGTGATCAGACGGGGACGGTGGTGGAGACCGCCACCGGGCTGCCCGACGTCTTCGACGGCCCGGTCCTCTGGGTCCGTTTCGACGGCGACGAGGAACCTGGGCTGATCGCGGGCAGGTTCCTCGAACCAGCCGCCTGAGCCGGGCGTCTGCGAACAACGGCCGGGCGCTGCCCGGCCGTCGGTCGGGGTCGTTCGCGGTCGCGGACCACTCGCCCGCGGACGCGGGCGGGGGCGTCAGCCCCACACCTCGGCGGCCGTCTCGGCGACGAGCCGCAGCTTGGCCACCTGCTCGTCGTAGGTGAGCGCGTTTCCCTCCTGAGTGGAGGCGAAGCCGCACTGCGGTGACAGGCAGAGCTGGTCCGGGTCGACGTACCGGGCCGCTTCGTCGATGCGCCGCTTCAGCTCGTCCTTGGACTCCAGCTCGCCGCGCTTGGTGGTGACCAGGCCCAGCACCACGACCTTGCCCCTGGGTACGAACCGCAGCGGCTCGAACCCGCCGGATCGGGCGTCGTCGAACTCCAGGAAGAACCCGTCCACGTCCAGCCGCGAGAACAGCGCCTCGGCGACGAAGTCGTAACCACCCTCGGCCACCCACGACGAGCGGTAGTTGCCGCGGCACATGTGCGTGGTCACCGACAGCGTGTCCGGGCGGTCCCGCAGCGCGGCGTTGATCAGGTCGATGGTGCGCTCGTGCTCGTGCTCGCCGTCGTCGCCCCGCGCGGCCAGCCGCTCCCGCTGCGCCGGGTCGTTGAGGTAGGCCAGGCTCGTGTCGTCGAGCTGGAGGTAGTGGCAGCCGATGTCGGCCAGCGCGCGGATCTCGGCGCGGTAGGCGTCGGCGAGGTCCGCGCGGAACTGCTCCAGGTCCGGGTACACCGACTCGTCGATCGCCGCGCGGCCGCCGCGGTAGTGCAGCATCCCCGGCGACGGGATGGTCAGCTTCGGGGTGGCCCGGCCCGCCTTGTCGGCCAGGAAGCGGAAGGCGTCGGCGAAGATCGGCTCGGCCAGCCGGATCCGGTCGTCCACGCGCATGTCCGGGGTGGCGAACTCGATGTCACCGTCGGCGTTGTGGAACCGGACGGTGAGCTCGGAGTCGGTGACCTTGCTGACCCCTTCGAGCTGGTAGAGGAAGTCCATGTGCCACGAGGAGCGGCGGAACTCGCCGTCGGTGGCGCTGGAGAGCCCGATCTCCTCCTGCATCGCGATCACCTCGGTGATCGCCTCGTCCTCCACCGCGCGCAGCTCGTCGGCGCCGATCCGGCCGGCGGCGTGCTCCTCCCTGGCCGCGAGCAGTCGCTGGGGGCGGAGGAGGCTGCCGACGTGGTCTGCGCGGAAGGGCGGGGCGACGCGAGTGCTCATGGCCCGAACGTAGTTAGCGGAGGGCGCACCTGCATAGTCCGGACTTCAACGATCGGTTCTCGGACGCGCAACGGGTCCGCAACGCGCATGAGCTGTGACGAAGGACAAACCGGTCCATCCGGTCGTCTGGATAAAATCGGCGGGACAGCACCGTCGGTGAATTGGATGGAGACGATGCGGGTTCTCGTGGTCGGGGCAGGTATCGGAGGACTCGCCGTCGCCAACGGGCTGGTCGAACAAGGTCACGACGTCCAGGTCTTCGAGCACGCCGAGGCGCTGCGCGACGGTGGCGCGGCGGTGACGGTGTGGAGCAACGGCACGGCGGCGCTTCGCGACCTCGGCGTCTCCCTCGACGGAGTCGGGCGCGAGCTGCACAGCCTGCGGTCGGTCACCGAGAGCGGGCGGCTGCTCTGGGAGGCCGACCTCGACGCGGTCACCGAGCGCCTGGGCTCGCCGACCGTCGAGATCCCGCGCCGGACGCTGATCGCCAGGCTCGCCGAGGCGCTGCCCGCCGAGGTCCTGCACTTCGGGCGGCGCTGCACTGGCGTGACCGAGTTCGAGGACGGCGTGGTCGTCCGCTTCGACGACGGCACGGTCGCCACCGGCGACCTGGTGATCGGTGCCGACGGCCAGCGCTCGGCGGTGCGCCGCTCGGTGCTCGGCGGCCCGCCCGCCAAGCTCACCGGGTGGGCGAGCTGGCAGGGCCTGACCCGCAGCGACCTGCCCATCGCGCACGGGTCGCGGACGCTGAACATCGCGGGCCGCAACGGCCACGCCGGGCTCATCCCGGCCGGTGACGGGCTGCTGCACTGGTGGTTCGACATGCCGTGGCGGGAGGGCGACCCCGAGCTCTCGGTCGCCGACCTGCGCGCGGCCTTCCGCGGCTGGCCGGAGCCGGTGGAGGAGCTGCTGTCCTCGGTCACCGACGACGACCTCGGCTTCTTCCCGCACATCCGCCACCAGGTGCCGCGGGTGTGGGGCGGTCCGCGCAGCACGCTGCTCGGCGACGCGGTGCACGCGATGCCGCCCGCGGTCGCGCAGGCGGCCAACCAGACCCTGGAGGACGCCTGGCTGCTGTCCCTCCTGCTGCCCAACATCGCCGGGGTGAGCGCCGACCCGGAACCGATGCTGCGCACCTACGAGCAGGAGCGCAGGCCGCGGGCGGTGAAGGTGTCGCGCACCGCCGCGCTGACCTCGGCGCAGCGCAGCACGCCGTTGCAGCGGCTGGGCAGGTTCCCGAAGTGGGTGGCCACCCGCAGCCAGGTGGTTTCGCTGCGTTCGGGCAGCAACGTCCTGCAGGCGCTGGCGCCGCAGGTCAAGGTCGCCTGAAAACCGCTGGACCCGGCGCCGCCGCGTCGGGTTCAATGTGTCCGCAGGCCTTGTTCCGCGATCGGGAAGCTCCAGGAGGTGACGTCGATGGCCGCCTGGGTGAGTGCTGCCACGCGCAGCGCCCGGACCATTCGAACGTCCCGGGCCCCGGTCGCACGTTCTCTCGCCGCCTGAGCCTTCTCGAAGACGTCGGCTCCGCCCTGCTCGGCGAACGGACCGCTGATCACGTGAGCTTCCCGCGCGTCCTCGTGGCGCGGCGCTGAACGCTCGCGTGCTCGGACCTGTCTCCGCATCGCGCACGTGTCCGGCCGGGGCTCCTCATGACAGGAGCTCTCCCGTTGTCACAGCAATCCGATTCCGCACGCCAATCCCATCCCGCACGTCCAACTGAGACCGCAGGTCCCGCTGAGATCGCAGGTCGAGCTGAGCCCGCAGGTCCCGCCGAGACCGAGTCGTCCGCGCCTGCGGAGATGTGCTCGGACTCCGCCGCGGCGCGCTCCGAGCGCGCCGACGCCGTCTCGTCCCTCTCGGCCTACGGCTGGGACGACGACCTGGAAACGTCGTTCGCCCCGCACCGGCGGGCCGGTCTGGTCCCGGCCCGCGTCGTCGGCGTCGACCGCGGCAGGTGCGACGTCGTCACCGGCGCGGGGCCGCTGCGCGTCGCCTTCTCCGCCGCCGACGGTCCCTGCACCGGGGACTGGGCCGCGGTGCGCCCGGCCTCCGGCGGCGAGCCGGCGCTGGTCGCGCTGCTGCCCCGCCGCACGGCGATCGTGCGGGCCGGCTCCTCGCGCTCGTCGCACGGCCAGGTGCTGGCCGCCAACGTCGACACGGTCGCCGTGGTCGTGTCCGCAGCCGTGCGGCTCAACGCCGGCCGGGTCGAGCGGCTGCTCGCACTGGGTTGGGAGAGCGGCGCGGTGCCGGTCGTAGTCGCCACCAAGGCCGACCAGGCGGCCGACCCCGGCGGCCTGACCGCCGAGCTAGCCGACCTGGCGCCCGGCGCCGAGGCGGTCGCCACCAGCGCCGTCACCGGCGAGGGGCTCGACCGGCTGCGCCGGCTGCTCACCGGCACCGTCGTGCTGCTCGGAGCGTCCGGCGCGGGCAAGTCCACCCTGGCCAACGCCCTGCTCGGAGCCGACGAGCTGGCCACCGGTGCGGTCCGCGCCCAGGACGGCAAGGGCAGGCACACGACCGTGCGCCGCGAGATGGTCCCGCTCCCGGAGGGCGGGGTGCTCATCGACACTCCGGGGCTGCGCGGCGTCGGCCTGTTCGGCGCCGAGGAGGGTCTGGAGCGGACCTTCGCCGAGATCGAGGAGCTCGCCCTCGGCTGCCGGTTCACCGACTGCGTGCACCACACCGAGCCGGGCTGCGCGGTGCTGGCGGCGATCGAGTCGGGCGAGATCAGCGCCCGCCGCCTCGACAGCTACCGCAAGCTGCAACGCGAGAACGCCTGGATGGCCGCGCGCAGCGACGCCCGGCTGCGCGCCGAGCGCGAGGAGCGCTGGAAGGTGATCACAAAGCAGCAGCGGGCGGCCTACAGGTTCAGGGGGAAGAAGTGAACGACGACCGCAAGCCGCCCCGGGGCCCCGGGGCCACCTCCGAGGAGCACAGCCGAACCGTGCAGTGGCGCACCAGGCCCGAGACGGCCGCCGACATCGCAGCCATCCGCGCGGTCAACCTGGCCGCGTTCCCGACCGCGCTGGAGGCCGACCTCGTCGACGCGCTGCGCGCCGGCCCGGCCTGGATCGACGGGCTGTCGATCGTCGTCGAGACCGCCGCGGGCGAGATCGCGGGGCATGTCCTGCTGACCCGCTCCCACGTCGACGGCTCCCCGGCGCTGACGCTGGGGCCGTGCGCGGTGCTACCGCGCCACCAGCGCGCAGGTGCCGGTTCGGCCGGGATCAGCGCGGGGCTGGATGCCGCCCGCGCCATGGGCGAGAACCTCGTGCTGGTGCTGGGACATCCCGACTACTACCCGCGCTTCGGATTCACCCGGGCCTCGGAGTTCGGGATCGGCCTGACCATCGAGGTGCCCGACGAGGCGATGATGGCGCTCGCGCTCGACCCGCACGGGCACGTGCCGAGCGGGACCGTCGAGTACCCGCCACCGTTCGGCATCTGACCGTCCCCGACAGGACACAGTGGACGCAGAACACCCCCGCTCCGGAAACCGGGGCGGGGGTGTTCGCGGTGTGGTGGACGATCAGGCGCCGAGGACGTCCGGGTCCGGGCCGACGCGGTTGCCGGTCTCCAGGCCGGAGATCACGGCCATGTCGTCGTCGGCCAGCTCGAAGTCGAAGACCTCGATGTTCTCCCGCACGCGGGAGGGCGTCACCGACTTCGGGATCACCACGTTGCCGAGCTGGATGCTCCAGCGCAGCGCGATCTGCGCCGGGCTCTTGGCGTACTTCTCGGCCAGCGACCGCAGCGTCTGGTCCTCGAGCAGCCCCTTGCCCTGGCCCAGCGGGCTCCACGCCTCGGTGGCGATGCCGTGCTCGCTGTGGAAGGCGCGCAGGTTGGACTGCGGGAGGTTGGGGTGCAGCTCGATCTGGTTGACCGCGGGCACCACGTCGGTCTCCTCGGACAACCGGCGCAGGTGCGGGATCTGGAAGTTCGACACGCCGATCGACTTCGCGCGCCCGTCGGCGTGCAGCTTCTCGAACGCCTTCCAGGTGTCGACGTAGGCGTCCTTGCCCGGCGCCGGCCAGTGGATCAGGTACAGGTCCACGTAGTCCAGGCCGAGCCTGGTCAGGCTCTCGTCGAAGGCGCGCAGCGTGCTGTCGTAGCCCTGGTCGTCGTTCCACAGCTTGGTGGTGACGAACAGGTCCTCGCGGCGCACACCGGACTCGGCGATGGCCTTGCCGACACCTTCCTCGTTGCCGTAGACCGCCGCGGTGTCGATGCTGCGGTAGCCGGCCTCGATCGCGGTGCGGACCGGTTCCACCACCTCGTCGGCCGGAACCTGGAAGACGCCGAAGCCGAGCTGGGGCATCTCCGCGCCGGTGTTGAGGGTGATGTGAGGAACCTGAGTCATGTGTGTTCTTCCTCCGAAGATTCGAACTTGCGTTGCTGACCGGGCCGCCCCCATCACAGCACGGCCTGCGGTGCCGAGCTAGCCGGACACCTCGCTCATCGCGACCGGCTCGGCGCGCTCGGTGACGCGGGCCGGCTGCGCGGTGCGCGACCTGCGGTCCAGCTGCCCGGACACCACCGCGAAGCCCAGGCCGACCAGCGCCAGCAGCGCGCCGACCCAGCTCGGCGAGGTCAGGCCGAAGCCGCCCGCGATGACCAGGCCGCCCAGGTAGGCGCCCAGCGAGTTGGCGATGTTGAACGTCGACTGGATGCTCGCCGAGCCCAGCGCCGGGGCCTCCTTGGCCTGGTCCAGGATCCGGGCCTGGATGCTGGGGATCGCGGCGAAGCCGAACGCGCCGATCAGGAACACGTTCACCGCGGCCAGGACCGCGCTGTGCGAGGCGAACACGAACGCCGTCAGCGCGACCGCGAGCAGGGTCAGGAACACGTACAGCGTCCGCATCGGGGCGCGGTCGGCCAGCCGGCCGCCGACGGCGGTCCCGACGGTCATGCCCACGCCGAACAGCGCCAGCAGCAGGGTGACCGCGGTGGGGGTGTAACCGCTGATGTCGGTGAGAACCGGCTTGATGTAGGTGTAGAAGGAGAACGTCGCTGCGAAGCCGAACACCACGATGGCGAAGGCCAGCCACACCTGCGGGCGGCGGAACGCCTTGAGCTCGCCGCGCACGCTCACGTCGGTCGGCTTGGGCTGCTGCGGAACCAGGGCGGCCACGGCCGCCAGCGCCACCAGCCCGATCACCGCGACCAGGCCGAACGTCCAGCGCCAGCCCATCGCCTGGCCGAGCAGGGTGCCCAGCGGGACGCCGACGATGTTGGCCACGGTGAGCCCGATGAACATCATCGAGATCGCCTGGGCCCGCTTGTCGGCGGCGACCAGGCTCGCGGCGACCACGGCGCCGACGCCGAAAAAGGCGCCGTGCGGCAGGCCTGCCACGAAGCGGGCCGCCAGCAGCAGCCCGTGGGTGGGAGCGAGCGCGGAGAGCAGGTTGCCGACGGTGAACAGCACCAGCATGCTGCTCAGCATCGTCTTGCGCCGCGCGCGCATGCCGGCGATGGTCAGCAGCGGTGCGCCGACGACGACGCCGATCGCGTACAGGGAGATGTAGCCGCCCGCATCGGAGATCGACACGTGCAGGTTCGACGCCACGTCGGGCAGCAGCCCCATCATGACGAACTCGGTCGTTCCGATGCCGAAAGCAGCGATGGCCAGTGCCAGCAGGGCAATGGGCAAGGAGTACTCCTCGAGGACAACGTGCCGGGCGGGAATCGGTGCTCGCACCTCGGCCGTCCGCCGCGCGTGGGCTGGCCGGAACCGGCTGAGGGAACGATTCAGGAACGCGGCAATCGATGGCGCCTCCCAGACATCATCAACAGTAGACCTGTGCGAGCTGTTCCCGCGAATCGCTATGAACCGCCTCACTTCGCAGGCCACGAACCGTGCATAGTGGACAGTCGCGGGGTTGGGTGGCCGCACAGTCCGGCGCTGCCGCGGATGTGCGCACTGCCCATCCGCCGGATTGCCTTCCGCGCAGTGAAAGCGTGGAAACTTTAAGAAATCGGCTGTTCGAGGATGTTCGACCGGTGGTAGACGTGTCGGCCTGATCTTCGGGTGGACGGAGCGCTTCATGGACCGGGCAGTCCGGCACGACTCACGCCGAACGCTGTGGTGGAACTCGTTGGTGGCAGGGCCTGTCGTGGTCCTCGCCGCACTCGCGCTGCTCTTCGCTTCCGCGACGGCGGGCAGCGCGCAGTTCATGGACGAGGGCGAGAGCTCCGGGGCACCGCCGCGGCCCAGCCACTTCGTCACCCGTCCCGATCTGACGCCGCCGGTGGTCGACGTCGAGACCCCGGCCAACGGCACCGCTCCCGGCTACGTCTTCCTCGCGCCCTACGGCAGGGGAGCGCAGGGCGGACCGCTGATCGTCGACGACACCGGCCAGCCGGTGTGGTCGCAGCCCGTCGGCGACGGCGTCGGCCAGTTCGGCATGGATTTCAAGGCCCAGCAGTACCAGGGCAAGCCGGTGCTCACGTGGTGGCAGGGCCGCCCGCACCCCGGATACGGCTCCGGCGAGTACGTGATCACCGACCAGTCCTACAAGCAGATCGCCACCGTCCGGATGGGCAACAACCTCCAGGCCGACCTGCACGAGCTGGTCATCACCCCGCGCGACACGGCGCTGGTGATGGCCTACAACACCGTGCAGCTCGACCGCCCGGTGACCGAGGGCGTGATCCAGGAGATCGACATCGCCACCGGCAAGGTCCTGTTCGAGTGGCACAGCCTCGACCACGTCGGGCTCGACGAGTCGACGGTGCCGGTGCCCGAGGGCAAGCCCCACGACTACGTCCACCTCAACTCGATCCAGGAGACCGCCGAGGGCGACCTGCTGGTCTCGGCGCGCCACACCAACGCGCTCTACCTCGTCGACCGCGAGACCGGCGCGGTGCAGTGGCGGCTCGGCGGCAAGCGCAGCGACTTCCAGGTCGCCCCGGAGGCCGCGTTCGCCTGGCAACACGACGCGCGTTGGCAGCCCGACGGCACCGTCACCCTGTTCGACAACGCCTCCGACCGGCCGGGCCCCGTCTCGCGGGCCCTGGCGCTCGGCGTGGACCAGCAGGCGCGCAAGGTTTCGCTGGTCAAGGCGTTCCCGCACCCGAAGGCAACCACCAGCGTCAGCCAGTCCAGCCACCAGGTCCTGCCGGGCGGCAACCACTTCGTCGGCTGGGGCTCGCAGTCGAACTTCACCGAGTTCGACGCCGAGGGCAACGTCGTCATGCACGGCGAGTTCGGCGACGGCATGCCCTCCTACCGCGCGTTCCGGCTGCCGTGGGTGGGAACGCCCTCGGAGCCGCCGGTGGCGGCGTTGCAGCCCGGCGCCGACGGCGCGCCGACGGTCTACGCGAGCTGGAACGGCGCCACCGAGGTCCGCGGCTGGCGCGTGCTGGCAGGCCCGGCCGCCGACCAGCTGCGCCCGGTGGCCGACGTGCCGCGCAGCGGCTTCGAGACGGCCGCCGCCCTGCCCGCCCCGGAGGCGTTCGCCGCGGTCGAGGCCCTCGACGCGGGCGGCAACGTCATCGGCCGCTCCGCTCCCGTCCAGGCTCCGGCCGCGGTGCCGGCGTTCGCAGGCTGACCCGGAGGGCTTCGCGCCCGGCGCCGGTCACCCGAGGTGGCGGTAGCCGGGGTGCACGCCCGGCGTGAGGTCGTGGTGCTCAGCCAGCCGGCGCAGGAGACCGGCGAGCTGTTCGCGCTCCGCGGTGTCCAGCGGGCCGCAGAAGTCGGCGTCGTGCTCGGCCGCGACCTCCCACACCTGCCGCATCAGCTCCTCGCCCTTGTCGGTGAGCGTCAGCTCGTAGACGCGGCGGTCGCGGGCGCTGCGCGTCCGGGCCACCAGACCGCGGCTCTCCAACTCGTCGACGAACGAGACGACCTTGCTGGGCAGCATGCCCAGCCTGCCCGCGAGCTGCTGCTGGCTCAGCCCCGCCTCGACGCCGATCATGCGCAGCATGCCGACCTGCGGCGGCGTGAGGTCGAGGGCCGCGACGCGCTCGGCGAAGAGCATCGCGGCGCGCGTGCCGAGCTGGGTCAGCAGGAATGCGGGACCGGACTTTGCGTGGGACTGCGATGGCACCCCGATACTCTACCAATCGCGAATCGTTCCTGGTACAAATGATTCGTGGGTGGAGTCATGTCGCGGAGTGGCCGCCGGACGAGCGCCGTCCTGCCGCCCAAGGCCCGCAAGGCGGTGCTGACGGCGCACGTGATCGCCTCGGTCGCCTGGATCGGCCTGAGCGTCTGCCTGCTCGTGCTCGGCCTCACCGGGCTCCTGCACCCGGACCCGCAGGTCAGCCGAGCCGCCTACATCGCGCTCGGTGTCGTCGTGACGCCCGGTCAGCCCATCAGCGGGCTGGCGCTGGTCTCTGGGATCGCCCTGTCGCTCGGCACGAAGTGGGGGCTCCTGCGCCACTGGTGGGTGGTGGTCAGCCTGGTGCTGACCGCCGTCATGACCGCGCTCGTGCAGCTCTCGCTCGCCCCGCTGATGCGCGGGGCCGCGGCGAAGGTGCTCGCCGCGGCCCCGGAAGTCCCCGCCGCCGACGCGGTGGGCGGCGACGCGGTCTCGATCGTGGTCGCCCCGGCCGTCGCCATCACCGCGCTGAGCTTCGTCGCGGCGATCAACGTCTACAAGCCGTGGGGCCGGACCAGCCGGTCCGGCCCCGCGAACCCGGCAGCTACACGCCTCGGCGCATCGCCCGGGTCCCCAGCCACATCCCGATCCCGGCGATGAGCCCGGCCGCGACGACGCCGTAGAGCACCGGCATCTCCGCGAAGCGCCCGTCGAACAGCGCTCGCTCTGCCTCGACGATGTGGGCGACCGGGTTCAGCCTCGAGGCGGCCTGCAGCCACCCAGGACCGAAGTCCATCGGCAGCAGCACCCCGGACAGCAGCAACACCGGGAACAGCAGCACCTGCGTCACCATGTAGAACAGCTCGCCGCTGGGATGCGACACGATCGCCAGCACGAACGACAGCGCGCCGAGTCCGACCGCGAACAGCGCCAGCAGCGCCAGGCCCGCCAGCACGCCGAGGATGTGCAGCCGGAAGCCCATCGGCAGCGCCACCGCGATGATCAGCACGGCCTGCGCGACCAGCAGCACGAACTCCTTGAGCGTGCGGCCCACCAGCATCGCGCTGCGGTTCAGCGGGGTCACCAGCATCCGCTCCATCGAGCCGCTGCCCAGCTCGACCAGCAGGTTGTAGCCGGCCATCATCGGCCCGAACAGGCACATCATGATCAGCACGCCGGGCACGAACCACTGCCACGTCGACCCGCCGCCCGCGGCGGTCCCGCCGAGCAGCGGTCCGAACAGGAAGAGGAACAGCAGCGGCTGGGCCATGCCGAACACCATGGCCAGCGGTTCCCGCCAGGCGGGTGCGAACTCGCGGGCGAACACCGTGGCGGTGTCGCGGACGAAGCTGCTCATGCGTCGGCTTTCTCCTGGTGAGGTGGTCACGTCTTGCGGTGTACCGGCGAGGTCGCTCACGCCGTCTCCTTCTCGCTCTCGCGCAGGCTGCGGCCGGTCAGCCCGAGGAAGACGTCGTCGAGGGTGGGCCGCGCGGTCTCGGCCGCGGTGACCTTGACGCCGTCCGCGTCGAGGGCCCGCAGGTAGCCGGGCAGCGCCGTCGTGGCGTTGGGCATCCGCACGCGCACGGTCGTGCCCTCCAACGACGCCTCGCCGAGCCGCGACCCGATCTCGGCGGCCACCGCCGCGCCGGCCGCGTCCTCCGCCACCACCGTGATGCGGTCGCCCGCGAGGTCGCTCTTGAGCTCCTCGGCGGTGCCGTCGGCGATGATCCGGCCGTGGTCGATGATCACCACCCGCTCGGCCATCGTGTCGGCCTCCTCCAGGTAGTGCGTGGTGAGGAAGAGGGTGGTGCCGTGCTGCTCGCGCAGCCGCAGGACGTGCTCCCAGATGTTGGCGCGGCTCTGCGGGTCCAGGCCGGTCGACGGCTCGTCCAGGAACAGCAGCTCCGGCCGGTGGATCAGGCCCATCGCGATGTCGAGCCTGCGGCGCTGGCCGCCGGAGAGCGTGCCCGGATTGCGCTTGGCCAGCGGCGTGAGGTCCAGCAGCTCCATGATCTCGTCGGCGCGCCTGCCCGCCTCGGCCCGGCCGAGGCCGTAGCAGCGGCCCTGCGTCACCAGCTCGTCGCGGACCCGGAAGTTCTCGCCCGCGCTGTTCTTCTGGCCGACGTAACCGATGCGTGCGCGCACCGCGGCGGGGTCGCCCACCACGTCGTGGCCCGCCACCGTGGCCGTGCCGGAGGTCGGCGGCAGCAGCGAGGTCAGCATTCGCAGGCTGGTCGACTTCCCGGCGCCGTTGGGGCCGAGGAACGCGACGAGCTGCCCTCTCTCCACGTCCAGGTCGAGACCCCGCACCGCCTCGACACTCTCCTTCTTGACCTTGAACCTGCGGGTCAGTCCGCGGGCATGGATCAACCTCGGCCTCCTCTGGGCTGGGCATGACGAGGAAACCCCTGGTCAGGGGTTTGCTCTCGGATGAATTGATCCTGTGCGCACCGAATGCGGCCTGTCAAACGTGAACGACGCATTCATGTTCGGGCTGACCTGCGAAAACGTCCGTCGGACATGAATGCCGGCGGAATTGTCAAACGGCCCCTGAAATGGACTTTTCCCGCTCCGGTAAAGAAACGGTCACGAAGACGACTTGCTCCCCCGCAGGGACAGCGTCGCGTGCGCCTCGGACTCCAGCCGCTCGGTCATGTGCGGGTAGTGCAGCTCGAACGCGGGCCGGATCGAGCGGATGCGCGGCAGGTCGGTGAAGTTGTGCCGCGGCGGCGGGCACGAGGTCGCCCACTCCAGCGAGTTGCCGTGGCCCCACGGGTCGTCGACGTCGGCCACCTCGCCGAAGCGGTAGCTCTTGAACACGTTCCACAGGAACGGCAGCATCGACGCGCCGAGGATGAAGGCGCCGATCGTGGAGACCATGTTCAGCGCGGTGAACCCGTCGCTCTCGAGGTAGTCGGCGTACCGGCGCGGCATGCCCTCGTCGCCCAGCCAGTGCTGCACCAGGAACGTCATGTGGAAGCCCACGAAGGTGAGCCAGAAGTGCAGCTTGCCCAGCCGGTCGTCCATCATCCGGCCGGTCATCTTCGGGAACCAGAAGTAGACCCCGCCGAACACCGCGAACACGATCGTCCCGAACAGCACGTAGTGGAAGTGCGCGACGACGAAGTAGGTGTCGGTGATGTGGAAGTCCAGCGGCGGCGAGGCCAGCAGGATGCCCGTCAGCCCGCCGAGCAGGAACGTCACCAGGAACCCGACCGCGAACAGCATCGGCGACTCGAACGTGAGCTGGCCCTTCCACATCGTCCCGATCCAGTTGAAGAACTTGATGCCCGTCGGCACCGCGATCAGGAACGTCGCGAAGGAGAAGAACGGCAGCAGCACCGCGCCGGTGGCGAACATGTGGTGCGCCCACACGATCGCCGACAGACCCATGATCAGCAGCGTGGCGAACACCAGCCCGGTGTAGCCGAACAGCGGTTTGCGGCTGAACACCGGGATGATCTCGGTGATGATGCCGAAGAACGGCAGCGCCACGATGTAGACCTCGGGATGTCCGAAGAACCAGAACAGGTGCTGGTAGAGGATGGCACCGCCGTTGGCGGGGTCGAAGACGTGCCCGCCGAGGTGGCGGTCCACCAGCAGGCCGAACAGCGCCGCGGTGAGGATCGGGAACGCCATCAGCACCAGCAGGCTGGTGGCGAAGATGTTCCAGGTGAAGATCGGCATCCGCCACATCGTCATGCCGGGGCAGCGCATGCAGACCACGGTCGTGATCATGTTGACCGCGCCCAGGATGGTGCCCAGACCGCTGACGATCAGCCCGGTGATCCACAGGTCGCCGCCGTAGCCGACGTTTATCTCCGAGAGCGGCGCGTAGGCGGTCCAGCCGAAGTCCGCCGCGCCGCCTGGCATCAGGAAGCCGCTCATCACGATCAGGCCGCCGAACAGGAACAGCCAGTACGAGAAGGCGTTGAGGCGGGGGAACGCGACGTCGGGCGAACCGATCTGCAGCGGCAGGATGACGTTGGCGAAGCCGAAGACGATCGGCGTCGCGAACAGCAGCAGCATCACGGTGCCGTGCATCGTGAAGAGCTGGTTGTACTGCTCCTGGGACAGGAACTGCATCCCCGGGGAGGCCAGCTCGCCGCGGATCAGCAGCGCCATGGCGCCGCCGGCGATGAAGAACCCGAACGCGGTGATCAGGTAGAGCAGCCCGATCTGCTTGGGGTCGGTGGTGTGCAGCCACGGCACCAGACGCTTGCCCTTGACCGGGCGCGCGGACGCCCGAGTAGGCACCGCCGTCGGGCGTGCTTGGACCGTGGCCATGGCCTGCCTCCCTGGCTTGCCGACCTCGACGATTCCAGTCTTCGCCCCTGGTCAGCCCGGTGCAAACCGTGTACTTGATCCGTTCGGGTGAGATCGTGAGGGTCAGCCGCCCGGGACCGCCGCGGGTGCGGAGAGGGCGTTGAGCGCCATGCGGTGCAGGAGGTCGGACATCGACCCGGTGCCCAGGTGGGCGCTGTAGGGCGTGGAGTTGATGAGCCCGAGCACCGCGTGCGCCGCCGCGCGGGCGGTGGGCTCGTCGAGGTCGGTCCGCACCCGGCGCAGCACCTCCACCCAGACCTCCACGTAGCCGCGCTGCAGCTCGCGCACCTTGCGGCGGTCGGCCTCGGCGAGGCTGTCGAGGTCGCGCATGTGCACGGTGATCAGCGCCGGGTTGGTCAGCGCGAACTCGACGTGCCAGCGCACCAGCGCGTCGAGCGCGGTGTGCGCGTCGGCCGCCGCGGCGACCCTGCCCTGGCCGCCGTGCAGCAGCCGGTCGCTGATGCCGGTGAGCATCTCGGCGAGCATCCCGTCCTTGCTGCGGAAGTGCCGGTACAGCGCGGGGCCGGAGATGCCCACGGCGGCTCCGATGTCGTCGATGCCCACGCCGTGGAAGCCGTAGCGGGCGAACAGCTCCGCGGCGGCTTCCAGGATCTGCTCGCGCCGGGACGGCTTTGCCTCCATCGTGTCGATACTAGACGAAGGGGTTAGTCGTCGTTAACATCGATCCCGTTGGTTAACGATGACTAACGCGCTGACCGCGGAAGGTGTGCACAACGCATGGATGCGCCCGTCCTCACCACGGCCGTCGACCCGGCCTCGGAGTCCTACGCGCGCTACACCGAGCACCACGGCAAGCTCGTCGCCGACCTCGACGCCGAGCTCGACCGCGCCCGCCTCGGTGGGCCGGAGAAGTCCCGCCTGCGCCACGTCGAGCGCGGCAAGCTGCTCCCCCGAGACCGGGTGGACGCGCTGCTGGACCGCGGCTCGCCGTTCCTGGAGCTGTCCACGCTGGCCGCGCACGGCCTCTACGACGACGAGGCGCCCTCGGCCGGGATAATCACCGGCGTCGGCCGCGTGTCGGGGCGCGAGTGCGTCGTGGTCGCCAACGACGCGACCGTCAAGGGCGGCACCTACTACCCGATGACGGTCAAGAAGCACCTGCGCGCCCAGGAGGTGGCGCTGCACAACAACCTGCCGTGCATCTACCTGGTCGACTCCGGCGGCGCCTTCCTGCCCAGGCAGGACGAGGTGTTCCCGGACCGCGAGCACTTCGGGCGGATCTTCTACAACCAGGCGACCATGTCCGCGCGCGGCATCCCGCAGATCGCCGCCGTGCTCGGCTCGTGCACCGCGGGCGGCGCGTACGTGCCCGCGATGAGCGACGAGGCCGTGATCGTGCGCGAGCAGGGCACCATCTTCCTCGGCGGCCCGCCGCTGGTGAAGGCCGCGACCGGCGCCGAGGTGACCGCCGAGGAGCTCGGCGGCGGGGAGCTGCACTCCCACACCTCCGGCGTCACCGACCACCTCGCCGCCGACGACCCGGACGCGCTGCGCATCGTGCGCTCGATCGTGAGCACCCTCGGCCCGCGCGCGGCCCGCCCGTGGGACGTCGCCCCGGTGGAGGAACCGGTGGTCGACCCCGGCGACCTCTACGGCGTCGTGCCCACCGACAGCCGCACCCCCTACGACGTGCGCGAGGTCATCGCCCGCGTCGTCGACGGCAGCCGGTTCGCCGAGTTCAAGCGCGACTACGGCCCGACCCTGGTCACCGGCTTCGCCCGCATCCACGGGCACCCCGTGGGCATCATCGCCAACAACGGCATCCTGTTCAGCGAGTCCGCGATGAAGGGCGCGCACTTCATCGAGCTGTGCGACAAGCGCTCGATCCCGCTGGTGTTCCTGCAGAACATCTCCGGCTTCATGGTCGGCAAGGAGTACGAGGCGGGCGGCATCGCCAAGCACGGCGCGAAGATGGTCACCGCGGTGGCGTGCGCCCGGGTCCCGAAGTTCACCGTGGTCATCGGCGGCTCGTTCGGGGCGGGCAACTACTCGATGTGCGGGCGGGCCTACTCGCCCCGGTTCCTGTGGATGTGGCCCAACGCCCGGATCTCGGTCATGGGCGGCGAGCAGGCGGCCTCGGTGCTGGCCACCGTCCGCCGCGACCAGTACGAGGCGCGCGGCCAGGAGTGGTCGGCCGAGGACGAGGAAGCGTTCAAACAGCCCATCCGCGACCAGTACGAGCACCAGGGCCACCCGTACTACTCGACCGCCCGGCTGTGGGACGACGGCGTGATCGACCCGATGCAGACCCGCACCGTGCTCGGCCTGGCGCTCTCAGCCGCGGCCAACGCGCCGCTGGAGCCGGTCGGCTACGGCGTCTTCCGGATGTGACCGGTGGCCACCCCGAGACCTGGAGGGACTTCGATGGTGCAGCACTTCGACTCGGTGCTGGTCGCCAACCGCGGTGAGATCGCGGTCCGGGTGATCCGGACGCTGCGGCGGCTCGGCATCCGCTCGGTGGCCGTGTACAGCGACGCCGACCGCTCGTCCCGGCACGTCGCCGAGGCCGACACCGCGGTCCACATCGGACCGCGCGCGGCGGCGGAGAGCTACCTCCACATCGAGCGGATCATCGACGCCGCGCGGCGCACGGGCGCGCAGGCGATCCACCCCGGCTACGGCTTCCTCGCCGAGAACAGCGCGTTCGCCGCCGCCTGCGCCGAGGCGGGCATCGTCTTCATCGGTCCGCCGGCATCGGCCATCGACTCGATGGGCGACAAGATCCGCGCGAAGCAGACCGTGCAGGCCGCGGGCGTGCCGGTGGTGCCCGGCCGCAGCGAGCCGGGCATGTCCGACACCGACATCCGCAAGGCCGCGGTCGACGCCGGCTTCCCGGTGCTGCTCAAGCCGTCGGCGGGCGGTGGCGGCAAGGGCATGCGGGCCGTGCACGACGAGTCCGCGCTGGACGAGGCGATCGCGTCGGCCCGGCGCGAGGCGCGGGCGTCCTTCGGCGACGACACCCTGTTCGTCGAGCGCTACGTCGCGCGCCCGCGCCACATCGAGGTGCAGGTGCTGGCCGACGCCCACGGCGGCGTCGTCCACCTCGGCGAACGCGAGTGCAGCCTCCAGCGCAGGCACCAGAAGATCATCGAGGAAGCCCCGTCGCCGCTGCTCGACGCCGAGACGCGGGCGCGCATCGGCGCATCGGCGGTCGACGCGGCCCGCTCGGTCGGATACGTCGGCGCGGGCACCGTCGAGTTCATCGTCTCCGCCGACGCCCCGGACGAGTTCTTCTTCATGGAGATGAACACCCGCCTGCAGGTCGAGCACCCGGTGACCGAGCTGGTGACGGCGGTCGGCGCCGAACGCGGCGTCGACCTGGTCGAGCAGCAGGTCCGGATCGCCGCGGGCGAGCCGCTGCCGTGGGCGCAAGACGAGCTGCGCATCGAGGGGCACAGCGTCGAGGCGCGCGTCTACGCCGAGGACCCGGCGCGCGGCTTCCTGCCCACCGGAGGTGACGTCCTCGCCGCGCACGAACCGGCGGGCACCGGCGTGCGGGTCGACTCAGGGGTCTGGACCGGGATGGCGGTCGGCTCGGACTACGACCCGATGCTGGCCAAGGTCATCGCCTGGGCGCCGGACCGCGCCGGCGCGCTGCGCAGGCTCGACGCCGCGCTCGCCGACACCGCGGTCCTCGGCGTGCACACCAACGTCGCTTTCCTGCGCTCGCTGCTGACCAACCCCGACGTGCGGGCAGGCAGGCTCGACACCGGACTGGTCGAACGCGATCTCGACGACCTCGTGGCCGCGAGCGCGACCACCCCGCAGGAGGTCTACGTCGCCGCCGCCCTCGACCGGCTGCTCGCCGACGAGCCGACCGGTCCGGTCGTCGACCCGTGGGACGTGCCGGGAGGCTGGAGGCTCGGCGCCCCGGCGCCCGCCGTGTGGCGGTTCGCCGGCCCCGAGGAGCAGGTCGAGGTCCGCATCCGGGGCCGCGCGGCCGACGCGGTGGTCACCGCCGGCGACTCGACCGGCCCGGCCCGCGTCGAGCTCCGCGACGACGTGCTGACCGTCACCTACCAGGAACGCACCCGCCGCTACCGGGTCGCCCGTGCCGACGGCGTCACCTGGCTCGCCGCCGACGGCCACGCCTGGGCGCTCACCGAGCACCGGCTGCTGGCCGACCGGGGTCCGGGCGCCGCGGGGTCCGACGGCGCGGTGACCAGCCCGATGCCGGGCACCGTCCTCGTCGCCGACGTCACCGCCGGCCAGCAGGTCCGGGCCGGCCAGACCCTGTTCGTCGTCGAGGCGATGAAGATGGAGCACACCATCACCGCCCCCGTCGACGGCGTCGTCACCGAAGTACACGTCCGAAGAGGACAGTCGGTCGGGCTGGACCAGCCGCTGGCCGTCCTCACCGCAGGTGCCCACGAGGAGGCCTGAGATGGTGGATCATCGGCTGAGCGAGGAACACGAGGCGCTGCGCGAGAGCGTGGAGACCTTCGCCCGCAAGGACGTAGCGCCGGTCATCGGCGACTACTACGAGCGCGAGGAGTTCCCGTACCCGCTCGTGGCGACCATGGGCCGGATGGGCCTGTTCGGACTGCCGGTCTCCGAGGAGTACGGCGGCATGGGCGGCGACTACTTCGCGCTGTGCCTGGCGCTGGAGGAGCTGGCCAGGGTCGACTCCTCGGTCGCGATCACGCTGGAGGCGGGGGTGTCGCTGGGCGCGATGCCGATCTACCGCTTCGGCAGCGAGGAGCAGAAGCGCACCTGGCTGCCGAAGCTGGCCACCGGGGAGGCGCTCGGCGCCTTCGGGCTCACCGAACCCGGCGGCGGCTCCGACGCGGGCGCGACCCGCACGACGGCCGTGCTCGACGGCGATGAGTGGGTGATCAACGGCTCAAAGGCGTTCATCACCAACTCCGGCACCGACATCACCTCGTTCGTCACGGTCACCGCGGTCACCGGGCACAAGCCCGACGGTGGCAAGGAGATCTCGACGATCATCGTGCCGTCGGGCACCCCGGGCTTCACCGTCGCCAAGAAGTACTCCAAGGTCGGCTGGAACGCCTCCGACACCCACGAGCTGTCCTTCGACGACTGCCGGGTGCCCGCGGCGAACCTGCTGGGCGAACGCGGCCGCGGCTACGCCCAGTTCCTGTCGATCCTGACCGAGGGCCGGGTCGCCATCGCCGCGCTCGGCGTCGGACTCGCGCAGGGCTGCGTCGACGAGTGCCTGCGCTACGCGGGCGAGCGCGAGGCGTTCGGGCACAAGATCGGCGAGTACCAGGCGATCCAGTTCAAGATCGCCGACATGGAGATGCGCGCGCACACCGCGCGGCTGGCCTACTACGACGCGGCGGCCCGCATGCTGCGCGGCGAGCCCTACCGCAAGCAGGCGGCGATCGCCAAGCTGGTCTCGTCCAACGCGGCGATGGACAACGCCCGCGACGCGACCCAGATCTTCGGCGGCTACGGGTTCATGAACGAGACGCCGGTCGCGCGGTTCTACCGGGACGCCAAGATCCTGGAGATCGGCGAAGGCACCAGCGAGGTCCAGCGGATGCTGATCGCCAGGGAGCTCGGCCTCTAACGGCCTCTGACGGACCTCCAGCGGTCCGCGGACGAAGCAGCCGTGCGCTTGCGGGAAGCGCACGGCTGCTTTCGCTGAATCTGCCGACGGGGTCAGTCGGGGGTGTCCCCGTCGGCAGAAACCCGGTTCCGTTCCAGCGCGTCAGCTGAAGAACGGGCTCACGCGGGACTGGCGGCCACCGCGCGGCATGGTGATCTCGGTGTCGGTCTCCTCGGGGTCGCCGTAGGGCTGTTGCGGCCCCGGCTGCGGGTGGTACCCCGGGTAGGTCTCGTCGTAGCCGTCGTGGGCCTCCTGCGGCCATGCCGGGGGCTGCGAGGGCCCCGGCGGCTGCGGACGCCCCGGGTGCGGCTGACGAGTCGTCGGCGGCTGTGTCGTCGGGGGCTGGGCCATGGGCGGGTGCCCGGCGTGCTGCTGCCCGGGCGCCGGCACCTGCTGCGTCGGCGGCTGGACGTTCTGCGTCTGCTGGTGGGGCGACTGCTGGGTCTGGGTCTGCTGCGCCGGCGCGGAGTCCTGCGGCTGCGCGGGGGCGTCCGGGTCCTCCAGCGCGAGGTGCTGCATGACCCAGTCCCGCGCCAGCGCGGCGGGCGAGGTGCCCTGCTTCGCCGCGAGTTCCTTGAGCTTCTCGTTGGCCATCAGGGGCAGGCGGAGCTGGTAGACCTGCGAGACGCCGAAGCGGCGCCCCGAACCAGTCGTCTCGACGCTCTCCTCCGGCGCGAGCGCCGCGAGGTAGTCGTCGAGCTCGTGATCCGGCTCGGCCACCTCCGGTTCGGCGTAGCTGTCCGCCTTCTGCCGGCGCCCGATCTTGGTTCGTCCTAGAGCCACGCGGACACGATAACGGTTCGATTGCGATCAGCACACCGGCGTGGCCTGCATCACACAGTGGAGGGCCCCCGCGCCAGGGGGAGGAGCACGGGGGCCCGGAGGGGATCTCCACAGTTGCTGACCGGGGGTTCGTCAGCGCCTGCGATTGTGGCACGGCGTCCCGGGTCGTGGGGAGGAGTCGGCGGCCATCGTTTCGATGACAACCGGAGACGCGGTTTCCGGTGCCCCGGACCTGCGGATCTCCTCGTCTTCGGGCGTTGCCGGCCCGATTTCGGGTGCCTGCTCGGCTTGATCGGCCGCCTTGCGTTGGCGGGGCTCCGGGTTCCGGTGCGCCCGCGCGAGACGCGGAGTCCGGAGCGCCCGCCGCGGGCGGCCCCGCGTCGGCAGGCGGTGGCGCAACTCACGGCGGGCGGCGGATGTCTGCCGCCCGCGCTCAGTTCCAGGCGGAGATGTCGTAGCCCGCCTCGCTCACGGCGGCGGTGGCGGCGTCACGGCTCAGCTCCTGCTCGCTGGTCACCGAAACCAGGCCGCTGTCGAGGGTGACCTGCACGTCGGTGACGCCGGGGATCTCGGAGAGTTCCTCGGTGACCGACTTGACGCAGTGTCCGCAGGTCATGCCGGTGACGGTGAACGTCTGGGTGCTCATCGGGGGTCCTTTCGCGGTCGGACTGGCCGGACTGCCGCCGACTATATACCCCTGGGGGGTAGCCGTGGGCGTGCCCGGTCGGAGGGCGCCCGCGCCGTGTCCGAGGTCCGGAGTGGACGGGCGTGCCCGGTTCGGGTCGCCGGGTTGCCGATGTCACGGGGACGGGTCAGCATCCGATGTGGATCGAGACCGGCAAGGTCGATTACTCAGCGTCGACGTCAAATCACTCTGTGGGGGGCTGCGGCTGTTGACAACCTGTGGATAGCCTGCGGCGAAACCCGAGCGGGGAGGCACCATGTACGGGTCGCTCGACGTAAGAAAGTTCTTGTGGCAACAGGAAGACGGGCTGTCGCGGTCCGGTTCCGGCGTGCCCGCTCAGCGCAGCGGGGAACCCAACCGGATATCACCCGAGCAGGTCCACCGGGCGCGGATCGCGGTCGCGCGCCGGGCGGAGAACGCGGCCGACTGCCGCCTGCTGCTCGACATGCTTGGCCTGGTCCCGGACGGGGACGGGGAGGCACCGGTCACCCGGTGATCGGTGTGAGCCGCACACCCCCCGGTCTGCGGCTCACACCGAACGCGGCGGCCGGCAAGCGGCCACCGCGGGAAAACATACCTGTCGGTCTCTTTTTCCGGGGCCGCCAGGTCGGCTCGGCGGATGTGCGGCCGCCGAACACCGGATAGGCACCGGGCGGGCCCACGCGGTAACTTCGCGGCGTAGTTGATCAACTGTTCGTGGGCCGCGACGCTGAGGTCAGGCAGGCCGCGGCCGACGCCGGAGTCGCCGGAGCCGCGTCATGCCCCAGCAGCGTCGGGCGCAAGCCACTCGGCGAACGATCCTGGTCGCGGCCGCGGAGGAGTTCGACCGCGTCGGCTACGAGGCGACCACGCTCAACGGCATCCTGCGTCGCGGCGGGGTCACCAAGGGCGCCTTCTACTTCCACTTCGCGTCCAAGGAAGACGTCGCGCGGGTGCTCGTCCGGGAGCAGCGCGAACGCTGGCCCGCGCTCTGGCGGCGCTGGGTCCGCCGGGGTCTCGACCCGTTGTCCACGGCGATCGGCCTGGTCGACGAGCTGCTCGCGGTGCTCGACGAGGACGTGGCGACGCGGGCCGGGATGCGACTGGCCTGCCGGCGCGAGATCGAGGCCGCCGACCCGCCGGACTGGGAGCGGGTCCTGACCGAGCTGCTCGACCGCGCCGCTGACCGCGGGTACCTCCTGCCGACGGTCGATCCCCGCGCGCTCGCGCGGGTGGTGTACTCGGCGCTTGTAGGCGCTCGGACGATCGATCGCGGCGCGGTGTCCACCGGGCGCACCGCCGAGGTGTGGCGGATCGTCCTGCGCGGCGCCGCGACCCCGGAGTGGCTTCGCACCAACCCGGTGCTCCAGCCGCCCGACGAACGCCCCCGCTGATCTCCCGGCGCGCTGCCGCTCAGTAGTCCTGCCCGCCGCTCTGATCATGAGACGTGGATCACAATATTCGCCGAGGCCTGCTTTCAGGTCCGAATCGGCCCTTGGAGCCGCCTGTGGGGGCGCTGGGCGGCGGAGGCGGGGCAGTGGGCCGACTGAGGATAGGCGATGGAAAAGGCTGGTCAGATGGCATATGGTGGCGACCGACGTGACCGGCGGGCGTGGGCCGCGCGGGGGCTCGTGAGGTTTGGGGACCCCCCCGTTGTGGGGCGCTGGGGGGTGTGTCGTAAGCTTTCACTGCTCCCAACGGGGCGCCCCGAAAGGGAAAGCCGGTTGGAGGCGAGGCCGGGTCGGTTCCGAATCGGCCAAGCCCCCATCGTCTAGCGGCCTAGGACGCCGCCCTTTCAAGGCGGTAGCGCGGGTTCGAATCCCGTTGGGGGTACGCAACAACAGAACATGGCCCAGTGGCGCAGTTGGTTAGCGCGCCGCCCTGTCACGGCGGAGGTCGCGGGTTCGAGTCCCGTCTGGGTCGCCACAGCGGTTCGGCTTTGAGCCGGGCGCGAACGGCCAGGTAGCTCAGTTGGTACGAGCGTCCGCCTGAAAAGCGGAAGGTCGGCGGTTCGACCCCGCCCCTGGCCACCACCAAGAGCTGCCAAAACGCCCCCGTCGATCTCGACGGGGGCGTTTTGGGTCTCAGTCTGGGTCTCAGTTGGTGCCCCAGAAGTAGGTGTTCAGGCGGTCCGCTACGTCGTTCCGGACGGAGTCGATGACGTGCATGTACCGCTGCTTCATGGTGACGGACGACCAGCCCATCAGCTCCATCACGACCCGGTCGGGCACTCCGAGGACCAACAGCACAGTCGCGGCGGTGTGCCGTGCGTCATGTAGCCGCGCCTCGCGGACTCCGGCTTCAACAAGGATTGCTTTCCACTCGTCGAGGTCCTGACGTGGATCGATCGGCTTGCCGTTGGGCTGGGTGAACATCCACTCGCCGTCGTGCCACTCCGTGCCCGCGAGCTCCCGTTCGGCCCCCTGAAGCTTTTCGTGCTTGAGGATCAAGTCGAACAGTTGGTCGGGCAGCGTCACGGTCCGTCGTCCAGCCCTCGACTTGACGTCGACCTCGACCAGCCCGCCACCGGTTCGCTGCGGGCACCACCGGGCGTGTTCGGTGCAAGCTGGCGGGCATGGCGGCGGACAAGCTCGCGTGTGCCGCTTGCAGGCCGCCTTGCACGGCTCGGTCTTGTGGTAGGTCGCGCCGCACCGATGCGGGTCAGAGCACCCGTGCTTCCACGTCTGACGTTGGAGTGCCTTGGTGATCCGCAGCGTGCGCTTCTGCCGGTTCAGCCGCGGCCACTTCAGCGCGAGCGATTCGCCCTGCCGAGTTCCGAGAGCCAGTGCGATGACGTAGCGGACGCCGTTTCGGCGTTCCAGGGCGGCCTTGATGACCAGCTGCATGTCCTCGACCTCAAGCGGTTCGACCTCCTCCTCTTCCACCCGAGGTGCCTTTGCGATCGAAACCGGGTTCCTCTGGATGCGTCCCCGCTTGTACGCCTCGCCGAAAGCCGTTCGCGCCGTGCGGTGTACCTGGTGAGCCGTCGCCGGCTTCAGTCCCGACTCGATCATTCGCAGGTAGAACTTCTCGAAGTACTCCGGATGGTTCTGGATCCGATCGAGCCTGTGCGCGCCCAAACCGGGGATGAGGTGCTTGTACACGGCCGTCTGGTAGCCCCGCATGGTCTTGTACCGGCAGGTCAGCGGCGCGATGCTCTCCACCCAGTGCGTCAGCCACCGCTCGACTGTCCACGGCTGGCCCTTCTTGCGGACGTTGCCGGAGTCCCGCTCCCGTTCGAGCTTGCCGACCTCCTCGACAACTTCGTCCTTGTCCTTGCGCTTGACGTGGCGCCGGTCAGGCTTGCCGTCGTCGCCGATGCCCATGGTGACGCGGCCGTGCCAGTAGCCGTCGTTCCCGAGGTAGATCGTCGATCGACCGTTGGGGTTTCGGGTGCGCTTTTGTTCCATAGTGGTTCCCTTCAGGCGGCGCTCTGCTGGGCGATGAGTCGGGCGGCGTAGTCGTCGATGGCGGTGCGCGGGATGCGCCTGAGCCGACCGATCCGGACAGATTCGATCTCGCCAGACGCCACCAGCGCGTAGGTCTTGGTCCTGCCGAGCCCCAGTTGCTTGGCCGCTTCCTCGACCGTGAGCAGCACGCGGTTGGGCAGCCTGCGGGCGGCCGGTTCGGGCTCGGGTTCCGGGGCGGGCTGCTGTTCGGCGAGCAGGGCCGCGAGCGAGGCGAGCGTGGCGGCGAGTTGGGTGACGTTCGTGGTCATGCGGCCCCCTTGGTGTTAGTGCTGGGAGGGGTGTCCGTCCCAGCCGTCCCAGCCGTCCCAATGCAGGTCAGGCTGGGACGGCTCGGTGCGGTGGGACGGCTTGTGCCGTCCCAGAGGTCTGGGTCGGGTTCGTCGTTGGGACGGCTGATGCCGTCCCAGAGGGTCAAGCCGTCCCGCTCTGACCTGCGGTGGGACGCTTGGGACGGCTGGGACGGCACCCCCTCTGGCCGGTCGTGCGGGGCGTCGGGGCAGTAGCGGGTCCAGGCGTCGAAGAAGTGGGCTCGCTGGTAGCCCTTGGCCTGGGTGCCGTCGGGGAAGCGGACGTTGGCGGAGCGGATGTCGAATTCGGCGAGCAGCTTGGAGAGCTTGGCGGCGTTGAGTCCGGTCTTGCCGTAGGTGGGCCAGGGTGCTTCGGGGTCGGAGTTGAGCTGGCGCAGCAGTTCGGTGGTGGACAGCGTGGGGTGGTCACCGAATGCGGTGCGGCAGTCGACGAGCAGCCGGGTCCGCAGGGAGCCTTGGTCGTTGTCGGCGGCTTCGGCCAGCAGGTCGACCGCGGCGTTGCGGGCTCGGGTAGGCCAGTCGCCGCCGGCGTGGTCGGCGACGATGATGAGCGGTTCCCAGGTGTCGGCGGCCCGGTCCTCCAGCGGCATGTCGGGTTCGGCGCGTTCGAGGTCGGGCATCGAGGCGCGGAGCCAGGCGGCGAGCCGCTTCGCGAGCGCGGTCAGGTGTGGGCGGTCGCGGCGGTGCCGGTAGGGCGCGACGGTTTCGCCGGGGGCGCGGCGCCGCATGCGCACGATGACGGCGCGGTCCTCGATGGTGTCGGGCATGGCGCCGATTCCGGCTAGTGCGGCCATGGCGAAGGTGGGGATGGACTCGACGCGGCCGGATGCGGCGTCGTAGCGCTTGGCGGGTCGGTTGCGCTGGTGTCCGGCGTTGAGCAGCCCGCGGACTTCTTCGTTGGTGCCGGCGTCGGGGCCGAAGATGGTGTCGGCCTCGTCGACGAGCATGGTGGGCGGGTCGTCGCTGATCGACCGGTACACGGCGGAGGGGGAGGCGTTGACGGTCAGGAACGGCTCGTGGCAGGTGCCTTCGACGATGTCGAGCAGTCGGGACTTGCCGCAGCGCTTCTCGGGGGCGCGGATGACCAGGCGGGGGGCGTGGGCCCAGGCGGGTTGGGCGTGGGTGGCGGCGATCCAGAGCACCACGGCGTCGATGGCCTGCGGGCTGGGCAGGATCACGAATTTGGTCAGGGTGGCGTGCAGTTCGTCGAGCAGGACGGCGCCGTCGCTGGGCTGCTGAGCGGGTGTGGTCACGTGCTCACCTCCATCGGGTGCGGATCGGGTGGTCATGCGGCCGTCGCCGCAGGGCTGGCGGCGCGGGCGGCCAGTAGTGCGGTGCCGAGGTGGTGGGTGTAGGCGGGCGGGATGGCTTCGGCGAGGGACTTGCGGACGTCGGTCCAGGTGATGCCCATGGCCTGCTGCCACTGGGCGACGGTGCCTTTGCCGCCGCCGTCGCCGTAGACGGCGAAGTAGGGGCCGGTGAACCACTGGCCGTGGCGCATTCCGGAGACCCGGCCACGGTGGGCGGGGTGCGGGGGTCTCGGCGTGGTCCAGCCGCCCAGCTCGAAGAACCGGTGCCGCAGGACGGCGAGGCCGAACATCTCGCCGCAGAGCATGAGGTCCTTGCGGATCGGGGCGCCGGCGACGTTCTCGATCACCCACGGCACCCCGAGCTGCACCAGGGCGGTGCGGGTCTGGGGGATCAATTGGGGGTAAGACCGGCCGCGGTTGGTGCCCTTGGTCAACGCGCTGGACGCCTGGCACGGAGGCGAGGCGTGCACGACGTCGAACTCGGTGCCGTGGGCGGCGAGGAAGGTCAGCGCGTCGGCCTGGTGGAACTCGAACGGGTAGTCGGGCTGGGGGGCGATGTCGACGCCGACGACGTCGAATCCGGCGTCGGCGTAGCCCTTGCCGGCGCCGCCGGCGCCGCAGAACAGGTCCAGAAGCCGTGGGCTGGTCACGAGGGATTCCTTCCGGGATGTCGGGCTCATGCCGCGCCGCCCAGGCCGATCAGGGAGTCGGGGCCGTCGTGGGTGCCGCGGTCCCAGCCGCGCTGGGCGTTGCGGCGTGCGGTGGCGGGCTCGGTGGGTTTGCCGGTGTGCTCGCGGCGGCGGATCGCGGCGGCCTCCAGCTCGTCGAGCACCTCGTGCTCGGTCCAGGGGGCGCCGTCGTGCACGGCGAGGTTGGCCAGGCGGCGGGCGGCGTTGTAGACCAACTTCCAGCGCTCGCCGTCCTCGTACTCGACCTTGTCGAGCACGCTCTTCCACACCGTTTTCCAGTAACCGGGCTCATGACCGTCCCCGTGACGGATTCGCCCGAGGTTGGGAGCCTTCCCCGGTCCGGTCGGTGTCGCGGGTGGCGGGGTGACCCGAGGGCGCAGCCAGTCCGGCAGCGGTGCGATGTCCACTGTGGTCGATACGCGGGTGTAGGTGCCGAAGACGTCTTCGGGTGGTGCGGTGATCTGGCAGCCGGGGGCGACGACGTAGCCACCCTGGGCGCGGATGTCGATCTGGTGCCCGACCCGGCCGTTGGCGTCGCTGGCGACCTCCAACCCCGCAGGGCGGCGGAAGTACAGGTGTCGCCCTTCGGACGGGGTGGCAATGGTCAGGGTGTCGGGCCAGTCGGCGCCCTCGTGCGTGGTGATTGCGTCGAGGGCTCCCAATCCGTCGGCGACGAGGATGGGCACGTCGTGCGCGGCGGCTGCGGGAGCCTTGGGCTTGCGGTCGAGGTCGAGCACGACCGTGTCGGAGAGGTCGGTGCTGATGCCGACGTTGGCTGCCGGCATACGGGTGAACCAGCGGCGGGCCCGGCGGTGCTGGTTGGTGGCGGCGAGGTAGCCGTGGCAGGGACGGTCGGCGGTCAGGCACGGGCACGGCTGGGTGCAGCGGTTGTCCTTGCAGCGGCGGCAGTTGCCGAACGGGCGCTTGGAGTAGGGGCGCAGCGGGAAGACGTACATGCCGTGCTCGATCAGCCAGTGCGCGAGCCGGATCGGGTCGGTCATCGCGGAGTCACCTCCTGTCGTGGGTGTGGTCGGGTTTCAGGCGGCGTGGTCGGGCGGGGTGGCCCGGTCGCGGGCGCGCCGCGGCTCGCCGGCGGGCAGTGCGGGCAGGTGGTGGGTGGCCTTGACCTGGTACATGTGCTGGTCGGCGGTGTTCAGCAGTTCGCCGAGTGGGGTGCGGGCGGGGGCGACGGCGACGCCGACGCTGCCGGGCACCACGAGCCGACGGCCGCCGATCTGGAGGGGTTCGGCGAGGGCGTCGGCGATCTGGAGGGCGCGGCCTTCGGCGCGGGCGGTGGAGGTGATGCGTCCGAGCCAGATCGCGAACTCGTCGCCGTGCAGCCGCACCGCGCGCTCCCCGCGCAGCGTGTTCTCAATCAGGCGGGTGGCGATGGCGGTCAGGACGCGGTTGCCGAAGGGGTGGCCGTGGGTGTCGTTGATCTGCTTGAACCGGTCGAGGTCGACCATGAGCAGTCCGACGAGCCCGCTGCGGGCGGTGGTGCGGCGGGCGGTGCGGTAGAGGGCGGCGCGGTTGCCGATGCCGGTGACCGGGTCGGTCAGCGTGCGGCGTCGGTAGTTGATGGTGGTGGCGGTGGCGACGGCGGCCCATCCGCCGGTAAGGACGGGGATGGCGATCTCTGCGAACATGACGGTTACCTATCTTTGAGGGGTGGTGGCCCCGCCCGGGTTCTGTGGCGGAATGGCGGGCGGGGCCGCGTGGACGGGGTTCGGGTCAGGCGGCGCGGATGCCGGGGTCGGCCAGCGCGTCGCGCAGCAGCTCGTCGTCGAGGCCGGGCGGGATGGCGGCGTAGGGGCGGACCGCATCGAGCACGGCCCCGGGACGGAGCACGGGCTCGATGGAGTCGCCGAGGTCGACCGGGATGGCGCCGCTGTGGTCTTCGACGACGGCGTAGAAGGTCCGCATGGGCGAGTCCCAGCCGACGACCACCTCGCGAACGTTGTTGGGGTTGCGGGGTTCGAGGCGATGCCTGCTCATGGCGATGTGTCCTTTCTGGAGGGTGTTCACTGCCGGCGCTTGTCGTGGGTCCAACCGGAGCGGCGGTAGCACTCCGGGCACAGCGGGGCGTTCTTCGCGGCGCCGTCCTCTGGCTGGCGGAGCTTTTTGCCGCAGAGGGTCTTGGCGCTGGTGAGTCCGAGCTGGTGCAGGGCGGAGCGGGCGCTGCCGACGATGTGCATCACGGTGGTGTCCTTCCGGTTGCCGGTTCAGTGGCCGCGGTTGCGGCGGTGGACGCGGCGCAGGGCGTTGACGGCTTTGCGTCCGGTGCGCAGCCGCAGGCCGGTGGCTTCGCAGGCGGGGCAGAGGCGGTAGCTGCGCAGGAACGGGGAGCGGAGGCGGCCGGTGCCGCGGCAGGTGCGGCAGTCCTTGAACGGCCAGATCACACACACCAGCGAGTAACAGAGCGTGACCATTCCGAGGAGCAGGGTCAGGCTGGTGTTAGCGAGGTCGGCGGGGGTCAAAGGTGCCTCCAGCAGGCGTTTTTGGGCGTGTTTGGCCAGGCGCCGCTAGGGACTAGGGCGCTGGTGGCGGTGGAGATGGGTTGCTAGCGGAGCCGCTAGGTCTAGCGGGGCCGGCCGCTAGACCTAGCGACCCGGCGGGGGCTAGCTCGCTTCCCGTCCTCGGTCACGTTCAGTGACGGTTTTGGTGATGTCGTCGCGGTGGAAGCCGCGGCGGTTGCGGCCCTCGCCGCTCTCGTCGGTGCCCCACACCTGACGGTTGGCTCGGATGCCGTGGGGCTTGAGCGCGGCGGAGAGCTGGTCGGCTTCCCAGCTCCCGTAGACCTCGGGGCGCAGCTCGGCGAGCCGGGCCACGGTGGTCTCGTTCCACACCTTCGCCTCGGTTTCCGGGGTCACGGCGAGGATGTCGTCCAGCAGCGTGTCCCGGCGGTGGTCCTCATCGGACGTGACGGTCTCGCCGATGGCGTGTCCGGACAGGGTTCCGGCCTGCTCGCGCAGGTGGCGGGCGTAGGCGGCGACCTTTTCGGCGGCGGGGCCGTCGAGTCCGGCGACGGTGCGCACGATCTGGGCGTCGGAGCCCTCGCCGACCAGGTAACCGATGCCCTTGTCGGCCCAGGCGAACGTGGTGGCCCGCACGCCCTGCTTGTACTTCGAGGTGCCCAGCACCATGTCGTTTTCGGTCTGGCCCTGCACCTTCAGGCAGAACCGGGTGGAGACGTTCGCCGAGATGCCGGTGGGCAGGCTCTTGGCGTCCGGGCGCTGGGTGGCCAGCATGATGATGATTCCCAGCGCCGGACCCCGTTTCACCAGGTCAGTGCAGATCTCTTCGAACTCCTCGCCGTACTTGGCGTGCTCGAACCACACCTGGCATTCATCCACGCCGATGACGATCGGGTGCAGGCCCAGCGACTTCGTGGAGGCCAGCTCCGGGGTGACCTTGTTCTCCGGGGCGAGGCCCTGCTTGGCCAACTGCCGGATGAGCTTGGCCCGTCGCCGCAGCTCGGTGCGCACGGCCCGCATGTCGGCCAGGTGCAGGTCCAGGTCGTCATCGCCGACACCGTGGGCGTGGGTGACCTTCTCCAGCGGGTCGAGGTCGCCGGTGCCCTTGAGGTCGTAGGTGTGCAGCTCGGCGCGCGGGTCCAGGGCGGCGATGAGCAGCAGCTCGCGCAGGGCGAAGGTCTTGCCCATGCGGGGAATCGCGCCGATCGCGACGCTGGTGAACATCAGCCGCAGGTCGACCCACCGGCCGCGCTGGTCGGTGCCGAACGGCTGGGGCTGGAACAGGTCGACCTGCACGCCCTTGCGCAGCGCCCACGCGGACTGTTTGGCCTTGCGCATGTCCTGGTCACCGACCCACAGCACCAGCCGACCGGCGTGCTCGGCGTTGTCGGACTCGGGCCACACGCAGCCGGTCGGGCGCCGCAGACCGGACGCGAGCTTTTCGCGGCGGTCCATGATGTCGCCCGGGGTCACGCCGTGGGGCAGGTCGATGTCGGCGCGCCAGCCCTTGCCATCGCGGCTGATCGGCCGCGGGTAGCCGATGCCCTCCCCACCCTTGCCCATGGCCTGGTTGATCTGGGAAATCCCCAGCGCAGCCAGCGCGCGGGTCACCGCGTCGCTGGTCAGCTTGGGCACCCGGGTGGCCTCGATCGCCCGGCTGGCGATCGGCTTGTCCGCCGGAGCACCGAGCCAGCCCAGCCCACCGATCGCGGCGGCCACGATCGACCACTGCACCAGCTCGGGCAGCATCGCCCGGCCGAGCAGGAACGCCGCGATGCCGGCCGCCCCCAGCCCGGCCGTGAGGACCGCGCGGGAGCGGATCCGCCCGTCGCGCTGCGTGGACAGCTTCAGGTACTCCGTGGCGTCCTCGCGACGGGCCGCGGCGTTGCGCACCGGGCGGCCTTCGGCGTCGGTCAACCATCGAGCCAGCCCGCGCAGCAGCCGCAGCGTGCCCTGCGGCACCCGGGCGATGATGCGGGCGATGTAGACCGGGCAGCGCACCGCGTGAAACCCGGCGGTATGTCCGGCATAGCCCAGCGCCCACCGTGCGGTGTCGGCGAACTCCTGGGAGTCCTTGGCCCAACTGGGAAGGATCGGCTCGCGCTTCTCCGTCCGCGCCAGCGCGGACCCGGTGCCGCGGGGCTCGGGCTGGTCAACCTGGGGCGGCTCGACGATCTCGCCCTCGATCACCTCACCCTCACCCTCACCGGCACCTGCGGTGTCGGCGGGCTCGGCGCGTTCGACGGGCAGGTGGAACACCTGCGCCTCGGTGTCGGGTTCGGTGACCTCGGGGGTGTGCTGGGGCTCGTGGTCGTGGGTGGTCATCGGGTCACCTCCAGGTCGGGGGTGTGCAGCAGGTGGGTCAGGGCGGCGCCCATGCCGAGCACGGCCACGGGAAGGCAGGCGACGATGGTGGTGATCCACCACGGGGCGGCGGTCATGCCTGCCGCGGTCATCAGGTGGTAGGCGATCTGTCCGAGCGCGCCCAGGGCCAGCGAGCCCAGCGCGGAGACCTTCGCGAAGTGGCGGGCTCGCGCCGGGACCTGCCCGGAGAGCCAGACCCGCAGGGCGTAGGCGGCGTAGGTCTCCACCCCGATCGGCAGCGTGATCGCGGTGTTGAGTTCGAACTCGTCCCAGATCCCCGGAAGCGGGTGCACGATCCCGAACCCGGTGAGCCCGCCCAGGCCCACCCAGCCCGACCAGATCGCCACGAACGCCGGCAGCGCCAGCAGCAGCACCGGCCACGTCGACACCGCCTTGCGCTCCCGGACCTCGCCCGGGGGCGTGCCCGGGTCTGCGGGCGCAGTGACCTGCTCCGACGACCCCTCCGCCGCCGGGGTGTGCGCCTCGACCGTGGCCGGGTCCGCCCCCGGAACCGACGGGGTCGGTGCGGCAGGCTCGGCAGGGGCGTCGCTGACCGGGTCCGGCTCGGTCGTCGACTCGGGCAGAGCCCGGCCCTCAGCCACCAGGTGCAGACCCGCCGGACGGGCCGTGGCCGGGTCCGGGTCGGCCTTGAGCTTGTCCAGCAGTGCGTTGGCCTTCGGTGCCCCGATCTTCAGCTCGGACATCAGCCGGTTGCGGGGCGGGATCGTGCCCAGGTCGTCGGCGAGCTGGCGGGCCTGCGGCAGCAGCTCGTCCACCGGCACTGGGTAGGCACTCTTCGCCGCGGTCATCGACCGGTCACCTCCAATCGGAAGCCGTAACGGGGGTTCGGGGCGTACTCGCCGACCAGGTCGAGCACGGTCATCGCGGCCTTGAGCGCCACGACCACACAGAAGGCGCCCAGGGCGGTCGTGCGCACCACGCCGGACAGCAGCGACAGCGCCACCAGCAGCAGCACCGGGACCGCCACCCAGCCCGTGAAGCGGACCGCGACTCGCAGCATCGAGAAGACGCGATTCACGACGCCCTCCCTTCGAGGCGTTCGGCGATCCCGACGTAGCGGTCGGCGGCGCCTCGGCAGGCGTCGACGCCGCGAAACACCGCATTGATCAGGGGCACGAACGGGCCGACGGAGTAGGCCAACTCGCCGTAGACATCGGCGAGAGCCAGCTCGGTACGCGAGCGGGCCCGCCACAGGGCAGCCAGATGGGTTGGGTCCGTGTCGACGCCGCTGGCGTCGACGTCGTCGAGGGCGGCGCGCCACGCCTCGTAGGCGCCGCTCAGCTTGGCCGCGAGGTCAGCGGGGATCGTGACCGTCACGTCGCCGGTCTCGGGGTCTAGCATCGGGCTTCTCCTTGCAGATTCGAAGGATCAGTGGGGAGCCCGGCCCGGCAGGTGCTTCGTGGTGGTTGCGGCTGCCGGGCCGGGGCGGGGTCACCAGTCGACGGTTTCGCCGCGTTCCTCGGCCATGCGGCGGAGGATGTCGGCGTCCCGGCCGCTGGTGACGGGGTTTCCGTCCTGGTCGATCGGGCCGGTGTAGCCGCTGTCGCGCAGGTCGTGGAAGCGGCGGTCACCCTCGGTTTCGGGCGAGCGGTCCCAGTTCCGACTCCTCAGGCTCATCGGATGTGCTCCTCTCACTTGGTGGTGCGGTGGATGACGGGCTTGTCGATGTCGCGGTGTTCGAGTTCGCCCTGCCAGCCGCAGACACGCATGACGTTGGCCAGGTCGTTGGCCAGCACGACGGAGCGGTGGCGTCCGCCGGCGCAGCCCAGGGCGATGGTCACGAGCTTTTCGCTCCCGGTGTGGAGCAGGGCGGCGGCCAACTCCGCCAGGGCTACGCGCATATTGGCGGCGCCGGGCGCGGCCAGGACCTTGTCGTGCACGGCGAGGTCGAAGCCGGTGAGCTGGCGGAAGGCGGGGTCGACGTGGGGGTCGCGCAGGTGGTTGCGCAGGTCGATGACGGCGGTGGCCTCCGGCGCGGGGCCGTGGAGGTAGCCGAAGCTGGTAATGGCGAGCTGGATCACGGTGGTGGTCCCTTTCGGACTCGCAGGCGGGCGGCTAGATCTGGGCGGCGTAGGTGTTGAGGTCGGTCTCGCCGGTGCGCACCAGCTCCAGGGCCTGCCGCAGCGGTTCGGTGGCCTGGATCAGCGCCAGCGCGCCGCGGTTGTAGTGCTCGTTGCTGCTGCCCTGGCCGACGTTCTGCAGCAGGGCGTCGATCTGGTCCAGCTCCAGCGCGGAGGACTGCAGCGCGGCCACGACCTGTTCGGTGCGGTAGGTGGCGGACTGCATGGCGGCGCGGACCTGTTCGATGCTCGACATTGCGGTTCGTTCTCCTCGCGTTCTCGACAGAGCGGGTGGATGTGCGGGTGGGGTTAGAGCTGGGCGGCGTAGGTGTCGATCGAGTCCCTGCCGGAGATCACCAGCTCCTGGGCCTGTTCGGCCTGGCTGAACGCCTGGTGGAACGCGCTGATGGCGTGCTGGGCCGACTCCCGGGCGCTGCTGGCCACGGTGTCGTCGAGCACGCGCTGGACCTCGTTGATGGTCAGCGCGGCCTGCTTGAGCGCGTAGAGCGCTTCGCTGGCCTGGGTGGTGGCGGCGGACAGGTTCGCGCGGACGTCTTCGATACCGGCCATGACGGCTTCCTCCTGAAGAAGGGGTTGGTGTGCTGGGGGAACGGGGTCAGAGGGTCTGCTGGTAGTTGCTGAGGTGGTCGGTTCCGTCGTGGATGACGCCGACGACCTCGGAGAGCTGGGTCCGGGCGAGGCCGAAGGTGGCCAGGGCCCGCTGCACCAGCTCGTTGTCCGAGCCCTGGGTGACGGTGGCGACCATGTTGGCCAGGGCCTCGATGTGGCGCTGGGACTCGACGAGGGTGGCCATCACCTCGCCGGACTGGAGGTTGGCCTGCGACAGCACGCTGCGGATGTCGTCGATGCTGGACACGAAATCTCTCCCTGAGGGTCAGTTGCGGTTGAAGGTGATGCCGCCGTGGATGGCGCCGGCCTGGATGCCGTGGTTGTCGCCGTGGGCGACGTTGACGACCTGCCCGTTGGCCGGGGTGACGTTCGGGTCCTCGGCGATCTCGTGCCAGTTCTCGCTGGTGTAGGTCTTGCCGCCGATCTGGATGCGGGGCTCGGACATGACGCTCGTTCTCCTGATGCGATGGGTCGTGTTGGTGCTGTGTGGTTCGTCAGGCCGCGGCGGTGTCGGGCAGGTAGCAGTCCCAGCACTGCCCGGCCGAGGTCGGCAGGTAGTAGGGCTTGACCTGCTGCCCGGGCGGGCAGGTCGGGCACGTACGACGGGCGGTCAGCGCCCGCTCGATCGCTTCCCGCTGCGCGGGGGTGGCGGTGCGCTTGGGCTTGGCCAGGTCGATGCGGAACAGCTCGGCAAGCTCTTCGCGCCGGTAGGGCTGGCGGTGGCGGAACCGCAGCAGCGCCACCGGATCCGCCCCACCGGGGCACAGGCCCATCTGCCGGAGCTGGCGGCGGGTGGCCAGCTCGAGCCGGGACGGGACCGAGCAAGGGCGACCGCGCCAGGCGAACACCGGCAGCCCGTCGAGGTGGCCGTGGCAGAACTCCCACGTGCCGTCCCACAGCACCGTCTTGACGATCGGCCACTGCCGCGCCATCACTCGGTCCCCCACAGCGGGCACGCGTAGAACTCCCCGTCGCGGACGTAGAAGACGTCGCGGTCAGACCAGTAGAGGCTGTGGCAGTCGCACGGAGCGAGGTGGAACTGTCCCCACGTGCTCCACACCGTTCCGCCGTTGAAGCGGTTCACCGCCTCCAGCGGAATCGACGTCCGTGTCAGCGCCGTGATGTCGACAGGCTCGAGGCCGGCCATCACGCCGCCTCCCCGAAGTTGGGAGCTGCCGAGCCCTGCTCGACCGCGACGTTGTCGGCCACCAGTCGCAGCGTGGTGTTGGCCGCCCGCCGCGCGGTGCGGCGCAAGCGCTCCCGCTCGCCCGGGCCCATCGACCGCCACACCGACGGCCGAGCCTGCGGCTCGGGGGCTCCCAACTCTTCGGCGATGACCGCGGCCCAGTAGTCCCGTACGGCCAGCCGCTCCCAGTCCTCCAGCTCTGCCTCGCAGGTCGCCAGCTCATCTGCCGACGGCTCGAAGTCCAGGTACTCCATGTCGTTCTCCTAAGCTCTGATGTCTTGAGACATCCTTGATGTGTTGAGACATTAAGGGTTGGGGGTGGCCTTGTCAACCGGATGTCTCAAGACGTTTTGGGTAGGCTGATCACGTGAGTGCGAGCGCTGAGTCCGAAGACAAACGCCCAGCTAGCCGACGTGTCGCCGATGACCTGATCGCTCGGATCGAGGCTGACGAGTTCGCTCCT
Organism: Saccharopolyspora erythraea NRRL 2338; assembly: GCF_000062885.1. NCBI lineage: Bacteria > Bacillati > Actinomycetota > Actinomycetes > Pseudonocardiales > Pseudonocardiaceae > Saccharopolyspora > Saccharopolyspora erythraea. Next base: position 7,827,561 of record NC_009142.1, on the reverse strand, counting down.
GGCGCTTCACTGCCGCCGTATCGCCAGCTCGCCGATCACTACGACGTGGCGGTGAACACGGCGATCGCCGCGGTGAAGCTGGTGCGAGACGCGGGCCTCGTGACGATCAAGCGGCACGTTGGCGCGCAGGTCCGTGATCGCACGGAAGACGTCGACGTCGCAGGGGAGATCAACGCCGTTCGCCAAGCCGTCGTCGGCCTCCGGGTCGAGGTCGACCGCGTCAGCGCTGAGCTGGCCGACCTCGAAGCCCGCCTGGCAATGCTCGCCGAACGGTCGGGGAGCGACACGACGTAGCAGGACTTCGCCATGAGCGCTCTCTACTTTCCGAGCTGCAGCAGGAAGCTCATGAGCCCTTCCACCGCCGCGCCGAGTGCCGCGCCCGCGCCGGTCAGCATCTCGGCCGCGGCGGCGGGCTGCTTGATCACCATGGCGAGGAACGCCAGCGTGAGCAGCGCGCCAACGAACTTCGGTAGAAGACCGCCGCCGGTCTTCATCATCGGAATCGGACTCTTGGCCATCGCCATCTCCTTAAGCTCTCTCCGCCGTTGCCCTGGAGGGCGCCGGTTGTTGGAGTTGGTTTCTCCTGGGATGGCTCTAGTTCACGGCAATTCGCGGGACGCTCCCACGGCCTTTGCAGGGATCTTGAAGACGTTCTGATCGACCGGGTAACGTCCCAATCCGTCCTGGGAACGTCCCGCGAGGGGAGCGGGCAGAGTGCCGAATGACCGCCTACGTGCAGCTTTCAACGCTGCGGGGCTGACGATCGAGGACGTTTCAGAACGTCTACAGGTCGACCGCAAGACCGTCGAGCGGTGGATCACCCACGACGGCCGGAAGCCGCACCGATCGACGCGGAAGAAGCTTGCGGGGTTGCTAAGCATCGACGAGGTACACCTATGGCCTGACCTGGCGGGCGACCTCCATACGCAGCCGACCAAGCAGACCGAGCTGGTCCACCTCTACCCGACACGTTCGGACGTGCCGTACTCGCTGTGGAACGAGCTGATCGCTGGCGTGAAGGAGAGGATGGAGGTCCTCGTCTTCTCGGGGCAGTTCCTTGTCGAGCAGCACAACATCATCCCGATCGTCCGACAGAAGGCCGAACAAGGCGTTCAGTTCCGCTTCGTGGTCGGGGATGAGAAATCGCCCGCAGTCGTCCAACGAGCCATGGAGGAAGGCACCACGGGTGGGCTCGAAGGCCGCGTGCAGATGATGCGCCGTTACCTGAGCGAGGTGTCGGGCCTGCCCAAGGTCGATGTGCGGACACACGGAACGATCCTCTACAACTCGCTCTACCGGTTCGACGGACAGTTGCTCGTGAACGGACATGCCTTCGGCGCGCTCGCCGGACAGAACCCCGTCATGCACCTTCGCGAGTTGCCTGGTGGTCGGATGTGGAAGCACTACATGGAGTCCTTTGACCGGGTGTGGGAGCAGGCCACGCCCGAACCGACGTAGGAGGCACGAATGGCAAGGGTGGACTACTTCAACGATCCGAACGCGCCGGAGGCCAACTCGGTGGTGCCGTCTGTGACGGCTGCGGTGAGGAACGAGCGCGGCGAGATCTTGCTGATCCACAAAGTGGATAACGACCTCTGGGCTCTACCCGGCGGCGGACATGACGCTGGAGAGAGCATCGCCGACACTGTGGTCCGCGAGGTCCAGGAGGAAACCGGGCTGACGATTGAGGTTGTCAGGCTCGTTGGCACGTACACCAACCCGCACCATGTCATGGCTTATGACGACGGTGAGGTCCGTCAGCAGTTCTCTCTGTGCTTCGAGGGCCGATGGATTGGTGGCACGCCGCGAGAGGACGGCAGTGAAACCAAAGAGGTCCGCTGGGTTCCCCCAGCGGACCTCAACGGCCTCAATATCCACCCGTCTATGCGGCTCCGTATCGACCACGCTCTCGACGACGCGCGGACCGAGCCCTACATCGGATGACTGCCGGCAAGGCGGCGGTCGGTACGCGCGATGGCTTCCGCGATGATCGGCCTCGCCTTGGTCCACGTGCGATACACCGGGTCGTCGGGTGAGTACCGGCTGAGGATCTCGTCCATGCGTTCGTCGTAGGTCAGCCGTTCGCCGGATGGTCCCGTCGTGAGGTCGGCAGTCGCAAGAGTGTCGAGCAGCGGGGAGTCGTCGAACGGGAACTCTGCTAGCTCACCTGCCATCCCTCGCTCTGCTGCTTCGAACCGCGCACCGGAATGGTGCGCGACGAGGTTAACCAGCACCTCGGGCCAGTCCTCGGCTTGCAGGTACCGCGCCCCATCGAGCGGATGGAACCCGGTGTGTCCAATCTCGGGTGAGTATCCAATGTCGTGCAGCCAGGCAGCCGCCACGAGCATGTCCCGGTCGGCGGCCGGCACTGCGTGGCTCAGTTCATGCGCGCGTTCGGCGACAGCTTGGACGTGCAGCCATCGCCGACCAAGTGGGCGGACGAAGTGCTCTGCGATCGTGGCGGCGCGGGGAACCAGCTCCATGCATCGAAGCTACCTCGCGCGGAGGCTTAGGAGCCCGGCACGCGGCATGGCTAGCTGACGCAGAAGGGTGGCCTCGTCGCCGCTGAGGCTGCGACACAGGGCCCAAGACCCGGGGTGACCCTTATCCGGTGGCCCTGGACGAGCGACCGCACATGCTTTCTCAAGAGCCTCTGAGATCGCCGTAGAGCGGACTTCTCGACGGGCTGGGGGTTTTGCCAAGGGGTGACCTCTGCCTCTGGTTCCCGTGGTCAGTTGGTGCTGGGGTCGGTCACGTCGGCTGGAGGGAGGTGGTGCTGATGGCGTCTGCGGTGTGGGGTGGAGTGCTGTCGTTTCGGTCTGGTGTCGGTGCCGGTGCAGTTGTTCACCGCGGTCGAGCGGCACACGATTCGCTTCCATCAGGTCCAGCGCGGCACCGGTGACCGGGTGCGGCAGAAGCGGGTCAACGAGCGCACCGGCCAGGAGGTGCCTTTCGAGGAGGTCGTCAAGGGCTACCCCACCGAAGACGGCTGGGTCATCGTCGACCCGAAGGAACTGGAGGACATCGCCCCGGGCCGCTCCCGGACGCTGGAGATCGTCGGGTTCGTCGACCTCGACGAGATCGCCCCGGTCTACTTCCGCGACACCTACTACCTCGCCCCATCTGGACCGCAGTACACCAAGGTCTACGGCCTGCTCCGGGAAGCCCTGGCCACCGCCAACCGGGCAGGGATCGCCACCTTCGTCATGCGCAACCGCCAGTACCTCGCCGCGCTCAAGGCCGAACACGAGGTGCTCGCGGTCTACCTGCTGCACTGGGCCGACGAAGTCCGCGACCCCCACCGCGAACTCGGTGCCAGCCTGCCCGACCACAGCGGTGCATCCGAGCAGGAGTTGCGGATGGCTGTGCAGTTGATCGAGGCCATGGCCATCGACTGGGACCCGGCCGACTACCACGACACCTACCAGCAACAGGTCCAGGCACTCATCGACGCCAAACGCGCCGGCGGCACTCTCGAACCCGGCATCCCACCGCCACGCGAGACCGAAGCCGTCGACCTCATGCAGGCGTTGCGGGCCAGCGTCGAACACGCCCGCGCCGGGCGCAGCGGCGACCGCGATACCCATTGACCTGCTACCGCGGGCGTACGGCGGCTCCGGGCGCCCACAGCTCGGTCTCCAGCGCGCCGCGCTGGTTGCGGTTGTGCAAGGTGAGCCGGATCTGAGCCCACCAATCGCCAGTGGCGGTCAACTGCCACGCCAGCAGCTCACCAGGGACGGTGGCGGTGTTGTCGATCCCGTAGGCCCGGACACCAATCGGAACCTCCCTGCTGACCACCCGCGCAGGCGGGAAGACCAACGGCAGGTAAACCCACACAGGCCTGGGCTCGCCCACAGGCCGGCGGGTACCCCACCATTGGTCATCTCTGCTCGTCACCAACCCCGCCCCGATGTAAAGGGCGGGCCGCGCCACCAATGGGGTGCAGTGACCGGCCCGCGGGGCCCGGCGGTCTTCCCCACCACCGAGCACGCAAAGCATAGAACGCACGTTCGACTGATTGCCAGTGCGCGCACCTTCCAACAAGGCGGCGTCCGAATGCGGGCGGGATGGCGCCGCTGCTGGCACGTCAGGACCGGGTCTCAGTTCTGGTCTCGTTCATCGATGTTCAGCGTCGTTCAGTGCAGGTCCGGATCGGGCCGTGACCAGGGCAAAAGTACGACACGAACGGCGCTGAACTGCCGTTCGTAGACCTGAAAAGCGGAAGGTCGGCGGTTCGACCCCGCCCCTGGCCACCACCAAGAGCTGCGAACAGCCCCTGCCGATCTCGGTGGGGGCTTTCTTCTTTCCCGGTCCGCGATCGTGCGGCCTCGGCATCCGACCGTTGGACTGGCCCCAGGGAGACCCAGCGCCTGCGATCACGCCGTCCAGCAGCCGGGTGGCCCGCTGATTGGTCCCGGCATGCCTGCGCAGGTTGATATTCTCGGCGGCCTGATGTCTGCAACCCTCGTCGCCAGGAACCTCGCCGCCGGGCACGGTGACCGCTCCCTGTTCACCGGGCTCGAGCTCGTCGTCGCACCCGGCGACGTGATCGGACTCGTCGGCGCGAACGGCGCGGGGAAGTCCACGCTGCTCCGCCTGCTCGCCGGAATCGACACCCCGGAGCACGGCGAGGTCCAGCTCTCACCGCCCACCGCGACCGTGGGCCACCTGCCGCAGGAACCGTCGCGCCGGCCCGGCGAGACCGTCCGCCGGTTCCTCGCCCGCCGCACCGGCGTCGCCGCGGCGCAGCGCGCGATGGACGACGCCACGCAGGCCCTCTCCGACGGGGCGCCGGGCGCCGACGACGCGTACGCCGTGAGCCTGGAGCGCTGGCTCGGCCTCGGCGGTGCCGACCTGGAGGAGCGCGCCGAAGGCGTCGCCGACTCGCTCGGTCTGTCGGTGAGCCTCGACCAGGAGATGGTGTCGCTGTCGGGTGGCCAGGCCGCCCGCGCGGGACTCGCGTCGCTGCTGCTGTCCCGCTACGACGTGTTCCTGCTGGACGAGCCGACCAACGACCTCGACCTGGACGGCCTCGAACGCCTGGAGGGGTTCGTGTGCGGGCTGCGCGCCGGCACCGTCGTCGTCAGCCACGACCGCGAGTTCCTGTCCCGCACCGTCACCAAGGTCCTGGAGCTGGACCTCGCCCAGCAGCAGATCAACCTCTACGGCGGCGGCTACGACGCCTACCTGGAGGAGCGCGAGGTCGCCCGCAGGCACGCGCGCGAGGCGTACGAGGAGTACGCGGACAAGAAGTCCGCACTGGAGGCGCGGGCGCGCACGCAGCGCTCGTGGATGGAGAAGGGCGTCAAGAACGCCCGGCGCAAGGCCACCGACTCCGACAAGATCGGCCGCAAGTTCCGCTCCGAGTCCACCGAGAAGCAGGCGGCCAAGGCCCGCCAGACCGAGCGCCTCATCGAGCGGCTGGAGGTCGTCGAGGAGCCGCGCAAGGAGTGGGAGCTGCGCATGGAGATCGCGGCCGCGCCCCGCTCCGGGGCGATCGTGGCCTCCCTGCACGACGCGGAAGTGCGGCGCGGCGACTTCGTCTTCGGCCCGGTGACGCTGCAGATCGACTGGGCGGACCGGGTCGCGATCACCGGCGACAACGGCTCGGGCAAGTCGACGTTGCTCGGCGCGCTGCTGGGCCGCGTCGAGCTGGACTCCGGCCGGGCGGAGCTGGGTTCCGGTGTCGTGGTCGGCGAGGTCGACCAGGCCCGCGCGCTGTTCCACGGCTCCGAGTCGCTGCTCGACGCGTTCTGCGCGGCGGTGCCCGACACCGAGCCGGCCGAGGTCCGCACGCTGCTGGCCAAGTTCGGGCTCAAGGCCGACCACGTGCTGCGCTCGGCGGCCACGCTCTCGCCCGGCGAACGCACGCGGGCCGCGCTCGCCCTGCTCCAGGGCCGCGGCGTCAACCTGCTGGTGCTCGACGAGCCGACCAACCACCTCGACCTGCCCGCCATCGAGCAGCTGGAGTCGGCGCTCGACTCGTACCAGGGCACGTTGCTGCTGGTCACCCACGACCGCCGGATGCTCACCGCGGTCCGCACCACCCGCCGCCTCGAGATGGCCGACGGCAAGCTCACCGAATCCCACGTGTGAGCCCCTGCCGGTTCGCCGGCCGGGATTGTCGGACCCCGGTGCGATGATCGCGGCACCACGGAAGCGGAAGGGGCCGCCGATGAAGTTCGCGCTGGTGATCGTCGAGACCGAGGCGTCGCGACAGCGGATCAGGCAGGACCGCGCCGCGCACCGCGCTGCCTACGAGCAGTGGATCGGCGCCGTCGCCGGTGCGGGCAAGCTCGTCGGGGGCGAGGCGTTCGAGACCGAGCACAGCAGTCCGGTCACGGTCCGGCGCGACGCCGACGGCTCGCACGTGGTCACCGAGACGCCGTTCGCCGGCGAGTCGGAAACGCTCGGCGGCTGGTTCGTCGTCGACGTCGAGGACCGCGCGGAGGCGGTCGAGCTGGCCAAGGCGCTGGAGACCCCGGAGACGGTCGAGGTGAGGCCGCTGCAGGAATCGGCCTGAACCGCGGTCCGCCGCAATTGGAAACGCCCCCGCGCTCAACCGGCCTGGGGGTCACCGGGAGTGCGGGGGCGTACAGTCCACCCCTGGGGGTCAGGTGGACGACACCAATGTTACTTCGTGGTACTCGAGATGTCTCTAGTACCGGAGATCTTTTTTCTCGAGATCACCACACGGGGTAGGAAGAACTGGGTGACCGGCCCGATGGCCAGGGCGTACACCACCGTGCCGAGGCCGGCGGTCCCGCCGAGGATCCAGCCCACGGCCAGCACGGTGATCTCGATCCCGGTTCGCACCACGCGCACCGACCAACCCGTGCGGGCGTGAAGCCCGGTCATCAAGCCGTCGCGCGGCCCCGGTCCCAGGCGCGCCCCGACGTAGAGCGCGGTGGCGAAGCCGTTGAGCACGACGGAGCCGATCATCATCAGCAGTTGCCAGCCGAACGCGGCCGGCGCCGGCGTCACCGCGAGTGCCAGGTCGACCGACATCGCGATGACGACGACGTTCGCGACCGTGCCGATGCCGGGTCGCTGCCGCAGCGGCACCCACAGCAGCAGCACGACGGCGCCGGTCAGGGCGGTGACCGCACCGAAGGTCCAGCCGATCAGCCGGGCGAGGCCGTGGTGCAGCACGTCCCAGGGGCCGAGACCGAGTCCGGCTCGGACCATGAAGGCCATGCTCGTCCCGTAGAGCACCAGTCCGACGACGAGCCGGATCAGACGGCTGGTGGGTTGGACGCTGATGCGCAGCGGAGACAGGTCCACGTTCGGTGCGGTTGAGGCCATGCGCACCGTTGTATCCCATATTGGTATTGGAAACGAAGTCCAATATTGCATAATTGGACTCATGGGTTACCCGTCGGCAAGTCACATCACCGGGCGCAAGCTCGCTGAGCTGCTCGGATCGTGGAGCGCTGACCAGCGGCCGTCCTCGCAGAGCCTGTTCCAGTACGTGAAACAGCTCGTGCTGGACGGTCGGCTGCCGCCGGGGACCAGGCTGCCCGCCGAGCGCGACCTCGCCGAAACCCTCGGCGTGAGCCGGACGCTCGTCGCACGGACGCTGGAGCGGCTGCGCGAGAGCGGGTTCGCCGAGAGCCGGCGCGGCGCCGGCTCGTGGGTGACCCTGCCGGGCGGCAAGTGCTCCCCGACGCCGCACGGCGGCTGGTACCCGTCGGCGTCCGGCAACGAGATCATCGACCTCGCGCAGGCGACGCCCACGGCGCCTCCGGAGGTCGGCGAGGCCACCGACCGGGCGCGGCTGCGCCTGGTGGAGGAGATCACCGGGCACGGCTACCACCCGCAGGGCCACCCGGTGCTGCGCGAGCGCATCGCGGAGCGCTACAGCAGGCGCGGCCTGCCGACCCGCCCGGAGCAGATCCTGGTGACCAACGGAGCGCAGCACGCCTTCGCCCTCGTGCTGCGGATGCTCGTCGCGCCGGGCGAACGGGTGCTCGTCGAGCACCCCACCTACCCCAACTCGCTCGAAGCGATCCGCGGGACGAACGCCTCGCCGGTCGCGGTCCCGATGGTGCCCGGCGGCTGGGACCTGGAGCTGCTCGAAGCGACGCTGCGCCAGTCCTCGCCACGGCTGGCCTACCTCATCCCGGAATTCCAGAACCCGACGGGCGCGCTCATGGGCGAGGCCGACCGGGCCAGGCTGGTCGCGATGCTGCGCCGCTCCCACACCACCGCCGTGATCGACGAGACGCTGGTGGAGGTGGACCTGACCGGCAGCGCTCCGCCTCCGCCGGTGGCGAGTTTCGCCGAGCGCAACGTGATCACGATCGGCTCGGCGAGCAAGGCGTTCTGGGGAGGGCTGCGGCTGGGATGGCTGCGCGCGCCCGAGGACGTGGTGCAGCGGATGGTCGTCGGCCGGGCACAACTGGACCTGGGATGTCCGGTGCTGGAGCAGCTCGTGCTCGCCGAACTGCTGGCGGATGCCGAAGCGATCCTGGCGCGGCGTCGGGAGGAATGGGCAGCGCGCCGCGACTGCCTCGCCGCCGCGCTCGGCGAGCACTTGCCGGACTGGAGCTTCCGCGTCCCCGACGGTGGCCTGTCGCTGTGGTGCGACATCGGTGCTCCGATGGGCAGCAGGCTGGTGATGGCCGCCGCGGAACACGGGGTGCGGTTGGCGCCGGGCTCGCGGTTCGCGGTCAACGGATCCCAGGAGTCACGGGTCCGGCTGCCGTACGCGCTGCCCGAAGAGCACCTGGTGGAGGCAGTCCGCCGGTTGGCGAAGGCGGTTTCGGCGCTCGGGGAGGTGGCTGCGGCTCCCGCGCTGGAGCCGCAGGTCACCTGAGACCCCGGGCCACCCGCCGGCACGGCCCCTCGTCGTGCCGGTGGGTGGCCCGGGCGGGGCTCCGGTGCCGCAGGGGCATTGCGACACCGGAGCCGGGGCACCAGCCGAGGGCGTTTCCGGCAGGTCGCTGCCGGTGTCAGGCCGGGCCAGTGGTGCCCGCATCCGATCCGTCCGGGCGCAGTCGGCGGACCGGAGTCTGGTGCGGTGTTGGAAGGGCTCCGACGATCAGTCGGGCGAAGCGGGCAGTTCGAACGGCACGAGCCTGCCGGGCGGGACCGTCTCCCGGCCGGCAGGTGTGCTCGGCAGCGCGTCGGGCAGGTCGGGCCCGGACGGCAGGATCGCCGCCATGGTGCGCATACCACCGCCCGCGCCGACGGAGGGTCCCCCCGCTGACGTCGGCGGCGGATTCGGGGCGGGAGCCGGCGGCAGCGGCGCCTGGTCATCGTGGGTGTGGCGCTCGTGCCGAGAGACACCTGTTGCCGCGAGGGGTGAAGTCCGGTCGCGCGCAACGGGACCGGTGGGCGCGGTTTGCGCTTCCTGGGTGCTCACCTGCGACGACAGGAGAAAGTCGTGCGATGCGACGGGAGCCGCGGGCTGGCCGAGGTGCGGTCCGAAGTCTTCCAGGACCGGTGGTGTTTCCGCTTCCGGCTCGCTGGGGTCCGGCTTGTCGGCGAACAGTGCGACGTCGGGCAGGTCGGGAGGCCGCATGTGCGGCACAGCCGCCGTGGGCTTGGGTTGCTGTGCCATCTCGACTCGGCGCGCGGGCGCTGCCGCCTGCACTCGACCGCTCGGGTCCGCCGCCTCGATTCGATTCGTGGCGCTGCCGTGCTGCGCGGCGTCGATCCTGTCCGCGGCGCTGCCGTTCTGGGCCGCCCGGTCCGCCTGCGCGGTCTGGACCCGATCCGCCGCACTGGCGTGCTGCGTGCTCTCGATCCCCTGAGCCGCTGAGCCGGTCTTGATCCTGTCGGCGGCGCCGCTCTGTTCGATCCTGTCCGCGGTTCCGCCCTGTTGGGCCGCTTCCACGCGGTCCGCGGTTCCGGTTGGCTGAGCCGCTTCGACGCGGTCCGCGGTGTTGCTTTGCTGGGTCGCCTCGACGCGGTCCGCGGTGTTGCTCGACCGGGCTTCGACGCTCTCCGCGGTCCCGCCCTGCCGGGGTGTCTCGAGGCGATCGGCCTCGGTGCTCGACTGGGCGGCTCCGCCGGCAGCCGGGCCCTGCCGGGCCTCTGCGTCACCGTTCCGCGCTGTTGCGTCCTGCTGTTGCGCGGTGCCGCCCTCCCGGGCGGGCACGAGGCGGAACTGAGCCTCCTGCCGTAATGGCTGCGGGGCTTCGCCGTGCAAGGTGATCCCGACGCTTGCGGCGTCGTCGCCCGACTTGCCGTCGGCGGTGGCTACGGACGCGCCCGCGAACCAGGCGCCGGTGAGGAGGCCTCCGACGACCACCGCCCGGGTGGCGTGGGCGCGGAGTCGGGACCAGCGGCTGCGCGATGCGCAGTATCCGGTCACCCTCATCACCGCCCTGTCGGTACGTTCGCGCCGTATCGTCTCCCGCGCCAGGATGGTCGGCACCTCACTCGGGGTTCAACCACCCGTACAGGCGGTGTCGTGCCGCCGAATGCAGTGAACACCGGGAGACCGTTCTGATTCTTCAGGTAGAGCACCGCCTTGCCAAGGTCGAACAGCTCGCCGGTCGGGTGATTGCCGGACGCCCGATGGCGTGTCCGCTGTGGACCTGATCATGCTCACCCAAAGTGTCCCTTGTGGATCAGAGCGAAGCTTTCAGCGCCGCTGAGCTCCGGGACCGCTGGGCGCGACGCGGTCATGACCTCCTGCTGCACGACCCCGAGGGACCCGCGGAGTGCCTGGTGCGGCGCGGCGAGCTGGTGGCGCCGGCCGATGCCGCGGGCGCGGTGGCGGACAGGCTGCGCCGCTGGGTCGACGAGGTCCGCCACGATGCCGCGCTCAGCGTGGCCATGTTCCGGCTGCGGCCTGCTGAGCAGGACAGATGCGTCGACATCGCCCGGGAGCACGACGGGGTCGCGGCCAACCACGTGCACCTCGGCTCCGCGCAGATGTTCGGCGCGCCGGTGATCTGGGGCACCGGGTCCGAGGTCGAGGACGCCCCACCGGTTCCCGCCCCTCCCGACGTGCCGTGGCGTCGGCGGATCACCGTCGGCGTGCTCGACACCGGCCTGGACCCGCATCCGTGGTTCCGGTCGCGGCCGTGGTTCGAGAGCGTGCCCGAAGTGCTCGACGCCGACGACGATTCCGGTCAGGACCGCCAGGCCGGGCACGGCACCTTCGTGTCCGGTGTGGTGCTCCAGCACGCACCCGGCGCGGTGATCCGGTCCCGCCGCGTGCTTTCCCCGCTGGGGTTCACCGACGACGTCACGGTCGCCGCGGGTCTGCGCTCGCTGCTGGACGAGCGGCCGGACGTCGTCGTGCTGACCGCCGGCTGCCACACCCCGGACGACGTCTGCCCGCCGGTCCTGCGCGCGGAGGTCGAACGGTTCGGTGCCGCGGTGGTCGTCGCCGCGGCCGGCAACCACTCGCTCTCGCGGCCCTTCTGGCCCGCGGCGCTGCCCTCGGTGATCGCTGTCGCCGCCACGGGTGGGGACGGCGCGCTCGCGGACTTCTCCAACTCCGGGCCGTGGGTGGACGCCGCCGCGCCGGGAGTGGACGTCGTGAGCAGCTACGTCCGGTTGCGGCCGAAGGGCGTGCGCACGTACGGATTCGCGCGCTGGAGCGGGACTTCCTTCGCCGCTCCCAGGGTCGCGGCGGCCGCGGCGGTCGCGCTGGACGCTGGCTGTACGGCGGCGTCGGCCCGGCAGGAGGCGCGGCGGCGTTACCCGTTCGGGCGTTAACCGGGAAAACCTGAATCCAGCGGACCCCTTCGCTTCTCTTATTCGCGGGCGTGTTGATCGATCGAGAAGCGAAGGGAAGTCGTCATGCGCGAGGTCCGGGAAGTCGGTGGCTCGGCGGCACTGCTGCACAGCGCGGCGCGCGGTAGCGCTCAGGCGTGGGAGGAGCTGGTGGACCGCAACGGCCCGGTGGTGTGGGGTGTGGCCAGGGCGTACTGCTCGAACCCCGCCGACGCCGAGGACGTGTACCAGGCCACCTGGTTGCTGCTGGCCGAGAACCTCGAGCGGCTGCGAAGTCCTGACGCCCTCTCGGGGTGGTTGGTGACCACTGCGCGCCGCGAGTCCGCCCGGCTCGCCCGGGCCCGTCAGCGCGAGGCGCCGACGGGTGTGGACCCGTCGCTGTTCGACGTCCCGGACCACGACGACGGACCCGAGAGCAAGGCTCTGCGCTCGATCACCGCCGCACGGTTGTGGCAGGCGTTCGGCCAGCTCTCGCAGCGCTGCCAGCAGTTGTTGCGCGTGCTGGCGGTCGCACCGGAGACCAGCTACGCGCAGGTGAGCGAGGCGCTCGGCATGGCGCGCGGAACCATCGGGCCCAAGCGCAGCAGGTGCCTGGCGCTGCTCCGGCAGCGGATGACCTCGCTCGGCGGAGCGGAGGAGGCGGCGTGATGTTCCTGCTGGAGAGCTGTGGCGGCGCCGGAGCCTACGTCCTCGGCACGGTGTCGCGTTCTGGCGTTGGTGGTCTTGCTCGCGGGACCCGAGGCCGTGCTCGACCACTTGTCCGGCAGCGCGTCCACCCTGCGCCGGACGATGTTGACCGCCCGGTTCGGCCGGCCCCGGTCTCATGCGCGATCTCCGCGCGAGAACCGCTGCCCGGTGCCGCGCAACGCGATCGGCACGCGGGAGAGCCGGCTGATCGGTCCGGACTGTCCGTCCACTCCGTTCTCCACCGGCGAGCCGGTACGTCCGTGGAAGGCAGGGCTGTGCGATGAGGGTGCGACCTCCGGCCGAACTGCGGGTCCTGCGCGACCTGTTCGAGGCCTGCGATCCGGCGCCGCGGCGGCTCGTCGAGGCCGCCTATGCGGCGGCGTCGCGGAAGTGGTCGGGCGGCGGCTCGGCGCTGCGGTTGATCGGCGACTCGGCGGACGCTCCGGCGAGGACCCGGCGCGCGGGCATGGGCGAGACCAGGGTGCTCACGTTCGCGATGCCCGGGCGGATGCTCGAGATGGACCTGATCCCGGTCGCGGAAGGCTTGTTCCGCGCGGTGGGGCTGGTGCTCGGCCGTCCCGGGCACAGCGCCCCCGCCGGTGACGTCGTGCTCCGGCACGCCACCGGCGAGAGCGTCGGTGCGCTCGACGAACGCGGTGGGTTCGCGGTGGACGACGTGCCCCGGGGACCGCTGAGCGTGGTGTTCCGGCAGGAGCGGTCCGCTGCCGCCGTCGCGGATTGGCTGGTCTGTTGAGCGCCGGGACTGCCGTCCGTGCGGACGGCGAGACGAGGATCGAGACCGCGCTGCGGTGGCGGGCGCGTGCGAGCACAGCTCCGCAGGAGGCCCTCCGCCACGCCGAGCGCTGGCTGTCGGATCCGGTTCGCGACGTCGAGTTCCGGGTGCTGGCCAGGCACGTCGCCGCCATCGCGGAGGTCGAGCGGGGCAGGCTGCGGGACGCGCGCAAGCACGCGCGGCTGGGGCTGACGGCGGCGCGGCGCGGTGGGCTGGAGCAGCGCGAGGCCCAGTTCCGGCTGACCCTCGCCTGGATCGAGTTCGACCGGGGGATGACCGACGCCTGCTGGGAGCACCTCGTCGCCGCCGAACCACGGCTGCGCGGGCGGGACCGACGGCGCGCGGTGTGCCTGCGCGGGCTGCTGTACTGCCAGAACGACCGGTTCCCCGAGGCGATCACCCAGCTCACCGAGGCGCTGGCGCAGTTGGACGCGCACCAGGTCTCCGGGAACGAGGACTCCGCGCATGAGAAGCCCGAACACTCGCACGAGCGTCGGTCGAAGGAGGACCTGCGGTGGGTCGCCAACGCGCTGCTCGGACGCGGGCTCGCGTGGATGTACTCGAACGGCCTGGAAGAAGCCGAAACCGACCTGGCTCGCGCCGAGCGGATCTTCGCCTCGGCGGATCAGCCCGGACGGGCCGCCGGTTGCAGGCACAACCGCGGCTGCGTGGCGTTCCGGGCCGGCGACCTGCCCAGGGCGCTGAGGCTGTACTCGGCGGCGTTGTCGATGGGCCTCGACACCGAGTCGAACCCGGAGGCGCTGGTCGACCGCGCCGAGGCGCTCGCCGCGGCCGGGCTCACCGCTGAGGCGCGCACCGAGATGGAGCGGGCGGCGGACCGGCTGGCCGCCCGCGGACGGGCTGTGCGGCTGGCCGAGACCAGGCTCGCCCTCGCCGGGTGCGCCCTCCGGGACGGCGACGCGCGGGCCGCTGTCGAAGCCGCCGGTGAGGCCCGGCGGTTGTTCCGCGCACAGCGGCGTCCCGCCTGGGTGGCGCTCGCGGCGGCCACCGAGTGGCAGGCGAAGCTCCGCAACGGGCACCGCTCGCGGTATGCCCTGGTCGCGGCGCGACGGGCGGGCGTGGTGTGCGCCGGTTTCGGCTGGTCCGCGGCGGCCGCGGAGCTGTGGCTGGTCGCGGGTCGCGTGGCGGGCGGGGCCGGCATGCCCGCACTGTCGCGCAAGCTGCTGGCCCTCGCGGCGGCCTCGAGCGATGACCCGCGGGCGGGTGCGTCGCAGCTCGCGGTCGGTTGGCACGCCCGGGCGCTGCTGGCCGAGCAGGTAGGCGACCTGCCGGGGCTTTTCGCCGCGTGCCGGAGCGGGTTGCGGGCGGTCGAGAACTACGCGGCTCCCATGGCGGCGTTCGAGCTGCGGGTGCACACCTTCGGACTGGCAGCCGACCTCGCGGACACGGCGGTGACCGCGGCGTTGCGCGTCGGCGATCCGGAGCTGGTGTTGCGCTGGACAGAATGCGCACGCGCCAGCGCGTTGCAGCGCCGGGCGCTGCAACCACCCGCCGACCCGGAACTGCGCCGGTCGCTGGTCGAGCTGCGCGCGGCGGTGGCTGACACACGTGGTTCGAGGAACGGTGGCGCGCTGCGGCGGGTCGAGGAGCTGGAAGGCCGGGTGCGCCGTCGCGCGATGCTCGTCAACGGTGCCACCGAAGGTGCGTGGGGCCGCTGGGAACTCGGCGACGTCGTCGGCGAACTCGGCGATGCGGTGCTGCTCAACTTCTTCACCGTTGACGGTCGACTGCGCGCGGTGTCCATTGTGGATGGCGTGGTGCGGCTGCACGCGCTGGCAGACGAGTCCGCTGTGGTGGCCGAGGTGGAGAGGTTGCGCAACTTCCTGTCCAGGCAGGCGGAAAAGCCCGACAGCACGGTCCGCGCGATGTTCGACGGCTGGGTGCGCGGGTCCGCCGAGATCATCGCCGAGCGGGTGCTGGGGCCGGTCGCCGACGAACTGCAACGGGGGCGCCCGCTCGTGGTCGTGCCCACCGGAAGCCTGCACGCGCTTCCGTGGGCGGCGCTACCGCCGCTGCATGGACGCGGTGTGACCGTCGCCCCTTCGCTGCGGTGCTGGTTGCGCGGAGCGGCCGACATCGCCGAGACGACTCCCGCGACCCGGCAGGTCTGGGTGGCGGGGCCCGGCCTGGAGCATGCCGAGCGCGAGGTCACCGACCTGCATGCTGCGGCAGGTGGGGAACTGCTCACGGGAGCGGACGCGACGGCCGAACGCGTTCTGGACACAGTGGACGGAGCGGGCACCGTGCACGTCGCCGCGCACGGCCGTTTCCGCAGCGACCAACCGCTGCTCTCCTGCCTCGACCTCGCCGACGGTCCGCTCTACGGCTACGACCTGGACCGCCTGCACCGCGGCCCGACGACCGTGGTGCTCTCGGCGTGCGAGGTCGGCCAGTCGGCGATCAGCCCATGCGACCAGCTCAGCGGGCTGGCTGCCGCACTGCTCGGCCGCGGCACGGCGACGGTGATCGCGAGCGTGATCCCGGTGCCGGACGAACGCACGGCCGAGGTCATGGTCGCGTTGCACTCCGCGCTGCGGCGCGGGGTGCCGCCGGCGACGGCGCTGGCCCAGGCGCAGGCAGCACACGGCGAATCCGGGTTCGTGTGCCTCGGATACGGAGGACGCTGATGTCAGCGCAGCTTGTGGAGCCGTTCGACGGCCTCGTCCAGGACCTCGTCGCGCTTGCAGAACGCGAAGCGAACCAGGTGCCTGGTCGCGTCGGGGTGGTCGCAGAACACCTGCACCGGAATCGCGGCGACCCCGATCCGCTCGGGCAGCTCGCGGCACAGCTGCGCCCCGTCGCTGAAGCCCAGCGGGCGAACGTCGGCGCAGATGAAGTAGGTGCCCTCGCTGGCGAGCACGTCGAAGCCCGCTTCGGCCAGACCGCTCGAGAGCAGGTCGCGCTTGCGCTGGAGGTCCAGCCGCAGCTGTTCGGCCCAGTCGAGCTCGTGCTGGAGCGCGTGCGCGACGGCCGGCTGGAACGGCGCACCGCCGACGAAGGTGATGAACTGCTTGGCGGCGCGCACCGCCGCGACCAGCTCCCGCGGTCCGCAGACCCACCCGATCTTCCACCCGGTCGCGCTGAAGCTCTTGCCGACGCTGGAGATCGACAGGGTGCGTTCGGTCATGCCCGGCAGGGTCGCCAGCGGCTTGTGCTTGCGCCCGTCGAACAGCAGGTGCTCGTAGACCTCGTCGGTGATGGCGATGACGTCGTGCTCGCGGCAGACGTCGGCGATCGCCGCCAGCTCGTCGTCGGTGAAAACCGTGCCGGTGGGGTTGTGCGGAGAGTTCAGCACCAGCGCGCGGGTCTGCGGCCCGACCGCCGCGCGCAGCGCGTCGACGTCGAGCACGAAGCGGTGGTCCGGCCCCTGGGTGAGCGGCACGGTCCGGCGCACGCCGCCGGCCATCGCGACGGCGACGGGGTAGGCGTCGTAGTAGGGCTCGATCAGCACGACCTCGTCGCCGGGCTCTACCAGCGCGAGCATCGCGGCCGACATCGCCTCGGTGGCCCCGACGGTCACCAGGATCTCGCCCTCGGGGTCGTGCTCGATGTCGTAGCGACTGCGGCGGTGCGCGGCGATCGCCCCGCGCAGCTCGGGCGCGCCCGCGCCCGGCGGGTACTGGTTCACGCCGTCGGCGATCGCCTGTTGCGCGACTCTGAGCATGCCCTCGGGTCCGTCGGTGTCGGGGAAGCCCTGACCGAGGTTGACCGCCCCGGTCCGCCTCGCGAGCTCGGTGATCTCCGCGAAGATCGTGGAAGTGAACGGTCGGAGGCGGGAGGTGAGAGCAGGAGTACGCACGTTGCCGCAGCGTAGTCGAAACCGCCCGCGATCAGCAGATGCCGAACGTGCGGCTTCGCACCGCTGACCGGCCTCGGCGGACCCGTCCCTGGGAATGGATGTGGCAGTCGTCGGGGCGCCTTCGTGGCGACGGGCGCCGCCGCGCTGCTGTGCCCGCGACGGGCACAGGCGCACCGCTCCGCCCGCAGTCGCTCAGCCTGGCTCCGGGCGCCGCTCGGCGTCCGCCCAGCACACCAGTGTCCAAGGGTTGAGCCTTCCCGGGAGCTGCGTCGGTCGCCTGTGGCCGTGCCGCAACGAGTCCGCGAGGTCTCCGCGAGGCTGCTGCTTGCGGTCGGCCGTGGCCGTGTCGGATCCGGCGTCCGGAATGTCCGTTACGGGCGGTGTCGCGAGGCTCGGTCCTGGACACTGCCACAATCGAAGCGTGCAGCGTACTGCGGTATCCGATGAGGAGAAGCGCCGGAGCCTGCGGCGGATGAAGGCCGTGGCCGGCGCGTTCCTGCTGGTCGCGACCCTGATCTACGTGATCGCCCGGTGGCAGGAGAACGGCGGGGCGGCCTGGGCGGGCTACATCCGGGCGGCGGCTGAAGCGGGCATGGTCGGCGCCCTGGCCGACTGGTTCGCGGTGACGGCGCTGTTCCGCCGTCCGCTGGGACTGCCGATCCCGCACACCGCGATCATCCCGACCCGCAAGGACACCCTCGGGCGCAGTCTCGGCGACTTCGTGGGGAGCAACTTCCTGTCCGAGCGCGTGGTGCGCGACAAGCTGCGCCGCGCCGAGATCAGCAAGCGGCTCGGCGGATGGCTCAGCGAGCGGGACCACGCCGAGCGGGTCACCTCGGAACTCGCCACCGCGGTGCGCGGTGCGGTCCAGGTCCTGCGCGACGAGGACGTGCAGGCGGTGCTGGAGCAGGCGGTCGTGCGCAAGGTCCTCGCCCAGCCGTGGGGTCCGCCGCTGGGACGCATCCTCGGCCAGGTCTTCGCCGACGGCTCGCACCACAAGCTCGTCGACCTCGTCTGCGACCGCGCCTACGACTGGGTGCGCGACAACCACGAGACGGTGCTGCGCGTGGTGAGCCAGCGCGCGCCCTCCTGGTCGCCGAAGTTCTTCGACACCATGGTCGCCGACAAGATCTACGCCGAGGTGCTGTCGTTCGCGTGGGCGGTCAAGACCGACCCCGAGCACCAGATGCGCAAGGCGGTCGACCGCTTCCTGGTCGAGTTCGCCGACGACTTGCAGCACGACCCGCGCACGATGGCCAAGGCCGAGCAGATCAAGCAGCAGGTGCTGGAGCACCCCGAGGTGCAGAACCTGGTCTCGTCGGCGTGGGGCACGGCCAAGAAGATGCTGCTCGACGCCGCCGAGGACCCTTCCAGCGAACTGCGGGTCAGAGTGCGGGAAGGCCTGCGTTCGATGGGCCGCCGCCTGGTCGAGGAGCCCGAGATGCGCGCCAAGGTGGACGGCTGGCTGGAGGGCGCGGCGGTCTACGTCGTGTCGAACTACCGGGCCGAGATCACCACGCTCATCACCGACACCGTCGAGCGCTGGGACGCCGAGGAGACCTCGCGCAAGATCGAGCTCCAGGTCGGCCGCGACCTGCAGTTCATCCGCATCAACGGCACGGTCGTCGGCGCACTCGCAGGCCTGGCCATCTACACGATCTCGCAACTGCTCCTCTGAGGCGCAGCGAGCGGGAGGGCCGCGCCGCGGCCTGCGGCGCTAGCCCGAGTGGCGTTCGCGCCAGGAGCGCGCCTTCTCCCGGTTGCCGCAGACCCGCATCGAGCACCACGTGCGCGAGCGGTTCCTCGAACGGTCGTAGAACGCCCAGAGGCAGTTCTCGGCCGGGCAGATCTTGATGCGGTCCCAGTAGCCGGTGTGCACCAGGTGCGTCGCCGCGACAAGCACGTCCCCGAGTGCGTCGGCGCCGGTGAGCACCGGGATTCCCGCCCGGAACTCGACCTGCACCTGCCAGGCCGGCGCGACGAGCGCCGCCGGTGCGGAGCAGGAGATCGCCGCGCGCATCGAGTAGCGGATCTCCCGCGCCGCGGTCGACTCCGGCGCCGCACCGAGCCCCCGCTCGGCGCACCATCGGCGCCAGTGCTCCGGATCGTCCAGGACGTCGGTTCCGGCTTCGACGTCGCATGTGTTGAGGAAGTTCAGGACGAGTTCGAGGTCGCGGTCGGCATCGAGGGCGGCGGCCTGCTGAGCGGGCGGCCGGACCACCTCGGGCGCGACAGCATCGCTGTTCACGAACACCATCGTAGGCCAATAGGAGGTTGCACCTCGGTTCGCTAACCCCCATACTCGTCTCACAGGTTAGTAACCTTCTAATCGAATACACAGGTTTGGTGAGGCGACATGAACGCGTTCCCGATCGAGTTCCCGCTCCGGGACGAGTCGAACCGGCGCCGCTCCGCGGAGGCCGCGGCTCAGGCCGACATCGAGCGCGCGTTGCGGGAGGGCGGCAGGCTTCGTCCTGTCTGGCTCGACCGCTTCGCCAACTGGTGGGCGATGGCGGTCCGGGAACTGCGGCCGGGCGCCGCGGTGGATCCGGGACCCGCGCCCCGCGGCTGCCTCAACTGACCGAGAGCGAGGAGAACCATGACGGCGTCCACTTCGACAGCGCTGCGCTTGGCGGCGTTCGCGCTCGACTGCCCCGACCCGCGCGCGCTCGCCGCCTTCTACGGGCGGCTGCTCGGCTGGGAGATCGACGAGGCCGAGTCCGAGGACGACTGGGTCGAGCTGGCCGACCCGGCGGGCGGGGCTCCGCTGGCGTTCCAGCGCGACCCGCACTTCCAGCCTCCGACCTGGCCCGGCCGGGAGCGGCCGCAGATGGCCCACCTCGACGTCCGGGTCCAGACGCTCGAAGAAGGGCACGAGCGGGCGCTCGCGGCGGGCGCGACGCCGCTGCCGCAGCCGGAGGACCAGCTCGACGCGAGCTGGCGCGTCTACGCGGACCCCGCCGGTCACCCGTTCTGCATGTGCGCCTGCACCTAGGGGCGCGGGGCTTCGCCATCCGCGCCTGCGCGATGGGCGCCTGCGCCCATAGGGCTTTGGCGTCGGGGCAGTAGGGCTTTGGCGTCGGGACAGCAGGCTTCGGGATCGGGGCAGCAGGCTTCGGCGTCGGGGGAGCAGGGCTTTTGCGTCGGGGCGGCAGGGCTTCGGCATCGGGCGCGAGCCGCACGGCTCGCGCCCGGTTCGCGTCTCCGGGCCCCGCGAGGCCACCGCCGAGCGGTGATGCGCGGCCTTCTCGCGCGCTGGTCGGCCATCGGCATGCCAGAGGAGCCCACCTGTGCGCTCCGCCCTCGCCCGCCTCCTCCGGTCGGCGCAAGGCGCTGCGCCGGCAAATCACCCGCCAGTGGTAGCAATCACGCCCGATAGGTGCAAGCTGTGTGCTTGCAGTAGCTAGCATGCCTGGTTATCGTGGATTTCGACCGGAAAGGTGATCGCAGATGGAACGCGTGGACAAAACGGTCAACAAGGCCGTGAACCAGGCGGTCAGCGATCTCGGCGCCTACATCCGCACGCAGCGCGGCAACGCCCAGATCTCGCTGCGGCAGCTGGCCAAGCGCGCCGGAGTGTCCAACCCCTACCTGAGCCAGGTCGAGCGCGGGCTGCGCAAGCCGAGCGCGGAGATCCTCCAGCAGATCGCCAAGGCGCTGCGGATCTCCGCCGAGGCGCTGTACGTGCAGGCCGGCATCCTGGAGCGCCGCGAGGGCGGTCCGGTGGTCGACGCGATCCTCGCCGACCCCGACCTCAACGAGCGGCAGAAGCAGGTGCTGCTGGACATCTACGGCACCTTCCGGCGCGAGCAAGGCGGCCCCGCAGCGGCTGACGGGGCACCGGAGGGGACGACCTCCGCGACGGCAGACGCCGCGCAACCGCAAACCGAGGAGTGATCGCCATGCCCACACTGCCCAAGTCCGAGGACGTCCAGAAGATGCGGGAGCAGGCCGCCCTGGCCTTCGGCGGTGCCGTCGAGCACGCGCGTCAGCCGCTGCTGGCCGCGCTCGGCGCCGGTGACCTCGCCGCCCAGGCGGTCGTGGACACCCTGACCCGGATCCGCACCGAGCTGAACGATCGCGCCGAGTCCGCGCGCGCCGACCTGCCGAGCGACCTCAACGAGCTGCGCGGGCAGCTCGACCCGGCCGAGCTGCGCAAGCGGCTCGACGCCTACACCCAGTCCGCGGTCAAGCTCTACGACTACCTCGCCGAGCGCGGCGAGGGCGCGCTGGAGCGCCTGCAGCCGCAGGTCCAGCAGGCGCGCAAGCAGGCTGAGACCGCGCAGGGCCGGGTCGAGGAGGTCGTCGGCGAGGTCCGCGTGCTGGCCGACGACGTGCTCGGCAAGGTGACCCGCGGCGCCCGCTCCTACGGCGAGAAGGCCGCCAGGCAGACCGAGCAGGCCGCCGACGAGGCCGCCGAGACGGTCAAGGCCGCCGGTTCGAAGGCGGCTTCCGCCACGCGCAGCACCGCCCGCAAGGCCGCCGCGAAGACCTCGGCCGCCAGGACCGGCGAGTCGGAGAAGTCCGGCTCCGCCGAGAAGGCGACCGCGGCGGGCAAGCCGAGCGCCAAGAGCACGTCCGGCTCGGCGAAGACCAGCGGGGGCAAGGCCACCTCCGGTGGTGGCAAGTCGACCGGCACCAAGGGCACCACCGCCCAAGGCGCCTCCGGCGAGAGCGAGAGCTGAGCCGATAGCACGTGGGTGCCGTGGCCGGAGCCGAGCACGTAGGGTGGGTGGCGTGGGTCTGGACACGTGGACGTTGCTGATCATTTGGGGTGCGGGGATCCCGGTGGGGATCTACGCGTTCGTGCACGCCGCGCTCCAGCGCGCCGACGCGTTCACCGCCGCGGACAAGATGACCAAGCCTGCCTGGCTCGGCATCACCGGCGCGGGCGCGCTCGTGCTGATCCTGTTCCGCGGGCCGATGACCATACTGTGGATCATCGGCATGGTCGCGGTGCTGGTCTACATCGTCGACGTGAAGCCCAAGGTCACCGAGGTCCAGAAGGGCAGCTCCTGGTAGTGGCCGTCACCTGGACGACGCTCGGCCGCGGCGCGCCGGTCACGCTAGTCGTGCACGGCCTGGGCGCTACCGAGGGCGAGGCGCGCATCCCGTCCTCCGGGCTTCCCGGAACCCGGGTGGTGCTGAGCCTGCCCGGTCACGGCAGCGCTCCGGACTCCCCTCCCGGCTACTGGGACTACGGCCGCGTCGCCGCCGACGTGCTCGCCGCCGCCGACGAGGTGGGTGCGACGCGCGCGGTGGGCGTCTCGCTGGGCGCGGGCGCGCTGACCAGGATCGCCGCCGACCACCCGGACCGGTTCGAGCGGCTGGCGCTGCTGCTGCCCGCCTCCCTGGACCGTCCCCGCGACGTGGCGGCGATGTGGGCGTTCGAGCGCCTCGCGGAAGCCGTCGCGGCGGCGCCGGGCGACGGTGGGGCGAAGCTGCGCGCCGCCGTCGCCGCCGAGATCCCGGAGGGCGTCGACGTCGGTGAGCACGTCGCGCGCCGGGCCGACGCGCTGCTGCGGCTCGAGGACGCGTTGCGCACGCTGCCCGAGCGCAGCGCCGTGTCCGACGCCTCCGCGCTTGCGGCGGCGACCGCGGAGGTGCTGGTCATCGGCGCCACCGAGGACCCGATGCACCCCGCCGAGGTGGCCAAGGCGGTGGCGGCCGCCTTCTCCGGGGCCCGGCTGGAACTGCTGCCTTCGGCGGCGCCGATGCTCACCCACCGCAGGGAGCTGCGCGCGATGCTCGTGGACTTCCTGGGCTGACCGCGCCGGCTTGTATCGTCGCGACATGGCTGTTGACTGGTCGCTGGCCGCGGGCACGCTCGAGGTCGTCCCCGCGCTGGAACGTCCCGACCTGCTCGCCGATCCGGTCGCCGAGGCCGTCCGCGCTCTCGACGAGGCCGAGGCGGCGCGCGTCGGGGTGACCGAGATCGACCCGGAGCTCGCCGACACCGCCGCGTTCTGCGCGCAGTACGGGTCGCCGCTGGAGCTCTCGGCGAACTGCGTCGTCGTCGCGGGCAAGCGCTCCGGTGAGGTCCGCTACGCGGCGTGCCTGGTGCTGGCCACCACCCGCGCGGACGTCAACGGGGTCGTCAAGCGGCGGCTGGACGTGCGCAAGGCGTCCTTCGCGCCGATGGACGAGGCGGTTGCCCTGACCGGCATGGAGTACGGCGGGATCACCCCGTTCGGTCTTCCCGAGGGCTGGCCGGTCCTGGTCGACGCGGCGGTCGCCGAGGTGCCCGCCGCCGTGGTCGGCAGCGGGCTGCGGCGCAGCAAGATCCTCACCGCGGGCGAGGTGCTGGCCGGACTGCCCGGCGCGGAGGTCATCGAGGGCCTCGGCCGCTGACTGGTCGCGGCCGGCGGAGCGGACCCGTGGCCGTCGGCGCCCCCGCGCCGCTGATCAGTCGAGGCAGAACTCGTTGCCCTCGGGGTCGGCCATCACGATGTGACCGCCGTCGAGCGGCGGCGCGGGCTCGTGGCGCCGGACCCGGGTGGCGCCGTGGGAGACGAGCCGCTCGGCCTCCGCTTCCAAGGCCGTCATCCGCGCGTCGCCCTCGAGCCCGGGGGCGGCTCGTACATCGATGTGCACGCGGTTCTTGGCCTGCTTGCCCTCCGGCACCCGCTGGAAGAACAGCCGCGGCCCGGCGCCTGCGGGGTCCAGCACGGCGGAGGCGTCGTTGCGGTTCTCGGGCGGCACCCCCATCGCCTCCAAGGCCTGCTCCCACGACTCGAAGCCCTCGGGCGGGTCCTGCAACCGGTAGCCGAGGGCCTCGGCCCAGAACGCGGACAGCCCGGCCGGGTCGCCGCAGTCGAAGGTGATCTGGACGTCGCGGGCCATCTCAGCTCGCCTCCCGAGTCCGCCGGTGGGTGTGCAGGTGCAGGTCGCGGAGCAGGCACACCTCGGCCAGATGGTGCACCACCTCCCGGTTGATGTGCAGCACCAGCGCCGCCATCGGTCGCTCGGCGTGCGCTCCCTCCGCCTCCCCGCACGGGCGGGCGAGGCCGCTTTCGCCGAGCGACTCGACCCCGGCCTGCCAGGTCGCGTACTCCGCGTCGAGCTGTTCCAGCGCCTCGGACGCGGTCGCGGCGTACTCGAACGACCAGTAGTCGGTGGGCGTGCGGCCGAAGTGCGAGGCGTTGCGCATCGCGAGCACCCCGACGATCACGTGGCCGAGGCGCCAGGCGATCGTGGTGAACGGCGCCGGGTCGGGCTCCGGCATCGCGAAGTCGATGGTCATCGCGCCGGACCCGCCCTGCACCGGTGCGGTGCCGGTGCCGCGCGGGCGCACGTTCCAGCAGCCGGGCGCCGGCTCCCAGAAGTACTCGTCGTCGGTGAGCCCGTCGAGGCGTTCGCGGAGCTGGTTGGTCCAGTGCCACGCGAGCTGCTCTCGGAGCAGGGGGTTCCAGGTCAGGTCGGTCATGCGCCCAGCCTCCCGCCAATAGCGGACAGGGCCGTTCCGTGATCCGTGCGACGATGAGGGCGTGACCGTGGAGGCGACGACCGAGCGGGTGCTGCGGTTGCTGGCGCTGCTGCAGCGGCGGCCGTCCTGGACCGCCGCCGAGCTCGCGAGCGAGCTGGGGGTCACCGACCGCTCGGTGCGCCGCGACGTCGAGCGGCTGCGTGCGCTCGGCTATCCCGTGCACGCGACGGCGGGCGTCGGCGGCGGCTACCAGCTCGGCGCGGGCACCCGGCTGCCGCCGCTGCTCCTCGACGACGAGGAGGCGACCGCGACGGCAGTCTCCCTGCGGCTGGCGGCGGGTGGAACGGTCGCCGGGGCGGGCGAGGCTGCGCTGCGGGCGCTCGCGAAGCTCGACCAGGTGATGCCGCCCAGGCTGCGCGCCGAGGTGCGGGCGGTGCACGGCGCCACCGAGACCCTCGTCGGCCCCGGGGTGGAGATCGACGCGGAGCTGCTGGTGACGCTCGCGCGAGCCTGCCGCGACGCCGTGCGGGTCCGCTTCCGGTACACCGGCCGCGACGGCGAGGCGCGCGAGCGCACCGCGGAGCCGGTGCGGATGGTCACCACTGGTCGCCGCTGGTACCTGATGGCCCGCGACGTCGACCGCGACGACTGGCGCACCTTCCGGCTGGACCGGATGCGCGAGGTGGAGGCGACCACCTGGCGCTTCCGCCCGGCCGAGCATCCGGACCCGGTCGCCTACGTGCAGCGGTCCGTGGCCGAGGCGCCGTACCGGTACCTCGCCCGGGTGCGGCTGCACGCCCGGCCCGAGCAGGTGCGGGAGCTGGTGCCGCCCCAGGTGGGCCGCGTCGAGGACGACGGCGACGGGTGGTGCGTGCTCGTCGCCGGCGGCGAGGACCTGGACTGGCTCGCCGTGCACGTGGTCCGGCTGGGCTTCGACGCGGAGGTCCTGGAACCGCCGGAGCTGCGGGAGGCCGCCGCCCGGCTCGCCCGCCGCCTCGCGGCGATGGCCGGGACCGGCTGACCGACGCGGCAGCGCCTCGGTCGGTCCTCGCTGGACACCGCGCCCGGCAGGCCGAGCTCCGGCTGCAAGACGACCGGCTAGAAGACGACCGTGCGCTTGCCGTGCATCAGCACGCGGCCCTCGAGGTGCGAGCGCAGACCGCGGGCCAGCACCAGCTTCTCGATGTCGCGTCCTTTTCGGACCATGTCGGCCACCGAGTCGGTGTGGTCGACGCGGATCACGTCCTGCTCGACGATCGGGCCCGCGTCCAGTTCGGCCGTCACGTAGTGGCAGGTCGCGCCGACCAGCTTCACCCCGCGCTCGTAGGCCTGGTGGTACGGGCGGGCGCCGGCGAACGACGGGAGGAAGCTGTGGTGGATGTTGAGCGCGCGGCCCGACCACGCCTCGCACAGCTCCGCGGGCAGGACCTGCATGAACCGGGCCAGCACCACCGCGTCCGGCTCGTGGGCGTCGACCAGCTCCCGCACCTGCGCGAACGCGTCCGCCTTGCCCTCGGAGTCCTTCGGGAACGGGACGTGGTGGAACGGGATGCCGTGCGCCTCGGTGATCGGGCCGAGGTTCGGGTGGTTGCCGATCACCGCGCGCAGGTCGACGTCCAGCTCGCCGGAGCCGATGCGGCCGAGCAGGTCGTGCAGGCAGTGACCTTCGCGCGAGACCAGGATGACCACGCGGCGGCGCTCCGCGGTGTCCGAGACCCGCCATTCGGTCCGGTCGCCGAGTTCGGCGGCCACCGCCGCGAAGCGGGTGCGCAGCTCCTCCAGGTCGAACGGGACGGAGTCGGCGCGGACCTCCTGCCGGGTGAAGAACCAGCCGGTGTCCGGGTCGGTGTGGTAACCGGCCTCGACGATCCAACCGCCCCAGTCGGCGAGGAAACCCGCGATGCGGGCGACGATCCCGGTGCGGTCGGGGCAGCCGAGGCTGAGGACGAAACGACGTTCAGGCGTGGTCACGGTTGGTCATTCTCGCAGGCCGGACGTGGTGCCGTGGGAGGCGCCCGGTCACGCGCGGTGATTCTCGTCCGGTAGGGACGCGGCCGGGCTCAGCGGCCAGCCGCGACGTGCGCCAGCACGGCGTCGCCGGTCACCGACGCGTGGCTCGGCCGCCCCCACACCTTGCGGTAGACGGCGTCGGCGGTGCCCGCGACGGTGGCGTCCACTTCGGTCGCGTCGAGCGCGGAGTCGTGCGGCGAGCCGATGTCGGGCGCCGCGCCCGGCCGGTAGGTGACCAGCCACGCCCGGCCCGCGTCGGCGGCGTGGTAGAGGACGCGTCCGCTGTGCTCCTTCGCGGACCAGTCGCCGAGCGGCAGCAGCAGCGACAGCAGCTCGTCGATTCCGTCGGCGGCGAACTCCGGGTCGAACAGCAGCTCCTGCACGTGTTCGCCGCAGGCGTGTTCGGCGTCGAGCCGGTGGATCGCGGTCTCGTGCGCCATCCGCCGGGTCCACGAGGACGGTGTGCCGCCGGGGAAGAAGGACCACACCGGACGGTCCGGGTCCGCTGTGGACAGCGCGGTGGTGAACTCGACGAGCTGCTGGTTCCAGAAGTCGAAGGCCGCGTCGAAGTCCTCGGGAACGCTCTGCGGCGCAGGCCGCTCGTCCGACGGACCGAGTTCCAACGCCAGGTTGGCCATCGCGTAGACCCGCGCGAGGTGGCGCACCAGCCGGGTGACGTCCCAGCCGGGACAGGTCGGCACGGGCGCGTCCGGTCCGGCGTCGACGGCCGCGGTGCGGAACGCGGAGGCCTGCTCTTCGAGTGCGTCGCGGAGGGAGGCGCTCATGTTGCGGATTCTAAGACCCTCACCCGGAGTTCCGACCCTTCGATTGGAACGGACTCCCCGGGGACAGTCCGGCGCGGGGGATGCTGGGGGCGACGGCCGACCACGGGACGGTCAGCTCGCCGAGGCGCCAGCGGCGCCGCCGGTCCAGCACCGGCCAGCCGAGCCCGGCCAGCATGGCCACCGCCTCCGCCCACCTGGCGCGCGGGCCGAACGGCGCGTGCGGTGACGCCTTCGCCCAGCACGCGTCCAGCTCGGAGAGCAGGGCGTGCACGCGCTCACCGGGCACGTTGCGGTGGATCAGCGTCTTGGGCAGCCGCTCGGCCAGATCAGACGGCCGGTCGAGGTCCGAAGGCAGGCACGCCAGAGTGAACGTCAGCGGTCCGTCGCGGTCCAGCGTCACCCAGCAGCAGCGGCGGCCGATCTCGTCACACGTGCCCTCGACCAGCAGGCCGCCCGGCGCCAGCCGCGAGCGCAGCTCGTCCCACGCCTTCCACGCCTCCGCCTCGGTGTACTGGCGCAGCACGTTCAGCGCCCGCACGAGCGCCGGGCCGTCCGAGCCCGCGACCCCGGCCGCCAGCCCGGCCAGCTCGAACCCGCCGCGGCGGAACTCCAGCGCGGGCGGGTCGGCGACCAGCTTGCCCGCCGCCACCCGCTCCGGGTCGATCTCCAGTCCGAACACGCGCGTGTCGGCGCGCAGCGGGCGCAGCCGCGAAGCCAGCTCGACGGTCGTCACCGGGGACGAGCCGAAACCCAGGTCGACCACCAGCGGGTCGGCGGCCTCGCGAAGCGTGCGCGCGACCCACGGCGTGCCGGCCATCCAGCGGTCGATGCGGCGCAGCCGGTTCGGGTTGGTCGTGCCCCGCGTCGGCACCCCCAGCGCACGCGCCCTCCCGGCGGCCAGCCGCGGCGCCTTCTTCCGAGGCGTCGACATCAGCTGTGCCGGGCCAGCCAATCGCTCGTGTAGCGCTCCTCGGCGGCGAGCAGCTGCTGGATCTGCTCGCAGACGAACTCCTCCAGCTTGCCGCCGACGAACGGCACGTTGACCCGCACGCTGCCGTCCACCACGAACTCGCTGACCGCGGCACCGGCCGGTTCGGCGAGGTCGCGCAGCCACATCGAGCCGGTGATGGAGCACGGCGCACCGGCGATCTCGGCGGCGATCTCGCCGGTGTAGTGGCCCTCCTCGGCGCACCGCCACGACTCGCTGCGGTCGATCATGAGATCGCCGCCCACCACCGTCCGCGCGATCGGCGGCAGCGACTCCGCCCGCACCCCCTGGCGCACCTGGAACCGCACGTCTTCACCGGTGGCGACGTGTTCTACCAGCTCGGTCTTGGTGCCGCCGATCTCGTTGAGCCGGTTCTTGAGGTAGTCGACGTCGACCAGCGCCTCGTACACCCGAGATGCGGGCCATTCGGAGGTGCTTCGGTGCTCGATGCGGCGTGCCATGCAGCGGAGGTTACCTTTGGCAACCGTGATGCCCTCCATGTCCGGTGCCGAAGGAACCCGCGACGGCGCCTCCCCGACCGGCGGCTCCGCGCTGGCCGCGTACACCACGCTGCGGCTCGGCGGCCCCGCCGCCGGTTTCGTGGTCGCCGAGGACGCCGAGACCCTCGCCGACGCCGTGCGCGAGGCCGACGCGGCGGGCAGCAGGCTGCTGGTGCTCGGCGGCGGCTCGAACCTCGTCGTGGCCGACGAGGGCTTCGACGGCCACGTCGTGAGGATCGCCACCAGAGGACTGCGCTTCGACAGCGTCGGCGACGGGCTGGTGCAGCTCACGGCCGAGGCGGGCGAGGACTGGGACGCGGTGGTGGCCGAGACCGTGCGCCAGGGCCTCGGCGGCCTGGAGTGCCTGTCCGGCATCCCCGGGCTCACCGGCGCGACCCCGGTGCAGAACGTCGGCGCCTACGGCGTCGAGGTGTCAGAGCTGCTGCTCTCGGTCGACCTCCTGGACCGGCGCACCGGCAACGTCCGGACCGTGCGCGCCGAGGACCTCGGGCTGGTCTACCGGGGCAGCGTGCTCAAGCACAGCGATCAGGCCGTGGTGCTGCGGGTGCGCTTCCTGCTGCGCGACGGCGGGCGCTCGGCACCCGTGCGCTACGCCGAGCTCGCCCGCACGCTGGACGCGGAGCCGGGTTCGCGCGTCGACGTCGCCGAGGCCAGGGAGGCGGTGCTGGCTCTGCGCCGCGGCAAAGGCATGGTGCTCGACCCCGCCGACCACGACACCTGGAGCGCGGGCTCCTTCTTCACCAACCCGATCGTGGAAGCCGCCGACCTGTCCGCGGTGCTGTCGCGGATCGGCGCGAAGGTCGGCCCCGACCAGCGCGTTCCGCAGTACCCGGCGTCGGACGGGCGGACGAAGCTGTCGGCGGCGTGGCTGATCGAGCGCGCCGGCTTCGGCAAGGGCCACCCCGGCCCCGGCGGCCGCGCCCGGCTCTCGACCAAGCACACCCTGGCGCTGACCAACCGCGGCGAGGCCACCACGGCCGACCTGCTCAGCCTTGCGCGTGAAGTCCGGGACGGGGTGCTGGCGCAGTTCGGCGTGTCCTTGGCGCCGGAACCCGTTCTGGTGGACTGTGCCCTGTAGCAGGCGTGGCGCACCGGCCGTAAGAGTGACTCTTCGTGACTAATTAATCACCCTGTGTGTTAATGGTAGGTGGAGGGGCCACCATGCTGAGCATCAGGGAACTTCGTGACCGCGCGGTCATCCGGCCGATCAAGCGGGCGGTGGAAGACCAGTTGCTGGATCTTCCGGGTGTCACCGCCGTCGACATCGGCGAGAAGCGCACGTCCGGACGAAGCACCGGTCAGCAGGTCATCGTGGTGTCGGTGGCGAACAAGCTGCCCGCCGACCGGCTGGCGTCCGAGCTGCAGGTGCCGGCCGACATCCTCGGCATCCCCACCGACGTCATCGAGGAGACGCCGGTGCTGCACCACCTGCACGCGGGAGTCGACCAGCCCGCGCCCCCCATGCAGCGCCGCACCGACCGGATCGGCGGCGTCCGGGCGGGTGGCGGTATCGCTCCGCACCGCTCGGTGCAGCTCGCACCCCCCTTCGTGCCCGCCACCGGCGAGTACCGGCGGATCGGCACGCTGGGACTGCTGGTCACCGGCAACGGCCCGGCCTCGGTGACCATGGGCCTGACCACCTTCGACGTGGCGTGCCTGGACGACGCGTGGTCGGTCGGCGACCGGATGATCGACCCCGACCTCGACGAGGTCTACGCCGACCTGGCGCGGGCGGCGCTGTCCGGGCGGGTCGACGCGGCGGCGGTCAGCCTCGGACCGGGCGTCCACCACCGCGGGGCGATCGACGGCATCGGCCCCGTCGGGGGGCAGCGCGGGGCGTACCCGGGCGAGGTGGTGCGCAAGAGCGGTTACGCGACGGGCCTGACCTCGGGCATCGTCACCTCCATCGACACCACGCTGCGCGTGGACCACGGCGACGCGCTCGGCGTCCGCATCCTGCGCGAGCAGATGCGCATCACGACCACCGCGGCCCGCTTCGCCGGCGCGGGCGACGCGGGGGCGGCGTTGATCGACTCCACCGGCTACGTCGTCGGCCTGCACATCGCGGGCAGCGGCGACGGCGAGACCGGCTTCGCCAGCCCCATCGCCGACGTCCTCGCCGAACTCGACGTCGAGCTCTACACCGAGAGCGAGAGGTTGGAGGTCTGACGCGCAGCGTCAGGTGGCCCGAAGGGCCTCCGGCCGCAGGCCGGAGGAAAAGCGGCGGTGGTGGTGCCGCTCGCGCTCGTGCCGCCCCGCCGCTCGCGTGCTGCTTCCGACTCTGCATGGCTGCGCGCTCGCGCCGCTCCGTCTGACGTCGGCCCGCGCACTGCCTTCGACTCGGCGCGGGCTGCACGTTGCCCGGGTCTTGCCCGGTCGCTCGCGTGTTGCCTCTGACTCCGTGCGCGGCTGCGTGCTAGCGCCCGCCCCGGGCTAAGACCGCCCGGTCGCCCCGCGCACTGCCTCCGGCGCCGTGCGTCGCCCTGCGCAGTTGCCGCCCCGCCGCCCGCGCCCTGCCCGGGGCGCGCCCGTCGCTCGCGCGAGCCGCCGCGCCCTGCGCGCGCACCGGCGCCGCGCGTCAGGCCCGCCGAAGTCCACCCCGCGCGCCGCCTTCCGCGGCGCGCGGGGTGGACTTCGGCGTCACGACTGCCGGTGCGCGCGGGTGGCGGAAGCCTGGTCGCGCGGCTTCATCTCGATGAAGTCGAGGTTGACGTGGGAGGGCCGGGTCACCGCGAACGCGATGACGTCGGCGACGTCGTCGGCCGTGAGCGGGGTCAGGCCCTGGTAGACCGCGGCCGCGCGCTCGGCGTCACCGCCGAAGCGGACCTCGGAGAACTCGGTCTCCACCATCCCCGGCGCGATCTCGGTGAACCGCACCGGCTCGCCGAGGTGCTCGCCGCGCAGCGTGCGGTGCAGCGCGCCCTGCGCGTGCTTGGCGGAGGTGTAGCCGGAGCCGTTGTCGTAGATCTCCGTCGCGGCGATCGACGTCACGGTCACCACGTGTCCGTCGCCGGAGGCGACCAGCTTGGGCATCAGCGCCTTGGTGACGCGCAGGGTGCCCAGCACGTTGGTCTCCCACATCCAGCGCCAGTCGTCCTCGTCGGCGTCGGCGACCTTGGCCAGGCCCTTGGCGCCACCGGCGTTGTTGACCAGCACGTTGCAGGTCTCGACCCGTTCGACGAAGGCCTCGACCGAGGCCGGGTCGGTGATGTCCAGCGCGACGGCGACGCCGTCGATCTCGGAGGCCAGTTCGTTGATGCGCTCGACCCGGCGGGCTCCCAACACAACGCGGAAACCCTCGGCGGCGAGCTTGCGGGCGGTGGCCGCGCCGATGCCGGAACTGGCACCGGTCACCACGGCCCAACGGGTGTCAGGTGTCGTGCTCACGCCCCGATCTTCCCCCAACCCCGCGGCGGGGGGCGTGCGCTCACCCGATCGATGTGACACGAGACACTGTGGTGCCCGGACATCTTTTCGGGGCGTCATACGTCTTACACACAGGGTCAAAGATCGATCGGAAAGAAGGTCAAGGTGCTGAGCAGGGTTGGGCGCTCGCGTTCGCGGGCGCTGTGGACCGCGGTGGCGGGCATGCTGGCGGCGTTGCTGCTGGTGTCGGGATGCGGATCGAGCGCGCCCGGCGGCAGCGGGAACGCGGCGCAGGCGGCACCGGTCGCCAAGGTCTCGATCGAGCCGGGTGCCGGTGCGGTCGACGTCAACCCGGCCGCGCCGATCAAGGCGGGTGTCGAGGGCGGCAGGCTCGACGAGGTCACCCTGACCAACTCCGACGGCAAGCAGGTCGCGGGCGAGCTGGCCCAGGACGGCCGGAGCTGGAAGGCCACCGAGGCGCTGGGCTTCGGCAAGACCTACACCTGGTCGGGCAAGGCCACCGGTTCCGACGGCCGGACGGTGCCGGTCGAGGGCGAGTTCACGACGCTGAAGCCGGCGAAGACCGTGCGCGCGACGATCAACCCCACCGACCACGCCGAGGTCGGCGTCGGGATGCCGATCAGCCTGAAGTTCGCCGAGCCGGTGCAGGACAAGGCCGCCGCGCAGCGGGCGCTGGCGGTGCGCACCTCGGTTCCGGTCGAGGGCTCGTGGGCGTGGCTTTCGGACACCCAGGTCGACTGGCGGCCCAAGGAGTTCTGGCCGGCGCACACCAAGGTGTCGGTCGAGGCCAAGCTCTACGGCGTGCACTACGGCAAGGGCCGCTACGGGGTGGCGGACCTGAGCACGGAGTTCACCATCGGCCGCGCGCAGATCGTCAGGGCCGACGTCAACACCCACATGATGGTCGTGGAGCGCGACGGCAAGCAGGTCGCCAGCTACCCGGCGAGCTACGGCAAGTCGGCGGACCCGAACCTGAACACGCCGAACGGCACCTACGTCGTGATGGAGAAGAAGCCCGTCGAGATCATGAACAACCCGCGCTACGGCTACACCGACGTGGAGAAGAAGTGGGCCCTGCGGATCTCCAACCACGGCGAGTTCATCCACGAGAACGAGGAGAACCGGGCCGCGCTGGGCAAGGTGAACAACTCGCACGGCTGCGTCAACCTCAGCGAGGCCGACGCGAAGGCCTACTTCGACAGCGCGCTGCTCGGCGACCCGGTGGTGGTGACCGGCTCCAACGCCGGCATGCCGCCGCACTACGACGTGTTCGACTGGCTGCTGAGCTGGGACCAGTGGAAGCAGAAGTCCGCGCTCTGACGCGCTGAACGACCGCCGAACGGCCTGTTCGTCCGGAAATCCCGGATGGGCAGGCCGTTCGTCGTTGCGCCCTGGCGCGGCGTCAGCCGCCCGCCGCGGGCGTCGCCGCTTCCGGCTGCTTCGCCGCGTCGAGGATCGCGTGCAGCAGCCCCGGGAAGCGGGCGTCGAGGTCGGCGCAGCGCAGGGTGAGGAAGTGCTCGCGCCCTTCCGGCCGCTGGTGGATGACGCCGCTCTCGCGCAGGACGCGCCAGTGGTGGGTCATCGTCGACTTCGAGACCGGCGAGGGCAGCGCTCCGCACGAGTGCTCGCCGCCTTCGGCCAGCGCCCGCACGATGCTCAGCCGCACGGGGTGCCCGAGCGCGGTGAGCACGTCGGGGAGCTGGATCTGCTCGCGGGTCGGATGGTGGAACGCCACTGCCGCATAGTACGCGAACCGTCGTACTGATCACATCTGATCTTCCCGCCTTGTAGCGGCACCCACGAATGTACGACGATCTGCGAACAGTAAAACTGTTCGATGGTCGCCTTACCATCGTACGGAGGAGATCGACTTGTCCACCGCAGTTCTGCCGGACGCCCGGCCGCGCCACCGCGCGGCCCTGGCCCTGCTGGCGTTCGCGCAGTTCATCATCGCTATGGACTACAACATCGTGTTCGTCGCGCTGCCCGAGATCGGCGTCGGGCTGGAGTTCTCCGCGCAGACCCTGCAGTGGGTGGTCAGCGCGTACGCGGTGGCTTTCGGAGGCTTCCTGCTGCTCGGCGGCCGGGCAGGCGACCTGCTCGGGCGACGCCGCACGTTCGTCGCGGGCATGACGCTGTTCGCGCTGTCGTCGCTGGTCGGCGGGCTCGCCGCGACGCCGTGGCTGCTGGTCGTGGCCCGCGCGGTGCAGGGCCTCGGGGCGGCGCTGCTGTTCCCGGCGGCCCTCTCGCTGATCAACACGACCTTCGCCGAGGGGCGCGAGCGCAACCGCGCGCTCGCCGTGTGGAGCGCGGCCTCGCGCTCGGCGCGCTGTTCGGCGGGGTCCTCACCAGTGCGCTCGGGTGGGAGTCGGTGTTCCTGGTCAACGTGCCGCTGTGCGCGGCCGGCGCGCTGGCGGCGCTCCGGCTGATCCAGCCGGACCCCGTGCGCGAAAGCGGGCGAGCCTTCGACCTGCCGGGCGCGGTCACCGCGACGGCCGGGGTGACGCTGGTGGTGTTCGCCCTGGTGGAGGGGCCCGAGATGGGCTGGGGGCAGCCCGCCGTCGTCGTCAGCGCGGTGCTCGGCGTCGTCCTGCTGGTGGCTTTCGCACGCATCGAGTCGCGCAGCGCGGACCCGGTGATGCCGCTGCGACTCCTCCGCCACCGCGACCTGGTCGTGGCGATGGCGGTCACCGCGGTCTTCATGGCCACCTTCGGCGTCCAGTACTACTTCCTGACGCTGTACCTGCAGGACGTCCACGGGTACTCGGCGTTGGCCACCGGGCTCGCGTTCCTGCCGCAGAGCCTGCTGACGACGGCCGGAACGTTGCTGGGCGAGCGGATGGTCGGCCGCTTCGGGGTGCGGAACACGCTGGTCACCGGGCTGCTGCTGGGTGCCGTCGGCATGGTGGCGCCGGCGTCGGGCATGGCAGGCGACGGGACCTACGCCGGACTGCTGGCCGGGATCGCGGTCCTCAGCCTGGGGCAGGGCCTGACCTGGACCGGCATGTGGATCGCGGCGGGGACCGGGGTCGAGCACCACGAGCAGGGCGTGGCTTCGGGAATGGCCTCGACGGCGCAGCAGGTCGGCGGTTCGGCCGGGCTGGCGGTCCTGGTGGCCGTGGCCGGCGCGGCGGCGTCCCCGGTCGGCGGCCTGCGCACGGCGGTGTTCGCCACCGCCGGTGTCGCCGCGGTCGGCGCGCTGGCGGCGCTGGCGTTCCGGCGGCGCGAGGACCGCGCCCTCCGGTAACCGGGAGCCGAACACCGCGCGTCCGGCCGCCGAATGTGAACAGCGCCACCCGGCGGCGCCGGAACAGGGGGTATGGCGCCGCCGGGGCGGTAGCGTCGTCGCGGGCCCCGGCGCGATCGGACGCTACGGGAATGTTTCCGCGGTCGAAAATGTCGGGGTGGAGGGCGCTCGAAAGGCTCGGGCCGCCGGCGAAAGGCCTCGATGGACAGCAGATGACCGCCACCACTGATCTTTCGCGCACCTGGCCGCGCCGGGCCGCGGTGCTCTCGCTGCACACCTCCCCGCTCGAGCAGCCGGGCACCGGCGACGCGGGCGGGATGAACGTCTACATCGCCAAGACCTCGGCGAAGCTGGCCGAGCTGGGCACCGAGGTCGAGATCTTCACCCGCGCCACCTCCTCCGACATCCCGCCGGTCGCGCAGCTCGCGCCGGGCGTCACGGTGCGCAGCCTGCTGGCGGGCCCCTTCGAGGGCCTGGACAAGAACGACCTGCCGTCGCAGATCTGCGCCTTCGCCGCCGGCGCGCTGCGCGTCGAGGCGCGCCACGACCCCGGCTACTACGACGTCGTGCACTCGCACTACTGGCTCTCCGGGCAGGTCGGCTGGCTGGCCAGGCAGCGCTGGGGCGTGCCGCTGGTGCACACCGCGCACACCCTCGCCAAGGTCAAGAACGCCGCGCTCGCCGAAGGCGACACCCCCGAGCCGATGGTGCGCGTGATGGGTGAGGAGCAGGTCGTGGCCGGCGCCGACCGGCTCGTGGCCAACACCGAGTTCGAGGCCGCCGACCTGATCGAGCGCTACGACGCCGACCCCGAGGCGGTCGCGACCATCCCGCCCGGTGTCGACCTGGAGCGGTTCACCCCCGGCGACCGGTCGGCCGCGCGAGCGGAGTTCGGGTTACCCGCGGATGCGGTCGTGCTCGGCTTCGTCGGCCGCATCCAGCCGCTGAAGGCGCCCGACGTGCTGCTCAAGGCCACCGCGGCGCTGCTCGACCGGCACCCCGGACTGCGGGAGCGGTTGGTGGTGCTGGTCGTCGGAGGCCCGTCGGGCAGTGGTCTGGAGCGGCCGCGCGCCCTGCACGAGCTGGCGAGGTCGCTCGGCATCACCGACGTCGTCCGGTTCCTGCCGCCGCAGCGCGGCGACGCGCTGGCGTCGGTGTACCGGGCGTGCGACGTCGTCGCCGTCCCCAGCTACAGCGAATCCTTCGGTCTGGTGGCATTGGAAGCGCAGGCTTGCGGTACTCCGGTGGTCGCGGCGGCGGTCGGCGGACTGCCGGTCGCCGTCGCCGACGGCGTCTCCGGCCTGCTGGTCGACGGGCACGAGACGCGGCGCTGGGCCGACGCGCTGGCGTCGGTGGTGCTGAGCCCGGGACGCCGTGCCCGGCTCGCGGCGGGGACCACGGGGCACGCGGCGGGGTTCTCCTGGGAGAGCACCACCGAGGCGCTGCTGGACACCTACGCGCGGGCCAGGACGACATTCGACGCACGACTGCGGATCCGGGAGGTCACCGCGTGAGCCTCGACGAGGTCATCAGCTCAACCCTGGACGAGATCGGGCTGGAGTACCAGCACCGCGAGGACGGGCGCTTCTTCGTCACGCTGCCCGGCACCAAGAAGCTGCAGACCAACTGCTGGCTGCTGGTCGCCGAGCACGCGCTGGTGGTCGAGGCGTTCGTGTGCAGGCAGCCGGACGAGGCCCACGAGGAGGTCTACCGCCACCTGCTGCGCCGCAACGCCCGCCTCTACGGCGTGCACTACACGATCGACTCCAACGGCGACATCTACCTCGTCGGGCGCATCGGCCTGCACGCGGTGACCGCCGACGAGCTGGACCGCATCCTGGGCCAGGTGCTGGAGGCCGCCGACGGCGACTTCAACACGCTGCTGGAGATCGGCTTCGCCACCGCGATCCGGCGCGAGTGGGACTGGCGCACCTCGCGCGGCGAGTCGCTGGCCAACCTGCGCCCGTTCCAGCAGCTGATCGAGCGCGATCGGCCCATGTCGGGCTGAGCGCCCACGAGCGCGGCCCTGCAACGCCGTGATCACCTCCGCTCGTCCTCCGGTTGTCCGCGACGCGGACGCAGACCGAGGAGAGTGGAATGCGCGAACGCAAGGGCACGTGGCGATTACGTCGACCGGCCGTGGCGTTGCTGGTGGGGGTGCTGGCGGCTGGATGTTCGGCCGGGCAGGACGTCTCCTCGCAGGCAGGGCAGCCGGCGATCGCCCCGGACCGGGCGACCGAGTCCGACTCGAAGGGCCTGCACGCCCAACGGCAGCCGAATCCTGCGGTGCCGGAGCGGCAGGTGGTCCGCACCGCCGAGCTCGGCCTGGAAGCCGCCGACGTGACGGGCACGGCAGCCCGCGTGCGCGGGATGGCCGAGGCAGCCGGAGGCCACCTGGCCCAGGAGGACAGCTACCGCGGCGGCACCGACCTGGTGCTCAGGGTGCCGTCGGAACGACTCGACCGGATGCTCGACGAGATCGCCGGTCTGGGCGAGGTCACCGCGCGGAGCCAGCGCGCCGAGGACGTCACCGACCAGGTCGTCGACACCAGGAGCCGGATCGAGTCCCAGCGGGCGAGCGTGCAGCGCCTGCGGGCTCTCATGGACCAGGCCACCAGCGTGGCCGACATCGTGCGGATCGAGAGCGAGCTGAGCAGTCGCGAGTCCGAGCTCGACGCCCTGCTGCGGCGTGACGCCGCGCTGTCCGGGCAGGTGGAGCTGGCCACCCTGGACGTCCGGATCTCGGCTCCGCCGTCGGTCGCGGGCGATGACGGCGACACGGGTTTCCTGGCCGGGCTGGCAGGCGGGTGGAACGCGCTCACGGCCTTCGGGGCGTTCGCGCTCACGGCGCTCGGCGCCGTCCTGCCGTTCGCGGTGGTGCTCGCGGTCCCGGCCACCGCGGGATGGCTGCTGCTGCGGCGCAGGCGGCTGCTGAGGCGTTCGGAACTCTGAGAGCCCGCCGGGGGTGGGCCGAGCGGCTACGCCGCTTCGAAGATGGCTCTGTGGCTCCCCGGCTGCGGGTGGTCCGGGGTGGCGTCCTGAGCGGGACGCGCGGGGCGGTTCGGGAGAGAGGGGGAGTCGCGAGCTCGAACCGCCCCGCGTAGGGGTCCCGCCTGTCGGGCCGATGGGCGGGGGGCACCCGCGGCCCGGCGGGGCGCGGTCCAGATTGGGGGAAAGCGAACCGCGCTCTTTGCTCTCATCGAATCGGGGAGTGCGTGGGAGCCGATCAATGAGAGCGATGACAACTTCGCAGAGTCGCGCACCGGTCACAAGTCCGGCGCTTTACTCCATTGGGGTGAAGTTGGGCACTGAAAGTAACGCACCGGAATCGAGACGCTGTCGGTTTGCGAAAGTGAGTGAGCTGCACCACTTTCGAGTTACGGAGATGCGGTGATCGGATAACCGTCCCGTGACGGCCACAACCAAAGCTGCGGCCTGCCGCGCGCTGCGGGATCGTGGCCGGAGGGTCCGTGCGGGCCCGCGCGTGCACCGATGAGCGAACCCGCCGAGGAGCGTGAAATGACCGAGCGAAACGCCACCACCCAGTGGACCGGAGACCTCAAGTCCGGCTCCGGCAACGTCGCGCTGGAGTCCTCCGCGGCCGGGACCTTCCCGGTCACCTGGGCGTCCCGGGCCGAGGCGCCCGAAGGCAGGACCAGCCCCGAGGAGCTCATCGCCGCCGCGCACTCGTCGTGCTACTCGATGCAGCTCTCCGGGCTGCTCACCGCGGCGGGCACGCCGCCGGAGTCGATCAGCACCAGCGCCGAGGTCTCGTTCGGTCCCCGCGGGGACGGCTTCGCGATCACCGGCATCGCCCTGACCGTACGGGCCAGGGTCCCCAGCGCCGATGCCGCGTCCTTCGACGAGGCCGCCCGCAAGGCCAAGGACATCTGCCCGGTCTCGGCGGCGCTGACCGGCACCACGATCAGCCTCGACGCCGCTCTCGAGTGACGCCCGCGCCCACCGGGGCGCCCGGCCCCGGTGGGCGTCGTCACGGGTCGCTCCGGAGCCGTATCCGCTGGTTATAGCCTGGGCCCATGACTGCTGGGACTCTGGTGCTGCTGCGGCACGGTGAGAGCACATGGAACGCCGAGAACCTGTTCACCGGCTGGGTGGACGTTCCCCTCTCCGAGAAGGGGCAGGCCGAGGCGACGCGCGGCGGTGAGCTGCTCCGCGAGAGCGGAGTGCTGCCCGAGGTGCTGCACACCTCGCTGCTGCGCCGCGCCATCTCGACCGCCAACATCGCCCTCGACGTCGCCGACCGGCACTGGATCCCGGTCCGCCGCGACTGGCGCCTCAACGAGCGCCACTACGGCGCGCTGCAGGGCAAGAACAAGAAGCAGACCCTGGAGGAGTACGGCGAGGAGCAGTTCATGCTCTGGCGCCGCTCCTACGACACGCCGCCCCCGGAGATCGAGCCCGGCAGCGAGTTCAGCCAGGACGGCGACGCCCGCTACGCCGGCGTCGACGCGCCGCGCACCGAGTGCCTGAAGGACGTCGTCGCCCGCCTGCTGCCGTACTGGGAGGACGCGATCGCGCCGGACCTGCGCGCCGGCCGCACCGTGCTGGTCGCCGCGCACGGCAACTCGCTGCGCGCGCTGGTCAAGCACCTCGACGGCATCTCCGACGCCGACATCGCGGGGCTGAACATCCCCACCGGCATCCCGCTGCGCTACGACCTCGACGACGACCTCAAGCCCACCAACCCGGGCGGCACCTACCTCGACCCCGAGGCCGCGGCGAGCGCCGCGGCGGCGGTCGCCAACCAGGGCCGCTGACCGCATCCGGGCGGGGCGCCGTGCGCGGTCGCCCCGCCCGTTCCCGGCGCTCCAGCACGGACCCGTGCACCTGATCAAGTGACACCGGGACGAATGATGCGAGTGGTGTTCGTGTCTCTGCGTCCAACGCGGCGGAACCGCTCGTCGTGGCACACGTGAACCGGCCCCGACCCCAGGGTGAAATGGGGGTGAAGAAACGGACCGATTCGTGTCATGGGTATCACGGAACGCCCATGTGGACTGGCCTCCGCCCGCCTCGGCCTGCTTACGATGCTTGCGTGACCGCATTGGGCTACACCGCCCTGATCATCGCCGTGCTGCTCGTGGGCGCGGCGAGTGGCTATCTGGCCGCGAGGGCGACTCGGCGTTACGAGCGAAAGCAGCCGAAGGGCCCCACCGTCGCCGAACTCCTCCAGCGACTGGTGCACACGACCGACAACGGCGTCGTCGTGGTCAACAAGTTCGGCGACGTGGTGCTGCACAACCCGCGCGCCGACGAGCTGGGGCTCATCCGCGACAACCAGGCCGACCCGCGCGCCAGGAAGGCCGCCGAGCAGGCCATCGCCACCGGCGAACCCACCGCGGTGGACCTCTCCCCGCTCGGCCGCGTCCTGCGCGGCCGCGGCCCCGCCGCGGTCCTCGGTGACGCCCGCCCGCTCGGCGACGGCTTCGCCGTCATCGACGCCGGTGACGAGTCCGACGCGGTCCGGCTGGAGGCGACCCGCCGCGACTTCGTCGCCAACGTCAGCCACGAGCTCAAGACCCCGGTCGGCGCGCTCGCGCTGCTGGCCGAGGCGGTGCTCGACGCGGCGGACGACCCCGAGGAGGTCCGCCGCTTCTCCACCAAGATCCTGCACGAGTCGACCCGGCTGGGCACGCTGGTCTCCGAGCTGATCGCGCTGTCGCGGCTGCAGGGCGCCGAGCGGCTGCCCGAGCTCACCACCCTCGAGGTGGACGCCCTGGTCGAGGAGGCGCTGGGCCGTTGCCGCATCGGCGCCGAGTCGGCCGGGATAGAGATCGCCGTGGACGAACCGTCCGGCCTGCTGCTCGACGGCGACCGCACGCTGCTGGTCACCGCGCTGAGCAACCTCGTCGACAACGCCGTGTCCTACTCGCCGCCTGGCAGCCCGGTCTCGATCAGCCGCAGGCTCTCCGGCGACTTCGTCGAGATCGCCGTCACCGACCGCGGCATCGGCATCGCGCCGGAGCACCAGGAACGTGTCTTCGAGCGGTTCTTCCGCGTCGACCCGGCGCGGTCGCGGGCCACCGGTGGGACCGGCCTCGGGCTGGCCATCGTCAAACACGTCGCCGCCAACCACGGCGGTGAGGTGAAGCTGTGGAGCAGGCTCGGTACCGGCTCCACCTTCACACTGCGGGTGCCCAGGCACGCCATCGGTGACGAGGGCGCACAGCCCGAGCCGGAGCGGGCGCCCGCGCGGTCGAAGACCGAGAGTGCGGACGGGGTCGAAACCGTCGAAACGGGAGGAGTCCGGTGACCAGGGTGCTGATCGTGGAGGACGAGGAGTCCTTCGCCGACCCACTTGCCTTCCTGCTTCGGAAGGAGGGCTTCACGGCGGCGGTCGCGACGACCGGTCAGGAGGCGTTGGAGGAGTTCGACCGCAACGGCGCGGACATCGTCCTGCTCGACCTGATGCTGCCGGGCATGAGCGGGACCGACGTCTGCAAGCAGCTCCGGCAGCGCTCGGCGGTACCGGTGATCATGGTGACCGCGCGGGACAGCGAGATCGACAAGGTGGTCGGGCTGGAGCTCGGTGCCGACGACTACGTCACCAAGCCCTATTCGGCCCGCGAGCTGATCGCCCGGGTGCGCGCGGTGCTGCGCCGCGGCGGTGAGGCCGAGGACATGCTGCCGCAGGTCCTGGAGGCCGGGCCGGTGCGCATGGACGTGGAGCGCCACGTCGTGACGGTCTCCGGCGAGGAGGTCAGCCTCCCGCTCAAGGAGTTCGACCTGCTGGAGTACCTGCTGCGCAACGTGGGCCGGGTGCTGACCCGCGGGCAGCTCATCGACCGGGTGTGGGGCGCGGACTACGTCGGCGACACCAAGACGCTCGACGTGCACGTCAAACGGCTGCGCTCGAAGCTCGAGCCCGACCCGGCCGAACCCCGCTACCTGGTGACGGTGCGCGGGCTCGGCTACAAGTTCGAGGTGTAGCGGGCGCTCGTGGACCTGGGGCGCGGGACCGGTTTCCAGGGCGCTGGGGCCGGTCCCGCCCCATGTCCGGACGGCCGCGCCCGGCCCGCCCCATGTCCGGACGACTGCGCCCGGCCTCCGCGCCCCGGCGACGGCCTCCCGGCGGAAGGCGGTCGGGGCCTTGGCGGGCGGAGGGCGGTTTCGACGGCGCGGTGGCCAGAGGGCGGCTCGGCGGTGCCGTGGCCGGAGGGTGGCCTGACCGCGCGGTGGTCGGAAGGTGGCTCGACGGCCTGGTGGCCAGAGTGTGGCTCGGCGGTGCTGCGGCCGGAAGGACGTTTCGAGTCCTGGTGGCCAGAGCGTGGCTCGGCGGTGCTGCGGCCGGAAGGACGTTCCGAGCCCTGGTGTCCGGAGGGCGGCTCGCCGGCGCGGTGGCCGGAAGGCGGTTCGCGGTCCTGGCGGCCGGGTCGGTTCGACGGTGCCGTGGCC
Source organism: Saccharopolyspora erythraea NRRL 2338 (assembly GCF_000062885.1). Classification (NCBI taxonomy): domain Bacteria; kingdom Bacillati; phylum Actinomycetota; class Actinomycetes; order Pseudonocardiales; family Pseudonocardiaceae; genus Saccharopolyspora; species Saccharopolyspora erythraea. Next base: position 7,784,784 of record NC_009142.1, on the reverse strand, counting down.
GGAAGGCCGGTTCGAAGCCCAGGTGCCCGGCGGTTGGCTCGCCCCCACGGCGTCCGACGCGCGCGCCCCGAGACCGGGCCGGAGGCGTCCGCTCCGGCTGGGCCGGCTTCGGGGTCGTCCGCCCCGGCTGCGTCCGCGCCGACTGCGTCCGCTCCGGCTGCGCCGGCATCGGACGCCTCCGCGTCGACTGCCTCCGCCCCGGCCGTTGCGCCCTCCGGGCCCATCACCTTCGCCCTGTCTGCCCGCTTCGCCGCATTTGTTGCTTCCGCCGGACCTGCCGCGCTACGCCGATCGGGTGGTTTCGCGCGGAGTGTCGGCGTGTCGGACACACCCGAATGGGCGCTGCCGACGGCTCACCTGCCGCGTCGCCGGGCTGTCGTACCACGCCACGTCGTCTTCCGCGCAGCGTTGCCACCGACCGGGTGAACAGCGGTGTTCCTGGTGCAGAAGAGCAGGTACGGACTGTGACAAGCATCCGTCATGGGCCCCACCTGGCCCAGTCGCGCGGTCGCAGCCGGTAACGTTGTCGCTCATGCGCCTAGGGGTGCTCGACGTCGGATCCAACACCGTCCACCTGCTCGTGGTGGACGCGCACCGTGGTGCCCATCCGACGCCCATGACATCGGAGAAGACCGTGCTGCGCCTTGCCGAGCGGATCGGCGACGACGGCCACCTCGGTCCCGAGGACGCCGACGAGCTCGTCCGCACCGTCGCGGGGGCCCAGGAGGCCGCGGTCGCGGCCGGGTGCGAGGAGCTGATGGCCTTCGCCACCTCCGCGATCCGCGACGCCGACAACGCCACCGAGGTGCTGGCGATGGTCCGGGACCAGACCGGCGTCGACCTCGAGGTCCTGCCCGGCGAGGATGAGGCCCGCTTCACCTTCCTCGCCGCCCGCCGCTGGTACGGCTGGTCGGCGGGCAACCTGCTGCTGCTCGACATCGGCGGTGGCTCGCTGGAGATGGCGATGGGCATCGACGAACAACCCGACCTTGCCGTGTCGTTGCCGCTGGGCGCGGGGCGTCTCGCGCGCACCGTGCTGCACGACCCGCCGAGCCGGCAGGAGGTCGAGGACCTGCGGGAATGGCTGGAAGGCGAGCTGGCGGGCACCGCCAAGCGGTTCCGCAAGCTCGGCAAGCCCGACCGGGTGGTGGCCAGCTCCAAGACGTTCCGGTCGCTGGCCCGCCTGACCGGCGCGGCGCCGTCCTCGGCGGGCCCCAGGGTGCCGCGCAAGCTGACCGACACCGGCCTGCGCCAGCTCCTGTCCTTCATCACCCGGATGTCGTCGGCCGACCTCGCGGCCCTGGACGGGGTCAGCAGCGCCCGCGCGCACCAGCTGGTCAGCGGCGCGCTGGTCGCCGAGGCGGCGATGCGAGAGCTGTCACTGCGGGAACTCGACATCTGCCCGTGGGCGTTGCGGGAGGGAGTGATCCTGCGTCGGCTGGACCACACCAACGGCAACGGCCACACTGCCATCCAGACCCGGGCCGCGGTCGGGTCCGGGCTGTCGGGGCCCCAGCAGGACGCGCAGCGAGTAACTGGACGGAAGGCTCAGCACGGGGCACGGTGGAATCGATGAGTCGGGACAGCGGGGCCAATGACCCCAGCCAGCGCACCGTCGCGGAGCTGCTCGCCGAGTACGGCGGCGGCTCCCAGCGCAGCACCCGGCGACGCCGCAGGCGTGCCGAAGATCCCAGCGAGACGGCTCCGCAGGCGATCATCGAACGGGTGATGTCGGACAGCGGCCAGCTCCGCGCCGTCGATCCGGACGCCGAGCCGCCGCAGCGCACCAGCCACCGCCCGCAGCCGAGGTCGGGCAAGCAGGCCCAGCCGCAGCAGGAGGCCCCGCCGACGGCGGGAGCCACGCAGGTTCCCCCGCCGACCGCTGGGGCCACGCAGGTCCCGCCGCCCGCGCCCCCGGCTCCTCCGCAGGAGTCGGCACCCGCGCAACAGCAACCGCCCGCACCCCCAGCGCAGCAGCAACCGCCCGCACCTCCAGCGCAGCAGCAACCGCCCGCGCCACCCGCGCAGGAGCCGGTGCACGAGGCGCCTCCCGCGCCGAAGAAGGAGGCTCCGGAGCCGCCGCCGAAGAGCAGCGGTGGCAGCTTCTGGGCGCAGCGCTTCTCGGCGGGCGCGGGGGACAAGCCCGCGCCCATGCCCGCTCCGCCGCCACCGGCCGCGGCCCCCGCCGACGGGCCGGGCGGGGACCCGGAGGCGACGATCCAGCAGCCCGCGCTGCCGCGTCGCCCCTCCCCGAAGCCACGGCCCAAGCCGGGGCCGCCGCAGGAGGTCGAGGGCGCCACCGAGCAGTTGCCGCGCGTCGAGGCCGAGGCCCGCAACGACGCCGACGGCACGGCGATGATGGCGTACCCGCCGCAGGCCGCCGAGCCGGAGGGCACCGCCATGATGGCGTACCCGCCGCAGGCCGCCGAGCCCGAAGGCACGGCGATGATGCCCTACCCCCAGCAGGCGGACGCCGACCGCGACGACGACCCGTACGACGACTTCGACTCCTACGGGGACCCGCGGGAGTACCAGGACGCCCAGGACTACGACGACTACGGGGACGACTACGCCGAGCCGAGGGACCGCGAACGCGCCCGCGACTACGACGACTACGACCCCGAGGCGCCCGCCGGGCTCGACTCCGACGACTACCTGTCCGACGAGGACGACGCCGACGACGACGAGGAGCGGTCGCCGACCAAGGAGTGGGGAACCCTGGTGCTGCAGGGCGGCGTCGGCGTCGTCAGCGGCATCGGCGTCTGGTTCGCCTTCAACTGGCTGTGGCTGCAGCTCGCCCCCGCGGCGCTCGCTGCGGCGCTGGTCGTCACCGGCTGCCTGGTGTTCATCGCCAAGAAGTTCTTGCGCGGAGACGATCTGAACAGCATTCTGCTGGCGGTCGTGGTCGGCCTGGTGTGCACGGTCTCGCCGGCGGCTCTGCTGCTGCTTTCGCACTGACCGCGCCACCGGCTGGGGAACTACACCGGACCTCGGGCATGCTGGGCAGGACATGACATCGGAACGAGTCCCCGAACGCACAGACGAACCGCACGAGAAGCACATACCGGTCGGGCTCTCGAGCGCGTCGGTGTGGCCCCAGCCTGCCCGGGCCGCCTTCGAGATGGCCGCGGACCTGGGTTTCGACGGCGTCGAGGTGATGGTCTGGGCCGACGCCGTCAGCCAGGACGTCGCCGCGCTGCACCGGTTGGCCGACCGCCACGGCGTGCCCATCCTCGCGGTGCACGCGCCCTGCCTGCTGATCACGCAGCGGGTGTGGTCGCCGGAGCCGGAGGAGCGGCTGCGGCGCTCGGTGGTGGCCGCAAGCGACCTGGGCGCCTCGACTGTGGTGGTGCACCCGCCGTTCCGCTGGCAGCGCCGCTACGCCGAGCGCTTCAGCGACCTGGTGGCGGAGCTGGAGGAGGCCAGCGGCATCCGGGTCGCGGTGGAGAACATGTTCCCGGTGCGCCCGCCCAACACGTGGAAGCGGCTTCGCGGTGGCAAGGCGTCGGGCCTGTCCGCGTTCAAGCCGTCGCCGGACCCGACCGACGTGGGCTACAACAACTACACCCTCGACCTCTCGCACGCCGCAGCCGCGCACGTCGATGCCATAGAGCTGCTGAAGCGGATGGAGGACCGCCTGGCCCACGTGCACCTCGCCGACGGCACCGGCGCGCCGCGCGACGAGCACCTGCTCCCCGGGCAGGGCACGCAGCCGTGCGCCCAGGTGTGCGAGGCGCTGGCGGCCGACGGCTTCGACGGCTCGGTGGTGCTGGAGATCAACACCCGCAAGGCCCGCAGCCCCAAGCAGCGCGCGGCCCTGCTGGCCGAGGCGCTGCTGTTCGCCCGGCTGCACCTGGAGCCGGCGGCCTCCTGAGGGGCCCACCGACCGGTGACCACCTGCGCGAAACCGATCCCGTGACCGCGAAGTGATCAAGAACGAGCAGGGTCCGTAGAATCGCTAACATGAATCGACTCCGCGCTTTGCTCCCCGATGAGCGTGGTTACTCGGTGGGTCGAGCGTGACCGACCTCCCAGACCTCTTCTCCGCGGCCACCGCTGTTCGTTCCCTGGGGGACGGCAGTTCCGTCGCCGATCTGCACCCGGACTGGTCAGTCGGAGACCGCCCGCACGGCGGCTACCTGCTGGCGATGATGGCCAGGGCGGCCACCGAGGGCACCGACCTGGCACCGCTCGCCGTCAGCGCGCAGTTCCTCCGCTCCCCGCAGACCGGCCCGGTCCTGGTCCGCACCGAGACGCTTAAGACCGGCCGCACCGTCACGGTCCGCCGCACCACGCTGGAGCAGCGGGGGCAGGTCTGCGTCGACACGACGATCACCCTGGGCCGGGTCCCGGTCGAGGAACCGGCGTGGTCCGATGTCCCGGACATGCCGGTGAACCCACCCGCGGAGGCGCTGGACCTGTCCACCTCCGACGCGGTGAAGTTCTACAACCTCGCCCGCACCTGCGACGTCCGCCTCGACCGCGCGAGCGCCGGGTTCCTGGACGGCGACGTGGACCAGCCGCCGAGGCTGCGGCTGTGGGCGAGACCGCGCGGGGCGCAGCCCGACGTGCTGTTCAGCCTGGTCGCGGGCGACCTGACGATGCCGGTGACGTTCAACATGGGCCGCTTCGGCTGGTCGCCCACGGTGCAGCTGACGGCCCTGCTGCGGGCCCGGCCCGCCAACGGCTGGTTGCGCCTGGTCGTCGACTGCAGGTCCGTGCACGGTCGCTGGTTCGACGAGGACACCACGGTCATCGACTCGACCGGCCGCATCGTCTGCCAGGCCCGCCAGCTCGCGATCAGCGCCTGAGGTCGCGCAGGCGGAAGCGCCGCGCCGGGCAGGCGGCGGGCAGCAGCCCCGCCGTCTGCGACCGGCAACAGGCGACCGGGCCGCCTCAGCCGAGGGTCTGCACGTCGAGCTCGCCCTGCGAGTGCTGCTGGCGCAGGCGCTTCTTGTCGAACTTGCCGACGCTGGTCTTCGGGGTCTCGGCGACGAAGGTCCAGTGCTCCGGCAGCTGCCACTTGGCCACCCTGCCCGCCAGGAACTCGCTGAGCTCCTCGGCGGTGGCCCGCTGGCCTTCCCGGAGCACGACGGCCACCAGCGGCCGTTCGTCCCACTTCTCGTCCGGCACGCCGATGACCACCGCCTCGGCCACCGCCGGGTGCGACATCACGTGGTTCTCCAGCTCCACCGACGAGATCCACTCGCCACCGGACTTGATGACGTCCTTCGCGCGGTCGGTCAGGCGCAGGAACCCGTCGGGGGAGATGTGCCCCACATCGCCGGTGCGCAGCCAGCCGTCGTGGAACTTCTCCGGGTCGTCCTCCTGGTAGTAGGCCCCGGCGATCCACGGCCCGCGCACCTCGAGCTCCCCGACGCTGCTGCCGTCCCACGGCAGCACCGAGCCGTCGTCGCCGACCAGCCGCGCCTCCACCCCGGCGGGAACGCGCCCCTGGCTGGAGCGGTAGGCCCACAGCTCGTCACCGGTCGCCCCCGCCGGAGGCCGGGCGACGCTGCCCAGCGGCGAGGTCTCGGTCATGCCCCACGCGTGCAGCACCGGGATGCCGTAGCGGTCGTGGAAGGCCCGCATCAGCGACGGCGGGCACGCCGAGCCGCCGACGACGACCTCCCGCAGCGACGACATGTCCTGCGGGTCCTGTTCGAGGTGCTGCAACACCCCTTGCCAGATCGTCGGAACCGCCGCGGCGAACGTCGGCCGCTCCGCGGCGATCATGTGCGTCAGCGGCTCCGGCTGGAGGAAGCGGTCCGGCATGATCAGCGACGACCCGACCAGGAAAGCGGCGTACGGCAGGCCCCACGACATCGCGTGGAACATCGGCACCACCGCGAGCGCTCGGTCGGCCTGCGACAGCGCCATCCCGTCGGTCATGCACACCTGCATCGAGTGCAGGTAGATGGAGCGGTGCGAGTACACCACGCCCTTCGGGTTGCCGGTGGTGCCGGACGTGTAGCACATCGCCGCGGCTGAGCGCTCGTCCAGCTCCGGCCAGTCGAACTCGTCCGGCTGCGCCGCCAGCAGCGCCTCGTAGTCGTGCACCTCCACGCCCTCGGGCGCCTCCAGCGATCCGCCGCCGACCACGACGACGTGCCGGACGGTGCCGAGCTGCGGGAGGATCTTGGCGAACAGCGGCAACAGCGTCGAGTCGACGATGACCACCCGGTCCTCGGCGTGGTCGGCGACGTAGACGATCTGCTCGGGGAACAGCCGGATGTTGAGCGTGTGCAGCACCGCGCCCATCGACGGCACCGCGAAGTAGGCCTCCAGGTGCTCCGCGTTGTTCCACATGAACGTGCCGACCCGCTGGTCGCCGGTCACGCCGAGCGCGCGCAGCGCGTTGGCCAGCCGCGCGACCCTCCGCCCGACCTCGGCGTAGTCCGAACGCCGCGCACCGTCGCCGGTCCAGGTCACGACCTCGGCGGTCCCGTGCGGTCCGCTGCCCTGGGCGAGTATCCGGGCGGTCGTGAGGGTGCCGTCCTGCATCGTGCTGAACATCGAGGTCATCCGCTCCTTCGATCAGGTGTCGCGGCGGGGTGGCTTGTGGTGGCAGACACACTAACGATCGGCGGCAGCGTCCGGGAGGGGCCGGAGAGGGGCTGGCGGGAGCACCCAGCGTGTTCTGGCAGGCTGCTGGGCATGACGACCATCGCGGTACTCGGAGCGGGCAAGATCGGTGAGTCCCTGATGTCGGGGCTGCTGCACGCCGGGAGGTCCCCGGAGGACCTGCTGTTCACCGAGCGCTACCCGGCGCGGGCCAAGGAGCTGACCGCCAAGTACGGCGTCGAGCACGTCGACGTCGCCGGAGCGGTGCGCCGCGCGGACGTCATCGTGGTCGCGGTCAAGCCGCAGGACATCGAGCCGCTGCTGGACGAGATGGCCGCCGACCTGCCGTCGGGCAAGCTGGTGGTGTCGCTGTGCGCGGGTCTGTCGACCGCGCTGTTCGAACGCAGGCTGCCCGAGGGCACGCGGGTCGTGCGGGTCATGCCGAACACGCCGATGCTGGTCGGCGAGGCGATGAGCGCGATCTCCGGCGGCGAGCACGCCGAGGACGAGCACCTGCGGCTGGTCGAGGAGCTGCTGGGCAGCGTCGGGAAGGTCGTGCGGGTGCCCGAGAGCCAGCAGGACGCGGTCACCGCGCTCTCCGGATCGGGCCCGGCGTACTTCTTCTACCTGGTCGAGGCCATGATCGACGCCGGGATCCTGCTCGGCATCCCGCGCGCGGTGGCCGCCGACCTGATCGTGCAGTCCGCGGTGGGCGCGGCGGCGATGCTGCGCTCCGACGAGGGGCACCCGGTGATGCTGCGGGAGGCGGTCACGTCCCCGGCTGGCACCACCATCGCCGGCATCCGGGAGCTGGAGAAGCACGGCGTCCGGGCGGCGCTGATCGACGCGATCGAGGCGGCCAGGGACCGCTCCGTGGAGCTGGGCCGCGCCCACCGCGAGGACTGAGCGCAAGCGGGCGAGCCGAGCGTGGCTGAACCTGTACGGGCGCGCAGAGGCGTTTGAGCCGGTACGGGCGAGCCGCACACGCTGAGCCCGGCCGGCGTGGACGGCCGGGCCGCCTGAACCCGCCCGCGCGCCAGGGCTCGCCGTGCGCGAGCGGCGCGGACGGCGGAGCATCGGTTGCGCGCGTCACCGGCCGAAGCACCAGGCAGCAGCCGGTGTCCAGCGGTTCGATACGTCGCATGCAGCACAGCAGTCCCGCTACTCTCGATGGAGCACGCGCGTGAGTTCTCGCCGGAGGGGAAGCCGGTGACGCGACGCGTGCGGAGGATCGGTGAAGCATGTCCGCGAACTCCGAACCCAGCCAGCAGTCCCCTCCCGGTATCGGCGAGGTGCGGTTCCTCACCGTCGCCGAGGTGGCGAAGCTGATGCGAGTGTCGAAGATGACCGTCTACCGCCTGGTGCACGCCGGCGAACTGCCCGCCGCCCGCGTCGGGCGCTCCTTCCGCGTCGCGGAGAAGGATGTGCACGCCTACCTGGAGCACGCCTACTACAACGCGGGTTGATCGCGCGACCGCGAGTGGCCGAGCACCCCGCGCAGACGGGCCGACGTACCCCGCGTCGTCGGGCCCTCACCCGTGGGCGGGTAAAGTGGCCAGTCGGTCGTGCCTGGTGCCATTGCTCCCGCGGTGCCGCGCCGGCACGTGATGACATCAGTTCCGCCGACGACAGCTAAGGATTCCGCATGGGCTCGGTCATCAAGAAGCGCCGCAAGCGCATGTCCAAGAAGAAGCACCGCAAGCTTCTCCGCAGGACCCGCGTCCAGCGTCGCAAGTTGGGCAAGTGAGCCTTCGCCACCTGCCTCAACCGCCGTCGGCCGAACAGGGCCGGCGGCGGTGGTTTTTCTCGACCGCCCGTTCGGCCCGGTCCGGGAGCCGTCCCACCGGGTGACCCGGTCGTCCAGGGGGAAACCTGATGGTGGCGATGTGGACCCGGCGCCGTTACCTCGCGGACCCGTTTGGTGGAGGATTGCGGCGGTAGCATCGGCAGCCGGGTCGTAGGACTGCCGCAGGACGTGAGCTGCCGGGAGGCGCGAGCGCGCCGCTCCGGGCAGCTCCTCGTAGACGCGGAACGGGGAGGCGCGAGGTGCCGAACGTCGTCCTGGTCACGGGGGTCAGCCGGTTCCTGGGCGGACATCTGGCCGCGCGCCTTGCCGCCAACCCCGCCGTGGAGCGCGTACTGGGCGTCGACACCACCCAGCCCGGCCGCGAGCTGCTCCGCCGGATGGGCCGCACCGAGTTCGTCCGCGCCGACATCCGCAACCCGCTGATCGCGAAGGTGATCGCGACCGCCAAGGTCGACACCGTCGTGCACGCCTCGGTGAACTCGCATTCGAGTCCCGGCGGGCGGGCCACGATGAAGGAAATGAACGTCATAGGCACCATGCAGCTGCTGGCGGCCTGCCAGAAGTCGCCGCTGGTGCGCAAGGTCGTGGTGCGCTCCACCAGCGCCGTGTACGGGTCGAGCCCCCGCGACCCCGCGGTGTTCACCGAGGACATGGAGCCGAAGGACCTGCCGACCTCCGGCTACGCCAAGGACGCTGTCGAGATCGAGGGGTACGTCCGCGGCTTCGGCCGCAGGCGCCCGGACGTCGGCATCACCACGCTGCGCTTCACCAACCTGATCGGCCCGCGCATCGACGCGGTGCTGACCCGCTACTTCGAGCTGCCGGTCGTGCCGACCGTGTTCGGGTTCGACGCGCGGCTGCAACTGCTGCACTCTGAGGACGCGCTGGCCGTGCTGGAGCAGGCGACGATGGGGGACTCCCCCGGCGTCTTCAACGTCGCGGGCGACGGGGTGCTGATGCTCTCGCAGGCGATCCGGCGGGCCGGGCGGATCGCGATGCCGGTGCCCAGCCTGGCGCTGTCGCCGGTGAGCCGCTTCTTCCGCAGCACCCGGTTGGTGGACTTCTCGCCCGAGCAGTTGCGGTATCTGAACTTCGGCCGCGTCGTGGACACGACGAGGTTGCGGGAGCGGTTCGCGTTCACCCCGCGGTGGACGACCCAGCAGGCCTTCGACGACTTCGTGCGCGGGCGCGACCTGCGGCCGGTGATCGCGCCGGAGCGGGTGCGGTCGGTCGAGCGCGGGATCGGCGACGCGATCGCGCGACTGCGTTGAGCGAGTACTGCCCGAGGGAGGGGCGATGGCGGAAGCACGGGTGATCCCGCTGCGCGCGTCGGAGCGGAGGTCCGCCTCCGACGCCGGCGCGCCGGCCGGCGGCGGGCGCGCCGGCTCGGTCCGGTCGAAGGGCTCGTCCGCGCGGGCCGAGGCCCCTGCGGACGCGGCGCCCGACGAGCGGGCGGGCACCGGCGGGCAGGCGCGCGACGTCGGGCCGGACCTCGTCGATGGCCGAACGCCGGAGGACGGTGCGGGGCAGGCCGGTTCCGCCGGCGTCGCCGGCGCCGGCACGGCAGGAGGCCGCCCTGACTGGGAGGACGCGCTGGCCGACGCGCTGGCGTTCACCCGGCGCAGGCTGCTCGGCGACTACAAGGTCGACGAGTTCGGCTTCGACGAGGAGCTGACCGACCAGATCTTCATGCCCCCGCTGCGGCCGTTCTACGAGAAGTGGTTCCGGGTCGAGGCGACGGGCCTGCACAACATCCCCGACGACTCCGGCGCGCTGGTCGTGGCCAACCACTCCGGAACGCTGCCGTGGGACGCGATGATGACCACGGTCGCGCTGCGCGACCACCACCCGGCCGGTCGCCACCTGCGGATGCTCGGCGCCGACCTGGTGTTCCGGCTGCCGGTCGTCGGCGCGCTGGCCAGGAAGGCCGGGCACACGCTCGCGTGCAACCCGGACGCCGAGCGGCTGCTCAGCGGCGGCGAACTGGTCGGGGTGTGGCCGGAGGGCTTCAAGGGCATCGGCAAGCCGTTCCGCGACCGCTACAAGCTCCAGCGCTTCGGCCGCGGCGGTTTCGTGTCGGCGGCGCTGCGCACCGGCGTGCCGATCGTGCCCTGCTCGATCGTGGGCGCCGAGGAGATCTACCCGAAGCTCGCCGACATCAAGCCGCTGGCGAGGCTGCTCGGGCTGCCGTACTTCCCGGTGACGCCGTTCTTCCCGCATCTCGGGCCGCTCGGGGCCGTCCCGCTGCCGTCGAAGTGGTACATCGAGTTCGGCGAGCCGATCGAGACGGCCGGCTATCCGGATGGTGCGGCTGACGACCCGATGCTGGTGTTCGGCCTGTCCGACCAGGTGCGCGAGACGATCCAGCAGACCCTCTACCGGCTGCTCTTGCAGCGCCGGAACGTCTTCCTGGGCTGATCCTCCGGACCGGGACGCGGTTGCCGCTGTCCCCGCGCCGGAACGCACGCACGGGTCCGTCAGCGCTGCGCTGTCGGCGTTGCCGTGGCGGGCGCGGATTGTAAGGCGATCAGCGCCGCGCCGCCTGAGTTGCCGCCGCGGTGATCCCTTGGTCTATTTGTGCTGTTCGGCACGGTCGGCCTGTGGGGAAGGGGGCCGTGCGAACCGTGCCGCACGCCGTGTCCGGGACCTGCTGCGGCAGGCCCCGGCACCGGAACGGCGATCTGAACGCTGCACCGCGCATCCCCCGCGACGGCATCCACTTGCCGTCCGCGACGTGCGAGCGCACGGTTGCGGCAGACGGCCGGACTGCGCGCGGCCGGTCGAGTCCGGGGACGGGGCCGGGCTTTCCGCCTCCGGTCCTCACCGGACCTACTCAGGCTCGGGATGGTGCAGGATGAGCGTTCCCTCCTCCTTCAGTTCCCACGACCCGTTCGCCGAGCTGCTCAACCGGTTCCTCGGCATCGCGCCGACGGCCTCGCCGCCCGCGGTGCAGCGGGTGCCGATCGGCAGGCTGCTCACCGAGGCGGGCACGGAGCTGATCTCCGCGGCCGCCGAGCGGGCCAAGCAGGACGGCAGCTCCGACCTCGACACCGAGCACCTGCTGTGGGCGGCCACCCAGATCGAACCCGCGCGCGGCCTGCTCATCCGCGCCGGAGCCGAACCGGACCACCTGGCCGACCGCATCGCCGAGATCCTGCCGGGCGCCAGCAGCCAGCCCTCGGCCAGCCCGGGGCTGACGCCCTCGGCCAAACGCGCTTTGATCCGGGCGCACGCGCGCTCCCGCGCGGCCGGCGTGTCCTACATCGGTCCGGAGCACGTCCTCGGCGCGCTGCTCGACGACCCGGACGCCGCAGCCGTCAAGCTGCTGCGGTCCCAGGAGATCAACACCGACAAGCTGCGCGACCGCGTGGACGGAGCCGCGAGCGCGGAGGGCATCCCGGCGACCGCCGGACCGAGCGACACCCCGACGCTCGACGACTACGGCCGCGACCTGACCGAGCAGGCGCGGTCCGGCAGGCTCGACATCGTCGTCGGGCGCGGCGAGGAGATCGAGCAGACCATCGAGATCCTCTCCCGCCGCACCAAGAACAACCCGGTGCTCATCGGTGAGCCGGGTGTCGGCAAGACCGCCATCGTCGAGGGCATCGCGCAGCGCATCGCGTCCGGGGACGTCCCGGAGACGCTGGCCGGCAAGCGGGTGGTCGCGCTCGACCTCACCGGCCTGGTGGCCGGCTCGAAGTACCGGGGCGAGTTCGAGGAGCGGCTGAAGAAGGTCATCGACGAGGTCCGCGACGCCGAGGGACGGGTGGTCCTGTTCATCGACGAGCTGCACACCGTCGTCGGTGCCGGGGGCAGCGAGGGCGGCATGGACGCGGGAAACATCCTCAAGCCCGCGCTGGCCCGGGGCGAGCTGCACGTCATCGGCGCGACGACGGTCGACGAGTACCGCAGGTACGTGGAGACCGACGGTGCGCTGGAGCGGCGCTTCCAGCCGGTCATGATCCCGGAGCCGTCGGTCGAGGAGACCGTCCAGATCCTGGAGGGCCTGCGCGACTCCTACGAGGCGCACCACGGGGTCCGGTTCACCGACGAGGCGCTGACCGCGGCCGCGGTGCTCTCCGACCGCTACGTCAGCGACCGCTTCCTGCCGGACAAGGCCATCGACCTGGTCGACCAGACCGGTGCCCGCGTGCGGCTGCGCTCGATGCGCCGCAGCACCGGTGTCCGGGAGCGCCAGGACGAGCTCGCCAAGCTGCGCAGGGAGAAGGACCAGGCGGTCAGCGGCGAGCACTACGAACGCGCCGCCCAGCTCAAGCACCACATCGAGGTCGTCGAGGGCGAGCTGGCCGGGATCTCCGAGCGGCGGGAGGGCGTCAGCGACGTCACCGGCCACGACATCGCCGAGGTGCTCTCGCGGCGGACCGGCATCCCGGTCGCCCAGCTCACCGAGAGCGAGAAGGAGCGGCTGCTGAAGCTCGAGGAGGCCTTGCACGAACGGGTCGTCGGGCAGGAGGAGGCGGTCACCGCGGTCGCCGAGGCGGTGCGGCGGAGCCTTGCCGGGATGGGTGATCCGGATCGCCCGGTCGGGTCGTTCCTGTTCCTCGGGCCCACCGGGGTCGGCAAGACCGAGCTGGCGAAGGCGCTGGCGGGGCTCCTCTTCGGCGATGAGGACCGGTTGGTGCGCTTCGACATGAGCGAGTTCCAGGAGCGCCACACGGTGTCGCGGCTCGTCGGCGCCCCGCCCGGCTACGTCGGCCACGAGGAGGCCGGGCAGCTCACCGAGAGGGTACGGCGCCAGCCCTACAGCGTGCTGCTGTTCGACGAGATCGAGAAGGCGCACCAGGACGTCTTCAACGCGCTGCTGCAGGTCCTGGACGACGGGCGGCTGACCGACGCGCAGGGCCGCACCGTCGACTTCCGCAACACCGTGGTCATCATGACCAGCAACATCGGCGCGAAGCGCATCCTGGCCCACCACGGCTCGGTGGAGACCATCCGGGACGAGCTGATGCAGGACCTGCACAGCCGCTTCCAGCCCGAGTTCCTGAACCGGGTCGACGAGATCATCATCTTCCACGGGCTCGCGCGGGAGCACCTGGCGGGCATCGTCAACCTGCTGCTGGACCGCAGCAGGCGGCTCCTCCGAGCGCAGGAGGTCGACCTGGAGGTCACCGACGGGGCCAAGCGGTGGCTCGTCGACCGGGGCCACCACCCGGAGTTCGGCGCCCGCCCGCTGCGCCGCACCATCCAGACCGAGCTGGACAACCGCATCTCGCACCTTCTGCTCAAGGGCGACGTCGAACCGGGCGACACGATCCTCGCGGCGGAGGAGGACGGCGAGCTGGTCTGCACGCTGGCCCGCCCGAGCAGGGACGGCTGATCGCCCCTTGCGGCGGGTGGCAGCCTGGCCGGGTGAGCGACGACGAAGGCACCCGCATCGGCGAGGAAGCGGCGCGCCGGCTCGCCGAACTCGGTTGCTGCGAGATCGAACCCGGGTTGACCGACGCCGAGTTCGACTGGGTTGAGGCCCGCCACGGCTTCGAGTTCGCCGCCGACCACCGCGCCTTCCTCGCGGTGGGGCTGCCGGTGGGCCGGCCGAGGTCGGAGCGGTCCGGCCCCTGGCCCGACTGGCGAAACGGCGACCCTGGCGAACTGCGCGCGCAGATCGGCAAAGCCGCCGACCTCCTGCTGTGCGACGTCCGGCACGGGCACTGGCGGCGGAGCTGGGGGCCGCGTCCCGATAAGCCGGAGGAGGCGGTCGAGGTGGCGAAGGTGCACGTGGCGCAGGCCCCGGCCATCGTCCCCGTTTACGCCCACCGCTACCTGCCGGCGGGCCGCGGTTCCTACGGCCACCCCGTCCTGTCGCTGTACGGCGCGGACTGCATCTACTACGGCGCCGACCTAGCCGACTACGTGCGCCGGGAGTTCGAGGTGCCGCCACCTCCGCGCGACGACGGCTGGCGACCGCGAGCCACGGTCCCGTTCTGGCGTGACTACCTCTGAGCGGGGAACCAGGTTGCCGCACCGGTCACCGCGGTGGCACTGATCCCGCCAACGCGCCGAACTCGGTGCACCCGTTCGGCTGCTCTCGGCGGATGCATCGCCCGGCCCGGACGTCCATTGTGGACACCGATGCGCGTGGCGATGGCGGGCGACACCCTGATCGGCTAGCAGCCGGCTGTCGGCTGCTGAGCCACCTGAACCGAGCCCTGGGCGGGTACGGGCCCCGGCGGCGTCAGGCGTCAGGAGCGGTCGCGGCGCCGGTAGGCGAGCCCGGCCGCTATCGCCCCGGCGACCGCGCTGGCGCCGGCGATCGAGTTGAGCCCGATCTTGGCCGCCTTGCGGCCGGTGCGGAAGTCGCGGATCTCCCAGCCTCTGGTGCGTGCGATGTCCCGCAACCGCTGGTCGGGGTTGACCGCGACCGCGGTGCCGACCGCCGACAGCATCGGAACGTCGTTGGAGGAGTCCGAGTAGGCCGTGCAGCGCCGCAGGTCCAGGCCCTCGCTCGCCGCCAGCGCGCGCACCGCGTGCGCCTTGGCCCTGCCGTGCAGCATCTCCCCGACGAGCCGGCCGGTGAACACGCCGTCCTCGCTCTCTGCGACCGTGCCCAGCGCGCCGGTGAGCCCGAGCCTGCGGGCGATGATCTGCGCGAGCTGCACCGGCGTGGCGGTGACCAGCCACACCCGCTGCCCGGCGTCGAGGTGCATCTGCGCCAGCGCCCGGGTGCCCGCCCAGATCCGGTCGGCCATCAGCTCGTCGTAGATCTCCTCGCTGAGCTCGACCAGCTCCTGCACCGCACGACCGCGCACGAACGACAGCGCCTGCTCCCTGCTGGCCTTGACGTCCTGCGGGTTCTCCCGGCCGCCGACGCGGAACTTGAGCTGCTGCCAGGCGAACCCGGCCAGGTCGGAGGCGGTCAGGAACTTTCGGGCGGCCATCCCCCTGGCGAAGTGGAACAGCGAGGCGCCCATCATCATCGTGTTGTCGACGTCGAAGAACGCCGCCGCGGTGAGGTCCGGCGGCGCGGCCAGCGAGCCGTCCGGCACCCCGGCTGCGGCGACGGCGGCCTCGGCAGAGGCGCGACCGGCGACCTTGGCGCTGTCCATCGGATCGGGCACGTGAAGATCCTGCTCGCCGTCGTGGCTCGCGCCATCGGCTGAGCCCTGACGTGTCGGCACCGCCGCGCCTCCCGGGGTTCCTCCGGTGTTCGTGTCGTCCTGGTAGCCCAGGGCTGGGATCCGGGCTCGGCACGCCCGAACAGCAGGGCCCTAGCTTAAAGCCTGTGTTCAACCGGGATGCCGTGGCTGTGGCAACTCGCCCGGCTCCTCAGCGCACGTCGTCGGGCAGGAGCTGGGCGAGGCGCCGGATCGCGCGGTGCTGGAGCGCCTTGATCGCACCCTCGTTGCGGTTCATCCGGGCCGCCGTCTCGGTGACCGACAGGCCCTGGAAGAACCGCAGCCGGATGCATTCGCGCTGGTCGGTGTTGAGGCGGCAGACGCTGTGCAGGAGCTCGCGGTTGGTCACCTCGCTGAGCACGTGGTGCTCCGGCCCGACCTGGTGCGTTCTGCGCTGCGACGGCGTCTCGGCCAGGTCGGCGGTGGGCACCTCCAGGCGGTTCCGGCTGGACTTGATGTGGTCGAAGATCAGGTTCTTGGCGATGGTGATGAACCAGGCCGCCACGTCGCGGCCCTGGTAGCTGACCGAGGCGATCCGGCGCAGCGCCCGCAGGAAGGTCTCGCTGGTGATGTCCTCGGCCAGGCAGTGGTCGCCGACCCTGAACAGCACGTAGCGGTAGACGACCTGGGAGTACTCGTCGTAGAGCTTGCCGAACGCGTCGCTGTCGCCTTTCTGCGCGGCGTCGACGTAGGCCCAGTTCTCGCCGGGCCCCTCGGGTTCGGCCGCGGGTGACGTCCCTGGCGTGGCTTCTGGGGCCGGCGCGTTCGCCTCAGCCGGCGTAGCGGGCGCGGGCGCGCCGGTCCGGGGCAGCGTCGCCGTTCCGACGGCTGGTCTGGGCTCGACCGCGCTGGGCACCGGGGTTCGCGCGGTCGTGGCGGGTGCCGCGATGGTCCCCGGCGCCGTGACCCGGTCGGCCGTCTCCGCGAACTCCGGCGACGGCGTCTCGGGCGCGGTGCGCGCAGGCCGGACCCGGGTGGCGTGCCGGGCCGCGATCTGGGTGACCGGGGGTTCGAGCGTGTCCGTGCTGCTCATTTCTCGACCGACCTCCTGCCTTGGGGGCGTTTCGGTCCGGTCTCGGTGTGGAGCACCGAGAGGCGTCGCCGGTTGCGGCCGTGTGGCCGGCTTGCTGTCGATGTTGGGCGGTTGGGGGAGCAGCATACGTGTTGCTACTCATAAGTAGGTAGGCCAAGAGGTAGGTGAATTTGGCACCGAGGGCCATTCGTTACGCACGATCCAGGCGAATTGCTGGGTGATTTCGGCCACTCGTGCAAGACTGCGGCCGACGAGTTCGGCGCGGAAGCGAGGAGGTCGCCATGTCGGCGGAGACGTCCCCGGGCATGAACGGTGACGGTCCCGGCCTCCAGCCGGCGAGCCGGCTGGAGGCCGGCAACATCGCGGACCTGGTGGCGGCAGCCGCCCGCCGCGGGCCCCAGTACCCCGCGCTCATCGATGGTCCGACCGCGCGCCGACTGACCTGGTCCGAGCTGGACGCCGTGGTCGACGGCGAGGCGCGCAGGCTGCTCGCCGCGGGGGTCGCCCCCGGCGACCGGGTGGCGATCCGCCTGCCCACCGGCGTCGCGTTCTGCGTGGCCCTGTTCGGGGTGCTGCGCGCGGGCGGCGTGGTGGTCCCGCTGCCGACGTCCTCACCCGGTCCCGAGCTGGCGCGGATCGTCGCCGACAGCGGCGCCGGGGTCCTGATCGCCGACCAGGACGCCGTGGACGGGGCCGAGGCGCGGGTCCTGCCGCCACCCGAACTGACACTCAGTGCCAAACCTGATCCGGTGTCCGTGCGGACCCGCGGCGACGACCTCGCGGTGCTGTCCTACACGTCTGGAACCTCCGGTCCTCCGCGTGCGGCGATGCTCTCCCACCGCGCGCTGCTGGCCAACGCCCGCCAGTGCGGCAAGCTCCGCCCGATGCCGGTCAACGCCGCCGACCGGGTGCTGCTCGCGCTGCCGCTGTTCCACGTCTACGGGCTCGGTCCCGGACTGCTGCAGGTCGCCTCGGTCGGTGCGACCGCAGTGCTGCTGCCGCGCTTCGACGCCGAGGAGGCGCTCGACGCGATCGTCCGGCTGCGCGTCACGACCGTCGTCGGTGTCCCGCCGATGTACGCGGCGTGGCTCGGTCTCCCGTCCGACCGGCTGCGCGAGGGGATGGCCACGGTGCGCCTGCTGACCTCCGGCGCCGCCCCGCTCGGGCCCGAGGTCGCCGCCGCCGTGCGCGCCGCGACCGGACTCGACGTGTTCGAGGGCTACGGCCTCACCGAGACCGGTCCGGTGGTCACCACGACGCTCGCGGGCGGGCACGCCAAACCCGGCTCGGTCGGCAGGCCGCTGCCCGGTGTCGAACTGCGGCTGGTCGACTCCGACGGAATGCCGCTGGCCGAGGACGACGACGGCGACACCGGCCGGGTCTCGGTGCGCGGGCCGAACCTGTTCAGCGGCTACTGGCCCGACGGCGAGCACGGTCCCGACGCCGACGGCTGGTTCCGCACCGGCGACGTCGGCTACCTGGACTCCGACGGCGACCTGCACCTGGTCGACCGGGCCAGCGACCTGATCATCGTCAACGGCTTCAACGTCTACCCGCACGAGGTCGAGCACGTGCTGCTGGAGCTCGACGGGGTGGTGGAGGCCGCCGTGGTCGGCGTGCCCGACGGCGGCACGGGCGAGGCGGTCAAGGCGGTGGTCGTGCAGGCCGACGGCGCCGGGCTGTCGGCGGCGGACGTGCGCGAGCACTGCGCGGCCAGGGTGGCGAAGTTCAAGGTCCCGGCCGTGGTCGAGTTCGCCGAGTCGCTGCCGCACTCCCCGACCGGCAAGGTCGCGCGGCGGGTGCTCCGCGGCTGAGCCGCCCGGACGCCGCCCGGGCCGGGCGGCGAGAATGGGGGCGAACCCGAGCTCGTGGAGGCGCAGCGAACATGACCGGCACCGCCGCTCACACCGTCACCGTGATGGTCCGGGAGGACTGCCACGCCTGCCACCAGGCCGTCGCCGACGTCGAGCGGATCTGCGGTGAACTCGGCGTCGGCTGGCACGCCGAGGACGTCGACACCGACCCGGACCTGCGCGCCGAGTACGGCGACCGGGTGCCGGTCATCCTGATCGACGACGTCGAGCACGGCTTCTGGAAGGTCGAGGAGGACCGGTTCCGCGCCGCGCTCGCGCGCTGAGCCCACGCGGACAGCCGAGTCCCTCGGCCCCTCCTGATCAGGAGAGGCAAACGCCCAGCACCACCGGAGGCCTCCCACAGGGTGGTGCTGTGGTTCTCATCCCGTCGACCTGGCGCCAGCCCGATCAGACCGTGTCAAGGGGGCCCGCTCGCTCCCCACCGCAGCATGCCTCGAAAACCGGCCTCCTTGACGCGGTCTGATAGCCCTCGTGGAGGTCGACGGGATGAGAACCGCCAACCGCCAACCGCAGCATGCCTCGAAAACCCACTCATCCCGGAGACCTGCCGGGGGCTGGGGGCGGCGAGCGCCCCAGAAACCCCAAACCCACCGCAAGCCGCATGGCCAGGGGTGAGTGGCTCGAAAACTCACGCGCCCCCGCGCTGAAGGTGGCCCGCGATGCCAAGCCGGCTGCCCCGAGAACCCGCGCGCCCCCGCTCTCAAGGCGATCCGCGATGCCAAGCCGGCTGCCCCGAGAACCCGCGCGCCCGCTCCAAAGGCGACCCGCCAGGTCAAGCCCGCTGCCTCGAAAACCCGTGCGCCCCCGCTCCAAAGGCGACCCGCCAGGTCAAGCCCGCTGCCTCGAAAACCCACGCGCCCCGGCCCCAAAACCGACCCACCCCGCCAAGCCACCCCACCCAGGCGCCGACCCCCGCCGCCCCCGCGACACGCCGCCCCCGACACGCCGCGGCACCGCCGCCGTGATCGGCGGCACCGCCGACGTCACGGGCCGCCACGGCGGGCCCGGGCGGCCCGCCCGCCGGCTCCGCGGCGGACGCCCCGGGGCGCGAGTGACGTTCGCCGCAGCCCTCTCACCAGACGTTTTGGCACGTCGGGGGGCGATCGGCGATGATGTGGGCGCCAGGCTGTGGGTCTGGCTACCTTCCCCGGCATCGACTTTGTGCATGTGTTCACAAGTAGCTACGGTGTAAGGGGTCGTGTCGCCGGATCCGCGCGACGGCAAGTCGAGTGACCCCCGAAAGGGTGGTGCTCGGTCGTGGCCGTTACGCCGAGCGGGCGGCGTGGGATCGGCAGCGGAACCGGTGTGCGAATCGCCGGGCTCCGGCACGGCCGCACGTGTTCCGCCTCCACCGCGCCGGAACACGGGTGACCGAACGCGCGCCACCGGAGAAGCGGACGGCGTGCGGAACGCAGCACCAGGGCGAGGGAGAGCCAGTGACGGCCCACGGAGAGGGCGTGCAGGACGGCGACGGGCAGGCCGCGGCCGACGGTCCGTCGCAGCCCGGCCAGTCGTCGAACCGGCCGCCGGAGGCGGCGATCGAGGTGCCCGCGGCGCGGGAGCGGGCCCGGGCCATCCCGGAGGCGGCGGTGGCGCGGCTCGCGGTGTACCTGCGTGCGTTGTCGGCTCTGGGGGAGCAGGGCGTCAGCACGGTGTCCAGCGAGGAGCTGGCCGCCGCGGCCGGGGTCAACTCGGCCAAGCTCCGCAAGGACCTGTCCTACATCGGTTCCTACGGCACCCGGGGCGTCGGCTACGAGGTCTCGGTGCTCGTCGGCCAGATCGAGCGCACGCTCGGACTGACCCGCAAGCACAGCGTCGCGGTGGTCGGGATCGGTAATCTTGGTCACGCCCTGGCCAACTACGGCGGCTTCCCGAGCCGGGGTTTCCCGGTCTCCGCGCTCTTCGATCTCGACCCCGATCTGGTGGGCGTCCCGGTCGGAGGTATCCCGGTCAGCCACATCGACGACATCGTCGAGGTGTGCGCCGAGCGCGAGGTGACGATAGGCGTGATCGCCACTCCGGTGCAGGGGGCGCAGGAGGTCTGCGACCGTTTGGTCGCCGGAGGCGTTGCGTGCATCCTGAATTTCGCGCCCGTCGTCCTCCAGGTCCCCGAGGAGGTCGAGGTGCGCAAGGTGGACCTGGCGGTGGAGATGCAGATTCTTTCCTTCCACGTCGCCCGCAGGCAGCAGGAAGCGGCCGCGGTCGACGGTGCCGGCATCGGTGCCCCGTCCCCGGACGGCGCGGCACCGGACGGCGCGCCCTCCGGCGGTGCGGTGGGCAACGAGATCGACCCGATGAACGGGATGGTGGTTCGGCCGTGAACCTGCTCACCGTCGGGCTTTCGCACCACAGCGCGCCGGTGCGGGTCCTGGAGCGAGTCGCGATCGGTGCCGACGAGCTCGGCAAGGTCCTGCACGAGCTGCTCCAGCGCGACCACATCTGCGAAGCCTTCGTGGTGTCGACCTGCAACCGGGTCGAGGTCTACGCGGTCGCCGAGACGTTCCACGGCGGCCTCGAGGACGTGACCTCGGTTCTGGCCCGCCACTCCGGTTCCGACGTGGCCGAGCTCACCGACCACATGTACGTCTTCTACGCCGGCGCCGCCGTCGAGCACCTGTTCTCGGTCGCCGCCGGGCTGGACTCGATGGTCGTCGGCGAGGCCCAGATCCTCGGCCAGATCCGCCAGTCCTACGGCGTGGCCGACGAGGCTGGCACGGTCGGCAGGACCCTGCACGAGCTTGCGCAGCAGGCGCTGCGGGTCGGCAAGCGGGTGCACGCCGAGACCGGCATCGACTCCGAGGGCGCCTCGGTGGTCTCGGAGGCGCTGGCCGACGCCGAGACCGAGCTCGGCGGCCTGGCCGGACGCCGCGCGCTGCTGGTCGGCGCCGGCTCGATGGGCGGGCTCGCCGCCGCGCAGCTGCGCCGCGCGGGCATCGGCGAGGTCGTGATCGCAAACCGCACCGCCGTCAACGGCGAGCGGCTGGCCGAGTCGCTGCGCACCGACGGCGTGCCCGCCAGCGCGGTGGCCCTCGACGGGCTGCGGTCGGCGATCTCGTGGGCCGACCTCGTCGTCACCTGCACCGGCGCCGTCGGCGCGGTGGTCACCACCGAACACGTCGAGACCGGCGACCGCGGTCCGCTGGTGTTCTGCGACCTCGGCCTGCCCCGCGACACCGCGCCCGAGGTGGCCGAGCTGCCCGGGGTGACCGTGGTGGACCTGGCGACGCTTCAGCGCAGGCTTTCCGAGCAGCAGGGCGGCAACGAGTCCGAGCGGGCCGCCGCGATCGTCGCCGAGGAGGTGCGCGGCTACCTCGCCGCGCAGCGCTCGGCCGAGGTGACCCCGACGGTGACCGCGCTGCGCAAGCGCGCCGCCGAGGTGGTCGACGCCGAGCTGCTGCGGCTGGACTCCAAGCTGCCCGCGCTGGAAGGCGACGTCCGAGACGAGCTGGCGCGCACCGTCCGCCGCGTGGTGGACAAGCTCCTGCACGCGCCGACCGTCCGGGTCAAGCAACTCGCGTCGACGCCCGGTGGCTCCGGCTACGCCGACGCACTCCGCGAACTCTTCGAACTCGATCCGCAGACCGCCGCGGTGCTCGGCACCGCGCAGGCCGACGACGGCCGCGCGCGCGGCTCGGCCTCGGTGGCCGAGGCCCGCCGGGCCGGCGCTCCGGGCGCCCGCGACGAGCTGCGCGATCTGCCTGCACAGGACGGTGATGACCGTTGAACAAGACCCTCCGCATCGGTACCCGGGGCAGCGCGCTGGCGATGGCGCAGACCTCATGGGTGGCCGAAGCGTTGGAGAAAGCCGGCTACCGCACGGAGCTGGTGACGGTGAGCACGCCGGGGGACCGGTCGATGGCGCCGATCGCCGAGATCGGCGTGGGCGTGTTCACCTCCGCGCTGCGCGACGCCCTCGCCGACGGTGAGGTCGACGTCGCGGTGCACTCCTACAAGGACTTGCCGACCGCACCGGACCCGCGGCTGTCGCTGGCCGCCGTTCCGGTTCGCGAGGACCCCCGGGACGCGCTGGTGGCCCGGGACGGTCTGACGCTCGGTGAACTGCCCCCGGGCTCCGTCGTGGGCACCGGTTCGCCGCGTCGCGCAGGCCAGCTCAAGGCCCTCGGCCTCGGGCTGGAGGTGCGCGACATCCGCGGCAACGTGGACACCCGGATGCGCAAGGTGACCGACGGCGAGCTGGACGCCGTCGTGCTCGCCCGCGCCGGCCTGGCCCGCGTGGGCCGGCTCGCCGGGATCACGGAAACGCTCGATCCACTGCAGATGCTGCCCGCGCCCGCACAGGGCGCGCTGGCAGTGGAATGCCGCGTCGACGACGTGGACACCGAGCACCTGCTGCAGTCCGTTTTGGACGATCAGGCCAGCCGCGTCGCGGTGGCCGCCGAGCGCGCCATGCTGGCCGCGCTCGAAGCGGGCTGTAGTGCGCCTGTCGGCGCGCTGGCCGAAGTGGTGGAGGACCTCGACGCAGACGGCCGCGTGGCGCAGCGGCTGTTCGTGCGCGGGGTGGTGGCTGTCGACGACGCTTCCGGGCGCGTCGACCTGCTGCGCGCCTCCGTCACTGGTGAGACGACCGCCGCTGAGCAGCTGGGCCGTGAACTGGCCGCCCAGCTGCTCGATGCCAGGGCCGCCCTGCTCAGCGGCCCTGGGCAGTAGTTGATGGGGAGTGCCCTGATGACCCGAGCACGTAAGACCCCCGGACGGATTGCTTTCGTGGGCTCAGGCCCCGGTGATGCTGGACTGCTCACCGTCCGGGCCAGGCACGTGATCACCAGCGCATCGCTGGTGGTCACCGATCCGGACGTACCCGCCGACATCGTCGGGCTGGCCGCCGAGGGCGCCGAGGTGCGCCCCGCGGTGGGCGACCCGGCCGACGTGGCGCTGGACCTGGCCAACGAGGCCAAGACGGGCCGCCCCGTGGTCCGGCTGGTCGCGGGCGACCCGCTGACCGCCGACGCGGTGGTGCGCGAGGTGCAGGCGGTCGCCAAGACCGACGTCGCCTTCGACATCGTTCCCGGCGTTCCCGCCGGCTCCGCGGTGCCCGCCTACGCGGGTGTCGCGCTGGGCGCGGTGCACGCCGAGGTCGATGTCCGCGGCGACGTCGACTGGGCCTCGCTGGCCAAGGTGCCGGGTGCGCTGGTGCTGCACACCGCGGGCACCCACCTGGCCGAGGCGGCCTCCGCGCTGGTCGAGCACGGCAGGGCCGCGCAGACCCCGGTCGCGGTGACCGCGTCGGGCACCACGGTCCAGCAGCGCACCATCGACACCACGCTGGCCTCGCTGGCCGCCGACGCCGGTGAGCTGCAGGGGCAGCTCGTGGTGACCATCGGCGACGTGGTGTCCGAGCGCAACAGCCTGTCGTGGTGGGAGTCCCGCGCCCTGTACGGCTGGAAGGTCCTGGTGCCGCGCACCAAGGAGCAGGCCGGTTCGATGAGCGAGCGGCTCTGGTCGCACGGCGCCGTCTCGCACGAGGTCCCGACGATCTCGGTGGAGCCGCCGCGCAGCCCCGCGCAGATGGAGCGCGCGGTCAAGGGCCTGGTCGACGGCCGTTACCAGTGGGTGGTGTTCACCTCGACCAACGCCGTGCGCGCGGTGTGGGAGAAGTTCCGGGAGTTCGGGCTGGACGCCCGCGCCTTCTCCGGCGTCAAGATCGCCTGCGTCGGCGAGGCCACCGCGGAGAAGGTCCGCTCCTTCGGCATCAACCCCGAGCTGGTCCCCTCCGGGGAGCAGTCCAGCGAGGGTCTGCTGCAGGACTTCCCGCCGCACGACGACATCCTGGACCCGGTGGACCGGGTGCTGCTGCCGCGCGCGGACATCGCCACCGAGACGCTGGCGGCCGGTCTGCGCGAGCGCGGCTGGGAGATCGACGACGTGACGGCCTACCGCACGGTGCGGGCGGCGCCGCCGCCGGCCGAGACCCGGGAGATGATCAAGACCGGCGGGTTCGACGCGGTCTGCTTCACCTCGGCCTCGACCGTGCGCAACCTGGTCGGCATCGCGGGCAAGCCGCACGCGCGGACCCTGGTGGCCTGCATCGGCCCGAGCACGGCGGAGACGGCCAAGGAGTTCGGCCTGCGCGTCGACGTCCAGCCGGAGGTCCCGCAGATCCCGGTCCTGGTCGACGCCCTGGCCGAGCACGCCGCCCGCCTCCGCGCCGAAGGCGCCCTCCCGCCCCCGAAGAAGGCCAAGAGGGCCCGGAGGTCTTGACGCTCCAGATGGAGCGTCAAGTGGTGCGAAGCACCATCCGCCCTTCGGGCGGATGACGGCTCGTGCACTCTCCGGCGTGTCGGGTAGGTCGAGGTCCAGCCTCGGCCTGCCCGGGCCTGGATGTCGGCTCGTGCTTTCTCCGGTGTGTCGGGTGGGTCGAGGTCCAGCCTCGGCCTGCCCGGGCCTGGATGTCGGCTCGTGCTTTCTCCGGTGTGTCGGGTGGGTCGAGGTCCAGCCTCGGCCTGCCCGGGCCTGGATGTCGGCTCGTGCTCTCTCCGGCATGTCCGGTGGGTCGAGGCCCAGCCCCGACCTGCCCGGGCCCGGAGTCGGCCCGGGCACTGCCCGCCGTGTCGGAAGGGGCGAGCCCGAGCCCGACCCACCGGCCCAGACGACACCCCGGAAACCCTCCGGCGTGTCGGAAGGCCGACCGCCGCGCCCGGTAGCTCGGCCCGGTAGGTCCGCTCCGGCCGGAAGGAAGCCGCGATCCCGCAGCCCCTCCGGCCGGACAGACGCTGCCGCGTCCGTCCGCAGGCCACCCGGCCCACGGCTCCGCCGCCCGGTCCGCGGCTCCGCCGCCGGCCGGACCCCGTCCGCCGTGACGCTGTCGCGTCTGGTCCGCCGTGACGCTGTCGCGTCCGCCGCGAGGTTGCCGGCTCCGCCGCCGACCGGACCCCGGCTCTCCAGACGCTGCCGCGTCCGCCGCGACGCTGCCGCGTCCGCCGCGACGCTGCCGCGTCGTCCGGGCGCCCGGCAGGCCAGGCCGTCAGCCACCACCGGACCGAGACCTACATGCCGACGTCAGCCGGTGGTCATCACCCACCTCCCGGCCCGCCCGGCAGACGCTGCCGCGTCTGTCCGCCGCGACGCTGCCGCGTCTGTCCGGACCCGGGTCCGACCCCCATCCGCCCCCGGGCGGATGATGGACCGGGATGCGCCGGTGCGTCCGGTGCGTCCCGGCCCGACCTCCATCCGCCTCCGGGCGGATGCAGTCCTCCGCCCGGCGGCACCGGCCCGCGCGGCCGGTGCTTCCCGGTGCGGGCGGACCCAACCTGAAGACGAGCAGTTCGCGAGGAAGCCCATGTACCCGTCGCACCGTCCGCGTCGGCTTCGCAAGAACGCCGCTGTCCGCCGCCTGGTCTCGGAGACCTCCGTGGAACCCAGGCATCTCGTGCTGCCGATGTTCGTGCGGGAGGGCATCGCCGAGCCGATGCCGATCCCATCCATGCCCGGCGTGGTGCAGCACACCCGGGACTCGCTGCGCAAGGCCGCCGTCGAGGCGGTGTCGGCCGGAGTGGGCGGGCTGATGCTGTTCGGCGTGCCCGCCGAGCGCGACGCCGTCGGCTCGGCGGGCACGGACCCGGACGGCATCCTCAACGTGGCGCTGCGTGACCTGTCCGCCGAGGTCGGCTCCGACACCGTGCTGATGGCCGACCTGTGCCTGGACGAGTTCACCGACCACGGCCACTGCGGACTGCTGGACTCCGAGGGCGCCGTCGACAACGACCGGACCCTGCAGGTCTACGGCGAGATGGCGGTGGTGCAGGCCGAGTCCGGCGCCGACGTCGTGGGCCCGAGCGGGATGATGGACGGCCAGGTCGGGGTCATCCGCGAGTCGCTGGACGCGACCGGCTTCTCCGACACCGCCGTGCTCGCCTACTCGGTGAAGTACGCGTCGGCGTACTTCGGCCCGTTCCGCGACGCGGTCGACTCCCAGCTCAAGGGCGACCGCAAGACCTACCAGCAGGACCCGGCCAACGGCCGCGAGGCGCTGCGCGAGGCGGACCTCGACCTGGCCGAGGGCGCCGACATGGTCATGGTCAAGCCCGCGATGTCGTACCTGGACGTGCTGCGCGACATCGCTGGTGTCGCCGACGTGCCCGTCGCGGCCTACCAGGTGTCCGGGGAGTACTCGATGGTCGAGGCCGCGGTCGCCAACGGCTGGCTGGACCGGGAGCGCACCGTGCTGGAGTCGCTGACCTCCATCCGGCGCGCGGGGGCCGACATCGTCCTGACCTACTGGGCGGCCGAGGCCGCGCGTTGGCTGAAGGCGGGCCGGTGAGCCAGGTCGACGCCTTCGGGCGCCCGGTCGAACCGAAGACCCCAACCCCGCCGCGCTGGCTGCTGCTCGCGCGGCGGCTGTGGGTGGCGGGGGTCCTGGTCGGCTTCGCCGGCTCCTTCGTCCGCCTCAGCGACCGCTCGGCGCTGGTCGCCAACCTGCGGCAGCAGGCGCCGGAGCTTCGCCAGGACCAGGTCGACTCCGCCGTCACCAGCACTATCGCCTCCTCGCTGATGATGTCGGCGCTGAGCCTGCTGGTCTACGTGATGCTGTCGACGCGGATGGTCCAGGGCCGCAACTGGGCGCGGATCGTGCTGACCGTGCTCGGCGGCCTCAACGCGCTGGGCACCGCGATGCTGTCACTGCTGATCGGCGCACTCGGATTCGACATGATCAACCGGCTGGCGGGTGGCACGCTCACCGGCGTGGACATCGCCTTCTCCGTCGTGATCATGTTCGTGGACCTGGCCGCCATCGTGCTCATGTTCCACCCGGAGTCCAACGCGTACTTCCACGAGCTGCGCGGACGCGGCCCCAAGCAGGCCGTTCGTCCTTAGACGGGCAGGTCCGGCGTTCCTACCGTCGGGGTATGACTACTCCGGACCAGCCCTGGCAGCAGCCGTACTCGGCGCCGCCCCCGCCCGACCGGGAGTCCGCGGTGGCGCGGCCTCCCGACTCGGTCACGCTGTCGTTCTGGATGGGCATCGCCAGCGTGGTCGTCGGCTTCGCGATGATGCTGGCGTCGTTCCTGTCGATCGACGACGCCGAGCTCGGGATGATCCTGCGGGAGGCGCAGTCGCCGGACGTGCAGCTCTCGATGCAGGAGGCGCGCACGATCTACACCGCGTTCGTGGTGGGCTCGCTGGTGTTCATGGCGGCCGTGGCGGCGTTGTGGATCATGTTCCTGTTCTTCATGCGGCGCGGGCGCAACTGGGCGCGGATCGTCATCACCGTGGTCGGCATCATCTGGTTCGTGGTGACCGGCCCCGCGCTGCTGGGCGGTTCCACGGGTGGCGCCACCGCGATGCTGCTGGCGCTGCTGCAAATGCTGGCCGTCGGCGCGACGGTCGTGTGCGCGTGGCTTACGCCTTCCAACCAGTACTTCGCGACCGCGAAGCGCCGCTGACCGGCGACGTCGTCGCACGAGCAACGGTTGTGGCCGATTCGGTGGACAACCGTCGCTCGCGGTTCCTACTGTCTCTGCTGTGACATCTCCACAGGGTCCTTGGCAGCAGGGCGGGTACCAGCAGTACCCGCAAGGGGGACAGCAGTACGGGACGCCTTCGGGCGGCTTTCCGGCGCAGGGAGCGCCTGGTTACGGGCCCGGTCAGATGAGCCCCTACGCGGCACCGCAGGTGCCCGCGCACGAACTCGCGGGCGTCCGGCGGCCCCAGACGGTCAACCTCGCGTTCTGGGTCGCCATCGTCAACCCGCTGCTGTTCACCGTCCTCACCGCCGTGGTCATGCTCATGGCGATGCAGGCCCTCAGCGGAGCGATGCCGCAGGGGGACGGCATGGACGACTTCCGCAACGCCATCGGCTACACGGTGATGATCGTGATGGGGATCTTCATCTTCTTCTACCTGATCCTGACCGGTCTCTGGATCGCGTTCGGGTTCAAGCTGCGCGCCGGCCGCAACTGGGCCCGCATCACGCTGACCGTCCTCGCGTCGATCTGGGCGGTGTCGTGCCTCACCGGTCTGGTGAGCGGGCCGATCAACCTGACGGGCAGCGAGGGCTTCGAGCTGCCGGGCGGGCTCATGGCCATGAGCTACGCCACGAACGCGCTCGGCCTGGTCGGCTGCGGGGCCTTCATCGCGCTGGTGTTCGTCAAGCCGTCGAACTGGTACTTCCAGGCGGCGAGCCACCGGGGCTGAGGCCCCCGCAAGCAAAGGGGGCGCGGTGGTTCCGGCGGAACCACCGCGCCCCTCGCGTTTCCGGCGCTGCTAGGAAGTGGGCATGAACACCGCACCCGACCGCGACGGCCCGCCGCGCCAGCTCCTGGTGGCGATCCTGCTGTGGTGGGTGGTGGCCGCGTTCCTCGTCGTGCGCGTGGCCGGCATGTGGCTCGACCGCGCCGAGCTGCCGGTTCGCCTGGTCCAGGAGGGTGCGGCCTCGCCGGAGCACGCCGCGCAGCGGGCGTGGGAGCTGCTGACCCTCAACACCGCTGTTCAGGTGTTCTTCGTGCTGGTTTACTGCGCCACGACCCTGCTGATCCGCAAGCGACGGCCGTGGGCGCGCATCGTGCTCTCGGTGTGCGGCCTGCTGCACCTGGTGGTGACGATGTCCTCCGGAATCTCGAACCTGCCGCTCGCCGTCGGCCTGGTGGCGGCGCTGGTGCTGCTGTGGTGGCCGGCCAGCGGCGAGTGGCTGACGGGTGAGCATGACTGAGCCCGTCCTCTACGCCGAACGCGGCGCGAGCTGGTGGCCGGTGCTGTGGGGCCCGGCCTTCGCGCTCGTGGGCGTCGCGGTCGAGCTGCTGACTCCCGGGCCGAGGCACCTGGTCGCCTGGCTGCTGCTGGCGGGAGCTCTCGCCGCGGCTGCGACCGTCTGGGTGTACGGCAGGCGCAAGGTCTGCTCGGTGCGGCTCACGCCCACGAACCTGGCGGTCGGCCGCGAGGTGCTGGAGGTCGAGCGGATCGCCGCGGCCACCGACGTCGGCGCGCCGGTCGGCGCGCGGGTGCTCGGCGGCGGCTGGACCGCGCCGAAGGGCACCGGCGAGGTGCCGCTGCGCCTCACCGACGACCGCGTCGTGCTGGCGTGGGCCCGCGATCCCGAATCCCTGGTCACGGCCCTGCGGAGGCTGCTCCGCGAGGAGTGACCGCTACGCGGAGCAGTTGGACGACCGCGTTGGGTGATCGATAGTCTGATCGACAAGGCTGGCCGAGGAAGGCCTCAGCGGCAGCAAAATGCCCCGGGTGGCATGCAAAGCAGAGGCGCCCCGGGGCTCACGCGTTGAACACTACCACGGGAAATCCGGTCCGCCGCAACCATCACCATCCTTCTGAGGGACTACATGAACACCGAAGCTCTGGACTGGGTCCACGGTGCCCTTTCCGCGGCGAGGTTCGACCGCTACCGCACGGCCGCCGATGGTGACGCCGAGGTGGCGCTGCGCCTGTACCAGTGGAACATCGAGCTCTCCGAGGCCTTCTACGGTCCGCTGCACTGGCTCGAAGTCAGCCTGCGCAACGCCCTGAACGAGCGCCTGCGCCGCCGCTTCGGCCGGGACGACTGGTGGGCGGTCGCACCGCTGCGGTCCAACGGTCAGCGCAAGGTCGCGCACGCCAAATACAAGATCAAGCGCAAGGAGGTCGTCGAGCCCACCGCGGACGACATTGTGGCCGAGCTGACCTTCGGTTTCTGGGTGTCGCTGCTCAGCCGGTCCAACGACCGGGACTTCTGGATCCCGGCGCTGCACCTTGCTTTCCCGCACTACTCCGGTCCCCGGGACCAACTGCACCACGACCTGATCCGAATGCTGGACCTGCGCAATCGGATCATGCACCACGAGCCGATCTTCGACGGCGACCTCACGACCCACCGCGAGCGGATCTTCCGCTTGCTCGGCTATCTCTCGCCGCAGGTGGTCGCACAGGTGCGGCAGCACGACCGCGGGCCAGAGGTGCTGACGCGGTGGGGCGGCGCGGGGGGAACCGGCCACGCCGGGCGTTCGTGAGAGTCTTTCCGGTGTGACGGTTCCGGATCCCTGGCCCGCCGGCGGGCCGAGGCTGAGCGAGGAAGAGCTGGAGGCACCGCGGACGCCCGCGCCGCTGCACCAGCCCTGGCGCGGTGTGGTCGCGGCGGCCGAGGCCGGGGTCGCGGTGCTGCTGGTGCTGCTCGCCTGGTGGGTCTGGGGCAAGGCGGTGGTGTCGGTCCCGCTGCCCGTCGACAGCGGTGTGGCGGGCGCCTCGACCCGGCTCATCGGCAGCCGGATCGGGATGGCCGTGGCGGTGGCGACGCTGGCCGGGCTGCTGGTGCTGGACGCCGGCCGTCAGGCCGTGCTGGCGGTGCGCACCCGCACGAGCTGACTCAGGGTGACGTCGAGCACACCCGGCAGCCTGTCAGACTGGGTGCCGTGACTGCTGCGAATCCCGCATCGACTCCGAACCCCGAAAGCGCTCCGCGCTCGCGCGAGCTGTTCGACCGGGCGCTCGCGGTGACGCCCGGCGGTGTCAACTCGCCGGTGCGCGCGTTCCACTCGGTCGGCGGCACCCCGCGGTTCATGGTGCGCGGTGAAGGCACCTACCTGTGGGACGCCGACGACAACCGGTACGTGGACCTGGTCTCCTCCTGGGGCCCGATGATCAACGGCCACGCGCACCCGGACGTCGTGCGGGCCGTCCGGCAGGCGGCCGCAGGCGGCCTGTCGTTCGGCACCCCCGGGGTCGGGGAGATCGACCTGGCCGCGGAGATCATCGACCGGGTCGGCCCGGTCGAGCAGGTGCGGCTGGTCAACTCCGGCACCGAGGCGACGATGAGCGCGGTGCGGCTGGCGCGCGGGTTCACCGGCCGCCGCAAGGTCGTGAAGTTCGCGGGCTGCTACCACGGGCACGTCGACGCGCTGCTGGCCAGCGCCGGTTCCGGGGTGGCCACCCTCGGCCTGCCGACGACGCCGGGCGTCACCGGCGCGCAGGCCGCCGACACGATCGTGCTGCCCTACAACGACCTGGACGCGGTGCGCCGGACCTTCGCCGAGTACGGCGACGAGATCGCCTGCGTGATCACCGAGGCCGCCGCGGGCAACATGGGCGCGATCGCCCCGGCGCCCGGCTTCAACGGGGGCCTGCGCGAGATCACCAGCTCCGCGGGCGCGCTGCTGGTCATGGACGAGGTCATGACCGGCTTCCGGGTCTCGGCCGCGGGCTGGTTCGGCATCGACGGGGTGGCGGGCGACCTCTACACCTTCGGCAAGGTCATGTCCGGCGGGCTGCCCGCCGCGGCCTTCGGCGGACGCGCCGACGTCATGGAGCGGCTCGCGCCGTCCGGGCCGGTGTACCAGGCGGGCACGCTCGCCGGGAACCCGGTGGCCGTCGCCGCGGGACTGGCGAACCTGCGCGCCGCGACCCCCGAGGTCTACGCCGCCCTGGACCGCAACGCCGAGCGGCTGGGCGAGCTGCTCGGGTCCGCGCTGAGCGCCGAGGGCGTCCCGCACCAGGTGGCGTTCGCGGGCAACCTGGTCAGCGTCTTCTTCTCCGAGGACCCGGTGCGCGACTACGCGGGGGCGCAGGCGCAGCAGTCGTGGCGCTTCCCGCCGTTCTTCCACGCGCTGCTGGAGCGCGGCATCTACCCGCCGCCGAGCGCGTTCGAGGCGTGGTTCGTCAACGCCGCGATGGACGACGCCGCGTTCGACGCGATCGCCGAGGCGCTGCCGCACGCCGCCAAGGCCGCCGCGGCTGCCACCGAGCCGGGAGCCGGGGCATGACCGACGAGCGCAGGACCGTCGTGCACTTCATGCGGCACGGCGAGGTGCACAACCCGGAGGGCGTGCTCTACGGCAGGCTCCCCGGCTACCGCCTGTCGGACCGCGGTGAGCAGCAGGCCAAGATCGTCGCGGAGTTCCTGTCCGGGCGCCGCGTGACCCACGTGGTGGCCTCGCCGCTTCAGCGCGCGCAGCAGACCGCCGGGCCGATCGGCGCGATGTTCCACCTGGACGTGGCGACCGACGACCGGCTCATCGAGGCCGACAACCGGTTCGAGGGCCTGAAGGTGTCGGTCGGCGACGGCGCGCTGCGCTCGCCCCGGCACTGGCCGAAGCTGTGGAACCCGCTGCGCCCGTCGTGGGGCGAGCCGTACCTGGAGATCGCCCACCGCATGCTGGCGGCGGCGCACCGCGCCCGTGCCAAGGCGGAGGGCGGCGAGGCGGTGTGCGTCTCCCACCAGCTTCCGATCTGGACGCTGCGGCGGTTCGTGGAGGGCAAGCCCATGTGGCACGACCCGCGCCGCAGGCAGTGCTCGCTGGCGTCGCTGACCAGCCTGGTCTTCCAGGGTGAGGAACTGGTGCGGGTCGCCTACGTCGAGCCCGCGGGCGGTACCGACCCGAAGGTGACCGGGGCATGAGGCGGCTTTTGGTCCGGGCGGCGCTGGCGCTCAGCGCGGTTGCGCTGGTCGGCGGCTGCGCCACCGCGGGTGAGGACGCGGTGGAGAAGGGCGGCGAGTTCACCTTCGTCTCGCCGGGCGGGCAGACGCGCATCTTCTACCCGCCGCAGGAGCGCGGCAGGCTCACCGGCCTGCACGGGGAGAACCTGCTGGAGAAGGGCAAGGACCTCGGCATCGCCGACTTCCAGGGCAAGGTCGTGGTGCTCAACGTGTGGGGCTCCTGGTGCGGACCGTGCCGTTCGGAGGCCGACGACCTGCAGGCGGTGCAGGACAAGACGGCGGCGCAGGGCGTGCAGCTGCTGGGCGTCAACGTGCGCGACAACCGCTCGGCCGCCGTCGACTTCCACCGCGACCGCGGCCTGACCTACCCGTCGATCTTCGACCCGTCGGGGCGGTCGCTGCTGGCGTTGAAGAACTTCCCGCGCAGCACGGTGCCCGCGACCATCGTCCTGGACCGCCAGCACCGGGTCGCGGCGATCTTCCTGACCGACCTGCTGGAGAAGGACCTGCTGCCCGAGGTGCAGCGCATCGCCGCCGAGCCGTAGGCCGAATCCGAGGTGCCGCCCGGGCCGCCGGGCCCGAGTCGTCGGGCCGTGGCGGCGCGGGCGCCTGGTATGTCCCGGCCTGTCCGGATCGACATGGCGGTCTGCGGGGCGTTTGCGCTGGTCGGATGCCGCCGAGTGGCCGATGTCCCGAATTCGGAGGACCTATGGCCCTGGCGGACCCCGCCGGAACCTGCGCCAACGCCCTCACCAGGTACGACTGTGCGCGGGCTCACCCGGCCCGGTGACGGGGTCCCCTCTTGACTTCCCTACCCTCGAAGCCGTGGACCCCACTGAGCTCGCCGCGTCCGGCCCGCTGCTGCTCGCGGCCGGTGTGGCCGTGCTCGCCGGGGCGATCAGCTTCGCCTCGCCCTGCGTCGTGCCGCTGGTGCCGGGCTACCTCGCCTATCTCGCGGGCGTCGTGGGCGCCGAGGTGCCACCGGTCGACGAGGCCCAGGCGCGGGAGGGCCGCCGGGGTCGCTGGCGCGTCGCCGGTGCGGCTCTGCTGTTCGTCGCGGGCTTCACCGCGGTGTTCTCCGCCGGGACGCTGCTGCTGCTCGGCCTCTCCGACGCACTGCTCGCCAACGAGCTGCTCCTGCAGCGCGTCGGCGGCGTCGTCACGGTCGCGATGGGGCTGGTGTTCCTCGGGTTCGTCCCCGGCCTCCAGCGCGACGTCCGCATCCACCGCGCTCCCAACGCCGGGGTCTGGGGCGCTCCGCTGCTCGGCGCCGTGTTCGGACTGGGCTGGACGCCGTGCCTGAGCCCGACGCTGATCGGGGTCATCTCGGTGGCCTCCGGGACCGAGGCGGGCGGCTCCGCCGCGATGCGCGGTGTCCTGCTGGTCGCCGCCTACTGCCTGGGCCTGGGCGTCCCGTTCGTCGTGCTCGCGCTCGGCGCCCGCTGGGCGGTGCGCAGCACGGGCTGGCTGCGGCGGCGCGGCCGGGCCATCCAGCTCGCCGGCGGCGCGCTGCTGGTGATCGTCGGCCTGATGCTGGTCACCGGCCTGTGGAGCGACCTGATCGCGCTGCTGCGTGAACCCATCTCCGGATTCGAGATCATCCTCTGATGCCTAGTCCAGTCAAGACCGCGCTCGCGTTCCTGCGCAACACCTGGCGCGGGCTCACCTCGATGCGCACCGCGCTGGTGCTGCTGTTCCTGCTGGCGCTGGCGGCGCTGCCGGGCGCGCTGATCCCGCAGCGGTCGCTGAACCAGCGCGAGGTCGACAAGTACTTCGCCGAGTACCCGACGCTGGCGCCGTGGCTGGACGAGGTCGGCGCGTTCGAGGTCTTCAGCTCGGTGTGGTTCGCCTCGATCTACGTGCTGCTGTTCATCTCGCTGATCGGCTGCCTGCTTCCGCGCTGCCTGGAGTACTACAAGCAGCTGCGCGGCAGGCCGGTGCGCACGCCGCGCAACCTCGCCCGCATGCCGCACCACGACAAATCCACTGTGGACGCATCGGTGGACGAGGTGATGACCGCGGCCAGGAAACGGCTTCGCGGCTGGCGCACCGAGGAGCGCGAGGAGGAAGACGGCTCCCGCTCGATCAGCGCCGAGCGCGGATACCTGCGGGAGGCGGGCAACCTCGTCTTCCACTTCGCACTGGTCGGCCTGCTGGTCGGCGTCGCGGGCGGCAAGCTGTACGGCTACGAGGGCCAGGTCATCGTGATGGCCGACGGGTCGGAGTTCTGCAACTCCGGCACCTACAACTACGACTCCTTCCGCGCCGGGCTCACCGTCGACGGCACGAAGCTCTCGCCGTTCTGCGTCCGGGTCAACGACTTCGGCGTCGAATACCTGCACACCGGCCAGGCCCAGAGCTACAAGGCGAACCTGGAGTACCAGTCCGGTGAGGACCTGGAGACCGGCACCTGGAAGCCGTACCTGCTCGAGGTGAACCACCCGCTGCGCACCGCGGGCGACCGCGTCTACCTCTCCGGCAACGGATACGCGCCGCAGTTCACGGTGACCTTCCCGGGCGGTGAGAAGCGCACCGGGCTGGTGCAGTGGCAACCGGTGGACGTCACGACGATGCTTTCGCAGGGCGCCACCAAGTTCGACCCGCCGGGAGTCACCGACGAGGCGCAGCGGCGGCAGAACCAGCTCGCGGTCACCGGGCTGTTCGCGCCGACGGCCTCCTTCGACGGCGCGCTGGTCACCTCGCGCTTCCCCGACAAGCTCGACCCGGTGGCCGCCGTCGACGTGATGCGCGGCGACCTCGGCCTGGACTCCGGTCGGGGCCAGTCGATCTTCGGGGTCGACCAGTCGATGGTCGAGCAGGGCCGCCTGAACCGGGTGGCCCGGCAGAACCTGCGCCCCGGCGAGGAGCTCCGCCTCGACGACGGCACCACCGTCCACTTCGACGGGGTGCAGCGCTGGGTCAACCTCCAGATCTCGCACGACCCCTTCCAGCCGTGGGTGCTCGGGTTCGCGATCGCGGTCATCTTCGGCATCGGCGCCTCGCTGAGCATCAAGCGGCGCCGGATCTGGGTGCGCGTTCACCCGCAGGGCGGAGACGGCGACGGCGGGCGTAGCGTTGTCGAGGTCGGCGGACTCGCCCGCACCGATCAGGCCGGTTATGGCGAGGAGTTCACCAGGCTGGCCGCGGACCTGCTCGCCACGGACGGCGAGCGTTCACCGGAATCCCGCACGAGGGCTGAGTCCGTGCGCGAAAAGGAGCACTGATGCCGGTCAACCAGGCGCTGTCGACCTACAGCGACATGGCGTACGCGACTTCGGTCGTCGTCTACATCTTCGCGATGCTGCTCTACTTCGGCGAGTTCGCCTACGGACGTCCCGCCAAGGCCGCCCGCAAGCGGGAGTCGGCGCTGGTCGGCGCCGGCGGCGAGTCGACCGGCGACGCGGGGGTCGGCCACGTCGAGCAGCCGCGGCGGCGCCCGCTGCCGGAGCGGCTCGGCGGCATGGCCGTGGCGATGACCGTCCTCGGCGCGCTGGTGCACGCCGCCTCGCTCGGCCTGCGCGGTTTCGCGACCGGCCGCGTGCCGTGGGGCAACATGTACGAGTTCGGCTCGGCCATCTGTCTCGCGGCGGTAGTCGCCTGGCTGGTCGTGCTGGTGCGCCAGCTCCGCACCGAGCGGCGCGACGCCACACCCGCCCAGCTCCGCGGACTCGGCGGCTTCCTGCTGCTGCCGATGATCATCCTGCTGTTCCTGTCGGGCACCGTGCTCTACGCCAGGGCGGCGCCGCTGCAGCCCGCGCTGCAGTCCTACTGGATCATCATCCACGTCTCGGCCGCGATCGTCTCCAGCGGCGTGCTGCTGTTCGCCGGGGTGGCCAGCGTGCTGTTCATGCTGCGCTCGCGCTACGAGAACAACCCGCTGAAGATGCGGAAGTTCGGTTCGCGGCTGCCCACGACCCAGGCGCTGGACCGGATGGCCTACCGCACCACCGTGATCATCTTCCCGGTGTGGACCTTCGCGATCATCGCCGGCGCGATCTGGGCGGAGGCCGCGTGGGGCCGGTTCTGGGGCTGGGACCCGAAGGAGACCTGCTCCTTCATCGCGTGGGTCGTCTACGCCGCATACCTGCACGCCCGCGCGACGGCGGGCTGGCGCGGCGTTCGCGCGGCGTGGATCAACATCTTCGGCCTGGCGGTGATGATCTTCAACTTGTTCTTCATCAACATCGTTGTCGCCGGACTTCACTCGTACGCTGGACTGTGAGCGCGTGATCGACGGCGGGTGGCGGCGGCCGCCCGCCGTCCGCCGGAACGGCCGGGACGGGCACCGGGCGCTGGTGACCAGCGGGATCCGGTGTACCGGACGGCGGTCAGCGGCGGATTCCGCCTGACGACCCCCGGTGACGTGGGGGCGTGCCTGGGACTACGGTCCCAGGCGGGGTCGGAAGGGTCTGGATTCGGTCCTGGACGGGTCGACTCAAGTCTTGGAGGGACGGCAACGGTGACCGGACGGTACGAAGAGCCCGAAACGCAGCGTGACACGGGCGCGGCAGTTCCGGCCGACGGTGCGGGGATCGAGCACGCGACGCCGGACTACGGCGACTCCGGCGGGCCGTACGCGCCCGCATCGGCAACCGGCCATCCCGCCCCGTCGTACACGGATCCGGGACAGGTCGATCCGTCGGCGCAGCAGCCGCCTCCGGCACCCGATGCCGGGGCGCCCAGGCCGTACTACCCGGGCGGCGCGCCGCAGCCGGGCCAGCCCGCGCCGCAGCCCGACGCGCCGCAGTACTACGGCGATCCGTCGGTTTCCGGGCCGCAGCAGCCGAACTTCCCCAGCGCCGACGCGCAGTCCGGGCCGCACGCGGTGCAGCAGGGGCAGCAGTCCGGTCCGTACAGCGTGCAGGGTTCGGGGCCGTACAACGTTTCGGGTCAGCAGTCCGGCCCTTACAACGTTTCCGGTCAGCAGTCCGGTCCCTACAACGTTTCCGGCCAGCAAAGCGGTCCCTACAACGTGCAGGGCCAGCAGTCCGGACCGTACGCCGTCGGCGGCCAGTCGGGTCCGCACTCGGTGCAGGGCCAGCAGTCGGGTCCGTACACCGTGCAGGGCCAGCAGTCCGGTCCGTACACCGTGCAGGGTTCCGGGCCGTACAACGTGTCCGGTCAGCAGTCCGGTCCGTACCCGGTGCAGCCCGACCAGTCCGGCCAGTACCCGCCCGGACAGCAGTACGGCCCGCACAACCCGGTGCAGCCCGGCCAGCCGTACCCGGTGCCGCAGGGCCCGCACCCCGAGCAGCAGGGCCCGGCGCAGGACCTCTCGTCCGCGCAGCTGCTGCGCCAGAGCAAGCGCCCGCCGCAGTCCGGCTGGCGCAAGGCGGTCTACGTCGCCACCGGCCGTTCGCTCAACCTCGGCGAGAGCTCCTCGGACCTGCGCAGGCGCGAGCTGATCTCGCGGATCAACCAGCCGCTGCAGGGCTGCTACAAGATCGCGATGCTGAGCCTCAAGGGCGGCGTCGGCAAGACCACGACCACCGCCACGCTCGGCTCGACCTTCTCGTCCCTGCGCGGCGACCGGGTCATCGCCGTCGACGCGAACCCGGACCGCGGCACGCTGAGCCAGAAGATCCCGCTGGAGACCACCGCGACCGTCCGCCACCTGCTGCGCGACTCCGGTCACGTCCGCAAGTACAGCGACGTCCGCTCCTACACCTCGCAGGGCCCGAGCAGGCTGGAAATCCTTGCCAGCGAACAGGATCCGGCCGTCTCGGAGGCGTTCAGCGAGGACGACTACCGGCGCACGGTCACGCTGCTCGAGCACTTCTACAACATCGTGCTCACCGACTGCGGCACCGGCCTGATGCACTCGGCGATGAAGGGCGTGCTCGACCTCGCCGACTCGCTGGTGATCGTCTCGTCCGGTTCCATAGACGGTGCCCGCAGCGCCTCGGCGACCCTGGACTGGCTCGACGCGCACGGCTACGGCGCGCTGGTGAAGCGTTCCGTGGCGGTGATCAACTCGGTGCGTCCCGGTTCCGGCAAGGTCGACGTCGACAAGCTGATCGCGCACTTCGGCTCGCGCTGCCGTGCGGTGTCCCGGATCCCGTTCGACCCGCACCTGGAGGAGGGCGCGGAGGTCGAGCTGGACCAGCTCGCCGCGCCGACCCGGATGGCGCTGCTGGAGCTCGCGGCGGTCGTCGCCGACGACTTCCCGCAGGCGCTGGGGCGTCAGCGGCAGAGCTGACCGACGACGGCGGCGATCGCGGCGCTGGTCTGGCGGATCTGGTCCGCCGACAGCGCCGCGTAGCCCAGGACCAGTCCGGGGAACGGCGCCGGACCGTGCGCGTAGCCCGACAGCGCCGGTGCGGCGATGCCCTGGTCCGCCAGCGACTCCTGCACCTGCCGGTCGTCGACCCGCGGCGGTAGCCGCAGCACCAGGTGCAACCCGGCGGCCACGCCGACCGGCTCGCAGCCGTCGACGTCGGACAGCGTGGACAGCAGCATGTCGCGCCGCCGCCGGTAGAGCGCGCGGGTGCGGCGCAGGTGGCGGTCGTAGCCGCCGGTGCGCAGCAGGTGCGCGAAGGCGGCTTGCGGCAGCGTGGCGCAGCCGAGGTCGTCGAGCCGCTTGCGCTCGACCAGCTCCGGCAGCAGCGCCGGCGGCAGCACCAGCCAGCCCAGCCGCAGCGCCGGGGCGAGCACCTTGCTGACGCTGCCCTGGTAGATCACCCGCGTCGGCGCGAGCGCCTGCATCGCACCGAGCGCGGGCCGGTCGTAGCGGTGCTCGGCGTCGTAGTCGTCCTCGACCACCAGGCCGTCCTGCTCGGCGGCCCACTCCAGCAGCCGGTGCCTGCGGTCGGGGTGCAGCACGACGCCGAGCGGGAACTGGTGCGCGGCGGTCACCAGGACGGCCCGGCAGCCGGTGGCGGCGAGGTCGTCGACGCGGATGCCGTGCTCGTCGACCGGCACCGGGACGGGGCTCAGCCCGTGCGAGGCGAGCAGTTCGGACTGGCCGCGGTGGCTCGGGTCCTCGACGGCGATCGAGCGGTGGCCGCGGCGGTGGAGCTCGTCGGCGACCAGCGCCAGGCCCTCGGCGGCGCCGTTGGTCACCAGCAGCGAGGCGGGCTCGGCCGCGACCGCCCGCACCCGGCCGAGGTAGGCCGACAGCTCGGTGCGCAGCGCGGGCAGGCCGGCCGGGTCGGGGTAGCCCAGCTCGTCGTTCGGCAGGTCGGCCAGCGCAGCCCGGTGCGCGGCGAGCCATTCGGCGCGGGGGAACGAGCTCAGCGACGGAAGCCCCGGGTGCAGGTCGACGCGGGCTCGTGGCGCTCGCGCGGTGGCGCCGTCGGCGGGCGTGCCGATGTGGCTGGTGACCCGCGTTCCCGAGCCGCGTTCGGCGATCAGGTAGCCCTCGGCGACCAGCTGGTTGTATGCGGCCGCGACGGTGCCGCGGGAAAGCCCGAGCTGACCGGCGAGGTCGCGGCTGGACGGCACGCGGCTGCCGGGCGGCAGCCTGCCGTCGCGGATGGCACCGCGCAGCTCGTTCTCCACCGTCCTGCCGCGCTTGCCCCGGGTCGTGCCGGCGACCGCGGGGAGCAGCAGCTCGCGCAGGGTCTGCCACTCGCGTTCCATCGGCACCGAGCTTACG
Source organism: Saccharopolyspora erythraea NRRL 2338 (assembly GCF_000062885.1). NCBI lineage: Bacteria > Bacillati > Actinomycetota > Actinomycetes > Pseudonocardiales > Pseudonocardiaceae > Saccharopolyspora > Saccharopolyspora erythraea. The sequence goes on along the minus strand of NC_009142.1, from coordinate 7,744,399 downwards.
TCCGGCGGGCGCAGCCCGGCCCCCGTCGTCGCATGCCGGAGGCCCGTTGAGGGATGGCGCGCATCACGTCGGTGGGCGAGCGGGTCGGTTCACGGCGCCGGAAGTGGACCAAAGTTGTGACGGGAAAGTGGCGCTTATAACTGGTCCAATTCGGGCCGACCATGGGTTCCGTGATCATCACCGGGGTTCGGTATGAGCGCGCCGCGATCGCGGGCGCGGCGGTGGCAGCGGCGGCGGTGGGTGCAGCGGTGCCGGTCAACGGCCTGCTGCGCGACTATCCGATGTGGACGGGCCAGGGCTTCCGCTACGCCTTGGCCGGGGTGCTGCTCCTGGGGTGGGCGAGGGTCCGGGGCCGGTCGCTACCGGTGCCGCGGGTGCGCGACCTGCCCGCGCTCGCCGGGCTGGCCGTCTCGGGGATGCTCGGGTTCTCGCTGCTGCAGATCCACGCCCAGCGCTACGCCGACCCGGGTTTCGTGGCCGCGGTCGTCGGCGCCAGCCCGCTCCTGCTCGGCCTGGCCGCCCCGCTGCTGTCCCGGCGGCGTCCGTCGCCGCCCGTCGTGGCGGGTGCCGCGCTGGTGGTGGCCGGCATCGCGGCGCTCTCCGGTGGTGGGGCGTGGCGCGGTGCGGGCCTGGCGCTCTCGGTGGGGAGCCTGCTGTGCGAGGCGTCGTTCACGCTGCTGGCCGTCGGTGTGGTGGCCCGGCTCGGCGGACTCGCGGTGTCGATGTGGTGCTGCCTCATCGCCGGCGGTATCGGCCTGGCCGCCGGGGCCGCCACCGAGCCGCTGCGCCCACCGGGAGCGGTGGAACTGGCCGCGCTGCTGGTCGTGGCGGTCGTGGTGACGGCGGTGGCGTTCTGCCTCTGGTACCACGGGCTCGCCGTTCTCGGCGCGGACCGCGTCGGGGTGCTGATCGGCCTGATGCCGGTGTCGGGGTTCGCGGTCGCCGTCGTGCTGGGCACGCAACAGCCGACCTCGGCTTCGGTCGCCGGAACGGCGGTGGTCGCGGTCGGCTGCGGCTCGGCCTGCGCCGCGGGCGCGCGACAGGCAGCCGCGGCCCGTGAGCCCTTCGGGCTGTTCACGGGGTCACGGGCGCGGCCCGTGACCGCCGGGTCAGCTCTCCTCGCCGGGGTTGCGCGGCTTGCGCTGCTGCTCGCCGAGCCTGCGCAGGAACTCGGGGTCGTCGTCCGGCGCGATCGGGGCACGGCGGCCGCCGCTGGTCGGGCGGGTGGTGGTGTCCGGACCGAACGCCTTCCAGAGCAGCACCGCGACCGTGACGAAACCGATCGCCGCCAGCACGTAGATCATCTTGGCGCCACCTCCACTCGTCACCCACGAGACTAGCCAAAACCGGGCATCGAGGTCGAAGACGCCGGCGCGACCGGAGCCAGGTGACGCCTCCTCTGCGGTGAGGCGTCACCTGGCTCCGCCGGGTCTCCCTGGGCGCTGTCGGCGGTCCGGGACCTACGCGCTGCGGCTGACGTCGTTGGTCAGCTCGGCGAGCAGGGCGCGGACCTCGGACTCGCGGAAGCGGCGGTGGCCACCGGGCGTGCGGATGGAACCGATCCGGCCGGCGGTCGCCCACCGGGTCACGGTCTTGGGATCGACGCGGAACAGCGAAGCGACCTCACCGGGGGTGAGCAGCTGCTCCTGTCCGTTCTGGCGGGTCTGCTGGGGCGTCGCGGTCACTGGTGACCTCCACGGTGCGAGGACGGTTTTCGGGCATTCCGGTCGCATCCTGGCACTTGGGAGGGCAGGTACTCGAACATTTGGGTCCAGGTAAAGGGAAGGTAAGGGACGAAAGCGGCGCTTCGGGCGACGGCCTGCGCCGAAGGGCGCCCGAAGGCGTGCTTTACCCTGGTTGACGTGCTGAAACAGCAAGAGGACGAGCAGGTGACCGAGCAGCCCGGTTCCACCCTGGCCCGCGACGTGGCGCTTTACACGCTGGCCAGGCTGGGGATGCTGGCCGCCGCGACCGCGCTGCTGCTGGTGTTCCAGGTGCCGTTGCTGGTGGCCATGGCCGTCGCGGTGGTGCTGGTGATGCCGATCTCGATGCTGGTGTTCGGGTCGCTGCGGCGCCGGGTCGCCACCGGCATGGCCGAGCGCGCCGAGCGGCGCCGGGCCCAGCGCGACGAGCTGCGCGCGCAGCTGCGCGGCGAGCGCGACGAAGACGACCAGTGACCCTGCTGAGCAGGGATTTCGGCGAGGACGGTGCGATGACCGCGGTGATCGGCAGCAGCGTGGACCGCTCCTCGGCGCGCGGCGGGCGGTGGACCAGCGAGGCGATCCGGATCATCGAGGCCGACGCCAACCGCAGCGCCGACACCCACCTGCTGCGCTACCCGCTCCCCGCGGAGTGGGGTGTTGATCTCTACCTCAAGGACGAGTCAACACACCCGACGGGTTCTCTCAAGCACCGGCTCGCCCGGTCGCTGTTCCTGCATGCGATCTGCAACGGCTGGGTGACCGAAAACACACCGGTCATCGAGGCGTCATCGGGCTCGACCGCGGTCTCCGAGGCCTACTTCGCCTCCCTGCTGGGCCTGCCCTTCATCGCGGTGATGCCCCGGTCGACCAGCCGGGAGAAGGTCGCGCTGATAGAGCGCCGAGGCGGCCGCTGCCACTTCGTCGACACTCCCGGGGCGATCTACGACGAGTCCCGCAGGCTGGCCGCCGAGCTCGGCGGGCACTTCATGGACCAGTTCACCCACGCCGAGCAGGCCACCGACTGGCGGGGCAACAACAACATCGCCGAGTCGATCTTCGAGCAGATGGCGCTGGAGACCCACCCGGAGCCGGCCTGGATCGTGGTCGGCGCGGGCACCGGCGGCACCAGCGCGACGATCGGCCGCTACATCCGCTACCGCAGGCACCGGACCCGCCTCGCGGTCGTCGACCCGGAGCACTCGGTCTTCTTCGACGCCTGGTGCGACGGCGACGCCACCCGGACCGGGCAGCGCGGCTCGCTGATCGAGGGCATCGGCAGGCCCCGGGTGGAACCGTCGTTCATCGGCCAGGCCATCGACCGGATGATCAAGGTGCCGGACGCGGCGTCCATCGCGACTATCCGGTTCGCCGAGCAGGTGCTCGGCCACCGCGTCGGCGGCTCCACCGGCACGAACCTGTGGGGCGTGTTCGGCCTGGTCGCGGAGATGCGGCGCGCCGGGGAGCGCGGCAGCATCGTCACCCTGCTCTGCGACGGCGGCGAGCGCTACGCCAACACCTACTACGACGACCGCTGGGTGGCCGAGCAGGGCCTGGAGCTGGACGAGGCGCACAAGATCCTGGACCGCTTCCACACCACCGGGGAGTTCCCGGCAGACTGACCCGAGCAGATCGTCCGCCGAGGTGGGGTAGTTCGTCGATGCGGTGTCCGAGGTTCGTCCAGCGCAGGCCCGGCAGCGGGCCGAAGTTGCTCGCCCTGGCCCCGGTGCTGGGCCTGGCGGTGGCGGGCTGCGCGCCCGGCGGGGAGCCCGGTGCGCCGAGCCGGCCGCCCGCGGCGACGACGTCCGATGAGACCTCGTCGGAGTCGGTGACGCCGTCGATCACCCGCGACCTGCCGCCGGAGCAGCGGCGTCCGCTCACCGCCATCCCGACGAACGAGCTGTGCGGGCTGGTGAGCCCGGACGAGCTGGCCCGGCTGGCGTTCCCCGTCGAACCGGGGACCGCGCGCGAGGTCGGCTTCGACCCGCCCGCGCGGGGCTGCTCCTACCAGGCGCGCACCGGCGACCAGTCGGTGCTCGTCGCCGCGCAGCCCGAGGGCTACGCCGAACTCGGCACCACGCCGGTGAACCTGGGTTCGGCGCAGGGCGAGCAGACGCTGCACGCCAACGACTGCACGGTCTTCGCGGCGCTGCCCGGGGCCACGTTGCAGGTCGTGGTGGGCGCGGGCGAGGCCGACGCGGAGCAGTGCGACACCGCGCAGGCGGTGGCGCAGTACGTGCTGGGTGCGCTGGCGCGCTGACGGATTCGCCCCGGGAAAGGGGCTTTTCGGGCGAGTGCCCTCCCTCGGATGTCACAGCTTGAACACTATTGCCGGTTTCCGAGAACCGGTTCGCACGGTGCTGCTGTCATACCTCCGGCGGTACCGGAGGGCGGGACCGCCTGGCTTGGAAAGCGGGTCGGGAGGCGCGATGGCCGGGAGTCTCAAGGCGGTTCCGGAGGAGCTGAGGGGGTTCGCAGGGCTCCTCGAACGGAATGCGAACCATTTCACCGAAATCGATGCGTGGGCGGAGAGCACCGCGTCGAACACCAGCGGTTTCACCGGCCTGATGACGGTGCTGGTCCCGGTCGTCGAGGGCGTCACGGCCCTCTACGGCGAAACCCTCGACTTCGCGCGTTCGGCGCTCATGAAGGTCAAGGAAGAGCTGGGGAACACATCCGCCGAGTACGAACAGCGCGAACAGCGGATGGTCGAGATGCTGCGTGCGATCGAGGCCGATCTCGACAAGATGAAGGTCTGAGGGGATTTCGACATGGGGGCGTTCGCGGACGAGGAAGACCCGATCGCGCTGCTGGAAGCCGATCCGACCAAGAGCAACGCCGATGCGCTCGACGCCGCGGTCGAGGACGCCGGATGGCAGGTGCAGGCGGTCAACTGGGTGTACGAGAAGGTCACCGGCGAGAACCTGATCGAGTCGCTGATCGCGCCGATCACCGGTGACTTCTCCAGGATCGAGGTCAACGCCGAGGCGTGGGGCCAGGTCGGCGAGGCGCTCTCGGCGATCCGCACGAACCTCAACGCGGGCATCAGCGAGCTGCGCGAGAGCTGGGACGGCGCCGGGGCCATCGCGTTCGAGGGCATGCTCGTCGGGACCTGGACGGTGGCGCTGGAGGGCGACGCGCTGCTGGCCCGGCTGATCGGCCAGGGCTTCCAGAAGGCCGCCGACATGTCGCGGCGGATGACCGACAAGGCGCTGGAGCTGATCAAGAAGCTGGTCGACCGGCTGATCGAGACCGCGGCCACCGGCTGGATCCCGGTCGCGGGCTGGGCGAACGCGGTCCGGCAGGTCGAGCGCTGCGTCAGCATCGTGATGACCGTGATCGAGCTCTACGAAGCGCTGACCGCGATGTACGAGGCGGTCGTGGCGCTGGTCGACAGCATCAGGAGCGCGGGGACGAACCTGTCCAAGATCAAGGAGGTCAACAGCCTCGGCGACGCGGTCAACCTCGCGATCGGCATCAAGGACGACGCCACCGCGGTCCGCGACGGGGCAACCGGTGTCCGCGACTCCGCGAAGCAGGTCAGGACGAGCACGACCGAGACGCGCAGCACCATCTCCGGCGGTTCCTCCGGTTCCTCCGGTTCCTCCGGTTCCTCCGGTCAGAACGGCTCCGGCTACCGGACAGCGGCCGCGGGCACCCTCTAGCGCACCCGAGCGGGAGAAGACGTGAGCGAAGACATGCTGACCCCCGAGATCCGGGCGGCGCGCGACATGGTCGAGGAGCGCATGCGCCAGGTCGAGGAGGCGATGGCGAAGGCCGAGCGGCTCAGCGCCGCACTGCCCGAGGTCAGGCTGACCGAGGACAAGATCTCCGAGATCGAGCGGCTCATCCGCGAGGGCAGGGCGCCCGCGGAGCTGGCCGCCCTGCAGGAACGCATCGACGCCGGCGAGCTGACCTGGAACGATGTCGCCGACGGTACGGCGCTGCACGACGAGTCGGTCCAGGCCGCGTTCGCCGCCGGCATCGCCAACATGCGGAAGGCCAAGGAACTGCTCGACGAGGGCCACGACGTCGCGACGGTCATCAACTCCGACCCCCACGCCGCCACGGACGACGGCTACGACGACGAGCCGCCGGACTCGTTCCTGCGGTGAGGGAAACGGTGAGTGAGCAGTCATGAGCCGCAAGGCACTGATCGGTGTGACCGCGGCCTGGGGGATCCTCGCCGGCATCGCCGCGGCGGTGTTCCTGGCGATCGCGATCTTCGGCGGCACGAAGCTCGACGGGACTTCCGCCACGCCCGGCTCGAGCAAGGTCGTCGAGCAGTACCGCTGGGACGGCAGGCCGATCCTGATCACCTCGGCCAGGTCCGGGGGCGGCGTCGCGCGCTGCCAGGTGACGCCGGAGAGCGGTGAGCCGCGGGAGATCAGCACCCGCGGTGCGGAAGGCCGCTACGAGGTACGCGAGACCACTGCGTGGTTCTCCGGCTCGGCGACGCTGGTCTGCAGGGACCGGGCCGTCGTGCGCACCGGTTCCCAGATCACGATGTACGAGCTCGCGACCAGGAACCGGATCGCGCAGATCGCCGCCGTGGTGGTCGGTGCGGGACCGTTCCTGTCGGTCTTCGTCTTCGGGCTCGGTCGCCGCAAGGTCGAAGCCTGAGCGGGCCTTCGATGACAGCGGCCCCGGAACGCGTGTTCCGGGGCCGCTTCGCTGTCCGGGTCAGGAACCTTGCCAGTGCGCGGGCCGGCTCAGCGCCGGCGGGATCCTGGTGGCCGCGTCGCCCTTGGCTGCGTTGACCTGCGCCTGGGTGAGGAAGATGCTCCCGGTGAGGTCGGCGCCCCGCAGGTCGGCGTCGCGGAAGTCGGCCCCGATCAGGTCGGAGCCGCGCAGGTCCGCGCCGCGCAGGTCGGCCGCGATGAGGTAAGCACCGCGCAGTTTCGACCCGCGCAGGTCCGCGCCCTTGAGCTTGGCACCCATGAGGTCGGCGCCGCGGCGGTTCTTCCTGCGCCCCGGGAACTTCGAACGCACCAGCTCACTGGTGCGCAGCAGGAGCTCGTCGACCTCCGCGCGCACCCCGGCGACGTCGACCTCCGCCAGCTCGTCGGCGCTGCCGCGGGTGAGGCGCTCGACTTCGTCGAGCCGACGCCGCAGGTCGTCGTGGATCTCGCGGGTCTCGGTGCGGGCGAGCGCGTCGGTCAGGTACCAGAGCAGCTCTTGCAGCTGGCGCATGACGGGGAACACGCCGAACATCCGCCGCGCGGTGCTCTGGTCCTCGCGCCAGCCACGTCCGCTGAAGGTGACTTGCGAGACCTTCTGGCCTGCGCCGAAGCAGTCGAACACGGTGCAGCCCGGGAAGCCGCGCTCGCGCAGGTTCGCGTGGATGCCGCAGCGGTAGTCGGCGAGCAGGTTCGAGCAGGGCGACCCGGCCACCTTGTCCACGGCGAAGTCCGCCGACTTCGCGAAGGGCAGCGCGACGCAGCAGAGCCCGAAGCAGCTCGCGCAGTCGGCCCGCAGGTCCGCGCGGTCGGTGGTCGCGGGCTGTTCGGACAATGTGGGTGATCTCCTGCCGCTGGGCGGCGCGGCAGGCCGCCGCGCGCCGCCCATTGTCCCTCAGCCCTGGCCGAGGGCGAACGCGATGCCGGTGGCCACCGCCCACAGCAGCATCGCGAATCCGGTGTCGCGCAGCGCCGGGATCAGCTTGCGCCCCTTGGCCCCGGTCAGCACCGCGCGCAGCGAGGTGACCAGCAGCGGCAGCGCCAGGAAGCCCAGCAGCGCCCACGTGTTGCGCAGCGCGATGAGCACCGTGATCAGGAACGGCACCAGCACCAGGGTCACGTAGAGCGTGCGGGTGTCGCGGTCGCCGAGCAGCACCGCCAGCGTGCGCTTGCCGGTGGTCCGGTCGGTCGGGATGTCGCGCAGGTTGTTGGCGACCAGCACCGCGCTGGAGAACGAGCCGATCGCGACCGCGGCTCCGATGCCGAAGCCGGTGACGCCGGCCGCCTGGGCGAACTGGGTCCCGAGCACCGCGATCACCCCGAAGAACAGGAAGACGGCGACCTCGCCGAGCCCGGCGTAGCCGTAGGGCTTCCTGCCGCCGGTGTAGAACCACGCCCCGGCGATGCACAGCGCGCCGAGAGCGAGCATCCACCACTGGCCGCTGAGGACCACGACCCCGATGCCGGCCAGGGCCGCCAGGCCGAAGCACACCCACGCGGCGGTGCGCACCGCGCCCGGCTCGGCCGCGCCGGAACCGACCAGGCGGAACGGCCCGATCCGGTCGGCGTCGGTACCGCGGATGCCGTCGGAGTAGTCGTTGGCGAAGTTCACGCCGATGATCAGCAGCATCGACACGGCCAGTGCCAGTACCGCGATCGCCGGGTCGAACTCGTCGATGCCCGCCGCGGCGCCGGTGCCGACGAGCACGGGTGCGATCGCATTCGGGAAGGTGCGGATCCGAGCGCCTTCGATCCACTGCGCGACAGTCGCCATGTGAGCCATCTTCGCTCACGCTTTCGGACGGCCGGCCCGAGCCTCCCCGAGCGGGGCGGGAAGCGGGTGCGGTGCGGTGGTTGGATTTCGCCGGAGCGGGCCGCTGAACAGGCCGAACCATCCGGCTCTAGCCGGCGAAGTGCTGCCGCAGGGCGGTCCGGTCCGGCTTGCCGGGGCCGCGCAACGGCAGCTCCGGCAGGAAGACGATGTTCTTCGGCGCCGCCGCGGGCTGGGCGCGCTCGCGGACCGCCGCGCGCAACGCCTCCGCCGACGGCGGGCACGCCGGGTCGGAGGGCACCACGGCCGCGACCACCGCCTGGCCCCACTCGGGGTCCTCCACGCCGAGCACGCAGACCTCGCGGACGCCCTCGTGCTCGGTGAGGATCCGCTCGATCGGCGTCGGTGCGACGTTGACCCCGCCGGTGATGATCACGTCGTCGGCCCGGCCGAGGATCTCCAGCCGGTCGCCCGCCCAGCGGCCGAGGTCACCGGTGCGGAACCAGCCGCCCGCGAACGCCGGAGACCCGGGCACGCCCCGGTAGCCCCTGGCCAGGGTCGGCCCGGCCAGCGACACCACGCCGCCTGCGTCGATGTGCACGCGCACGCCGTCCAGCGGCACACCGTCGTACACGCAGCCGCCGGCCGTCTCGCTCATGCCGTACGTCGGCACCACGCGCACCCCCGCGTCGAGGGCCCGCCGCAGCAGCGCGGGAGGCGTCGCCGCCCCGCCGAGCAGCACGGCGTCGAACCGGCGCAGCGCGGCGAGCCCCTGCCCACCGTCGTTGACCAGGCGGCTGAGCTGCGTCGGGACCATGGAGGTGTAGTGCGGGCCGTCGTTCGCCAGCGTCTCCGCGGCGGCATCGGCGAAGCGGTCGGGCCGGAAGCCGCCCGCGGTGTCGACCGCCACCGGCGTCGTCCCGGCCAGCAGAGCGCGGACCAGTACCTGTATGCCCGCGATGTGGTGCGCGGGCATCGGCAGCAGCCAGTGCCCGGGACCGCCGAGGCGGAGGTGCGTCGCCTCGGCGGAGGCGCGCAGCGCCGAAGCGGGCAGCAGCACGCCCTTCGGCACGCCGGTCGAACCGGAGGTGGCGATGACCAGCGCGGTCGGGTCGCCGGCGGTGTCCTCACCCGGCCCGAGCGCGGCGCCGGGCCCCAGCGCCCGCACCGGCTCGGAACCCTCGGCCACCGGCAGCAGCGCCGGACCGTCCCCGTCGAGCGCCTTCCGCAGCGCGGGCAGCACCTCCGGCGCACGCCTTCCGGCGGGCACGACCAGCGGCTCGATGACACGTGGGCTCGGCATGGCGCTCATTCTCGGCGACGCCGCGCACCAGGCGAAATCATCGACCACGCGTTCGAGTGAGTTCGCTCAAGAATTCGAGCCCCTGCGGCGATGGTGTTGCTGAGTACGCTTGGAGAGGAGATTGAGGTGATGACCTTGGCGGCACCGGCCTACCACGATCCTTCGCAGGCCCCGTTCGACCCGCTGGTCGACCTCGCAGGCACCTGGACCACGGATCTCGCCGAGCAGTACCTGCCCATCCCGGGCATGCCCGCGGTGAAGTACGAGTGCCTGGACGGAAGACTGATCGTGAGTCCGTACGAGTCGTCGGCCAATTCCTACGCGGCGGGGAAGCTGAACCGGATCCTGGCCCCGCCTGCGGAAGAGGCCGGCTTCCTCGCCTGCCTGACCGTCAACGTCGCCTTCTCGCCGAAGCGGTGGATCCAGCCGACCCTGACGATCGTCAAGTCGCTTCCCGAGCCCGATGTCGACGTCTGGGTCCCGACCGACCAGGTGCTGATGCCCGTCGAGTTCGTCTCGCCGTCGAGCCGCCGCAAGGACCGCATCGACAAGCCCGCGCTGTGCGCGGCGGCGAAGATCCCCTACTTCATGGAGGTCGAGGTCCGCCGGTCGCAGGTCCGCTCGGAGGTCAAGCTGTTCGCGCTCGACATCGACCACTACGTCGAGGTCGCCGTCGCCGGGGCGGGTTCGCGGTTCGAGATCGAGTACCCGTTCCCGGTGTCGTTCGATCCGAAGGAGCTGCTGCCACCGCAGCCGCGCTGACATCCACGGCCCGGTGTGGGCACCGCCACGCGTGCCGAGCGACACCTCTCGTGGCCGACGGCGATGCCTCCGACGGCCACGAGCGGGCATTCACGCGCACTGGCCGCTGGTCGGCGCGCAGTGCGACCAGGCGCTATTAGCACCGATCAGTAGTACCAGGGGAAGGACGACCAGTCGGGGTCGCGCTTCTGCAGGAAGGCGTCGCGGCCCTCCACGGCTTCGTCGGTCATGTAGGCCAGCCGGGTCGTCTCGCCCGCGAAGAGCTGCTGGCCGACCAGGCCGTCGTCGATGGCGTTGAACGCGTACTTGAGCATCCGCTGGGCGGTCGGCGACTTGCCGTTGATCTCGCGGGCCCACTGCAGGGCGGTCGCCTCCAGCTCCTCGTGCGGCACGGCCTCGTTGACCATGCCCATCCGGAAAGCCTGTTCTGCGGTGTAGGGGCGGCCGAGGAAGAAGATCTCCCGCGCGAACTTCTGCCCCACCTGGCGGGCCAGGTACGCCGACCCGAACCCGCCGTCGAAGCTGCCGACGTCGGCGTCGGTCTGCTTGAACCGGGCGTGCTCGGCGCTGGCCAGCGTGAGATCGCACACCACGTGCAGGCTGTGCCCGCCACCGGCCGCCCACCCCGGCACCACCGCGATGACGATCTTGGGCATGAACCGGATCAGCCGCTGCACCTCGAGGATGTGCAGCCGCCCCGCCCGCGCCGGATCGACGGTGTCGGAAGTCTCACCGTCGGCGTACTGGTAGCCCGAACGGCCGCGGATGCGCTGGTCACCGCCGGAGCAGAACGCCCAGCCGCCGTCCTTGGGCGACGGTCCGTTGCCGGTCAGCAGCACGCAGCCGACGTCGCTGGTCATCCGCGCGTGGTCCAGCGCGCGGTAGAGCTCGTCGACGGTGTGCGGGCGGAACGCGTTGCGGACTTCCGGGCGGTCGAAGGCGATGCGTACGGTGCCTTTCCCAGGTCCGTCCTCGACGCAGCGGTGGTAGGTGATGTCGGTGAAGTCGAAGCCGTCCACGGGCTCCCACACGACCGGATCGAACAGCTCAGAGACACGCGGATTCTGCACACCTGGGACAATAGGCCCAGCAAGCACCGGGGCACGGGCCCGCCCGCACCGCCTCGGGGCCTGCCGGGCCGGCGGCCGGGGTGACGTCTGACCGCCGACCGCAAGCGATTTTCAGGGGTGATGGGTTGAATCCGTCCACGGCCCAGGCCGAGGTCCTCGTCGACGAGCTCGTCCGCAACGGGGTGCGCCAGGTGGTGCTGGCCCCGGGGTCCCGCAACGCACCCCTGTCCTTCGCTCTGCACGACGCCGCCGAGGCGGGCAGGCTCGATCTGCACGTACGCATCGACGAGCGCAGCGCCGGGTTCCTCGCGCTGGGCATCGCCACCCGCACGCGGCGCCCGGTGGTCGTGGTGTGCACCTCGGGTACCGCGGCGACGAACCTGCATCCGGCCGTGAGCGAGGCGTGTCACGCGGGGATCCCGCTGATCGTGCTGACCGCCGACCGCCCGCCCGAGCTGCGGGCCGCTGGCGCGAACCAGACGATCGACCAGTACCGGCTCTACGGCACCGAGGTCCGGCTGTTCGACGAGCTCGCGGTGGCCGAGAACCGGCCCGGCCAGAACGCCTACTGGCGCACCCAGGTGTGCCGGGCGGCGTCGATGGCAGCCGGCACCACCTGGGGCGGCCCGGTGCACCTGAACCTGCCGTTCCGGGAGCCGCTGGTGCCCAGCGGCGACCGCGACTGGTGCGAGCCGCTGGACGGGCGGGCCGACGGGCAGCGCTGGACCGAGGTCTCCGGGAACGAGAGCGCGCCGAGCACGCTGTCGAAGGTGCGGTCGCGCCGCGGTCTGGTCCTGGTCGCCGACGGCGGCGCCGATAGCGCGAGCGCCTGGGGCGAGCGGTACGGCTGGCCGGTGCTGTCGGAGACCGGCGGTGTCGGGCTCTCCGGCGCGGCCGCGATCAGCACCGGCATGTGGCTGCTCAAGCTGCCCGGCTTCATGCGCGACCACCGCCCCGAGCAGGTGCTGTGCGTGGGCCGCAACACGGTCTTCCGCCAGGTGCAGAGCCTGCTCGCCGACTCCGAGGTCGAGGTCCTGCTGGCCCACGGCGGCTCGCACTGGCCGACGCCCGCGCACAACGTGCGGGAGGTCGCCGAGACCTTCGGCGCCTCGCCGGGACCCGCCGACCCCGACTGGCTGACCGGCTGGCAGCAGGCCGACCAGAAGGCGTCGGCGGCCCTGCACGCGGCGCTGGACCTGGAGCGGTGGCCGAACGGGCCGGTCGTCGCCCGCGACGTCGTCGACGCCCTTCCGGCGGGTTCGCTGCTGGTGCTGGGCTCCTCGAACCCGACGCGCGACGTCGCCCTCGCCGCGAACCACCGACCGGACGTCGTCGTGCACCGCAACCGCGGCGTGGCCGGGATCGACGGCACGGTGTCCGCGGCGATCGGTTCCGCGCTGGCGCACGGCGGCCCGTCCTACGCGCTGCTCGGCGACCTGACGTTCCTGCACGACAGCAACGGGCTCATGCTCGGCCCGCAGGAACAGCGCCCGGACCTGACGATCGTGGTCCTCAACGACGACGGCGGCGGCATCTTCTCCCTGCTGGAGCAGGGAAGTCCCGAACACCGCGGCTCCTTCGAGCGGGTCTTCGGCACCCCGCACGGCACCGACATCGGCAGCCTCTGCGCGGCCCACGGCGTCGAGCACACCGTGGTGCGGCAGCGCTCGGAGTTCGGCGTCGCGCTGCGCCGGCGTCCCGGGCTGCGCGTGGTCGAGGTCCGCGCCGACCGCGCCGAGCTGCGCGGCGTGCACGAGCGCCTGCACGCCGCGGTGCGCGGCGCACTGCACGGCTGATCGGGTCGCGCACCTCCCGGATTCCCGTTTTTCCTTGTGAGATGGGAAAAACCGCTTCCTCCGTTTCGCTCCGGGGAACACCGCGCCTTCCTTAGTCTCCTTGCGGGCCACGCCTGGTGGCCCGGATTCCAAGGAGGTAGCAGGTGTTTCGACGACAGGGCCTGCGAGTGGCGGCCGCTGCCTGCTGCGCCGCGGCGTTCCTCGCCACGCCGGCGCTGGCCGGCAGCGACGGTCCCGGCGCGCCAGGGGTGGGCGACGACTACTTCCCCGGTTACGGGAACGGCGGCTACGACGTCTCGCACTACGACGTCCAGGTGCGCTACCGGCCGGCGGACGACTACCTGCAGGGCACGACCACCATCGTGGCCAAGCCGACGCAGAACCTGACCGCGTTCAACCTGGACTTCGCTTTGAAGGTGAAGTCGGTGCTTGTCAACGGGCAGCGTGCGCAGTTCGAGCACGACGGTCTGGAGCTGACCGTTACCCCGCCGCGGACTCTGCCGCAGGGCAGCCTGGCGACGTTCGTCGTCGAGTACGACGGCGTCCCGTCGACGGTCGAGGCCGGCGGGATCAAGCCGTGGATCCGCACCGCCGACGGCGCGCTCGCGATCGGGCAGCCGGAGATCTCGTCGTGGTGGTTCCCCGGCAACGACCACCCGCGCGACAAGGCGACCTTCGACATCGCCGTCACCGTGCCCGACGGCACCGAGGTGCTGGCCAACGGCGTCAACACCGGGAAGTCGAGCCTGGCGGGCCAGACCACGTGGCAGTGGCGGACCACCAAGCCCACCGCGACATACCTGGCGTTCATGGCGGTCGGGCAGTACGAGATCAGCACCAAGCCCGGCGCGTTCGGCCAGCCGTTCGTCACCGCCTACTCCGACAAGCTCGGCGAGTACGAGGGCGCGGCCAAGGCCAGCATCGAGCGGACGCCGGAGGTCGTGGAGTTCCTCTCCGGGCTGTTCGGCGAGTACCCGTTCGAGGCGCAGGGCGGCGTGGCCACCTCCGAGGGCATGAGCTTCGCGCTGGAGAACCAGACCCGGCCGACCTACAGCCACCTGTTCTTCCGCCGCGGCGCGAACATGTCGGTGGTCGTGCACGAGATCGCCCACCAGTGGTTCGGCGACTCGATCTCGGTCGACACCTGGCGCAACATCTGGCTCAACGAGGGCTTCGCCTCCTACGCGGAGTGGCTGTGGTCGGAGGCGCAGGGCACCGGCACCGCGCAGCAGCTCTTCGACCACTACTACTCGTCGACACCGGCCGACGACCCGTTCTGGCAGGTCAAGCCCGGCGATCCGGGCGCTGCCAACGTGTTCCACGGCGCGGTCTACGACCGCGGCGCGATGACCCTGCACGCGCTGCGCAACGTCGTCGGCGACGCGGCGCTGCTGGACATCACGCGCACCTGGGTCGCGGAGAAGCGCTACCAGACCGGGACCATCGAGGAGTTCATCGAGCTGGCCGAGCAGCGCTCGGGCAAGCAGCTCGACGAGTTCTTCGAGGCGTGGCTGTTCACGCCGGGCAAGCCCGCCGTCGGCGCGGCGACCGGCGTCCCGGCCAGCGCCACCACCGCGTCGCTCGTGCCGCCTCCGGCGGTCGCCGAGATCGACGCGGTGCACGAGCGCGTGCACGACCACGACTGACGAACGGTTCCGTCCTGCCGGCGGCGCCGGGCACCACGCCCGGCGCCGCCGGTTCGCGTCCAGGCGCCGACGGCCCGGGTCTTGCGGCGCTAGGCGATGCCTTCCAGCGCCTCCCGCATCGGCAGCAGCTTCGCTTCCGCCTCGGCCACTTCCAGGTCGGGATCGGAGTCGGCGACGATGCCGCACCCGGCGAACAGCCGGACCCGGCCCTCCCGGTCCTCGGGGGCCGACTGGATCTGCGCGCAGCGCAGCGCCACCCCGAACTCGCCGTTGCCGCGGGCGTCGACCCAGCCGACCGGACCCGCGTAGCGGTCGCGGTCCATGCCCTCCAGCTCGTGGATGAGCTTCACCGCCTGCGGAGTCGGCGTTCCGCCGACGGCGGCGGTCGGGTGCACGGCGTCGGTCATCCGCAGCAGCGTCGCCTGGCTGCCGCTCAGCACGCCGGAGACGTCCGACGCCAGGTGCATGACGTTGCGCAGGCGGAGCACCGACGGTTCCTCGGGCACGGTCAGCTCGGTGCAGAACGGGCTCAGGCAGGTGGCCAGCGAACTGGCCGCGTAGTCGTGCTCGCTGCGGTCCTTGCCGGAGGCGAGCAGCTCGGCGGCGAGCTCGTCGGCACCGCGGCCCTCGCGCGGCCATATCGTGCCCGCGAGCACCCGGGAGCGGACGAGCTGCCCGGTGCGCTCCAGCAGCAGCTCCGGGGTCGCCCCGACCAGCCCGTCCACCGAGAAGGTCCAGCAGCTCGGGTAGCGGGCCGCCAGGTTGTTCAGCAGGAAGCGGCCGTCCAGCGGGTCGGACGTGCAGGCCAGCAGGTCGTGGGCCAGCACGATCTTGTCCAGGTCGCCGACCTCCCGCATGCGGCGCACCGCGTCGGCCACGGCCTGCCGGTATCCGGTGGCGCTGAGCTGCCCGTCGCTGTAGCGGACCATGCCGGGGTGCGCGACCGGTTCAGGCGGGCGCGCGGCGGCCGGCTCGCCGACCGTGGTGACCCAGCGCACGCCGTCGCGCTGGCCGACGAGCACCTCAGGCACCACGAGTACGGAACGACCGGGCTCCTCCGCGAACGCCATGCTCGTGAAAGCGACCGGCCCTGTACCGGGCAGCCCGACCTCGTCGTGCACCTCGACCTGCTCCGCCCAGTCCTGCCACCAGGCGTCCGCCTCGACGAAGCGCTCGGTGCCGGAGGTGTCCAGCCGGGCCGCGCAGCCCCAGCCGACCAGGCCGTCGCCGTCGCGCACCCAGCTCATCGGGGTGTCGCGCGGCAGGAGTTCCAGCAGAGGCCGATCGTGCAGGGGATCACCTGCACGGAGCCTCCGTGTACGCGCGGTCAGCAGACGCGAGGTAGTGGCCACCCTTGGAGGGTAAGCGGAGCGTGCACGAGAGTGGCGGTGGCCGATGCCCTGCCCGCCCGAGCACGCCAAGTCCCTACAATCGGTCACCGTGGCGAGCGACGCGGTGGCACCGGACGCGGCCGACTCGGTGACCGACCCGAGCACGGTAGGTGACGAGGCGGCGACTCGCAGTCCGGCGTCCGGCGAGGAGGCGGCCCGCCGCCGCCCGGAGGAAGGCGGCGACGAGGCGGCTCGGGCCCCGCGCGACGGCGACGTCAGCCGGGACTCGCGCGGCGACGAGGTGACCCGCGGCCCGCGCGGTGACGACGTGGCACAGGACCCGCGCGACGCGGTTCGGGACTCGCACGGCGACGACGCAGCCGAGGGCCCGCGCGGCGATGAGGCGGCTCAGGCCCCGCGCGACGGCGACGAGACGGCTGCCCGTCCGCGCGCCGGCAGCGGGGCGGGGCGCCGACCGCGGCGCGATGCGCGGCGGATCGCCGCTCGCGGCGTGCTCGGCCTGTTGCTGCTGCTCACCGGTCTCCTGCTGGCGATCATCGTCGGCTGCTTCATCAACGACCGCACCATCGAGGAGTCCCGCGGCCAGGCGGTCGCCGAGGTGGTGGACAGCTCCTTCACCCGCACCGTGGTCCGCTTCAGCACCGACGAGGGCCGGGTGTACATCCCGCCGGCAGGCGTCCTCTACCCCTCCGGGCTCCAGCAGGGACAGCTCGTCCGCGTCGAGTACGACACGCGCAACCCCGACCTGGTCCGCGTCGCGGGACGGACGATGGTGCTCTCGCTCCTGCCCGTCGGCACGGCGATCGCGGGGACCTGGCTCGTCCTGCTGCCGACGTACCTGGTGCTGCGCAGGCGCCGCGCCTGAACCCGCGCCGGGTGCCGTCGCAGGCGGTCGGCGTGAACCTGGCTGCGACGCTGCTGAACCCGGCGCGGATGCTGTCGAACCCGCCGCGGGCGCTGTGAACGTGGTGTGTGCGTTGCTGAACCCTCCGCACACGGCGGTCCCACGCGGCGAGCGCTGACTTCCGTATCGTGGCGCCCGGTGTGACACTGGTGCGTGCTCCGGGTGCCACACCGCGGCACCGTCGCACTCGCGTGCGAGGTCGTCATGAACACTCCGGGTACGCGATCCAACACGGCGGGATGGGTGCTCGGCGCACCGTCCGCCTCCACTGTGGACAGGTCGGTGCCGGACTCGGTGTCCGCAGTGGACCTCTCCACCTACTGCCTGATGCTGGGCGACGACGCGCTGGTGCTGTCGGCCCGGCTGTCCGAATGGGGCGTCCGGGGATCCGACCTCGCGACCGACATCGCGCTGGCCACCATCGCGCTGGACCTGTTGCGCCAGGCCAGGATTCTCCTGGAACGCGCGGGCGAGCTCGAAGGCGCCGGCCGCGACGAGAACCGGCTGGCCCACTTCCGCGACGCGGCGCACTTCCGCAACGTCCGGCTCGCCGAGGTCGACTGCGGACCGGGCCGCAGCGGCGACTTCGCGGCCACCGTCGCCCGGCTCCTGGTGATGTCGACGTGGCGCGCGGCCGTGTTCGAACGCCTCGCCCGCACCCGCGACCCCGTCCTGTCCGACCAGGCGTCCCGGAGCATCGCCACGCTGACCGCGCACCGCGACCACGCCGGCCGCTGGGCCGCGTCGCTGGGCCGGCGCGGCACCGAGGAACGCGCCGCGCTGGCCGACGGGCTCGAGCGCATCTGGCCGCTGGTCGGCGAGCTGTTCAGCCCGCACCCGGTCGAACTGTCGCTGGCCGAGGCGGACTGCGCCGTCGACCCGGCGGCGGTGCGCTCCGACGTCGTCGCCCACCTCGACACCGTCCTCGCCGAGGCGCGCGTCGACCGCCCCGACCCGGCGGTGTTCACCACCTTCACCCCGCCCGGCGGGCGGGAAGGGGCGCACACCGGTTCCATGGAGTTCCTGCTCGCCGAGATGCAGTACCTAGCCCGGTCGGCCCGGTAAATGAGTAGTTACCCGCAAGAACCCGATGCCGTCGCGGGTGCACAGTGAAGCGATGGGTCGGGAACCCGTCCACGGCGCGCACCGTCGCAGCGGGTGAGGGGACGGCACGGCGTCCGAGTCCGGCGCGGGTTTCCTTCCAACGCCGAGCGGAAAGGCACAACTCGACATGGACGGGTTATGGGTGCAGGTGCTGGTAGCGGTCGTCGCGGGCGCCGTCGGCGCCGCTGCGACGATGGTGTTCGCCGCCGCCGTGCGGCGCCGCGTTCCCGGGCGGCAGCAGCGGCAGGAGGTGCACGCACCGCCGCCACCCGCCGCCCCGGCCGTCCCGCCGGACCGGTGGTCACCCCAGCTCCAGCGGTGCGAACAGGCCATCCGCCGCGCAGGCAGCGCCGTCGAGTCGGTGTCCTCGGCGCACGCGCGCCAGACGCTCAACGCCGTCGTGCAGCGGATGGACGCCGAGATGCCCCACATCCGCGCGCTGGTCGAGCTCGGTCGCGGTCTCGACGCCGACGCGGTGGGTCAGGAGGTCGTCCTGCACCGGGTGCACCAGCAGCTCGAGGACGCCGCGGTCCGCTTCGCGATGTTCACCGACCACGTGCTCGAGGTCGTGCTGCAACTCGTGGCCGACCCCGACATGGGCCGCGTGCACCAGCAGGTGACGGTGCTGAGGGAGCAGTTCCCGCTGCTGCGGCCGATGTCGGCCGTGCTCGCGCCGGACGCCGCCCCGCGCCGCTCACTGCTCAACGTCTGAGCCGCGAAGGGCTTGGGGAGCGGGTGCGGTCAGTCGCACGTCAGCCGGTCGACTCCGGCCTTCGGCCAGCCGGAGGGGCGGTCAGGGTAGGTGACTCCGACGCGCAGCCAGCCGGTTGACTCCGGTGTTCGATCAAATCGGTCGACCGCGCGCGGTCGACCGGACGTTCTGTCAGCCGGTCGACTCCGACGTCCGGTCGCCGGTCGACTGTGACCACCAGTGCAGGACGTTGTCGGCGACGCCGGGCGCGGCGACCAGCAGGCCGTCGGAGGGCAGCGCGGTGTGGCGGCCCTGGCGGTCCAGCACCGCGGCACCGGACTCGGCCGCCAGCGCCAAGGCCCCCGCCACGTCCCACTCCTCGTACGAGTCGAGCACCGCGGCCATCGCGTGGCCCAGCGCGACCTGGGCGATCGCCAGCGCCGGCGACCCGAGCAGCCGCACGCCCACCTGCGCGGCCGTGGCGTTGGTGATGAACCGGTCCATGCCGCACCACGCGCCGGTCCTGGTCAGCTCGGTGCACACGATCCCGGCGCGGGTCTCCTGCTGGTCGGACAACCGCACCGGAGTCCCGTTCGCCCGCATCCCGCGCCCGCGCGCCGCCGCGTAGATCTGCCCCCGGTACGGGTCGGCGACCACCCCGACCACCGGCCCGTGCTCGTCGAGCATCGCCAGGCTGTAGGCGCACCACGGCAGTCCGGCGACGTAGTTCGCGGTGCCGTCGACCGGGTCGACCGACCACCGGAACCGCGCCGAACTCGACCGCGCGGCCCACTGCTCGGCGACCGTCGTACCTGGTGAGGAGTCGAACTCCTCGCCGAACACCGGGATCCCCGGGAACTCGTCGGCCAGCACCCGGCGGGTGTGGCGCTCCAGGATGCGGCCGGTGTCGGTTACCCAGTCGAAGGGCGACTCGGTCGCCGCGGGTCTGGCTCCCCGCCCCGCCGTGTCGGTGATGACGTCGGCAGCGTCATTGGCAAGCCGGCCCGCGATCTCCAGAGCGCGGGAAACCAGGCCGGGCTCGACCCGCTGGGCGGGCTCGGATGGCAAGGCGGTCATGCCGCCTCAGCGTCATCGCGCTCGGTGTCCGCAGCGCTACGTGCAGGTGGACGGCGGGGGATGAGCAGGTCACGTTTCCGGGAGCTCTCCGCGACCGCCCGGCGAGCGGGTTTTCCGGACGGTATGGGGGAAAACGGCCGAACGGGGAGCGGGCGGGTTCGGTGCGGACGGGGTTGGTGGCGGGCCCGAGGCCAGCGGAACGCTACCCGAGCGGGGCGCTTGCGGTGGGCGGTTCGGGTTTCGCGCTGGTGTGACGTTGGCGATGGCGGAGGCGGGTGCGGGTGTGCCTGGTGGCGGGCGTTGGCGGCCGGAGGTTTGGGGGACTGCCGGTTGTGGTGGTGAGCGGTGGCGGGTGGCTGTTGCGGTGGCTGGTCGGCTTGGCGGCGCGTTTCCCGGCGGTGGGCGGCCGGCTTGGCAGGGCGCCTCCCGGCGGCGGTGGTCGGCGCGGCGGAGCGCTTCCTGGCGGTGGGCGGTCGGCTCAACGGAGGTGGCCGCTGGTGGGGCGGCCGGCGTGTTGGGGGTGTCTTCGGTTGCAGTTGGGGCACCCGTCATGTTGCGGTCGTCTGATCGCCGGTCCGGCCCGGGACGGTATGAGCGTGCGGATCGCTATCGTCACCGAAAGCTTCCTGCCCCAGGTCAACGGAGTGACCAACTCGGTGCTGCGGGTTCTGGAGCACCTGCGCCACCGCGGGGATTCCGCGCTGGTGGTCGCTCCCGGCGCGGGCCCGGCCGAACACGCGGGCACCCCGGTGGTGCGGCTGCCCGCCGTCGACCTGCCGGTGGTCTCCTCGCTGCCCATCGGCTTCCCCACCCGCAGGCTCGTGCAGTCGCTGCACGAGTTCCAGCCCGACGTCGTGCACCTGGCGTCGCCGTTCGTCGTCGGTGCCCGCGGCCTCGCCGCCGCCCGCAAGCTCGGCGTGCCTACGGTCGCGGTGTACCAGACCGACGTCGCGGGCTTCGCGGAGTCCTACGGCCTGGGCCTGACCGCCCGCGCGGCCTGGCGCTGGACGCGCAGGCTGCACAGCGGCGCCGACCGCACCCTCGCACCCTCGAGCTGGGCCGTCGATGCCCTGCGGAACCACGGCGTCCCTCGCGTGCACCGCTGGGGCCGCGGAGTCGACACCGCCCGGTTCTCCCCCCGCCACCGGGACGAAGCGCTGCACGACGAACTGGCTCCCAACGGCGAACTGCTGGTCGGCTACGTCGGCAGGCTCGCCCCGGAGAAGCACATCGAGAAGCTCGCGGTGCTAAACGACATGCCGGGTGTGCGGGTGGTCGTGGTCGGCGACGGACCGCAGCGCGCGTCGCTCGAAGAGGCACTGCCCGGCGCCGCCTTCCTCGGCCTGCGCACCGGCGAGGAGCTGGCACGCATCTACGCCAGCCTCGACGTCTTCGTGCACACCGGGCCATACGAGACGTTCTGCCAGGCCGTGCAGGAGGCGATGGCCTCCGGCGTCGCGGTGGTCGCACCGGACGCGGGCGGCCCCAGGGACCTGGTGCTGCCCGGCCGCACCGGCTACCTGCTGCCGCCGGACGACACGGCGGCCCTGCGCGACGCGGTCAACGCGTTGCGCGACGGCGCGCTGCGCACCAGGTTCGGCCAGGCCGCGCGGACCGCGGTGTCGGGCCGCACCTGGCCGGCGCTCTGCGACGAGCTGGTCGCCCACTACCGCGCGGTGCTCGACACGCCCCTGCGGGCAGCGGCCTGAGGCAGCGGCCGGAGCTTGAGGCACGGCCTTACGGGGTTTGACGGGCCGAGGCTCTGCGGAGCGGGCGGCGGTGCGTGTCTCGCGGGCGGAGCTGTGGCGGAGCAGGCAGCGGCCTGGCCCGCGGGAGCGCGGGTGCGGGCGCGGACCTTCGGGCAGCGGGAGACCCCGGTGGAGGAGCGGGCAGCGGCCTGACCTCCGGGGGCGCCGCGTAGGCTGACGGCGTGTCTAGGGCAGGTTTGGACAAGAACCCGCGTGAGGTCGCCGCGATGTTCGACGGCGTCGCGCGACGCTACGACCTGACCAACACGGTGATCTCGTTCGGCCAGGACCGGCGCTGGCGCCACGTCACCCGCGACGCCCTCCAGCCGAAGGCCGGCGAGCGCATCCTGGACCTGGCCGCGGGCAGCGGAGTTTCCACGGTCGAGTTCGGCCGCTCGGGCGCCTGGTGCGTCGCGGCGGACCTGTCGGTCGGCATGCTCCAAGCGGGCCGCCACCGCGAGGTGCCCATGGTCGCGGCGGACGCCCTGCGGCTGCCGTTCGCCGACGAGTCCTTCGACGCGGTGACGATCATGTTCGGCCTGCGCAACCTGACCGACACGGTCGCGGGCCTGCGGGAGATGGCCCGCGTGGTGCGGCCGGGAGGACGGCTCGTGGTGTGCGAGTTCTCCACCCCCACCTGGAAGCCGTTCCGGTCGGTCTACATGCTCTACGTGATGCGGATCCTCCCGCTGGTGGCGGGCGCGGTCGCCTCGAACCCGGACGCGTACACGTACCTGGCGGAGTCGATCCGCGACTGGCCCGACCAGAAGGCCCTCGCGGGCAAGATCGCCGAAGCCGGGTGGGGCGAGGTCGCCTGGCGCGACCTCACCAACGGCGCCGTCGCCGTCCACCGCGCCGTCAAGCCGGCGAGCTGAGGGAGCGGTACAGCTGGGCGGTCTTCGACGGCGGTTCTTTGGTGTCGGGTCGCCTTGGGTGGTGGGGGCGCGTGGGTTTTCGAGGCACTCACCCTGGCCTTGCGGGTCGCTTTGAGGGCGGGGGTGCGCCGGTTTCGGGGCAGCCAGTGGGGCTGGCGGGTCGCTTTGAGGGCCGGGGGCGCGCGGGTTTTCGAGGCAGCCAGTGGGGCTGGCGGGTCACCTTGAGGGCGGGGGCGCGCGGGTTTCGACGCATCCGGTAGGGCTGGCGGGTCACCTTCAGCGTGGGGGCGCGTGAGATTTCGACGCATCCAGTGGGGCTGGCGGGTCACTTTCAGCGTGGGGCGCGTGGGTTTTCGAGCCACTCACCCTGGCCATGCGGGTCGCGGTGGGTTTGGGGTTTCTGGGGCGCTCGCCGCCCCCAGCCCCCGGCAGGTCTCCGGGATGAGTTTTTTCGAGGCATCCTGCGGTTGGCGGTTGGCGGTTCTCATCCCGTCGACCTCCACGAGGGCTATCAGACCGCGTCAAGGGGGCCGGCTTTTCGAGGCAGCCTGCGGTGGGGAGCGAGCGGGCCCCCTTGACCCGGTCTGATCGGGCTGGCGCCAGGTCGACGGGATGAGAGCCGGGCACCGCGTTTTTGGTTGTGGTGCCTGTGTGGTTGGTGTTGCGTGTGGTGTCCGTCGTTCGGCTGTTCGGATCGTCACGTTCGCCGTTGGGGTGGTGGTGGGGGTGCTCTGTGGGGCGGAACAGGCCTTTCACCTGCGATGACGGTCACCCGGCTGGCCTATTTCGCGGACTCGATCGCGGGCTGGTCGCGGCTTAGACTCGGAGTTAGTGAACTCGTTCACAAGCGGGATCCGAAGGGGTCCCGGGGAGTCGAAGCACGATTCGAGGAGTGTCATGACGAGCGCCACCAGCCGCCGCGGGCCGAACGAAGACGCCGACGTGATCGTCGTCGGTGCGGGTCCGGCCGGATCGACGGCTGCGACGTACCTGGCCCGGGCGGGCCTGGACGTGCTGCTGCTGGAGAAGAGCACGTTCCCCCGCGAGAAGGTCTGCGGCGACGGGATCACGCCGCGCGGTGTCAAGCAGCTCGTCGACCTGGGTGTTGACACTCGCGAGGAAGCGGGCTGGCTGCACAACCGCGGCCTGCGCGTGGTCGGGGGCGGCGTGACGGTCGAGCTGGACTGGCCGAGCCTCGCCGACTTCCCGCCCTACGGGGTGGTGCGGCCGCGCAACGACTTCGACGACCTGCTCGCCGGGTGCGCCAAGCAGGCGGGGGCCCGGATGGTGGAGAACACCACGGTCACCGGCGCGGTGACCGACGACCGGACCGGGCGCGTGGTCGGTGTCGAGGGCAAGAGCGGGCCGGAGCGGGAGCCGGTGACCTACCGCGCGCCGCTGGTGCTGGGCTGCGACGGGGTGTCGGCGCGGCTCGCGCTGTCGGTGGGCATCCAGAAGCGCGAGGACCGGCCGATGGGCGTGGCGGTGCGCCGCTACTACGACAGCCCCCGCACCAAGGACGACTTCCTGGAGTCGCACCTGGAGCTGTGGGACCGCTCGAACCCCGCCGAGCCGACGCTGCTGCCCGGCTACGGCTGGATCTTCGGCATGGGCGACGGGACCGTCAACGTCGGGCTCGGCATCCTTTCGACGTCCAAGGCGTACGGCAACACGGACTACCGGCAGCTGCTCCGGTCGTGGCTGGACGGCACGCCCGAGGAGTGGGGGTTCCGGGAGGAGAACGCCACCGGGCGGATCGGCGGCGCCGCGCTGCCCATGGGCTTCAACCGGGTGCCGCACTACCGCGACGGCCTGCTGCTGGTCGGGGACGCCGGCGGCATGGTCAACCCGTTCAACGGCGAGGGCATCGCCTACGCCATGGAGTCGGCCCGGCTGGCAGCCGAGTGCGTGGTGCACGCGATGGCCCGGCCCGCAGGGCACTCCAGGGAGCAGGCCCTGGGCCGCTACCCGCGGGTGGTGTCGCAGTCGATGGGCGGCTACTTCCGTATGGGCCACATCTTCACCAAGTTGATTGGCAATCCCACCGTGATGCGGATGGCCACCAAGCACGGTCTACCCAGGACCACGCTCATGCGTTTCGTGTTGAAGTTGCTGGCAAATCTCTACGACGCCAAGGACGGTGACGCCATGGACCGTGTGATCAGCGCCACTACTCGGCTCACCCCTAGCGCCTGATGGCGGGAGTCTGGTCAGATGTGCACGAAGGACGTGTGTGACAAGTCATAAAGTTAGGTTCGCCTCACTACTGAGCCGACACGGTCGACCGCATAGAGTGCGCAACTGACGGCTGTGGCGTGATTTCCGTCTCGGCGGGGGCCATCGAAGGAGGGCAGTGCGGTGCTCAACCAGTACGGGCTCGATGCCTACGTCCCGCTGGTGCTGATGTTCGCGTTGGCACTGGGGTTCGCGGTGTTCTCCGTGGCGATCGCTCCGCTGGTGGGCCCCCGCCGGTACAACCGCGCCAAGCTCGACGCCTACGAGTGCGGCATCGAGCCGTCACCGCAGCCCGTCGTCGGCGGCGGCCGGATGCCGGTCGCCTACTACCTCACGGCGATGTTGTTCATCCTGTTCGACATCGAAATGGTCTTCCTCTATCCGTTCGCGGTCTCCGCGGACTCCCTCGGCCTGTTCGGCGTGGTCGAGATCGTGTTGTTCATCGCCACCGTCGGGTTCGCCTACGTATACGTGTGGCGGCGCGGCGGCCTGGACTGGAACTAGCCGCAGCGACGCGGGAAGGAGTGCCGAGATGGGGCTGGAAGAGAAGCTGCCCAACGGCATCCTGTTGGCCAACGTGGAGAAACTCGTCAACTGGACGCGGAAGACATCCGTGTGGCCTGCGGCCTTCGGGTTGGCGTGCTGCGCGATCGAGATGATGACCGTCGGCGGATCCCGCTACGACATCGCCCGGTTCGGCATGGAGCGGTTCTCCGCCACGCCCCGGCAGGCCGACCTGATGGTCGTCGCCGGCCGGGTGACCAACAAGATGGCCCCCGTCCTGCGGCAGGTCTACGACCAGATGCCCGAACCCCGCTGGGTGATCGCGATGGGCGTGTGCGCCTCCAGCGGCGGGATGTTCAACAACTACGCCGTCGTGCAGGGCGTCGACCACGTCGTGCCGGTCGACATGTACCTGCCGGGCTGCCCACCGCGCCCGGAGATGCTGCTCGACGCGATCCTCAAGCTGCACGCCAAGATCATGGACGAGCCGATCAACGCCAAGCGGGCCGCGCTGCGACTGGAGAGCGGCGCCCGCACCGAGCTGGTCCCGTCCTCCGAGCGCTACGCGCCCAAGAACCGCTCGCAGCGAAAGCTCGCCGAGCGCCAGCAGGCGGCGCAACGACGTGAGATGGGCGCCGAGAAGCCGTTGGGCGCTCTCGAAGAGCGCGCAGAGCTCAACGCGGGCAGGTGAGTTCGTTGACCGAGAACCAGACCACGCCGGACCCCGGCGAACCCGGCTCCAGCGCCGACCGACCCGGTGGCCTCGTGCCGACCGGCGACAGCGCGGAGTTCGTCGCCGGCCGCTCCCGCAAGGGCATGTTCGGAGTGCGCGGCACCGGTGACACCTCCGGCTACGGCGGCCTGCGGCTGCCGGCCTACGTCCCGGCACCCGCCGAGCGCCCCTACGGCGGGTGGTTCGACGAGGTGGCCGACGGCCTCTTCCTCGCTCTGCGCGAGCGCGGCGTCCCCGCCGAGTCGGTGCTGCAGGTGACCGTCGACCGCGGCGAGATCACCTTCTACGTCGACCGCGACCACCTGCTGGAGATCTGCCGCAGCCTGCGCGACGACCCCGCGCTGCGCTTCGAGATGTGCGCGTCGGTGTCCGGTGTGGACTACGGGCCGGAGGTCCCGCAGCGGCTGCACTCGGTGTACCACCTGCTGTCGATGACCTACCGGCGGCGCATCCGGCTGGAGGTCGCGCTGGACGTCGACGACCCGCACGTGCCGTCGGTGGTCGAGGTCTACCCGACCGCCGACTACCAGGAGCGGGAGACCTACGACATGTTCGGCATCGTTTACGACGGGCACCCCGCGCTCACCCGCATCCTGATGCCCGACGACTGGGACGGCCACCCGCAGCGCAAGGACTACCCGCTCGGCGGGATCCCCGTGGAGTACAAGGGCGCCGAGATCCCGCCGCCCGACCAGCGCAGGGCTTACTCGTGACGCACGCGGCCCGGCCGAAGTGCCACACCACGAAGGGGTGGAGATGAGTACCGAACCACTGGCCGATCCCGCCGCCGGCCTGGGTGATCCCTACGCGGCGTCGTCCCGGGAGACCACCGAGGGACGGGTCTACACGGTCACCGGCGGCGACTGGGACGAGTTCATCGACGAGTCCGCGGGCGAGGAGCGGATCGTCATCAACTTCGGCCCGCAGCACCCTTCCGCGCACGGCGTGCTGCGGCTGGTGTTCGAGCTCGAGGGCGAGACGATCGTCAAGGCCCGCTCGGTCATCGGCTACCTGCACACCGGCATCGAGAAGAACGTCGAGTACCGCACCTGGACCCAGGGCGTCACGTTCGTGACGCGCATGGACTACCTCGCGCCGCTGCACAACGAGACCGCCTACTGCATGGCGGTCGAGAAGCTGCTCGGCGTCGAGGCGCCGCCGCGGGCGCAGACGTTCCGGGTGATGCTGATGGAGCTCAGCCGGATCGCCTCGCACCTGGTCTTCCTGGCCACCGGCGCGATGGAGATGGGCGCCACCACCGGCATGACCTTCGGCTTCCGCGAGCGCGAGGAGGTCCTGCACCTGCTGGAGTACCTCACCGGCCTGCGGATGAACCACGCGTTCGTCCGCCCCGGCGGGGTCGCCCAGGACCTGCCCGAGGACTACCGGCAGAAGGTCCTGGACTTCATCAAGGTGATGGACTCCCGGCTGCCCTCCTACGACAAGCTGTTCACCGGCCAGCCGATCTGGAAGCAGCGACTCAAGGACGTCGGTTACCTGCCGCTGGACGGCTGCATGCAGCTCGGAGTGACCGGGCCGGTGCTGCGCTCGGCCGGGCTGGCCTGGGACCTGCGCAAGGTGCAGCCCTACTGCGGCTACGAGGACTACGAGTTCGAGGTGCCCACCAGCACCGGGGCCGACTGCTACGCCAGGTACCTGCTGCGGCTGGAGGAGATGCACCAGTCGCTCAAGATCATCCGGCAGTGCCTGGACAAGATGGAGCCGGGCCCGGTGATGGTCTCCGACGCCAAGATCGCCTGGCCGGCCAAGCTGACCATCGGACCCGACGGCATGGGCAACTCGCTGGAGCACGTCCGCAAGATCATGGGTCAGTCGATGGAGTCGCTGATCCACCACTTCAAGCTGGTGACCGAGGGCTTCGACGTGCCGCCCGGCCAGGTCTACGTGCCGGTCGAGTCCCCGCGCGGCGAGCTCGGCTACCACGTGGTCTCCGACGGCGGCACCCGCCCGATGCGGGTGCACGTGCGCGAACCCAGCTTCGTGAACCTGCAGGCGCTTCCGGCGATGGTCGAGGGCGGGCTGATGGCGGACGCGATCGCCTCGCTCGCCTCGCTCGACCCGGTGATGGGCGGGGTGGACCGGTGACGGACATGAGCAACACGAGCGCGGTCTTCGGCGAGGACGTGCGGGCCGACGCCAAGCAGATCATCGGCCGCTACCCGGAGTCGCGGTCGGCGCTGCTGCCGATGCTGCACCTGGTGCAGTCGGTGCAGGGCCACGTCAGCACCGAGGGCATCGAGTTCTGCGCCGAGCAGCTCGACCTCTCCACCGCCGAGGTCAGCGCGGTGGCGACGTTCTACACGATGTACAAGCGCAAGCCGTGCGGGCAGCACCTGGTCAGCGTCTGCACCAACACGCTGTGCGCGGCGCTGGGCGGCGACTCGATCTACCGGACGCTCAGCGAGCACCTCGGCGTCGGTCACGACGAGACCGCGGGCACGCCCGGTGAGGAGGGCTCGCTGACGCTGGAGCACGCCGAGTGCCTGGCGGCCTGCGACCTCGGCCCGGTACTCCAGGTGAACTACGAGTACTACGACAACCAGACTCCGGAGAAGGCGCTGGAGCTGGTCAAGGCGTTGCAGCGCGGGGAGAAGCCCGCGCCGACGCGGGGCGCACCGCTGTCGGACTTCCGGGGCGCCGAGCGCCAGCTCGCCGGGTTCTTCGACCGGCCGGGCGGCAGCTACGAGGACACCGTGGACGGCCCGTCGGCGGCGGAGGAGACGTTGCGCGGAGCGCGCATCGCCAACGAGCGGGGCTGGACCGCCCCGGCGATGCCCGACGACGCCGAGCTCCCGCCGCTGCCGGAGAAGAAGTGAGGGTGGCCATGACCGAATCCAAGCCCAGTCCGCTGACCCCGGTGCTGACGAAGCGGTGGCTGTCACCGAACTCCTGGACGCTGGCGACCTACGAGCAGCTCGAGGGCTACAGCGCGCTGCGCAAGGCGCTGAAGGCCCACCCGGACCAGCTCATCGAGCTCGTGAAGGGCGCGGGCCTGCGCGGTCGCGGCGGTGCCGGGTTCCCGGCGGGCGTGAAGTGGAGCTTCATGCCCAAGGAGCCGGTCAAGCCGCACTACCTGGTCATCAACGCCGACGAGGGCGAGCCGGGGACCTGCAAGGACATCCCGCTGATGATGGCCGACCCGCACTCGCTGATCGAGGGCTGCGTCATCGCCAGCTACGCGATGCGTGCCAACAACTGCATGATCTACGTGCGCGGTGAGGCGCTGCACTGCATCCGCCGCCTCAGCAGCGCCGTGCGGGAGGCCTACGCCGCCGGCTACCTCGGCAAGAACATCCTCGGCTCCGGCTTCGACCTCGACATCGTGGTGCACGCCGGCGCCGGCGCCTACATCTGCGGCGAGGAGACGGCGCTGCTGGACTCGCTGGAGGGCAAGCGCGGCCAGCCCCGGCTCAAGCCGCCGTTCCCGGCCGCCGCCGGGCTCTACGCGTGCCCGACCACGGTGAACAACGTCGAGACCATCGCCTCGGTGCCCTACATCGTCAACGGCGGCTCGGACTGGTTCCGGCTGATGGGCAGCGAGAAGTCGCCAGGACCCAAGATCTACTCGGTGTCCGGCCACGTCGAGCGGCCCGGGCAGTACGAGGCCCCGCTGGGCACCACGCTGCGGGAGCTGCTGGAGCTGGCGGGCGGCATGAAGGACGGCATCCCGCTGAAGTTCTGGACGCCCGGCGGCTCGTCGACGCCGCTGTTCACCGCCGAGCACCTGGACGTCCCGCTGGACTTCGAGGGCGCGGCCGAGGCCGGCTCGATGCTCGGCACGACCGCGGTCATGGTCTTCAACGAGACCGTCTCGGTGCCGTGGGCGGTCATGAAGTGGACCCAGTTCTACGAGCACGAGTCCTGCGGCAAGTGCACGCCCTGCCGCGAGGGCACCTTCTGGCTGGCCCAGGTGCTGGAGCGGATGGTCGAGGGCCGGGGCACCCCGGAGGACGTCGACACCCTGCTCGACGTCTGCGACAACATCTTCGGCCGTTCGTTCTGCGCGCTCGGCGACGGCGCGGTCAGCCCGATCACCAGCGGCATCAAGTACTTCCGCGAGGAGTTCCTCGCGCTGTGCACCAAGACCGAAGAGCCCGCACTCGCAGGAGCGGCCCGATGACCGTGGCACCAGAAGCGCAGACCCGCCCCGTACCGGAGGGCCACGTCCGCCTGACCATCGACGGTGTCGAGGTGGACGCGCCCAAGGGCGAGCTGCTGATCCGCACCGCTGAGCGCATGGGCATCGTGATCCCGCGGTTCTGCGACCACCCGCTGCTGGACCCCGCGGGCGCCTGCAGGCAGTGCCTGGTCGAGGTCGAGATGAACGGCAGGCCGATGCCCAAGCCGCAGGCGTCGTGCACCATGACCGTCGCCGACGGCATGGTCGTCAAGACCCAGCGGACCTCGGCGGTGGCCGACAAGGCGCAGCAGGGCGTGATGGAGCTGCTGCTGATCAACCACCCGCTGGACTGCCCGATCTGCGACAAGGGCGGCGAGTGCCCGTTGCAGAACCAGGCGCTCAAGCACGGCCGGTCGGACTCCCGCTTCCACGACACCAAGCGGACATTCGCCAAGCCGGTACCGATCTCCTCGCAGATCCTGCTCGACCGCGAGCGCTGCGTGCTGTGCCAGCGCTGCACCCGGTTCTCCAAGCAGATCGCGGGCGACCCGTTCATCGAGCTGCTGGAGCGCGGTGCGATGCAGCAGATCGGCATCGGCGAGCAGCAGCCGTTCCAGTCGTACTTCTCCGGCAACACCATCCAGATCTGCCCGGTCGGCGCGCTGACCAGCGCCGCCTACCGGTTCCGCTCCCGGCCGTTCGACCTGGTCTCCACGCCGGGCCAGTGCGAGCACTGCGCATCGGGCTGCGAGATCCGCAACGACTGGCGGCGCGGCAAGGTGATGCGCAGGCTGGCCGGGGACGCGCCGGAGGTCAACGAGGAGTGGATCTGCGACAAGGGCAGGTTCGGCTTCCGCTACGTCACCGCGACCGACCGCTTCACCCGGCCCATGGTCCGGGAGGGCGGTGAGCTGCGGCCGGCGTCCTGGACCGAGGCGCTCGGCGCGGCGGCGGCCGGACTGGCCGCGGCCCGCGACGGCGACGGCGTCGGGGTGCTGCCGGGCGGGCGGCTGACCGTCGAGGACGCCTACGCCTACTCGAAGTTCACCCGGATCGCCTTGCGCACCAACGACATCGACTTCCGCGCACGCGCGCACTCGGCCGAGGAGCTGGCCTTCCTGGAGTCCACTGTGGTCGGAAGCTCGCCGGAGAGCGGCGGCGTGACCTACGCGGACCTGGAAGCCGCACCGGCGGTCCTGTGCGTGGCTTTCGAGCCGGAGGAGGAGTCGCCGATCGTCTTCCTGCGGCTGCGCAAGGCGGCCCGCAAGGGGAAGACGAAGGTCTACCACCTCGGGCAGTGGAACTCGCCGGGCGTGGAGAAGACCACCGTCATCGTGCACGACGGCGGACCGGTGAGCACCGGCTCGCTGGTCGCCTGCCCGCCGGGCGGGGAGGCCGCCGCGCTGGCCGAGCTCCCGTCCGAAGTGGACCAGGCACTGCGCGCCGAGGGCGCGGTGCTCGTCGTCGGCGAGCGCGCCGCGCAGGTGCCCGGCCTCTACTCCGCCGTCCTGCGCACCGCCGCGGCCACCGGCGCCCGGGTCGCCTGGGTGCCGCGCCGCGCGGGCGAGCGCGGCGCGATCGAGGCCGGTGCGCTCCCCACGCTGCTGCCGGGCGGACGGCCGGTCTCCGACAAGGCGGCCCGCGCCGAGGTCGAGCAGAGCTGGGGCCTGGACGTCGGGACGCTGCCGGCCGCACCCGGCCGCGACGGCAACGCCATCCTGGCCGACGCAGCCGAGGGCAGGCTCTCCGGTCTGCTCGTCGGCGGTGTCGACCCCGACGACCTGCCCGACCCCGAACTCGCCGAACGCGCCCTGCGCCGCGCCGGCTTCGTGGTCAGCCTGGAGCTGCGGCCCAGCGCCGTCACCGAGCACGCCGACGTCGTGCTGCCGGTCGCGGCCGGCGTCGAGCGCGCGGGCTCCTACCTGAACTGGGAAGGACGCCGCCGGGAGTTCCAGACCACGATCGACGGCACCGGCGCCCTGCCGGACTGCCGGGTGCTCGACACCCTCGCCGTCGAGATGGACGCCGACCTGTTCACCCAGACACCTGCCGCCGCGGCCGGTGAGCTGGAGCGGCTCGGCACCGGAACCGCGCCCCGCACCCCGGCGCCCGACCAGCCCGCGCCCGCCGTCCGGCCCGGCCCGGACCAGGTGCTGCTGGCCACCTGGCGGCAGCTCCTCGACGACGGGTCGCTGCAGGACGGTGAACCCAACCTCGCGGGCACCGCCCGGCGGCCGGTCGCGCGGATCTCCCAGCGCACCGCGCAGCGCGTCGGCCTGCAGCCCGGTCAGCGGCTGGAGGTGCGCACCGCGCGCGGCGCGATCACGCTGGAAGCCGAGATCAGCGAGATGCCCGACGAGGTGGTGTGGCTGCCCACCGACTCCGGGCCCTCCAAGGTCAACCGCGCCCTCGGCGCGGGGCACGGCTCGGTGGTCGAACTGGCCGCCACCACCCCGCTGCCCGCGGGCGGCAACGGCCACGTGCCGCACCTCGAGGGGGGTAGAGCATGACCAACACCGCGGAACTGCTCGCCGACGACCCGATCTGGCTGGTCCTGATCAAGGTCGTGGCGATCTTCGCCTTCCTCGTGGTGATGACGCTGTTCTCGATTTGGGCAGAGCGGCGCGTCATCGGCCGCATGCAGCACCGGCCGGGCCCGAACCGGGCCGGACCGTTCGGCCTGCTGCAGTCGCTGGCCGACGGCCTGAAGCTGGCGTTCAAGGAGGACATCCGGCCGGTGCTGGCCGACAAGTGGGTGTACTTCCTGGCCCCGGTGATCTCGGCGACGCCCGCGCTGGTGGCGTTCTCGGTGATCCCGATCGGCGGCGAGGTCAGCGTCTTCGGCCAGCAGACCGCGCTGCAGCTCGTCGAGCTGCCGGTCGGCCTGCTGGTGGTGCTGGCCTGCGCCTCGATCGGCGTCTACGGCATCGTGCTGGCCGGCTGGTCCTCGGGCTCGCCCTACCCGCTGCTGGGCTCGCTGCGCTCGGCGGCGCAGGTGATCTCCTACGAGATCGCGATGGGCCTGTCGTTCGTCGCGGTGATCATGTACGCCGGGACGCTGTCGACCTCGGGCATCGTCGAGGCGCAGAAGGACGGCTGGTTCGCGCTGCTGCTGCCCTTCAGCTTCCTGGTCTACGTGGTGTCGATGGTCGGCGAGACCAACCGCGCCCCGTTCGACCTCCCGGAGGCCGAGTCCGAGCTGGTCGGCGGCTTCCACACCGAGTACTCGTCGCTGAAGTTCGCGCTGTTCTTCCTCGCCGAGTACATCAACATGGTCACCGTCTCGGCGCTGGCGACGACGCTGTTCCTCGGCGGCTGGCACGCCCCGTGGCCGCTGTCGGCGATCGGCGGCGGGGTCCTCAACACCGGCTGGTGGCCGGTGCTGTGGTTCCTCGGCAAGACGCTGGCCTTCCTGTTCGTCTTCGTCTGGCTGCGCGGCACCCTGCCGCGGTTGCGCTACGACCAGTTCATGAACCTGGGCTGGAAGTTCCTGGTGCCGCTGAGCCTGCTGTGGATCATCGCGGTCACCGTCATCCGGGCCCTGCGCAACAACGACGCGGTCACCTCGCAGCAGTTCCTGATCGCGGGCGGCGTGGTCATCGCCGTCCTGCTCGTCGCGACGTTCCTGATCCCGGACCGCAAGGTCCCGGAGTCCGACGGCGAGGTCCCGCTCGCGGGCAGCGGGTACCCGATCCCGCCGCTGGACCTCGAAGTGCCGAAGGCCCCGCCGCGGCGCAGCGCGGTGCACGCGGGTGCGCAGGCCGCGCCGGCCGGGCAGCTGCCGGGCGAAGGCGCCGGCTCGACCAAGGAGGAGCCCAATGGGAGTGTTTGATCCGATCAAGGGCTTCGGCGTCACCTTCTCGACGATGTTCCGCAAGGTCGTCACCGAGGAGTACCCGGAGGTCAAGAAGATCCCGGCGCCTCGGTTCCACGGCAAGCACCAGCTCAACCGCCACCCGGACGGGCTGGAGAAGTGCGTGGGCTGCGAGCTGTGCGCCTGGGCGTGCCCCGCCGACGCGATCTTCGTCGAGGGCGGCACGAACACC
The DNA here is from genome assembly GCF_000062885.1 of Saccharopolyspora erythraea NRRL 2338. NCBI lineage: Bacteria > Bacillati > Actinomycetota > Actinomycetes > Pseudonocardiales > Pseudonocardiaceae > Saccharopolyspora > Saccharopolyspora erythraea. Next base: position 7,710,262 of record NC_009142.1, on the reverse strand, counting down.
GAGGACGAGCGGTACTCGCCCGGCGAGCGCTACGGCATGGACTACCAGATCAACTACCTGCGCTGCATCGGCTGCGGGTTGTGCATCGAGGCCTGCCCGACCCGCTCGCTGACCATGACCAACGAGTACGAGACCGCCGACGACAACCGTCGCGACCTCATCTTCACCAAGGAAGACCTGCTCGCGCCGCTGCTGCCGGGCATGGAGCAGCCGCCGCACCCGATGCGGCTCGGCAACGACGAGCAGGACTACTACGTGCGCGGTCCGGAACTGGCACGGCAGGCCGGGGTTCCCGAGGGCGAGACCGTGGAGACCGGTCCTGAGGAGGCCAGAAGGTGATGGCACTCGCGGCCCAGATCCTCCAGCAAACGCAGTACCTGGCGCAGACGCAGGCCCAGGACGTGGTCGGAACCGGCGAGGCCGTGGTCTTCTGGACCCTCGGCCCGCTGGCGCTGCTCGGCGCCATGGGCATGGTCTTCGCCCGCAACGCGGTGCACTCCGCGCTGTGGCTGGTGCTGACGATGCTGTGCCTCGGCGTGCTCTACATGGCCCAGAGCGCGCCGTTCCTCGGCTTCACCCAGATCATCGTCTACACCGGCGCGATCATGATGCTGTTCCTGTTCGTGCTGATGATGGTGGGCCGCGACTCGTCGGACTCGGTCGTGGAGGTGCTGCGCGGGCAGCGGCTGGCCGCGGCGCTGGCGGGCGTGGGCTTCGCCGTGCTGCTGGTGACCGGCCTGGCCAGGTCGCTGACCGACGTGCCGGTCGCCGCGCCGCTGAACCCGTGGTCGCCGCAGGGCGGTGGCGCGGGCGGCCTCGGGCGGCTGATCTTCACCGACTACCTCTTCCCGTTCGAGCTGACCTCGGCGCTGCTGATCACCGCGGCGCTGGGCGCGATGGTCCTGGCCTACGGCGGCAAGGGGCGGGCCAAGCGGCTGTCGCAGCGCGACATGGCCGACGCCCGCTTCCGCAGCGCGCGGGTCTCGCCGCTGCCCGGCCCCGGCGTCTACGCGACGGCGAACTCGGTGGCCACGCCCGCGCTGCTGCCCGACGGCTCGGTCGCCCCGGAGTCGCTGTCGGAGCTGCTGGACAACCTGCCCGCCGACCGGCTCCGCGATGAGCGCCGGGCGGTTTCGGGGGACGCGTCCGAGCCCGGGCCGCGGGCGCTGACCGGTGAGGGGCAGTCCGAGCGGGCCACGACCCCGGAGCGCTCCGAGCCGGAGCACACCAACGGCGACGGACCGCACCCCGGCGGCGGCAACGGCAGCGGGAACGGCAACGGCAAGGAATCCGAGCAAGCATCCACCGAGGAGGTCCGGCGGTGACCCCGACCTACTACCTGCTGTTGTCGGCCCTGCTGTTCAGCATCGGGGCGGTGGGCGTCCTGGTCCGGCGCAACGCGATCGTCGTGTTCATGTGCGTCGAGCTGATGCTCAACGCCGTAAACCTGACGCTGGTGACCTTCGCCCGCATCAACGGGTCGGTGGACGGGCAGGTCATGGCCTTCTTCGTGATGGTCGTCGCCGCGGCAGAGGTCGTGGTCGGCCTGGCGATCATCATGTCGATCTTCCGTACGCGTCGCTCGGCCTCGGTCGATGACGCCAACCTCCTGAAGTACTGAGAGGCGCGTGGTGACGGCAATGATGACAACCGGGGTGACCCCCGGCGGGGTACCGCCCGCCCTGGACGTGGTCAGCGCGACGGGTGCGATCCAGCAGAACGCGTGGCTGCTCATCGCGCTGCCCGCGTTCGGCGCGCTGGTGCTGCTGCTGGCCGGGCGCCGGGCCAACGGGTGGGGCCACGTCCTGGGCTGCGCGACGGTGATCGGCTCGTTCGCGTACGCGCTCGCGCTGTTCTTCTCCATCAACGGCCTGCCGGCGGCGCAGCGGGAGCGGGAGCTGCACCTGTTCTCCTGGATCCCGGTCGAGGCCCTGCAGGTCGACTTCGGGCTCCGGCTGGACCCCCTGTCGATGGTGTTCATGCTGCTGATCACGGGCGTGGGCGCGCTGATCCACGTCTACTCGATCGGCTACATGGCCCACGACCAGGAAGGCCGCACCGGCAGGGACAACACCGAGCGGCGCCGGTTCTTCGCCTACTTGAACCTGTTCGTCGCCGCGATGCTCGTGCTGGTCATGGGCAACAGCTTCGTGACGCTCTACCTCGGCTGGGAAGGCGTCGGCCTGGCGTCCTACCTGCTGATCGGCTTCTGGCAGGGCCGCCCGTCGGCGGCAGCGGCGGCGACCAAGGCGTTCGTGATGAACCGCGTCGGCGACATCGGCCTGGCGCTGGCGATCTTCCTGCTGTTCGCCAACCTCGGCACCACGCAGTACTCGGAGGTCTTCACCAGGGCCGGTGAGCTCTCCCCGGGCGTGCTGCTCGCGATCACGCTGCTGCTCCTGCTCGGGGCCTGCGGCAAGTCCGGCCAGGTCCCGCTGCAGGCGTGGTTGCCGGACGCGATGGAGGGCCCGACCCCCGTCTCCGCGCTCATCCACGCCGCGACCATGGTCACCGCCGGTGTTTACCTGATCGCCAGGGCGAACCCGCTCTACACGCTCTCGCCGGACGGCAGGCTGGTCGTCACCATCGTCGGCGCGGTCACGCTGCTGGTCGGATGCGTCATCGGCTGCGCCTACGACGACATCAAGAAGGTGCTTGCCTACTCCACGGTCAGCCAGATCGGCTACATGATCCTCGCGGTGGGCCTCGGCCCGGCCGGCTACGCGCTCGGCATCATGCACCTGCTCACCCACGGCTTCTTCAAGGCCGGGCTGTTCCTCGGCGCGGGCTCGGTGATGCACGGCATGAACGACGAGGTCGACATGCGCAAGTTCGGCGGCCTCCACCGGTACATGCCGATCACCTTCGCCACCTTCGGGATGGGCTACCTCGCACTGATCGGCTTCCCGTTCATGTCGGGCTTCTACTCCAAGGACGCGATCATCGAGGCCGCGTTCGGCCAGGAGGGCTGGCGCGGCTGGGTCTTCGGCGGCGCGGCGCTGCTGGGCGCGGGCATCACGGCCTTCTACATGACCCGCCTGGTGCTGATGACGTTCTTCGGCGAGAAGCGCTGGGAGAACCTGAAGACGAGCGACGGGAAGGACTTCCACCCGCACGAGTCCCCGGGGGTGATGACCGGGCCGATGGTCGTGCTCGCGGTCGGCTCGATCGGGGCCGGCGGGTTCTTCGTCGCGGGCAACCGCCTGGTCGACTACCTGACGCCGTCGCTGGGCGGGCTCGCCGAAAGTCACCACGGGGTGCTGCCGCACGAGGTGGTCCCGTACCTGACGGTCGCGCTCTCGGCGCTCGGCGTCCTGGTCGCCTGGCTGGTCGTCGGGCGCAAGCCGGTCCCGGTCGTGCGGCCCGAGCGCGTGTCCCCGGTCGTGCGCGCGGCCCGCGCCGACCTCTACGGCAACGCGCTGAACCGCGGACTCGTGGTGCTGCCGACCACGCTGCTGACCCGCGGCCTGGTCGAGGTCGACCGCAAGGGCGTCGACGGCACCGTCACCGGGGTGGCCGGCCTGCTCGGGTTCGGATCCACCCGGATGCGGCGCTGGCAGACCGGATTCGTCCGCTCCTACGCCCTGTCCATGCTCGCAGGCGGCGTGATCCTGATCGCCGCCCTGATGGCCGTGGGGACGCCATGACGAACCTGCCGGTGCCGTGCGCACCTCTGCCCCGCGAGACCGCGCCGGGTGAACCGTTGGAGGAGATCCGATGACCGTGCTCCTCGCACTGATCCTGCTGCCGCTGTTCGGCTCGGTGGTGGTCGGTCTGCTGCGCGGCAACGAGCAGGTGGCGAAGTGGACCGCGCTGGCGTTCTCGCTCGTCGAGGTCGTCCTGGCCGCCGTCGCGTGGCTCGAGTACGACCCGGCGGGCGCGCGGATGCAGCTCACCAGCTCGGTGCCGTGGATCCCCGCCTTCGACATCAACCTGTCGTTCGGCGTGGACGGCATCGCGCTGGTCATGGTCGCGGTGATCGCACTGCTGCTGCCGCTGGTGCTGGGCTACAGCTGGGGCGAGAAGCTGCCTGCGGGCCGCACCCACGGCGGGTTCTTCTCGCTGCTGCTGCTGGAGCAGGCGCTGACGGTCGGCGTCTTCGCCGCGACCGACGTGTTCCTGTTCTACGTGCTGTTCGAGATCATGCTGATCCCGATGTACTTCCTCATCGGCGGGTACGGCGGTGAGCAGCGCACCTACGCCGCGGTGAAGTTCTTCCTGTACTCCTTCCTCGGCGGCCTGATCATGCTGGCCTCGGCGATCGGCGCCTACGTCTACTCGGCGCAGGTGCTGGGGCAGGGCACCTTCGACTGGGCGAAGCTGGTGCCTGTGCTGGCAGACGCGCCGACAGACGTGCAGGTGTGGATCTTCCTCGGCTTCTTCACGGCGTTCGCCATCAAGGCCCCGCTGGTGCCGTTCCACACCTGGCTGCCCGACGCCGCCGCGCAGGCGCCGATCGGCGTCGCGGTCATCGTCGTCGGCGTGCTGGACAAGGTCGGCACCTTCGGCTTCCTGCGCTACAGCCTGCCGCTGACGCCGGAGGCCTCGAAGCTGCTGACGCCGCTGGTGCTGGTGCTGGCGGTGCTCGGGGTGCTGTACGGGTCGCTGCAGGCGTTCGGCCAGGACGACCTCAAGCGGTTCATCGCCTACGTCTCGATCGCCCACTTCGGCTTCATCGCGCTGGGCATCTTCGCCTTCACCTCGCAGTCGCAGGTGGGCGCGGTGTCGTACATGATCAACCACAGCATCGCGACCGGCATGCTGATCCTGGCCATCGGCATGGTGATCAGCCGCGGCGGCTCGACCCGCATCGCCGACTACGGCGGCATGGCGCGGCTGACGCCGCTGCTGGCGGGCGTGCTGCTGGTCGCCGGGCTCAGCACGCTGTCGCTGCCCGGCACCAACTCGTTCATCAGCGAGTTCCTGGTGCTGATCGGAGCGTTCCCGACCCAGCCGGTCTACACGGTCCTGGCGACCGTCGGCATGGTGCTGGCCGCGGTGTACGTGCTCCGGATCTACCAGCAGGTGATGCAGGGGCCGGTGCGCGGCGACGCGCTGCTGGCGTCGGCAGCGGGCCCCGGCGCGGTCGGCGACCCGGAGCTGCCGGAGAAACACCGGCGCGGCATCACCGACCTCGACCTCCGGGAGAAGGCGGTCCTCGCGCCGCTGATCGTGCTCGTGCTGGCGCTGGGCTTCTACCCGAAGCCGGTGCTGGACGTGATCGGCCCGTCGGTCGGCGCAACCATGAGCGAGGTCGGTGTCACCGACCCCGTCACCTCGCAGGGAGGTAACTGACAGTGAGTCAGGTCGAGCTGCCGCTGATCGACTACGCGGCGATCACTCCGATCCTGGTGATCCTCGGGGCGGCGTGCCTGGGGGTGCTGGTCGAGGCGTTCCTGCCGCGCCACCAGCGGTGGTCGGCGCAGGTCGGGCTGAGCCTGCTGGCGCTGGTCGCGGCCGGGGTCGCGCTGGCGCTGCACGCCCGGCAGGGCGGCACCGGCGTCACGACGCTGTCGGACTCCCTGGCCATCGACGCGCCGACGCTGTTCCTGTGGGGCACGCTGCTGGCCCTCGGCCTGGGCGCGATCCTGCTGATCGCCGACCGCTCGGTGGAGTCGGGTGGTGCGTTCGTCGCCGAGTCCAACGACACCGGCCCGGCCGGTGCGGGCGAGATGACCCGCGCGACCGCCGCGGTCGCGGGCATGCGCACCGAGGTGTTCCCACTCGCGCTGTTCGCCCTCGGCGGGATGATGGTCTTCTGCGCGGCCAACGACCTGCTGACGATGTTCATCGCGCTGGAGGTGCTGAGCCTCCCGCTGTACCTGATGTGCGGCCTGGCCAAGCGCCGCAGGCTCCTCTCGCAGGAGGCGGCGGTCAAGTACTTCCTGCTGGGCGCGTTCGCGTCGGCGTTCTTCCTCTACGGGCTGGCTCTGCTCTACGGCTACGCCGGCTCGGTCAAGCTGTCGGCGATCGCCGCCGCGACCGCGGGCACCGACCGCTCCGACACCCTGCTGTTCGCCGGGCTCGGCCTGCTGGTGGTGGGCCTGCTGTTCAAGGCGTCGGTCGGGCCGTTCCACACCTGGACCCCGGACGTCTACCAGGGCGCGCCGACCGCGGTGACCGGCTTCATGGCGGCCTGCACGAAGGTCGCCGCGTTCGGCGGCATCCTGCGGGTCCTGCAGGTCGCCTTCGAGGCGTCGAGCTGGGAGTGGCGCGGGGTGCTGTACGCGGTGGCGATCGTGTCGATGGCCATCGGCGTGGTGCTGGGCCTGACCCAGAGCGACATCAAGCGGATGATCGCCTACTCCTCGGTGGCCCACGCCGGGTTCCTGCTGGTCGGCTCGATCGCGCTGACCGAGCGGGGGCTGGCGGGCACCATGTTCTACCTGCTGGCCTACGGCTTCACCACGATCGCGATCTTCGGCGTGATCAGCCTGGTCCGCACCTCCGATGGTGAGGCTACTCACCTTTCGGACTGGGCCGGGCTGGCCAAGCGGTCGCCGGTGGTGGCCTGGGTGTTCACCTTCCTGCTCCTCGCGCTCGCGGGCATCCCGATGACCAGCGGCTTCGTCGGGAAGTTCGTGGTCTTCGAGGCCGCTCTCGCCGACGGTATGGCACCGTTGGTGGTGGTGGCCCTGGTGGCTAGTGCGGTCGCGGCGTTCTTCTACCTTCGTGTCATCGTGCTGATGCATTTCAGCGAACCGGCCGAGGACGGCCCCACCGTCAGCGTGCCGGGCGCGTTCACGACGGCGGCGATCACGCTGGGCGTGGTCGTGACGCTGTTGCTGGGCGTGCTGCCGTCGTTGGCACTGGACTGGGCCAACCTCGGTGGCTTCGTGTCGTAGAGTGCTCGCCCGTAGGGGCTAGCTTGGGGGAGCGAAGGCGACGGTGACGTGAGCAGGCCAGCGGGTGACCCGAACAGCTACCTGAGGGGCGGTGTTCCGGGTCCGACGGGATTCGAGATCACCGACTCGGCACTGGCCGAGTCGGTTCGACAGGGCATCGCCGACGTCGAGGCGCTGCTGCACGAGTCGGTGCGCAGCGACCTCGAGTTCGCCACCCGCACGTCGCTGCACCTGGTGGACGCGGGCGGCAAGCGGTTCCGCCCGCTGTTCGCGCTGCTGGCCGCGCAGTTCGGGGACCCCCGCACGGAGAACGTCATCAAGTCCGCCGCGGTCGTGGAGATGGTCCACCTGGCCACGCTCTACCACGACGACGTCATGGACGAGGCGACCATGCGCCGCGGCGCGACCAGCGCCAACGCCCGCTGGGACAACTCGGTGGCGATCCTGACCGGCGACTTCCTGTTCGCCCAGGCGTCCCGGCTGGTCGCCGACCTCGGCACCGACGCCGCCCGCGAGATGGCCAGGACGTTCGAGGCGCTGGTCACCGGCCAGATGCGGGAGACGGTCGGGGTCGGCCGCGACGAGGACCCGGTCGACTTCTACCTGAAGGTGATCTACGAGAAGACGGGCTCGCTGATCGCCATCGCGGGCCGGTTCGGAGCGCTGTTCTCCGGGGCGAGCCCGGAGCAGGTGACGGCGATGGAGCGGCTGGGCCGCATCCTGGGCACCGCCTTCCAGATCTCCGACGACGTCATCGACATCGCCTCGCCCGCCGTCGAGTCCGGAAAGACCCCGGGCACCGACCTGCGCGAGGGCGTGCGGACGCTGCCGATGCTCTTCGCGCTGGCCGACGAGGGCACCGACGTCCGGCTGCGCGAGCTGCTGGCCGGGCCGCTGGAGCACGACGCCGACGTGGAGGAGGCGCTGAAACTGCTGCGGGAGTGCGACGGCCTGACCCGCGCCCGGCGCACCCTCGACGAGTACGCGGCGGAGGCGCGCACGGAGCTCGCGGCGCTGCCCGACGTGCCGGCGCGCGACGCGCTCGCCACGCTCGTCGAGTACGTCGTCGCCCGCACCAGGTAGTCCGGGGAAGGCGTTCGCGGGGTGGTCGTCCCGTCCGCTGCCGGTGCAGCCGTCCTGACACGCGGGGCCGCGCGCGGCTCTGCGAGGGCACGCCGGGCGGTCGGTTCGGCCGCTCCTGACGAATTCACCCCTGTGAGCGAACGACGCAATACCTCGCTTCCGGCGTTGCGGGTCGCGCGCCGGTCAAGCTGCGGTAAGGATCTGCCCCCGATCACTTCCCGGTCGAGGGGCCGGGACGATACTCGTGCTTCGAGCTCGCCCGGCCGCATGCGCGGGCCCTTGGATCCGGAGGAGGGACGTCGTCCGTGATGTGGCTGTTCACCCAGGTTTGGTTGTGGAGCCTGGCCGCCTTCGCGTTGGGTTCCCTGCTCACCTGGCTGCTGTTCGTGCGGCCGCTGCGGCGCCGCCTGGACGCGGTCTCGGCGGACTACGCCGACTACGTGCGCGAAACCGAGGACTCCGGGCGCGACCGGGATCGGACGCTGACGGCGATGGAGCCGGACGAGGGTCCGCTGGCGCTGCTCGAGCCCGCCGAGCCCGCGCAGGCGGACCGGCTCGGTCCGGCGCGGCAGCCGACCGCGCGGGTCGACCGCGACGACCTGCCCGGCCAGGCGCAGGACGAGGCGGAGGAGCCGGCGTTCGGCGCCTGGGACCGCGCTCCGCGCGCGTGGGCCGCGCCTGTCCCGCCGGCGGAAGACTCCGCCGAGGTGACCCAGCAGGTCGAGCGCGTCACCGACGACGACACCGCCCGGCATCCGGTCGAGCCTGCGCCGCTTCCGCCCGAGCCGGCGTGGGGGTCCGACGGCCCGTCCCGCGAGTTCGCCGCGCAGACCCGCGCGGCCGCCGAGAGCGAACCGGAACCGGTCGAGCCCGCGTGGCAGCCGGCCGACACCTCGCGCGACGCGGCGGAGTCGGCGCGGGTGCCGGAGGGCATCGAGCTGGCCGACGACGAGCCCGCCGGCCGCAGCACGTGGTTCCAGAAGTCGTCGCGGGCTGATGAGCAGGCGAGCCCGGAGTGGCCTGCCGAGGCTGAGGAGCCTGCCTCGGGCTCGGCCCATGACTCCGCCGAGTCGCCCAGGAGCGCTGAGCCGTCAGCGCAGGCGGCTTCCGCCGAGTCCGACTCGCGGGAGGACACCGAGCGGGATGCGCAGCTCTCCGGGCAGCTCCGGTCGCTCTTCGAGCCGCTGGGGTCCCCGGGAGCCGACGAGGCCCGCAAGGACACGCCCTACGTCCCGCCGCTGGGTGCCGAGGCCACCCAGAACATCCCGCGCATCACCGAGGACGTCGAACCCGACGCGGACGCACCGCCGCTGCCGCGCCGCACACCCGGGGCGGGGCCCCGGCCGGGCAAGCCGAAGACGACGTCGAACTCCGTACACAACGGCTCATCGAACGGCTCCGGTGCGGCCGGGTCCAACGGCAGCTCCGGTTCCGCGTCCAGCGGCAGCTCCGGTTCCGCGTCCAACGGCTCCGCGGAGGGCCCGTCGAGCGATGCGAACGGGAAGAACGCTCCGACCACCGACACCAAGCAGCACGTGGGCCGGACGCGGCGCGAGGGCTACATGGTCAAGGGCCACTTCGCCTCCCGGCAGTACCACACGCCCGAGTCGCCGCAGTACGAACGCATAGTGGCCGAGGTGTGGTTCCGCACCGCCGCCGACGCCGAGCAGGCCGGCTTCGAACCCTGGGACGGCCGTCCGCGCAACACCTGAGCCGCCGCGCAACGCCTTCGCGCACCGCGAGCCGCCGCCGTCCTCCGGACGACGGCGGCTCGTCCGTTTCCGCTCACGCCTGCGGCGGTCGCTCCAGCAGCCGTGACAGCACCACCGTCGACACGGTCCGGCTGACGAACTCCACCGCCCGCAGCCGCTCCAGCGCGGTCTCGAGGTGGTGGATGTCCGCGGCGCGCAGGTGCACGATCGCGTCGGCCGGTCCGGACACCGTGTAGGCCGCGACGACCTCGGGCAGCGGCTCCAGGCCGCTGCGGATTCGTTGCGTGGGCACGTTGCCGTGGCAGTGCACCTCCACGAACGCCTCGGTGCCCCAGCCGAGCGCCTCCGGATCGACCACCGCGGTGAATCCCTGCAGGACACCCAGGTCGAGCAGCTTGTCGACCCGTCGTTTCACCGCCGGGGCCGACAGCCCCACCTCCGCGCCGATCTCGGCGTAGCTGGCCCGCGCGTCGGCCACAAGCCGCGAAACGATTCGCTGATCCAGGGAGTCCATACGCAACATTCTGCCGTATCCGGCGCAACGGAGTGCCGTTGTAGGTGGTCCAGGCACCGGTTAGATTTCGATTCATGACGGTCTCCGCTGCGCCCGCCGCCGCTGACTCGCGCGCCAAGCTCCCGACGGCCCGGCACTACGTGATGTGCCCGCCTAAGCACTTCGCCGTCGAGTACTCGATCAACCCCTGGATGGACCCCACCTCGCCGGTCGACACCGAGCTGGCGATGAAGCAGTGGGAGGCCCTCAAGCAGACCTACGAGCGCCTCGGCCACACCGTGCACGTCATCGAGCCGCAGCCCGGACTGCCCGACATGGTCTTCTCGGCGAACTCCGCCACCGTGATCGAGGGCCGGGTGCTCGGCGCCCGGTTCCGCGCACCGGAGCGGGCCGCCGAGGCCGAGCACTTCCGCCGCTGGTTCACCACCCGCGGCTACCGCGAGCTGGTCATGCCTTCGCGGATCAACGAGGCCGAGGGCGACTTCGCCTGGACCGGGACGCTGTTGCTGGCCGGCTCCGGTTTCCGCACCGACCCAGAGGCGCACGCCGAGGCCCAGGAGGTGCTGGGCGTACCGGTCGTTTCGCTGAGCCTGACCGACCCGCGCTACTACCACCTCGACACCGCGCTGTTCGTGCTCGAGCGCGGCGAACGCCCGCAGATCGCCTACTACCCGGACGCGTTCTCCGCGGGTTCGCGGCGGGTGCTGGAGCGGCTGTTCCCCGACGCCGTGGTCGCCGATGCCGACGACGCCGCGTGCCTGGGCCTCAACGGCGTCTCCGACGGCCGCAACGTGGTGCTGCCGCTGGAGGCGACGGGCCTCGCCGCCCAGCTCACCGCCCGCGGCTACGAGCCGATCATGCTCGACGTCTCCGAGCTGCGGAAGTCCGGCGGCGGACCGAAGTGCTGCACGATGGAACTGCACTGACCCGAGGGCGCCGACCCGGCCGCGGGCGCTGGTGAGCGAGGTGCCGACGACCCCGCTCACCAGCGCCGAGTGTTGTTCGGCACGCCCGCCCGCCGGAACTTCGGGTCGCGTGACAGCGTTTCCTGAGTGACCTTCGACTGCAACGACGGTTTCCCGGCGGAGGCAGGAACGCTGTGAACAGTCACTTCAACGGGTTGAAGACCGCTCTGCTGCTGGGCGGCATGAGCGCCCTGGTGCTGCTGGTCGGCTCGCTGTTCGGGCGCGGCGGCCTGGTCATCGCGCTCGTCGTCGCGCTGGGCATGAACGGCTTCGCCTACTTCAACTCGGCCAAGCTGGCCCTGCGCGCGATGCACGCACGCCCGGTCTCGGAAGCCGAACAGCCCGCGATGTACCGGATCGTGCGCGAGCTGGCCACCTCGGCCAAGCAGCCCATGCCCGCGCTCTACATCAGCCCCACCGCGGCGCCCAACGCGTTCGCCACCGGACGCAACCCGCGCAACGCGGCGGTCTGCTGCACCCAGGGGATCCTCGAACTGCTCGACGAGCGCGAGCTGCGCGCGGTGCTCGGCCACGAGCTCTCCCACGTCTACAACCGCGACATCCTGATCTCCAGCGTCGCGGGAGCACTGGCCAGCGTCGTCACGTTCCTGGCGAACTTCGGACTGCTCTTCGGCATGTTCGGCGGCGACGACGAGGACCGGCCGAACGCCTTCGCGCTGCTGCTGGTCGCCCTGCTGGGGCCGATCGCGGCCGGAGTCGTGCAGATGGCGGTCAGCCGCTCCAGGGAGTACCAGGCCGACGCGTCCGGCGCCGAGCTCACCGGCGACCCGCTGGCACTGGCCTCGGCGCTGCGCAAGCTCGAGCGCGGCACCCAGCTCGCGCCCCTGCCGCCGGACCCCAAGCTGGTGTCCGAGTCGCACCTGATGATCGCCAACCCCTTCCGCCCCGGCGAGCGGATGACGCGGCTGTTCTCGACCCACCCGCCGATCAGCGAACGGGTCCGGCGCCTGGAAGGCATGGCGGGACGCCGGCTTCCCCCGGCGATGTGGTGACCGTCAGCCGGGCGCCCCGGCGCTGCGCGCGACGGACATGACGTACTCGCCGTAGCCGGACTTCGCCAGCTTCGCGCCCAGCGCGAAGCACTCCTCGGGCGAGATGTAGCCCATCCGCAGCGCGATCTCCTCCAGGCACGCGATCCGCACGCCCTGCCGGTTCTCCAGCACCTGCACGAACTGCGAGGCGTCCAGCAGCGAGGAGTGCGTACCGGTGTCCAGCCAGGCGAACCCGCGGCCCAGCTCGGTCAGCCGGGCGCTCCCGCGCCGCAGGTACTCCATGTTGACGTCGGTGATCTCCAGCTCGCCCCGCGCCGACGGGCGCAGACCCCGGGCGATCTCCACCACGGCGTTGTCGTAGAAGTACAGCCCGGTGATGGCGGTGTTCGAACGAGGCCGCTCCGGCTTCTCCACGATCGAGACGAGCCTGCCGTCCCCGTCGATCTCACCGACCCCGTAGCGCTGCGGATCGCGCACCGGGTAGCCGAAGAGCATGCAGCCCTCCAGCTCCCGCGTGCACTGCTGCAGCAGCTTGGAGAAACCCTGCCCGTAGAAGATGTTGTCGCCCAGCACCAGCGCCACCGAGTCGTCACCGACGAAGTCGGCACCGATGACGAACGCCTCGGCCAGACCGTTGGGCTCGGGCTGCTCGGCGTACTCGACCGAGATGCCGAACTGCGAACCGTCGCCGAGCAGCCTGCGGAACAGCGGCAGGTCGTCCGGGGTCGAGATGAGCAGGACCTCCCGGATGCCGGCCAGCATCAGGACCGACAACGGGTAGTAGACCATCGGCTTGTCGTAAACCGGCAACAGCTGCTTGGACACGACCTGCGTCAGCGGGTGCAGCCGCGTCCCGCTGCCACCTGCCAGCACGATCCCCTTCACCCGGATTCCCCTCCAGCGACGGCGCCGCAGCCCAAGTTACCGGTAGTTCTCGAACTGCAGGGCGACATCGAAGTCGCTGGACTTCAAAAGCTGGATGACGGTCTGCAGGTCGTCCTTCTTCTTGCCGGACACGCGCAGCTGGTCACCCTGGATCTGCGCCTGCACGCCCTTCGGGCCCTCGTCCCGGATCTTCTTCGAGATCTTCTTGGCCACGTCCTGGGCGATGCCCTGCACGAGCTTGCCGGTGACCTTGTAGACCCGGCCGGAGGAAGCCGGCTCGCCCACGTCGAACGCCTTCAGCGAGATGCCCCGCTTGATCAGCTTCTCCTTGAAGACGTCGATCGCGGCCTTGCAGCGCTCCTCGGTCTCCGACTCGAGGGTGATCGCCTCCTCACCGGACCACTGGATCCTGGTCCCGGTACCCCGGAAGTCGAACCGGTTGGCCAGCTCCTTGGCGGCCTGGTTCAGCGCGTTGTCGACCTCCTGGCGGTCGATCTTGCTCACCACGTCGAACGACGGGTCTGCCACCTCTCCTACCTCCTGTTGCGCTCGCCGATGCGGTCACCGGACACGCTACCGCCACGCCCCCCTGCGAATCCGGTGGACGCCGGTATGTATCCTTTCCACGCAAGCCAGTTCCGACTGGTGCGCGAAGCCGGGTTGCCCGAGTGGCCAAAGGGAGCTGACTGTAAATCAGCCGCGCAAGCTTCGGAGGTTCGAATCCTCCACCCGGCACTCGAGAGTGGGTGAGCCCTGTCCGCGGATTGCGCGGACGGGGCTCTCTTCGTTTGTGCTGGTCGGGGGGTCGAACCCCCCGGGCCCCCCACGGTGCGGTGGTTGCTTTCGGCTTGCTCCTCGGCTCGTGAGCGTTCCCGGCCTGGGTTTCTACCAGCGGTCTTCGCTTGTGCTCGGTCTCCTTCGGGGACCTTCACGGCGCGACTTTCACTGCGGGGACCTTCACGACGTGGCCTTCACTGCGGTGACCTTCTCAGTGGTGACCTTCTCAGTGGTGACCTTCACGACGTGGCCTTCACTCCGGTGACCTTCACTGCGGGGACCTTCACGACGTGGCCTTCTCAGCGGTGACCTTTTGAGCGGGCCCTTCACTGCGGTGGTTTCTTCGGGGCTGCCTTCCGTGCGGTGTGCTCTTGGGTACGGCTTGGCTGCTGCTGTGACCTACGGGGCACCGGGGTCTCTGGCTGGGGCTTTGGGGGTTCTAGGGTTTCTTGTGTGGGTGATCCGTATTTCGTGCTCGTCGAGACCTCCGAGCTGGGTGGGCTGGTGGGGGCGCTGGACGTCGTCGACGAGCGGGCGGAGCTCAACCACCGGTACCGCAAGCTCATCGCCGATTCTCGGCAGGTGCTGGAAGGTCCGCGGGTGCGGCTGACACAGGCCAGGGGGATCGCAAAGCGGCTGATGGTGCTGGTGAAAGCCGCCGGGCCGGGCTTCGCGGACGGGCTCGGCGAGCGCGAGCGCGCCGCGCTGGAGGAGGGGCTCGCGCAGGCCGAGTCGCTGGTGCAGCGCGGTCCCGCCGCGGGTTCGTGACGCTCGGCCTCGGCCCCTTCGGCGGCTAGGCTGGCGGGGTGGCCATCGACCGCGCGGCCCGCGCGCGACGCAGGCGCGAGCAGCGCGCCGCGGCGCAGCACGCCCCGCCGCCGGAGGAGCGGCGGCGGCTGGGAGCCGCCGCGACCGAGGTCGAGGGGCTCTTCAGCGCTGGTGCCAAGCACCGGCTGGAACGGCTGGAGTGGGTGGCCGTGGCGCGGGAGGACGAACGCGAGTCCGGCGCCGGGCCGCTGGACTTCGACGCCGGGGTGATCCGCTTGGGACCGGCCGACGACGAGCGCACCGGCTGACATCAGCCGGAGATGAACACCCGACGCGGTGGCCCCTGGCCCCGTATGTTCGAGATGTGCCCTTGAGCGCCCGACCGACCTCCGAGCGCCCCGCCGAAGCCGGCGCCGGATACCTCCACCACCGCCAGTGGTTGAGCTACCAGGAGTTCTTCCCCGGCGGCCTGCGCCTCACCGCCGAGACGGCACCCGACGAGCAGTGGTGGCGCTGGCGCGGGATGGACGTGCACCTGGACCGGGTGGCGCGCCCGGACGCCCCCGCCAAGCTCGTCGCGCTGCACGGCGCGGGCGGGTACGGGCGGATGCTCGCCCCCTACGGCAGGCTCCCCTCGCTGTACGACCTCGACTACCTGGCCCCGGACCTGCCCGGGTTCGGGCTCACCGACCCCGGACGCAACCACGTCACCTACCGGACCTGGGTGGAGTGCGTCGCGGCGCTGCTCGAGCGCGAACGCCGCACCGACCCGCGCCCGGTCGTGCTGCTCGGTGTCGGCACCGGCGGCCGGCTGGCCTACGACGTCGCCGCGGCCGCCGGATCGGTCGCGGGCGTCGTCGTGACGTGCCTGGCCGACCCGCGGCGCGGGGAGGTGCGGCGGCGCCTGGCGGTGCGCCCGGAGCTCGGCCAGTGGTCCGGTCTGCTGTCGCTGGCCCCGTGGCCGCTGCGGCAGGCGCGGGTGCCGGTGCACTGGCTGGCCAACGTCGCCGCGGTGTCGAACAACGTCAAGTTCGCCGAGCTGGTGTGGGCCGACGCGCTGGGCGGCGGGAACTGGATCTCGCTGAGCTTCGTGCGCAGCTACCTCGCCGGCGCTCCGGTGACCGAGCCCGAGGAGTTCCGCGGACCGCCGGTCCTGCTGGCCCACCCCGACGAGGACCGCTGGATACCCACCAGCCTGTCGACCCGGTTCTTCGACCGGATCGCCGGACCGACCCGCTTCGCGGCGTTGCGCGGCGGCGGGCACCTGCCGGTGGAGGAGATCGCGCTGGCCGACCTCGACCGGGCGGTGCGGGACTTCCTCGACGAGCTCGGCCTCACGTAGAAACCCGCAGGTCGATCACCTTCCGTTCCAGGCCGGACACATAACGTGAAGGCTTTTTCGGGTTGTTGCGCGTCCGCTCACAGCCGACCGGACGACTTTCTCGACGACATTTCCGCCCGGGTGCCCACGAGCACGTGATCGGCGATATCCGCAGGTCAGTCCGCCGGACGCGGTCGAACAGGCGGTTCCACATGGCGAACTCCACACCCGCCGGGGTGCGGCGAGGATCTCCGGCCACTGGCCAAGGTCACCTGTCGTGAGTCACGATCCCAACGGCAATCCGGTGCGGCGCCCGTGTCGCCAGGCGACTAGGAGGGTGGATGATCGAGCGTCACCGCTCTCTGGAGTCGCCGGCCGCGCTCGACGCCGCCCGCCCTCCGGTGCGGGCCGAGGTCGACCCGGTTCGGCGGCGGATGTTCACCGCCTTCTCACTCGTGGTGCTGCTCACCGGCGTGGCCGCGTCGGCTGCGACCTCGGCGTGGCTGCCGTTCCACTACAGCACCAACCTGCTGCTCATCGGACCGCTGCTGGCGATGGGCTTCCTGCTCGCCGAGCAGCTCACCATCGACGTCGACGTCAAGCGGGTCGGCTGGACGATCTCCTTCACCGAGATCCCGCTGATCCTCGGCCTGCTCACCGCCCCGTTCGAGGTGGTGCTCGCCGCGAACCTGCTGGCCGGCCTGGGCGCCCAGGTCGGGCGGCGGGCCGCCACCCACGTCGCCTACAACGCCGGCGTGATGTGCCTGGAGATCGCGGTTCCGTTCGCGGTCGCCAGCGTGGTCACCCGGACGGTCGGCACCGCGAGCCCGGAGTGGTTCGGCCCGGTCGTCGGCACCCTGACCTCGCCGCTGATCAGCTGCGGGTTCGCGCTCGCCGCCCTGCACGTGCTCGGCGGCGCCATGCGGGTGTCGGCGGGCGCGCGGCTTGCGGTCAACACGCTGGCGGTCGGACTGCTCAACACGTCGGTCGGCCTGATCAGCTACGAGGTCGCCAGCACCACCCCGTGGGGCTGGCTGCTGGTCGGGCTGGTCGCGGTCGCCGTCCTCGGGCTCTACCGGGCCTACTCCGGCCTGCTGCGCGAGCAGCGCGACCTGGAGGCGCTCAGCGACGTCAGCCTCAGCGTCGCCCGGTCGGGGCAGGCCACCGCCCGCGGACCCTCCTCCGACGCCGACCTGGAGGCCCCGTCGGTCACCGAGTGGGAACCGGTGGCCGAACGCATCCGAGAGCAGCTCAACGCGACCAGGGTCGTGCTGCGGCTGCGGCTGGACCCCAACGGCGAGGTCAGCACCCTGGTGGCGGGCGATCCGCTGCCGGAGGCCGCCGAACAGGCCGCGCCCTCGGCGCTGCGCGACGACCCGCTGCTGCAACTGCCCGGCAGCCACGTGCGTTCGTTCCGGACGCTGGAGGCGCCGGAGGAAGTGCGCCGGGCGCTGCGGCAGCGCGGGGCGTACGAAGCGCTCGTGGTGCCGCTGCGAGGAGCCAGCCAGCTCCTCGGCGCGGTCGAGGCGCACGACCGGGTCAGCCGTTGGCGCGGCTTCGGGCGCGCCGACGTCCGGCTGCTGCACACGCTGGCCAGCCACCTGGCCACCGCCATGGACAACCGCAGGCTGCTCGCCCGCCTGCGGCATGACGCTTATCACGATCCGCTGACCGGCCTGCTCAACCGGACCGGTTTCCGGGAGATGTCGGCCGAGGAGCTGCGCAACGGCCGCACGGCGGTCGTGCTGCGGATGGACCTCGACGTCCTGACCACGGTCAGCGAGGCGCTCGGCTACACCTGGGGCGACCGGATGGTGGTCGCGGCGGGCCGCCGGATGCGCGACGCGCTGGGGGCGGAACCGCCGCTGGCGCGGCTGGAGGCCAACGCCTTCGCGATGCTGCTGCTCGACCACACCGAGGACGAGGCGCGTGAGGTCGCCACCCGGCTCCGGGAGGTGATCGCCGAGCCGTACCCGCTGGACAAGCTGGTCGTGGAGGCCACCGCGGTCGCGGGCTACGTCTCGTCGGCCCCGGCCGACGGCGAGCCCGAGAACGACGTCGACACCCTGTTGCAACGCGCCGACGTCGCCGTCCGGGCCGCCCGCAACGGCGAGGACGGCGTGCGCCGCTACGCGCCGGCGATGGGCCAGGTCTTCCTGCGCCGCTTCCAGCTCGTCACCCAGTTCCGCCAGGCCATCGACTCCGGCCAGATCGAGGTGCACTACCAGCCGAAGGTCTCGCTGCCGGAGCGCCGGGTGGTCGGGGCCGAGGCGCTGGTGCGCTGGTCGCACCCGGAGTACGGACGGCTGGATCCCGACGAGTTCGTGCCGGTGGTGGAGGCCACCGGCCTGGTCGACGCGCTGACCTCCTTCGTCATGGAGTGCGCGCTGGTGAAGGTGCGCGAGTGGCTCGACCGCGGGCTGCGGATGTCGGTCGCGGTGAACCTCTCGGTGCGCAACCTCGCCGACGAGTCGTTCCCGGACCGGGTCGCCGAAGCGCTGGGGCGCCACGAGATCCCGCCCGAACTGCTCACCTTCGAGCTGACCGAGTCCAGCGTGATGGAGGACCCGGAGCGCTCGATGCCGGTCCTGCGCAGGCTGCACGCGCTCGGCGTGGTGCTGGCCGTGGACGACTTCGGGACCGGCTACTCCTCGCTGGCCTACCTGCGCCAGCTCCCGGTGGACGAGGTCAAGATCGACAAGAGCTTCGTGCTGGGCATGGGCACCGACCTCGGTGACATGGCCGTGGTGCGCTCCATCGTCGAGCTGGGCCACTCCCTGGAGCTCGTGGTGGTGGCCGAGGGCGTCGAGGACGACGCGGCCCGCGACCAGCTCGTCGCGATGGGCTGCGACATCGCGCAGGGCTACCTGATCTCTCGTCCGCTGCCCGAGGACCGGCTGGAGGCGTGGCTGCGGGCCCGCACCGTCCGGGCTCGCGGGCCGAGGTCGGAGACCGTGCTGACCCTGGTGCACTGACCAGCGGTTTCCCCGTTAGGGGACCCCCCGTTCCAGGGGGCCTGAGGGGGTGTGTAAAGTTCTAATCGCTCCGCAAGGGCACGCCCCAATAGCTCAGTCGGCAGAGCGTCTCCATGGTAAGGAGAAGGTCTACGGTTCGATTCCGTATTGGGGCTCGGAAGGCAGCCGCGGTGCTCGACAAATGGGTACTGCGGCTGTTTTTGCATGGGATAGGCTGTATCCCAGCGCGGCGGTGTAGCTCAGTCGGTAGAGCAAGCGGCTCATAATCGCTGTGTCGCCGGTTCAAGTCCGGCCACCGCTACCATTGACCGGTTCGCGTTGTAGCGAGCTGTCCCAGCAAGTTCGAAGAGAAAGGCACCCCCGTGGCCGCGACCGACGTTCGCCCCAAGATCACGCTCGCGTGCGAGGAGTGCAAGCACCGCAACTACATCACCAACAAGAACCGGCGCAACGACCCGGACCGTCTGGCGATGAAGAAGTTCTGCCCGAACTGCGGTACGCACCGCGTGCACAAGGAGACCCGCTGACCGCAGCGGATCCTCTCGCGAGATCCAGCTTCACCGAAGACCCGTCTCGGCCGCGCCGGGGCGGGTCTTCGTGCTTCCTCCCGGTCGGCGGGAGTCCTCGTGGCGAAGGTCGCGCCCGGCGCCCGGACGTCCAGCGCGCGTAGGTCCGGCCCGACCGCGCGTGTGGCTCCGGCCCGACAGCGGGCGTGAACCGGTCGAACCGCGCGCGTGGCCCCGGCCGAACCGCGCGCGTGACCCTGGCTCGACCTGCAGGCGGGCCCCGGCCTGGCCGCGCGGGTGACCCTGGCTCGGCCTGCAGGCGGGCCCCGGCCTGGCCGCGCGGGTGACCCTGGCTCGACCTGCAGGCGGGCCCCGGCCTGGCCGCGCGGGTGACCCTGGCCCGACCCGCAGGCAGGCCCCCGGCCTGGCCGCGCGCCGAGCCCGCCGACGAGGGCCGCCGCAGTGGCGCGGAGCGGCCGGTAATCTGCACACGTGCCGCTCGACCAGTCATTCATCGGACGTGAGTACCCGCCGACGCCGGCCTACGAGGTCGGCCGGGAGAAGATCCGCGAGTTCGCCGAGGCGATCAAGGACCGCTCGCCCCTGCACCGCGACCCCGAGGCCGCCAAGGCCGCCGGGTACCCGGACGTGATCGCCCCGCCGACGTTCGCGGTGCTGCTGTCGATGAAGGCCCACGACGCGATCGTGGAGGACCCGCAGCTCGGGCTCGACTACAGCCGGGTCGTCCACGGCCAGCAGGAGTTCGCCCACCACCGGCCCATCCAGGCCGGCGACCGCCTGCGCACCGTCGTGCACGTCGACGACATCAAGGCCCGCGCGGGCAACGACTTCCTGACCGTGCGCGCCGAGATCACCACGGTCGAGGGTGAACCGGTCTGCACGGCGAAATCGACACTGGTCGCGCGGGGAACCGCGGAGGACCCGGAAGGTGAGGACGCATGACGCTGCGGATGTCCGAGGTCTCCAAGGGCGACCTGCTGCCGGAGCTCAACGTCCCCGTCACCCGCGCCGACCTGGTGCGCTACGCCGGGGCCTCCGGGGACTTCAACCCGATCCACTGGAACGAGCGCTTCGCCACCGAGGTCGGGCTGCCGGACGTGATCGCGCACGGCATGCTCACCATGGCGCTGGCGGGCCGGCTGGTCACCGAGTGGACCGGCGACCCGGGCGCGATCGCCAACTACAGCGTCCGCTTCACCCGCCCGGTCGTCGTGCCCGACGACGGCGAGGGCGCGCTGGTCGAGCTGTCCGGCAAGGTCGCGGCCAAGAACGACGACGGCACGGTGAAGGTCAGCATCACGGCCCGCAGCGCGGGCCAGGGCGTCCTGGGCGGCGCCAGCGCGGTGGTCCGCCTGGCGCAGGACTGAGACCCGGCAGCGCCCGTCCTGGCGGCGCCGTGGCCGGGTCGCCGCACCGAGGCCGGAAACGGCCGTGGGCCGCCCGGGAAGTCCGGACGGCCCACGGTTCTCGCGGTTCGTGATTCCCTACTTCGCCTCGCGCAGCAGGTCGCCCATCCGGCGGACGCCCTCGGCCAGGTCGTCGTCGCCCAGCGCGTAGGACAGCCGGAAGTAGCCGGGCGTGCCGAACGCCTCACCGGGCACGACCGCCACCTCGGCGTGCTCCAGCACCAGCGCGGCCAGCTCCACGCTGGTCTGCGGACGCGAGCCCCGGATCTCCCTGCCCAGCAGCTCCTTCACCGACGGGTACGCGTAGAAGGCGCCCTGCGGCTCCGGGCAGCTCACTCCCGGGATCGCCGACAGCAGCTCCACGATCTTGCGCCGCCGCCGGTCGAACGCCTCCCGCATCGCATCGACCGCGTCGAGCGAGCCGCTGACGGCCTCCAGGGCCGCCCGCTGCGAGACGTTGGAGACGTTCGACGACAGGTGCGACTGCAGGTTCGTCGCGGCCTTGATGACGTCGGCCGGGCCGATCATCCAGCCGACCCGCCATCCGGTCATCGCGTAGGTCTTGGCGACCCCGTTGAGCACGACGCAGGTGTCGGCGAGCTCGGGCACCACCGCGGGCATCGAGACGTGCTCGGCGCCGCCGTAGACCAGGTGCTCGTAGATCTCGTCGGTGATCACCCAGATCCCGTGCTCGACGGCCCAGCGGCCGATCGCCTCGACCTGCTCCGGTGGGTAGACCGCGCCGGTCGGGTTCGAGGGCGAGTTGAACAGCAGGACCTTCGTGCGCGGCGTGCGGGCGGCCTCCAGCTGCTCGACGCTCGCCAGGTAGCCGGTCGACTCGTCGGTGCCCACGACCACCGGGACACCGCCGGCCAGCGCGATCGCCTCGGGGTAGGTCGTCCAGTACGGCGCGGGCAGCAGGACCTCGTCGCCCGGGTCCAGCAGCGCGGCGAACGACTGGTAGACGGCCTGCTTGCCGCCGTTGGTCACCAGGACCTGGCTCGGCTCGACCTCGTACTGGGAGTCGCGCTTGGTCTTGGCGGCGATCGCCTCGCGCAGCTCCGGCAGCCCGGAGGCCGGGCTGTAGCGGTGGTTGCGCGGGTCGGCGCACGCCGCCGCGGCGACGTCCACGATCGGCTTCGGGGTGGGGAAGTCGGGCTCGCCGGCGCCGAAGCCGATCACCGGACGCCCGGCGGCCTTGAGCGCCTTGGCCTTGGCGTCGACGGCGAGGGTCGCCGACTCGGCGATCCCTCCGACTCGCGCGGAGATCCGCGGCTTCCCGGTGTTGTTCTCGGACTGCGTCTCAGGTGCGGCCATAGCAGCATCCTTGCAGATGAGCTGTGGTGCGCGACACGGGTGCGGGAGCTCGGGGTATGGTGTGCCGGCGGCTCGGGGGAGCCCGGCTCCGATGATCTCGACACCCCGCGGGGGGTGCGGTTGGAGCTTGGTCGACTTCGTGCCGTACACTTTTGAACTTGGGATGCCACGGCACCTTCGAAACCCGCCGACCGGACCGGGTGGCGGGTCGGGTACCGGGCGTCCCGAACTGCGGTCGAGAACGCGGGCCGCAAAGGGGTGTAGCTCAATTGGCAGAGCAGCGGTCTCCAAAACCGCAGGTTGCAGGTTCAAGTCCTGTCACCCCTGCGTCGATGCGACGGTGAGCGGAGGATGGGCGTGAGCGAGGACCGCGAGCAGGAGCGGGACGGACAGCGCGAAGACGCTGCCCAACCGTCCAGCGCCGCGGCGCGGCGGGAACGCCGCGCCTCCGCCCGCTCGGCCGCCCGAAAGGGGCGGTCCGGGGAGTCGGCCGACGCCGGCTCCACGCGCACAACTGAGTCGAAGGGTCGGCCGACCCCCTCGCGGGACGGCCGGCAGGGTCGGGTTTCGCCGTTCCGGAAGATCGGACGCTTCCTGCGCGAGGTCGTCGCCGAACTGCGCAAGGTCATCTGGCCGACGCGCAAGGCGCTGGTGACCTACACGCTCGTCGTGCTGGTGTTCGTCAGCGTGATGGTGGCGTTCATCGCGGGCGTGGACATCCTCTTCGCCAAGGGCGTGGACTGGCTGTTCGGCGGCTGACCACTTCCGGCCGCGCACCGCGTGGGGCGGCGGATGCCATCGACCCGGCACGCAATGCACGAGAGGAAGCGAGACCGACTGTGACCTCCCACGAGGGTCAGGAACTCACCGGCCCCACCGATGAGCAGGCGCCAGCCGCCGATTCGACGGCTGACTCGGTCGACGCTGTCGAGACCACCGACGCCGGCGAAGCGGTCGCCGGCGAGCAGGCCGCCGAGGACAGCGCGGGCGAGGCCGCGGAGTCCGCTGACGAGCAGGCCGCCGACGACGAGTCCGGTGACGAGGCCGAGGCCGAGGAGACCGACGAGGAGGCCGAGGAGGCCGACCCGGTCGAGGAGCTGCGCGCCGCGCTGCGCCGCGCCCCCGGCGAGTGGTACGTCGTGCACTCCTACGCGGGCTACGAGAACAAGGTCAAGACCAACCTGGAGACCCGGGCCCAGACGCTCGACGTCGAGGACTACATCTTCCAGGTCGAGGTGCCGACCGAGGAAGTCACCGAGATCAAGAACGGGCAGCGCAAGCTGGTCCAGCGCAAGGTGCTCCCCGGCTACATCCTGGTCCGGATGGAGCTCAACGACGCTTCCTGGAGCGCGGTCCGCAACACCCCGGGTGTCACGGGCTTCATCGGTGCGACCTCGCACCCGTCGCCGCTGAGCATCGACGACGTGCTGAAGTTCCTCGCGCCGCGGGCCGAGAAGGAGGCCAAGCCGGAGGCGGGCAAGAAGGCGGCCGCGCCGGCCGCCGCCAAGCCCTCGGTGGAGGTCGACTTCGAGGTCGGCGAGTCCATCACCGTCATGGACGGGCCGTTCGCGACGCTGCCCGCGACGATCAGCGAGGTCAACGCCGACGCCCAGAAGCTCAAGGTGCTGGTGTCGATCTTCGGCCGGGAGACGCCGGTCGAGCTGTCGTTCAACCAGGTTTCCAAGATCTGACCGGCTCCCCGCGCGGGGAGCACGGCGGCCGTGGGAGGACCCGGGCAGGACCCTCCCGCGGGAGCCGACGTCGCCAAGTCGTGGGCCCCGTCGGCATCTCGGCTCAGTGGTTCGGGCCGATCAACCGGATAGAAGACCAAGGAAGCGAACATGCCGCCCAAGAAGAAGAAGCTCGCAGCGATCATCAAGCTGCAGATCTCGGCTGGCCAGGCCAACCCGGCCCCGCCGGTCGGTCCGGCGCTGGGTCAGCACGGCGTCAACATCATGGAGTTCTGCAAGGCCTACAACGCCGCCACGGAGAGCCAGCGCGGCGACGTGGTGCCGGTCGAGATCTCCGTTTTCGAAGACCGTTCCTTCGACTTCAAGCTGAAGACCCCGCCGGCCGCGAAGCTGCTGCTGAAGGCCGCCGGTGTGCAGAAGGGCAGCGGCGAGCCGCACAAGACCAAGGTCGGCAAGGTCTCGATGGACCAGATCCGCGAGATCGCCCAGACCAAGATGGTCGACCTCAACGCCAACGACCTGGACCAGGCCTCCAAGATCATCGCCGGCACCGCCCGGTCGATGGGCCTGACCGTCGAAGGCTGAGCACGCCCCTTCAGGGCTTTCAGCGTGGGAGGGCTCCAGCGCAGCCCGACCAACCACAACTGATCCATTGCGATAAGGACAGACATGGCTAAGCGCAGCAAGGCATATCAGCAGGCGGCCGAGCTGGTCGACAGGGCGCGGTTGTACGCGCCGCTGGAGGCCGCCGAGCTCGCCAAGAAGACCGCCAAGGTCAAGATGGACCCCACCGTCGAGGTCGCCATGCGGCTGGGCGTCGACCCCCGCAAGGCCGACCAGATGGTCCGCGGCACCGTGAACCTGCCGCACGGTACTGGCAAGACTGCCCGCGTCATCGTGTTCGCCGTTGGTGACAAGGCCGCCGAGGCCGAGGCCGCCGGGGCGGACGCGGTCGGTTCCGAAGACCTGATCGAGCGCATCCAGGGCGGCTGGCTCGATTTCGACGCGGCGATCGCCACCCCGGACCAGATGGCCAAGGTCGGCAAGATCGCCCGGGTGCTGGGCCCGCGCGGCCTGATGCCGAACCCGAAGACCGGCACCGTCACCCCGAACGTCACCAAGGCGGTCGCGGACATCAAGGGCGGTAAGATCAACTTCCGGGTCGACAAGCAGGCCAACCTGCACATCGTCATCGGCAAGGCCTCGTTCGACACCGACAAGCTGGTGGAGAACTACGCGGCCGCGCTCGACGAGATCCTGCGGGCCAAGCCGTCGACCTCGAAGGGCCGCTACCTGAAGAAGGTCACCTTCACCACGACGATGGGTCCGGGCATCCCGGTGGACCCGAACCGCACCCGGAACCTGCTCGAGCCCGCCCAGGTCTGAGCGGTTCCACAGCGACAGCGGAGGCGGGCCGTCCCGGAAGGGGCGGCCCGCCTCGTCGCATTTCAGGGGTCAGCGCCGGCACCGGTCGGGCTCGAGCTCGTAGCCCGAGATGATCCAGCCCCCGTCGCGCTGGCGGGTGAGGCCGAAGCTGCCGAGCTTGGGGCCCCCGGTGACCTGCATGAAGCAGCTGTACACCGACGCCTTGCCGTTGACCTCCTCGATCGCGTCCGGCCCGAAGCCGGGAGCCGCGTACGAGGCGGGCGCGGTGATCTGCTCGTGGAGCCGGTTCGCGGCGGTGTTGCAGTCCGGTGCTTGGTGCACGGTCGCGAAATAGCCCTTGGCCTGGTCGCTGAACAGGTCGCACACCTTGGACGGCGGGTTCTCCCGGAGGGAGTTGTAGACCGCGGACACGGCGTCGGCCGGATTCGTCGAGGTGATCGGGGAGGAGTTGGGCGGGGCACCGCCGGTGCCGGTGCGGGAGTCGTCGCGGCCGCCGCCGAAGAGGTCGGTGAGGACCACGCCGATGAGGTTGTAGGCCACGATGACGATGACGAGCAGGTAGATCAGGCGGCGGACGAGCTTGAAGCGCAGGGGCCACAGCAGGCGCCTGAACCACACCGTGCCGCGGTGGGCGGTGCTGGTCTCCGGCCACGCCGGGGGCCCGCCCTGCGGGGCGTCGGGCCACTGGACCGGTTGCGCGGGCGGCGCCTGCGCCGGCGCCGATGGCGGGGTGGGGACGGCGAGGTCGGCGCCACCCCCGAGGCCCTGCTGGGAGCGCTGCCATTCCTGGAACTTCTGGAACTCCAGGAACTGCTGGTACTGGCGGAACTGCTCGTCGTCGGACGGCGGGGCGGCGCCGGTGCTCGACGCGGGGCCGTCCTCGACGACCTCTGCGTCGACGACCTCCGGCGCCCGGCTCCGGTCGGGCAGGTGGTCTTCGGGGTCCTGCGGGCGGCGGTCGCCGTGCGACTCGTTCGGGTCGGCCACGCACCACATGATGCCGTGCCCGCCGCCCGTGGTCATCACAGGCGATCAACGGGCCAGGTGAGCGGGGGTCGTGCACGACCTCACGACGCGGTGCCGTATGCTGGTCGAGGTTCCACCCAAGACCGCTGGTCTTCTTCGCGCTCCGGCGTGGGGAACGAAGGTCCCGTGCGACACGGGCGGCCCGCGCAGGAGGACGAGGCAACATCAGTGCGCGCCCGCGCGCCCATGGTTTTTCACGCCCCGTGCTTGCTGCGCCGGGGCGTTTTGTCGTCTCAGGGCTTTTCGACAGGTGGATCGGTCCGGACGCCGTCGCTGGCGGCGGTCGCCCGGGCCTTCTGTAGTCGCGAAGCACTAGAGAGGAGGCGACATGGCGAAGCCCGACAAGGTCGACGCGGTCACCGAGATCGCGGAGCGGTTCAACACCTCGACCGCCGCGGTCGTGACCGAGTACCGCGGGCTGTCCATGGCGAAGCTGGTTCAGCTGCGCCGGGCCCTCGGTGAGGGCACGACCTACCGTGTCGCGAAGAACACGCTGGTCAAGCGTGCCGCGGAGCAGTCGGGTGTCGAGGGCCTGGACGAGCTGTTCGTCGGCCCGACCGCGATCGCCTTCATCGAGGGCGAGCCGGTGGACGCCGCGAAGGCGCTGAAGGAGTTCGCCAAGGACAACAAGGCGCTGGTGATCAAGGGCGGCTACATGGACGGCCGCCCGATCTCGGTCTCCGAGGTCGAGTCGATCGCCGACCTCGACTCCCGCGAGGTCACCCTCGGCAAGCTCGCCGGGGCCATGAAGGCCAAGATGAACCAGGCCGCCGCCCTGTTCGCCGCTCCGGCGACCAAGGCCGCGCGTCTGGCCGCCGCCCTTCAGGAGAAGAGGGAGGGCGGCGAGTCCGACGCCTCCTGAGTCCGTTGTGGACCCAGGTGAGCGCCGGGTGCCTCGGCCGCACCACCACCCAAGATCTGCTCGCGGGTGCGCGGGCACCGATGTGAAAGGAACGCCACCATGGCGAAGCTGAGCAACGAAGAGCTGTTGGACGTCTTCAAGGAGATGACCCTCCTGGAGCTGTCGAGCTTCCTCAAGGAGTTCGAGGAGACCTTCGACGTCACCGCCGCGGCCCCGGTCGCCGCCGCCGCCCCGGCCGCCGCCGGTGCCGCCGCCCCGGCCGCCGAGGAGCAGGACGAGTTCGACGTCGTCCTGGAGTCGGCCGGTGACAAGAAGATCCAGGTCATCAAGGTCGTCCGCGAGATCGTCTCCGGCCTGGGCCTGAAGGAGGCCAAGGAGCTGGTCGAGGGCGCCCCGAAGCCGATCCTGGAGAAGGTCGACAAGGAGAAGGCCAACGAGGCCAAGACCAAGCTGGAGGAGTCCGGCGCCAAGGTCTCCCTCAAGTGATTTCTCGCTGACGCAGCGTGAAAGGGCGGACACCCTCCGGTGTCCGCCCTTTTCGCGTTCTCGGAGCTTTTCCACGATGCGGACCCTGGCGCCGCTGACAAATCCGGGAAATGCCGGACCCGCCGGGACCGGACAAATCATCTATTGATCAAGCGGGTCTGGAATTGGAACCCAACTCGTGAGTAACCTGCGCGGGTCGCGCTCGTTGCACAGGTGTGATGCGAACGACCTTCGTTAAGCGCATCACGTATGCCAGGCTCCCCGTCCGGGGAGGGCGAAACGCCCGGCGACGACGAAGATGCGGAGGTGCTCATGGGCGTCGAGGTGGTCGTCGACGGACTCTCCAAGTCGTTCGGCTCCCAGACCATCTGGCGGGACGTGACGCTGACGCTTCCGGCCGGTGAGATCAGCGTCCTGCTGGGACCGTCGGGCACCGGCAAGTCGGTGTTCCTGAAATCGCTCGTCGGTTTGCTCAAGCCGGAGCAGGGCCGGGTCCTGATCAACGGCGTGGACGTCTGCGACTGCTCGGAGTCGCAGCTCTACGAGATCCGCAAGCTGTTCGGCGTGCTGTTCCAGGACGGTGCGCTGTTCGGCTCCATGAACCTCTTCGACAACATCGCGTTCCCGCTTCGCGAGCACACCCGCAAGTCCGAGTCCCAGGTCCGCGAGGTCGTTCTCGAGAAGATGGAGATGGTCGGGCTCCTCGGGGCGGAGGAGAAGCTGCCCGGCGAGATTTCCGGCGGTATGCGAAAGCGCGCCGGACTGGCCAGGGCGCTGGTGCTCGACCCGGAGATCATCCTGTTCGACGAGCCCGACTCCGGTCTGGACCCGGTGCGCACCGCGTACCTGAACCAGCTCATCGTCGACCTCAACGCCCAGATCGACGCGACGTTCCTGATCGTCACCCACGACATCGGCACCGCGCGGACCGTTCCGGACAACATCGGCATGCTGTTCCGCCGCAACCTCGTCATGTACGGCCCGCGGGAGGTGCTGCTGACCTCGACCGAGCCGGTCGTCGAGCAGTTCCTCAACGGCCGCAGGCAGGGCCCGATCGGCATGAGCGAGGAGAAGGACGCCGGGCAGATGGCCGCCGAGCTGGCGGAGCTGCGCGGCGCCGACAAGGGCGTGCCGCACATCATCCCGCAGCTGGAGGTCTCGCCCGGCCTGCCGGAGCGCTCGGCGGTGCGCCGCAGGCAGGCGCGGGTGATGCGCGACATCGGCAAGCTGGCCCCGGCCGCGCAGCAGGAGATCATGAAGACGATCCACCCGCAGGACATCGCGCGCACCGAGTCGATGCACGGCTCGCTCACCGACACCGATGCCGCCCAGGTCCCGAGGAAGGCACCGCTGCCGCACCGCAAGCCGTCGCCGCGTCCGCGCGTGCAGGAGCACGTTCCGGCGGGCGGCGAGCCTGCGTGGACCCGGGAGCCGGAGCCGGAGGCGGGCGCCGGGCAGCGCAGGCGCTGGTTCGGCCGCAAGCGGGGCGGTGAGCAGTGAGCGCACGCTCCCAGGTCCGGTTCCCCGGGGCGGGCGGGATCCGCGAGACCGGACGCCTGTTCGCGCTGATGCTCGACGTGGGCCGGGCGCTGCCGAAGCGTCCGTTCCAGGTCCGCGAGTTCGTCCAGCAGTGCTGGTTCATCGCCAGCGTCACGATCCTGCCGACCGCGCTGGTCGCGATCCCGTTCGGCGCGGTGATCGCGCTGCAGCTCGGTTCGCTGACCCGCCAGATCGGCGCGCAGTCGTTCACCGGTGGCGCGAGCGTGCTGGCGATCATCCAGCAGGCCAGTCCGATCGTGACCGCGCTGCTGATCGCCGGCGCGGGCGGTTCGGCGATCTGCGCCGACCTCGGCTCGCGCAAGATCCGCGACGAGATCGACGCGATGGAGGTGCTCGGCGTCTCGCCGGTGCACCGGCTGGTGGTGCCGAGGGTGCTGGCCGCGATGCTGGTCGCGGTGCTGCTCAACGGCATGGTCAGCGTCGTCGGCGTGATGGGCGGCTACTTCTTCAACGTGATCATGCAGGGCGGCACGCCGGGCGCCTACATGGCCAGCTTCAACGCGCTGGCGCAGCTTCCCGACATCTGGATCAGCGAGCTGAAGGCCCTGATCTTCGGGTTCCTGGCGGGGGTGGTGGCGGCCTACCGCGGGCTGAACCCGCCGCCCGGCCCGAAGGGCGTCGGCGACGCGGTCAACCAGTCGGTGGTGATCACGTTCCTGCTGCTGTTCGCGGTGAACTTCGTGCTGACCACGATCTACCTGCAGCTCGTGCCGCCCAAGGGGATGTGAGGCGGATGGTGACGGTTTCCCGGCGGGCGCGCCGGATGGTTCGCAGGCCGCTGGAGTTCCTCGACGACCTCGGCGACCAGATGTCGTTCTACCTGCGGACGCTGGCGTGGATCCCGAAGGCGGTCACGCGCTACGTCAAGGAGACGATGCGGCTGCTGGCCGAGGTGAGCTTCGGCAGCGGTGCGCTGGCGGTCATCGGCGGCACGGTCGGCGTGATGGTCGGCATGACCCTGTTCACCGGCACCGTGGTCGGCCTGCAGGGCTACGCGGCGCTGAACCAGATCGGCACCTCGGCGTTCGCCGGGTTCGTGTCGGCCTACTTCAACACCCGCGAGATCGCGCCGCTGGTGGCCGGGCTGGCGCTGTCGGCCACGGTCGGCTCCGGGTTCACCGCGCAGCTCGGCGCGATGCGGATCTCCGACGAGATCGACGCGCTGGAGACGATGGGCGTGCCGAGCCTGCCGTACCTGGTGACGACGCGGGTGGTGGCGGGCTTCGTCGCGGTGGTGCCGCTCTACGTGCTGGGGCTGCTGACCTCCTACCTGGCGGCCCGGTTGGTGACGGTGCACGTCTACGGGCAGTCGGCGGGCACCTACGACCACTACTTCAACCTGTTCCTGCCTCCCGAGGACGTGCTGTGGTCCTTCGGGAAGGTCCTGGTCTTCAGCGTGGTGGTGATCATGACGCACTGCTACTACGGCTACCGGGCCAGCGGCGGCCCCGCCGGGGTCGGCGTCGCGGTGGGGCGCGCGGTGCGGACCGCGATCGTGACCACCGCGCTGCTGGACTTCTTCCTCAGCCTCGCGATCTGGGGCACCACGACGACGGTTCGGATCACCGGATGAGCACCAGAGGGGCGATGACGACGTTGCGGCGCCGCCTGCTGGGCGTCGCCTTCCTGATGACCATCGTGCTGTTCCTGAGCCTGACGGTGGCCACCTACCAGCGCGCGTTCACCTCGAGCGTGGACGTCGTGCTGCACACCGCGTCGGTGGGCAACCAGCTCATGGCCGACTCGGACGTGAAGGTGCGCGGCATGATCGTCGGGCGGGTCAGGGAGATCGAGCCGACCGCCGACGGCGCGAAGCTGCACCTGGCGCTGGAGCCCGACAAGGCGAGCAGGCTGCCTGCGAACGTGTCGGCGCGGTTGCTGCCGCGGACGCTGTTCGGCGAGCGCTACGTCTCCCTGGAGGTGCCCGAGAACTCCTCCGGCGCCGTGCTGGCCTCGGGCGACGTGATCGAGCAGGACCGCAGCAGCGCGGCGGTCGAGCTGGAGACCGTGCTGGCCGACACGATGCCGGTGCTGCAGGCGGTGCACCCCGACGAGCTGGCGGTGACGCTGAACTCGCTGAGCCAGGCGCTGGAAGGCCGGGGCAGGCCGCTGGGCGAGACGCTGTCGCAGCTCAACACCTACCTGGACGGCCTGAACCCGTCGGTGCCGGACCTGCGGGAGAACCTGCGCGAACTGGTCGGGGTCGCCGAGACCTACGAGGACGCCGCGCCGGACGTGCTGGAGGCGCTGGAGAACCTGTCCACCACCTCCCGGACCCTGGTCGAGCAGAAGGACGACCTCTCGGCGCTGACCTCGCAGCTCACCACGACCTCGCAGGACGCGACGCGGTTCTTCCAGGACAACGGCAAGAACCTGATCCGGCTCGGCGAGGCCCAGCGGCCGACGCTGGACGTGCTCGCCAAGTACTCGCCGGAGTACACCTGCTTCCTCAACCAGATGCACGAGTTCGTGCCGACCGTGCGCAAGGCGTTCGGCGAGGGGACCTCCGAGCCCGGCCTGCACATCACGCTCGAGGTGGTGGCCAACCGCGGCAAGTACGTCCCCAACCAGGACGAGCCGGAGTTCGCCGACAAGCGCGGCCCGCGCTGCTACGACATCGAGCCGCTGCCGGACCCGGTGCCGGAGTACCCGCCGGACGGGCCGTTCGAGGACGGTTCGGTGCCGCCGCCGGCGTCCCGGCCGGTCGACGGCGGGCTGCTGCCGCCGTCGATGGGCGAGCAGTACCTGCCCGCGGGCAACGCACCGGCGAGCACTTCGCCGCAGTCGGCGGGCGGCCTCGGGATGGTGAACTCCCCGATGGAGCGCGACTTCATCTCCGCGCTGCTGGCGCCGTCGATGGGCGTTGCGCCCGCTCAGGTGCCGGGCTGGGGTTCGCTGCTGGGCGGGCCGGTGCTGCGCGGTGCGGAGGTGAGTTACCGGTGAACGGTCGCAGCATCACAGGGCCGCTGGTGAAGTTCCTGGTGTTCGTGCTGGTCACGGTGCTGGCCACCGGGATTCTGGTGCTCACCATCGCCAACAACGACCTGCGTTCGGCCGAGACCTACACCGCGCGGTTCACCGACGTCACCGCGCTCAACGAGGGCGACGAGGTGCGCATCGCCGGGGTCAAGGTCGGCGAGGTGCAGGACATCGCCGTGGTCGACCGCAGGGTCGCCGAGGTGCGGTTCACCGTCACCGACCGCAGGCTGCCGGAGTCGGTGACGGCCACCGTCAAGTACCGGAACCTGGTTGGCCAGCGCTACATCTCGCTGGAGCAGGGCGCCGGTTCCCCCGGGCGCTACCTGCCCGCGGGCGGCACGATCCCGCTGGAGCGCACCCGTCCCGCGCTGGATCTGACCGTGCTGCTCGGCGGTTTCAAGCCGCTGTTCCAGGCGCTCTCGCCGCAGGACGTCAACAAGCTGTCCTTCGAGATCATCCAGGTCCTGCAGGGCGAGGGCGGCACGGTCGAAAGCCTCTTGGCCCACACCGCGTCGCTGACCTCGACGATCGCGTCGAAGGACCAGGTGATCGGTGAGGTCATCAACAACCTCAACGGCACGCTGGAGACGGTCAACGCACGCGACGAGCAGCTCTCCGGGCTGATCGTGCAGTTGCAGCAGGTGGTGTCCGGTCTGGCCGCCGACCGCGACTCGATCGGCGACGCGGTCACCGCGATGGACGGGCTCACCAACACCACCGCCGGGCTGCTGTCCGAGGCACGTCCCGGCCTCCAGCAGGACATCGCGTCGCTGGGCGACCTGTCGAAGAACCTCAACGACCACGAGCAGCTCACCGACCACTGGCTGAAGAACATGCCCGGCAAGCTGGAGACGATCGGCCGCACCGCGACCCACGGATCGTGGTTCAACTTCTACATGTGCCAGGCGCAGGGCACGGTCGGGGTCGGTGACCTCAACCTGCCGTTGCCGCTCCAGCCGGTTACCCAGCCGAGGTGTCAGCGATGAGCTCCTTCCAGCAGCGCGACCCGCTCAAGATCGGCATCGCCGGCATCCTGGTGCTGGTGCTGGCGGTCGTCCTCGCGATGAACTTCGAGAGCCTGCCGTTCGTGGGCGGCAAGACCTACCAGGCGCACTTCACCGAGGCGGCGGGCATCAAGCCCGACGCCGAGGTGCGGGTGGCCGGGGTGAAGGTCGGCTCGGTCAGCGACGTCGAGCTCGACGGCGACCACGTGACGGTGTCGTTCCGCGTCAAGGACGCCTGGCTCGGCGACCACACCACCGCCGCCATCAAGATCAAGACGCTGCTCGGCCAGAAGTACCTCGCGCTGGATCCGCAGGGCAGCCAGGAGATGTCCACATCGGACCCGATCCCGGTGCAGCGCACGATGTCGCCCTACGACGTCATCGAGGCGTTCAGCGACCTGTCCAACACCGTCGGCCAGATCGACACCAAGCAGCTCGCCGACAGCTTCCGGGTCATGTCCGACACCTTCTCCGGCACGCCCGACGAGGTCACCGGCGCGCTCAACGGCCTGTCGGCGCTGTCGCGGACCATCGCCTCGCGCGACGAGCAGCTCGAACAGCTGCTGACCAACACCAGCAACGTGTCGAAAACGGTCGCCGACCGCAACGCCGAGTTCGAGAGGCTGCTGGCCGACGGCAACCTGCTGCTGGAGGAGATCCGCCACCGGCGGGAGTCGATCGCGTCGCTGCTGGACGGCACCCGCGAGCTGTCGGCGCAGCTGAGCGGGCTGGTCGACGACAACGCCGCGCAGCTCGGCCCGACCCTGGAGCAGCTCGACCGGGTGACCAAGCTGCTCCAGCGCAACCAGGACAACCTCGACGCGAGCCTGGCGAGGTTCGCGCCGTTCACCCGGCTGTTCTCCAACGTGCTCGGCAACGGCCGCTGGTTCGACACCTACATCTGCGGTCTGCTGCCGCCCGCCGTCGGCCCGGTCAACCAGAAGGGCTGCCAGCCATGAGGAAACCCCCGCTGACCCGGATGCTGGCCGTGGCCTGCGTGCTCGCGCTGGCCGCCACCGCAGGCGTGTGGTGGCTGTTCAGCGGCAGCGAGCGCCGGATCACCGCCTACTTCGACGCCGCCGTCGGCGTCTACCCGGGCGGCGACGTCCGGATACTGGGCGTCGCGGTCGGCACCGTCGACGAGGTCAGGCCCAACGGCAAGACGGTGCGCGTGGACATGTCGCTGGACCGCGACGTCGACGTCCCCGCCGACGCGGGCGCCGTGCTGGTCTCGCCCAGCGTCGTCAGCGACCGCTACGTGCAGCTCGCGCCGGTCTACCGGGGCGGCCCGACGATGGAGGACGGCGCGGTCATCCCGAGCGAGCGGACCGCGACACCGGTCGAGCTCGACCAGGTCTACCGCAGCCTCAACCAGCTGACCACGGCGCTCGGACCGCAGGGCGCCAACGCCGACGGGGCGCTGACCGAGCTGCTCAACACCGGTGCGGCCAACCTGGACGGCAACGGCAAGGCGCTGGCCGACTCCATCCGACACCTCGGCGAGCTGGGCACGACGATGTCGGGCAACAGCGAGGAATTCTTCGGAACCGTCGACAACCTCCAGCGCTTCACCTCCATGCTGGCGGCCAACGACGAGCAGGTCCGGCGGTTCAACACCCAGATGCAGCAGGTCAGCTCCTTCCTGGCCGCCGAGCGCGGGGACTTCGCCGCGGCGATGGCCGAGCTCGCGGTCGCGCTGGGCAAGGTCGAGGGCTTCGTGCGCGACAACCGGGCGAACCTCAAGTCCAACGTGGACCAGCTCAACGGCGTCGCGCAGGTGCTGGTGAAGCAGAAGGCCGCGCTCGACGAGTCGCTGAACAACGCACCGCTGGCGCTGAGCAACCTCAACAACGCCTACAACGGCGCGTCGGGCACGCTCGACACCCGGGCGAACATCAACGAGCTGAACCAGCCGCCGCTGGTGTCGGTCTGCAAGCTCCTGCAGCAGTCGGGCCGCCAGGACGTGCCGCTGCCGCTGGCCGACGCCTGCAAGTCGCTGCAACCGGTCATCGACGGCGTGGCACCGCTGCCCACACCGGCGCAGGCCATCAACTCCCTGCAGCAGGGCCAGCTCCCGCCGCTGCCGCTGCCGCTGCCGCTCGTCGACCAGTCGCAGGGAGGTGGCCGGTGATGGCGCGCAGAAGAGGCACACTGCGGCGGTCCGCGGTGGTGCGGCTGGCCGCGCTGGGCGCGGCGGCGCTCGTGCTGATCAGCGGCTGCGGTTTCCGCGGCGTCGACAGCATGCCGCTGCCCGGCGGCGCCGACGTCGGCAGCGACCCCTACACGGTGAAGGTGCGCTTCCAGGACGTGCTGGACCTGGTGCCCAACGCCGGGGTGCGGGTCAACGACGTGCCGGTCGGCCGCGTCTCGGAGATCGGGCTGGCCGCGGACTCCTGGCAGGCCGAGGTGACGGTGCTGGTCAACGGCGACGTGAAGCTGCCGGCCAACGCCACCGCCCGGCTGCGCCAGTCCAGCCTGCTCGGTGAGAAGTACGTCGAGCTCGGTCAGCCCGCCGAACCGGTGCAGCCGGTGGGCAGGCTGGTCGACGGCGACGTGATCGACTTGGCGCGCACCAGCCGCAACCCCGAGGTCGAAGAGGTGCTGGGCGCGATGTCCATGCTCCTCAACGGCGGCGGCGTCGCGCAGCTGCAGAACATCACCAAGGAGCTCAACGCCGCGCTGGAGGGCCGCGAGTCCGACGTGCGCAGCCTGCTGTCCAACGTGGACCAGCTGGTGGCGGGGCTGGACGCCCAGCGCGACGACATCACGCGAGCGCTGGACAGCGTCAACCGGCTCAGCGCCAGCCTCAACGCCCAGCGCGGCAACATCGACACCGCCCTGCGCGACATCGAGCCCGGACTCCGGGTCCTCAACGAGCAGCGCGGGCAGCTGGTCACCATGCTCCAGTCGTTGGACAAGCTCAGCGGTGTCGCCACGAACGTGGTGAACCAGAGCAAGGACGACCTGGTGCACAACGTCAACCAGCTCGCGCCGACGCTGCGCGAGCTGGCGGCGGCCGGCGAGGACCTGCCCAAGTCGCTGGAGGTGCTGCTCACCTTCCCGTTCCCGGACAACGCCGTGGAAGGCATCAAGGGCAGCGA
Organism: Saccharopolyspora erythraea NRRL 2338; assembly: GCF_000062885.1. Lineage (NCBI taxonomy): Bacteria > Bacillati > Actinomycetota > Actinomycetes > Pseudonocardiales > Pseudonocardiaceae > Saccharopolyspora > Saccharopolyspora erythraea. The sequence continues at coordinate 7,674,059 of NC_009142.1, read as the reverse complement.
CTACACCAACCTCTACGTCAACGTCGACCTCAACCTGAGCAACATCCTGGACAACCTCGGCCGCAGCAGGCAGCCGCTGATCCACCCGCCGAACGGGTTGCCGCCGCTGCCGCTGCCAGGTCTCGCGCCGGAGCAGCCCGCCCCGGAGTCGAGCCCGACCACCCAGCCCCAGCCGCGACCGGAACCCGAGAAGGAGTCCGGTAGCTGGTGGGAGAACCTCTTCGGTGGAGGAGACAGATGATCTCGCGGAAGGTACGGCTCCAGATCGTCGCGTTCCTCGCCATCGCCCTGGTCGGCGTCGGCTACACCAGCGCCCGCTACGCCGGGCTGGACCGGCTGTTCGGCTCGCGCGGCTATGTCGTGACGATGCAGCTGGCCGACACCGGTGGCGTCTTCGACAACGCCGAGGTGACCTACCGCGGCGTTCCCGTCGGGCGGGTCGGCACCATGCGGCTGACCCACGACGGCGTGGAGGTGCCGCTGGACATCGACTCCGGCACGCGCATCCCCGCCGACGTGGAGGCGGTCGTCGCGCTGCGCTCGGCGGTCGGCGAGCAGTACGTCGACCTGCGGCCCAGGACCGACCGCGGTCCCTACCTGCGGGACGGCTCGGTGATCGCCCAGGAGCGGACCCAGACGCCGCTGCCGGTCGAGCACCTGATGACCAACCTGGACTCGTTCTCCAAGTCGGTGCCGACCGATTCGCTGCGCACCGTCGTCAACGAGCTCGGCACCGCCTTCCGGGACAACGGCGGCAACCTCCAGCGCGTCATCGACACCACCCGCGAGTTCACGACCGCCGCGCAGCAGCACCTGCCGCAGACCAAGCAGCTGCTGGCCGACGGCAAGACGGTGCTGGCGACGCAGAACGAGCAGGGTTCGTCGATCCGCTCCTTCAGCCAGGACCTGCGGCTGCTCTCCGAGCAGTTGCAGCGCTCCGACGGCGACCTGCGCTCGGTGATCCAGCACGCACCCCCGGCTGCCGCGCAGGTCAGCGGCCTGATCCGGGAGAACGACCAGCTCGGGCCGCTGCTGGCGAACCTGACCAGCACCTCGCAGCTGATCTCGGCCCACGTGGACGGCGTCGAGCAGCTCATGACGCTCTACCCGGCCGTGGTCACCGCCAGCAACTCGGTGATGCCCGGTGACGGCCGGGCCCACTTCGGCCTGGTGCTCAACGTTTTCGACCCGCTACCCTGCACCGCCGGTTACGAGTCCACGCAGCGGCGGCCGGGCAACGACATGACGCCGGTGCCGCTGAACACCCAGGCGTACTGCGCCGAGCCGCCGGGCAGCGACACCTCGGTGCGCGGCGCGCAGAACGCGCCGGGGCAGTAGGACGCCGACGAACCGCAAGCAACCGAGAGGAGGAGCGATGGTCATCGAGAATCCGCGGCGCAACCCCCGGTGGGGGGTGGTCGCGGCGTCGGCCGCGCTCGCCGTGTCCGTCATCTCGGCGGGGTTCTTCGGCGTGTCGTGGGCGAGCGTGGCGAACAGCGGCTCGCTGGAGGCCGCCCGCGAGCGCGACGCCGCGCTGGAGGCGGGCAGGCAGGCGGTGGTCAACTTCAACACGCTCGACTTCCGCGACGTCCAGCACGGCCTGGACCTGTGGGTGGACAGCTCGACCGGTCCGCTGCGCGACCAGATCCAGGCCGGCCGCCAGGCCAACGCCGCCAAGATCTCCGAGGCCAGGACGGTGACCGACGGCAAGGTGCTCGACGCCGCGCTCACCGAGCTCGACCCGCAGGCGGGCAAGGCGCGGATGATCGCGGTCGTGGAGGTCACGGTCGCGCCGGAGAACCAGCCCCCCGCGGTCAAGCGCAACCGCTACCAGGCCGAGCTGGCCCGCGACGGCGACCGGTGGAAGCTCAGCAACCTCGGCACCGTGGCGGTCGGCTGACGCGCGCGGCGCGTGCCACCGCAGTTCTAGGAGTGACCCAGTGCCCAATCCCCGCCAGCCCGCAAGCCCCCGAGCCCGCCCCCGCGTCGCCGGGCTCCGCAGGCGCGCCACCGAGAACGGCAGGACCGGCACCGGTGGGCGGTCCGCCGTGGAGGTCGAGGAGACGCCTGAGCGCGTCGAGCCGACCGGGACGGCCGTAGAACCGGAGTCGACCGGGACGGCAGAAGCCCCCGAGTCGACCGAGCCGACCGAGCAGGCGGAGCCGGCTGAGTCCGCGCAGGAAGTCGTCGTGGAGAACGGCGTGGTCGGCGTCGCGCCGGTGCGGTCCGCCGAGCCCGACGATGTCGAGCCCGACGACGCCGCGTCCGACGATGCGTCTGAGGAAGTCGAGTCGGCTGACGCGCAGTCCGCCGACACCCGGCCTACCGAGGAGAAGGCCGAGCGCGCCGCGCAGGAGCCGGTGACCGAGCGGGTGCGCCACGAGCCGCGGACGGAGGCCATCCCGCGTCCGCACGAAGAAGGCACCAACCGCGGCAACCGCGTGCTCATCACCGCACTGCTGGTCGCGACCGCCGTGTTCGCCGTCGTCGCGCTGTTCTTCGGGTTGCAGGTGCGGTCGTTGCAGGAGACCGGGCCCGCCGCCAACGACGCGCTGACCGACGGCCCGGCGACCAGCGAGATCAACGGCCAGGTGACCGACGCCGTGGCGAAGGTCTTCTCCTACGACTTCGCCGACACCGCCAAGACCGAGCGGGCCGCCAACGAGGTCCTCACCGGCCAGGCGGTCGACGAGTACAACCGGCTGTTCGCCACCGTCAAGCAGCAGGCGCCGCTGCAGAAGCTGGTCGTCACCACCACCGTCAAGGCCAGCGGGGTCACCCGGCTGCAGGGCGACCGCGCCGAGGTGCTGCTGTTCGTCGACCAGCAGGCCGTGCGCACCGACAGCGGGCAGACCAACGTCGGTCCGGCGCAGATCGTGGTCGGCGTGGAGAAGCACGGCGACCGCTGGAAGATCAACAAGATCACGCAGCGCTGACGTGACGGCCCGGTGCCCGCCGCACCGGGCCATCGCGGGTGCGATCAGGGGCCGACGTGCACGTGACCGGCCCAGCGGTCGGGCGAGTCCGGGTAGTACTCGCGCAGCCGGCGAGCGCTGTCGTGCAGGGCGTGGGCGCAGTGGTCGGTGGCCGTCGCGTCCTGCCCGAACGCGGTCTCGTAGACGTCGGCGACCGCCTCCACGGCGCTGTCCTCGTCGACCTCCCACAGCGTCCCGACGACGTGGGTGAACCCGGTGAAGGCCAGCGTCGCCGCCAGCGACACCGCCGCCGCCGACGGGGTGTCGGCCGCACTCGCGCACTGGCCCAGGAAGCAGAACTCGGCCTGCTCGAGCGGGAGCTGGCCGATCTCGACCACGCCCAGCGGGCGGTGCGGCGCCTCCCGATCCAGGACCAGTCCCGCCGCGGGCTGCGACGGGTACTGCGTGCTCGGCTCGCACACGTGCAGCCACGGGTGCTGCGGCAGCAGCCGGAGCAGGTCGGTGGGGCTGGTGCTCTCCGTCGACACCACAGCAGCGGTCGGCCAGTACCGCGCCAGCACCTGGTTCTGCCGAGGCAGCTCGCGGCCGACCTGCTCGGCCGAGCCCGCTGCCAGCAGCGGCTTGCCGCCTTCGGGGTGCGGACGCCGCTTGGCGCGGATCAGGCAGCTCAGCGTCGGGGTGTAGGAGGAGATCACGCGATCCAGCGCGCTGTCGCCGGAGCGCCCGGTGGCGGCGTGCACCGGCAGGAACGCCGCCGCGCCCATCACGTTCCACCACATCCGCGGCCAGCGCTGGCCCGCGCCGGGCGAGCCCAGGTAGCCCATCCGGTCCAGGACCGGGCGCGTGATGTTCTGCCACAGCCAGTCCAGGGCCTCGGCCAGCGGCTCGGGGTCCTGGTCCTGGACCGCGGCCAGGGCGTTGGCCGCCTGCGTCGCGGCGAAGTCCGGCGTCGCCTTGGACAGCGGCACGGTCAGCACCCGCCCGCCGAAGACGATCAGCGCGTCGGAGCGGTAGCGGCTGAGGTTGACCAGCACCACCGCGCCCTCGTCGGCCGCCTGCGCGAGCTCGCCGAAGGGCAGCGGCCGCAGGTGGTTCTCGTGGCCGGGGATCGCGCGCACCTCGTCGACCAGCGCCGCCCACGCGGTGGTGAGCCTGCCCAGGTCGGCGTCGACCAGGCCGGCCAGCGCGGGCTCCTCGTCCGGCCGGTCCAGCAGCCTGCGCAGCCGCACCGCCTCGTCGGCCAGGTCGGGGTGGTGGCGGTGCAACTCGCCCAGCTCGCCACCGGTGGGCAGGAAGTCGGCCAGGACCGCCGACCGGCCGTGCTCCAGCAGCTCCACCGCGCGCTCGGGTTCGCCGTTCTCCAGCGCGCACGCCGCCGCGTCCGCGGTGATCAACGCCCAGCGCTGCTGGATGCCGGGTGAGGCGACCACCCGCTTGCCCCGGGTGACCAGCGGCAGCAGCTCCAGCGCCATGCTGAAGGACTCCAGCGCCTCGGCCCAGCGCTGCGCCTGCGCGGCGAGCCGGCCGCACAGGCTGGCCGCGCGAAGCCGCTGGTCGGCGGGCGCGGTGGCCTGCGCCGCCGCCTCGGTGAGGATCCGCCTCGCCCATCGGTAGAGCTTGCGGCGGCCCGAACGCTGGTGCAGCGTCTGCAGCGCCCGGCCCAGGTGCGTGGCGACGGCCGCCCGCGCGGGCGCGTCCTCGGGCATCGCCGACAGCGCCCGGTCGAAGTGGTCGACGGCGGCCTCCAGGTCGCGGGTCCGGGAGGTCTGGCGGAAGCGGTGCATGGTGACCAGCCCGAGCAGCGTCAGCGCGGTGTGCTGCGGCCTGCTCTCCTGCGGCGCGAGCTCGGCGGCCTCCCGCGCGACCTCCTCGGCGCGGTCCAGGTCGGCCAGGTCCGGGCTGTGCTCGTAGCGGGTCACCAGCGTCGTGGCCAGCGAGTTGAGCACCGCGTAGCGCTTGGCCGAGTCCCCGGCCGCGTCCGCGGCGGCCTCGCAGGCGGTGACCGCGGCGTCGATCACCGGCGCCTCGGCTCCGTGCAGGAAGTGCCTGCGCAGCAGGGCCCCGTAGCCGGCGAGCGCGACCGCGCGGTCCGGGTCGTCGCCCGAGATGCCGCGCACCGCCGGGGTGATCGGCCGCAGCACCCGGCGCAGCTGGCTGGGCTCACCGGTGCAGTCGACGTGCTCGATGACGGTCGCGGCGAGGTTCCAGATCGCCTTGCCCAGCAGCGGGTGGCTCGCGTCGAGCACCCCGAGCACGCCGATCAGCTCGTTGATCGCGGCGTTGAGGTCGGCCAGGTCGCCGTTGTGCTGGAACCGCAGCCGCTGCGCGTTGGCCAGGTGGCACAGCGCGGTGCGGCGCGGGTCGCTGTCGGCCATCGCCCCGGCGCCGGTGCTCAGGTGCGTGATGCCCTCGTCCAGGTCCTCGATCGCCCCGGCCCGCTCGTAGCGGCGCAGCAGCGCCGAGCCGAGGTTGATCAGCAGCTCCGGAGCGGACTCGCCGCCCGCGCTGCTGCGGACCGCCTCGCGGAAGACGTTGATCGACTCGTCGTCGGACTTCGGGTCGCCGGCCAGCCGGGCGTGCAGCTTGAGCGCGTTGCCGAGGCGCACCAGCGCCATGCCCCGGCGCTGGTCGCGGCGCGGGGTCTGCTCGACCGCCTCGCGTGCCACCCGGATGCTCTCGGCGGCGCCCTCGGCGTCGCCGCTGCGGCCGGCCTGGTCGGCCAGCGCCAGCGCGAGGTTGCAGCGGTAGAGCACCAGGTCGGGGTCGTCGTCGCGGGCGGTCGACGTGGCCGAGCGGTAGTAGGCCACGGCGTCCTCGAGGTCGGCGCGGTCACCGGTGCGCAGGTGGGTGAGCTGGGCCGCGCTTCCCAGGTTGTTGAGCACGCCCGCACGCGCCGGATCGCTCTTGTGCAGTGCGCTCGCGGTGGTGCGGAAGACGTCGGTGACCCATGGCAGCGCATCGAAGTCCAGCGTCGCGACGATGCGGTTCATCTCGGCGATGGCCGCGGCGTAGCGCTGCTCGGGCGTCCTGGGCTGCTCGGGCGGCTGCTGCGCGGCCTGCGGGGGCGGCTGCTGCGGACCGGTGGATGGGTTCGAGAACCAGGTGGAACCGGAGTCGGTCCCGCTCTGCGATCCGGTGTGCCCGCCTGCCCAGCGCTGCAGCCCGCGAAACCTGTCGCTCTGCCGGTCTGCATCGTCCGTCATCGGCCTTTTCTCCCGTGGGGTTCTCGCGCGCGTGCCAGCCGCTGGCGTGGCGAGGTCGTTTCACGTTACTGGCGTTCGCTTGTGGCGAGTAGCCCGTTCGGACCACACGCGACTGCGCGGGGCCCGGCCCGGCCTCGTCGCCGGCGGCGGCCAGATCATGTCCGCCGCCAGCCTTCCTACCAGGTCGCGGCCACCACCACGCGCGCCTCGTCGGATCGGCGTCCGGATCGGCCGGGGTCGCAACAAGCGTCCCGGACATCGTCGTAGTGGGTACCGCCAGTTGGACGATCCGTCTCGCGAGGCGGGATCCGAGCGGACCGCGCGTCCTGTCCCGCCGGATGCCCGCCGAGGCCCGCTCCGACGTCGTACGGAGCCGCGCGCGGCCGCAGGCGCATCCCGTGACCGGCATCCGTGCACGCGTTCGCTCTGCGAACGCAAGATCGAATGCCTCGCTTCGCGCCGGATTACCAAGATCGAATACCGGTGAATCGTTTCCGGAACGAGCCCGAACCCCACGTGTTGAGATGAACACGAATGGTGACCGAACGGTGCGTTTTTGGGAAATTGCGGCCCTGCGGGGCGAACGTGGCGAATGGGGAATACGCTGGACGCCGCGCGCGTTGTGATCCCCGTCGCGGGGCCGCCGCGCCCGCGGGCGGGTTCCCGCGCGCCCGTTCCGGGCGTGTCGCAGCAAACTGAACAGCGTCTGAAGCTACCGCCGGGTAGTGCCCTGACCAGCCAAGATGTCGCTGAACTTGATCACGTGCGGTGATCGTGTCTTGCGCCACGAGGGTGATCGAAGCGTGATCTCTTGACTGCGGGCCCGCTCGGGTTCACTCTGGTCGTCGACACGGGGCTGGATCGCCGTCGGCGGGTCCCCCTTGAGAGCTGGCGTCATTCCGGCTAGACTGCTACTTTGCGCTGCCCTCTTTCCGTCTACCCCGCATGGGGGTCGTAGGATCGTGGGCGCCATTGCACCCTTGACAGCCGTGTTAGCGGGCCGGGGTCGGCAGTCGAGCCGCCGGACCTCTTCGCTTTCTGATGCGACTGTAGCCAGTTCAGAGTCCCGGAAGGACGCATCTTGGCAGTCTCCCGCGCGACCAAGGTCTCTGCAGCTTCCAACATGATGTCGGGGATCCCTGGGGCACCCAAGCGGGTCTCGTTCGCCAACATCCGCGAGCCGTTGGAAGTACCCGATCTGCTCGATCTGCAGGTCCAGTCCTTCGAATGGCTCGTCGGTGACGAGACCTGGTTCCAGCGCCGGGTCGACGCCGGCGACGAGAACCCCGTGGGCGGCCTCGAAGAGGTCCTGAGCGAGATCTCCCCCATCGAGGACTTCTCCGGATCGATGTCGCTGTCTTTCTCCGACCCACGCTTCGACGAGGTCAAGGCCTCCGTCGAGGAGTGCAAGGACAAGGACATGACCTACGCGGCCCCGCTGTTCGTCACGGCGGAGTTCACCAACCACACCACCGGCGAGATCAAGAGCCAGACGGTGTTCATGGGTGACTTCCCGGTCATGACCGACAAGGGCACCTTCATCATCAACGGCACCGAGCGGGTCGTGGTCTCCCAGCTCGTGCGTTCGCCCGGTGTCTACTTCGACCAGTCCGTCGACAAGACCACCGACAAGGACGTCTACAGCGTCAAGATCATCCCCAGTCGCGGTGCGTGGCTGGAGTTCGACGTCGACAAGCGCGACACCGTCGGCGTCCGCATCGACCGCAAGCGCCGCCAGCCGGTCACCGTGCTGCTCAAGGCCCTGGGCTGGACCGCCGAGGCCATCCGCGAGCGCTTCGGCTTCTCCGAGACGCTGATGGCGACCCTGGAGAAGGACCACACCGCCGGCCAGGACGAGGCGCTGCTGGACATCTACCGCAAGCTGCGCCCGGGCGAGCCGCCGACCAAGGAGAGCGCGCAGACCCTCCTGGAGAACCTGTTCTTCAAGGAGAAGCGCTACGACCTGGCCCGGGTCGGCCGCTACAAGGTCAACAAGAAGCTCGGCCTCGACCTGCCGTTCGAGTCGGGCGTGCTGACCGAAGAGGACATCGTCACCACGATCGAGTACCTGGTCCGCCTGCACGCGGGCGAGGCCGAGATGCCCGACCGCGGCCAGGGCGGCGACGCGACCATCCCGGTCGAGGTCGACGACATCGACCACTTCGGCAACCGCCGCCTGCGCACGGTGGGCGAGCTGATCCAGAACCAGGTCCGGGTCGGCCTCTCCCGCATGGAGCGGGTCGTCCGCGAGCGGATGACCACCCAGGACGTCGAGGCGATCACGCCGCAGACCCTGATCAACATCCGCCCCGTGGTGGCCGCGATCAAGGAGTTCTTCGGCACCTCGCAGCTCTCGCAGTTCATGGACCAGACCAACCCGATCGCGGGCCTGACGCACAAGCGCCGGCTCTCCGCGCTCGGCCCGGGCGGTCTGTCCCGTGAGCGCGCGGGCATGGAGGTCCGCGACGTGCACCCGTCGCACTACGGCCGGATGTGCCCGATCGAGACGCCGGAAGGCCCGAACATCGGTCTGATCGGCTCGCTGGCGACCTTCGCGCGGGTCAACCCGTTCGGCTTCATCGAGACGCCGTACCGCAAGGTCGTCGACGGCCGGGTCACCGACCAGATCGACTACCTGACCGCCGACGAGGAGGACCGCTTCGTCAAGGCCCAGGCCAACACCCCGATCGACGACGAGGGCAACTTCCTCGCCGATCGGGTGCTGGGCAGGCGGAAGGGCGGCGAGGTCGAGCTGCTGGCTCCGACCGAGATCGACTACATGGACGTCTCGCCGCGGCAGATGGTCTCCGCCGCGACCGCGATGATCCCGTTCCTGGAGCACGACGACGCCAACCGCGCCCTGATGGGTGCGAACATGCAGCGCCAGGCGGTGCCGCTGCTGCGCAGCGAGGCCCCGCTGGTCGGCACCGGCATGGAGCTGCGCGCCGCGGTCGACGCCGGTGACGTGGTCACCGCCGAGAAGGCCGGTGTCATCGAGGAGCTGTGCGCCGACTACATCACGGTCATGGCCGACGACGGCACCCGCCGGACCTACCGCCTGCAGAAGTTCAGCCGGTCCAACCACGGCACCTGCACCAACCAGAAGCCGATCGTCAACGAGGGCGACCGGGTCGAGGCCGGGCAGGTCATCGCCGACGGTCCGTGCACCCAGAACGGTGAGATGGCGCTGGGCAAGAACCTGCGCGTGGCCATCATGCCGTGGGAGGGGCACAACTACGAGGACGCGATCATCCTGTCCCAGCGCCTGGTGCAGGACGACGTGCTCACCTCGATCCACATCGAGGAGCACGAGGTCGACGCCCGCGACACCAAGCTGGGCGCCGAGGAGATCACCCGGGACATCCCGAACGTCTCCGAGGACGTGCTGGCCGACCTCGACGAGCGCGGCATCATCCGCATCGGCGCCGAGGTCCAGGGCGGCGACATCCTGGTCGGCAAGGTCACCCCGAAGGGCGAGACCGAGCTGACCCCGGAGGAGCGGCTGCTGCGGGCGATCTTCGGCGAGAAGGCCCGCGAGGTGCGCGACACCTCGCTGAAGGTGCCGCACGGCGAGACCGGCAAGGTCATCGGCGTCCGCGTGTTCAACCGCGAGGACGACGACGAGCTGCCCCCGGGCGTCAACGAGCTGGTGCGGGTCTACGTCGCGCAGAAGCGCAAGATCCAGGACGGCGACAAGCTCGCCGGCCGCCACGGCAACAAGGGCGTCATCGGCAAGATCCTCCCCGCCGAGGACATGCCGTTCACCGAGGACGGCACCCCGGTCGACATCATCCTCAACACCCACGGTGTGCCGCGACGGATGAACATCGGCCAGATCCTGGAGACCCACCTCGGGTGGATCGCCTCCCAGGGCTGGTCGATCGACGGCGACCCCGAGTGGGCCAAGCGCCTGCCCGAGGAGCTCTACGACGTCGATCCCGGCACCAACACCGCGAGCCCCGTCTTCGACGGTGCCCGCGAGGAGGAGATCACCGGGTTGCTGGCCTCGACCAAGCCCAACCGCGACGGCGAGCGGATGGTCAAGGCCAACGGCAAGGCCCAGCTGTTCGACGGGCGCAGCGGCGAGCCGTACCCGTACCCGGTGGCTGTCGGGTACATGTACATCCTCAAGCTGTCGCACCTGGTGGACGACAAGATCCACGCCCGGTCGACCGGTCCGTACTCGATGATCACCCAGCAGCCGCTGGGTGGTAAGGCGCAGTTCGGTGGCCAGCGCTTCGGTGAGATGGAGTGCTGGGCCATGCAGGCCTACGGCGCCGCGTACACGCTGCAGGAGCTGCTGACGATCAAGTCCGACGACGTGGTCGGCCGCGTCAAGGTCTACGAGGCGATCGTCAAGGGCGAGAACATCCCCGAGCCGGGCATCCCGGAGTCGTTCAAGGTGTTGCTCAAGGAGCTGCAGTCGCTGTGCCTGAACGTCGAGGTGCTCTCCAGCGACGGTGCCGCGATCGAGATGCGCGACGGTGACGACGAGGACCTGGAGCGTGCCGCGGCCAACCTCGGCATCAACCTGTCCCGCAACGAGTCGCCCTCCGTGGACGACGTCGTCCAATGACCTCGCCGCCGGTCCGCGTAGCCGAACTGCGCGGACCGGCGTCCGACCCAACCTGGCACCTGCTGCCGCCCGCCGGCAGCACCTTCCGACAAAGGGAGAAGACCCGACGTGCTTGACGTCAACTTCTTCGATGAACTCCGCATCGGCCTCGCCACGGCCGACGACATCCGCCAGTGGTCGTACGGCGAGGTCAAGAAGCCCGAAACGATCAACTACCGCACCCTGAAGCCGGAGAAGGACGGGCTCTTCTGCGAGAAGATCTTCGGTCCGACCCGCGACTGGGAATGCTACTGCGGCAAGTACAAGCGGGTGCGCTTCAAGGGCATCATCTGCGAGCGCTGCGGTGTCGAGGTCACCCGCGCCAAGGTGCGCCGTGAGCGGATGGGCCACATCGAGCTCGCCGCCTCGGTGACCCACATCTGGTACTTCAAGGGCGTCCCGAGCCGGCTGGGCTACCTGCTCGACTTGGCCCCGAAGGACCTCGAGAAGATCATCTACTTCGCCGCCTACGTGATCACCTCGGTGAACACCGAGATGCGGCACAACGAGATGTCGACCCTCGAGGCCGAGATCGGTGTCGAGCGCAAGCAGATCGCCGACCAGCGCGACGCGGACCTCGAGGCCCGCGCCCAGAAGCTGGAAGCCGACCTGGCCGAGCTGGAGCAGGAGGGCGCCAAGAGCGACGTCCGCCGCAAGGTCAAGGAGGGCGGCGAGCGCGAGATGCGCCAGCTGCGCGACCGCGCGCAGCGCGAGCTCGACAAGCTCGACGAGATCTGGGAGACCTTCACCAAGCTGGAGCCCCGCCAGCTCATCGCCGACGAGCTGCTCTACCGCGAGCTCTACGACCGCTTCGGCGAGTACTTCACCGGCGGCATGGGCGCGGAGTCCATCCAGGCGCTGCTGCAGGACTTCGACATCAACGCCGAGGCCGACCAGCTGCGCGAGACGATCCGCTCGGGCAAGGGCCAGAAGAAGCTGCGCGCGCTCAAGCGGCTGAAGGTCGTCGCGGCGTTCCAGGCCACCGGCAACAACCCGAGCGGCATGGTGCTCAACTGCGTGCCGGTCATCCCGCCGGACCTGCGTCCGATGGTGCAGCTCGACGGTGGCCGCTTCGCGACCTCCGACCTCAACGACCTGTACCGCCGGGTCATCAACCGCAACAACCGCCTCAAGAGGCTGATCGACCTCGGCGCGCCCGAGATCATCGTCAACAACGAGAAGCGGATGCTGCAGGAGTCCGTCGACGCGCTGTTCGACAACGGCCGTCGCGGGCGTCCGGTGACCGGCCCGGGCAACCGGCCGCTGAAGTCGCTGTCCGACCTGCTCAAGGGCAAGCAGGGCCGGTTCCGCCAGAACCTGCTGGGCAAGCGCGTCGACTACTCCGGCCGTTCGGTCATCGTCGTCGGCCCGCAGCTCAAGCTGCACCAGTGCGGCCTGCCGAAGGAGATGGCGGTCGAGCTGTTCAAGCCGTTCGTCATGAAGCGGCTGGTCGACCTCAACCACGCGCAGAACATCAAGTCCGCCAAGCGGATGGTGGAGCGCCAGCGCCCCCAGGTGTGGGACGTGCTGGAAGAGGTCATCGCCGAGCACCCGGTGCTGCTCAACCGTGCTCCGACGCTGCACCGCCTGGGCATCCAGGCCTTCGAGCCGCAGCTGGTCGAGGGCAAGGCGATCCAGCTGCACCCGCTGGTCTGCGAGGCCTTCAACGCCGACTTCGACGGTGACCAGATGGCGGTGCACCTGCCGCTGTCGGCCGAGGCGCAGGCCGAGGCCCGCATCCTGATGCTGTCCAGCAACAACATCCTGTCGCCGGCCTCCGGCCGGCCGCTGGCGATGCCGCGTCTGGACATGGTCACCGGCCTGTACCACCTGACCCGTCAGCTGGACGGCGCCAAGGGCGAGGGCCAGTCCTTCTCCTCGGTCGGCGAGGCGATCATGGCCTTCGACCGCGGCGGGCTGGACCTGCAGGCCAAGGTCAAGATCCGGGTCCGCGACCTGGTGCCCAACGCCGAGCAGCGCCCGGAGGACTGGGAGCCCGGTCAGCCCTGGCTGGCCGAGACGACCCTGGGCCGGGTGTGGTTCAACGAACTGCTGCCCGAGGACTACCCGTTCGTCAACGACCTGCTGCCGAAGAAGCGGCAGGCGGCGATCGTCAACGACCTCGCCGAGCGGTACCCGATGGTCACCGTCGCCCAGACGCTGGACAAGCTCAAGGACGCCGGTTTCCACTGGGCCACCCGTTCCGGTGTGACCGTGTCGATCTCCGACGTGGTCGTGCCGCCGAACAAGACCGAGATCCTCGACGGCTACGAGGCCAAGGCCGACCAGGTCGAGAAGCGCTACCGCCGCGGTGCGCTGTCGTACCAGGAGCGCAACGCCGAGCTGGTCAAGGTCTGGACGGCGGCCAAGGACGAGGTCGCCGAGGCCATGGAGGCGAACTTCCCCGAGGACAACTCGATCAGCATGATCGTCAAGTCCGGGGCCGCCGGTAACATGACCCAGGTCGTCCAGCTGGCCGGTATGCGTGGTCTGGTGTCGAACCCGAAGGGTGAGTACATCCCGCGCCCGATCAAGGCGAACTTCCGCGAGGGCCTGTCGGTGCTGGAGTACTTCATCTCCAACCACGGTGCCCGCAAGGGTCTGGCCGACACCGCGCTGCGGACCGCCGACTCGGGTTACCTGACCCGTCGTCTGGTGGACGTCTCGCAGGACGTCATCGTCCGCGAGACCGACTGCGGCACCGAGCGCGGCATCCGGATGCCGATCGCGGAGAAGCTGCCCGACGGCAAGCTGCTGCGCGACGCGCACGTGGAGACCAGCGTCTACGCCCGGACCACCGCCGAGGACGTCACCGACTCCGACGGCAACGTGGTGCTGGCCCGCGGTTCGGACCTGGGCGACCCGGCGATCGAGAAGCTGCTCGCCGCCGGTGTCACCAAGGTCAAGGTCCGCAGCGTCCTGACCTGCGAGTCCGGCGTCGGCGTCTGCGCGGTCTGCTACGGCCGTTCGATGGCCACCGGCAAGCTGGTGGACGTCGGCGAGGCCGTCGGCATCGTCGCCGCCCAGTCGATCGGTGAGCCGGGCACGCAGCTGACGATGCGTACCTTCCACCAGGGCGGTGTCGCCGGTGACGACATCACCACCGGTCTGCCGCGTGTGCAGGAGCTGTTCGAAGCCCGGGTCCCGAAGGGCAAGGCGCCGATCGCCGACGCCCCCGGCCGGATCCGGATGGAGGACAACGACCGGTACTGGAAGATCACGATCATCCCGGACGACGGCAGCGAGGAGATCGTCTACGACAAGCTGTCCAAGCGGCAGCGGCTCGCGGCGATCTCGGTCGACGGCACCGAGCGGCAGATCACCGACGGCGACCACGTCGACGTCGGCCAGCAGTTGCTGGAAGGTGCGGTCGACCCGCACGAGGTGCTGCGGGTCATGGGCCCCCGCGAGGCGCAGCTCCACCTGGTCCGCGAGGTCCAGGAGGTCTACCGCTCGCAGGGTGTGGGCATCCACGACAAGCACGTCGAGGTGATCGTCCGGCAGATGCTGCGGCGGGTCATCATCATCGACTCCGGTGCGACCGAGTTCCTGCCCGGCTCGCCGGTCGAGCGCTCGCAGTTCGAGGGCGAGAACCGGCGCGTGGTGGCCGAGGGCGGCGACCCGGCGTCCGGCCGTCCGGTGCTGATGGGCATCACCAAGGCGTCGCTGGCCACCGAGTCGTGGCTGTCGGCGGCCTCCTTCCAGGAGACGACCAGGATCCTCACCAACGCCGCGATCGAGGGCGCGAGCGACAAGCTGGTCGGCCTGAAGGAGAACGTGATCATCGGCAAGCTGATCCCGGCCGGTACGGGCATCAACCGCTACCGCAACATCCAGGTGCAGCCGACGGAGGAGGCGCGGGCCGCGGCCTACGCGATCCCGTCCTACGACGACGGCTACTACACCCCGGATGTCTTCGGTACCGGCACCGGTGCCGCGGTTCCGCTGGACGACTACGACTTCGGCCGCGACTACCGCTGAAGTTGACGTCACGGCCTGATCCCGGGCCTGCCCGGGATCAGGCCACGAGCCTCAGGGCCCCTGTCCGACTCCTCCGGACAGGGGCCCTTCGGCGTTCCGGGGACCGCGGCCAGGTCGCCCGAACCCCTGTCCGGCGGTGAAAAAGCCCGTGGGGCCTCCCGGCGTCCGCGACCGGAAGGCCCCACGGGCCTTTTTGTTGCTGGGTCAGCCCTCGAGCTCGGCCAGGGCCTTGCGGACCCGCTCGACCTCGGCCTCCAGCTCGGCGAGCTTGGCCTCGTGCTGTTCGCGGGCAGCGCTGATCACGCCGTCGATCGCCTCGGAGATCTCCGAGTGCAGCTCGGCGGCGGCCTTGGACACCGCGGCGGCCGGCACCTGCAGGCCCTGCACGACGCGCTTGCCCTGGTGCATCAGGTCGGCCTGCCACTCACCTTCGGCGGTGCCGGTCACCGTCAGCGTCAGCTCGACCGTGCGGGTCTTCTTGGCGGTGCTCTGCTTGCGGGCACGCGGCTTCTTCGGCGCGGAGTCGGCGGCCTCGGTCGCCGGAGCCTGGCTCGACTCCGAGCCGGCCTCGGCGGAGGACGCCGTCGAGGTGGCCTCGGCGGCGTCCTGCGACTGCTCGGTCCCCGCGGTCTGCTCCTGACCTGTTTCCTGTTCGCTCAACGTTTCTCCCTCGATGTCACCGGCGCGGCTCAGAATAGAACAGGTGTTCCCTGATCCGGTGGTCGCGGCGAGTCAAGATACTGGGCGTCCCCGATGGTGGTGCCGCCAGGGAACGCGTTCAACAGGCGCGGACCGGCGCCCACGTCCGACCCGCATGCGGAAATCCCTGATCATCGCGCTCCCGGCCGTACTATCCATCAGCGAGAGCACCGATGATCGAGGTGAGTCATGGCGTTCCCGACAGCAGAATGCGAGGCCGCTTTCTCCGCGGTGTACGACTCGGTACTCGCCCGGTGGCCCGACGACGTGGAGGCGCTCGACGTCCCGACGCCCTACGGCAGCACCCGGGTCCACGCGTGCGGCGACGGCCCGCCGCTGTTCCTGCTGCACGGTGCCGGGACGACGTCGATGGTGTGGTTCGCCAACGTCGGGGAGCTCAGCCGCAGCCACCGCGTCTACGCCGTCGACCAGATCGGCGACGCCGGCCGCAGCGTCCACGACGGCCGCCCGATCACGGCGCTGGCCGACTTGATGGCGTGGCTCGACGCGGTGCTGGACCACCTGGAGGTCGACCAGGCCCGCATGTGCGGGCACTCCTACGGGGCGTGGATCGCGCTGCACTACGCGCTGCACTCGTCCAGAGTGGACCGGCTCGCGCTGCTGGACCCGACGGCGTGCTTCGCCCGCTGGAAGCTCTCCTACCTGCTGCGCGCCGTCCCGATGCTGCGGCCGAACGCGAAGCGGACCCGCGACTTCCTGCGCTGGGAGACCGGCGGGGCGCCGATGGACCCGGCGTGCCTGGAGATCCAGGCGCTGGCGGCGTCGTTCCTCGGCGCGAAGGTGGTCATCAAGCCGAACCCGAAGCCCGCCGAGCTGTCGGTGCCGACGCTGGTGCTGGTCGCCGAGAACAGCAAGGCCCACGACATCCGCAAGCTCATCGCCCGCGCCCGCCGGATCGTGCCGCACGTGGAAACCGGGGTGCTGCCCGGTGTCAGCCACCACGGCGTGCCCACCGGCAACGCCACCGACGTCAACCGCAGGCTCCTGCGGTTCTTCGGCAAGCCCGCGCCGGTGACGGCCGCGACGGACGAGTCCTAGTGGCAGTGCCGGTGGGGCGGTCATGCCGGGCGGCGGTGCTGCCGCCCGGCATGACCGCCGCGATCTCGGTGTGACGTCGCCGGGATCGCTGCTGCGACCGGTGGTTCGTCGCGCCGCGGGTTCGGGCTAGCGGTCCAGGACCTCCATGAGCACGTCCAGCCCGGGCCGGAAGGCGTCGTCGGCCGGGGCGGCATATCCGATCACCACACCCTTCGGATGCTCGCCCCGCGTCGCCCAGCACGGTCCCAGCAGGTCGAAGTCGACCGAGCGCTTCCGGGCCCTGGCCAGCACCTCCTGCTCCGTCGGCCCCTCCGGGTCGAGCCGGAGGGTCAGGTGCAAACCGGCATCGATGGCCGCCGGATACGGCGAGTGGCGCAGCCGCAGCCCGTCGAGCGCTTCGAGCAGCCGTTCCCGCCGCCACCGGTAGGTCGCCCGCGACCGGCGCACGTGCTGGTCGTAGGCACCGGAGCGGATCAGCTCGGCCAGCGTGAGCTGTTCGAGCATCGGCGCGTGCAGTCCGCCGTGGCGCTTGTGCGTCCGCACCCGCTCCACCAGGTGCGGCGGCAGCACCAGCCAGGCCAGCCGCAGCGCGGGCGCGAGCGTCTTGCTCGCGGTGCCCGCGTACGCGACGTGGTTGGGCGCCATGCCCTGCAGCGACCCGACCGGCTGCCGGTCGAACCGGAACTCGCCGTCGTAGTCGTCCTCGACGACCAGCCGCTCGCCGGTCTTCGCGCCGCGCACGAGTTCGGTGCGGCGGGCCGACTCCATGGTGGTGCCGAGCGGGAACTGGTGCGCGGGCGTGACCACCACGGCGTCGCCGCGCAGCGCCGAGACGTCGATGCCGCCTTCGTCGACGGGCACGCCCCGCACGGTGAGCCCGAGGCTGGCCGGGATGGCGCGCAGCTGCGGCAGCGACGGGTCCTCGAAGTCGATCGCGCCCCGGCCCATGTCCTGAAGGGCCTTGCTGAGCAGCCACAACGCCTGGCTGTAGCCGTTGCATATGACGATGCGGTCCGGTGTGGTCACCACCGCCCGCACTCGGCCCAGGTAGTCGGCGAGCGCCTCCCGCAGTGAGGGATGTCCCTGGACGTCGCCGTAGTCGAGGTCGCCGGGGGAGGCGTCGCGCATGGCGCGCCTGCCTGCGGCGAGCCAGTCGCGGCGCGGGAACGCGCTCAGGTTCGGCCTGCCGGGGCGGAAGTCCCAGTGCGGGACCGACGAGTCCGCGGTCGGTGGCACGTCCTCAACCTCGTCCGGGTCGCCCAACCGGGCCGCCACGGTCGTCGGCGCACCCTGCCTGGACAGCAGGAACCCTTCGACGACGAGTTGTTCGTAAGCGCGGGTGACCGTGCCGCGCGCGATGCCGAAGTCCTGGGCGAGGGCGCGCGTCGAAGGGACCCGGCTGCCCGCCGGGAGCCTTCCGGCGCGGATCGCCGTGCGCAGCGCGGCCGCGAGCCCGCGGCTGTCCGCGCGGCCGTCCCAGTCCAGGTGCAGGTCGAGCTCGGGACTGGACCGCGACATCCTCACGGGACCGGACCATACCCAAGCCCGGTGCAACCGGCGTCGTTCGCGCGAGCAGCCGGCACGGCCGCGCTCGCGGGTGATGCCGGACCGCGTGTTCGTGGTGTCGCCCGCGGTTGTCCCCCGCTCCTGCCGTCGAGGTTCGTCGTTCCTGCCTCCGTGGCTCGTCGTTGTTGCCGCGCCGCGTGTCCCGTCTCCACCTCCGGCGCGTTCTCCGTCTCCGTCCTGCGAGTTGTTTCTCGCTTCGCCCGCTCGGCGTTGCTCCGAACGGGGGTGACCACGGATACATCGCCAATTCGGGGAAGCCGCAGGGCATCGGTGATCGGGTTGGTAGCGTTCTCTGCCGCAACCGGAGTTCGCGACGACGGAAGAGCGTGGGGCATGTTCGGGGACACCAGCGCGACCGAGCGCATGGTCCGGGAGTGGCAGGAACGGGCCACCGAACGTGCCGAGAAGTTCAACCGCATGAGCGAGCAGGTCGAGCAGATCTCGGTCACCGAGTCCTCCCGCGACGGCACCGTCGAGCTCACCGTCGCCTCCAACGGCATCCTGACCGGGATCCACATCGCCGAGAGCGCCTCCGCGCGCCCGATGTCGCAGCTGTCCTCCGAGATCATGCACACCCTGCGGGTCGCCCAGTCACGCATCCCGGAGCTCATGGAGCGGGCGGTCGCCGACACCGTCGGCTCTGACGACTCCGCGGGACAGCACATCGTCGGCCGGCTCAGGGCGCGGTTCCCCGAACCCCCCGAGGAAGACCAGGACGACCAGGTGCGCTCGCGGCGCACGGGAGTCCAGGAGATGGACTACCGCGTCGAGGACGACTACGAGCCGCCGTCGCGGCCCGCGCCGCCGCGCCAGGCGCCCGGGCATGCCCCGTCGCGACCGCCCCAGCGCAGGCGGCCGGACGACGACTTCGACGAGGACTACGGAAGCGGTTCGTTCCTGCGCTGATCTTTCGCATTCGGGGGGAGGCCGTCGTGGCCGATGAGATGAACGTCGTCATCGAGGGACTGCGTTCCCACGCGTCCAAGGTGGACGGTGTGGTGGACCGGCTGAACACGGCTGTCGACGCCTCGCGGGAAGTCACGCTGAACAACGACGCCTACGGGATCCTCTGCCAGCCCTTCGCCCTCATGATCGAGTCGGTGGAGCAGAACGGCGTCGAGACGTTGCGCAAGGCTGTCGACGCGATGCGGGAGGTCGCCGACAACGTCCGCGCCACCGCCGAGGAGTACCAGGCCGTCGACGACGACAACTCCAGCATGCTCGGCGAGCTGGGCCGATGACCGACAACCCGCTCGTCGTCACCGAGAGCACCCTGCCCAAGGACCCCAACGCGACCCCGGACGGCTTCAAGGGCGTCGGGATCCTGGAGTTCTACCACGACGTCAGCAGCCTCAACGACGGCTCCAGCTGGGTGGAGTCGGGCTTCGCCTGGGGCGGCATGGTGATGGAGGGCGTCAGCCTCGCCGTCGACCCCGTCGGCACCCTGCTCTCCTACGGGCTGTCCTGGCTCATCGAGCACGTGGAACCCCTGAAGGAGGCGCTGGACTGGTTCGCAGGCGACCCCGACGGTGTCAAGGCGTACGGGGCCACCTGGACGAAGGTCTCCGAGGCGGTCGGCGAGGCCGCCGCCTCCTACGCCGCCGCGACGGCGGCCGACACCGCGGGGTGGACGGGCGCGGCCGGTGACGCCTACCGCGCGCACGCCGCGGAGAAGGGCCGGGCACTCACCGCGGCCTCGGAGCTGGCGGGCACCATCAGCACCGTCGTGACGATCATGGGCGAGGTCGTCTCGTTCGTCCGGGAGTTCGTGCGCGACCTGGTGGCCGACTGCATCTCCCGGCTGATCACCTACGCGCTCGAGGCGCTCCTGCCGCCGATCGCGTCGCTGGCGTGGGTGGTCCCGCAGGCGGTCGCGTTCATCGGCAAGACCGTCGCCAAGATCGCCGACATCGTGCAGAAGCTGATCAAGACGATCAGCAACGTGGCACCGAAGCTGGCCCGCATGGCCGAGGTGTTCGGCGAGGTCATGAAGGCCCTCGGCAAGCTGACCAAGCCGGTCGCCGACAAGGTGGGCGCCGCCGCCCAGTGGGCGGGCAAGGCCGCCGACAAGGTCGACGTCCCCGGCAGGATGGCCGACAAGCTCGCCGAGAAGTCCTGGGGCAAGGTCGACGACGTCCTCGGCACCGACATCGTCGGCAAGCACCAGGCGAAGTTCGGTGGCCCGGACGCCCCCGGCGGCGACGGCGGGGACGGCGATGGCGACGGCGGCGGCGGTGCCGGGGGTGGCAACGGCGCGGGTAGCGGTGCCGGTGCCGGGGACGGCGCGGGTGGCGGCGCTACGGACGGCGGCGGTGCGGACGGTGCCGGGGATGGCGGCGGCCCGGACGGTGGTAGTGCTGCGGGCGCGGCCGACGCACCGGGCACGGGGGCGGGTCCTGCCTCCGGGGCGGGCCATGGTCCGGATTCAGGTGTTGGTTCGGGGTCGGGTGATTCACCGCAATCCGGTGATTCGCCGCGATCCGGTGGAGATCCGGGGACCGGTGATCGTCCGGGGGCCGGTGATGGTCCGGGGTCGGGCAATGGCAACGGCGCCGCCCACCCCGGCGGAGACTCGCCATCCTCGACGAACTCGTTCGGACGCGACACCGGCGGAGCGTCGAGCACCCCGGACAGCCCGAGCAGCGGCTCCGCCCCGGAAGCCCCAGGACGGAGTTCGACCCCCGACGGTCAGGGCACGGCGTCGGCTCCGGACGCTGGTCAGCCCGCCCGCTCCGCCCCAGAAACTCCGAGTGCGACCGCGTCCTCCGAAGGCCCGCGCTCATTCGGCGACTCCTCGCCCGGTACGGGGTCGTCTCCAGCCGCCGCTGCCTCACCAGGCTCCGGTTCCTCTCCCGATTCCGGTTCTTCCCCTGCGTTCGGTTCGTCGCCGAGCCCTGGTTCGTTCCCTGATTCCGGTTCGTCCCCGGCCTCTGGCCCTTCCCCGCACTCCGGCGCATCGCCGAGCGCTGGGTCTGCTCCAACCGCTGGAGCCGCTCCTTCAGGCGCGGACGTTCCCCGGCGACCAGAAGGCCCCGCCGCCACAACGGCGTCCAATGTGGACGCTCCAGCCCGGCCCGATCTCGGCTCTTCCGCACCCCCGCCATCCGCGCCGCGCACCGACCAGCCCGCCGGTCCCGCGTCAGGCAGCGCGATGGGCGGCGCTCCTGCGGGAGGTCCGGCGGGAGGCGCACCCTCGGCCGGTGGCGCACCTCCGGCCGGACGCGGATCACGCCCCGGCACCGGTGGCGGCTGGACCGGGACGCCGGGAAGCCCCGGCGCAGCCGGGCGCGCCCCGGCGGGCCCGGACAGCCCCCGCGGGCGCGGGCCGGAACGGCCCGGCGCGCCCGCGGGACCGCGGGCAGGCGCAACGCCGTCCCGGCCGCAGGCCGGCCCGGACGCGCAGCGTCCGCACCCGCCGCGGCGCGGCGGGGCGCCGGAGGCGCCGGGCGTCCCCGTGCAGCGGGGGGACGCCCCCGGCCGGAGGCCGGCGGGGCCGGGCCGGGGGCCGGAGGCCCCGGAGGGGCCGCGCGCGGAGGCGCCGCGGCCACAGACGCCCGGCCACCGCCCCGACGGCCCACGCCCGGACTTCCACCGCCCCGGCGGCCCGGTTCCGAACTCACCTCGCCCGGACGCCCCGCGCCCTAACACTCCCCACCCGAACGGGCCCCGCCCGGACGCCCCGCGTCCCGAAGCCTCCCGCCCAGGTGCACCGCGTCCGGATGGCACACGCCCTGAGGCCCTCCGGCCGGGTACCCCGCAGGCCAATGCCCCGCGCCCCGACGCTCCGCGTCCTGATGCGCCGCGCCCGGGCGCCCCTCGCACCGATGCCTCGCGGCCTGATGGGCCTCACCCGAACCGCCCCGAGGGCTTACGCCCGGACGGTCCCCGCTCGGACGGGCCCCGCCCCGAAGTCATCCGCCCGGATGGTCCCCGCCCCGACGCTTCGCGTCCTGATGCCCCCCGCCTCGACGGCCCCCGCCCCGATGCCCCGCGCCCGGACGGCCCCCACCCCGCCGTTTCCCGGCCCGATGCCCCCAACCGGCGGGTCACCGCAGAGCCCGACCAGAACCGATGGGCGTGGGCGGGTATCAAGCCGAACGACTTCGGCCACATCAAGGGTCAGGGCGAACCGCACTGGGGTCCCGGCTGGCAGCGGAGGATGGCCGAAGACGCCAAGATCCGCGCCGAGTCGCTCGGCTACCACCGGCCCCCGGCCGCCGACACCCCCCAGTCCCCGGCCCCGATGCCCGAGCCGGAGGCGCCGCAGCGTTCCACGACGGAGTCGATGGCGGCCGAGGAGCCGCCGGACAACCCGTGGCACCACGAATACGCCCGGCACCTGGGGCACACCCGGCCGCCGAAGCTGCCCGACGACCTCAAGGCGAAGCTGGGCGACGACCGCTTCGACATCCAGCTGAACCAGGCCGGGTTGTCGCTGATCCGCAAGTACGACACCGCGGTGCCCGACGTACGTGCGCAGCGGGTCGGCACCGCGATGCCGGACCCGAAGCGGTTCACCGTCGAGGTGCACGGCAGCCCGACCGGCGTGAAGTTCGGCGGTCACGACCTCAGCGCCAAGGAGCTAGCCGAGGTCATCAGGGCTTCGCCCGGCTACAAGCAGGGCGAGCCGATCCGGTTGCTGTCGTGCCGGACGGGTTCCGACACACCCGACGGCAGCCCGAACTTCGCCGAGCAGCTCTCGAAGGAACTCGGCGTCGAGGTGCTGGCCCCCAAGACCGACGCGTGGGTCGACAACTACGGCAACATGTACGCCAGCGGGGACAGGGCGTCCTTCGACGTCGACTCCTCCGGCGCGCCGCAACCGCACTTCGACGATCCCGGCCAGTGGGTCAGCCACAGCCCCGACGGCACCAAAGCCGTCCACGACAGCCCCTTCCCACCGGGCCACGACCCGCAATGGGTCAAACACGGCGCCCAAGCCCAAGACGCCGTCCGCCGCGGTATCCCTCCCGACCACCCGCAGGCCCCGAAGGAGTTCCAGCACCCAGGCGGCCCGCGCTTCTCGGGCTTCCACTCCCGAAAAGACGCCTACGGCACCGACATCCCCGGACACATCTCGCCGACCGGCGACTTCGTGCCCCACGCCCACATCGACGCCTACGGCAGGTGGCACCCGCACGGCCAGGTCGACGCCCAGGGCCGCTGGGTCCCCGGCCACGTCGAGCCCAACGGCCGCCTGGTCCCCAACGGCCATTTCGACGACCGCGGCCGCTGGATCGCCCACGGCCGGACCGACGACGCGGGCCGCTGGGTCCCGGTCCACTTCGACGGAAACCAGTACCACGACCTGGGCCGTTTCCACCCCCAAACGAACCGGTGGGAGTGGTTCAACCCGCCAGCCCCACCCGGCAACACCCCAGCGGCTACACCCGGCAATGCCCCAGGGGCCGCACCAGGCAACGCCCCAGCGGCACCCGGCACTTCGTCCGCACCAGCAGGCAACGCGCAAGCCGGGCCCGGCGCCTCGCCCGCACCACCCGGCCACACGCCTGCCGCTCCCTCGCGCCCGAACCAGCCCACGGGCACGCCCGCGCCGAACGCAGCCCCGCCGCGCGCCGCAGCTCCAGCGGTCGGACCGCACTCCAACACGCGCCCGCCCGGCGACACCCCACCATCAACGCAGCCCCCTCGCAGCCAGGCGCCGCCCGAGCCCGGTTGGCAGACTGCCGGGGCACCACCGCGCGCTCCGCAGACGCCGCAACCGCCGGCCGTCCCGCCAGCACGAGAACCAGCTCCGAAACCAGCCGACGCCCAGCCGGCTCCCAGCTCGCCCCAAGCGCCTGCTCCGCCGCGCACTCAGCCCCATCCGGGCGATTCGCCGACTGGTCGACAACCTGTCGACCCGCGAGTGCCTCGACCTTCGCCGGCGGCCTCTCCGGATGCCGCACCTGTCGGCCGACCCGTCGAAGAGCCACCGGCTGTCCGCCGCTTCACCGACGCCGCTGGTCATGAAGCTCCCGCGCAGGACGCGAAGGTTGGAGTCAGCGGGACGAAGCCCGACCGGGACGGTGCGGTGGATGCTCAGCCGCTCTCGCCCAAGGACGCCAACCTCGACGCGACGGAACACGCTCCGGGCGGACCCCAGCGTGTGGACCGTGACGGGGAGACGGATGCTCCATCAGGCTCGGATGCGGAACGGGGCACCGAAGACGCCGCCGATCAGTCGAGGGCGGTACAGGACGCCGACACCGATGGCCCCGACGGTGTTCGGGACACCTCCGCCGGTGATGCTCCTGATCGACTGGACGACGGCTCCCACTCGGACGCGACCACGACAGCCGAGCCGGAAAGGCGAACGCTGCTGGAGCGTCTGGGCGACGTCGATGCCGAAGAGATCGAAGCGGAACGCCTCCGGGAGCTGGCCAAGGCAGAAGAGGTGGCCGGCGCGGACGGCGCTGTTCCGCGTGGCGAGGGTGAGCTCTCACGTGTCGCCACTGCTGAGGACGCGGCCGCTTTCGAACGGCTCTGCACGGCAAGACCGGATTTGTTCGTCCCGGCGGCCCCCGACGAACTCGTCCGAGCCCGAGTTGCCCATCCGGACAGGCTGCGCGGGGTCTCGGACGAGGAGATCTCGGCCCTGCTGACCTACACCTACGACCACGGCAGTTGTTACGCGCTGAACAAGTCGATGCGCGAAGGAACGCCTGACAGGGAAGAGATGGAGCCTTATCGCAGGCTTCTGACTTCCGCGCTGAACAAGATCAGAGCCAACGACGAGGCGATGGGTGTACCTGCCACTCAGCTAGTGGAGAGAAAGATCTCGGTTTCCCCGGAAAGCATGGCCGGATTCCGCGAGAAGTACGGAAATTCCGGCGCAACAGTGCGCGAGGAAGCGTTCATGAGTGGCACCGAGGTGGAAAGCAGGCATGTGCCAGACGGGCACCGGGAAGGCGAGGACTACCTCGTCACCATGCAGGTGTGGAACGGGACGAACGTCAACATAGCCAGTCTTTCCCGGCTGCCCGGCGAGGGGGAAGTGCTGCGAATCGGTGACGGGGAGTTCCGTGTGGCGCGGTACGAGGAGAACGGGCTGAAGGTCAACGTCGTGCTCGAAGAGGTAGGTCAGGCAGCTGCTCCTGGGATCTCCCCTGCGGCCGCTGTCCCTACCGCCGATCACGGCACATCCACGGCGCCCCGCAGGTCCAGTAAAATCGAACAGTTGTTGGGTTAGGTCGGCGATATGAAGACCGGATTGCTTTGGTCTCCGTCCGAGGTGGGGTACGCATGATGTCTGCCAATGAGCCGACCGGTGCCGATAGGCCGACGAGAGCCGGTGGCGCGGAAGTGGAAATCGTCGAGTTGACGCCCGACGAGGTGCAGTTCATCGAAGCGTGGCGCATGCACTGGCGGCAAGGGATCAGTTCCAACTCCGCGGCCACCGAAGTCTTCAACGACATAGCGCGGAAAGCACTCGGTGAGAGCTTCGTCCGCAACAACGCGCCGCCGCCACGCGGTACGACGGGGTTTCTCGGCCGGCACCGCGTCGTACCGCGATACGAGGCAGCCAGCTGCGCGGAGATCGCCAGGAACCTACCTGGCGCGGTGCTCGGCGGCATGGTCGGTGACGCGCTCGGCGCTCCAGTGGAATTCGAGTCGCTGGAGAGAATCCCTGCCGATTACGGGCGAAAAGACGGGACCGCGCCGGCGGTTCTGAACATACCGGCAGGCAGGATCACCGACGACAGCCAGATGGCTCTGTTCGTGCTGGAGAGCATGATCATGGCCAGGGTGCGGCTGCGGCGTTCGGAGAACGAGCACCTGGTGCACCCGCGGTTGGAGATGCAGATCGCACTCGCGCAGTGGCTGAGCACGCAGGGCGCGCCGTGGCCTGCTGTGCTGCCCGCATCGATGCGGCAGAACGCGGTGAAGCACTTCGGAACGTTGGTCGATGTTGCCGAGGTGCACGCGCTGCGCTCCACGGACGCGGTCAATCTCCAGGCGTTGCAGAGCTTCGCATGCTCGACCGAGGACCAGCCCGAGCGCGGCCTGAGCACATTCACATCACCGCTGAACAACGAGCAGGGTTGTGGTGGTCTGGGCCGTGCCGCGATGGTCGCCATCTGGACCGACGTGCCGGAGCGCGCGTTCAAGCTCGGCGCGACGGCTTCGCTGATCACGCACGGCCACCCCGACGGCTACCTACCAGGAGGCGTGTTCGCGGTACTCGCCCAGCACCTCCTGCACGAGCGCCCGTTCGAGGAGGCCCTGGACGCTGCTTCGCACCAGCTCTCCCGTTGGCAGGGCCACGAGTCCACCAGCGACGCCCTGCAGCGCGCGGTGGAGCTCGCGCGGAACGGAAACGTCACGCCGGAGACGCTGGACGAGCGTTTCGGTGCGTCGCACCGAGCGCCCGACGTGCTGGGCGTCGCGGTGGCATCCGCGCTGGCCCACCCGCACAGCTTCGAGGACGCCGTGCTCACCGCGGTCAGGCACTCCGGCAACAGCGCTACCGCCGGGGCGGTGTGCGGCACGTTGATGGGGCTCAAGCTCGGGCGGGACGCGCTCCCGGACCGTTTCCTCGCTGACCTGGAGCTGAGGTACACGGCGGAGAGCCTGGTAGACAAGGTTCTCGAGGAGTTCTGCACGCCCGCGCCTCCGGATACCGAGGAATGGACGAGCCGCTACCTGGTGGCGTTGTGAACACCCGCCACCGTCCGACGACAGGACTTTCGTCATGAACGAGCCGAGGGCGCGGCTGCCCCTGGACGCGACCGAGCGGGCCGTGCTGGCGCACTGGCGCTCGATCCAGGGAACGCCCGAAGCACAGACGATCCTCCTCGAAGGCCGTGTGTCCGCTCCGGCGACACGTTTGGATCCGGCACCCGATCTGCGGGCCAAGCGGCTGGATGCCGACGAACGCGCAGCGCTCGCAGAATGGCGGCGCAGGCGCGACGACGTGCGTGCGCAGACCTTCGGCGAGGCCATGCTCTTGCACCGCTTCGAGAACCAGGGCGAGGGGCAGCCGAACGCGGCGGTCAGCCTGGCCAAGACACTTCGCCCGGAACAGCCGTCGGTCTTCCAGC
The DNA here is from genome assembly GCF_000062885.1 of Saccharopolyspora erythraea NRRL 2338. NCBI lineage: Bacteria > Bacillati > Actinomycetota > Actinomycetes > Pseudonocardiales > Pseudonocardiaceae > Saccharopolyspora > Saccharopolyspora erythraea. Next base: position 7,646,956 of record NC_009142.1, on the reverse strand, counting down.
GGACGTGGTCGACGCCTCGGCGCATTCCAGTCCACGCGGTCGGACTGCTGCTCGGCGGGGCGGTCGGGAATGCCTTCGGTGCCACAAGGCTTCGCGGAGGGACATGGGCGGGGGAAGGCCTGAGCGGCACTACAGCGGCCTTCCGCCTGAGCTGTTTCCTCGCCGAAGCGCTCCTCCGCGCGCACGCGCGTCTCCGCCGTAGTGGCGTGGACGCCGTATCCGAGGAAATAGGGCATGCGTTGAGCGTCTGGCGGGCGTTCGAAGATGGTGCGGAGCCGCCTCTCGATGCCCGGAACGTCAGCTGGCTCGCGCGAGAGTTGCCGCGGAGTTCCGCTGACGGACCATCGGCATCCACACCGGGTGGTGCCTCCGCGCTGGTATCGCACGCCACGCTGTCGTTCTGGTGGGGCGGCCTGGGCGCCACTCCCGCGGAAAGCGACCAAGCGCCACTCGCGGACCTGGTGACTGGCATGGTGCTGCGGGGCGGCGGCGACTCGCCGTCGGCTGTGTCGGCTGCAGCGTTGGCGACGCTCCTGCGCGAATCGATGTTCGATGCGCCCGAACTCGCTCTGAGCGAGGCCGAGCGCCATGTTGCGGCTCTTCCCGAAGGCTCTCTGGTGGCGGGCGCCCTGCGCCGGGTCCGGGAACTGCGCGACGGCTGCCGCGCGGGAAACGCCACCCACCGGGACGCGGTGGCGGAACTGGGCGGCTTCGGCGAGGTCGTGGGAGCGCTGGCGATCGGCGTGTTCGCGGCACTGACCTCGTCATCCTGGCAGGAAGCTCTGTCCCTGGCTACCGACTGGGACGGCGACGTGGCCGGCGCCGGTGCGATCTGCGGCTTCGTCAAAGGCGTTCAGGAGGGCCCAGGCCGCATCGGAGAAGACTTGGTCGGAAGTCTTGACGTCGGCGAGCAAGTCCTTCGGCTGGGGCTGGACGCTGCCGAGGAGTTCGGCTCGATGCCGGCGAACTCACCTGAGTGGTTCGCCCGGTATCCGGTTCTCCCGAAGCACCGGACGACCGGAGCGGGTGCTCCACGGGAAGGAGGACAGACCGCCGGTCGGACAACGCGGGGAACGGAGCAGAGCACTGTGGGGACGTCGGATGTCAACATGAACGCGGTCGAACGGGCCATCGCGGACTTCGCTGCCGAAGAAGCACCGGTGTCGCGGGTGTACGAGGAGTTCCTCCGGACACCGATGCTGCTGGTCACCTCGCCGGAATCGTCGGACCCGGTGTTCTTCCACATCAAGGACCAGGAGAAGGAGCAGATCTGGGTCTGCACCCGGGCGGAGGCCGTGCCGGACTTCGCGCCCGGTACGCGGGTTGCGATCGGCTACCAGCTGCTCCCGCTGCTCGGCGGACGCAACGTGCACATCGCCACGCCCGGCGACCAGAACGATCTGATGCTGATCGGGGAGCGAGCGGTGCTGCACTCCCTGCCGGAGCTCACCGACGAGTTCCGCGAAGAGGCTCGACGCCACCCAGGGTCGTGGCTGCCGGTCCCGGACGTGATGTTCCGGTCCTCGCCCGGGGCGGAGCTCGGTGAGCACGCGTTCGTCGGCCAGTTCTGGGTCGACGAGTCCGGCGAGCTGTCCGGTGACTACCGGCCGAACCCGACGTACATGCCGTCTCCGGTCACGCTCGGCTTTCCCGAGCCGGCTTCCCCTCTGGAGCGGGCACTGCACCTGAAGTACACCGGCTACGCGTCGGAGTCGGAACTTGCATCCGTGGTCGCCCGTACCGAGTTCGCGCTCGTGGTCGACGAGGACGGCAGCGTGCCCACGACTACCTCCAGCGGAGAAGATCGGCCAGTGGCCATCGCCGCCTCGGCGGCCAAGTACGTACCGGACATCGGGAAGAACGCGGTCCGGGTCAGGGCGGAATCCCTGCGCTCGTTGCTCCAGGAGGTCGACCTGGTCTTCGACGCCGGTACGGCGCACCAGGTCCGGCTTCCCGGGGCAGCGCTGATCGACGCACTCGACGCAGGACCCGAAAGCGAAGGTGCCGAGCCGGCGCGAGAAGCGCAGCCCCAGCAAGCCGGTGCACCCTCGCCGCAGCCGCAGCCGCAGCCGCAGCCACCGCGCCCGGAGCCGAACGCGCACGAGCGGTTCCTCGGGAGCATGCTCGCCGGGGCGATGGGGGACGCGCTGGGATATGCGATCGAGTTCAACGACATCGAGATGATCCGGCGGCACCACGGGCCGGCGGGGGTGACCGGGCCGGTGTTGCGGGACGGGCTGGCGCACATCTCCGACGACACCCAGATGATGCTTTTCACGCTGGAGGGGCTGATCCGGGCGCATGTGGCGCGGCGGATCAAGCCGGTCGACAGCGATCCGGTGCCCGAGGTGCAGCACGCCTACCAGCGCTGGTACCACACGCAGAACCAGCCGTGGGAGCGGGCGGCCGGCCCCTACGCGCGGCACCTGGCGCAGCCGGACGGGTGGCTGATCACCAACCGCGAGCTGTTCAGCCCGCGGGCGCCGGGCAACACCTGCATGTCGGCGCTGGCGAACTTCGCGCAGACGCACCAGCACGCCACCCCGCGGCACCGGATCAACGACTCCAAGGGCTGCGGCGGCGTCATGCGCGCCGCTCCGGTGGCTGTGTGGTCCAACGACCCGGCCGAGGTGTTCAAGGCCGCCGTCGACACCGCCGCCCTGACCCACAGCCACCCCAGCGGGTTCCTCTCCGCCGGTGTGCTCGCCGTCGTCGTGCACCAGCTGATCCGCTCCGTGCCGCTGGCCGACAGCGTGCGCGTCGCCCGGGATCTGCTGGTCCGCTGGCCCGAGCACGAAGAGCAGCTCCGCGCGCTGGACGCGGCCGTGGACCTGGGCGCCAGGGGCCCGGTGTCGCCGGAGGAGCTGAAGCAGACCCTCGGCGAGGGCTGGGTCGGCGAGGAGGCGCTCGCGATCGGGCTCTACGCCGTCATGGCCACCGGCGATCTGCCGAGCGCACTCCTCTTGTCGGTGAACCACTCGGGGGACTCCGACTCCACCGGCATCGTGTGCGGCAACATTGCGGGGGCGATCTACGGAAACCAGGCCATTCCGCCGGAGTGGCTTGAAAAGCTGGAACTGCACGACGTGATCCACACCCTGGCGCGGGACGCGCTGGCCGAGTTCAGCCCCGGTCCGCCGACCGACCCGGCGTGGAGCAGGCGTTACCCCGCTTGGTGACCCGACAGGAGACATGCCGATGACCGACGCTCGACCGGCCGGGTCCGAACCACCGCGGCTCACCTGGGCCGACCGCTTCCGCGGCGCGATGCTCGGTGGCGCCGTCGGCGACGCGCTCGGCGCCGGGGTCCGCGAGATGTCGACCGGCGAGATCCAGGGCTGGTTCGGCCCGCGGGGCGTCACCGAGTTCATCCCCGTCTTCGGGCGGCGGGGCGCGGTCAGCGACGTCACGCAGCTGAACGTGTTCACCCTCGACGCGCTGCTGCGCGCCAAGGCCGCCGACCCGGCCGGGTCGGCGCAGCCGCCGACGCCGCACGTGCTGGCGAACTACCTGCGGTGGCTGTTCACCCAGGGCGTGCCGTGGGAGTACGCGATGTCGGCGTACGTGCGGTCCGAACCCGAACCGACCGGGTGGCTGCTGCAGCGCCAGGAGCTCTACTCCACCCGCAACCCCGCGGGCAACGCGATGGCGCTGCTGGGGCGGATGGCGATGCGCTCGCCCTACGGTCCCGACGGCATGCTGTACCCGCCGGCGACGAACCCGGGCCTGATCGACACCGCGGCCTGGGCGGCACCGGCGATGGTGTGGTCGGACTCCCCGCAGCTGGTGTACTCGGTGGCGGCCGGCATCACGACGCTGTTCACCACCGGCGTGGACGCCCAGCACGCCGCCGGGATGCACAGCGACATCCTCGCGCAGCTCATCCGCGGTGTGCCGCTGTGGGACGCCGCCGCCGAGGCCGACGGCAAGCGCCTCGGCGTGGCCTACCCGGCGGCCTGGATGCCCGCCGACGTCCGCCGCACCGTGCACGCGGCGATGTTCGCCGGCACCCGCGGCCGCAGGCCGGAGCCGGGCCAGCTGGACATCGAGTTCGACACCGCCAACAAGCCGGGCGAGCTCGGGATCGCGCTTGCCTCGGTCGGCTGCACCTCGGACTTCGCCGACGCGGTGCGGGTCGCTGTCAACCAGTCCGCCGACAGCTCGGTCACCGGCGCGCTCGCCGGGCAGCTCGCGGGTGCGCTGTACGGGCCGGAGGCGATCCCCGCCCACTGGCTCGAGCAGCTCGACCTGCGCGACATCATCGAGCAGCTGTGCGCGGACGCCTCGGAGGCGTTCGCGCCGCCGCCGATGCCCAGGTGGGCGCAGCGCTACGTCGACGAGCGCAGCCCCGGTTACGGCAGTCCGCTCGAACTGACCGCCTCGATGCCCGCGGTGGACGCCGAAGCCGCGGTCGAGACGACGATGGTGCTGCCTCCCATCGGTTCCGACGACGTCGTGCCGGCCGCCGACACCGCTGACGGGGCATCTGGCCGGTTCACCGACCCGGCGGACGAGCCGTCGTGGCGGCGGGACGCTGCGCCCGAGCCCGGGCTGGGCGGTACCGCCTTCGCTCCGGAGGAGCGGCGGGTCGGCTTCGACCCCGACCGGGAGGACTGGCAGGTCGATGCGGCCGCCGCCCCCGGGGACTGGCAGGCCGGTGCGGACTTCGGGGTCGAGGCTGCGAACCCGCCGGACGGGCAGGCCTTCGCCTCGGACGACCGGCAGCCCGGCGAAACCGCCGACCGCGAAGACCCGCGGGTCGGAGTGGTCGGTGACTGGGAAGAGCCGCACGCTGGTGCGACGGCCGTCCGCGAGGACTTCGAGCCCGCGAGCGTTTGGCAGCCGCCCGCGGTACCGGAGCCCTTCGCCGAGGCGCCGTCCGGCGGCGACCGGAACGCGGAGGCGCGGACCGGGTTCGACCCGCAGCCGGTGACCGGCGCGTTCCGCGACTGGACGCCGCAGGACACGGGTGCCGAGGGCGCCGGGGTGCCCACCTTCCCGGAGCCGGAACCGCGGATCCCGGAGCCGGGCGACCACGAGCCGCGGTCCTTCCTGCCGCCGGAGCCGGAACCTCGGACGCGCGCGGAAACCGCGGAGGCGTCGGCCGGAGACTTCGACGAGGAACTGGCGGACGCCGTGCGCGCACACGGCGAAGACCCGCACGGATACGAAGCAGCGACGGCCGCCGCTCCCGCCGACGGCTTCGGCGAAGAAGAGGACGGCGAGCACGGCGTGGAGGAGTCCGCCGCCGACGCTCAGGACGGCCCCGACGTCGTCGACGACGAACCGTCGCTCGCGGATGAACCGCGTGCCGATGAGCTGCGCGCGGATGAACCGCTCGCGGATGAACCGCGTGCCGATGAGCTGCGCGCGGATGAACCGCTCGCGGACGAACCGCGCGTGGATGAGCTGCGCGTGGATGAACCGGTCGTGGCCGAACCGCGCACCTTCGAGCCGGTCGCGGACGAGCCGGACGCGGCCCGGTCCGCCGCCGAGTACGCGCCCGTCGAGGAGCCGGTCGTCGAGGAACCGGTCGCCGAGGACCCCGCCGACTGGAAGTCGGCGGCCGAGGTCGGGGCGTTCCCGGCGGCGGTCGGCGCCGAAGCGTCCGCTCCGGAGGTCGCCGACGGCCCGTCCGATGCCGAGCGGCACGTCGCGGCTGTCACGGCCTACGCGGCATCGGACGTCGCCGAGGACGAGGCGGAGGACACCGCGGACGACGACCTGAACGACGTCGAAGACGACACCGCCGCCTCGGATGCGGCACCGTCGTCGGTCGCCGAGCCAACCCCGGCACCCGCGGACGAAACGCGCGAGCCGGCTGCACCGGAACCGGCGGCAGCCGCGCACGCCGAGCCGCCGGCCCGCGTCGAAGCCGACCAAGCTCCGGCCGAACCGCAGGTCGCAGCCGAGAACGGCACCGCTCCGGCGATCGCCTCCGGCGGCCACGCCAAGCCGGAGGCCCCCGAGTACGTCGCGCCGTCGCTGACCGAGCGCGTGCTGGGCTGTTTCCTCGGCGGCGCGCTCGGCGACTCGTTCGGCTCCGACCTGGAGTTCGTCTCCGCCGACGAGATCACCGCGCGGTTCGGCCCGCAGGGGCCCCGCGGGCTGCGCGCCGCCTACGGCGTGCGGGGTGCCATCACCGACGACACGCAGATGACCCTGTTCACCGCCGAGGGCCTGATCCGGGGCAGCGTCGCCCAGCGCACGCTGGGCGCCGACGACCCGCTGCCCGAGGTGCAGCTCGCGTACCAGCGCTGGCTGCACACCCAGGGCGTGGCGTGGAAGTCCGCGGCGGGCCCGTTCATCGCCGAGCACCCGGCGCCGGACGGCTGGCTCGTCGAGGTCCCCGGCCTGTTCAGCACCCGCGGGCCGGGCAAGACGGTGTTCCGCGCGCTCGCCGGTTTCGGGGACGGGAGGCCCGCGGGTTCGTTCACCGAGAAGATCAACGACTCGAAGGGCTGCGGCGGGGTCATGCGGGCCGCTCCGGTCGCGCTGTACTCGGCTTCGCCTGCCGAGGTGTTCGAGCTGGCCGCCCGCACCGCCGCGCTGACCCACAGCCACCCCGCAGGCTTCCACTCCGCCGGCGCGCTGGCGGTGATCGTCCAGCAGGCGCTGCTGGGCAGGAGCCTGGACGACGGCGTGTGGCTGGCCCTGCAGGTGCTGGAGACCTGGGAGGACCACGACGAGACCACCGCGATGCTCAAGCTCGCGGTGGAGCTGGCCGAGCGCGGGGTGCCGACCCCGCGGCAGCTGGAGGAGGTCCTCGGCGGCGGCTGGGTCGGCGAGGAGGCGCTGGGCATCGCGGTCTGCGCCGCGCTGGTCGGCGGCGACGACGTCGAGCTGGCGCTGCGGGTCGCCGCGCACCACTCCGGTGACAGCGACTCGACGGCCGCGATCTGCGGCAACATCGTCGGCGCGCTGCTCGGCGTCGGCGCGCTGCCGGTGGACTGGCTGGCCGACCTGGAGCTGCGCGACGTCGTGGAGCAGATCGCGCTGGACTGCGTCGCCGAGTTCGGCGTCGGCGCCTTCCAGCCCGACGCCGACGAGTCGGCCCGGCCCGCCGACGAGGACTGGAGCGAGCGCTACCCGGTCCGCCCGCCGCGGTCGGCCCGGCCCGCCACCCCGTCGGCGGCTGGCGAGTTCCCGACCCGCCGCATGCGCGCGGTGAAGCTGGACGAGCCGGGTCAGCAGCGGTCGCCGGAGCCGGTCGCGGATTTCCCCGCGCCGAAGCCCGCGCCCCGGCGGATCAACGGCGTGATGCCGCGGGCGACGAGGCTGGAGGGGGACGACGAGTGATCACCGGTACGCCGGACTGGGCCACGTGGGGCTCGGTCGACGGGCAGCTGCGCAGGCTGGAGGCGGTCCCGGGCGCCGGGCTCCGCGCTGACGGCGAGCCCGTCGAGCCCGAGCGCGTCGAGCGGGCCTTCGTCGACCACCTCCCGGTGCCCGCTTCGCGCTGCCCGACGTTCCCGCAGCCCGCGGGCTACGGGCCGGCCACCGAGCCGGTGCTGCGCGTCGACGTCGAGGCCGAGCTCGTGGGCGCGCTCCGCCGCCTCGCGCCGGAGGGCTGGCAGCGCCTGTCGCTGTCCTGCGCGGCGTTGGGAGAGCGGATCGCGGTGAGCGCGACCGCCGTCGTCGGTGGTGCGGAGCTGTCGTGGATCGCTCCGTTCGAGGTGGTCGAGTGGCTGCGGCGGCACCGCGCCCTCACCTACACCCCCGGCGCGGGTGCGTGGAGCAACCTCGGCATCGAGGTCGCCGACGGCGGCGAACCCGCGTTCACCCCGGACCACGAGCCGCCGCGGTGGCCGCGCGAGACCGGCGACGAGCGCGAGTACTTCGACGAGCTGCGGCACCTGCCGCGCACCGGCGCGCCCGAGTGGCTGCTCGCCCCGGCGATCCGCTACCACCGCGAGCAGCTGGTGTCGGCGGCGGAGCTGCCCGGGCCCGTCCGGATGGCACCGCTGTTCGACGGCAGGGACGCCGAAGGGCGCCCGCAGGTCTTCCGGCCGGTGGTCACCGCCTCGGAGAAGGCGATGCTGGCCGAGTACCTGTGGAACGGCCACGTCGTGCTGTCGGCGCACAGCACCTCCGAGGACGAGGTCGACCCCTCCCGCCCGCCGGAGGTGCCCAAGGTGTTCTGCACCGACGGCGTCTGGGCGTGGCCGCTGTCGATGGCCCACTACCTGGAGCACCACGACATCAGCCCGCCCGCCGAGTTCCTCGACCACATCCGCCGCCACGCCCACCGCGTTCCCGGCAGCGTCGCCGCGCACGCGGTCGACCAGGCCAAGGCGCTGGTCCTGGGTACCGACGCCTACTCGATCGACGGCGGCTACACCGAGAACACCGTCGAGCTGATCCGCAAGCGGATCGCCAGCCTGGGTGTCTCCCGGCGCTTCTACAGCACCGACGGTCCGCTGGAGGGCGGCTGGAGCATGGTGCGCGAGGCCGACGGGTGGTGGTCGGTGTACTGCGTGGACGAGGGCCGCCGCAAGGACGAGTCGCGCTTCCCGATCGTCGCCGAGGCCGGCGCGCACCTGATCGGCTGCCTGACGCTGACCCTGGAGCGCTTCCTGCGCACGCCGGAGGAGGAGCTGGCCGACTACGAGTGCATGATCCGGCCGAGCGAGGTCGACCCGCCGCTGACCGCCTTCGACCGCAAGACGGTCTTCACGCTCCCCGCGGGCGCCGAGGTGGACCGCTTCGGGCCGTCCGAGGGCAACACCGTCTTCGTGGCGGGCACCACGCTGCCGCAGCGGTCGATGCCCGCGCACGCCCCGCCCGGCGAGTACCGCAGGTTCCGGGTGACCACCGGGTTCGAGGTGGTCTCGGCCGTCATCCGGCCGGACCACGGTCAGGTCGGCGGCGGCACCGCCTACTTCCTTCCGCTGCCGGTCGACGACCTGGTGCGGGACGGCTGGCTCGCCCCGGTGTGACGTCCCGGAGCCCTGCGCGGGCGGTGCGGTGATCACGGGTACGCCGCGCTGCTACCGTGCGCGTATGGGTGGGGTGACCCGCGAACTCGACTACGACGGGTCCCCGGTCGTCGTGCTCGACGTCGTCGGGCTGCCGTCGGCGGACGTGATCGCGGCGGGCGTCGCCGTCGTCGCCGCGGGTCCGGGCGACGAGCCTCGCCCGTTGCGGGACGACTGCGGCCCGGTGGTCCGCCGGCCGGGCAGTGGCTCGGCGCGGCCAAGTGGCTCGTGGTCTGGACCGAGCCGTAGTGGTGCGAACGCGCAGCGTGGCCGGTGATGCGACTTTCGGGCGCAGTGCCGCTCGACGCCTCGGTGTGGCGCGCCGCAGTGGGTACAGTGGCGGCTCGGACACGACGAGCCCGGCAACCGGCGACGTCGAAGGAGCGCCGGAGTGATCGGGCAGGTCATGGGTACCCCCGTTTTGACCCTCTCAGAACGGGGCGGGTATCTTTGTTTATCGGACCCGAGACCGATCGGGTCGATCCGCATGCCCGTGCGTGACAGGTGACTGCGTGCAGCTCCATCGCGGTTCGCAGTCCCGGACACCGACGCGGGCGGCGGAACTCCTCCTGACAGCCCACTGGGGTCATTCCCGTTGGGACGCCATCAGCGCCGCAAGGCCGAGGAGCGGGCGACACGCCCGACCTCGTGGTGCGGGGGAGTCCCAAGTACACAGTGCCGCAGGTGCTCGACGCCAGGGGCACTGTGCGTCAAGCGGAGCTCGGACGAGCGGCGCTTGGCCGAGTACCCAGAAGACGCGAACGCTGACAGAAAGCCGGTCCATGCCCACCATCCAGCAGCTGGTCCGTAAGGGCCGCCAGGACAAGGTCGCGAAGACCAAGACCGCGGCGCTCAAGGGGAGCCCGCAGCGGCGTGGCGTGTGCACCCGCGTGTACACCACCACCCCGAAGAAGCCCAACTCGGCACTGCGCAAGGTCGCTCGTGTCAAGCTCACCAGCGGCATCGAGGTCACGGCCTACATCCCGGGTGAGGGGCACAACCTGCAGGAGCACTCGATCGTGCTCGTTCGTGGCGGCCGTGTGAAGGACCTCCCCGGCGTGCGCTACAAGATCATCCGCGGTTCCGCTGACACCCAGGGTGTGAAGAACCGCAAGCAGGCTCGTAGCCGGTACGGCGCGAAGAAGGAGAAGAGCTGATGCCCCGCAAGGGTCCGGCCCCGAAGCGGCCGCTGCACGCCGATCCCGTGTACAGCTCACCGCTGGTGACCCAGCTGGTGAACAAGGTGCTGGTGGACGGAAAGCGTTCGCTGGCCGAGCGCATCGTGTACGCGGCGCTGGAAGGCTGCCGGGACAAGACCGGCACCGACCCGGTGGTCACGCTCAAGCGTGCGCTGGACAACGTCAAGCCGACCCTGGAGGTCCGCAGCCGCCGCGTCGGTGGCGCGACCTACCAGGTGCCGATCGAGGTCCGTGCCGGCCGTTCCACCACCCTTGCGCTGCGTTGGCTCGTCACCTACTCGCGGCAGCGTCGTGAGAAGACCATGGTCGAGCGCCTCATGAACGAGCTCCTGGACGCGAGCAACGGGCTCGGCGCAAGCGTCAAGAAGCGCGAAGACACGCACAAGATGGCGGAGTCCAACAAGGCCTTCGCGCACTACCGCTGGTGACGTCGGGTCGGCTCTTGCCCGCCTCGGCCCACCGCTTCGACAGCTGAATCCGCTGTAGGAACGGGGAAGAATCTCGTGGCACGCGACGTGCTGACAGACCTGACCAAGGTCCGCAACATCGGCATCATGGCCCACATCGACGCGGGCAAGACCACCACGACCGAGCGGATCCTCTACTACACGGGGATCACGTACAAGATCGGCGAGGTGCACGACGGCGCCGCGACGATGGACTGGATGGAAGAGGAGCAGAAGCGGGGTATCACCATCACCTCGGCTGCTACCACGACCTTCTGGGGCGACAACCAGATCAACATCATCGACACCCCCGGGCACGTCGACTTCACCGTCGAGGTGGAGCGGTCGCTGCGGGTGCTCGACGGTGCGGTCGCCGTGTTCGACGGCAAGGAGGGTGTCGAGCCGCAGTCCGAGCAGGTCTGGCGCCAGGCGGACAAGTACGAGGTCCCGCGCATCTGCTTCGTCAACAAGATGGACAAGCTGGGTGCGGACTTCTACTACACGGTGCGGACCATCGAGGAGCGGCTCGCCGCCAAGCCGCTGGTGCTCCAGCTCCCGATCGGCTCCGAGTCCGACTTCCAGGGCGTCGTCGACCTGGTGCGGATGAAGGCGCTGACCTGGCGCGGTGAGGTCAAGAAGGGCGAGGACTACGCGGTCGAGGACATCCCGGCCGAGCTCGCCGACGAGGCCGCCAAGTACCGCGAGCAGCTCGTCGAGGCGGTCGCCGAGACCGACGAGGCCCTGATGGAGGCCTACTTCGGTGGCGAGGAGCTGACCGAGGAGCAGATCAAGAACGGCATCCGCAAGCTCACGATCAACCGGGAGGCCTTCCCGGTGCTGTGCGGTACCGCCTTCAAGAACAAGGGTGTCCAGCCGATGCTGGACGCGGTGGTCGACTACCTCCCCTCGCCGCTGGACGTGCCGCCGGTGCAGGGCCTGCTGCCCGACGGCGAGACCGCCGCCGAGCGCAAGCCCAGCACGCAGGAGCCGTTCGCGGCGCTGGTCTCCAAGATCTCCGTGCACCCGTTCTTCGGCAAGCTCACCTACGTCCGGGTCTACTCGGGCAAGGTCTCCTCGGGCACCCAGGTCATCAACTCGACCAAGGAGCGCAAGGAGCGCATCGGGAAGATGTTCCAGATGCACTCCAACAAGGAGAACCCGGTCGACGAGATCCAGGCGGGTCACATCTACGCGGTGATCGGCCTCAAGGACACCACCACCGGTGACACGCTCTGCGACCCCCAGAACCCGATCGTTCTGGAGTCGATGACCTTCCCGGCGCCGGTCATCGAGGTGGCCATCGAGCCGAAGACGAAGGCCGACCAGGAGAAGCTGTCCACGGCGATCCAGAAGCTCGCCGAGGAGGACCCGACGTTCCAGGTCAAGCTGGACGACGAGACCGGTCAGACCATCATCAAGGGCATGGGCGAGCTGCACCTCGAGGTGCTCGTCAACCGGATGAAGTCCGACTTCAAGGTCGAGGCGAACATCGGTAAGCCCCAGGTGGCCTACCGCGAGACGATTCGCAAGACCGTCGAGAAGTACGAGTACACGCACAAGAAGCAGACCGGTGGTTCGGGTCAGTTCGCCCGGGTCATCATCTCGCTCGAGCCGATCGAGCAGAGCGCCGACAGTGCGACGTACGAGTTCGAGAACAAGGTCACCGGTGGTCGTGTGCCGCGGGAGTACATCCCGTCGGTCGACCAGGGTGCGCAGGACGCCATGCAGTACGGCGTGCTGGCCGGCTACCCGCTGGTGGGCATCAAGGTGACCCTGCTGGACGGCCAGTACCACGAGGTCGACTCCTCGGAAATGGCCTTCAAGATCGCCGGTTCGATCGCCATGAAGGAGGCCGCCGCCAAGGCGTCCCCCGCGCTGCTCGAGCCGATCATGGCCGTCGAGGTGACCACCCCTGAGGACTACATGGGTGACGTCATCGGCGACCTGAACTCCCGTCGTGGCCACATCCAGGCCATGGAGGAGCGCAGCGGTGTCCGCGTCGTCAAGGCCCAGGTCCCGCTGTCGGAGATGTTCGGGTATGTCGGCGACCTGCGCTCCAAGACGCAGGGTCGTGCGAACTACTCGATGGTGTTCGACTCCTACGCCGAGGTTCCCGCGAACGTGGCTAAGGAGATCATCGCGAAGGCGACCGGGGAGTAATCCCCAGTTCGGCGGCGGGTGGCCGGACTCCTGCGGGAGCGCCGGCCACCGGTCACCAACCCGACAGGACTCCGCCTGGCACAACAAGTCGTACGGCGGAAAGTTAACAAGTCCAGGAGGACAATCCAGTGGCGAAGGCGAAGTTCGAGAGGGACAAGCCGCACGTCAACATCGGGACCATCGGTCACGTTGACCACGGCAAGACCACGCTCACCGCGGCGATCACCAAGGTGCTGCACGACAAGCACCCCGAGCTGAACCCCTTCACGCCGTTCGACGAGATCGACAAGGCGCCGGAGGAGAAGCAGCGCGGCATCACGATCCAGATCGCGCACGTCGAGTACCAGACCGAGAAGCGTCACTACGCGCACGTCGACGCCCCCGGTCACGCCGACTACGTCAAGAACATGATCACCGGTGCGGCCCAGATGGACGGCGCCATCCTGGTGGTCGCGGCGACCGACGGCCCGATGCCGCAGACCCGGGAGCACGTGCTGCTGGCCCGCCAGGTCGGCGTCCCCTACATCCTGGTCGCGCTGAACAAGGCCGACATGGTCGACGACGAGGAGATCATCGAGCTCGTCGAGATGGAGGTCCGCGAGCTGCTGTCGGCTCAGGAGTTCCCCGGCGACGACGTCCCGGTCGTCCGCGTCTCCGCGCTGAAGGCGCTGGAGGGCGACGCCGAGTGGGGCGACAAGATCATGGAGCTGCTGGACGCGGTCGACGAGAACGTTCCGGACCCGGAGCGCGAGACCGACAAACCGTTCCTGATGCCGATCGAGGATGTCTTCTCCATCACCGGTCGTGGCACCGTGGTGACCGGGCGCATCGAGCGCGGCGTCATCAACGTGAACGAAGAGGTCGAGATGGTCGGCATCAAGGAGAAGCCGCTCAAGACCACCGTCACGGGTGTCGAGATGTTCCGCAAGCTGCTCGACCAGGGCCAGGCCGGTGACAACGTCGGTCTGCTCATCCGCGGCATCAAGCGCGAAGAAGTCGAGCGCGGCATGGTCGTCGTGAAGCCCGGCACCACCACCCCGCACACCGAGTTCGAGGCGCAGGTCTACATCCTGTCCAAGGACGAGGGTGGTCGGCACACGCCGTTCTTCAACAACTACCGCCCGCAGTTCTACTTCCGCACCACCGACGTGACCGGTGTGGTGACCCTCCCGGAGGGCACCGAGATGGTCATGCCGGGCGACAACACCGAGATGTCGGTGCAGCTCATCCAGCCGATCGCGATGGACGAAGGTCTGCGCTTCGCGATCCGCGAGGGTGGCCGCACGGTCGGCGCGGGTCGCGTCACCAAGATCCACAAGTGATCCGGTAGAGGGCCTGCCTCTCCTCGCGAGGGGCAGGCCCTCTGCGGTTTCCCCGGGAACCGAGATCGAATTCCCGGTGAACCCACCCCCGATTTGGGTTGACATACGGCGTGTGTCATCCTGTATGGGTTGCTCGTTCGGAGCGGTCGGATTTCGGGCGCACGCCCGGCTTCAATCCGGCCGCTTCGCTACGAACAGCCTCGCGCCCTTGGTTCGGACCAGGACCGGTTCTTCCGGGCCTGCGCGTGGCCGCCGTGGAGGCGGCCTGCCGATCAGGGTGGCAAGAGAAGGTGTACGGGCCGAGAGGCCCATCCCACCGGCACAGTTCGGCGGGACCGGTATGTGGTCAACAAGGCGACACGCCCGACCGCGTGTACCGGGCACCAAACACCTGAACAGGGGCGGACCGAGGGCTGTGACCCACCCTGCCGGACACCCGGCATCCGGGGGCGCTCACACGGCTGAGGCCGCGCAGGGCACCAACGCCCAACGGGGGCGGTGAACCCGCTCCCTGCATGCAACCGCGGCACGAGACTAGAGGAACGGCAAGCCACTATGGCGGGACAGAAGATCCGCATCCGGCTCAAGGCCTACGACCACGAGGCGATCGACGCGTCCGCGCGCAAGATCGTCGAGACCGTGACGCGCACCGGCGCTCGGGTCGTCGGGCCGGTGCCGCTGCCCACTGAGAAGAACGTCTACTGCGTCATCCGCTCCCCGCACAAGTACAAGGACTCGCGGGAGCACTTCGAGATGCGGACGCACAAGCGGCTCATCGACATCCTCGAACCGACGCCGAAGACGGTGGACGCGCTCATGCGCATCGACCTGCCAGCCAGCGTCGACGTGAACATCCAGTAGGCGGAGAGACGAGACCCATGTCTGACAGGCAGATCAAGGGGATTCTGGGCACCAAGCTCGGCATGACCCAGGTCTTCGACGACCAGAACCGGGTGGTTCCGGTGACGGTCGTGCAGGCCGGGCCGAACGTGGTCACCCAGATTCGCACCCCGGAGAAGGACGGCTACTCGGCCGTGCAGCTGGCGTTCGGCGCCATCGACCCGCGCAAGGTGAACAAGCCGCGCACCGGCCACTTCACCAAGGCAGGCGTCACTCCGCGCCGCCACGTCGTCGAGCTGCGCACCGCCGACGCCGGCGAGTACGAGGTCGGCCAGGAAGTCACCGCCGAGGTCTTCGAGGCCGGCACGGTGGTCGACGTGGTCGGCACCAGCAAGGGCAAGGGCTTCGCGGGCACCATGAAGCGCCACGGCTTCCGCGGCCAGGGCGCGAGCCACGGTACGCAGGCCGTGCACCGCAAGCCGGGCTCCATCGGTGGCTGCGCCACCCCGGGCCGCGTGTTCAAGGGCATGCGGATGTCCGGCCGGATGGGCTCCGACCGCGTCACCACCCAGAACCTCAAGGTCCACCGGGTGGAGGGCGAGTCCGGCCTGCTGCTGATCAAGGGCGCCATCCCCGGCCCGAAGGGCGGACTGGTGCTGGTGAAGAGTCCCGCGAAGGGTGGTGCGTGATGAGCGTGACGCTGGACGTCCGTACCCCGGACGGCAAGACCGACGGCACCGTCGAGCTGCCCGCCGAGATCTTCGACGTGCAGGCCAACATCGCGTTGATGCACCAGGTCGTGGTCGCTCAGCTCGCGGCGGGCCGGCAGGGCACGCACGCGACCAAGACCCGCGGCCAGGTCTCCGGTGGTGGCAAGAAGCCGTACCGGCAGAAGGGCACCGGTAACGCCCGGCAGGGCTCGATCCGCGCCCCGCAGTTCACCGGCGGTGGCACCGTCCACGGGCCGCAGCCGCGCGACTACTCGCAGCGGACCCCCAAGAAGATGAAGGTCGCCGCGCTCCGCGGTGCCCTGTCCGACCGCGTCCGCGCGGGCCAGCTGCACGTGGTCAGCCACGTCGTCGGTGGCGAGCAGCCGTCGACCAAGCAGGCCAGGACCGCGGTGCGGACCTGGACCGAGGCCAAGCGCGTCCTGGTGGTGCTCAACAAGTCGGAGGAGACCTCCTGGCTGAGCCTGCGAAACCTGCAGAACGTCCACCTGATCGACCCGTCCCAGCTGAACACCTACGACGTCCTGGTCAACGACGACGTCGTGTTCACCAAGGCGGCGTTCGAGCGCTTCGTCGCCGGCCCGGCCAAGGGCAAGACGGCCAAGGCGGCGGCTACCTCTGGTGAGGCTGAGGAGGCGAACCAGTGATCCCCGACCCGCGAGACATCATCCTTGCGCCGGTGATCTCCGAGAAGTCCTACGGGCTGCTCGAGGAGAACCAGTACACGTTCCTGGTCCGCCCGGGCTCGAACAAGACCGAGATCAAGATCGCGGTCGAGAAGATCTTCGGCGTGAAGGTCACCAACGTCAACACGATCAACCGCCAGGGCAAGCGCAAGCGCACCCGCACCGGGTACGGCAAGCGCAAGGACACCAAGCGGGCGATCGTAACGCTCTCCCCGGAGAGCAAGCCGATCGAAATCTTCGGCGGACCGGCCGCCTGACCGGCGCTGATTAGGACGAGGTTGCGTTAAAGATGGGCATTCGCAAGCACAAGCCGACGACGCCAGGGCGTCGCGGCTCCAGCGTGTCCGACTTCGCCGAGATCACGCGGTCGGAGCCGGAGAAGTCGCTGCTGCGCCCCCTGCACGGCCGGGGCGGTCGCAACGCACACGGCAAGATCACCACGCGGCACAAGGGCGGCGGCCACAAGCGGGCCTACCGCCTGATCGACTTCCGCCGCAACGACAAGGACGGTGTGCCGGCCAAGGTCGCGCACATCGAGTACGACCCGAACCGCAGCGCCCGGATCGCGCTGCTGCACTACGCGGACGGCGAGAAGCGCTACATCATCGCCCCGAACAACGTGCGGCAGGGCGACCGGATCGAGAGCGGTGCCCGCGCCGACATCAAGCCGGGCAACAACCTGCCGCTGCGCAACATCCCCACCGGCACCGTGGTGCACGCGATCGAGCTGCGCCCCGGCGGCGGGGCCAAGATCGCGCGCTCGGCGGGTGCCAGGGTCCAGCTGGTGGCCAAGGACGGCCCGTACGCCCAGCTCCGGATGCCCTCGGGCGAGATCCGGAACGTGGACGCGCGCTGCCGTGCCACGGTCGGCGAGGTCGGCAACTCCGAGCACGCCAACATCAACTGGGGCAAGGCCGGCCGGATGCGGTGGAAGGGCAAGCGCCCGACCGTCCGCGGTGTCGTGATGAACCCGGTGGACCACCCGCACGGTGGTGGTGAGGGCAAGACCTCCGGTGGTCGTCACCCGGTCAACCCGAAGGGCAAGCCGGAGGGTCGCACCCGCCGCAACAAGCCCAGTGACAAGCTCATCGTCCGCCGTCGCCGCACCGGCAAGAAGCGCTGAGCAGGGAGGTAGGAGAACATGCCACGCAGCCTGAAGAAGGGCCCGTTCGTGGACGACCACCTGCTCAAGAAGGTGGACGCGCTGAACGAGTCGGGCAAGAAGACCGTGATCAAGACCTGGTCCCGCCGGTCGACGATCATTCCGGACATGCTCGGGCACACCTTCGCGGTCCACGACGGCCGCAAGCACATCCCGGTGTTTGTCAACGAGTCGATGGTCGGGCACAAGCTCGGCGAATTCGCCCCGACCCGCACCTTCAAGGGTCACGTCAAGGACGACCGGAAGTCGCGCCGCCGCTGAGCGGGTCTGTGACACGAACGAACAGCAGCAAGGGGTAGCAGGATGACAGCCCGTATCGACGACACTGCCGCGGAGGAGAACCCGCGCGCAGTGGCGCGGGCCCGCTTCGTCCGCGTGACGCCGATGAAGGCCCGTCGCGTGGTGGAGCTCATCAAGGGCCGTAGCGCCAGCGAAGCCCTGGCCGTGCTCCAGTTCGCGCCGCAGGCCGCCAGCGGTCCGGTGTCGAAGGTGCTCGCCAGTGCGGTCGCCAACGCGGAGAACAACCTCTCGCTCGACCCCGACACCCTCTGGGTGCACCGGGCCTACGTCGACGAGGGTCCGACGCTGAAGCGCTTCCGGCCGCGCGCGCAGGGTCGCGCGTACCGGATCCGCAAGCGGACCAGCCACATCACGGTCGAGGTCGAGTCGCGTCCGAAGAAGGTGGCCAGCAAGTCCAAGAGCCAGAAGGGGAGTGCCCGGTAGTGGGTCAGAAGATCAACCCGCACGGCTTCCGTCTCGGCATCACCACGGACTGGAAGTCCCGCTGGTACGCCGACAAGCAGTACTCGGAATACGTCGCGGAGGACGTCAAGATCCGCCGTCGGCTCTCTCGCGGTATGGAGCGCGCAGGGATCTCCAAGGTGGAGATCGAGCGCACCCGCGAGCGGGTCCGGGTGGACATCCACACCGCCAGGCCGGGCATCGTCATCGGCCGTCGCGGTGCCGAGGCGGACCGCATCCGCGGTTCGCTGGAGAAGCTGACCGGCAAGCAGGTCCAGCTCAACATCCTCGAGGTCAAGAACGCCGAGGCGGATGCTCAGCTGGTCGCCCAGGGCGTCGCCGAGCAGCTCTCGAACCGGGTGTCGTTCCGGCGCGCGATGCGCAAGGCCATCCAGTCGGCCATGCGCTCGCCGCAGGTCAAGGGCATCCGGGTGCAGTGCGGTGGCCGTCTCGGCGGTGCCGAGATGTCCCGGTCGGAGTTCTACCGAGAGGGCCGGGTCCCGCTGCACACGCTGCGCGCGGACATCGACTACGGCTTCTTCGAGGCCCGCACGACCTTCGGCCGCATCGGCGTGAAGGTGTGGATCTACAAGGGCGAGCTCGTCGGTGGCCTGAAGCAGAAGCAGCAGGAGTCCGAGGTGCGCCCGCCCCGCGGTGAGCGCGGCGAGCGCGGTGGCCGTCCCGAGCGCGGCGGCCGTCGCCGTTCGGGTGCCTCCGGCACCACCGGCTCCGGTGGCACCGAGGCCGGTCGCGCCGCGGCGGACAAGTCCAAGGGCTCCGCGCAGAGTCCCGAGCAGGCGCAGACCTCCGGCGACGTGGCCTCGGCCAACGCCCCGCAGGTCGCCGAGCCTCGGGCCGATGAGAAGACGGAGGGCTGAGACGTGCTGGTCCCACGCAGGGTGAAGTGGCGCAAGAGCCACGCGCCGAAGCGGAAGGGCTTCGCCAAGGGCGGCACCCGGATCAACTTCGGTGAGTACGGCATTCAGGCGATCGAGCACGGCTACGTGACCAACCGTCAGATCGAGTCGGCCCGTATCGCCATCACCCGGCACGTCAAGCGTGGCGGCAAGGTGTGGATCAACATCTTCCCGGACCGCCCGCTGACCAAGAAGCCGGCCGAAACCCGTCAGGGTTCCGGTAAGGGCTCCCCGGAGTCCTGGGTCGCCAACGTCAAGCCCGGTCGCGTCATGTTCGAGCTGAACTTCCCGAACGAGAAGACCGCGATCGAGGCACTGACCCGTGCGGCGCACAAGCTCCCGATGAAGTGCAAGATCGTGTCCCGAGAGGCTGGTGACTTCTGATGGCAGCGGGCGTCACCGCCACCGAGCTGCGCGAGCTGGCCGACGACGAGCTCGTGCAGAAGCTGAAGGAATCGAAGGAAGAGCTGTTCAACCTCCGGTTCCAGATGGCGACCGGGCAGTTGGAGAACAACCGCCGGCTGCGCGTCGTTCGCCGGGACATCGCCCGGATCTACACCATCATGCGTGAGCGCGAACTGGGCCTGACGGTTTCTCCCGAAGGCGCTGAGGAGGGCGCGGCATGAGTGACGGAGGACAGGGCGTGACCCGCAACACCCGCAAGGTCCGCGAGGGCTACGTCGTCTCGGACAAGATGGACAAGACGATCGTGGTCTCGCTCGAGGACCGCAAGAAGCACGCCCTCTACGGCAAGGTCATGCGCCGCAACACCAAGGTGAAGGCGCACGACGAGGCCAACACGGCGGGCGTCGGCGACCGGGTCCTCCTGATGGAGACCCGCCCGCTGTCGGCGAGCAAGCGCTGGCGGCTGGTCGAGGTCGTCGAGAAGGCCAAGTAAGTCGGTCGCGGTCGGCCGGCCGTTGGAGGGTTCCGCGGCCGGCCGAATCGCGTGCCGGTTGACCGCGCGCGTCGGGTCGGAAATCCGTCGCGCCAGAGTGCATCCGGGCGGGCGTCCGGATGCTTAGGGTCAGGAGTAAGAAGTGATCCAGCAGGAGTCGCGACTTCGCGTCGCCGACAACAGTGGGGCCAAGGAGATCCTGACGATCCGGGTTCTCGGTGGCTCCGGTCGGCGCTACGCGGGTATCGGGGACATCATCGTGGCGACCGTCAAGGACGCCATTCCCGGTGCCAACGTCAAGAAGGGCGAAGTGGTCAAGGCCGTCATCGTCCGCCAGAAGAAGGAAAAGCGTCGTGCGGATGGTTCCTACATCCGGTTCGACGAGAACGCTGCCGTGCTGATCAAGCCGAGCGGCGAGCCGCGTGGGACCCGCATCTTCGGGCCCGTCGGCCGCGAGCTGCGTGACAAGAAGTACATGAAGATCATCTCGCTCGCGCCGGAGGTGCTGTGATGAAGGTGAAGAAGGGTGACACCGTCGTTGTCATCTCCGGCAAGGACAAGGGCGCCAAGGGCAAGGTGATCCAGGCCTTCCCGCAGCGCGACAAGGTCCTGGTCGAAGGCGTGAACCGGATCAAGAAGCACACCAAGGTCTCCCGGACCGAGCGTGGTGCGCAGTCCGGCGGCATCGTCACGCAGGAAGCGCCCATCCACGTCAGCAACGTGATGGTGGTGGACTCCGACGGCCAGCCCACGCGCGTCGGCTACCGCATCGGTGAAGACGGCAAGAAGGTTCGCATCTCTCGCCGCAACGGTAAGGACATCTGATCATGACCACGACTGAGAAGATCGTCCCCCGGCTGAAGACCCGCTACCGCGACGAGATCCGCCAGGCCCTGAACGAGGAGTTCCACTACTCCAACGCCATGCAGGTGCCCGGCGTGGTCAAGGTCGTGGTCAACATGGGTGTTGGCGACGCCGCACGGGACAGCAAGCTGATCGAGGGCGCGGTTCGCGACCTGGCGACCATCACGGGTCAGAAGCCGGAGATCCGCAAGGCCCGCAAGTCCATCGCGCAGTTCAAGCTGCGCGAGGGCATGCCGATCGGGGCCCGCGTGACGCTGCGCGGCGACCGGATGTGGGAGTTCATCGACCGGCTGGTCACCATCGCGCTGCCGCGCATCCGTGACTTCCGGGGGCTGTCGGGCAAGCAGTTCGACGGCAAGGGCAACTACACCTTCGGTCTCAACGAGCAGTCGATGTTCCACGAGATCGACCCCGACTCGATCGACCGTCCGCGCGGCATGGACATCACCGTCGTTACTACGGCCAACACCGATGAGGAAGGCCGGGTGCTGCTGCGCCGGCTGGGCTTCCCGTTCAAGGAGAACTGAGCCGATGGCCAAGAAGGCGTTGATCAACAAGGCCGCCGCCAAGCCGAAGTTCAAGGTCCGGGGCTACACCCGGTGCCAGCGCTGCGGTCGTCCGCGGTCGGTGTTCCGCAAGTTCGGCCTCTGCCGCGTGTGCTTCCGCGAGATGGCGCACGCCGGCGAGCTGCCGGGCGTGAGCAAGAGCTCCTGGTGACGTCCCGCCCGACGGGGATTCGGCTGCTGCCGGTACCCTCGTCGGGCGTCACCTGGGCGTTCGCCCCTGCGCTGAGGACGCTCGCGCTCGCACGCGAAGAGAACGGCCTGCCGCTGCGGCAGGCGATGACCCCCTAATTCGTCCAGGCCGGGGTCCAGACGGTGCCTCCTGGCACGTGTCGGGACCCGCAGGAACCAGACGAGAAAGGTTGAGAAGGTCACCATGACGATGACCGATCCCATCGCAGACATGCTCACTCGTCTGCGCAACGGCAACTCGGCATACCACGACGAGGTCGTGATGCCGCACTCGAAGCTGAAGGCGAACATCGCCGAGATCCTCAAGCGCGAGGGTTACGTGTCGGGCTACCGCACGGAGCAGGGCGAGAAGGGCCAGAACCTGGTCGTCGAGCTCAAGTACGGCCCGAACCGCGAGCGGAGCATCGCCGGCCTGCGCCGCGTCTCCAAGCCCGGTCTCCGGGTCTACGCCAAGTCCACCAACCTGCCGAAGGTGCTGGGCGGACTGGGCATCGCGATCATTTCGACCTCCGGCGGTCTGCTGACCGACCGGCAGGCCATCAAGCAAGGCGTGGGCGGGGAAGTCCTCGCCTACGCGTGGTAAGGGAGGAGGAACGGCCATGTCGCGCATTGGAAAGCTGCCGATCACCGTCCCCTCCGGCGTCGAGGTGACGATCGACGGCCAGGACGTGACGGTCAAGGGCCCCAAGGGCTCCCTGGTGCAGCGGATCGCGGAACCGATCACCGTCGAGAAGGACGACGACGGTGCCATCCTGGTCAAGCGGCCCGACGACGAGCGCAACAGCCGCTCGCTGCACGGACTGTCCCGCAGCCTGGTGAACAACATGGTGGTCGGCGTCAGCCAGGGCTACCAGAAGGACCTCGAGATCCACGGCGTGGGTTACCGCGTGCAGCAGAAGGGCTCGAACCTCGAGTTCGCCCTCGGCTACAGCCACCCGGTCGTCGTCGAGCCGCCGGAGGGCATCGAGTTCGCCACCGACGGTCCCACCAAGCTGTCGGTCAAGGGGATTGACAAGCAGCTGGTCGGCGAGATCGCCGCCAGGATCCGCAAGCTGCGCCGCCCCGACCCGTACAAGGGCAAGGGTGTCCGCTACGCGGGCGAGAACATCCGCCGCAAGGTCGGAAAGACGGGTAAGTGACCATGAGCGAGACCACCACAGCTACCAAGCGCAAGCCAGTGGGCAAGGGCATCTCGGGCGTGCGTCGGACCGCCCGGGCCAACCGCCACTTCCGCCTCCGCAAGAAGGTCAGCGGCACCCCGGCCCGCCCGCGGCTGGTCGTCACCCGGTCCACGCGGCACATCGTCGCGCAGGTCATCGACGACGTCGCCGGCCACACGCTGGCCTCGGCCTCCACGCTGGAAGCCGACCTGCGTTCGTTCGACGGCGACAAGAAGGCCAAGGCCGCCAAGGTCGGCGAGCTGGTCGCCGCCCGTGCCAAGGAGGCCGGCATCGCCGCGGTCGTCTTCGACCGGGGCGGCAACGCCTACCACGGTCGGGTGGCCGCGCTGGCCGACGCCGCTCGTGACGGCGGTCTGGAGTTCTGAGATGCGTAAGACAGCGAACGGAAGGGACGCCTGATGCCTGGACGCACTCGGCGTGACGGCGGTTCGGAGTCCGGCGGCAAGGACCGCCGGGACCGCCGCGACGGTGGCCGTGGCGGGGCGGCCCAAGAGAAGACCCCGCAGTTCGAGCGAGTCGTGACCATCAACCGGGTCGCGAAGGTCGTCAAGGGCGGTCGGCGCTTCAGCTTCACCGCTCTGGTCGTCGTCGGCGACGGCGACGGCATGGTCGGTGTCGGCTACGGCAAGGCCAAGGAAGTTCCGGCGGCGATCGCCAAGGGTGTCGAGGAAGCGAAGAAGAACTTCTTCCGCGTTCCCCGGCTCGGCGGCACGATCACCCACCCGGTGCAGGGCGAGGACGCCGCGGGCGTCGTGCTGCTGCGTCCGGCCAGCGCCGGTACCGGTGTCATCGCCGGTGGCCCGGTGCGCGCGGTGCTGGAGTGCGCGGGTGTGCACGACGTGCTGAGCAAGTCGCTGGGCAGTGACAACCCGATCAACATCGTGCACGCGACCGTCGCGGCGCTGAAGCAGCTTCAGCGTCCCGAGGAGGTCGCGGCGCGTCGTGGCCTGCCGCTGGAGGACGTCGCACCGGCGTTCATGCTGCGGGCCCGGGCCGGGCAGGGGGCGTGACGATGGGACAGCTGAAGATCACGCAGCACAAGGGTCTGGTCGGCGCCAAGCAGAACCAGAAGGACTCGATGCGGACCCTGGGCCTGCGCAAGATCCGCCAGTCGGTCGTCCGTCCGGACACCCCTGACGTGCGTGGCCTGGTCAACGTCGTTCACCACCTGGTGACGGTCGAGGAGGTCGACTGAGCATGGTCATCAAGATTCACGACCTGCGTCCGGCCCCTGGCTCCAAGCGCGACAAGATCCGTGTCGGTCGCGGTGAGGGCTCCAAGGGCAAGACCGCCGGTCGCGGTACCAAGGGCACCAAGGCCCGCAAGAACGTCTCCCCTCGTTTCGAGGGTGGGCAGATGCCGATCCACATGCGGTTGCCGAAGCTGCGCGGTTTCAAGAACCGCTTCCGCACCGAGTTCCACGGCGTGAACGTCGGCAAGCTCGCCGCCGCGTTCCCGCAGGGTGGCACCGTCGGCATCGACGAGCTGATCTCCGCCGGCCTCGCCAACAAGGGCGAGCTGGTCAAGATCCTCGGCGACGGGGACCTCGAGGGCGTCAAGCTGGAGGTGACCGCGCACGCGTTCACCGGCAGCGCCCAGGAGAAGATCACCGCCGCCGGTGGTTCGGTCACCAAGCTGGACCGCTGACAGCGCCATAGCCGGTGAGGGCCGGTCGACCTCCGGGTCGGCCGGCCCTCGTCGTTTCCGGGGACGGTGTCGCGTCTGCCGATGGAATCGGGTGCCGGGAGGCGGCCGCGCGGGGTGCGCTTATCGCATCTCCCGTGACGGAGTGCTTCTCGAACCTCCGATCACAACCGAGTGCGCTTCTTGAATCTTTCGCCGCGGATCGAGCCGCTCGTCGCAGAGCGCTTTTCGGGTCTCTTGTCGGTAAGCCTTTCGGGTCGGTGGAGCACAGCCTTTCGGCGGTGGTGGGCGCGTCCGTTGGCGGCGCGGGTCAGCGCTCTTCGCCGTGGTCGCCAGCCGCTGTTCGGCGCAGCGGCTTCCGCTGCGGGGCCTCGGTCGAAGGTGCCAGGGGACACCTCCGCATTCAGTTTGGGAGCGCTCCCATTCGTCGGTGTTCCGGGCGGTCCGCGCTTCGTACGTTGATCGTGCCGCCCGTCACAGGACGGCGTCAGCTGACGAGGGAGCCACGGACATGCGACATCGACGAACAGGGCGCGCCGCCCTGGCGGCAGCGGCCGTGCTGGCCGCGACGATCTCCGGCACGGCCACGGGTGTCGCCGCGCCGACAGGCGGGGCGGCCGCTGGCAGCGCGGCAGAGGCGGGGCAGCCCGGCTCCGCGGGAACCGCGGCCGCGCCGTCGGCAACCGGCCAGGCGGGCTCCGCGCAGGCCGCACCCGGGCAGCACTGCTCCTACGACCTGCGCACCGCGGAGCGGCACTGCTTCGCCTCCCAGGACCAGGCGGTGACGGCGGCCCGCGCCAGGTCGGGCGAGGTCATCCAGGCCACGCTGTTCGACAACCGCGACTACGGCGGCGCCAGCTTCACCGTCTACGGCGAGTCGCTGTGCAAGAAGGACGGTGTCGTCAACTACCAGCTCGACCTGCCCGACGACTGGAAGAACCGGGTCTCCTCGGTGCAGCCGTGGGGCAACTGCTGGATCTGGCTCTACCCGGAGCCGGGTCTGGGCGGCGACCGCGACGGGCCGTTCGACGAGAACACCCCGCACGTCGGCGACCTGATGGACGACCGCACCCAGTCGATCGGCCTGAGCTGAAGGAGGTCCGCGCATGCGCGCACGAGTTTCCCTGGCCCTGCTCGCATCGGCGGTCGCGACCGGTGCGCTGGTGTTCCCGTTGCCCGCAACAGCCGCGCAGGCGGGCGTCGCCGAGGACGGCCCGACGGTCCGCGAGCTGCTGGAGAAGTGCGACAACGGCACCGACAGCTGCGTCTTCCACCCGAAGGGCGAGCCGGAGTACTTCACCGGTGAGGCCCACCAGGTCGGCGACCCGGTCTACAACTGCACCTCCAGCCAGCAGCGGTCGTCGGTGAACTGGTCCGACACGACCTCGCAGAGCAACAGCGTCGGGCTCTCCATGACGACCGAGGCCGGTTTCGGCAAGGTCTTCGCGGTCTCCTACGAGCAGACCTTCGAGCACAAGTGGGAGGAGTCGCACACGGAGGCGCAGACGACCTTCGTCGACACCAACCCGAACCAGGTCGGCTGGGTGCAGCGGGCGCCGCAGATGCAGAAGGTCAAGGGCACTTACGAGCTGCACTTCCCGGACAAGTTCCACGACCACTACATCTGGTACGTCGACCTGGAGGTGACCGGCCCGGCGCCGGACTCGTCCTCGGCGGTCAGCCAGCACACCCGCGACATGAGCGAGGAAGAGCAGGCCAACTGCCCGTAGCGGCCGCGCGAACCGCGTTCGGCGCGCCTGCGGGCCGCCGGGAGAGGGAGTCCCGCGATGAGACACGGTGTCACGACCGCGCTCGGGTCGGCGGTGGCGATCGGGCTGCTGCTCGTCCCGCCCGCCCAGGCCGACGACGGGCCGACGGCCCGCGAGCTGCTGGAGAAGTGCGACAACGGCACCGACAGCTGCGTCTTCCACCCGAAGGGTGAGCCCGAGTACTTCCAGAACACCTCGGAGCAGGTCGGGAACCCGGTGTTCAACTGCACCGACCTGCCGCAGACGATGTCGGTGTCGTGGTCGGACACGACCGCCGAGAGCAACAGCCTCGGCCTGTCGATGGCCACCAGCTTCGGCGAGGTCTTCAAGGTGACCTTCAAGGCCACCTACGGCCACGAGTGGCGCGAAGAGCACACCGAGGGCCAGACGACCTTCATCGAGGTCAAGCCGGGCGAGGTCGGCCGCGTGTACCACGGCGCGATGATGCAGAAGGTCAAGGGCACCTACGAGCTGCACTTCCAGGACAAGTTCCACGACCACTACATCTGGTACGTCGACATGGACGCGACCGGACCGGCCGACGAGCAGGGCGGCACCGTCACGCAGTCGACGCAGCCGATGACCGACGAGGAGCGCGAGGCCAACTGCGGCTGAGCGCTCGTGCGGTGCTCCGCGCGAGGCCGGTGGCCCCCGGCCGGTCTCGCGCGGAGCCGTGCGGTTGGGGGCGATCTCGCTTGGAGCCGTGCCGCCGGGTCGGTCTCGCGTGGAAATGCTGCCGGGGGCCGGCCGCGTGCGAAGACATGCCGCCGGGGTCGGCCTCGCGTGGAGATGCCGCCGGGTCGGCCGCGTGCGGTGCCGTGCGGCAGGGATCGACCCGTAGCCCGATGGTGTGCTGAACGCCGTTGCCGGCGGTGCGCTCGACGCGGGTCGCCACGGCGCGATAGCGACCGTCCGTGGTCGGCACCGAGGGCTTCGCATGCGCTCCGCTACCGGGCGAGGGCGACGCCCGATCCAGCGGAAACACAAGCGCCGCATGTGAAAAATGGCAACCGGTGCGGTCGTGCGGTTTCGCCGCAGCGCATTTCGCTGAGGGCGAATCGATGATCAGTGGTGAGCCCTCGGTCGCTGCCTGTGTCCACCGCGCGGCCTGCTAGAGTCGCGCCGTAGCGCCGCGTCCGACGCGTCGCTGCGTGTGAGTTTCCCGCCGTGCCGGCTGCTGGAAGCCGGCCATCGTCCCTGGCCGGTCCCGACCGGCTCGCGTACAGGAGGTTCGCGTGCTCGGCGCCTTCCGCTCGGCTCTGGCGACGCCGGACCTGCGGCGAAAGATCCTGTTCACACTGGGCATGGTCGTGCTGTACCGGCTCGGCGCCACGATCCCCTCCCCCGGGGTGTCGTACCCGAACATCCAGCAGTGCATCGTCCAGCTCCAGGGCAGCGGCAGCCAGAGCGTCTACTCCCTGCTGAACCTCTTCAGCGGTGGTGCGCTCCTGCAGCTGTCGGTGCTCTCGCTGGGCATCATGCCCTACATCACCGCGAGCATCATCATCCAGCTCCTGCAGGTGGTGATCCCGCGCTTCGAGCAGCTCAAGAAGGAAGGCCAGTCCGGCCAGGCGAAGCTGACGCAGTACACCCGGTACCTGGCGATCGCGCTCGCGGTCCTGCAGGCCACCGGTGTCGTGGCGCTCGCCGTCCGCGGCCAGCTGTTCCAGGGCTGCTCGGTCCCGGTGATCCCGGACGACTCGGTGCTCAACCTGATCGTCATCGTCATCGTGATGACCGCAGGCGCGGCCCTGCTGATGTGGATGGGCGAGCTGATCACCGAGCGCGGCATCGGCAACGGCATGTCGCTGCTGATCTTCACCTCGATCGCGGCCCGCGTCCCGGCCGAGGGCGGCAACATCCTCAACTCGCACGGCGGGCTGGTCTTCTCGGTCGTCTGCGCCTTCGCCGTCGCGATCATCGCGACCGTGGTCTTCATCGAGCAGGCCCAGCGCCGCATCCCGGTGCAGTACGCCAAGCGCATGATCGGCCGCCGGATGTACGGCGGGACCTCGACCTACCTGCCGCTGAAGGTCAACCAGGCCGGTGTCATCCCGGTGATCTTCGGTTCCTCGCTGCTGTACCTGCCGCAGCTGCTGGGCCAGCTGGCCGGCAACCAGAACACCTGGTGGGCGCAGTTCATCCAGACCTACATCGTCGACCCGGCGAGCTGGGTGCACATCCTGCTGTACATGGCGATGATCGTCTTCTTCGCCTACTTCTACGTCTCGATCACGTTCAACCCCGAGGAGCGGGCGGACGAGATGAAGAAGTTCGGCGGGTTCATCCCCGGCATCCGGCCGGGGCGGCCCACCGCCGAGTACCTCAACTTCGTGCTCTCCCGGATCACGCTGCCGGGCTCGCTCTACCTGGGCATCATCGCGATCCTGCCGAACTTCTTCCTCGGCATCACCGGTGGTCAGGGCCAGAACCAGAACTTCCCGTTCGGCGGCACCGCGGTGCTGATCATGGTCAACGTCGGCCTGGACACCGTGAAGCAGATCGAGAGCCAGCTCACGCAGCGCAGCTACGAGGGCTTCCTCCGCTAGACTGGACGGTCGGTGCGGATCGGCCCCGGCCCGGCGAGTCCTCCGGCGGAGGTCCCGGAGACCCGGGACGGAGGTCCCGTTCGGCCGCCCGGCTTCCTTGCGTAAGGTGAGCTGGATCGTGATGCCGGTCGCGCGGCCGGCGAACGCCCTGTGACGGATACCGCCAGCGCTCGGCGAAGGTGGCGCGAGGCCACCAGATTGATTCGGAGGCAGACCCTTGGTGCGATTGGTTCTCGTGGGCCCGCCCGGTGCGGGCAAGGGCACCCAAGCGGCCGTGCTCAGCGAGCAGCTCTCGGTGCCGCACATCTCCAGCGGCGACCTGTTCCGGTACCACATCGGCAACAACACCCCGCTGGGAGAAGAGGCCAAGCGCTACCTCGACGCGGGTGAGCTGGTTCCGGACGAGATCACCAACGAGATGGTGCTGGAGCGGCTGGCCGAGCCCGACGCCGCCGAGGGTTTCCTGCTGGACGGTTTCCCCCGCAACACCGCGCAGGCCGACGTGCTGGCGCGCTCCCTCGCCGAGAAGGGCACCGAGCTGACCGCGGTGCTGGAGTTCGACGTGCCGGAGGAGGAGTTGGTCAAGCGCCTGCTCGGGCGCGGCCGGGCCGACGACACCGAGGACGTCATCCGGCGCAGGCTGCAGGTCTACGGCTCGGAGACCGCTCCGCTGCTGAACTACTACCGGGACAAGCTGATCCGGATCGACGCCGTCGGCTCGGTCGAGGACATCACCGAGCGCGCGCTCAAGGCGCTGCGCACGCCGGCCTGAGCCGGAGGGGACTCGCGTGTTGCGGAGAGGGAAGGGCATCGAGCTCAAGTCCACCGGCGAGATCCAGGCGATGCGTGCGGCGGGTCTGGTCGTCGCCCGCGCGCTGGCGGCGGTGACCGCGAAGGCGCAGCCCGGCGTGAGCACCGGTGAGCTGGACGCGGTCGCCGAACAGGTCATCAGGGACGCGGGAGCGGTGCCTTCCTTCAAGGGCTACCAGGGTTTCCCGGCGTCGATCTGCGCGTCGCTGAACGAGCGGGTCGTCCACGGCATCCCGTCGCGCCACGAGGTGCTGGCCGAGGGCGACCTGCTCTCGGTCGACTGCGGGGCGATCCTGGACGGCTGGCACGGCGACTCCGCGGTGACCATCGGCGTCGGCCCGATCAGCGAGCGCGACCAGAAGCTCTCCGACGCGACCCGCGAGTCGATGTGGGCCGGGATCGAGCAGGTGCGGGCGGGCAACCGGCTCAGCGACATCTCGCACGCGGTGGAAAGCTCGGCGCGGGCTTCGGCGGCGGCCGACGGCATCGACTACGGGATCATCGAGGAGTACGGCGGCCACGGCATCGGCAGCGAGATGCACATGGCCCCGTTCCTGCCGAACCTCGGCAAGCCGGGCAGGGGCCCGAAGCTGAAGGTCGGGATGGCCATCGCGGTGGAGCCGATGCTGACGCTGGGCTCGGCCGACACGGTGGAGCTCGACGACGAGTGGACCGTCGTGACCACCGACGGCTCGCGGGCGTCGCACTGGGAGCACACCGTCGCCATCACCGAGGACGGTCCCTGGGTGCTCACCCAGCCCGAAGACTGATCACCGCCCGGGGGCTGAGGCTTCCGTGCTGCTGGACGCACGGGTCTGTTGGCGTCTTCCGGGACTGGTGAGACTGCTGTGGTTCTCGGGGCTGCTGGGTCATCGCAAGCTTCAGGCCCTTCGGGGGCGCTCGTGATCGCTCCTCACGCGGGTTCGCCCCCCGCGTCCGGCTCGATCCGAGGCCGGCGGCACACGTAGACGCGGCTGGGCGGCACGTTGCGCCACACCGCGCTGCGCGGCATCACCTCGTCGAACGTCTCGTGCAGGGCTCCGACGAACTCGCGGGTCGCTGCTCGCCACAGCGTCGTCAGGTAGGTGACCGTGGTGAACACGCCGTCGGGGTTGAGCGCCGCGGCGGCTTCGGACAGGAGTTCCCGCTGCTTCGCCGGGGGCAGCAGGGTCCAGGGGATGCTGCTGATGACGGCGTCGGCCTTCGAGACGCCCACGGCGCTCAGCAGCTCCCGCAGCCTCGCCGCGTCGCCCTCGACGACCTCCAGCCACGGCTTCGCCTGGCGCAGGTAGCGCACCATCGCGGGGTCGATCTCCACCGCCAGGTGCCGCCCGCGCTCGGGCAGCCGGGCCCTGATCTCGCCGCTGAGGGCGCCGGTGCCGGGACCGAGCTCGACCACGACCGGCGCGCCGGTGGTGGGCACCACGGTCGCGACCGCGGCCGCGACGTGGTGCGAGGTCGGCAGCACCGCGCCGACCACCCCGGGCCGGTGCAGGGCGCGTGAGAGGAACGTGCGGTACTCGTGGAGCTTGGCGCGCGTGCTCACGGGTGCTCCTGCCTGTCGGCTCGGGAATGCGACCGACCGTAGCCGCTCCCCGGTGCGCCCATGGTGCAGCTCGCCCGATGTGTCCGCCGGACTTCACCGGATCGTTCCGCGTCGTTGGGGTGCCCGAACGAAGGACGCCCCCGCCGGATGGCGGGGGCGCCTCGTAGGTGCGTGCGTCAGACCAGCGGCCTGCGGCAGAGGTAGTGCAGGATCGGCGGGAAGTTCTTCCACGTGGTGTGGGTGAGCACCTCGTCGAAGGTCTCGGCCAGCCGGACCCGGAACCTGCGCCCGCCCGCCGTGCGGTCGGCGGGCAGGTAGGTCAGCGCGGTGAACGCGGCGTGCGGGGCCATGGCCTCGGTGACCTGCTTGAGGATGTGGTCCTGGACGTCGTCGTCCAGCAGCGACCACGGGATGCTGCTGACGACCGCGTCGACCTTTCCGATCCCGCGCTGGTCGAGGATGGAGAGCAGATCGCCCGCGTCGCCGTGCACGACCTCCATCCACGGCTTGTGCTCGCGCAGGTGTTCGACCATGTCGGCGCCGAGCTCGATGCCGATGTGGCGGGCGCCCGTGGGCAGCCGGTCGTGGATGCCGTTGCTCAGCGAGCCCGTGCCCGGGCCGAGCTCGAGGACGACCGGCTCGCCGGTGGTCGGCACCACCTGGCCGACGGTGGCCGCCACCGCGGACGACGTGGGCGTGGCTGCGCCGACCATGCGGGGGTTGCGGAGCGCGGTCGCGAAGAAGGTGCGGTACTCGTCGAGCATCGTCGCCGCTCCGGCCACGGCCTTGTCGTAAAGGGCTTTCGGCGAGTCCGGGCTGCTTTGGTCGTGGTGGGCGGTCACGTTTCTCCTCGTTGGATTGGCAGTGCGGCCCCGCGAGCGAAGCGATCTCGAAGGTAATGAGCGGCTGATCGGCCCCGCAACCGCCGAGCCGGTCCGGATGGGGTGGTCGCAGACCCCCGCCCGGGCGAACTGCCTGCGCAGTCGGCCTGCCCCGATGTGGAGGCGGTTCCACCGGCCGCGTACAGTGGAGCAACGGCGCACTGGCTGCGTCGGTTCGTTGTGCCTGTGCTCACAGAGGCCGCGCTGATCGGACCGGGTCCTCGTCGACCCGGCCGGACGGGTGATCGCCTTCTCGTGGCACGTTACCCCGGCTCCTCGAACCGAGGTAGTGGTGTGTCCGCCGCGGTACCCGGGAGACCGGGGCTCGCGGTGCGACAAGGAATTGTCGACAAACCGTCACCGTCACGAAACGCGGAGGACATGGGCAAGAAAGACGGGGCCATTGAGG
Source organism: Saccharopolyspora erythraea NRRL 2338 (assembly GCF_000062885.1). Taxonomy (NCBI): domain Bacteria; kingdom Bacillati; phylum Actinomycetota; class Actinomycetes; order Pseudonocardiales; family Pseudonocardiaceae; genus Saccharopolyspora; species Saccharopolyspora erythraea. The sequence continues at coordinate 7,614,471 of NC_009142.1, read as the reverse complement.
TCGAGGGTCGCGTGATCGAGCCGCTCCCCAACGCGATGTTCCGCGTCGAGTTGGAGAACGGGCACAAGGTCCTCGCACACATCAGTGGCAAGATGCGTCAGCACTACATCCGCATCCTGCCCGAGGACCGGGTCGTTGTGGAGCTCTCGCCCTACGACCTTTCCCGTGGGCGCATCGTCTACCGCTACAAGTGACCTCCACGGTGTCCGGGAGACCGGACACGCGTCCGAGCAGGAGAGCACGACCGTGAAGGTCCAGCCGAGTGTGAAGCGAATCTGCGACAAGTGCCAGGTCATCCGCCGCCACGGGCGCGTCCTGGTCATCTGCGACAACCAGCGCCACAAGCAGCGCCAGGGCTGATCGCGGATCGCGGTGCCAGGCACCGCGAACGCAGGCACAAGTGAAGGAACTCCCTTTCGACCTGCCCGTTCAAGAGCGAGCGGGCCGACCCCCGGGCTCCAGGCCGGGGCTGCGCACCCGATGCGCAGATGGTGAGGGAGCAGACCTGGAGCGACAACGAAGGAGACCTGCCAGATGGCACGGCTCGCCGGCGTCGACCTCCCCCGCGAGAAGCGGATGGAGATCGCGCTGACCTACATCTACGGCATCGGCCGTACCCGCTCGAAGGAGATCCTGCGGGCGACGGACATCTCGTTCGACGTTCGCCCGAAGGACCTCGACGACGACCAGCTCGCGAAGCTGCGCGAGGCGCTCGAGAACTACCGGCTCGAGGGTGACCTCCGCCGCGAGGTCCAGGCCGACATCCGCCGGAAGATCGAGATCGGGTGCTACCAGGGGCTGCGGCACCGCCGCCACCTCCCGGTGCACGGGCAGCGGACCAAGACCAACGCCCGCACCCGCAAGGGCCCGAAGAAGACGGTCGCCGGCAAGAAGAAGGCCGGGAAGAAGTAAGCCTCGCTAGGAGACCACGACAGATATGCCACCCAAGTCTCGCGCCGGCGCCGTCAAGAAGGTGCGGCGCAAGGAAAAGAAGAACGTCGCTCACGGCCAGGCGCACATCAAGAGCACGTTCAACAACACCATCGTCTCGATCACCGACCCCACCGGTGCGGTGATCAGCTGGGCCTCCGCCGGCCACGTCGGGTTCAAGGGCTCCCGCAAGTCCACCCCGTTCGCCGCGCAGATGGCCGCCGAGAACGCCGCCCGCAAGGCTGCTGAGCACGGCATGAAGAAGGTCGACGTCTTCGTCAAGGGCCCGGGCTCGGGCCGTGAGACGGCGATCCGCTCGCTGCAGGCCGCCGGTCTCGAGGTCGGCACGATCCAGGACGTGACCCCGCAGCCGCACAACGGCTGCCGCCCGCCCAAGCGGCGCCGGGTCTGATCGCGGGAAGGGAGAGATAGAAGATGGCTCGTTACACCGGTCCCGCGACCCGCAAGTCCCGCCGTCTGAAGGTCGACCTCGTCGGGGGCGACCAGGCGTTCGAGCGCCGGCCGTACCCGCCCGGCCAGCACGGCCGCGCGCGGATCAAGGAAACCGAGTACCTGCTGCAGCTCCAGGAGAAGCAGAAGGCGAAGTTCACCTACGGCGTGCTGGAGCGGCAGTTCCGCTCGTACTACGAGGAGGCCAACCGGCGTCCCGGCAAGACGGGTGACAACCTCCTGCAGGTGCTGGAGTGCCGGCTGGACAACGTCGTCTACCGGGCGGGCCTGGCCCGCACCCGGCGGATGGCCCGCCAGCTGGTCAGCCACGGCCACTTCACGGTCAACGGCAAGAAGGTGAACATCCCCAGCTACCAGGTGTCGAAGTGGGACATCATCGACGTCAAGCAGAAGTCGCTGGGCACCACTCCGTTCATCATCGCCAAGGAGACCATCGGCGAGCGCCCGGTCCCGGCCTGGCTGCAGGTCGTGCCCTCGAACCTGCGGATCCTGGTGCACCAGCGCCCGGAGCGCGCGCAGATCGACACCCCGGTCACCGAGCAGCTCATCGTCGAGCTCTACTCGAAGTGACGCCTTCCGCCGGCGGCCACCACGTGGTCGCCGGCGGTGGCAGTCGCGGTGGTGGTGGGCCGATACCACCGCCACCGGCCCGCTTCGAGCGGGCACGCGTCCCATCGGCGTCAAATAGCGGGCGCCGTGAGGAAAGGAAACTCAAGTGCTCATCTCCCAGCGACCTTCACTGGCCGAAGAGGCAGTCGCCGAGACCCGTTCCCGGTTCGTCATCGAGCCGCTGGAGCCGGGCTTCGGCTACACCCTCGGCAACTCGCTCCGGCGCACCCTGCTCTCGTCGATCCCGGGTGCGGCGGTCACCAGCCTGCGCATCGACGGTGTGCTGCACGAGTTCACCACGATCCCGGGCGTGAAGGAGGACGTCACCGACGTCATCCTGAACCTCAAGGAGCTGGTCGTCAGCTCCGAGGAGGACGAGCCGGTCACGATGTACCTGCGCAAGCAGGGCCCCGGTGAGGTCACCGCGGCCGACATCGTGCCGCCCGCCGGTGTCACGGTGCACAACCCCGATCTGCACATCGCCACCCTCAACGGGAAGGGCAAGCTGGAGATCGAGCTGGTCGTGGAGCGTGGTCGCGGCTACGTCCCGGCGGTGCAGAACAAGCAGACCGGTGCCGAGATCGGCCGCATCCCGGTCGACTCGATCTACTCGCCGGTGCTGAAGGTGACCTACAAGGTCGAGGCGACCCGTGTCGAGCAGCGGACGGACTTCGACAAGCTGATCCTCGACGTGGAGACCAAGCCGTCGATCACGCCGCGCGACGCGGTGGCCTCGGCGGGGCGGACCCTGGTGGAGCTGTTCGGGCTCGCGCGCGAGCTCAACGTCGACGCCGAGGGCATCGAGATCGGTCCGTCGCCCGCCGAGGCGGACACCATCGCGGCCTACGCGATGCCGATCGAGGACCTCGACCTGACGGTGCGCTCCTACAACTGCCTCAAGCGGGAGGGCATCCACACCGTCGGCGAGCTGGTCTCGCGCAGCGAGGCCGACCTGCTGGACATCCGCAACTTCGGTGCGAAGTCCATCGACGAGGTCAAGCTGAAGCTGGTCGGACTGGGCCTGTCGCTCAAGGACAGCCCGCCCGGGTTCGACCCGTCCGCCGCCGCGGCGGAGTACCCGTCCGAGGGTTGGGCCTCGGAGACCGAGACCGTCGGTGGTCTCGGCCGGGTCGAGGACAACGGCTACGACGACGGCCAGGACTACGCGGAGACAGAGCAGCTGTAGCTGTTTCGCGCGGTGAGGGGAACCGATCCGCGCCTTGAGAGGAGCAACCGATGCCCACCCCGACCAAGGGAGCGCGTCTCGGCGGGTCGCCGTCGCACGAGCGGCTGATGCTGGCCAACCTGGCCACCTCGCTGTTCGAGCACGGGAAGATCACCACGACCGAGGCGAAGGCGAAACGGCTGCGGCCGCTCGCCGAGCGTCTGATCACCAAAGCCAAGAAGGGCGACCTGCACAACCGTCGCGAGGTCATGAAGACCATCCGCGACAAGGACGTCGTGCACAAGCTCTTCGCCGAGATCGGTCCGCACTTCGCCGACCGCAACGGTGGCTACACCCGGATCGTCAAGGCGATGCCGCGTCGTGGTGACAACGCCAAGATGGCCGTGATCGCGCTGGTGACCGAGAAGACCGTCACCGCCGAGGCCGAGGCGGCCCGCGGCACCAAGTTCGCCAAGGACGAGAAGGCCAAGGCGGAGGCCACCGAGGCCAAGGCCGAGGAGACCACCGAGACCACCGAGTCGACCGAGGCCGAGTCCACCGAGGCTCCGGCCGAGGAGGCCAAGGCCGAGGACACTGCCGCGGAGAAGAAGGACGAGTCCTGATCCCTGCGCGCAGCGACGCCGTGGACGAGCCCGCCGCTCCCTCCGGGGAGGGCGGGCTCGTCCGTCTGCGTCTGGAGGTCTCCTACGACGGCACCGACTTCTTCGGCTGGGCCAAGCAGCCCGACCGCCGCACGGTGCAGGGGCTGCTGGAGGACGCGCTGCGCAAGCAGCCCCCGGGCCGTTCGGTGCCGCGCTCGGTCGTCGTGGCGGGGCGCACCGACACCGGGGTGCACGCGACGGGACAGGTCGTCCACGTCGACGTCGTGCCTTCGGCTCCGGACGAGGGCGGGCGGTTGCCGCTCGACGAGCACGGGATCCCCGATCTGGACCGGATGCGCCACCGCTGGAACCGGATCCTGCCCGGTGACGTGCGGGTGCTCGGCGCACGGGTGGCTCCGGCGGGGTTCGACGCGCGGTTCTCGGCAATGCGCAGGCACTACCGCTACCAGGTCTCCGACGCGCCTTGGGGTGTGGACCCGTTGCGGCGCCGGGACACCCTGTCCTGGAACCGTCCGCTCGACGTGGACGCGTTGAACGCCGCTTCCGAGGACCTGCTGGGGCTCAACGACTTCGCCGCGTTCTGCAAGCAGCGCGAGGGCGCGACCACCGTGCGGGAGTTGCAGCGCTTCTCGTGGGAGCGCGCCGAACCGCACCTGCTGGTGGCGCGGGTCAGCGCCGACGCCTTCTGCCACTCCATGGTCCGCAGCCTGGTCGGCGCGCTGCTCATGGTCGGCGACGGCCGCCGCTCGCGGACCTGGCCGGCCGAGGCGCTGCGCGCGGCCGAGCGCACCAGCACCGTGGCGCCCGCGCACGGGCTGACCCTCGTCGGCGTCGACTACCCGTCCGACGAAGAGCTCGCCGACCGTGCCGCCCGCACACGCGCCGTGCGCACCCTCGGGCTCGGCGGATAGCCGAAACCGTTTCGGGTCGTCTGCGGCCAGCTCAGCGCCGGCACGGGCGTGCTGATCGCCGCGGAGTGAGTAGAAGTGCTCACCGCGAAACCCGCGCTCCGATGTTGTACTGGCGGGGATGGGTTTCCTCCCCACAGCTGAAGCTGGGGGAATCCCTTCCGCCTCGCAGCGGAAGCTTCCTGCTTCATCGCCGGTTGCCTCCCCGGTTAAGGCGAGGGACGCAGAAAACGCCCGGAGGTCTTACACCCGCTCCACAGGCCACGTCCCACACCCCGTGGGAACACCGGAAGGGCTTGATCAGCATAGCGCCGAGAGGAGGCAGGCGGCTCGTCAACATGCCCAAGGGCAAGGTTCTCCGCCGCCAACAAATCCCATGAACGAAACGCATCGTCTGTCGCCGGAACAACGTGCACGGCTGGAGCGGCTGGCCGACCGGGGTGTGCTGACCCGCGAGCAGGTGGCGGCCGTTCTCGAGGAACTCGACTCCCCGCGCGCGGCGCCGGAGAGCACCGGGAGCGGGCTTTGGGAGGTGCTCGGCTACATCGGCGGCGCGCTCGTGCTCGGCGGGGCATCCTTGCTGGTGGGCATGTCCTGGGAGGACCTCACCCGCCCGGCTCGCGTCGGTCTGCTCGTCGCGGCGACGCTGGCGCTGGCCGCGGCCGGTCTGGTCATCGCCGGTGGACCGCGCGGTGCGCGCGCGTTCGCCGCCCAGCCGGCGTCACCGCGCGGCCGGATCGTGGGAGTGCTGTTCGCGCTCGGGGCCTGCACGGCGGCGCTGGCGGTCGGCAGCGGCGTGGACGCCTACGAGTCGCTGGCCGCCACGGCGACGGGCCTGCTGGTCGCGCTGCTCGGCTACGCCGTGGTGCGGGGGCTGCCGCTGCTGGTGGTGGCCGTCGGCTTCAGCGTCGGCGTGGTGGTCTCCGCGGGCGAGGAGTGGTTCAGCGAGTCGACGCCGCTGATGACGACGGCGCTGGTGGCGCTGGGCGCGGTGTGGACGGCGCTCGCCGCCACCGGTGCGCTGCGGCACCGCCAGACCGCGCTGGGGGCCGGCGTGGTGATCGCCCTCGCCGGGTCGCAGTACCCGCTGACCTCCGAGCAGCCGTGGTGGGGCTACGGGCTGACGCTGCTGATCGCGCTCGGCTGCTTCGCCGCCTACCTGGCCGAACGCGCCGCCGTCCTGCTCGTGCTGGGCGTGGTCGGCGTGACGGTGTCGGTGCCGGAGGCGGTGTGGGACTGGACGGGTGGCGCGCTCAGCGGCCCGCTCGTGGTGCTGCTGGTCGGCGTCGTCTTCCTGGCCGCCGGCGGCATCGGGCTGCGGCTGCGCCGGAACCCGCCGCCGCTGAAGTCCTGAGTGGACGCACGAAGCCCCGGACCGCGGAGGTCCGGGGCTTCGTCGGTTCCGCGCCCGCTCAGTCGCCGCGGCGGATGGGGCCCAGGATGGCCTGCTCCTTCTCGCGGGTCACCAGCTGGATCGGCGCCCAGGCCATGTTGCCCAGCGCGATGATGGTGTCGTCCTTGAGCTGGGTGAGCTGCTGCACCTGCGGCGGCTGGAGGAACCAGATGCGCTGCGCGAGCTGCGCCTGGTTCAGCGGGAGCCGTTGCAGCAGCACCAGGTCCGCCGCGTTGGCCGCGGTGCCGCTGCCGACCTGCGGGTGCAGGTACGGCAGCACGTACATCGTCGTCTGCCACGCCGCGCGGGGCGGGAACAGCTCCTGCGGGACCGCACCGCCGTCGTGGATCACCAGCAGCGGGGCGTCCTCGCTGGCCCTGGGCAGGTCGAACGGGCTGAGCCTGCGGATCTGTGCCAGCGGCACCGGTTTGCCGTCGGGGGTCTGGCCCGCCGCGCGCTCGAGCACCTTCCACGCCGCGGGGCGCCCGGTGGCCACCACGACCCACGCGCCGGTGGCCATCGCGCGCAGCGCGATCTGGCGGGCCAGGTACAGGCCGCCGACGGTGACCATGCGGGTCGGCTGCGGGCGCAGGATCGAGGCCGCGACCGCCTTGCCCGTCGGGTCCGAACCGATGACCATGCCGCCGCGGTCGCCGGAAGGGCTGACCGCGTCGAGGGTCTCGGGGGTGACCAGGAACTGCGGTGCCGCGCCGCTGTTGCCCGGGGTGTCGATGGTCCTGGTTCGGCTCATGCCGCACCTCCCAGCGGCACCGTCGCGGCGTAGCCGGCGAGCTGCATGCCGCGCAGCGGGGTCAGGGTCAGCCCGAGGCGGCCGCTGATCGACTTGAGCCGGTCGTCGGCGGCGTTGAGCTCGCTGGGCGTGCGGGCGCTGACCCGCACCAGCCCGCGCAGGCCGACCTCGCCGTCCTCGCCGGCCGGGGAGATCGACAGCGCGATGCTGGTCGACAGCGCCCGGATGCCGGTGAGCGCGTTGAGGCTGCCGCTCATCTGGCCCGGCCAGCTGGTGATGGCATAGCTGGAGTGGCCGACACCACCCGCGGTGACGCCGTCCCAGCGCTCCTTGAGTCCGACAGGGCGCTGCGAGCCGAGAACCGACTGCAGCTCCGCCGAGGCCACACCGGCCTGCAGCAGCTCGTCGGGGTCCAGCGGGTGGGTCGGGATCCCCTGCCGCTCCAGCGCGTTCCGCACGCGCGAGAGCGCACCGATCAGCGCGCGCTGGGCGCCGAGGACACCGCCGCCGCGCTCGCCGATGGCCTTGGCGCAGCGCTGCGGGTCCAGCCGGACCGCGACCCACGTGGTCCGCCGCGCCGCGGCGGCCAGCGGGCCGAGGACCTCCAGATAGGAGTTCAGCGCGGGGGAGCTCGACGGCAGCGACGCGCTGCCGGGGTAGCAGTGCCAGATGACCTGGATCGCGTCGAGCACCACGCCGCGGTCCTCCAGGCACGGTGCGAGCACGCCCAGCGGCAGGTTCGGCGCGGAACCGACCGGGTTGAGCAGCGAGGGGGTCGGCTCCACCGCGAGCACCGCGGTCCACTTGCCGTTGTGCCAGGCCATGCCGACCGGGTTGCGGTCGTGGTCCTGGCTGCGGGCGATCACCAGGTCCTCGACGACCAGCCGCAGCAGCGCGACGCGGTGGTTCTCGTCAGGACCGATGATCCCGTCGCCGTCCTTGTCCTCCGCGGGTTCCAGGACGTCGACCGTCAGCGGGTGCGACACCCTGGTGTGGCCGCGCGAGCGGTACTCGAAGACCAGGCCGACCCACTGGGTGAACCAGCGGCCCCGGCGGCGCAGCAGCGCGATGATCAGCGCGAGCGCGGCCACCCCGGCCGAGACCGGCCACAGCGTCTGGTTGATCAGCACGAGGATCAGGCCGATGGCCAGGCCGACCTCGATGAGCACGATGTTGGCCACCGGAATGGCCCCGAGGGTCGCGCCGTTGGTGCGGCGTCGCGCGCGGATGCGCGTGCGCTGCGCACTGGCGGGCCCGGAGGCTTTCGGCTGGGCCGGATGTTGTGTGGTCACGGACATCCGTTCGGTCTCTCCCCCTCGCAGGTAAGTGCGGCACGCGGCAGGCGTGGGTCACTGTCTGGCGCAGCCGCGTGAAGAGAATACTGATGGAGTCGGCGGAACCGTACCCATTCGGTGCCTCTGTGCGGCTAGCATGCCGAACCGTACCTCGGACGGGAGAGCTGTAGGCGAAGAATGGCATCAACACCCACAACCAAGTCACAGGTCCAGGCATATCGGTTCGTGCTGCGCCGAATGGAATCGGCGCTGGTGCGCAAGGACGCGGTGATGCTGCACGATCCGATGGGCTCCCACAAGAGGGCCACGGTGGTCGGTGCCGTCCTCGCGTGCATCGGTTTGATCGGGTTTCTCGTTTGGGGGCTGTTCGCGGGCAAGGGCACCGTGCCGGAACCCGGCTCGATCGTGATCGCGAAGGAAAGCGGAAGTGTCTTCGTCGTTACCGCCGACGACAAGGCGCAGAAACGGCTGATCCCGATGCTGAACATGGCGTCGGCGCGGCTGCTGGTGATGGCGCAGGGCGGCGGTCAGGGCGGCGCGGTGACGCCGACCACGGTCAAGGAATCGGCGCTGGCGGAGTTCCCCCGCGGTCCGAGGACGGGAATCGTCAACGCGCCGACGTACCTGCCCGCGGCGAACAACGGCGCGATGCCCGCGTGGGCGGTCTGCGACGTCGGCCAGGTCAAGGACACCCTGAACTCGGCCGAGATCGAGCGCTCCGCCAAGGTCGAGACCGTCGTGATCGGTGGTGACAACCACCACGGCACGCCGCTGGATCCGGAGCAGTCCCTCTACGTCAAGGACCAGTCCTCCGGCAAGAGCTACCTGGTGTACCGGGTGGAGAACCTGCCGGGCAAGCAGCGCACCCAGGCGGTCAAGTCGGAGATCGACCGCACCGACTCGGTGGTCGCCGACATCTACCGCCTGCGCGGCAAGACGCCGCGCACGATCAGCACCAACATGCTCAACGCGATCCCGAACGCGCCGGGCGTGCCGGTCATGAGGGTGCCGAGCGTGCCGGGCGCCGGAACGCCGATCGACTACATGCAGGGCAAGGAGGTCGGCGACGTCGTCAAGCGGACCATCCCGAACCAGCCCAACGAGTACTTCGTGCTGATGCAGAACGGGAAGCAGCGGATCAGCGCCGGTGCCGCCGGTGTCCTGCACGCTTCCCGCGAGAGCAGCAAGGAGATCCCGGACATGACCGGTGCCGTCACCGACGCGCCGGACGCTCCGAAGCAGCAGGAGATCAACGTCTCGGGCTACCCGATGGCGGTGCCGACCCCGCTGGGCTTCCAGCAGGCCGACACGTCCTGCCTGAGCTGGGAGAACATCAACGGTGAGCACCACATCACCGTCACCACCAACAAGGGCACGCCCGCGGTGAAGCCCGCCGTGAAGCTGGCCCAGTACGACGGTTCCGGCCCGAAGGTGGACTACTTCTTCATGCCGGCGGGCAAGGCCGCGGTGGTGCGCGGGACGGCCAACGAGTCCGGTGCGGGCAGCGGCCCGATCTCGCTGGTGTCCGACCAGGGCGTCACCTACGGCATCAAGGACGTGGCGACCGCGCAGGCGCTGGGTGTGATCGGCACCGCGCTCGACATCAAGGACGCCCCGTCGTGGCTGCTCCGCGGCATCCCGCCGACGCTGCCCAGCGGTGACTTCCTCGACCCGGCGCAGGCGAGCTTCGTCTACGACTCGATCCCGGTGCCGCCGGGTGCGGTCAACCGCCCGCCGCCGCAGAAGAACCAGCAGCAGAGCGGGGCCACCACCGCAGGCAGCTGACACCGCGGACGGGGTGCGAGCACCCCGTCCGCCACGCCGGGGAACCGAACCGGCCCTGACAACGTCCGAGGGAACAGCGAATCCGCCCGCAGCACCTTCCCGGTGCTGCGGGCGGAGCCGCATAATCAGCGACTGACGTGGGAGGTGCCGGGATGCCGGGGATCCAGGTCGACACCGAGTGGTTGACGCGGTATTCGGACGAGGTGCGCGCGGCCGGGGAGGACGTCGCCGAGGCCCGGGCCGGACTCGACGCGGCGGACCTGGAGCCGGAGGCGTTCGGCGAGCTGGGCCGCCGGGCCGGGGCGGTGGACTCCTACCAGCGGCTGGCCACGCTCCTCAAGGACCAGACGCACCGCGCGGCGGAGGTGCTGACCGGCGCGGGTGACGAGCTGCGCCAGGTCGTGGACTTCCACACCGGCGGCGACGACGACAACGCCAGGGACATCGCGCGGAAGCAGGAGTGGTGACCATGCCGAGCGCACGGCGGATCGCCGCGGAGGTCTCGCAGCACCTCGAGTACCTGACCAGGGTCGCGGCCGAACTCGACGCGCCGGAACCCGTTCACGAGCGCTTCGAGGAGGCGGTCGGGCGCGTCGACGCCCTCCGCGAGGCCGCGCGGGTCTGGCACCGGACCGCCGACCGCGTGGAGAAGTCCGCGCAGGGCGTGGCGGGCAAGCTCGGCGGCATCGACAAGTCGTGGCAGGGCGCCGACGCCGACGCCTTCCTGGCCCACATGCGGGAAACCGGACTGGCGGGCAACGACATCGTCGACGCGATGCGCGCGCTGGCAGAGGCCCTCGACCACACCGCCGACGCCGTCGAGGCGCTCGTCGAGGACATCGGGCAGACCGTCACCGACACCGCCGACGCGGTGTCGCAGGCGCTCGTCGTCCCGGTCGACGGCGAACAGCGGGCCCGCAGGCACCTGGAGGACCTGGAAGGCCCGGCGGGTGAGCTGTTCTCGGCGGTCGAGGACGTCTTCGGCGCCTTCGCCCGGTTCTGCGACGAGCTCCAGTCCGGCCGCGAGATCGGCGAGCTTCAGTTCGACAAGCGGATGCCCGCCCAGAACTGGCAGTCCTCCGTTCCCGAGCCGCCCGCACCGCCCGCGGCCGCGCCTGCGCCTCCCGCGCCGGCCGCGCCCGAGGGCGCGGGCGCCGGCGCCGGTGGGGGCACCGGTGGCGGCGGAGCGAGCGCCGCAGGCGCGGCGTCCGCCGCCGGGGGCGTCGGGGGCGGAGCCCCCGACCTGTCGCCGGGCGGCAGCTCCGGCGCGGCGGAGCCGTCGGCGACGCCGCCCGCCGTCGCGGCGAGCGCGGGCGCCGCCGCAGGCGGGGCCGCGGCCGCCGCGGGCGGCGGGATGGCCGGCGGCATGATGCCGATGGGCATGATGGGCGGCGCGATGGGCGCGCAGGGCGGCGCGCAGGAGCGCCAGAACAAGTCGCGGCTCAAGAGCAGCTCGGAGGAGCTGTTCGGCGCCCCGCAGTCGGCACCGCCCGCGGTGTACGGCGAGGACCCCGACAACGCCAAGCAGTCCGAGGACAAGCCCGCGAAGCCGAAGCCGCTCCCCAAGCCCCCGATGCCACCCAAGCGCGGGTCGGCAGGTGTCGGGGACGCCCCGCCCCCGAAGATCTGAAGTTCTGTCTTCGGGCTCATCTCGCGCGGCGGCGCGGGTGGCAGAACCTCAGACGCCCAGGCTCTGAGACGACGAGAAGGCCCGGGACCCTCCACATCGGAGAGTCCCGGGCCTTCTATTTTTCATGCCGATGTTAAAAGGCCCGGTGCCGGTCCTACGTGGACCGGCACCGGGCCTTCGCCGTACGTGGCGCTACTCGCGCCGCGACTTGGTCTTTGCCGCCGCCTCGGCCTGCCGCAGGCGGACGTTGCGCACCGCGTTCACCAGGAAAGCGGTGAAGATCACCGCGGCGACACCGCCGACCGAGCCGCCGAGGGCGACCAGCAGGGCGGGGTAGTCCTTCTGCGGGATCACATCCGCGCTGAGGCGGGTCGGCTTCATCGGCGCCGGCAGCTTGCCGTGCTCGGGCGGCACGATGTCACCCAGCGCCGCCATGAAGTCGATCATGCCGTAGCCGACGATGTCGTTGCGGCCGTTGTTGCCACCCGGGTGCATCGCGGTCGCCTTGATCCGGTCCATGATCTGACCGGCGCTGAGCGGGGTGCCCGCCTTCTCGTACTTCTCCTTGATCAGCACGGCGAGTCCGGAGACGTACGGAGTGGCGAAGCTGGTGCCCTGGATGGGCTGCATCTGCCCGTCCGCGCCCGCCGCGATCTGGCTGGCGAGGCCGCTGCCGCCGCTCCCCGGGTCGAGCGAGATCAGGTTCTCGCCCGGCGCCGCGACGTCAACCCACGGACCGGGAACGGTGAACTCGGACGGCTGGCCTTCCTGCCCGACGGAGCCGACGGTCAGCACGTACTCGTCGAACCAGGCGGGCAGCACCGCGGTGGTCGGGCTGCCCGAAGGGTTCTTCTGGCAGGCGCCATCGGCGTTGCCGGCTGCGGCGACCACGACGACGCCGCGGTCGAAGGCGTTCTTGACCGCCTGGTACAGGCGGTTGTTGTGCTCGTCCGCCGGGTTGCTGGCCTGGGCGATGGTCTGGCACGACGACTGCGAGATGTTGATAACGCTGGCGCCGCTGTTCGTGGCTTGCGTGATCGCCTGCGCCATCGTCTGGGTGTCGCCGACGGTCTTCTTCTCCGCCTTGTTCTGGAAGAGCTTCGAAGACTGCCGGATCGACATGATCTGCGCTTCGGGAGCGACCCCGATGAGACCGGTGCTGTCGTCCCGATGCGCCGCGATGATGCCCGCGACGATCGTGCCGTGCCCGTCGCAGTCGAAGTTTGCTCCCCTGCCGTCCGGGACCGCGCTCCCGCCATTACCCGTGAGGGAGAGCCTCGGGTGCTGGTTCACCCCCGTGTCGATCACCGCGACGGTCTTGCCGGAGCCCGTCAGACCCTGCTCGTGCGCCTGCTCGAAGCCCAGGGCGAGCTGGCTCCACGGCTTCTCCTCGATCGTGGAGTCCCCGGTGTTGGCCTGCATGCACCCCTGGGTCTGCTCGAACCCCGGCTGCGGGGAGAGCGGTCCGCCGACGGTGTTCGTCGGACGCAGCGGTGGCGGGCCGACGAACGGCTGCGCGGAGGCGGCGGGCATCGCGGGTCCGAAGACCGCGATGCCCACCACCGCCGACAGCGCCAAGGTGCGCCGCACGCTCCTGCGGCGCGTCAAGCTGGAGCGCATCACGCCGCCCCTCAGAAGAAGTTCAGGTTGAGGTCGCGAACCGCCATGTAGAGGTCCATCACGCCGAAGGCCAGCGGCAGCACCAGCGCGATCAGCACCGCTTCCAGGATGTCGACCATGCGGCGCTGGACCGGCGAGAACCTGCGGTTCGGGAACACCACGCCGAAGACCAGCGCCAGCACGCCGAGCAGCAGCAGCGGCGGGAAGACCCACGCGACCCACAGCGGCGACAGCGCCACCTGCACGATCAGGCCGATGCCCACGCCCAGGGCGGCGAGCAGACCGCACAGCAGCAGGGCGATGGCCTGGCTGCCGTTGGCGTAGTTGCGGCCGCGCAGCAGCAGCACCGCCGAGACGACCGCGGACATCAGCGGACCCCAGACCGCGGGGCCTGCGGCCGACAGGATCGCACCGATGGCGGCGGTCAGGCCGCAGCCGATGATCAGGCCGGTCATGTAGCGGTGGGCCAGACCGGTCTGGCGCTCGATCTGCCGGTAGTCCGGGAAGCCCTGGTCCTCCTTCAGGTCCTCGGCGCTGCCGGGAACGTGCGGGAGCGGGAGCTTGGCGAGCTGGATCGTGATCCGCGGCAGCAGCGAGATGCCCGCGAGACCGACCGCGGCCGCACCGGCGGCGATGCCCGCGGCGTGCGTCTCGGCACGGGGGACCAGCGTCGCGATGACGAAGGCGATGGTGCCGAAGGCCGACACCGTGGCGGCGGCGATGAAGGTGACGATGCCCGCGCCGATCACCATGATCGAGATCGCGGCGAAGATCAGCACCAGCGCGCTGGCCAGCAGCAGCCTCGGCGCCAGCGACGAGCCCGGCACGATGTTGAAGCCGCCGACGAAGGCCATCGGCAGCCCGCCGGCCGCCGCGATCACGGTGCCGGTCGTGGACGCCCCGTAGGCACGGGTGACCATCGAGCCGACACCGGTCGCCAGGATCGCCACCGCGACGCCGACGACCGCCGCGACGATCTGGTAGACCATCGCCAGCGTGCTGTCGAGCTCAGGGTGCAGCATTCCCGCGGGACCGGCGACGCCGATCGCGGCCGCCGCGGCGACCAGGCCCAGCACGCCGGAGATGTGGCCGAGCTTCTGCGCGGTCTCCTTCGTCCACGGGCGGTAGCTGCCCGGTTCGGCCTCGGCCAGCGCGTCGACGACGTCGTCGTACAACGGCGGCGGGGGGTTGTCCGACCTGCGACGGAGCTGCAGCATGTCGCCGTCGACGATGCCCAGCGACGCCAGCGTCTGGCTGGGGTCGAGCTCGTCGCCGCTGAGTTTGGCCAGGCACCAGCCGCCGTGCCGCGAACCGCCGTCCGGAGTGGCCTCGCGGGCCATTTCCAGCAGCATCGGTAGCAGGTCAGCCACCGAGACGTCTGCGGGCAGCGCCAGGTCGATGCGAGTTGTCGGCGCCACCACTGTCACGCGGCTGAACACCGTGGTCCCGGTCGCCACTTGGGCCCCCTACTCCCTTGGTCCTTGCATTGCAGTATCCGTCCTGTCGGCTCGATCCAGCCGTGGCCTGCATCAAACCAAGCCCGGGGTTTTCCTCGAAACCCGCCCGCCCGGCCGGAGAGCGCCCCTAGTATGGCCGCACCGACCACGGCCGGGTGATGGGTTTGGTCCAAGAAGTGCCAACTAGTTGGTATCTGATTGGTCACGTCTGAGGTCCGATCTCCGGCGACCCCGCTGCCGTCGGCCTCGCTGGCAGTACAGAATGCTGCCTGCGAGCAAAGCATTTCGGGCAATGTCGAACACGGAAAGGGTGCTGCGTCCGGTGAGCACGCTGCAGTTCAAGCGCACGCCACGCCTGGCCGCTCCGAGGCCACCGGGCGGAGAGGTGCACCTCGAACCGCCGCCGGAGATCCCGCGGACCATCCCCGGCAACGTCATTCAGAAGGTTCTTCCGGGCGTCATGATCGTCGCGTCGCTCGGGATGATGGTCTTCATGCTCCAGCGGGCAAAAGACAACCCGATGATGATGATGATGCCGATGATGATGCTCATCTCGACATTCGGGATGATGGCGGGCGGGGGCAAGGACGGCGGCCAGAAGAAGGCCGAGATGAACGAGGACCGCAAGGATTACCTGCGGTACCTCGGCCAGATGCGCGACCGCGCGCGGGAGGCCGCCGAGGAGCAGCGGCTGGCACGCGAGTGGGTGCACCCGGACCCGCAGACGCTGTGGTCGATCGCCGCGGGCAGCCGCCGGATGTGGGAGCGGCGCGGCAACGACAACGACTTCTGCCAGGTGCGCGTCGGCCGCGGCTCGCAGCGGCTGGAGACCCGGCTGGTGCCGCCGCAGACCGGACCGGTCGACGAGCTGGAGCCGATCACGACGCTGGCGCTGCGCCGTTTCGTGCGCGCGCACTCGCTGGTGGCCGGGCTGCCGATCGCGATCTCGCTGCGCGGTTTCGCCGCCGTGGGCCTGCAGGGCGACCGGGAGCTGACCCGGGCCCTGGCTCGCGCCATGATCTGCCAGCTCGCGACGTTCCACACGCCCGACGACGTGATCATCGCGGTCGCCAGCAGCGGGCGCGCCCGCCGCGAGTGGGACTGGGTCAAGTGGCTGCCGCACGCCCAGCACCCCACCGAGACCGACGGCATCGGCCAGATGCGGCTGATGGCCGGTTCGCTGCGCGCGATCGAGGAGATGCTCTCCGAGCAGCTCGCCGACCGCCCGCGCTTCCAGCGCAACGCAGCCCCGCCGGACGGCCAGCCGCACGTGGTGATCCTGATCGACGACGCCGAGATCAGTCGCGAGGAGGCGCTGATCGTCGAAGGCGGCATGGCCGGTGTGACCATGATCGACCTGTCCGACGTGCTCGGCCAGATCACCGCGCGCCGCGGCATGCGCATGGTCGTCGAGGAGGACCGCATCGGTGCCCGCGGCGGCAGCGGTGTCGAGTGGTTCGGCGAGCCGGACACGCTGAGCATGGAGCAGGCCACCTCGCTGGCCCGTTCGCTGTCGCCGTACCGGGTCGCGGGCGGTCCCGCGGTGGAGGCCGACAGCGGCGGCTACGAGCCGCTGACCACGCCGCTGAACTACATCGAGCAGCTCGGCCTGGCCGGTGACGCGGTCACCTTCGACATCCACGAGGCGTGGCGTCCCCGGTCGAGGGACGACCTGTACCGGGTGGCGATCGGCCCCGGCGAGTACGGCGAGATCGTGCACCTGGACATCAAGGAGACCGCCTCCGGCGGCATGGGCCCGCACGGCCTGTGCATCGGTGCGACCGGTTCCGGTAAGTCCGAGTTCCTGCGCACCATCGTGCTCGGCCTGATCGCCACGCACTCGTCGTCGATGCTCAACTTCGTGCTCGTCGACTTCAAGGGTGGTGCGACGTTCAACGGGTTCGACGACGCGCCGCACGTGTCGGCCAACATCTCCAACCTCGGTGACGACTCCACCCTGATCGACCGCATGCAGGACGCGCTGGCCGGTGAGATGAACCGCCGCCAGGAGGTGCTGCAGGCCGCGGGCGCCAAGAACGTCTGGGACTACCGCAAGCAGGGCGAGGCCGGTGACGAGAAGGCGCAGGAACCGCTGCCCGCGCTGTTCGTCGTCATCGACGAGTTCGGCGAGCTGCTGGCCAAGAAGCCGGAGTTCGCCGACCTGTTCAACGAGATCGGCCGGCTGGGCCGTTCGCTGCAGGTCCACCTGCTGCTGGCGTCGCAGCGGCTGGAGGAGGGCAAGCTGCGCGGCCTGGACGCGCACCTGTCCTACCGGATCGGTCTGAAGACCTTCAACGCCGCGGAGTCCCGCGCCGCGATCGGCATCCCCGACGCCGCGGACCTGCCCGCGACCGGTGGTCACGGGTACCTCAAGCACCCCAACGGCATGGACCGCTTCCGCGCCGCCTACGTGTCGGGTTACCTGCACCAGACGACCGGTCGCAAGCCCGCGGGCGCGGCGGCCTCGCCGGTGACCGGTGAGAAGCAGCCGCGCGTCTTCATCCCGGACTACATCGAGAAGCCGCCGGAGCCGGAGAAGCCGGCGGTCGAGGAGGTCAAGGAGGAGCCGCAGGACGAGCTGGCCCCCACCGACTTCCAGGTCATCATCCGCAAGACCATCAACGCGGGTCCGCCGCCGCACCAGGTGTGGCTGCCCCCGCTGGACGCACCGCCCACCCTGGACACGCTGCTGCCGCCGTTGCAGGCCACCGACGACCGTGGTTACACGGCGGCGGGCTTCGCGGGCAGCGGCAGGCTGCAGGTGCCGGTGGGTCTGGTCGACGTGCCGTTCCACCAGCGGCAGGACTACTACATGCTGGACCTGGGCGGCGCGAACGGGCACGGCGCGGTCGTCGGCCGTCCGCAGTCGGGCAAGTCCAACGTGCTGCGCACGCTGGTCGCGTCGATGGCCCTGACCCACACTCCGCAGGAGGTGCAGTTCTACTGCATCGACCTCGGTGGTGGTTCGCTGGCTTCGCTGAAGAACCTGCCGCACGTCGGTGGCTTCGGCGGTCGCCGCGACCCCGACACGGTCCGCCGGACGGTGTCGGAGCTCAAGGGACTGATGGCCGAGCGCGAAGGCCGCTTCCAGGCCCAGGGCATCGACGGCATCAGCGACTTCCGCAACCGCAAGCGGCGCGGCGACATCAGCGACGACCCCTACGGCGACGTCTTCCTGCTCATCGACGGCTGGGCGGCGTTCCGGCAGGAGTTCGAGACGCTGGAGCAGGACGTGCTGAACCTCGCCTCGCAGGGTCTGGCGTTCGGCATCCACGTGTTCGTCTCGGCCAACCGCTGGGCGGAGATCCGCCCCGCGCTCAAGGACCTGCTGGGCACCCGGATGGAGCTGCGGCTCGGTGACCACACCGAGTCCGAGATCCACCGCAAGATCGCGGCCAACGTGCCCGAGGGCCGCCCCGGCCGCGGTCTGCACCCGTCGGAGCTGCATTTCCTTGCGGCGGTGCCGCGCGTGGACAGCGAGAACATCGGGGACCGCGTCAACGTGGAGCTTGCCGCCGCCACCGAGGAGCGCAGGCCCGCCCGCGCCGGGTGGGAGCTCTACAACGACGACCTCGCCGACGGCGTCAGCGACCTGGTCAACCGGGTCAAGAGCTCCTGGAAGGGCCGTCCGGCCCCGCAGGTTCGCCTGCTGCCGGACCTGCTGCCCTACGAGCAGCTGCCGACGCCGGAGCAGCAGCCCCGGCCGAAGCTGGTGCCGATCGGCATCAACGAGGAGGGCCTGCACCCGGTCTACCTGGACTTCCAGCAGGAACCGCACTTCTACGCCTTCGGCGAGCGGGAAGCGGGCAAGACGGCGCTGCTGCGCACGATCGTCCGAGGCATCACCACCCGCTACACCCCGAAGGAAGCGCTCATCCTGCTGGTCGACTACCGGCGGACCATGCTGGGCTTCCTCAACAGCCACCTGCTGGAGTACTCGGTGGGTGCCGACCAGCTCAAGAGCAACGTCAAGGACGTCGTCAACGCGCTGAAAAAGCGGCTGCCGGGTCCCGACGTCACGCAGCAGCAGCTGCGCGACCGCTCCTGGTGGACGGGTCCGGAGCTGTTCGTCGTGGTCGACGACTACGACCTGGTCGCCCCGCAGGGCAACAACCCGCTGGCACCGCTGGCGGACTTCGTCCCGCAGGCGTCCGACGTCGGTCTGCACTTCGTCATCGCACGCAACTCCGGTGGTGCGAACCGCGCGCTGTACGAGCCGATCATCGGCAAGATGCGCGAGGCCTCGGCGCCGGGTCTGGCGATGAGCGCGAACAAGGACGACGGCCAGCTCGTCGGCAACATCAAGTCGCGGCAGCTGCCGCCGGGCCGCGGCACGCTGGTCAGCCGCTCGCTCAAGGGCGGTCCGCAGATGATCCAGACGGCCTTCCTCAGGCCGGAGTGATCCTCGGCTAACGCGCTGAAGCCCTCCCTCGTCTTCGGACGGGGGAGGGCTTCGCTTTTGCGAGGCGTCAGCGGATGTCGCGGTGCCAGGTGAGCGCGATCGGTTCGAGGTCGGTCGGGTTTGCCAGGTCGTAGGGGCGCCATCGCTCGGGGAACGCGTACTCCGAGCGCCTGACGCTCAGCCGCTCGCCGGGGTCCCTCACCTCGCCCGCGCTGTTCAGGACCGGGGTCATGCGCTGGAACGAGTAGGCGGGAAGCGTCGTCGCGGGATCGATGTAGTAGGTGACCTCGACGCCGCTCGCCGCCGCGCCGCCGTTGCTGTAGGGGTAGGTCAGCGGACTGATTCCCGCTGCTTGCAGGGCCCACTGGAAGAGCATCATGCCGGTGTACCCGCGGTCGCGGGTGCGAAGCGGCGTCACTTTGACGGGCAAACGCACGTAGGACTTGCCGTCGTGCCGGAACAGCGTCGGCTTGCCGACCGAGATCGGATCGCCGAACTCCCCGCGCAGGTACCGGAGGTAGCGGTCGGCCTGTTTCGCGCTGAGGCCGCCGGGAGCGATTCCGTCGCCTGAGCCCACCTTGATGAGTTCCGGTATGCAGGACCCCGGCGGGCGTCCGCTCCACGTCCCCGTGTACTCGCTCCACCGGTGCCCTTCCCCGTCGACGCAGCGGCTTTGCGCATGGAGCACCTGGACTCCATCCACCACTTCGTAGTCGGTATCGGCCTCGGTGACGCGGTTGTGCTCGTAGTCGACGCGGGTCTGCCGAACGGTGTGGCCGAGACGTTCGGCGTCCTCGAACCACTGGGGATTCGAGTAGTGTTCGGTGGTGACCTGGTGAACGGGCCGCATGAGCTGGTTGCGCAACATCGCCTCGTAGAGCGCGTCCGGGTCTGTCGCGGCCAGCACTGCCTCGTTGATCTCCATGCCCGGCTTGAAACCTGCCTTCTCGTCGAACGCCGCGGTGCTCCGGCTCGCGGTGCTCAGCCATGCGGCGGATATGGCGCTGATCGTGATCGCGGCTCCGGCCAGAACCAGCGCGACGCCCACCGCCGCCCTGCGACGGCGCGGTTTCCGCACGGCGTAAGGCGGCGGCACATGTGGAAATGACACTCGAACCCCAGTGGTGGTTTCCCCGACGTTCCTGTGTTGGGTGGTGGCCGGGCCCGGGTCGGGGAAGCCGTGCCCGGCCACCGTTCGGTTCGGCGCTGGGGGAGGGCGGCGCCGGACCGGGTCTCACTCCCTCGCGGAGAGGGCTTTCCAGCAGGCAGCGCAGGTCGTTTCGCAGATCCAGTCCATCTCGCTGCGGTCGTGGAGCTGAGCGGCGTCGGCTTCGGCCCTGCAGTAGGCGGTGGCCTTCGCGTCGCCGGCGAGCTTCAGCGCTGCCACGGGAAACGCGTGCCGACCCGCGCCGGGTATGGGCCGCCAGACGAAGGTCAGTGTCACGGTGTCTCCTCGGGTTGGCGATGTGGCAAGTCTTGCCGAATGATCTGCAAGTCATCAATTACCTGATCGAGGGAGATCAACAGAGGTGTCGGTGGTCCGTAAGCTGTCCTCATGTCAGACACGCCGAGGGCACGTGCGTTGGCAAAGGAGCTTCGGGCGGCCCGGGAGGCGGCTGGTCTGACCCTGCGTGAACTGGGCAACCGCCTGGGATGGTCGGAATCGAAGGTCAGCCGGTTGGAGACTGCGCGGCGCGGGCTCAAAGTGGAGCCGGTGACCGCGATCCTGGACACGCTCGGCGTGACGGGGATCGATCGCGACCGACTTCTGAAGATGACGCGCGAGATCCACGAACCGGCGTGGTGGGAGCTTGGTCGACACCTTCCAGCGCAGCTAACGGCACTGATCGATGCCGAACAGCGTGCGACGCGCATTACCAGTGTCGCGCTCAACACGATTCCGGGCCTGCTTCAGACGAGGCCGTACACACGGGAGATCATGCAAGCTGGTGGGGTCGATGCCCAGGACATCGACGACCACGTTTCGATCCGCCAGGTGCGGCAAGGCGTTCTGAGCAAGGTAGACCCGGCTGAGCTGTGGTCTTTCATTGACGAGACTGCGTTGCTGCGGCCGGTGGGAGGGCCACGAGTGATGGCCGAACAGCTCCGGCGGGTCCTTGCGGCGAGCGAGGAGCCCAACGTGACAGTGCAGGTTCTACCGCTCGCGGTCGGCGCGCACGCGGGGTTGAGCGGTACCTTCGTGCTTTTCGAGTTCATCAAGGCCAGGCCAGTGGTCTTCCTCGAAGCCAGGAGTTCTGGTGCGTTCCTGGACGAACCCGACGACGTGAGCCTCTTCCTCGATGCCGTGGATCGCCTCGGCAAACATGCCCTGGCTCCGGGTGCTTCCCGCGAGATACTGAGCGGGTACATCAAGCGGTACGAGAGCGAGGCAACATGACCGGCGAGTTATCCGGATGGCGGAAGTCGAGCTATAGCGGTGCTCAGGCCGACTGCGTCGAGGTCGGCTCCGCTCCAGGTTTCGTCGGGGTACGTGATACGAAGGACCGCGACGGCGGGACGCTGGTCTTCCAGCGCCGTAAGTGGGCTTCGTTCGTGGCCGCGATGCGCGATCAGCGCTGGTGACTGCGCTGTCCGGGTGATTTGAGTGAGATGTTCGGGATCGGGGTCCGCGCCCCCAAGGCTCTCGGTAGTCTCCACGGCGGTGATCTACGGAGGGGTTGATCACCGCCGATCACGGTCGTGGAGGGGGCTCCGTTGACAACGGGGATGGAGGGCTTCGCCCAGCAGGCAGGGGCGTTGGCGGGCCAGGCGCAGGGCCTGCGGGCAGCAGTGGACTCGGGCCACCTGGTCATGGACCCGGAAGCCGCCGAGCGCGTCGCCAAGGTCTACGACGACAAGGCGGACAAGGTACGGACGAAGGTGGCCCGTGCCCAAGAGTTGATTGTCAACGGTGCCTACGGTGACTGCTTCATCGGACGTTCGATGGAGAAGAAGTTCAACGAGAAAGTCCGCGGCACTGAGGGCGACCCAGATGCAGGCTTGATCCAGATTCTCCGAAAGATGGAGACGATCTTGCGGAATATGGCTCAAGCCTATAGGGATTCCGCCAAGGAGATGCGGAACACAGACGAAGAGAGCGCCCGGAATCTGGGACGGAAAATCTGATCTGATGGTGGGTATGCGTACAACACGAACCACGGTCGCCGCCGTGCTCGCTTCTGCGGGTCTTCTGCTCGCTGGGTGCGGTGGACCAAGCGCCGGGCCGACTCCTACCAGTGAAGGGCCGAAAGAGCCCGGATTGGCGAACTTCGACCCGTGCACGGCCTTGAGCGCTGAGCAGTTGCAGGCGCAAGGTGTCGAAGCTCCGGGGGCGCCGGTGGACCAGGGAGTCGGGGAAGTCGGTTGCGACTTCGACAGTGAGGACCTGGTTCTTACGCTCCTCAAGGCCGACGGGCGGGATCTGTCCTATTGGGAAGGACGTCGGAACAACTTCGACAAGTTCGAGAACAACCAGGTGGCGTCCAGGCGGGGGATCAGCGGGGTCGCTGCCGGTGGAATGGGGCAGGGAGTGTGTCGTCAGATCGTCGAAGCTGGCGGTGGCTCTGTTATCGCCCAGGTCACCTACAGCTCCGACCAGATCCAGGGCAACGACCCGTGCGCGAAGGCTCTTGAGATCGCGCAGCAGATCGAGCCGAAGCTGCCGAAGTAAGTAACGCCGGAGGGGGAGGAAGGCGTGGACAACCCGTTCAAGGCTGTTGCCGATGGTGCCTACGACATGTACCAGTCGTTCACCGGCGGCAACACGCGTGCGCAGCAGGCGGACATCGTCGCGCAGAAAGCTGCGCTTGCCGCCGCTGAGAAGGGGCGGGCAGACCTCGCCGCCAAGCAGCGGGGTCTGGAAGTCGCGGGCACCGATCCGGCGTCGATCCAGCAGCACGACAACTGGAAGGAATGGGATCACCAGCGGTTGGCGACCCAGCTCAAGGAGTCGTTGAAGCCCGACGACATCCAGGCGTCCGGCCGCGCGTGGGCGAAGCTCGGCGAGGAGATCGCCGAGGTCTTCGCCGACCTGGACAAACAGGCCCGTGACGCCGCTGGTGACGGGATGCGGGGTCAGGCGGCGGATGCCGGGCTCAACGCCGCACAGCCGTTGCAGCAGTGGGGGCAGTCCTTCGGCGACTCGGTGCGGATGACCGGGCTCAAGGTGCAGGAAGCCGGGCTCGCCGCCGAGCAGACCAAGGCGTCGATCCAGCCGCCGAACGAGGGCGGGACCGCGCGGTCGCTGCTGGCCGGCGGCATGGGCGGGATGACCGGCGGCGGCTTCGCCATGATGGACGCGGCGATGCAGATGAAGGAGCGCTCCGAGGACGAGAAGCGCGCCCGCGCCATCGCGGAGAACGTCTACAGCCCCGGCTACACCGCTGTGGACGGCAGCACTCCGTCGCTGCCGCCTCCGGTCGACCCGCTGAACCCGCCACCGCCTCCGCCCCCGCCGCCGGGCCGGTCGAACATCCCGGCGGGGCAGGACCCGTCGGTGTCCGGGCAAACGCCGGGACGGGCGTTCAACCCGTCCGGCACCACGCCGGGCGGCTCGAATCCGGGAGGGATCGGGTCGGGCGGTGGCGCGCCGAACCTGCCTTCAGTCGATAGTCCCGCCGGTTCCGGATCGCAGTGGGCGGACCAGCCGCGCACCCCGGCCTTCCCGCCGAACGGCCCCGTGCCAGGTGGCCCAGGCGTGCCGGGCTCCCAGCCGCCTGGTGCCTTCGTCACCGGGCCTGGTCCTGGTGGGGGCCCCACCGCCGGTGGCGGTGCGGGTGCGGGCCGCGGCGGTATGGGGTCCGGTGTCGGCGCTCGCGCCGGTGGCGGCCCCGGTGTCGGTGCGGGCGGTCGCGCTGGAGCAGGCGGCCTCGGCGCGGGCGCCGGTGCTGCCGGTGGAGTCGGGGCGAAGGGCGCCGGTGGCGCGGGTGGCCGCGGTGCCGGCGGCGCGATGGGTGGCGGCGCCGGTGCCGGTCGTGGCGGTGAGACCGGCGATGACCTGGAACACGAGCGTCCGAGCTGGCTCATCGAAGACCAGGACGTCTGGACCGACGGGATGCCCAGGACCGCGCCGCCGGTCTTCGGTGAATGAGCTGTGGTCCTCACCAGCCGCATCGGTCGGTGAGGACCACGCTTTCCATTGCTACTAGGGGGAAATGTGTCCGAGCGATGGCGGCTGCCACCGCTTTGGTTCGACCTGTGCTGGGAGATCGGCGGCTTCGACGAGCAGCCGTTCCCGGTCGCGGTCCGCTCGCACGGCCAGACGATGGAAGAGCGGGCCGTGCTAAAACAGCGCACGCTGCCCGAGCTGGAAGCGGCGGGCCTGCTGTCGGGGACCGGCCTGGCTCCGCGTTTCGCCGACGTGCTGGCGCGGATCGCAAAGCCCGGCCTGTGGGTCGAGGGGCTGTGGATGCCTGATGACACCAACCCCTCACCGGCGCGGTTGCTTTCGGTGGTGGCCGAAAGCGCCTCGATCCTGCTGGTTCAGGCTCCCGGCGAGACCGAGTCGCACGGTGGTGATCTCCAGATCTCGGTGCACCAGCGGACGTCGGTCGCCGCCGCCGCGGTGCAGGGGATGCCGGCCGCGCCGCCGGGGCACCGTCCGACCGTTGCGGTGCCGGTCAGCGCGTTCGCGCCCCGGCAGGACGAGAGCTACGAAGACGTCGACCTGATGGACTCCAGCACGCGGCGGCGGCAGCCCGGAGAGCGGGTGCTGCGTGAGATGGTCGACGCCCAGCACTTCCGGGACGGCCAGTTCACCGCCAACCTGCGCGATCGGATGGGCCACACGCGCCGCTCCCGTCCTCTGAAGTGGTTCGACGCCTTCGAGCCGATGGGCCGGTACGGGTTCAGCCAGCGGCAACGCAGCGGCAACGAACCCGAACTGGTCGTCGCGCCGCTGGGGCCGGCCGACATCACCAGCGCGCTGGAGAACCGGGTGGCCGAAGTCCGCGGCGCCGCCCGCTAGCGGCCTGGGAAGACGACGGGCGAGGCTTCGCCCGCAGCGGAGTGCTCCGTGGTCATCGTCGTCTGAGAGCCCGTCAGTCCCCGGACCGCCGTGATGTCCGCCGACATAGACGGTTTGGTGCGATTCGCCTGCTTCGCCTTCCTGCCGCGCATCGGCGCCGCGAGCCCCGGACTTCGCAAGATGCTCGCGAAGGTCACCCGATCCGGGGCAGACTGTTGTAGCGCTCGCACCCGCAACATCTAGGGTGCGCGGGGGAACCGGCCGGGCCGCGTACCGCGGTGGCCGGACGACATACGCCGGGGGAGCTCACGAGCCGCCGGCGGTGAAGGAGTTCTGGGTGTCCCTGCACGTCTCGATCGACTTCGGCACGTCGAGCACCTGCACCGTGGTGTCGGTCGGCGGCGGAGAACCGCATGTCGTCGTGATCGACGGCCAGCCGCTGGTCCCGTCCGCGGTGTTCGCGGCCCCGGACGGCACGCTGTTCGTCGGGCACGAGGCCGAACGGCAGGCCGCCGTCGACCCCTCGCGCTTCGAACCCCACCCCAAGCGGCGCATCGACGAGGGGGAGCTGCTGCTGGGCAGCACCGTCATGAAAGTCGGCGACGTGGTGCGCTCGGTGCTGCAGCGCGCGGTCGGCGAGGCCCGCCGCTACGCCGGCGGCGCGGTGGTCGACCTGCTGGTGCTGACGCACCCCGCCGACTGGGGCGCGGTGCGCGCCACCGAGCTGCGCAACGCCGCGGTCGGACTCGCCAAGGAGCTCGTGCTGGTGCCCGAACCGGTGGCCGCGGCGGTGTTCCACTCCGCGGGCTACGGCCTGCCCGACGGCGGCGCGCTGGCCGTGCTCGACCTGGGCGGTGGCACGGTCGACGCGAGCGTGGTGGCCAAGCAGGGCCGCGCGTTCCAGGTGCTGGCGACCCGCGGCGAGCCGAACTTCGGCGGTGCCGATATCGACCAGGCGCTGCTGGAGCACATCGGCCGCACGGTCTCCGGCACCGACCCGCAGGCGTGGCGGCAGCTGGTCGAGGGCCGCGAGATGGCCGACCGCAGGCGGCGCCGCGTGCTGCGCCAGGACGTGCGCGGCGCGAAGGAGACGCTGTCGCGCCACACCTACACCGACGTGCCGATGCCACCGCCGTTCTCCGACGCGCACGTCACCCGCGCCGACCTGGAGGCGCTGATCGCCGAGCCGCTGGGCAAGGCCGCCGACCTGGTCCCGACCGTGCTGCGCGAGGGCGGCGTGTCCCGGCAGCGGCTCGCCGGGGTCTTCCTGGTCGGCGGCTCGAGCCGGATCCCGATGGTGTCGCGGCTGATCCACGAGCGCACGGGCGTCGTGCCGACCACGCTGGACCAGCCCGAGACCGTGGTCGCCAGGGGCGCCCTGCGCGCGGTGCGACTCGACCCGGAGCGCTCCGGAGGTCTGGCGCCGTCCGGGGGCTGGAGCGGTGGCCGGCAGCGCACGGTCCGCAACTACCCCGTGGGCGCCCCGCCCTCCGGCGGCCACCCGGCGCCGGTCGCCGGGCCGGGCACCACCTCGGGCGACTCGCTGAGCCGCGCCTCCACGATCGTCATCGGCGGCAGCGACCAGACCCGGCCGGTGAGCACCCAGGTGCGGCGCGGCCGCGGGCGCAGGCCGAAGGCGGTGTGGATGGCCGCCGTCGCGGCGGCCGTCGTCGTCGCCGCGGGCGTCGCCACGGCGATCGCCCTCGCGCCGGAACCGGCACCGTCGCAGCCGGTCGACGGCGAACGCCGGATGGCGCTGTACCAGTACGAGTTCAACTACCCCGCCGACTGGCACCAGACCGGCGGCGACCCGCGGAACTGGCAGACGATCATTTCACCGCAGACCGGTCAGGGCAGCATCCTCGTGCAGCAGGGCGAGCTCGGCTACGACACCCAGGCGGGCCGGACCCGGGCGATGCAGGAGATCCGGTCGCTGTACCAGGACGGCATCAACAAGGGTGCGCAGTTCACCGGCCTGGAGGAGAACGCCAGTTTCGCCGGCCGCAACGTGGTCTACTACCGGGAGCACCTGTCGGATTCGACGGTGGAGTGGTACGTCATCCACGAAAAGCAGTACCGGGTCAGCATCGGGTGCCAGTGGACCTCGCAGAGCAGGCAGCAGGTGCTCGCAGCCTGTTCCGACGTCGTCGGTTCCCTCGTGGTCCGCTGAGACAATTCCCGCGGCGCCGTCGCGGTTTTCGAAATGAGGCATTTCCATGGCTGGGTTGGACGATTCCGTGCGGCGTTTGAGGGACGCGCTGGGAACCGCGGTCAGCAGGGGCAGACGCGCCCGTTCCGACGTTCTCGAGCGTTCGGAGACTTTCCGTGCTCGCACGGCCGAACTCGGCGACGGCGTCCGCCGCGGCGAGCTGCGCGCGGTCGCTGAGTCGGAGCGGGCCCGCGCCGCAGCGGAGTTCCGGCACGACGCGGGGCTTCCCGCGGAGGACCTCCGGGTCGTCGCGGAGTCCGATGTGGATGGATCGGGCGGGGCCGCGAAATCCCCGGAATCGCAAGAGCAAACGCCGTCCGACGGTAGCGATCTCGACTTTTCCCAAGCGCAAATCCTGCGTTGACCAGCGGGTTCCCGTCCCGGCGTTTACCTCCGCAACGGCTTGCGCACAAATCCGAGACAAGCGGGAACCGGACGTGGCAATGTCTGCGTCGTAGGTTCATCAGAACTTGAGTGACCACACGCCGACGAAGGGGGTCAACCCGCAATGAGCGGTTTCGCAGGTGACGTTGAGATCATCGACAAGGCTTCGGGTCAGATCGACGAGGTCCGCGGCAACATCGAGCAGGCCGTGAACACCCTGCAGGGCCAGATGGAGCCGGTCCTGGCGAACTGGAAGGGTGGCGCCTCCGACGTCTTCCGGAAGCTGATGGACGCCTTCCAGGAGAACGCGAAGAAGATCAACGACAAGCTGAACGAGCTCAGCGAGAACGTCAAGAGCTCCGGCCAGGACTACGCGCAGCGCGAAGAGGAGCAGGCGCAGGAGATCTCCAAGATCGAGGGCCTGCTGGGCTGACGCCCGCCGCGCGCGAACGGTTCCGAGCGACTTCTTCTTTGATCCGAATCACTTCTTGAGGGGAAAGCAGCAATGGAAATCAAGGTTGACTTCGGCCAGCTGAGCCAGGCCGCCGACGACCTCGGCCAGGCCGCCACCAAGATCCAGGGCGAGCTGGACGAGCTGGAGCAGATGCTCAAGCCGCTGGTCTCCACCTGGGAGGGCCAGGCCCAGGAGGCCTACCGCCAGGCGCAGGAGGAGTGGGACAAGGCCGCGGCCAACATGCAGGAGATCGCCGCCAAGATGGGCATGGCCGTCTCCACCGCGAACGAGGCCTACCAGCAGGGTGAGTCGCGCAACGCCGCCCGCTTCGGTGGCTGATCGCACCAAAGCAGGAAGCCGGCCCCGGGCATCCGGGGCCGGCTTTTTCGCAGCCGGGGCGGGGTCGCGGAGCGGGGAGTCCCCGTACCCGGGGCCGATGCGGGGCGACCAGGGCCACCGGCTATCCTGATCCGGTCGATGACGCAGGTCAGAGATGGGGTTCCGGAAACCACCGGACCCGTTTTGACCCCGCCGTCGGCCACCAAGTACCCTCATTATTTGTTGTGCGGTGCGCGACTGCGATGCCCGATCACCTGCCTTGCGGCGATGGTCCGAAGGCATTGAAGGCGGCGCCGGTTTCTCCGGAGCGGAACAGCTTCGCCAGAGAGGGACCGACCCGGCGCGATTCCGACGGGATCCCCCGTGGGATACACGGGGTCCGCACCGAGATTCCGACGCGAACGACGACGAGGTAGACCCGTGCGCACGTACAGCCCGAAGGCCGGCGAGGTGACCCACGCCTGGCATGTGATCGACGCCGAGGACGTGGTGCTCGGCCGGCTGGCTACCCAGGCCGCGCTGCTGCTGCGCGGCAAGCACAAGCCGACCTACGCTCCGCACGTCGACACCGGCGACTTCGTCGTCGTCGTCAACGCCGAGAAGGTGGCCCTCACCGGTAACAAGCGGGACCAGGCGTTCCACTACCGGCACAGCGGCTACCCCGGCGGTCTGCGGAAGCAGTCCTTCGGGCAGGTGCTGGACAAGCACCCCGAGCGGCTGCTCGAGAAGGCGATCAAGGGCATGCTGCCGAAGAACAAGCTCGGCCGGGCCATGGGCAAGAAGCTCAAGGTCTACGCCGGTCCCGAGCACCCGCACCAGGCCCAGAACCCGCAGCCGTTCGAGATCAACGCGAAGGTCGAGAAGTGACTGACGAACTGCACGAAGAGCAAGTGACCGCTCCGGCCGACGAAGCCCCGGCCGTCGAGGACGCCCCCGTCGCCGAGGACATCGCGCCGGTGCCCGCCGGTCGTCCGGTGCAGACGGTCGGTCGCCGCAAGGAGGCCGTGGTCCGCGTCCGGCTGGTGCCGGGCAACGGTGGCTTCAAGCTCAACGGCAAGAGCCTGGAGCAGTACTTCCCGAACAAGGTCCACCAGCAGCTCATCAAGGAGCCCCTGGTGACCGTCGAGCGGGTCGAGAGCTTCGACGTGGCGGCCACCCTGCGCGGCGGCGGCCCGTCCGGTCAGGCCGGCGCGCTGCGCATGGCCATCGCCCGCGCGCTCGTCGAGCTGGACGCCGACGACCGCCCGGCGCTGAAGAAGGCCGGCATGCTCACCCGTGACTCGCGGGAGAAGGAGCGCAAGAAGTACGGCCTCAAGAAGGCCCGCAAGGCTCCGCAGTACAGCAAGCGCTGACCTGGAGAGCACCACACAATCTGCGGGAGCAGTCGTTCGTCCCCGGGGACGAGGGACTGCTCCCGCAGTTGTATGCACAGGTGTCCACTCCCGTGCGACCCGGCCCCGGCGCTTCGCCTCACCGCTTCTGACAGGAGGATCTGCTGCACATGTCCCGGTTGTTCGGCACTGACGGAGTACGAGGGCTGGCCAACGCCGATCTCACGCCCGAGCTGGCGCTGTCGGTGGCATCGGCGGCGGCGCGGGTGCTCTACGAACGCGACGACTCCCGGCGCAGGGTGGCGCTGGTCGGCCGGGACCCGCGGGCGAGCGGTGAGATGCTGGAGGCCGCGGTGACCGCGGGCCTGACCTCGGCGGGCGCCGACGTGCTGCGGGTGGGCGTGCTGCCGACACCGGCGGTCGCGCACCTGGTCTCGGCGATGCGGGCGGACCTGGGCGTGATGATCTCCGCCTCGCACAACCCGATGCCCGACAACGGGATCAAGCTGTTCGCGGCGGGCGGGCACAAGCTGCCGGACGCGGTCGAGGACGAGATCGCCGACCGGCTCGACGAGCGCGTCGACCGGCCGACCGGGGCCGCCGTGGGGCGCGCGCGCGACGTCCCCGACGCGGGCAGCCGCTACGTCGACCACCTGCTCGAAGCCACCCCGCAGCCGCTGGACGGCCTGCGCGTCGTGGTCGACTGCGCCAACGGCGCCGCCGCCGCGGTCGCGCCCTCGGCGTACCGGCTGGCCGGGGCCGAGGTGATCGCCCTCAACGCCGAACCCGACGGTCTCAACATCAACGAGGGCGTCGGCTCCACCCACCTCGACGGGCTGCGCGCCGCGGTCCGCGAGCACCGCGCCGACCTCGGCCTCGCGCACGACGGCGACGCCGACCGCTGCCTGGCGGTGGACGCCACCGGCTCGGTCGTCGACGGCGACCAGATCATGGCGATCCTCGCGGTGGCGATGAAGGAGGCCGGCGAGCTCGCCGACGACACCCTCGTCACGACCGTGATGAGCAACCTCGGCCTGCACCTGGCGATGCGCGAGCACGGGGTCAAGCTGCGCACCACCGCCGTCGGCGACCGCTACGTGCTGGCCGAGCTGCGCGAGGGCGGCTTCTCGCTGGGCGGGGAGCAGTCCGGGCACGTGGTGCTGCCGGATCACGCCACCACCGGTGACGGCCTGCTCACGGCACTGCGGCTGATGGGCCGGGTGGTGGAGACCGGCCGGTCGCTGGCCGAGCTGGCGGCGACGATGACCCGGCTCCCGCAGGTGCTGGTCAACGTCCGGGTCGCGGACAAGGCGACGGCGTGCGGCGCGCCCGAGGTGGCGAAGGCCGTGGCGGAGGCCGAGGCCGAGCTGGGCGACGAGGGCCGCGTTCTGCTGCGGCCGTCGGGCACCGAGCAGCTCGTGCGCGTGATGGTCGAGGCGCGCAGCGAGGGGACCGCGCAGCGGGTGGCCGGGCGTTTGGCCGAACTTGTTGCCGCGATTCGGTGATTTTTGTGATCTAGGTCTCCGGACGCCCGCAATATGTGAGAGCCTGCTCACATGGGTGCCATCGTTGTCGCCATCACAGTCGGGCTCGTCGCGGTCGGGCTGGTCGCCGCCATGATCATTCTCTCGGCTCTGGTGCTGGTCGGGCTCAAAGCCGCGAACGCGGCCCACGTCGGTGGCTCGTGGATGTCCACCCGGCTGCGCCGCCGCCGCTCGCAGGAGGCGTGATGCGCGGCGAGGCCGTCGGTGGCGTGCTGACCGTCCTGGTCTTGCCCTTGGCGGCCATGGCACTCACGTTCCTGGTCGTCCTCGCCATCGCCCCGTACTGAGCCGTCCCCCGCCGTCCTCCCCCAGCGCGCCCCGGTCTCAGATACCTTCGGGACCAGTCGTCCGAAGGGGAGATTCGCCGTGGGCTTCCAGTTCGTGCTCGCAGTATTGGTGGGCGCTGTCGGCGGTGCGGGCGCGGGCGCGCTCGTCGCCATGCTGATGACCAAGAACCAGTCCGGAGCTGCCCCGCCTCCGCAGGGCTTCGCGTCCCAGCAGGGGTTCGGCCAGCAGTACCCGCCTCAGCAGCAGCCGCCGCAGTACGGCCAGCAGCAGCAGTTCCCGCCGTCGCAGGGCTTCCAGCAGCCGACCCAACAGGTGTATCCGCCGTCTTCCGCGCAGGGTTTCGAGCAGCCCACCCAGCACGTGTACCCGCCCTCTTCGTCTCAGGGCTCCCAGCAGCCTCCTCAGGGTCCGAACCCGTCGCAGTGACCGCGTGCGGGGCGGCCTCGTCGACGGCCGCGCACGTTCGATAGCTTGGGGTTGCCCGACCGGGGAGGTTGTCATGGGGATCTTGTTCAGCGTCGTGCTGCCGCTCATCATCGGCGGCGGAGCGGGGGCGCTCGCCGCTTTCCTGATCGTCAAGAGCAAGTCCGGCCCGGCGCAGCCCCAGGGTGGTTTCGCGCCGCAGCAGGGCTTCGGCCAGCAGTACCCGCCTCAGCAGCAGCCGCCGCAGTACGGCCAGCAGCAGCAGTTCCCGCCGTCGCAGGGCTTCCAGCAGCAGACCCAGCAGGTATACCCGCCGTCTCCTGCGCAGGGTTTCCAGCAGCCGACGCAGCAGGTGTACCCGCCGTCTTCCGCGCAGGGTTTCGAGCAGCCCACCCAGCAGGTGCAGCCGCCGTCTCCTGCGCAGGGTTTCCAGCAGCCTCCGCAGCAGGGCTACCAGCAGCCCCCGCAGGGGCCCTACCCGCCGCAGTAGCACCCCCGCCGCCCTCCGGGCAGGCGTCCCCACCCCGTCTGGTGGCGCAACCCTTCGCTAGTGCAAGTAGATGCGCCGAACCGCGCGGATTCACGCGTGCGATCTGACAGGATCGGGAACGGAACACGACTTGGGGCCGTCTGAACGCCAGGAACGGCCGCGCGCGACGCGGCTCGTTGGGCGACGGTGAGGGGAGATTCGCGGTGACTGGGATCGGTGCCAACACCGGTGAACTCGCATCCGCCGCGACATCCATCAAGGGATGCTCGGATGCGATCGGTGAGCTCAAGAAGGGGATCGAAGCCTCGAAGCTGGGGGCGGGTGATTTCGGGCGCGAGCACAAGGGTGCCGCGCAGCCCTATTTCGACGGGCTCAAAAAGCTCGGCAAGGCGATCGAGAAGAACGCCCAGGTCACCGATGACTACGCGAACAAGCTGAATTCCGCGGCCCGCGGCTACGAGTGGGATGACGCCGCCAACGCCGACACCATCAAGCAGTCGGGCGGTGGGCAGTGAGCGACAACTACCCCGACCACCCGTCGTGGGCCGAGGTCAAGAAGGTCCTCGACGACCCCAACGTTCCGGTAGCCCAGAAGCAGGACCTCATCCGCAATCTCAAGGATGAGTCCCACATCATGCCGCACAAGGAATATCGCCGGGTTCAGGACTCTGATTCCGACGAGAATCCGATGGACGCCAGCGACAAGGTCCGCGACGAGCTCGCCGAGTACGAGAAGAAGTACCCCGTCGATTACGACAAGACTTCTTCGGCGTCCGAGAGCACCGACCTCAAGGGCTCCTACGACGCGGCCAAGAAGAGCGCCGACGCCGAGGGCGGCTACGACAAGGCGGTCAAGGACGGCAAGGGCGCTCTGGAGGACATCAAGCGCAAGTCCTCCGACGGCAGCGCCGGGGTGAGCAACTCCAACGAGCTGCTGGACAAGGGCAAGCCCGCGCTGGAGTACTTCAGTAACTTCTCGCCGATCTACAAGGACGTCCCCGGCCACCTGAAGCAGCCGCCGAAGGGCGACACCTCCAGGGAGGGCGTCGAGAAGCGCTACGACGAGCAGCGCGACATCAACTTCGCCAACTTCCAGGCCGACATCGAAGAGCTGAAAAACGCCGCCAAGACCCAGCGCGACCAGAGCAAGGCCATGGCCGACCGGATGACCGGCGTCTGGAACGGCTGGAGCGGCGGCGCGTCGCAGGCGTCGCAGAAGGCGTTCGCCGACATGAACGCGGGGGCCTCCAAGGTCGGTGACTACCTCAGCGACACCGCGGAGATCGCGGGCCAGGCGATCCACCAGGTGTCCGACCACGTCAACACCAAGACGTCGAAGGTCCTCGACTGCATCAAGGACGTCAGCACGGTCGACGGCAAGGGCAAGGACCAGGTCCGCAAGATCGTCGACGTCGCGACCAACAACTTCGACGACGACAAGCTCAAAGAGGTCTGCGGCTACTTCAACATCGAGGTCGACGACGGCTGCCTCGACGACGACAACTTCAAGACCAAGGTCGCCAACAAGGCCCAGGAATGGATCGGCAGCGTCTTCTCCCCGAACTTCCAGGAGAAGTACAACGGCGTCATCGGTGTCTGCGACGAGGCCAAGAAGGCCGTCGACGACGCGTGGAAGGTGCTGACCGACCACCTCGGCAAGGTCGAGGAGGACCCGTTCAAGAACCCCGGCGGCAATGACAAGCCGGGTGGAGAGCAGAAGCCCGGTGGCGGTGGCCAGCAGGGCGGCGGCTCCGGCGGTGGCGGCGGTACCGGGGGAGGCTCCGGTGGCGGCGGTACCGGCGGCGGAGCCGGTGGTGGCGCGGGTGCCGGCGGTGGCGGCGGCATGGGCGACATGCCGAAACCTCCGGAGATGCCGAAGCCGCCGGAGATGCCCGAGATGCCGCAGCCGGGCGGTCCCGGCGGTGCTGCCGGAGGCGCCGGGGGCGGTGCGGGCGACCAGCCCGAGAAGGTCACCCTCGGCGAGGGCAAGGACGCGGTCAGCATCACCGAGCCCGGCAAGGACGGCACCGTGCCGGTCCAGGTGATCGGCGAGGACGGCAAGCCCAAGACCTACGACGTGCAGTTCCCGCCCGAAGGCGGCGCTCCCGGCCAGCCGATGCCCGGTGTCACGACGATGCCCGGACAGGGCGGCGCCGTGCCCGGCGGGGTCGGGACCCCGGTGGGCGGTATGCCCGGATCCGCTCCCGGCATGCCCGGCCAGGCGCCAGGGATGGGAGGTGGCCTGCCGGGCGGTGTTGGGGCCTCGCCGGGAGTGCCCCCGCAGGTCGGCGGCATGCCAGCCGAAGGCGGCCAGGCCGGCATCCCGGTGCAGCCCGGACCCGACGGCAAGGCCGTCATCCACGAAGGCGACCGCACGATCACGCTGGAGCGCACGCCGGACGGCGAGATCAAGGTCAACATCGACAACGGTGGTGGTCAGCCGCCGCTGAACCAGACCGTCGACTTCGGCGACGACGAGCCCGGAGCCGTCCCGCCGCCGCGGATCGGCGAGGTGCCGGAAACCGCGTCCGCGTTCGCGGGCGGCGCGGCGGCGCCTGTCGGCCCGGAGGGCGCGGGTTTCGCGCCGCCGGTCGGTGCCGAGCCCGCCGCGGCTGCCGCGGCGCCCGGCGCGGGCCCGCTGCCTCCGTTCGACGGCGGTAGCGCGATGCCGGGCTTCGACGGTGGTGCGGTGGGCGCTGCGCCGGGGCATGACGGCGGCGCTCCGTCGTTCGGCGGCGGCAGCGCGATGCCCGCCTACGACGGCGGTGGCGCAAGTGCGGCGCCCGCCTACGACGGCGGTGCTCCTTCGTTCGGCGGTGGCAGCGCCATGCCGACCTACGACGGCGGTGGCGTCGGCGAACCGCAGCCCGCGGGTGCGGCGGCGGGACCGGCCGCGACGGCTCCGCAGTCGGCCAGCACGAACATGTTCAGCAGCTTCGGCGACGGTGGCCAGAACTCCTTCGGCAGCGCTTCCGGCCAGCTCTTCGGCGGGCTCGGCCAGGAGCCCGGCCAGCCCGGCGGACCGCAGCAGCCGGGATTCCAGCAGCCCGGTGGCGTGCCCTTCGGGCAGGGCCCAGGTGGCCACGCCGGAGCAACGGGTCTGGCCTCGATGAGCGACGCCGCGGCGGGCAGCCCGCAAGGTGCCACTGGCCTCGGCTCGATGGCCGACTCCGGCGGTGGGGCCGGTGCGAGCCAGAGCGCCGCTTCCAGCCAGGCCGCCATGGGCGGCGGCATGATGGGCGGCATGGGTGGCATGGGCGGTGGCGGTGCCCAGCAGGGCGGCGACCAGGAGCGGCAGAACTCCAGCCCGTGGCGCACCCAGGGCCAGCTGTTCGACGACGGCGTCGACCCGTCCAACGTGCGGTTCCGTTCGGTCCTCGGCGAAGACAAGGGGCGGTGAGCCATGCCGGCAGGTGAGGTCAGCGAGGCGGTGGCCGCTGCTCGACGCAAGTTCGAGGAGATCAGGGCGACGGCGGCCGCGCGCATGGAGGTCAGCGTCCAGGCGGCCAACGACGCCGACCGCAAGGCGGCGGAGGCGGGCCGGAGCTTCAGCGAGAAGGTCCAGAAGATCGAGCAGCGGGTCCGCGAGCGGATCGCCGAGCGCGAGGCCGCGGCGAACCCCAAGCACGGTGCGGAGGAGATCAAGATCGGGGGTGAGGACGACGACCTGGACGAGCCGAGGGACGACATCGCCGACGAGTTCAGCGACGTCATCGACAACTATTCGATCAAGAAGCCCGCTGAGGTGACCCCGGCCGCCGCCGAGCAGGCTCCGCAGCCCACCGGGCCCGCGGGCTCTGGCGCCGGCGGGTGGCAGACGCCTCGGCACGCGGCCGCTGCCGAGCACGCCGCCCCGCAGCCACCGGCACCTGATCGGCGCTGGCAGGTGCAGTCGGGCCGGTTCGGCCGCCGCAACCAGCAGCCGGCGCAACCGCCTGCCGCGGCTGCGCCGCCGCCGAAGCCCGCACCCAGGCGGGAGCCGCCACCGCGTCAGACGTTCGACGACGATGACGACTACGAGAACCAGAACTGGCTGAGGTGACTCCGCGAAGGGGGTCGGGGTACGGCGCCCCGGCCCCTTCCGCGTTCACGCCCGGTTCACTGCACGCTGCGTTTGAGCTGGGGCAGCAGTCCCAGCACCAGCACGACGGCACCGGCCAGCACGGTGACGATCGAGATCGGCCGGATGATGTCGATGACGTGCTCGAAGCTCATGATCTGGGGCGCGAGAGTCATGGTGCCGACGATGCTGCCCGCCCAGTCCACCGGGAAGCTGAGCAGCGCCAGCGCACCTCCGAGCCAGGTGAAGCGGACCCCGGCTCGCTTCTTCTGGAGGAGTTGCACCGCGCCGAAGCCGAGAACACCGCCCGCGGCGAGCAGGATCAGCGCGGCCAGCGTGGAGAGCAGCTCGCCGGGGACGGACAGGAACTCCGGGTCGGTCCACCCGTCGAGGGACTTGAGACCGAGCAGGACACCCATGACGAGTGCGTAGATCCCGGCGGCGATGTCGACGATCGCCGTCGCGAGGACCAGGCCGGGGCTGGGCTTTCCCGGCGGCGGGGCGCCGAACTGGGGCTGCTGCCCGTACTGCTGGGGTGCGCCGTAGGGCTGCTGGGGGTAGCCGGGTTGCTGCCCGGGCGGTGGCTGCTGCGGGTATCCGGCCGGAGGTTGCTGCTGGTAGCCGGGGGGAGCCTGCGGGGGCGGACCGGGCGGCGGGGCCTGGGGCGGGTATCCGGGCCCCGGCTGCTGGGGTTGGCCGTAGGGAGGCTGCGGCGTGCTCATGGCGCAGATTCTCTCCGATCTCGCCGGTGCGGAGGTCGCTTCCCGAGACTTGACCGCTTCGCCTCCGGCGTCGTGATCGCTGACCTATCCTGTCGCGGGCAACCGGGGCGGCCGCGCCGCGGGCGTTGGGAGGAGAGCGATGACGCAGGGGTTCCCGCAGGGCGGGTGGGCGCCGCAGCCGGCCGGCTGGCAGGGCGGGCCGCCGCCGGGTGCGCCGCGGCCGTCGCGGGCTCCGGTGCTGGTCGCCGGGATCGCGGGCGCCGTGCTCGGGCTGGTGCACGTGGTGGCCGGGCTGTCGGTCCTGGCCGGGCCGGTGGTTTTGTACCGGTTATTCCCGCTGGCCTCGCTGGACTTCCTGTCCCCGGTGCTGACGATGTTGTTCGGTCTTGCCGCGGTCGCGGGTGGGGTGTTGCTGGTCACGCGCTTCGGCTGGGCCCGCTTCGTCGTGGCCGGTGTGGGCGTGGTGGCGGTGCTGGACTCCGTCGCCGCGCTCGCGATCGGGTTCGCCGGTGGCCCCGCGTTCGTGACGCTGCCCGTGTACGCGGTGCTCTGGGTGGCGGTGGCCGTGGTGATGTTGCTCCCCGCGGTCGGCCGCGCGGCGGAAGGCCGGGCGGCTGGTCAGCCGGTGCCGCAGGGCTGGCAGCCCCAGCCGCAGGGCTTCCCGGCGCCGGGCCACCCGCAAGGTCCCGTTCCGGGACAGCAGGGCTTCGCCGGGCCGGGACCGCAGCCGCAGCAGCCGATGGCGCCGGGCCATCCCCAGCAGCCGCAGCAGCCGATGCCGCCGCAGCAGGCGCCCCAGCAGCAGATGCCGCCTCAGCAGCAGATGCCGCCTCAGCAGTGGGGCCGGCAGCAGCCACCGCGCTGACCGGGCGGCCCTACCGGGCGCTCCCGCTCCGCCCGTCACGCCGCCTTGCGCCGGCGGCGTGACTTCCGCTTGTCCGCCGGCTCCACCGACACCAGGCCGCCGCGGGTGTGCGCGTGGTCGATCGCCGCGCCGGGGAGGTCGCCCTCCAGCAGGGCGTCCCCGCGCCGGTCGCCGGTGAGGGTCCGCAGCAGGAAGGCCGTGACCATCGCCTTGGCGATGCGCTGGGTGCCCCACTCCGACCTGCCGTGCAGCAGCAGCTCCGTCCAGTGGCGCCCCTCGGCGAAGCCGAGGTGGCTGGCCTTCTTCAGGGTCCGCAGCTGCACCGGTCCGCCCCACGCCTGCGCGATCGGTTCGGCGTTGGAGACCGGCGGCGCGAGCAGGTCGTTGGCGCCCGCGAGGTGCAGGCCGGGCACGTGCGCCGCCTTGGCCGCCACGAACGCCGAGGGGTGGGTTTCCGACGCGGCCAGGGTCGCCACGGCGCGCACGCGCTCGTCCTCGGCGGCGGCGAGCACGGCGCAGCCGCCGCCCATGGCGTGCCCGGCGAGCGCGAGCCGCTCGCCGTCCACGCTGATGCGCCCCTCGCCGAGCCGGACGTTCACGCAGATGTCCAGGGCCGTGCGCAGGTCCGAGGAGAACAGCCGGTGCGACGGGAACAGGCCGCCCTGCGTACCCGGGGCGGCGACCACGACGCCCCACGACGCGAGGTGCCGCAGCAGCCCGAGGTAGCGTCGCGGCGGCTGCAACCACCCGTGTCCGAAGGCCACGGCCGGCAGGCCGAGACCCTCGCGCGGCGTGCAGACGATCCCCGGCAGGCCGACGACGGCGAGGTCGCCGTGCAGCACCTCGTGCGGGCCCCGCCGGGACAGTTCTTCGAGTGCCTTCTTGGCAGTCCGCGCCATGGTCAGCAACGGTAGCGGACCCGGGTGGTTTCGCGCGGTGTCCACCGGTCCTCGGGAGGTATGGACCAATAGCGGTAGTTACGCTGCCCGGTGTGTGCGGAATCGTGGGTTACGTAGGACATCGCCAGGCGCTGGGCGTGGTGCTCGACGGGCTCAGGAGGCTCGAGTACCGCGGTTACGACTCCGCCGGCGTGGCGCTGCTGGACGGCTCCGGCGGTCTGGCCGTCGAGCGGGCTGCCGGTGCGCTGTCGAACCTCGAGGCGCGGCTGGCCGAGTTCGACGGTGACCGCTTCGAGGGAACCGCGGGCATGGGCCACACGAGGTGGGCCACCCACGGCGCGCCCACCGACCGCAACGCCCACCCGCACCGCGACGTCGCGGGCCGGGTCGCGGTGGTGCACAACGGCATCATCGAGAACTTCGCCGAGCTGCGCGCCGAGCTGGAGGCCGCCGGTGTCGAGATGTCCAGCGACACCGACACCGAGACCACGGCGCACCTGATCGCCGCCGCCTACACCAACGGCAGCACCGCGGGCGACCTCACCGCCAGCGTCTCGGCCGTGGTCCGCCGCCTCGAGGGCGCGTTCACGCTGGTCGTCACGCACGCCGACGACCCCGACCGGGTCGTGGCCGCGCGCCGCAACTCGCCGCTGGTCGTCGGGGTCGGCGAGGGCGAGACCTTCCTGGCCTCCGACGTGGCGGCCTTCATCGAGCACACCCGCGACGCCGTGGAGCTCGGCCAGGACCAGGTCGTGACCATCACCTGCGACGGCTACGAGGTCACCGACTTCGCAGGCGAGCCGGTCGAGGCGCGTCCGTTCACCGTCGACTGGGACCTGTCGGCCGCCGAGAAGGGCGGCCACGACTACTTCATGCTCAAGGAGATCGAGGAGCAGCCGGGCGCGCTGGAGAACACGCTGCGCGGCCACTTCCACGACGGCGGCATCATCCTCGACGAGCAGCGGCTGACCGAGCAGGACCTGCGCGACATCGACAAGGTCTTCGTGGTGGCCTGCGGCACGGCCTACCACTCGGGTCTGCTGGCCAAGTACGCCATCGAGCACTGGTGCCGGATCCCCGTCGAGGTCGAGCTGGCCAGCGAGTTCCGCTACCGCGACCCGGTGCTCGGCCGCGACACGCTGGTGGTGGCGATCTCGCAGTCCGGTGAGACCGCCGACACCCTCGAAGCCGTCCGGCACGCGCGCACGCAGCGCGCCCGGGTGCTGGCGATCTGCAACACCAACGGCGCGCAGATCCCGCGCGAGTCCGACGCGGTGCTCTACACCCACGCGGGCCCGGAGATCGGGGTCGCGGCGACCAAGACCTTCGTCTCGCAGATCGCGGCGAACTACCTGGTCGGCCTGGCGCTGGCGCAGGCGCGCGGCACCAAGTACGCCGACGAGGTCGCCCGCGAGTTCTCCGCGCTGGCCGCGATGCCCGAAGCGGTCCGCCAGACGCTGGGCACCGTCGACCAGATGCGCGCGCTCGGCCAGAAGCTGGCCGACTCCAAGGCGGTGCTGTTCCTGGGCAGGCACGTCGGCTACCCGATCGCGCTGGAGGGTGCGCTCAAGCTCAAGGAGCTCGCCTACATGCACGCCGAGGGCTTCGCCGCCGGTGAGCTCAAGCACGGCCCGATCGCGCTGATCGAGGACGGCCTGCCGGTGGTCGTGGTGATGCCCTCGGCCAAGGGACGGGCGCTGCTGCACTCCAAGATGCTGTCCAACATCCGCGAGATCCAGGCCCGCGGCGCGCGCACCATCGTCATCGCCGAGGAGGGCGACGAGACGGTGCGGCCGTTCGCCGACGAGCTCGTCGAGATCCCGGCGGTGCCGACGCTGCTGCAGCCGCTGGTGTCCACGGTGCCGTTGCAGGTGCTGGCCGCCGAGATCGCGCGTGCGCGCGGCTACGACGTCGACAAGCCGCGCAACCTGGCCAAGTCCGTCACGGTGGAGTGAGCGGCGGGTGATCGTCGGCATCGGCACGGACCTGGTCGGCGTCGTCCGCTTCGGCGAGTCGCTGGAGCGCACGCCCGCGCTGGCCGAGCGCGTGTTCACCCCGGCGGAGCGGCGGACCCGCGACGGCGCGGCGCGTTCGGTCACCTCGCTGGCCGCGCGGTTCGCCGCCAAGGAGGCGGCCGCCAAGGCGCTCGGCGTGCCGTCGGGGTGCCGGTTCA
This sequence comes from Saccharopolyspora erythraea NRRL 2338, assembly GCF_000062885.1. Lineage (NCBI taxonomy): Bacteria > Bacillati > Actinomycetota > Actinomycetes > Pseudonocardiales > Pseudonocardiaceae > Saccharopolyspora > Saccharopolyspora erythraea. The sequence goes on along the minus strand of NC_009142.1, from coordinate 7,573,286 downwards.
CCGACTGCGAGGTCGTGCAGGCCGACGACGGCAGGCCGTCGCTGCGGGTGTCGGGCCGGTTGGCGCGGGCCGCCGAGGTCCGGGGTGTCACCGCCTGGCACGTCTCGCTCACCCACGACGCGGAGATGGCGTCGGCGTTCGTGGTGGCCGAAGCCTGACCGCGTGTCGGCGGTGATCCCGCCGGTGCGGGGGCCGGTGGCTCAGCCAGACTGTAGGCCGCACAACCGCCGCGCCCAGGGGAGCACGCCGATGTACGGAGCATGGACACCGGACCAGATCCGCGCCGCGGAGCAGAAGCTGTTCGCGCGGACCCCTGAACCGCAGGTCATGCGACGCGCCGCGTACGCGGTCGCGGTGCACACCGCCCGCCTGCTCGACGAGAGCTCCGGGTCCGTAGCCGGCCGCCACGCGACGCTGCTGGTCGGTGCGGGCAACAACGGCGGCGACGCGCTGTGGGCCGGGGCGTTCCTGCGGCGGCGCGGCGTCGGCGTCACGGCGGTGCTGCTGTCGCCGGACAAGGCGCACCCGGCGGGGCTCGCGGCGTTGCGCAGGGCAGGCGGGCGCGTCGTCGAGGCCGGAGGGCCGAGTGCCGACACGGCGGGGATCGGCGCCGAGGCGGCCGACGCGGTCGAGCGTGCGGACGTGGTGGTCGACGGGATCGTGGGGCTCTCCGCGCGCGGCGGCCTGCGGCCGACGGCGGCGGAGCTGGTCCGCAGGGTCACCGCACCGGTCGTCGCGGTCGACCTGCCCAGCGGTGTCGACCCGCTCACCGGCGCGGTCGACGGTGCCGCGGTGAGCGCGGAGGTCACGGTCACCTTCGGCGGCCACCGGCCGTGCCACGTGCTGGGCGCGGGCGTCGTGCACTCCCGGCCGGGTCGAGGTGGCCGACATCGGCCTCGACGACTTCCTCGGAGACCCCGAGCTGTACCTGCTGGAAGACGCCGAGGTCGGCGCCTGCTGGCCGGTCCCGAGCGCTTCGGACGACAAGTACAGCCAGGGCGTGGTGGGGATCGCCGCCGGTTCGGCCACCTACCCGGGGGCCGCGGTGCTCGCCGGAGGCGCGGCGGTGCAGGCGACGTCCGGGATGGTGCGCTACGCCGGTCCCGCCGCCGACGTCGTGCGTGCGCACTGGCCGGAGGTCGTGGCCACCGGCTCGGTGACCGACGCCGGGCGCGTGCAGGCGTGGGCGGTCGGGCCGGGGATCGGCACCGGCGGCAGCGGGCGCGAGGTGCTCCGGCACGTCCTCGAAGCGGGCGTCCCGGTGTGCGCCGACGCCGACTCGATCACGCTGCTGGCCGAGGACCCGACGCTGTGGGACGCCCGCGACCCCGACGCGCCGCTGGTGCTGACCCCGCACGCGGGCGAGTTCGCCAGGCTGGCGGGCGAGGTCGGCGCGGACCGGGTCTCGGCGGTGCGGGAGGTCGCGGCCCGCTTCGACGCCGTGGTCCTGCTCAAGGGCAACACCACCGTCGTTGCCGCCCCGGACGGGCGGGTCCTGGTCAACTCGGCCAGGCAGTCCTGGCCCGCCACCGCCGGTTCCGGTGACGTCCTCACCGGCCTGATCGGCGCGCTGCTCGCCGCGGGCATCGACCCGTGGGCGGCGTGCGGCTTCGCCAGCCTCGTGCACTCGCGCGCGGCGCTGCTCGCCGCGACCGGCGGCGCCGACGCCGATGCGGTGGGGGCGCCGATCGGCGCCTCGGCGCTGCTCGCGTCCGTCCCGGACGCGATCCGCGCCGTCCGCGCCGAGGCCCTGTGACCGCACGGCCGCCCACTCGCCGACCCCGCTGCGCGCTCACCCGTCCGGCCCGCGTACCTCACCGTACCGTGACGCCTGGCGTCGACGTGGTGACCGTCCGTCGTGCGGCGTCGCGCGCAGGCGTGGCGCCGGGATGGTCCTCGCTGGTCGCACATGCCGCGACGGGTGGTTTGGTGCCGGTACCACAATGATCGCGACGCGTCGATGTGCGACGATGGCAAAGCCATGAGTGACCAGCACGCGCACCGCGCTGACCTGCGCATCGACGTCGACGCGATCCGCCACAACGTCGGGGTGCTCGCGGCCCGCGCCGCCGGCGCCCGCACGATGGTGATCGTCAAGTCCGACGGCTACGGCCACGGCACGGTGACCGTCGCCAGGGCCGCCCTCGAGGCGGGCGCGGGCCAGATCGGCGTCGCGGCCCTCGGCGAGGCGGTCGCCCTGCGCGAAGCCGGGATCACCGCGCCGCTGATGTGCTGGCTGTACTCCCGCGGCGACGACTTCGCCCCCGCGCTGCGGCACGGCGTCGAGCTGTCGGCCTCGTCGGTGCGCGGGCTGCGCGAGATCGCCGCGACGGCCGCCGAGCTCGGCCTCGTCGCCCGGCTGCATCTGAAGATCGACACCGGGCTGTGCCGCAGCGGCTGCCCGGAAGCCGAGTGGCCGAACCTGGTCGACGAGGCCGCGAAGGCAGAGGCCGACGGGCACGTCGAGGTCGTGGCCGTCTGGTCGCACCTGGCCTGCGCCGACGAGCTCGGCCACCCGTCGATCGACAACCAGGCCCTGCGCTTCCGGCGCGCCTACGAGCGGGCGCGCACCGCGGGGCTGGGCCCGATCCGCCACCTCGCGAACTCCGCCGCGGTGCTGACCCGCCCGGACCTGCACTTCGAGATGGTGCGACCGGGCATCGCCGTCTACGGCCTGGACCCGGTTCCCCAGGACGGCGACCACGGGCTGCGGCCCGCGATGACCTTCCGCTCGTCGGTGTCGCTGACCAAGCGCGTCGCCGCGGGCGAGAGCGTGTCCTACGGGCACACTTGGACGGCCGACCGGCCGGTGAACCTGGCGCTGGTGCCGGTCGGCTACGCCGACGGGGTGCCGCGGACGCTGTCCGGCCGGATGTCGGTGTGGCTGGCGGGCAGGCGCCGGCCGGTCGTGGGGCGGGTGTGCATGGATCAGCTCGTCGTGCTCTGCGACGACGACGTGGTGCGGGAGGGCGACGAGGTGATCCTCTTCGGTCCCGGCGACCGGGGCGAGCCGACCGCCGCCGAGTGGGCGGACGAGCTTGGCACCATCCACTACGAGATCGTCACGGGCATGTACCGGCCGAGGGTGACCCGCACCGTCGTCGGGGAGCGGGCATGAACCCCGCCCGGGCGGGCCGTGCCCGCGCGAGGCACGCACCGCGGCTCGCCGTGCGCGGCCGTGCGACCGAGGTTCCGGCGGCTCCGCTCGCGGCGGTCCCGCTCGGCGTTGCGGAGGTGCCGTGAAACCGCTGTGGCAGGCGTTGGCGTGGACGACCGGCGTGCTCGGCGCCGCGGTCACCGGCGCGGCCGTCGGCGTCGCGGCCCGCAGCTCGCGCATCGCCACGCAACGCAAGGCCGACGACCCCCTCGCCGACGAACCGCTGGGCGCGCTCAAGCCCGACCGGCAGTCCACGGTGGCCGCCGACGACGGGGTGCCGCTGGTCGTGGAGGAGATCAAGCCCTCCGACGGCGGCCACGCCGACCTGACCGTGGTGCTGGTCCACGGCTACACGCTCGACGCCCGCTGCTGGCATTTCCAGCGCCGCGACCTGCCGAAGCTGACCGACCCCAGGGTCCGGCTGGTGCAGTACGACCAGCGCAGCCACGGCCGTTCCGGGCGCTCGTCGAAGAAGCGCAGCACGATCGAGCAGCTCGGCAGGGACCTCGACGCCGTGCTGCGGGCCACCGCGAGCCGCGGGCCGGTCGTGCTGGTCGGGCACTCGATGGGCGGCATGGCGATCATGGCGCTGGCCGAGCGGCAGCCGCGGCTGTTCCGCGACCGGGTGTGCGCGGTCGCGCTGATCGGCACCTCGGCCGGTGAGATCGGCGCCTCCGGTCTCGCGCGCCCGTGGCTGTCCAAGCACAATCCGCTGACCAGGGGGCTCGCGCTGCTCGCGGGGATCCAGCCGGGCCTGGTCGAGCGGGCGAGGAGCACCGGCGGCCAGCTGACCTGGAGCATCATCCGGGGCCTGGCCTTCGGCGACGGCAGCGTCCCCCCGAAGCTGGTCGACCTGATGGCCGACATGATCGGCGCGACCTCGATCGAGGTCGTCACCGACTTCCTGGACACGATCGGTTCCCACGACCGCAAGGCCGCGCTGGCGGGCCTGCGCCACTGCGAGGTGCTGGTGCTCGGCGGCGACGCCGACCGGCTGACGCCGTTCTCGCACGCCGAGGTCATAGCGGCCGAGCTGCCGGAGGCCGAGCTGGTGCGGGTCGAGGGCGCCGGGCACATGGTGATGATGGAGCGCCACGAACTGGTCACCGAGCACCTGGTCGCGCTGGTTCGCAGGTCGGCTCCCGGCAAGGAGGAGGTGACCGGCAGTTGAGGTCGTTGCCGACCGCGGAGCTGGCGACGGAGTCCGCCACGCTGGATCTGGGCGCCAGGTTGGGCGCCGAGCTCAGGGCGGGTGACCTGGTGCTGCTGGACGGGCCGCTGGGCGCGGGCAAGACGGTTCTCGCGCGCGGGGTCGCGGCGGGCATGGGCGTGACCGGGCAGGTCACCTCGCCGACGTTCGTGATCGCCAGGGTGCACCACCCGGCGGAGGGCGACGGACCCGCGCTGGTGCACGTCGATGCCTACCGCCTGGGCGGGCTGGACGAGATCGACGACCTCGACCTGGACACCGACCTCACCGACGCCGCCGTCGTGGTGGAGTGGGGCGAGGGCGTGGCCGAACACCTGTCGGAGGACTACCTCGTGCTGCGCATCCACCGCCGCGAAGACGACGTCCGCGAGATCACCTTCGAGCCGCACGGCGAGCGCTGGGTGCGGTGGCTGGCCGATCACCCGGGCTTCGTGTGATCGAACTGCTGTCCGCGGTACCGGCGCAGTTGCTGCTCGCGGTGGTCGCGGTGGAGCTGATGGCCGAGTCCGGGCTGCTGGTCGGGGTCTTCCTGCCCGGCTCGCCGCTGGTGCTCGCGCTCGGGTTCCTGGCCGGGCAGGGCGTCGTGGAGGTGTGGGCGGCGATCCCGACCGTCGCCGCGGCGTCCGCGCTGGGCGGTCAGCACGGCTTCCTGCGCGGACGCCGCCGCGGCGGACCGCTGGAGCAGCGCGTGACCGCGCGGTTGGGGGAAAGGCGCGCACGGCGTCTTGATGCGGCGCTGGAGGGCAGGGCCGAGGTCGCGGTCGCGGTGGCGCAGTGCTTCGGCGTGGTGCGGACGCTGGTGCCGAGGCTGGCGGCCCGCTCCGGCCTGTCGCACGCCCGCTTCACCGCGTGCAACGTGCCGATGGCGGTGGTGTGGGCGAGCGCGCTTGTGTTGCTCGGCGCCTGGTCCGGAGCGGCCTACGAGCGTGTCGAGTCGGTGGTGGGCCTCATGGGGTTGCCGCTGGTTGCGGCGGCCGCGGCGATCGTGCTGGTGGTCCAGTTGATCCGGCGGCGCCGGGCGGCTCGAGCCGCGTCCGACTCGCCCGGCGTGACGCCCGCCGGCGCTAACGGGCGCCCGGGATCGAGCCGGTTTCGGTGATCCGGCGGGCGATGTCGCGCAGCTTGACGTTGTGCTCCTGCGAGCTGTGCTTGAGCACCTTGAACGCCTCGTCCCCGGTGATCTTGTAGCGCTCCATGATGATGCCGAGCGCTTCGCCGATGTCCTGGCGGGTCGCGATGGCCGCGTGCAGCTGCGCGGCGGTGCGGGCGCTGGAGAACGCCACGGCGGCGTGCGAGGCGAGCAGCCAGCCGACCAGCTCGGAGTGCTCGGTGAACGCGCTGGGACGGGAGGAGTAGAGGTCCAGCGCACCGAGCTCGTCCTCGTCGGTGTAGAGCAGGAAGCCCATCATGCTGCCGATGCCCATCCGGCGGGCGTGCGGGACGTAGCGCGTCCACCGGTACTCCTCGCGGGTCATGTCGGCGATCCGGTAGACCTCCTCCCGGTTCCTGGCGGCGTCCAGGCAGGGCCCTTCACCGAGCTCGCCCTGCAGCCGGTCGGACTCGCGCACCAGGTCGCTGGTGGCGGCCGCGGTCTGGATCTCGCGACCCGGGTGAACCAGCAGGATCCCGGCGTGCTCGCACCCGTCGACCAGCTCGACCGCGAAGGAGGCGATGCGGTCCAGGGTGCTCTGCACGGTGTTCTGGGCGAGCAGGTCACGTGCCATCCTCGCCAGCGCCACGGCCAGCCCCTCGTGCGAACCGTTGTTCATCCGGCCATCCTCCGCCGACTCCGACTCCGACCCCTCCTCGCCCACGCTAGCGCTGGGTGGGGGGATCGACACGCCGCGAGGTGGTCCGTAGGGTCGGTGGTGGCTGGTTGAGCAAACAGCTGGCACAACGGACCCGAGGTGCCGTGTGTTTGCTCCCGATGCCGTTCGTCGCCGACCCGGCGTTTGGGCGAGCACGGCCCTCGCCTTTGGCTCCCCCTCGTCACAAGCGGGCCATTGGGCAATCGACGACGACAAGGAGCAATCGTGCTTGCCAACACGCCCGGCACGCCCCAGTCGGAGACGACGCGTGCGCCTACCGGCGGTGTGAGCGGCCCGACCGCAGGCCTGCCCCTGCGGCTGCGCCTGGACTTCACCGACCCTGAACTGGCCGTGCTCAGCGCTTCCGGCGAACTGGACGCGCTCACCACCCCCGCCCTGGCCGACCTGCTGTGGCCACGCCTGATGAGCAAGCTCTCGGCGATCGTGGTCGACCTCAGCGGGCTCAGGTTCCTCGGCGTCGCCGGTCTTGAGCTGCTCGTCGCGGCCAACCGCTACGCCCAGCACCGGGGCATCGCCTTCGGTGTGGTCAACAACACCCGCACCGTGGACAGGGCGCTGGCCGCCGGCGGCCTGGACCGGACGCTGGTCTGCTACGACAGCGCGTCCGAGGCCCGTGCGGCCGTCCTGACCGACGGATCCGGCACCTCCGAAGCGTTCGTGCCGCAGAGCCGTCGCGCTCCCGTGGACTGATCCGCGGGTCACGGGCCGGCTAGGTCGGCCCGGTCGCCGAGGGCGGGTGCCGCCGGTCAGCCGCTCGAGGCGAGCCGGGCCAGTCTCCGGGGCGTAGGCCACCGGACGTGGCTGACCCAGCCGAGCTTCTCGAAGACCCAGATGAGCCGCGCCGAGATGTCGATCTGGCCGCGCTGGACGCCGTGCCGGGCGCAGGTCGGGTCGGCGTGGTGCAGGTTGTGCCAGGACTCGCCCATGCTCAGCAACGCCAGCGGCCAGAAGTTCGCGGCCTTGTCCCGGCTGCGGAACGGCCGCTCGCCGACCAGGTGGCAGATCGAGTTCACCGACCAGGTCACGTGGTGCAGGAAGGCGACCCGCACCAGCCCGGCCCAGAAGAACGCGGTGAGCGCGCCCCACCAGGTGCCCGCGATGAGCAGGCCCATCAGCGCGGGCAGCAGCAGCGTGGCGATGGTGAGCGGACCGAACAGCCGGTGCACGGTCCGGATGTCGCGGTCGGCGAGCAGGTCGGGGACGAAACGCTGCTGGTTGGTCAGGTCGCGCTCGAAGACCCAGCCCATGTGGGCGTGCCAGAAGCCGCGGGCCAGCGCCAGCGGTGTCGAGCCGAACGCCCACGGCGAGTGCGGGTCGCCCTCCCGGTCGGCGAAGGCGTGGTGGCGGCGGTGGTCGGACACCCAGTGCAGGATCGGGCCCTGCACCGCCATGCTGCCCACGACGGCGAGCGTGATCCGCAGCCAGCGCTTGGCGCGGAAGGCGCCGTGGGTGAAGTAGCGGTGGAAGCCGATCGTGACGCCGAGGATCGTCACCACGTACCAGCCGCCGGCCAGTGCGAGGTCCCACCAGTGCAGCAGACCCCATCCCCAGGCCAGCGGCACGGCGGCGACCAGGGCCAGCAGCGGCACGACGATGAACACGTAGACCGAGATGTGCGGAGCCAGCCGACGCCGGCCTGCCAGCAGCGGTTTCGGGGCGTCGGGCGTCGGAGCGCTCATGCGGACCTCGCATCGGGATGGCGTGGCTGGGAGGAACACCTCGCGTGCGAGGTCCACGAAACCGCCATCCCGCCCGGCGGGCAACGAACCGGTCATCAAGAGGTGGTGAACACGGCGGGCCCGGTCGGCAACGCCCCGGGGAGCCGCCGTCGCTCCACTGTGGACGCGTAAACGCCCGGGACGTGCCGCCGCGGTCTCCAGGTGCAGCCGTCCACGTCGCGGGCGGCAGGCCCGTGCCGACAAGCCCGAGCCGGTCGGCCTGAGCCGGTCAGGCCGAGTGGCCGGACCGAGCCGGTCAGGCCGAGACGCTCAGCTCGTTCGACAGCTCGCGGGCCAGCCGCTGCATGAGCGGGATGACCTCGTCGGTGGAGATGCGCGTCATCCGGCCCTCGGGGCCGCTGATGGAGATGCCGGCCCCGGCCGGCGCTCCGGGCACGGCCACGGCGTAGCAGCGCACGCCGACCTCCTGCTCGCCGTCGTCCAGGGCGTAGCCGTCCTTGCGGATGCGCTCCAGCTCCGCGTGCATGTCATCGATGGTGGTGATGGTGCGCTCGGTCTGCGGCCGCATGCCCGCCCTGGTCAGCATCTGCGTGACCGCCTCGGCGGGCATGCCCGCCATGACGGCCTTGCCCACGGCGGTCGCGTGCGCGTCGACCCGGCGCCCGACCTCGGTGAACATCCGCATCGAGTGCTGCGAGGGCACCTGCGCGACGTAGACGATCTGTTCGCCGTCGAGCACCGCCATGTTCGAGGTCTCACCGGTGGCCTCGGTCAGCTCGGCCAGGTACGGCCGCGCCCACGCGCCCAGCGCGCGGCTGGCGGTCTCGCCGAGCCGGATCAGCCGCGGGCCCAGCGCGTAGCGGCGCGACGGCTGCTGGCGGGCGTACCCGGCGCTGACCAGCGTCCGCATGATGCGGTGGATGGTCGGCAGCGGCAGCCCGGAGGACTCCGCGAGGTCGGAGAGCGCCACCTCGCCGCCCGCGTCGGCCATCAGTTCCAGCAGGTCGAAGGTGCGCTCGACGGACTGCACACCTCCGCCCTGGTTGGCACGGCGCTGCCCGGTCGTCATCGCACACGCTTCCTCTCCACTCGAACTGCCCGACGAGTTTAGTCCGTCGAAGGTGCGACAGCTCATGTTGCTTCGAACGCTATGCGGAAACTAACATCCACGATGCAGAAAACATAACGGGCGTACCGCTAGCGAGCGAGGGCGAGCGCCGTTCAGGTGCGAGGGCGCGCTCCAAGCGGCAAGGTGAGTTTTCAAGCCACCATCTGCGAACCCGGCACTCAGAAAGAGGTGGACTTTCCATGTCCCAAACCACGGCAGAGGGCGTCCAGGTGCTCGGAGGCACGGTCGAGCGCGGGGACGAGATCCTCACCAAGGAGGCTCTCGAGTTCGTCGCCGGACTGCAGCGCGCTTTCGGCGCGCGCCGCGACGAGCTGCTGGAACGCCGCAAGCAGCGTCGTGCCGAGGCCGCTCGCGCGGGCCGTCTCGACTTCCTGGAGGAGACCCGCGAGATCCGCGAGGGCGACTGGAAGGTCGCCGAGCCCCCGGCGGGCATCCGCGACCGCCGCGTCGAGATCACCGGTCCCACCGACCGCAAGATGTCGATCAACGCGCTGAACTCGGGCGCGCGCATCTGGCTGGCCGACCTGGAGGACGCCAACACCCCGCACTGGGCCAACGTCGTCGGCGGCCAGGTCAACCTCTACGACGTCATCCGCAAGCAGGTCGAGCTGACCACGCCGGAGGGCAAGCAGTACAAGCTGCGCGACGACGTGCAGCACGCGGTGCCGCTGGTCCGCCCGCGCGGCTGGCACTTCGACGAGAAGCATGTGCTGGTCGACGGCAAGCCGGTCGTGGGCGCGCTGCTGGACTTCGGCCTGTACTTCTTCCACAACGCCAAGGAGTCCATCGAGCGGGGCACCGGGCCGTTCTTCTACCTGCCGAAGATGGAGAGCCACCTCGAGGCCCGGCTGTGGAACGACGTGTTCACCAAGGCCCAGGCCGACCTCGGCGTCCCGCACGGCTCGATCCGCGCCACGGTGCTGATCGAGACCTTCCCGGCCGCGTTCGAGATGGAGGAGATCCTCTACGAGCTGCGCGACCACTCCGCGGGCCTCAACGCAGGCCGCTGGGACTACCTGTTCAGCGTCATCAAGACCTTCCGCGAGTCCGACTCCTACATCCTGCCGGACCGCAACTCGGTCACGATGACCGCGCCGTTCATGCGCGCCTACACCGAGCTGCTGGTTCGCACCTGCCACAAGCGGGGCGCGTTCGCCATCGGCGGCATGGCGGCCTTCATCCCCAACAAGAAGGACCCCGAGGCCAACGAGAAGGCCATGCAGAAGGTCCACGACGACAAGAAGCGCGAGGCCGGTGACGGCTTCGACGGTTCCTGGGTCGCCCACCCGGGCCTGGTGGAGATCTGCTTCGAGGAGTTCGACGCGGTGCTGGGCGACAGGCCCAACCAGATCGACAACGTCCGCGAGGACGTCCAGATCACCGCCGACCAGCTGCTCGACGTGGCCTCCACCCCGGGTGAGAAGACCATCGAGGGCCTGCGCGCGGCGGTGGACGTCGGCGTCCGCTACATCGTGTCCTGGCTGGGCGGCAACGGTGCCGCGGCGATCCACAACCTGATGGAGGACGCCGCGACCGCCGAGATCTCCCGCTCGCAGATCTGGCAGTGGCTGCACACCGGCGTCGTGCTCGCCGGCGGCCAGCAGGTCACCAAGGACCTGGTCAGGGAGGTCCTCGCCGACACCGAGAAGCAGCTGCGCTCGGAGGAGGGTTTCCCGGTCGACGACCTCGGCCGGGCCGTCGAGCTGTTCGAGCAGGTCGCGGTGGCCGACGAGTTCGTCGACTTCCTGACGCTGCCCGCCTACGAGCAGATCGACTGAGCCGTCGCCGGTGGTGGTCCCGAGGCCCGTGCGTCCCGCGTGGACGCACGGGCCGAACCCCGTCGGCGACCCGTGAGATAGGAGCGAAAGTGGCCAGAACCTCGTTGGAAACCGCGGAAGTCGGCCGTCGCCTCGACCGGCTGTCCGCTGTGGACGACCACATCGCCCGCACCTACCCGGGGGCGCGCGAAGCGCGCCAGCCCGTGCACACCTGCTACGTGCCTGCGGGCAAGGTCGACGCCCAGACCGTGCGGCAGTGGGGGTCGGAGGCTCTGGCGGTGCTCGACGAGCACGCGGGCAGCCCCGGCGCGCTCGCCGCGGTCCTCGGCATCGACGGCGACACCGCCGCCGCGGTGCACCCGCGGGTGCGCGCCAAGCTCCAGCAGGCCCCGGTCGAGGACCTGCGGATCGACTTCGAGGACGGCTACGGCCGTCCCGGGGACGAGGCCGAGGACGCCGACGCCGTCCGCACCGCCGGGATCGTCGCGGACTGGCTGCGCGACGGGGTGGAGCCGGCCAACTACGGGCTGCGGGTGAAGTCCTTCGACACCGCCGAGCTGCGGGCCAGGTCGGTGCGGACCCTCGACGTCTTCCTCACCGCGCTGCTGGAGCAGTGGGGGAGCCTGCCGGAGGGCTTCGTGCTCACCTTCCCCAAGGTCGTCGACGTGCGCCAGGTCGAGGTGTTCGTCGAGCTGCTGGAGCTGCTCGAGCAGCAGCTCGGCCTGCGGGAGCGGTCGCTGCGCTTCGAGATCCAGGTCGAGACCACCCAGTCCATCGTGGACTCCGGCGGGCGCTTCGCGCTGCCGCGCTTCGTCGCGGCGGGTGCCGGCCGGGTCACCGGGCTGCACTTCGGCACCTACGACTACACCGCGAGCTGCGGTCTGACCGCCGCCCACCAGCACCTCGCGCACCGGGCGTGCGACTTCGCCCGGCACGCGATGCAGGTGGCGGCCGCCGGTACCGGGATCTTCCTGTCCGACGGCTCGACGAACGTGCTGCCGGTCGGCGACCAGGTCGAGCACGGCTGGCGCACCCACTACCAGCTCGTCCGGCGCTCGCTGGAGCACGGCTTCTACCAGAGCTGGGACCTGCACCCGGCGCAGCTGGTGACCCGCTACGCGGCGGTGTTCGCCGCGTTCCGCGAGTCCGCTCCGGCCGAGGCCGCGCGGCTCTCGGCGTACGTGTCGGCCAGCGGCGGTGCCGTGCTGGACGAACCGGCGACGGCGCGCGCGCTGGCCGCGTCGTTCGTGCGCGCGCTCGACAACGGCGGCACCGACGCCGAAGAGGTGCAGCGGATGACCGGCCTCTCCGAGGCCGAGGTCCGCAAGCTCGGCAGGCTGTAGGCGGCCGCACCGCCGGTTCCCGGCACCGGCGGTCCCCGGCGCGCGCATCGGCCCGGCCGGCACCGGCGCAGGTCGCCGGACGTGGTCAGCGGCGGCGCCGGAAAGCGATCGCGAAGGCGATCGCGACCGCGGCGAAGGCGAGTTGCCCGCCGAGCACGATCCGGTTGACGTCGACGGCCGGATGCCAGGCGACCTTGCCGTCGCTGGTGACGCCGAACGCGCCTGCCGGGCGAGCCACCACGCCGCCGCCGCCGTTCAGCTCCCGCTTGGCGCGGCCGAAGCCGCTGCCCGCGCGGACGTGGGCCACCGGCACCAGCGTCGTGTCGCCCTGCTGGACCGGGGTGCCGAACACCTGGTGCCTGCCCAGCCGTTCCGAGAGGACCTCCAGGGCCTGCCGGTGCTGCCCGTCCGCGGTCTTGGCGTCGCCGTCGCTCATGGTCGTTCCGTCCTCGCTCGTCCGATACCCGCCGCCGACGTTAGCCGTTCGGCAGGCGCCGCGTCGGCCGATCGTCGATCAGGCTCCGTCCCCGTGCCGTCACCGCTCGTGCGGCTTGCGGAAGCCGAACTGCCACACGTCGAGGTATCCCGAGCGGAATCCGGCCTCGCTGTAGGCGAGGTAGAACTCCCACATCCGCCGGAAGTTGTCGTTGAAACCGAGGGCCGCGGCCTCCGGCCAGCGCTCCAGGAACCCCGTGCGCCAGCGGCGCAGCGTCTCGGCGTAGCTGGGTCCGAAGGAGTGCCGCTGCACGATCTGCATCGAGGTGTGCCGCCGGACGCCGTCCTCGATCGCCGGAACCGACAGCAGCTCCCCACCGGGGAATATGTACTTGTGGATCCAGTTGTGCGAGCGGCGCGTCGCCAGCATCCGGTCGTGCGGCATGGTGATCGCCTGCAACGACGCCCGCCCGCCGGGTACCAGCAGTTCGTCGATGGCGCGGAAGTACCGCGGCCAGTACTCGGAGCCGACGGCCTCGACCATCTCCACGCTGACCACCGCGTCGTAGCGGCCGTCCTCCTCGCGGTAGTCGCGCAGGTGGACCTCCACGCGGTCGGCGAGCCCCGCCGCGGCGATCCGCTGCCGCGCGAGCTTCCGCTGCTCGGCCGACAGCGTCAGCGACGTGACGCGCGCACCGCGCTCGGCCGCGCGCAGCGCCAGCGACCCCCAGCCGGTGCCGATCTCCAGCAGCCGGGTCCCGGCGTGCACCCCGGCCACGTCCAGCGCCCGGTCGATCTTGTGCCGCTGCGCGTCGGCGAGGTCGGTGGTGTCCGGGCGGAACAGCGCCGACGAGTAGGTCATCGTCTCGTCCAGGAACAGCGCGAAGAAGTCGTTGGACAGATCGTAGTGCTGCCGGATGTTGCGGCGCGCACCGGCGCGCGTGTTGCGTTCGAGCTCCGGCCGCCGCGCCTGGACCCACCGGCGCAGGGCCTGCAGCGGGCGCGGCACGAGCGCGGGCAGCCGCTGCGCGAACGGCGTCAGCAGGTCGGCGGGTTCGGAACTGCTCCACTCCCCGGCCATGTAGGACTCGCCGAAGCCGACGTTGGCGTGCGCGCCGAGCCGGTGGAAGAACGACCGGGCGTCGAGCACCCGCATCAGCGGCGAGCCGGAGTCCCCGGCGCCGAGCCGGGTGCCGTCGGCGAACACCACCCGGACCGGCAGCCGGGAGGCGGCCCGGCGGAACAGCGCCTCCGCGGCGCGGGCGCGCGACGGCGAGTGCGGCGCAGCCGCCACCGAGTCCCACAGCGGCGTCACGGCCGACGGCGTGGTGGTGATCATCTGATGCCTTCCTGGTGCACGTGCGGACGTCGGGGGACGACTGGGATCCGCCGCAGCCACAGGGCGATGCCGTGCCGCCGGATCAGCACCGACACCCGCTGGGGCACCAGCGGACGCCGGAGCGCAAGCTGCAGCAGCTCCCGGCGGTTCGCCGGTCGCCTGCGCCCGGCCAGCACGGCCGTCAGCAGCGGTCGGTCGTCGTCGTCGCGGAGCTGCACCCGGACCCGCACGCGTTCACCGGTCAGGTCGAAGCGCATCGCGTACCGGCCGCGTTCGGGGAGGAACGGGGAGACGTAGAACCGCTTGTCCACGCTCGCGCCGCCGGTGGAGTCGGGACGCAGCAGGTAGCAGTGCCGTTCGCCGTAGGTGTTGTGCACCTCGGCGAGGACGCAGGCGAGTTCGCCGCCGCTGTCGTGGCACCAGTACACGGTGAGGGGGTTGAACACGTGGCCCAGCACGCGGGCGTGGGCCAGCATCAGCACCTTCCCGCCGCGCAGGTCGACGCCGTGCAGCGCGAGCCAGGCGTCGACGTTCTCGCGGATCGAGCGGTGCGGTGAGCCGAGGTGGTCGCGGGCGTGGAACCCGGCGAAGGGCCGCAGCCACCAGGGTTGGCGCGGCAGCGCGTCGAGATCGACCAGCCAGGTGTAGAGCCGGTGGCGGAACGTCGTGGTGCGGTCGACGTGCCGGGTGTGGGTGACGATCACGTCGTAGAGCGCGGGTGCCGTCATGCGCCGTCACCATCCGGCCCCGAAGGCGGCCGCGGCGCGCGCGCCCGCCGCACAGCCGTCCTCGTGGAAGCCCCACCCGTGGTAGGCGCCCGCGAAGCGGATCCGGTCGTCACCGAGCTCCGGGAGCCTGCGCTGGGCGGCCAGCGACTCCGGGGTGTAGACGGGGTGGTGGTAGGTCATCCGCGCCAGGACCCGCCCGGGGTCGACGTGCCCTTCGGCGTTGAGGCTGACGACGTGGTCCCGCGGTTCGTCGAGCCGCATCAGCCGGTTCATGTCGTAGCTGACCAGCACCCGCCCGGAGTCCTCGCCGCACGAGGGTTTCAGGTGGTTCCACGACGCCCGCGCTCCGGCGGTTCGCGGCAGCGGCGACGTGTCGGTGTGCAGCCACGCCTCGTTGCGCGAGTAGCGGAAAGCACCGAGGACGGTGCGTTCGGCGGGGCTCGGCTCGGCGAGCATGGCCAGCGCCTGGTCGGCGTGGCAGGCCACGACGACGCGCTCGACCCGGTGCACCACGTCGGCGTCGTCGCGGACCTCCACCCCGTCGGCCAGCCGCCGCACCGAGCGGACCGGGGTGGCGACGTGGACCGCGGTGAGATGCTTGGCGATCCGGCGGACGTACTCCCGCGAACCGCCGACGACGGTCCGCCACACCGGCGACCCGGTTACCGACAGCATCCCGTGGTGGCGCAGGAACTCGAACAGGTAGCGCGCCGGGTACGCCCGGCTGGTGTCGCGGTCCGCCGACCACACCGCCGACACCAGCGGCAGCGCGAAGTGCTCGACGAAGTACGCCGGGAACCGCGCCGCCGCCAGGAACTCGCCGAAGGTCTGCTCCTCGCCGCCGGCACCGCTCTCCAGCGCGCGGCGGGCCAGCCGGTGGAACCTCGGCACGTTCGCGAGCAGCGACAGGTAGGGCGGGCGCACGAGGTTGGCGCGCTGCGCGAACAGCCCGCCGAGCCGTCTGGCGCCCGCGTACTCCAGACCGCAGCCGAGGCAGCGCACGCTCATCGACATCTCGGTGTCCCGCGTGCTGACCCCGAGTTCGCCGAACAGCCGCAGCAACGTCGGGTAGGTGCGGTCGTTGTGCACGATGAAACCGCTGTCGATCCCCAGCACCCGGCCGTCGGCGGTGGGCACCTCGTGCGTGTGCGCGTGTCCGCCGAGCCGGTCGTCGGCCTCGAACAGCAGCACGTCGTAGCGGCGTTGCAGTAGGTGGGCGGCGGTCAGGCCGGAGACGCCGGCGCCGACGACCGCGACCCGCGGCCGGATCATCGCCGCTCCTCCCGGTCCGGGACCAGCGAACCGACGAAGCGCTGGACCAGTTGGTCCCACCGCCCGCGACGGCGCAGCATCGCGTGGCCGGAGCCGGCCACGACCTCGTTGCGCACCGCCGGGGTCACCGCGCACGCGCGGCGCGCGAAGGCTGCCGACGCGGTGGGGGAGGTCATCCGGTCGGCGGTTCCGTGCACGATCAGCACCGACCGGTCGGCGAGGTGCTCGATCGGCTCGTCGTCCTCGATCCAGGGAGCCAGCGCGCAAACGCCGGTCACGCGCTCCGCGTCGGCGACGCGAAGCGCGACGCGGCCGCCCATGGAGTGCCCGACCAGCACGATCTGGGCCCGCGGATGGCGCGTTGAGATCTCCTCCAGCGCCCAGCGGGCGTCGGCGACCGCGTCCAGGACCGGCTCGTTCCAGCCCCGGTAGCGGTTGCGCAGCAGCCACACCGCGGCGCCCGCGGGCGCGCCGGCGCGGTGGATGCCGCGCGCGACGGGCACCATGCGCAGGTAGGCGAGGTGGTGGCCGCGCGCCGGCTCGTGGCTGGCGATCTTGCCACCGTGCAGCAAGAGGACCACCGTGTTCGTGCGCGGTGTACCCGCGGGCAGGACCCGCAGTGCGGGTCGGCGTGCGGGAGTGTTCGAGTCGCCCGTGGGCTCTGCCGAGACATGCATATCCGTTGTCGGATCGGCAGTCCCGCGGTGGCACTTGATATGAAGTCGGTCACGATCGCCGGTGTCGGTGACATCCGCACCGGCCGACATGTCGGCGGCGGTTCGGCAGGGCGGCCGGTGCGCTGGCGGTTACGCCCTTCGTGCCGTGCCGTGCCGTGCCGGTCCCGGCTTCGCGCCTGCTTCGGACTGATCGTGGTTCCGGTTCCGTCTCTCAGGGATCTGTTCCGGTTCCGTCTCTGAGGCGGCTTCCGGTTCCGTCTTCGGCTACGGGACCACGCCCGTCTCCGGCCCTGGTTCCGCGTCCGTCACCGATTCCGCGTCCGTCCCCGCCCCCGTTTCTGTCCCCGCCCTCGTTTCCGTCCCCGCTCCCGTTTCCGTCGGCGCTCCCGTTTCCGCCTTCGTCTCCCGCGTCAGCGGCTACTCCGCGTTGGCCGGGTCGACTCCCGACCAGGTCTGGAGCACGTCGGAAACCTCCTGGACCGTCGGGCGGGAAGCCGGGTCCTGGTCGAGGCAGGCGTCGACCGTCCGCGACAGCACGGCGGGCATCCGCCGGTGCGTGCGCAGCGGCGCGGCCGGCGACTCGGTCTGCGGGTAGCGCCGGGTGCCGTCGCCGCGCTTCTCCCGGTGCGAGAACTCCGCCCACGGCGTGGTGCCGGAGAACGCCTCGTACAGCGTGATGCCTAGCCCCCAGACGTCGGCGGCCGGCGTCATCTCGTCACCGCGCGCCTGCTCCGGAGACAGGTAGTCGAAGGTGCCGCCGGAGCTGCGGTCCCCGACCCGGCACACCAGGCTCAGGTCCAGCAGCACCGCCCTGCCGCCGGCCTCGACCACGTTGGACGGCTTGACGTCGAGGTGCACCCAGCCCTGCCGGTGCAGGTAGCCCAGCGCCGAGCAGAGCTGAATGCCCAGCACCGCGACGTCCATCGCGCGCAGCCTGCCGTGCTGGTCGATGAGGAACCCGAGCGTGAAGCCGGGCAGCGTCTCGGTGACGACGGCCGGACGCGCGGGTTCGGACGTCAGCACGGTCTCGTAGCCGCGCACCAGGTGCGGATGCGTCAGCGTGGTCAGCAGCAGTCCTTCGTTGCGCAACCACCCCGCCGCGGTCTCGTCCGCGGCGCGCTCCGGGCGGAGGGTCTTGCCGACGCACCGGCAGGCCCGTTCCTCGCTCCAAAGGTCGTAGACGTCCAGCCGGCTGCCCCGGCGCAGGTGCTCGACGACCCGGTATCCGGGGGCCAGCAGTTCGCCCGGCTCCAGCGGTTCGCCGGGCGGCCCCCAGTCCCGTTCCTGTTCGCTGTAGTAGTAACTCAGCGAATCGACGAGCACCGGCTCCCCTTCTGCTCGGCCGTCAACTGTGGCTGCGCCTGCGGTAGGAGCGGTGGTCGCTGCTGCTGTGCCTGCGCCTGCGGTGGTCGCTGCTGCTGTGGCGGCGGCGGTGGTCGCTGCTGCTGCCGCGCCTGCGGTGGCCACCACTGCTGCTGTGCGAGCCGTGGACGTGCTTGGCGGGCGATAAGTGCTTGAAGAACTTGCCGAAGCTCATCTGCCTGGCTCCTGTCTCGACGGCTGTGCCGGCGGTGTCGCCGGACATCTCGTGGTGCCAACGGTGGGCACGGTCGGGAGGTTCCCCGGGGTGATCATTGTCGCGGTTTCCGGCGGCTCGGTCGAGGCATTTCGGGCAGGTGGATGCCGGAGGCGGCGCGGCGAGAGGTTCGGCGATGGACCGGGCCGAACGCGAGGAAGGCGGAATCGGTGTTCACGCCAGTCCGGTGAAGCGATGGGTCTCCGACCGGGACCAGCCGGGGTCGCCGGTGCGGGCGAAGCTCACCCACGCGCCGTGCATGCGCGTGGCGAGCCCGGAGGGTGGTCCGGCGCAGCCGAGCAGACCACGGGGGCGTGCAGCGCGGGAAGGTCCAGGCGGTCGAAGACATACGGCAGTTCCACCGCGTGCGCCGCTCCGAGTTCGAGCTCGCAGAACACGCTCAAGCTCCTCGCCCGCTTCGCCGACCGGAGCTCCACCGCACCGGTTCCCGCCGAGTACCCCGACGCGATCGGCTAGACCATGTACTGGTCGTGGCGCCGGTAGAGGTCGGTCCACTCCTCCTCGGTGAGCCGGCGACCTTCGGCCGCGATCGCGGCGAGTTCCTCGAAGTAGGCCTCGCGCGGTGCGCCGGGAGCGAACAGCAGCAGCATCGACGCCGGTTCGCCGGACTCGTTGCGGAAACCGTGCACGCCACCCGGCGGGACGTGCAGGTAGTCGCCCGGCGTGGCGCTGATCGTGCGTTCGCCGTCGAACAGCCGCATCGTGCCGGAGAGGATGTAGAAGGACTCCGAGATCGTCCGGTGGAAGTGCGGCGCGGGCCCGGACGGGTTCGGCCCCATCTCCCACCGGTAGAGGCCGAACCGGCCGTCGGTCGTACCGCCGGTGCCGAGGTAGTGCACCTCGGTGCCCTTGCCACTCTCGGTGCCCGACCGGATGACCAGGTCCGGCGGGGTGCTCGCGGGCCGGAAAGCCGCACTGTGCTCTCCGTTCTCACCGAAGTAGCGGACCTCCGGATACGACATCTCGTCCCCTCCTGCCTTCCCGTTCCAAGGAGCTGTTGGCGCGGTTTCAGTCCGCTTGCGATGGGCTGCCGGCCATGCCACCCGGCCCGTCCTGGCGTCAGCGGTTCTCGCCCCAGTCCTGCATCGCCTGCAGGATCGGGAGCAGCGCACGGCCCCGTTCGGTCAGCTCGTAGCTGACCCGCGGCGGCCAGGACGCCGTCCGCCGCCGTTCGAGGACCCCGGCCGACGTGAGCTGCGCCAGCCGATCGGACAGGACCTTGTCCGAGAGATGGGGAAGCTCACTCGCCAGGTCGGTGTAGCTGCGCTCGCCCCGCACGAACTCCCGGATCAGCAGCGCCGTCCACCTGCCGCGCAGGGCGTTGAGGGTGACCTCGACCGGGCAACTCGGGTTCGGCCGCCTGCGTTCGGGATCGCTGCAGTCGCCGAGGAAATCGTCGTAGTCCGGGGCCACGGCCCGGTGACCAACCGTTTGGTGAGCCACGAAAGCGCCTCCTAGCGTCGTCTTCGGCCAGTCACGGCAACAAGAACTCCGGGAACCATTGTGCGCACACATCACCTGAACTGCGGCACGCTCACCGTCGATCCCTCGACGGACACCGACGCGGCATCCGCGGTCTGCCACTGCTTGCTCATCGAGACCGACGAGACCCTGGTGCTGCTAGAAACCGGGCTCGGCATGATCAACGTCCGGCGGCCGCAGGAGACGCTCGGCGACTTCGTGGACTGGGCCGGGCCGAAGCTCGACCCGGAGGAAACCGCGGTCCGGCAGGTCGAACGGCTCGGCTTCGCGCCCTCCGACGTCGGGCACGTCATCCTGACGCACCTGCACATCGACCACACCGGCGGCCTGCCCGACTTCCCGCACGCGGCGGTCCACGTGCACGAGGTGGAACACCGCCTGGCGACCTCCACGGCGGTGTCGCAGTACCCGCAGGCGCACTTCGCGCACGGCCCGAACTGGGTCGTCTACCCCGACGGCGGTGAGCGGTGGCGCGGCTTCGACGGTGTGCGCCAGTTCGACGGCCTTCCGCCGGAGCTCCTGATGGTCCCGATGCCCGGTCACACCCACGGGCACGTCGGGGTGGCCATCGACCAGGGCGACCGGTGGCTCCTGCACGCGGGCGACACCTACTACAGCCACGTCGAGATCGAGACACCGTCCAAACCGGCCCCGCCGGTGCTGGAAGAACTGCAACGCAGCGTCGAGGACGACCGCGCGAAGCGCCTCGCAGGCGTCGAGCGCCTGCGCGCGATCGCCGGCGACGCCGACCTCACGATCGTGTCGGCGCACGACCCGTGGGAGCTCGACCGGGCGGTCAGAAGTCCCAGTTGATGTCGCGGTACTTCCGCTGGGACACCGCCTCGGTGCAGTTCGGGCAGCGCTCGGTGACGTCCTTCGACTTCGGCTCCTGCCCGATGACGGTCGAGAACGGCACCCGGATCCACACCTCGCACAGCGTCGGGATCCAGTCGCCCGCCGGAGCCGCACCGGGGCGGATGTCGGTGGCGTGCCGCACCTTCTCACCCACCCCGACGATCCAGAACGCCATCGGCGTCTCAACACGGTACGGATTCGGCCACATGGCGACCTTCCTTCGACTCAACCGCACGACGGGGTGATGACGCAGGAGAAGCTAGATCGATAGCCTGCGTTTCAACGAATTTGGGACAGTGCAGGTCAGCGGGCCAGTTTTGGGGTTCTCGTCCCTCTCGTGACACGAGTCGCCGAATGAAGGCCGAGGTCACGCCATGAAGCGATCCGAGAAGCTGCGTCAGATCGGGATAGGCGTGCAACTGCGGAAGTTGCGTGAAGAGGCCGGGATGACCACCCGTTCGGTGGCATCGTCGCTCGGGCTTTCCGCGTCGACGGTCAACAGGACCGAACTGGGGAGCAGAGTCCCGGACCGCGACGAGATGAGTGCGTTGTGCGCCCTGTACGGGGTGACCGGCGAAGCCAAGCGGGAGCTGATCGAACGGGTCGGCGAGGTGGGCGAGGCCGCCGCGTGGCTGGAGAGCGCACGGGTCTCGGACATCGTCGCGAGTCTGATGGTGCTCGAACGTGAGTCGGTCTCCATGACGTATTCCGCGGTCGCGCTCGTTCCCGGGCTGGCCCAAACCGCCGATTACGCCCGCACAGTGCTCGGAACGCATCGCGACGAGACCGAGCGCAAGGTCGCGACTCGGTTGGGGCGACAGGCGGTTCTGTCCCGGCCGAACGCGCCCACCTTGACGATGTTCATCGAAGAAGGGGCGCTGCACCGGACCCTCGGCAACCCGAGAATGCTGCGCGAGCAGTTGGAGCAGTTGCTCGTGCTCCAGCGCCGCAACAACGTCAGCGTGCGTGTGATCCCGTTCGATGCCGTGCAGAGCCCGGCCAACGGAGGCCCGTTCGTGCTCTACGAACTCGCTGACGGAAGTCATTACGTGTTCGTCGAAGCCTTCATGCTCGGCGTGTTCGTCACCGACTCTTCAGAAGTGGCGCCGTTTGTGGAAACGTCGCGGCTGCTGGAGGGCAGTGCATTGGACGAGGCAGGTTCGAACGCCCTCATCCGCAAGATCGCTGAAGGGCTGACGGATGACTGAGCCGAAGTGGCGCATTAGCAGTTACAGCCAGGGGCACGAGTGCGTCGAGACGGCGGTCCTGCCCGAGGTCACGCTCGTCCGCGACTCCAAGGCGCCCGACGCCGGGCACTTCGCCGTGTCGGCCGTGCGCTGGCGGTCCTTCCTCTCCCGCGTGAAGGCGGGCCGCTTCGACCGCTGAGCGCCGACCCGGGTGACGTTCGGCCACGTGCGGGTCACCCGCGTTGCCGTCCGCCGGATGCGTCCCAGAATCGGCTGCGTCGGATGCCGTCCACGATGGGATGCGGGATGACGCAGCGCGAGGATTCCAGGACCGCCGTGACACGACCGTCTTCGCCGGACGGTGAGGTGACGTGGGAGGTCGGCCCGCCCCGGGAACTGCTGACCCGGTCCGGACCGGCGGTGTCGGCCCAGCCGCACTGGTGGGGATTCCGGATCTTCCTCAACCACGAGGCGGCGGAGGCCGTGACCGAGATCCGGGAACTCGTCGGAGAAGCCGTCTCGCTGATCGCCGGGTTGGGTGAAGTGCTGGAGGCGGCCATCATCGCCCAGGGGCTGTGGATCAAGGCGGTCGCAGGCGGGCAGTACGGGGTGGTCCTGAACTCGCCGTGGGTCTCGCCGACGATGCTGATCCCGACCAGGTGGGTCGAGCCGCAGCCGGACGACGAGCACCTGTGGTGGACCGTCTTCGACCAGGAAGAGG
Organism: Saccharopolyspora erythraea NRRL 2338; assembly: GCF_000062885.1. Classification (NCBI taxonomy): domain Bacteria; kingdom Bacillati; phylum Actinomycetota; class Actinomycetes; order Pseudonocardiales; family Pseudonocardiaceae; genus Saccharopolyspora; species Saccharopolyspora erythraea. The sequence continues at coordinate 7,550,868 of NC_009142.1, read as the reverse complement.
GCAATTGGAGCCCGGACACCCGCTTCGCCAACGACCAGGCGTGCTCGTCGGTGCCCGCGCTGGTGTGGCACCAGACCAAGCTGCTCTGCAGCCACCCGGGTGCCGGTGACGACCGGGAAGCCCTGTACGAAACCTCGTTCGACCACGCGGCGGACCCCCACGTGGAGAAGTGGTCGCGCGACCGGAGGGCGGACGACGTCAGCACCAGCACGGGGGTTGCCCTCTCCAAGCACAACGGCACCCTGCGCATGCTCCAACGCGTCGGTTCGGACGGGTTCGGCGACATGATCGTGTGGACCCGCGACGGCGAAGGCTGGGGCAGCCCGGTGAACCTGGGAATCGACTTCCGCACCTCGGCCGTTCCCGCGATGGCGTCGTGGAACTTCCCGCTCATCGCCTACCGGGACGTCGACGGCGACAGGCTGTGGTGGAGCTGGCTCCAGGGCCACGGTGCTTGGGCGCCTCGGCGGGAGATGGGCTTCGGCAGTGCGGACGGCCCCGCCCTCGCGGTGCTGAACGACGTCCCGTACTGCGTTTTCCGGGGAACTGGTGACGACACGCGCCTGTACTGGTCCAAGCTGAACATCGAACCCGTGGAGTGGACGGCCCCGGCGCCGCTGGGCAACCACTTCTCGGCGACGTCGCCCGCGCTCGCGGTGCTCAACGGCACGCTGTACTGCGTGCACCGCGGCAGCAGCGACGAGAAGCTGTGGTGGACGTCCTTCAACGGCGAGACCTGGACCCCCGACCAGGCCCTGCCCAACCACTACAGCAAAGCCACGCCCGCCCTGACCGCCTACCGCGACCCGAAGCACGGGACGAAGGACCAACTGCTGTGCGTCCACCGCGGCCACGGCGCCGGCTGACCTGCAAAGGGCGCCTGGTCAGTGACCAGAACGGGCGCGGGAATTCAAACGTGCACCACGACCACGCGCTCGTCCTTCGGGCGCTCCGGCTCGTCGATGAGCCGGTTGGGATCGTCGGGATCACTGGTCAGGAGGACGACAGGACGGGCGAGGCCGAGAGCTGTAGCAGCCACGATGGAGTCGATCGCGCAGCGATGACCAGACAGCCCGGTCGTGCCCAGGAGTTCGCCCGCCGCGCGAGCGATCTCCGCTGTCACCGGAAGCACGGAAATCCGGGAGAGCACACGGTGCACCGAGGCATCGCGCGGACCGCCCCGGAGTACCTCGGTAAGCGTGATGGCGCTGATCACCACTCTGGCACGCCGCGTGCGCGCGGTTTCCAGGTACGCACGGGCCCGGCCGTCGCCATTCGCGAGTTTCGACAGTCCCTCGCTGTCGAGGACGAGCGTGCCTCCTCCCGCTACTCGACGTCCGGCCATGCCGCCCTTGCTTCCGTGAGGTCTTCTTCGGAGATGGGACCGTGCTCGGCTTCCAGGAGGTCGGAGAGCTCGGCCAGGAGATCGAGCTCCAGTTGGCGCGCGACCGCATCGGTGACGTACTGGCTGAAAGCGCCTCGGCCGACTCGCTCCTGCACGGCGGAGGTCAGCTCTTCGGGCATGGAGACGCTGACCTTGCGCGCCCTGCCGAGAGCGCGGACGTTGCCTGCGGAGGCGGCGACTTGCTCCACCGCTCGTCGGAACTCGGGGGAGATCTTCCCGGCGTCATGAAGCTGAGTCGACAACCACGCCAGGCGGTGAGCCGTCTCAGACAGCTCTCCACCAGGGGGCTCGTGCGGGAGGGCGCTCATGTCTTCATGCTACCGCCGGTGGCAACTTGCTGCTAGGGCTGTCCTGCCCTGCAAGAAGGGCGGGTGCCGGGGAACCAGCACCCGCCCTTCCGTGCCGTGTGCCGCGACGCGGGCGCGGCGTGTCGCTACGCGACCGGTGTCGGCGCGCCGACTCAGCGGCCCGGCCCGGTGCCCTTGACCGGGTCGGCGTCCCTCTCCGACTCGCGCGGGGCCGGGACGGCGTCGGGGTCCTGGACGCCGGGTTCCGGGGAGAGCACGGGAGCCGCCCCGTCCTCCGGCGCGGCCTGCATCTCCCGCCGCTGGCGGGAGCTGTTGAACAGCAGGTTCAGCAGCAGCGCGGCGATGCAGCCGGTGCTGATGCCGGAGTCGAGCACGGTGCGCAGCGCGGCGGGGAAGTGCTCGTAGAACTCCGGCGAGATGACCGGCACCATGCCGACCGCCAGCGAACCGGCGAAGACCAGCGCGTTGAACGGGTCGCCCAGGCCCGCCTTGCTCAGCGTCTTGATGCCGCTGGCGGTTACCGACCCGAACAGCACCAGCGCGGCACCGCCGAGCACCGGCTGCGGCACCAGCGAGACGACCGCGCCCAGCACCGGGAACAGCCCGAGCAGCACCAGCACGCCACCGCCGGTGGCCACCACGAACCGGCTCTTGATGCCGGTCAGCGCCACCAGACCGATGTTCTGCGCGAACGCGCTGCAGGTGAAGCCGCCGAAGACGGCGCTGACCGCGCTGCCCGCGCCGTCGGCGCGCAGCCCGGCGGCGATGAGCTTCTCGTCCGCGGGGCGGTCCACGATCTCACCGAGGGCGATCATGTCCGCGGTGCTCTCCATCATCGCCACCAGCATCACGATGCAGATGGACAGCGTCGCGGTGATGTCGAAGACCGGTGTCCCGAGCTGGAACGGCGTCGGCACGTTGAACAGCGGCGCCTGCTCGAACGTCGTGGTGTCGACCAGCCCCATCGGCCAGGCGGCGAGCGTGCCGACGAGCAGCCCGACCAGCAGCGCGATGCGCTGCAGGAATCCGCGGAGGAAGCGGTTGAGCAGCAGCACCAGCACCAGCGTCGCGGCCCCGATGGCGATCTTGGGCATCGCCGCGTAGTCCGGTGCCTCGGCGTCCTGCCCGGCGATCCACTTGATGCCCACCGGCATCAGCGACAGCCCGATCAGCGTGATCACGGTTCCGTTGACCAGCGGCGGGAAGAACCGGACGAGCCGGGAGAAGTAGGGGGCGGCCAGGAACGCCAGCGCACCGGCGATGAGCACCGAGCCGTAGATGACCGGCAGCGCGTTCTGCTGCTGTTGCTGGGCGACGATCGCCAGGATGGGAGCCACCGAGCCGAACGTGACGCCGTTGACGAAGGGGAGCCGGGCGCCGATGCGCCACACCCCGACGGACTGGAGCACCGTGGCGATGCCCGCGGTCAGCAGGCTCGCGCCGATGAGGAGGGTGAGCTGCACCGGCGGCAGCCCGAGCGCCTCGCCGACGATCAGGGGCGGGGCCACCACGCCCGCGTACATCGCGGCGACGTGCTGGATGCCGGCGAAGAGCATCTTGCCGGGCGGTAACACCTCGTCTACGGGATGCGCGCCGGTTCTGCCGATGCGAATGCCACGGTTTCGGCGGACTTTGAAGAGGGCCATCGGGAACTCCAGGGCCGCTGGGACGAATCAGATCACGTCACTATCAATGCCGGGTGTTGGATGTATTTCCTTGCGTATACGAGGAAATGAGACACCGTTTCCATCGCGGAAGCAGTTGTGGAGAGGTGCCCTTGCCGTTGTGGGTGCCGCTATGGCCGAGGGGGCTGCCAGGTCGTCCCGGCAGCCCCCTCGCGCGCGTCAGAACTCGGCTAGCGAGTACCAGGCCTGCGGGGCCGGGTCCACGTCGTCGCGCAGCACGGTGCCCTCGATGAGCCCGTACGGCCGGTCGGCGGCGTAGAAGACCTCGTTGTCGTTGTCCAGCCCGAAGGGCTTGAGGTCGACCAGGAAGTGGTGCTTGTTCGGCAGCGACAGCCGGACCTCGGCGACCTCGGGGTGCGCGTCGAGCACCTGCTTGCCCATCTCGTACAGGCTCTGCTGGAGCGCGAGGCTGTGCGTGGTGGCGAAGGCCTCCAGCATCGTGGCGCGCACGGACTCGAAGCTCTTGCCCCAGTCCAGGTCGGTGCCCAGGTAGCGCCAGCGGGCGGTGACCGCGGTGGCCAGGATGCGGTCGTCGGTCTCGGCCAGCGTCGTGTACTTGTCCTTCGGGTAGCCCCAGAACTCCGAGCCGGTGGACTTGAGCACGACCAGGTCCTTCAGCCCCGACACCACGTGCGCCTTGTCGCCGTCGATGGTGACCGCGGTGGTCCGCTTCTCGTCGGTGGAGCGGGCGAAGGAGTGGTCGTGGCCGGTGCCGCCGACCGGGATGCGCTCCCAGGAGTACTCGTCGATGAGGATGCGCGCGCCGGTGATGCCCTCGGCGGTGTTGACGAAGTGGCGGCCCAGTCGCAGCGCGAAGTCCTCGATCTCACCGATCGGCGCCTCCTTGGCGAAGGCGTAGACGGTGTTCTTCTGGGTGTCGGTCGGCAGGCAGTTGCTGTTGTCGCCGGTGAGGTGCACCGCGTCGAGGTCGCCGCGCAGCGAGGTCGAGACGTTGAGGTCCTTGATGGTGTGGCGCGGCGTGTCCTTGTTGACCGAGACGATGCGGACCTCGGCCTTGCCGTACTGGTTGGGGCCCATGACGATGCCCATGGGGTGATCAGCTCCCTCGATACGTGGAATAGGAGAACGGGCTCAGCAGCACGGGCACGTGGTAGTGCTGCTCGGGATCGGTGATCCGGAAGGTGATCTGCACCTGCGGGTAGAAGGAGTCGGTGCCCAGCCGCTCGAAATAGGCCCCGGTGGCGAAGGTGAGGCGGTAGTCCCCGGCCTCCAGCTGCTCCGGCCCCAGTTCCCTGACCCGGCCGTCGGAGTCGGTCTCCGCGGCGGCCAGGGAGATCCAGTCGGTGCCGTCGGCGCCCTCCAGCCGGACGGCGACGCCCTGCGCGGGCCGGCCCCTGGCCGCGTCCAGCACGTGCGTGGTGACGTGACTCGTCATCCTTCGACCACCTTCGCCAATCTCAGTCGTGCGATCTTGCGGAGCTCTTCGGCGACGATGCCCAGCTCCTCCTCCGGGTCGTTGCCGAGCCGGGAGCGCAGGATCTCCAGCAGTTCGGCGCCGCTGCGGCCGCTGGCGCAGACGAGGTAGACGTGGCCGAAGCGGCGTTCGTACTCCTCGTTGCCCTCGCGCAGCGCCTCCTGCAGCGCGGCGTCGCCGGCGTCGACACCGGCCTGCTCGCTGCGGGACCACGACGAGGAGGTGTCCGAGCCCTGCACGCGCGCGCCGATGCGGGGGTGGGCGGCCAGGGCGGAGTCGATCTCCTCGCGGGTCAGCTCCCGCGCGGCGTCGTCGGCCGCCTGGTAGATCTCGGCGGTCGAGGCGAACGGCCGCCGGTCGGCGACCTCGTCCGCCCAGCGCTGCACGTCCAGGCAGGCGAGCAGCCGCTTGACCAGTTCCGGGCGTGGCAGGGCGTTGAGCCCGTCCGGCCCGGAACCGTTCCCGGAAGGTGAAGGTGGCATTGGAGTTTCCCCACGAGAGACGCTGGCCTGCGACCGGGTCTGCGTGTCGGCGGCGGACACCGAGGTCCGAACATGCTGGTCGGCGCGGTGGTGTGGCCTCGGTCGCAAGCTTTGGTGAGACGAGAAGCTACGGCCGCCTCGGCAGCGGCGTCAACACTTTGTTGAAATTCCGGGAGTCGGAACTGTGCCACCGCACAACCTCGCCAACGATTAGCGCAGCTAACGGACTGTGCTGCTACCCAAGGTGCACCGACAGTCGCCGAAGGTAATCGAACGGAGAGGTGGCGGCGCGTCGAAACTGCTCGCGGCGTGCTGGAGCGGCCGCCCGTCGAAGAGGCGCGGCGGATGCAAAGGAATGCGGGCGGTCACCGGGTATCCCTCGGTGAGGTGCGATCGCCGACGTGCCCGGCGAGGGCCGCGGGCCGGTCAGCCGGGCCCGGGCTGCTCCCGGTTGAGGTAGTTGTAGACGGTGAAGCGGCTGACGCCGAGCGCCTTCGCGACCGCTTCCACCGACTTGCGCAGGGTGAACGCGCCCCGTTCCTCCAGCAGGCGCACCGCGCGCTGCTTGTCGGCGCGGGGCAGGTCGGGCAGCGCGGCACCGAGCTCGCCCTCGACCTGGGCGATCATGCGTTCCAGGGCGCTGGTCAGCTCCTCGCCGGGGAGTCGCACGGCGACGGCGGGCGCGCCCTCCCAGTACAGGACGACGTCACCGGGCGCGCGCTGCTCGGCGGGTACGGCGGTGGCGCCGATCTGCTCCAGCAGCGGGGCGATCGCGGTAGCGAGCGGATGCACGGCCCTAGGACTCCTCAACTGGGGCACCGTCGACGGTGACTTGCAGGGTGATGCGGTGCGCCCCGGCGTCGAGCACGGTCTCCACCACCGCGGCCAGCGCGGGCAGCAGCGTCTCCCGGTCGGCGGTGATCGACGTGCCCAGCGGGCCGAAGTCGGGCTCCAGGCCCGCCTCGCGCAGGCGGTCGCGCGCGGCCAGGGCGTGCGCGGGCGGCTCACCCTCGCCTTCGAACGGCTCGGTGGTGAACTCGGCTCTCAGGATCATCTCGGGACCTCCGGGTGCACGGTAGGCACGGTAGCCCGCCGCGACCTGGCCCGGGGTCCCGGCGGGAACTGCCCGGACCGGCGTGCGCACTCCGCGTTCAGGTTCGAAAACGGAGTTCCACCATACGGATGAGCTGCGCGCGCTTGACGGCTGGCGGGCGGGCCCGGTTCAACAAGCGGCCACCAGGGCCGGGCGAAGAGGCAGGAGCATCCGCTACCTGCCCCTTTTCGCGTGGACGGACCCGAAAACCCGGTTCAACAAAGCGTTGACCCGGAGGCGGTTGCTCGCTAGTCTATCGCTGTACGAAATAAGCCTTCCGCGATACGGAATCTCTGATCTCGGGGATCGCAGCGGAATCGCACCGGAGGACTCCCGGAGGAGGTGCCCGTGGATCTGAAGTACGCCGTGAACGCGTCCCTGCTGTTCACCGAGCTCGACGTCCTGGAGCGGCCCGCGGCGGTCAAGGCCGCCGGGTTCGACGCGGTGGAGTTCTGGTGGCCCTTCCCGGTCGCCGTCCCGTCCGACCGCGAGGTGGAGCGCTTCGTCGGCGCGGTGAAGGACGCCGGCGTCCAGCTGGTCGGCCTGAACTTCTTCGCGGGCGACATGCCCGCCGGTGACCGCGGAGTGCTGTCCGACCCGGACCGTGCGGGCGAGTTCGCCGACAACGTCGACGTCGTCGCCGGCATCGGCGAGGCGCTCGGCTGCCGCGCGTTCAACGCCCTCTACGGCAACCGCATCGACGGTGTCGACCCGGCCGAACAGGACAAGGTCGCCACGGAGAGCCTGGTCCGCGCCGCGCGGGCAGTCGACGGCACGGTGCTGGTCGAACCGGTGAGCGGGGCGCCCGCGTACCCGCTCAAGACCGCCGCCGACGTGCTCGCCGTCATCGACCGGGTGCACAACGAGGGCGGCGTGGACAACCTGCGCCTGCTGTTCGACCTCTACCACCTGACGGTCAACGGCGACGACCTCGACGCGGTGATCGACCGCCACGGCGGCGTGATCGGGCACGTCCAGATCGCCGACGCCCCGGGCCGCAACGAGCCAGGCACCGGCGAGATCGACTTCGACCACTACCTCGGCAAGCTCCAGGCCGGCGGCTACCGGGGCCACGTCGCGCTGGAGTACAAGCCCAGCGGCGCCAGCGCCGACAGCTTCGGCTGGATCAAGCGCTGAGCGCGAGGAAACACACGGAGGTAAGAGCATGACCACGATCGGATTCGTGGGGCTGGGCATCATGGGCAGCCCGATGGCCGCGAACCTGGTGAAGGCCGGCTACGACGTCGTCGGGACCAACCTCACCCAGGACAAGATCGACCTTCTCGTGCAGCAGGGCGGCCGGGGTGCGGCGAGCATCGCCGAGGCCGTCAAGGACGCCGACGTCGTCATCACGATGCTGCCCGACTCGCCCGACGTCGACGCCGCCGTGCTCGGCGAGGACGGCGTCTTCGACCACATCCGGCCCGGCGCGCTGTTCATCGACTGCAGCAGCATCCGGCCCGACACCTCGGTCAAGGTCGCCGAGGCCGGTGCCGCCAAGGGCGTCCGGGTCGTCGACGCCCCGGTCAGCGGCGGCGAGCCCAAGGCCATCGACGGCACCCTGTCGCTGATGGTCGGCGGTGAGGCCGACGCCTTCGAAGCCGCCAAGCCGATCCTGGAGGCCGTCGGCACCACCATCGTGCACGTCGGCCCTGCCGGCTCCGGCCAGACCGTGAAGATCGCCAACCAGCTCATCGTGGCCGGCAACATCGGCCTGGTCGCCGAGGCGCTGATCTTCCTGGAGGCCTACGGAGTGGACACCGAGGCCGGCCTGCGCGCCCTCGGTGGTGGCCTGGCGGGCAGCACCGTCCTGGACGCCAAGGGCGAGAAGATGCGCAACCGCGAGTTCTCGCCGGGCTTCCGCATCGAGCTGCACAACAAGGACCTCGGCAACCTGGAGGCCGCCGCCCGCGGCGCCGGGCTCGCGCTGCCGATCGGCGCCCTGGTCACCCAGCTCATCGCGGCCGCCAAGGCCCAGGGCGACGGCAAGCTCGACCACTCCGGGCTGTTCAAGCAGATCGCCCAGCTCAGCGGGCGCTCGTGAGACCCGCGGCGCCGTGCGGGGCGGGACGCCTCGTCCGCACACACTCGAACCCGCGCGGCGCCGCTTCCTCACCACGTTCCACGCCAGGGGCTCGGCCGAGACGACTCGGCCCGTGAAGACGGCGGATCCCGCAGCGGATTCGCGGACCCCGGAACTCCCACCGGCCACGGGTGGGCGGCTGCAGCCGCCAAGCATCCAGTACCGCCCACCCGCGCCACAGATCGATGCGGCGACGACCGCACCGCTGCCGATGCGGTGAACCGCGACCGGCGTCGGTGCGCCAGACCGCACCAGCGCCAGTGCGGGAGCACCCGCACCCGAGAGGTGTATACACCATGCCCGAAGTTCCTGTCATGCAGGCCGTCGTCGACGTCCTGGAGTCCGAAGGCGTCGACGTCGCCTTCGGCTGCCCGGGCGCGGCGATCCTCCCGCTCTACGCCGCGATGGAGCACCGCGACATCAAGCACCTGATCGTCCGCCACGAAGAGGGCGCGACGCACATGGCCGACGGCTGGGCGCGCACCAACGGCAAGGTCGGCGTCGCCATCGGCACGTCCGGGCCCGCCGGTACCAACATGATCACCGGTCTCTACACCGCGCAGGCCGACTCCATCCCGATGCTCTGCATCACCGGCCAAGCGGTCTCCACCAAGCTGCACCAGGAGGCGTTCCAGGCCGTCGACATCGTCGAGATCGCCAAGCCCGTCACCAAGTGGGCGGTGCAGGTCAAGGAGGCCGCGCAGGCGCCGTGGATCTTCCGCGAGGCGTTCCGCATCGCCCGCTCCGGCCGTCCCGGCCCGGTGCTCATCGACCTGCCGCTGGACGTGCAGAAGCAGGAGATCGAGTGGGACCCGTCGATCGACGCGCCGCTGCCGGTCACGGCGGTGGAGCCGCACCTGCCGCGCGTCGAGCGGGCGCTGGACCTGCTGCTGGAGTCGGAGAAGCCGCTGATCCTGGCCGGCGGCGGCATCATCCTCGGCGAGGCCCACGAGGAGCTGCGCGAGCTGGCCGAGCTCCTCAACGTGCCGGTGCAGACCACGCTGATGGGCAAGGGCTCCTTCCCGGAGGACCACGAGCTGTTCGCGGGCATGACCGGCATCCAGACCAGCCAGCGCTACGGCAACCAGTCGTTCATGGAGTCCGACCTGGTGCTCGCGCTCGGCGCCCGCTTCGGCGACCGGCACACCGGTGCCATCGACGTCTACCGCGGTGACCGCAAGTTCATCCACGTCGACATCGAGCCCACGCAGATCGGCAAGGTGTTCGGCCCCGACCTGGGGATCGTGTCGGACACCAGGCTGTTCCTGCGGGCTCTGCTCGACGCGGTCAAGCGGCGCGGTGCGTCGAAGGACCGGGCGCAGTGGGTGGCCAGTGTCGTGGAGCTCAAGCGCACCCTGACCCGCCCGGACGACTACGACACGGTGCCGATCAAGGCGCCGCGGGTGTTCCGCGAGATCAACGCCCTGTTCGACCCCGACACCTACTTCGTCACCGCGATCGGGCTCTACCAGATCTGGTCCGGCCAGTTCCAGTCCGCGCACAAGCCGCGGCACTACCAGGTCTGCGGTCAGGCGGGCCCGCTCGGCTGGGAGATCCCGGCGGCGATCGGCGTCAAGGCGGCCAAGCCCGACGCCGAGGTCGCCGCGGTGGTCGGCGACTACGGCTTCCAGTTCCTGGTCGAGGAACTCGCGGTCGCCGCGCAGTACAACGTCCCGTTCGTGATCATCATGCTGAACAACGAGTACCTCGGCCTGATCCGCCAGGCCGAAGGCGACGCGTTCGGCATGAACACCGAGGTCGACATCCACTACGACGAGTTCGGCACCGACAACGTCAAGGTGATGGAGGCCTACGGCTGCTCCGGGCGGCGCGTGATCGACCCCGCCGACCTCGCCGACACCATCGAGTGGGCGCGCAAGGAGGCGGTCGCGACCAGCCGCCCGGTCCTGGTCGAGGTGATGATCGAGCGCGAGGCCAACACCCCGCGCGGCATCCGGATCGACGCGATGATCGAGCCGGAAGAGGTTCCCAACCTGTAGGAGCTCCGGGCTCGGGCGGAGTCCGGAACCGGGTCGCTCGCCGGGACGCGCGGTGGTGTCCCGGCGAGCGCCCCTTCCCCCAGGCGGGGGTATCGGCTGCAATCGGACCGGTACCCCTCGGCGTCCCCCGCCGGACCACGTGCCGGGCGTGTCCGGCGGGGGACGCTCCTACGTCGAACGTGGAGTGTGTTGTGCCAGGTCATGTCCTGATCGCGCCCGACAAGTTCAAAGGCTCGCTGACGGCTCCGGGAGTCGCCGAGGCGGTGGCCGATGGCATGCGCCGGGTGCGCGCCGACGTCGACGTGCAGGTCGCGCCGGTCGCCGACGGGGGTGACGGCACGGTGAGCGCGGCGATCGCCAGCGGCTACCGCCGGGTGCCGGTGCGGGTCACCGGGCCGGTCGGCGAGCCGGTCGACGCCGAGATCGCCGTCGACGGCGACACCGCGGTGGTCGAGCTGGCCTCGGCGTCCGGGCTGGCGATGCTGGACCCGGCGCGGCTCGCGCCGATGACCGCGACGAGCGCGGGCACCGGCGAGCTGGTGCGGGCAGCGCTCGACGAGGGCGCGCACACCATCGTCCTGGGAGTCGGTGGCTCGGCCTGCACCGACGGCGGTGCGGGCATGCTGGGCGCGCTGGGAGCGCGGCTGCTGGCCGCCGACGGCAGCCCGCTGCCGCCGGGCGGCGGCGCGCTGGCGGAGCTGGACAAGCTCGACCTGGGAGACCTGGACCCGCGGTTGAACTCCGCGGAGGTCGTGCTCGCATCCGATGTGGACAACCCGTTGCTGGGTCCGAAGGGGGCGGCCCACGTCTACGGGCCGCAGAAGGGCGCCGACCCCGCGCAGGTCGAGCAGCTCGACGCCGCGCTGGCGCGGTGGGCGCACGCGGTGTCGTCCGCCGGGTGCGGTGACGTCTCGGGCCACCCCGGCGCGGGCGCGGCGGGCGGGGTCGGTTTCGCGGCCATCGCGGTGCTCGGCGCCCGGCGGCGCCCCGGCACCGACGTGGTGCTCGACCTGGTCGGCTTCGACCGCCGCCTGGCGGGCGCGAGGCTGGTGGTCACCGGTGAGGGCTCGCTCGACGAGCAGACCCTGCACGGCAAGGCCCCGGCGGGCGTGGCGTCGCGCGCGTCGACGGCGGGCGTGCCGGTGGTGGCTGTCGCAGGCCGCTGCCTGCTCCCGGCGCAGCGGCTGCACGACGCCGGCTTCGCGGCGGCCTACGCCCTCGCCGACGTCGAGCCCGACCCGGAACGCAGCATGCGCGAGGGCGCGGAACTGCTCGTCGGCGTCGGCGAACGCATCGCACGCGAGTGGCTCTAGGTCCTGTTCCCCAAGCGGTGGCGCCGCTTGCGGGTGTGGGACTCAGCTGGACCACCCGCGGGTTCTCAGCCGTCTTCTCGCGAGGACGGCTTCGACGCCGCGCGGACATACGTCAGTCGGAAATCCCGAATCGAGAAGGCGGCTGAGGTTCCGCCAAGCGACCCACTGCGCAAGCCACATCTGAAACACGTCCTTGGGTGGGTTCGTCGCGTGTGGATCGTTCCGGTTCGGCCAGCCTTGACTGGGGCGACTCGACGACGCAGAATTCCGTAAAACGGCACGTATACTTCACATCGCGGAAAGATCGTGGCCGTTCCGGCGCGCGGCGGACTTCGAGTCTCGCCGGATCGGAGCGCTGCGGCCACAGATCGGAGTCCGGTTGGAGCCGGGGCTGCCTGGCAGGCCGTCGGACACGCCGCGGGCGTGCCGGCGGACGGCTGTCCGCGGCTCCGGTGCGCCGGAGTCGCGGAATCCGCAGTCCCCGCAGGGTCGCCGACCCGGCTCGGGTGGCGAGTCCGCCGGACCGTGGAGTTCGCTCGCGGGGCTTGACCGCGGGCAAGGCAAGGTTCAACACTTTGTTGAACCGAGTGACAGGAGGTACCCGCGTTGGCCGCACCAGCCACCGGATCGCCGGCGTTCGACGTCGTCTTCCGCGCACGACGGCTCATCGGCCCCAACGGCGAGGGCTCCGGCGCAGTGGGCGTGCGCGACGGCCGCATCGCCGCAGTCGAGTCCCTCGACGCCGACCTCGACGCCGCCGAGGTCGTCGAACTGGCCGACGACGAGGTTCTCCTGCCCGGCCTGGTCGACAGCCACGTGCACGTCAACGACCCCGGCCGCGCCGAGTGGGAGGGCTTCGACACCGCCACCATGGCCGCCGCCGAGGGCGGCATCACCACGATCGTCGACATGCCGCTCAACAGCCTGCCGCCGACGATCGACGTCGACGCGCTGGAGGTCAAGCGCAAGGCCGCCCGCGACCGCGTCTTCGTCGACGTCGGCTTCTGGGGCGGTGCCGTGCACGGCAACCGCGCCGAGCTGCGCGGCCTGCACGAGGCGGGCGTGTTCGGCTTCAAGTGCTTCCTGCTGCACTCCGGCGTCGACGAGTTCCCGCCGCTGGCGCCGGACGAGCTCGACGCGGCGCTGCGCACGCTGGCCGAGCACGACGCGCTGATGATCGTGCACGCCGAGGACTCCGACGCGATCGAGCACGCCCCCGCCCCGCACGGCGAGGCCTACTCCGACTTCCTGGCCTCCCGCCCGCGCGGCGCGGAGAACTTCGCCATCGCGCAGGTCATCGAGCTGGCGCGGCGCATCGGCGGCCGGGTGCACATCCTGCACCTGTCCTCTTCGGACGCCCTGCCGATGATCGCCTCCGCGCGGGCCGACGGGGTGCGGGTCACCGTCGAGACCTGCCCGCACTACCTGAGCTTCGGCGCGGAGGAGATCCCCGACGGCGCGACCCAGTTCAAGGCGTGCCCGCCGATCCGCGAGGCCCGCAACCGCGAACTGCTGTGGAAGGGCCTGGCCGACGGGCTGATCGACTGCGTGGTCAGCGACCACTCGCCCTGCACGCCCGACCTCAAGCGCTTCGACATCGGCGATTTCGGGGTCGCCTGGGGCGGTGTCTCCAGCCTGCAGCTCGGCCTGCCGGCGGTGTGGACGCAGGCCAGGGTGCGCGGCTACGGCCTCGCCGACGTGGTGCGCTGGATGGCGCGCCGGCCTGCCGAGATCTCCGGGCTCAAGCGCAAGGGCTCCATCGCGGTGGGCCACGACGCGGACTTCTGCGTGTTCGCGCCCGACGACGCCTTCGTCGTCGACGTCGCGAAGCTGCGCCACCGCAACCCGGTCTCGCCCTACCACGGCAGGCCGCTGTCGGGCGTCGTGCGCGGGACGTGGCTGCGCGGCAAGCGCATCGCGGGCGCGGGCGTCGACACCGCCGGCGCCGCCCAGGGCCGCCTGCTGACCAGAGGAGAAGCCTGACCACCTACGGGTGCTGATGCCGTCGCGCGCGGGAGCAGCCGCGCGCGGTGAAGCCGGTTTCCTGCGACCGGCGGTGCCGGAGGCTGTCTCCGGGGGCCGGGCTCGTCGGCTCCCGGAGGCAGCCTCGCTCTTTCCCCCGGAGCGAGCCGTGAATCCTTCTGGTCGCCATTGGCGGCCAGGGCGACTCACGGCTTTTTCGTCGTGCGCTTGCTCCGTCCAGGCTGTTTTGAAACGGGCATATTGACCTTCGATCGTTGAACCGACAAGCTCCACCGTCAACAGCACAGGTTCAAACAACAAAAAACACAAAGCGTCGCTGTGGAAGCCCAACGGAGGGTTCATGCGAAGCGAGATACGCCGGCCCACGATCGTCGCGACAGTCGCCGCAACCGTTTCGGCGGTCGTGGCGGCCCTGCTCGCCGCTCCCACCGCCGCGCAGCCGCAGCCGCCCGGCGGCCCGACCGATCCCGCGCAGGTCGAGTCCTACCTGGAAGATCCGCGGCGAACCGGTGAAGGCCAGGAACCGCAGCACGCGCTGCTGCGCCCCTACGCCGACGCCGAGCAGGCGCTGCGCAGCGCGCGGCACGACACCGACGCCGCCGCGGACGAGCCGACCCCGTGGACTCTGCCGTTGGACGGGCGCTGGCGGTTCCGCTACGCCGAGCACCACCGCGACCTGCCCGAGGGCTGGCAGAGCGGCGGCGCTGAGGGCGCGGGCTGGTCGGAGGTGTCGGTCCCCGGCGTATGGCAGCAGCAGGGCCACGACCGGCCGATCTACCGCAACGTGCCCTCCGAGGTCGCCCCGTACGACCCTCCGAAGGTGCCCGACGACGTGAACCCGACCGGCGCCTACGTCCGCGAGTTCGACGTCCCCGCCGACTGGGAGGGCCGCCGCCAGCTGCTGCGCTTCGAAGGCGCGACCAGCGGCTGGTTCGTCTGGGTCAACGGCCGCTATGCCGGCTACGACCAGGGCGGCTACACGCCCGCCGAGTTCGACGTCACCGACCACCTGCGGCCGGGCAGGAACACGATCGCCGTCCAGGTGCACCGCTGGGGCTCGGGTTCGTACCTGGAGAACATGGATTTCTGGCACTACTCCGGCATCTTCCGGGGTGTGCACCTCTACAGCGTGCCGCGCACGCACCTGGAGGACGTCACCGTCCGCACCGAGCTCGACGACACCTACACCGATGCCACCCTCCGGCTCGGTGTCGACGTGCGCCGGGCCGCCGGCGGCACGACCGGCCCGCACGCGGTGCGGGCGCGCCTGCACGACCCGAGCGGAGCCGTGGTCGCGGAGTTCGAGCGGGGGATCGAGGTGACCGGGCAGGGCGCGTCGGTCGAGCTCGCGCAGCCGGTGGCGAAACCGGCCCTGTGGAGCGACGAGACACCGGAGCTGTACGCGGTCGTGCTTGAGCTGCTCGACGACGAAGGCGCGGTCCTGCACACGACTCAGCAGCCGGTCGGGTTCCGCGAGGTCGAGGTGCGCGACCGGCAGTTGCTGCTCAACGGCAAAGCCGTCGACCTGCGCGGGGTGAACCGGCACGAGCACGACCCGGCGACCGGCCGGACCGTCGGCCGCGACCGCCAGCGCCAGGACGCCGACCTGATGCTGCGGCACAACGTCAACGCCGTGCGCACCTCCCACTACCCGAACGACCCGTTCTGGTACCGGCTGGCCGACCGGCGGGGGCTGCTGCTGGCCGACGAGGTGGACGTCGAGACCCACTACCGCGAGGACTGCTCGGCCGCCGACGACTGCCTCGCCGACCGCGACGAGTGGCAGCGGGCGTTCGCCGACCGCTTCGCGGCGCTGCTGGAGCGGGACAAGAACCACCCCAGCGTGATCATCTGGGACACCGGCAACGAGGCGGGGTTGGGCAGGACCCACTACGCGATGGCCGAGCACGCCCGCGCCACCGACCCGACCCGGCCGCTGTACCACCAGTCCAACTCGCCCGACGGCGACGCGCCGTTCGCCGACGTCTGGGGTCCGCGCTACCCGTCGCCGGACCGGCTGGAGCAGATCGCCCGCGAGACGACGAAACCCGTGGTCATGGGCGAGTGGCTGCACGCCATGGGCAACAGCCTCGGCCACTACGAGGACATGTGGAAGACCATCCGGCGCGAACCGTCGCTGCAGGGCGGTTTCGTCTGGGACTGGGTCGACCAGGGGCTCGCGCGTCCGCTGCGGTCGACGCCCGACGTCTCCGGCAACGGCATCCCGGTCCACTACGGCGGAAACCCCGAGGTGGTGGAGGGCGTGTCGGGCAAGGGGCTGGAACTGTCCGGTCTGGACGACTGGGTGGAGGCCTACCGCGACCCGAGGCTGGACGTCACGGGCAAGGCGGTGACGCTGGACATCCAGGTCAAGCCGCTGTCCTGGCGGGGTTCGGGCACGTTCCTCTCCAAGGGCGACAAGCAGTGGGCGCTGCAGATGCCCGATCCCGGCCACGTCGAGTTCTTCGTCTACGGCGAAGGCGGGTGGCACACCGCGCGTGCGGCGGTGCCGCCGAACTGGTGGGGCCAGTGGCACCGGGTGAGCGGCACCTACGACGGGTCGCGGGTCAGGCTCTTCGTCGACGGCACCGAGGTCGCCGCGCAGCCCTATTCCGGGGACATCGCGCCGAACACGATGTACACGGTCTCGGTCGGCCGCAACCAGGAGAAGCACACCGACGCCTTCGCCGGGCGCACCACGCACGCGGTGGTCGACTCCGCGCGCGTCTACGACACGGCGCTGACCCCGGAGCGGCTCGCCGCCGACCCGGTGGACCAGGCGGTGCTGGCGCTGGACTTCGACGTGGAGGAACGGCGGGGCGAGTTCCTGGACTACGGTTCGTCGAACTTCCTCGCCAACGGTGTGATCAACGCCGACCGGACCCCGCAGCCCGAGCTGGCGCAGATGGCCTACAGCCACGCGCCGATCAGGTTCGAGGCGGGTGCGGCCGACGGCGAGTTCACCGTCCGAAACCTCAACCACGCGCTGTCCACCTCGGCCTACGAGCTGAGCTGGAAGCTGGTCGAGGCCGGACGCGAGATCGCGGGCGGCCCGGTCGAGGCGGAGGCGGCACCGGGCGAGTCGGCTCCCGTGCGGCTCGCGCTGCCGCCCGCGGGCCGGACCGAACGCTTCCTGGTGCTCGAAGCGCGGCGCGGCGGCCACGTCGTGTCGACCGAGCAGCTCCGGGCTGGCGGCAGCGAGCCGGCGCCACCGCCGGTCGCCCCCGGCCCCGCCGGCGACCTCGTCGTCGAGGACGGGCAGGCGGCGGTGACGGTGCGGGGTCAGGGGTTCACCTACACGTTCGACCGCGCGGCCGGGACGCTGACCTCGATGGATGTCGACGGACGTCAGCAGCTCGCGGGCGGCCCGGTGCTCGACGTGTTCCGGGCACCGACGGGCAACGAGTGGAGCGGCTGGAGCGGGCTCGACGCCGAGGCGCGGTTCCGCGCAGCCGGACTCGACAGGCTCACCACGCGGGTGCGGTCCGTGGAGGTCGAGCAGCCGTCACCGCGCGAGGTGCGGGTCGCGGTCGACACCGATGTCGCGGGTGCGCCCGGCAACGGCTTCGACAGCCGGTGGGTCTACACCGTCGACGGTTCCGGCGAGGTCCGCGTCGACCACGAGGCGGAGGCCTACGGGCAGCAGATGCGGTCGCTGCCGTGGTTGCCGCGCGTCGGCATGCTGCTGCGGCTGCCGGATTCGGCCGGGGACCTCACCTGGTACGGGCGCGGGCCGGGCGAGTCGTACCCGGACCGCAAGGACTCCCAGCACGTGGGGTTGTGGTCGGGAACCGTCGACCAGCAGTGGTTCGACTTCCTGCCGCCGCAGGACAACGGCGTCAAGGTCGACACCGCCTGGGCGTTGCTCTCCGGCGGCGGTGGCGGGCTGCAGGTGTCGGGTGCGGGGATGGCGATCGCCGCGGACCGGCACTCCAACGCCGAACGGACCGCTTTCGCCCACGAACTCGTCCGCGACGGGTTCGTCAACCTGCACGTCAGCGCCGCCGTGACGGGTCTGGGCGACACCCCGGTGCCGGTGCAGGACCGCTACCGCGTCCGCGCCGACCAGAAGCACGGCTACTCGGTGACGCTGCGCCCGGTCCGCCGGTAGCGGGCCTCCCGCGGCACCGCCGGCAGGCGGCGGCGGTGCCGCGGGAGCACCGCCGTCCGGGGCGGTCGCCGCGCGAGATCCGCGCGCCTGCCGCCCACGGGGGCGGAGAACCTTCGTGACCAGGGCTGACGTAACCTGAGGAACCGTGCTCGTCATCGCGCTGGACACCTCGACCCCCGCGGTCACCGCAGGCCTGGTCGCGCTGGAGGACGGCAGCGCCCGGTCGCTGGCCGAGCGCGTCACGCTCAACCCCCGTGCGCACGGTGAGCTGCTGACGCCGCACCTGACCGACGTCATGGCCGAGGCGGGCCGCGAGCTCGCCGAGGTCGACGCGATCGTGGTCGGCTCCGGGCCCGGCCCGTTCACCGGCCTGCGGGTCGGCATGGTCACCGCCGCCGCCCTCGGCCACGCGCTGGACCGCCCGGTGCACCCGGTGTGCGGGCTGGACGCCATCGCCGCGCGCGCCGCGACCGGCGAGCCGCTGCTGGTGGCCACCGACGCTCGCCGCAAGGAGGTCTACTGGGCCGTCTACGGCGCCGACCGCGCGCGGCTGACCGGGCCGCACGTCCAGCGCCCCGCCGACGTGCCCGCCGAGACCGCCGGGCACGGCGTCACCGCCGCGGCCGGTGAGATGGCCGGGCTGTTCGGCCTCGACGTCGTCGAGCCGGGCCACCCCACCCCGCTGGGGCTGGTCGAGGCCGCCGACCTCGACGCCCCGCCGCAGCCGCTGGTCCCGCTCTACCTGCGCCGCCCCGACGCCGAGGCGCCCGGCCCGCGCAAGCAGGTGACCGCGCGGTGAGCGAGCGCGACGGGAACGGGGTGCGCGTCGCCAAGCTGCGGCGGAGCGATCTCAGGCGCTGCGCGGAGCTGGAGCAGGTGCTGTTCCCGGCCGACGACCCGTGGTCGCGCGCCGCCTTCGCCGCCGAGCTCGACATGGGCCACTACTACATCGGTGCCTACGACGCCGGCGAGAACCTGCTGGGCTACGCGGGGCTGGCCCTCGTCGGCCGCCCGCCGGACGCCCAGGCGGAGGTGCACACCATCGGCGTCGACCCGGCGCACCAGCGCAGGGGCATCGGCCGGATGCTGCTGAAGGCGCTGCTGACCCGCGCCGACCAGCTCCGCGCCGAGGTGTTCCTGGAGGTGCGCACCGACAACGACGCCGCCATCGAGCTGTACCGGCGGCACGGCTTCGAGATCGTCGGGCTGCGCAGGCGCTACTACCAGCCCTCCGGTGCCGATGCCCACACCATGCGACGGGCCGCCCCGACCGCCGCCGCGCTGTCCACTGTGGAGGAATCACGATGACCGCCGAGGTCGTCGAGCGCGACCGGATCGTGCTCGGCATCGAGAGTTCCTGCGACGAGACCGGCGCCGGCCTGGTCCGGCTGCGCGGCGACGGCACGGTGCAGCTGCTGTCCGACGCGGTGGCCTCCAGCGTCGACCAGCACGCCCGGTTCGGCGGCGTGGTGCCCGAGATCGCCAGCCGCGCGCACCTGGAGGCGATGGCGCCGACCGTGCGCCGCGCCTTCGACGAGGCCGGGCTCGCGCTGTCCGACGTGGACGCGATCGCGGTGACGGCCGGCCCCGGGCTGGCGGGCGCGCTGATGGTCGGGGTCGCGGCGGCGAAGGCCTACGCCACGGCGCTGGGCGTGCCGCTGTTCGGCGTCAACCACCTCGGCGGCCACGTCGCGGTGGACACCCTGGAGCACGGGCCCCTCCCGCCGCGCTGCCTGGCCATGCTGGTCTCCGGCGGGCACACGCAGCTGCTGCTGGTGGAGGACATCGCCGAGAAGATCACCCAGATCGGCTCGACGATCGACGACGCCGCGGGCGAGGCCTACGACAAGGTCGCCCGCGTGCTCGACCTGCCGTACCCGGGAGGGCCGCCGATCGACCGGATGGCCAAGCAGGGCGACCCGGCGGCGATCGCCTTCCCGCGGGGGCTCACCGGCCCCCGCGACTCCAGGCACGACTTCTCCTTCTCCGGGCTCAAGACCGCGGTCGCCCGCTACGTCGAGCAGGAGCAGCGCGCGGGCCGCGAGATCTCGGTGCCCGACGTGTGCGCCTCCTTCCAGGAGGCGGTCACCGACGTGCTCACCGCGAAGGCGGTGCGCGCCGCCCGCGACCACGACGTGGACACCCTGGTCATCTCCGGCGGCGTCGCGGCGAACTCGCGGCTGTCGGCGCTGGCCGCCGAGCGCTGCGCGGCGGCGGGCATCGAGCTGCGCGTGCCGCGCCCGAGGCTGTGCACCGACAACGGCGCGATGATCGCCGCCCTCGGCGCGCACGTGCTGGCCTCCGGCGCGAAGCCGTCGCCGATGGACATCCCCGCCAACCCCGGCCTGCCGGTGGAGACCGTCGTCCTGCGCTGAACCCGTCGTCGAGGTCAGGTCCGTCGTGTCGGCTGATCCGCACCCGCCAGGCGGGGAGTGGGGCATGATCGATCTCGTGACGCACACCAGCCCGACCTTCGTCCTGGTGACCGGTTCCGGTGCCACGTCGTTCCTGTGGAACCCGCTGGTCACCGAGATCGTGCTGCGCGGGCACCGCGCCCTGCCGGTCGAACTGCCCGGCCACGGCTTCGACGCGGTGTTCCCCGACGGCTACGGCAGTCCGCAGGACACGGAGGTGTTCGCCGGCGCGCCGTCACCGCTGGCCGCGCTGACGCTGGACGACTACGCCGACCACGCGCTCGGCGTGGTGCGCCGGGCCGCCGAGCACGGTCCGGTGGTGCTGGTCGGGCACAGCCTGGGCGGCGCGACCGTCACCCGCGTCGCCAACGCCGCGCCCGAGCTGCTGGCCCACGTCGTGTACCTCTGCGCGTACTGCTGCGTGGACGAGCCGTCGGTGGCCGCCTACGCGCCCTCGGCCCCGGCACCCGGCAGCCCGCTCGAGCGTGCGCGTCGCATCGCCTTCCTCGGTGACCCGCGCGGCACCGGGGTCATGCGCACCAACCCCAGGACCGGCGACCCCGACGTGCTCGCCGTGCAGCACGAGCTGCTGATGGCCGACCTCGACGCGGCGCGCGTGCCCGCGGTCCTGGCCTACGCCACGCAACCCGACGAACCGCTGCGAGTGGTGCTCGCCGACGCCCGGGTGGACCCGGCGACGTGGGGGCGCCTGCCGCGCACCTACGTCCGCACGAGCCGGGACGAGGTGGTCCCGCCCGCGCTCCAGGACCGGATGATCGCCGAGGCCGACCGCCGCACGCCGGGCAACACCTTCACCTCGCACACCGTCGAGGCGAGCCACTTCGCGCCGCTCACCCATCCCGCCGAGATCGCCGACATCCTGGTCGGCGCGCTCCGGCAGGAAGGCTGAAGCCTCTCGCAGTCGCGGTCCTCACCCGGCTCGCCGACCGGTCAGGCCCGCCACCAGAACGCCTTGACCGTGGCGAGCACCTCGCGCCGAGCCCCGCGCGCGGCGACGCGGCGCAGGCCGTCGGCCGCCGCGTCGTGGCCGACGCCGTAGGTGTCGATGCCGGCGCGGCGGAACAGCGCGACCGAACGCCGCAGGTGGAAGTTCGTCGTGACGACCGTGATCGCGCGCAGGCCGAAGGTCCGCGCCGCGGCGCGGGCGGAGCTGCAGGTGTCCACACCGGACTCGTCGAGCAGCACGTCCTCCGGCGGCACGCCGCGCGCCACGAGGTAGTCGCGCATGACGACGGGCTCGCTGTACCCGCGCGAGTGCGGGCTGCCGCTGACGATCAGGCGCCGCACCCGGCCCGCGCGGTGCAGCGCGAGCGCGACGTTGAGGCGGCCCTGGAGGATGCGGCTCGGGCGGCCGTCGTAGCGCACTCCGGCGCCGAGCACCAGGCCGAACTCGGTGGCAGGCACGTCCTCGGCGGTGCGGATCCGGCCGGCGCTGCGGGCCAGCGCCCACTGCAACGGCAGCAGCACGAACGCCGCGAGGGCGAACCCGCCCAGCGCCACCAGCCACCAACGTCCGTGCACGAGATCAAGTGTGCCGTGTGCGCGGCAACGGCACCCGATGCCCCCTCGCCGCAGGTGGAGGCCCGCGAGTCTTCCGGGCTGCCCAAGCGGCCTGGATGACTCACGGGCCGGCGTCCCGGCCGGATCAGGCCGGGTTCAGCGTCGGGTTGCCGTCCTCGACCACGAAGCTCTTCGCGGTCTCGGCCGCCGCGTCGGGCTTGCTCACCTGGCCCAGCACGCGGTAGTCCGCGCGCAGCTGCGTCTCGGTGAACTTCGTGCGGATGTAGCCGCGCCGGTTGGCGTAGAACTTCACGTGCGGGTTCTCGCCGAGCACGTCCTCGTTGCCGTCGTCGTTGCCGTCGCCGCCGCTGGTGACCGACGTGGTGACGAACTCGGTGCCCACGGCGGGGGAGTCGGCGTCGTCGTGGGTCCGCTTGATCTCCGCCGCCCAGTGCCGGTGCACGTCACCGGTCAGCACGACGCCGTTGCGCACCTTGCTCCCGGCCATCGCCCCGGCGATCCGGTCGCGGTTGGCGACGTAGCCGTCCCAAGCGTCCATGTTGTAGCCCTTTTCGGCACCGGGCGTCAGGTCGATCTTGGAGAAGAAGACCTGCTGGCCCAGCACGTCCCAGCGGGCGCTGGTGGCGTTGAACCCGTCGATGAGCCACTTCTCCTGCTCGGCACCGGTCAGCGAGCGGTTCGGGTCCTCGCGGTCCGAGCAGCCGGACTGCACGCCGTCGCCGCAGGCCTGGTCGCTGCGGTACTGCCGGGTGTCGAGCATGTGGAAGTTGGCCAGCGCGCCCCACTGGTAGCGGCGGTAGAGCTGGGTGTCGATGCCGTTGGGCTTGGAGCCGCTGCGCAGCGGCATGTTCTCGTAGTAGGCCTGCATCGCGGCCTTGCGCCGGTCGAGGAAGCCGTCGTCGGGCTTCTCCGGCGTCTCGTCGGCCCAGTTGTTCTCGATCTCGTGGTCGTCCCACACCACCAGCCACGGCGCGACCGAGTGCGCGAGCTGGAGGTCCGGGTCGGTCTTGTACTGGCCGTGGCGCTGGCGGTAGTTGGCCAGGGTCCGCGTCTCCGGCCCCAGCACCTTGCGGACGTCGGAGTCCTTCGCGGCGTACTCGTACTGGTAGTCGCCCAGGTGCAGGATCAGGCCCGGCTCGTCCTCGGCCATCCGGCGGTAGGCGGTGAAGTAGCCCTCGCCGAAGTGCGCGCAGGACGCGAAGCACATCGTCAGCTCGCCCATCGTGCCCGGCGCGGGCGCGGTGCGGGTGCGGCCGACCGGGGAGATGCTGCCCTCGGCGCGGAAGCGGTAGAAGTACTCGGCGCCCGGCTTCAGGCCCTCCAGCTCGACGTGCACGCTGTGGCCGAGGTCCGGCGCGGCGTCCTGCTCACCGGACTGCACGATCCGGGAGAACGCCTCGTCCTCGGCGACCTCCCACTGCACCTCGACGACCTTGTCGGGCATGCCGCCGGTGCCGTCCTCCGCCGTCGGCTCCGGCGCGAGGCGGGTCCACAGCACGACGCCGTCGGCCAGCGGGTCGCCGGAGGCGACGCCGAGCGTGAACGGGTCGGCGATGCGGCGGCCGAGGCCGGCGCCCGGCGAGGACAGGGCGCTGGCGAGCGAGGTGCCGCCGAGCGTCGAGGCACCCAGTGCGGCGGCACCGCCCAGCAGGACGGCGCGGCGGGACACCGCGCGACGGGGACCGGGGTTGGTGGGATCGGACATGCTCTGGTCCTCCGGTGGTCGGTTCGGGTTCGGGTCCGCACACCTTCACGCGAACGGATGGGAAAAGGTACCGATTGTCGGCAAGTGATCCGTGAATTCCCGGCGAAATGATCCTTCGGCCCCAGTTGCCGTTGGCCATTCGGCGGAGCCGCGCAGGGCCGACCGGGTGTGCGGCGGGGTCTGCGATCCGTCGGCAGGCGCCGAACGGGTGCTTCGACAGCCGATCGGCCTCGCGGTGGTTCCGGACTGCCGATCATTGGCTGGTTCGCGAAGTTCTCTGGTTCCACGATGACATCTGGGAGGACGTGGATGAGATCAGTGATCCGCAGAACCGCCACCGGCCTGATCGGCGCCTCGCTGGCGCTGACCGCGGTGGTGACCGCCCCGGCCACGGCGGCCGGGCGGGAAACCGCCGCGATCAAGTGCAACGACAGCGGCGAGGGAGGGAGGGCCTTCTACCACGGTCCTTCCGCCGGGGACGTCTACGACGGCAAGTTCAGGCAGGGCAACCCGATCCCGGGTCTGTCCGAGGGTTACGTACCCCAGGGCCTGGGGGCCTGGAAGAACTGGGACGGCGCCGGCCACGACATGATGCTGGTCAGCATGTACATGGACGGGTACAAGGGGCGCGTCTACGGGATCGAGGCTGGTACCAGCAAGGTCTTCGGCCCGGTCGACATCAGGAGCGCCCACGCGGGCGGCGTCGCCGTCGTCAAGGGCTGGGTGTTCGTGCCCGGTGACAACAACAGGTCCATGAACAAGTACAAGGCCGCCGACCTCGCCGCGAAGTTCAAGGCCGGGGGACGGCAGACGCTCGCGCCGAACGGTCCGGCTCAGAAGGTCGGAGGGGCTTCGTTCCTCACCGGCTACGGCGGTGTGCTGTACACGGGCCATTTCGACGAGGACCGGATGTACACCTACGCCGTGAACGGGGCGACCGGTCGGCTCGAGAAGACCGCGACCTACAAGACGCCCGACAAGACGCAGGGGGTGATGGTCACCCGCACCCACTTCGTCTACAGCACGTCCTACGGCCGGAAGAACCCCAGCAACATCCACGTGGTCGCCCGCGGCAAGAACATCGACCACCGCAGCGCCAAGTGCTTCCAGGCGCCGAGCATGTCCGAGGGCATCGCCGACTACGAGGGCACCGCGTGGCTGCTCTACGAGTCCGGCGCGACGGGGCAGTACCCAGGCGCTCGCAACGTCATCAAGCACCTGCACTGGGCCCGCACCGCCGATCTGCCGAAGTTCACGGCAGGCTGACCGGCTCGGCCGTTCGAACATGTCATCGAGCGGGTCGCGCTCTCCAAAGGTGCTGGTCAGGCCGGTGGGCGGGTACGTACGCGGGAGAACCTAGGTATCGGTACGTGGATTCTCCGGATGTGCGGGGGTGGCCGGGTGCCCGAACCTGGAGAGGTCCGACAGACAACGTCAGAACGGTGAGCGGCCATGCGGCCTCTCCGTCCGGAGGGACCCCCTCCCCCGACCGGGCGAGGGCCGCTCCGGTGGCCGGGCGGGCCTCCCCCGACTTCGCCCGGTCGCATCGCGTGCCGCAGGCCGTTCGGCAACCACGCTCCCCCAGCCCCGAGGAAGTGGTTTCGATGGCCCCGAGATCCGCAGCAGGCGGGTACGCCCCGCCGCGGCCCGCCTGCGCGGCAGAGATCCCGCACCAGCGCCTGCCCTACAGCGCGTCCTGGTTCCTGTCCCTGCTGCACGTGTACCGGGGCTGCGTCCTCTTCGACAACGGCCTGGTGGGCGGGCGGTCCGGCTACGTCGGTGACGAGCACCTGCGCCGGGACTCGGTCGAGCTCGACCAGAAGGCGCTGTTCGAACTGTGGCAGGCGGCCCTGATCGACGTGGACGCGACGCAGGTCTTCGCCCCGGACGGGCACCGGGTGACCATCACCCGCGCCGGTGAGGACCTGCTGGGCAGGTGGCGCCGCATGGCCGAGGGCCACAAGGCCTGACCTGCCCCCTCGCGAGCCCGCCCGAGGGCATCGGCGAGAATCCCGGCCGCCACCGACAGCAGCGGCCGGCTTCCGGAACGAAAGCACGGCAACAACGAGGTTGTAGGCAACAGCGATGGGACTGATCGAGAAGTACACCCTGGCCAGCCGGCAGGAGCGGATCGCCGAGACGCCCGACCGCGTGGACCCCGCGAAACCAGGTCACGCGGCGCGCTTCCACGGGCGGTTCGACTCCAGCGAGCCCCCGAAGCGCGCGCCGTACCGGCGTTGGCGGCTGCCCTGACCGTCCTGCGGCGGCCCTGGCAGGCCCGCGCGGTTTCGGCAGCGACTTTGACCGGACTGCGGCGGCCCTGGCAGGCCCGAGGCGGCTGTGGTCGCCGGTCCTGAACCGGAGACCCCGGCTCCCCGCTGAGTGCGGGGGCCGGGTTCAGCGCGTGCCGGGCGCCTCGCCCGGCATCGCGTACGCGTCGCCGGCGAGCCCCCGACGGCCGGGCGGGGAGGTCACTTCGGGCGCCAGCTGGATCGCCCTGGTGGTCCCGAGGGTCCGGGTGGCCGGGACGGCCGGGGACGGCGCTCCCACGGCCGGTTGGTCGGTCTGGTCGGGGCCATGGTGAGGAACTTAGGGCACCGGAGGGTCTCGATGTGAATTCCCCCGGGGGATTGGTGACATATCCCGCATGCGGATCTACCTGCGAAGATCGGCTTTTCCCACGGGTTTTCCGGCATTCGCGGTGGCCGATGACCGGCAGCTCCGGCTCCACGACCGCTCCCGCCGCGAAGCCGAGGATGCGCGCAGAGCCGGAAATCGCCTGGTAGCAGGGGATTCCGCGCCGCGAGCCTTCCCCTCGGCGGTTACTCCGTCCGCACTCCCGGTCCCCTGCGGCACGCCGAATCCGTCGGCCGCGGAGCCCGGAATCCGTTTTCAGCAACCGATTCCGGGCCCCGCACACCGTCAGCGCGCGAAGGTCGACGCTTCCTGCAACCCCGGCACCCGGTCGGAGACCACGAACGAAGCCTTCGTCTCCGCCGGGGCGTAGGGCCTGGACACGTACGGCAGCACGCGGAAGTCCGCCTTCAGCTCGGTGCTGGTGACCCTGGTCCGCACGTAGCCGCGCATGGTGTCGTGGAAGCGGATGTGCGGGTTCTCCGGATCCCCGCCGAAGTCCTCGCCCGCGGAGTCGCCGTTGGAGGTCACCGACGTGGTCACCAGCTCGGCGCCGACGACCGGGGCGTCCGGGTCGTCGTAGTCGAGCTTCAGGTCGTTGGCGTAGTGCTCGTGGATGTCACCGGTGAGCACGACCGGGTTGCGCACTCCCGCCTCGACCCAGCCGCGGGTGATCCGGTCGCGGGAGGCGGTATAGCCGTCCCAGGTGTCCATGTCGGTGACCTTCAGCGGTCCGGCCAACTTGTCGTGCCGGCCCATCATGACCTGCTGGCCGATCAGGTCCCAGCGCGCGCGGGACTCGCGGAAACCTTCCAGCAGCCAGGATTCCTGCTCGTCGCCGGTGAGCGTGCGGCTCGGGTCCGACTCCTGCCCGCACGGGCCGAGCAGCCCGCCGCAGGCCTGGTCGCTGCGGTACTGCCGGGTGTCGAGCATGTGCAGGTTCGCCAGCGCGCCCCAGCGAACCCGCCGGTAGAGCTGCATGTCGATGCCCTGCGGCACCGACGACCTCCGCAGCGGCATGTTCTCGTAGTAGGCCTGGAACGCGGCCCGGCGGCGCTCCAGGAACTCCTCGGTGTCGCCCCAGAACTCGTGGTGCTCGTCGGCCCAGTTGTTGTCGACCTCGTGGTCGTCCCACACCACCAGCCACGGCGCGACCGAGTGCGCGAGCTGGAGGTCGGGATCGGTCTTGGTCTGGGCGTGCCTGCGCCGGTAGTCGGCCAGCGTGAACGTCTCGCCGCCCTCGACCCGGCGGGCGATGCCAGGCAGCACCGGGTAGCCGAGGTGGCCGAACTCGTACTGGTAGTCGCCCAGGTGCAGAACCAGGTCCGGGTCGTCCTCGGCGATCCGGCGGTAGGCGGTGTAGAAGCCGTGCTCCCAGGCCGCGCAGGAGGCCAAGCACATCGTCAGCGGGGACGTGAGGGTGCCCGCGGCGGGAGCGGTGCGGGTGCGGCCGGTCCGGCTGAGGTGGTTCCCGCAGCGGAAGCGGTAGAAGTACTCGCGCCCGGGACGCAGCCCGGCGAGCTCGACGTGCACGGAGTGCCCGAGCTCGGGCGCGGCCTGCTCGCTGCCGCGGCGGACGACCCTGGCGAAGCGCTCGTCCTCGGCGACCTCCCACTGCACGTCGACCGCGCGCGCGGGCATGCCGCCGAGCCCGTCGTCGGCCAGCGGCTCGGTCGCGAGCCTGGTCCAGAGCACGAAGCCGTCCGGTGCGGGGTCGCCGGAGGCGATGCCGAGGGTGAACGGGTCGGCGCTCGCGCCGGCCCGGGCGGGTCCGGCGGCCAAGCCGATCGCGGCGGTCGCGCCTGCGGCCGCGATGAGGGTCCTGCGGGTCAGGGCGTGGCGTTCACCAGCGGGTTCGGGCATCGGGCTTCCTCCCTTGAGCTCGCGGTGGAGTATGCGCACCAAAAATGAAAAAGATTCGTGTATCCGGTGATCGCATCATGAACACCGCGCGCCGCCGTGTCTGCCGACGAACGGCGCAACCTCGTACGGGTGGTCGTCGCGGGGATGTCCGCAGCCCGTTGTTGAGCGCTGGCACTCGCGTGGGTAGAGTGCTAGACGAACGGCGCCGGAGCGCCCCGGCACCCGCGACGGCGGGGAGTCACGGAGCCGTCGTGAAACCAGCCAACGCTTCGAAGGCCCCAGAAGGTGGAGGTCACACCGTGGCGAGCATCAAGCCGCTTGAGGACAAGATCGTTGTCCAGGCGAGCGAGGCCGAGACGACGACTGCGTCCGGCATCGTGATCCCGGACACCGCCAAGGAAAAGCCCCAGGAGGGCAAGGTCCTGGCCGTGGGCCCGGGCCGCGTCGACGACAAGGGCACCCGCATCCCGGTGGATGTCAAGGAGGGTGACGTCGTCATCTACTCCAAGTACGGCGGCACCGAGGTCAAGTACAACGGCGAGGAGTACCTGATCCTCTCCGCCCGCGACGTGCTGGCCGTCGTCAACTGACGACCCGCCACCGCGAGCAACCACCGCCCCGGCGGTCCCACCGGGACCTCCGGGGCGGTCGCATGCCGGGAGCCGTTGAGCTCCCCTTCTTCGAAACCGAAGGGCTGTTGAACCAATGGCTAAGCAGATCGCTTTCGACGAGCAGGCCCGCCGGGCGCTGGAGCGCGGCGTGAACCAGCTCGCCGACGCGGTTAAGGTCACCCTCGGCCCGCGCGGCCGCCACGTCGTGCTCGACAAGCAGTTCGGCGGACCGCAGGTCACCAACGACGGCGTGACCATCGCGCGCGAGATCGAGCTGGAAGACCCCTACGAGAACCTGGGCGCCCAGCTCGCCAAGAACGTCGCCACCAAGACCAACGACGTCGCGGGCGACGGCACCACCACCGCCACCGTGCTGGCCCAGGCCATGGTCCGCGAGGGCCTGCGCAACCTGGCCGCCGGTGCCAACCCGACCGCGCTGGGCCGGGGCATCCAGGCCGCCACCGACGCGGTCGTCGACGCCCTCAAGGCCAAGGCGACCCCGGTCAAGGGCCGCGACAACATCGCCCAGATCGCCACCGTGTCCTCCCGCGACGAGTCCATCGGCGCCCTGGTCGGCGAGGCGATGGAGCGGGTCGGTGAGGACGGCGTCATCAGCATCGAGGAGTCCTCGACGCTGGCCACCGAGCTGGAGATCACCGAGGGCGTCCAGTTCGACAAGGGCTTCGTCTCCCCGTACTTCGTCACCGACTCCGAGCGCCAGGAAGCCGTCCTCGAGGACGCGCAGATCCTGCTGCACCGGGAGAAGATCTCCAGCATCCAGGACCTGCTCCCGCTGCTGGAGAAGATCGCCCAGAGCGGCAAGCCGCTGCTGATCCTGGCCGAGGACGTCGAGGGCGAGGCGCTGTCGACCCTGGTCGTCAACGCCATCCGCAAGACCTTCAAGGTCGTCGCGGTCAAGGCCCCGTACTTCGGCGACCGCCGCAAGGCGTTCCTGGACGACCTCGCCGCCGTCACCGGTGCCCAGGTCATCGCCCCCGAGGTCGGTCTCAAGCTGTCCGAGGCCGGACCCGAGGTGCTGGGCTCGGCCCGCCGGATCACCGTCACCAAGGACACCACGACCATCGTCGACGGCCGTGGCCCGCAGGACGACGTCAAGGCCCGCGCGGAGCAGATCCGCAAGGAGATCGAGGTCAGCGACTCCGACTGGGACCGCGAGAAGCTGCAGGAGCGGCTGGCCAAGCTGGCCGGCGGCGTCGCGGTGATCAAGGTCGGTGCGGCCACCGAGACCGAGCTCAAGGAGCGCAAGTCGCGCATCGAGGACGCGGTCGCCGCGTCCAAGGCCGCGGCCGAGGAGGGCAGCGTCCCCGGTGGTGGCTCCAGCCTCATCCACGCGGCCAAGGAGCTGAACGGCGACCTGGGCCTCTCCGGTGACGAGGCCACCGGCGTCCGGCTGGTCCGGACCGCCCTGGAGGCCCCGCTGTTCTGGATCGCCAGCAACGCCGGCCAGGAGGGCGCGGTCGTGGTCTCCAAGGTCCGCGACCTGGACTGGGGTCAGGGCTACAACGCCGCGACGCTGACCTTCGGCGACCTTGTCCAGCCGGGCATCGTGGACCCGCTGAAGGTGACGCGCTCCGCCGTCGCCAACGCGGCCTCCATCGCCCGCATGGTGCTCACGACCGAGAGCGCCGTGGTGGACAAGCCGGAGGAGGAGGACTCCGCGGCGGCCGGGCACGGCCACGGCCACTCGCACTGACGTTCGCGACGGTGGTGGCCGTGAACGGCGCACCACGCGAACAGGACTCGGGGCGGCACCCACGCGGGTGCCGCCCCGAGGTGCATCGCCACCCCGCCACGCCGACGAATGACGCCCCTCGTGGTCATTCGGCGACCGGTGCGGCCGGCGATGCCGGGTCCGCCGCTCCGCCAGTTCAGCTGGCCAGGGCGGCGACCCGGCGCTTGCGGGACTTGATGATCACTTCGCGTTCGGATTCGGACAGCCCGCCCCAGATTCCGTACGGCTCCTGCACCGTCAGTGCGTGCCGTCGGCACTGCTCAAGTACGGGGCAACGCTGGCAAACCTCTTTTGCCTTCGCCTCGCGCCGGGCCCGCGCCGGCCCCCGTTCGCCGTCCGGATGGAAGAAGTACGCGCTGTCCATGCCTCTGCAGGAGCCCCGTATCTGCCAATCCCAGATATCGGCGTTCGGTCCTGGAAGACGTCGAGTGTCCGCCATTGCGACAACCACCTCCAGTGGTGGATCCCCTCCCTGCCGCGGCGACCGCCGCGGCCTCGCGCGATCTACGGTAGAACCGCGCCAAAACTTGTTCAACCCTTATCGAGTCAAAAGCTGTTCACCGTTGGAGTGATCTCCTTGATCGGCAAGATCCGCCGCGCACCGGCTTGCTCCGGTCGCCCCGGAACCGGAACATGTGCCGGGTGACGACGCCGGAACCTGCGCAAGGGCAGGACGACTCCACTCGCATCGGCGAATCCGGACATTCCGGCGGTGCCTCCGGCGTCGATGGCGACCAGCCGCGGCTGACCGTCGCGGCCGTCGCCCGCCGGCTGGGCGTGGCCCCGGCGACCCTGCGGACCTGGGACCGCCGGTACGGGCTCGGACCCAGCGACCACACCACCGGCCGTCACCGGCGCTACGGACCCGACGACATCGCGCGGCTGGAGCAGATGCAGCGCGCCCTGCTGCGCGGTGCCTCGCCGGCCGAGGCCGCCCGGTTCGCCCGGTCCACGACCGCGCCGCTGTCGCAGCGCTACCCGGCCGAGGCCGGATCCGCGCCGCGCGTGGAGGGCGAGGCCGACGAGCCGGTGCTGTTCTCCGGCGTCATCGACGGCGACGACGGCGGTGCGATGGCCCTCGACCCCGGCACCAACACCGGTGGCCGGGGCCTGAAGCTTTCCGGCGCCGGGCCGCGGGCGCGCGGGCTGGGCCGGGCGGCCCTGGCGCTCGACTCCTGGTCCATCCAGCGGCTGCTGCTCGAGGCGGTCGCGGCCGAGGGCGTGGTGGCGACCTGGAACGAAGTGCTCCAGCCGGTGCTGCGGGCGATCAGCGAGCGGTGGCAGCGCTCGGGCACCGGCGTCGAGGCCCTGCAACTGCTGTCGGACTGCGCCTCGACCGCGCTGCGGTCGGTCATCGCGGGCGCCGCGGCGCCGCTCAACCCGCGCCCGGTCGTCTTAGCGCCGGTGCCCGGCGAGGGCCAGGAGCTGGAGTTGGTCGCGCTCGCCGCCGCACTGGCGGCCAACCGGGTCGGGCACCGGCTGTTCGGCGCCGCGCTGCCCAGGGAGGGGCTCGACGCGGCCGTCCGCCGCGCCGCCCCGGCGGCGGTGGTGCTGTGGGCGGGGCAGCCGAACTACGCCTCGGCGAAGCTCATCGGCGACATCCCCATCACCCGCCAGCGGGCGCGCGCGTTCGTGGCCGGGGCGGGCTGGGCGCAGGAGCCGCTGCCGGCACATGTCGAGCTGCTCGACTCACTGGGCACGGCGGTCGCACGCGTCTCGGAGACCGTGCTCGCCTGAGTTAAGCTCAGTGTGTCGCAAATCACATAGTGGTGTGCGGGTGAGTGAAGCGATTTCACGAAGACGGGCGACGGCGGCCCGGAACGGGGTGCGTTCGGGTGAATTCCGCAGCTATGGGCCTTGATCACGATCCACTGCTCCGCTCGTGTCGGACCTTGCTCCGTTCCGGTGAACCGGGCCCGTCCGCGGGGCCGCAGAATTTCTTGACGGATTAAGCACCGGATCGTGTCAAGGTTTGGCCCACGGCGTCCGATAGGGGTTATGGAACGTCACTCGCCTGCAGGAAGGAGTTCCCGTGACGACGGTCCTGATCTGCGATGACCGGCGTAGCGTCCGGGAAGGGCTCACTCGTGTGATGTCTGCTGTCCCCGGAGTGAGCCGGATCGATTGCGTAGCACACGGTGACGAGTTGCTCGCCCGTTTTTCGCGGCAAGCCGTGGACGTCGTGCTCGTCGGTACCCAACGCGCTGTCCCCAACGGTGTGGAGGCCACCCGCCGACTTGTCTCGGCCCACCCGCAAGCGAACGTGATCGTGTTCGGTGCCCCGGACGACGCGGGCAGCATCGCGGCGGCGATCGCCGGCGGTGCCCGCGGCTACCTCCGCTGGGACGCCTCGCGGCCCGAGCTGGTCGCGGCCCTGGCGCACACGCTCGCGAGCACCTCGGTGCCCGCTCCCCGGCAGCCGTCGGACCCCGGTGTGCAGCTGACCGAGCGCGAGCTGCAGGTGCTGCGCGGGATGAGCCAGGGCAAGAGCAACGGCCAGATCGGCCGCGAGCTCTACCTCTCGGAAGACACGGTCAAGACCCACGCCCGCCGGCTGTTCCGCAAGCTCGGCGTGCGCGACCGGGCCCAGGCCGTGGCGCACGGGTTCCGGCGCGGTCTGGTCGCCTGATCCGTCGAGCAGGTGCACCTTCCTGCTCTGTGGCTCCGCTCACGACGAGCCTGCTCCGGCACCGGCGATCCGGGAAGCCGCCCGGCAAGACCATGATCCGCGTCACCCTTCCAAGGGCACTCGGTCGTACCGGGCGGGCCCCGGCCACCTTCTCGACGTGGCGGACGCCACGATCGGTCCGGACCAAGAGCGCGGGAGCAGGCTTCGGCGTGTCCGGCGACTGCCGCGGCGATTCGCCGTTCCGGTGGGAGTCGCCAAGATCATCATCTTTTCCGTGGAACTCGGTTCACCCGTTCGCCTGCCTCGGCAAACGTGGGAAACGGCGGCATCTGGTAAGTGTGGAGACGTGACGACCACGGCCGCCTTCCCCCACTCCCTGTTCAGGGAGCGACCTCTGCCCGGTACGGTGAGCTCGGCGCGGCGTGCGGTGCACGCGAAGTTCGCCGGGACAATCCGAGTCGCTTGAACGCGTAACACCAGGGCTGCTGTCTGCGATGACCAACGTGGGGGACGGGCTGGACGCTCTTGTAAGCGCCGCCGTCGACGGCGATCGCCAGTCGATCGAGCGCTTGCTGGCCGAAATCCGTCCTTTGGTGGTGCGGTACTGCCGCGCCAGAGTCGGACGTAACGAGCGTTCGTTCGCTTCGGCGGACGACGTCGCCCAGGAAGTGTGCCTCGCCGTTCTCACGGCGTTGCCCAGTTACCGGGACCAGGGACGTCCGTTTCTGGCGTTCGTGTACGGCATCGCCGCACACAAGGTGGCTGATGCGCACCGCGCGTCGGCCCGCAACCGCTCCGAACCGGTCGCGGACGTTCCGGACACCCCGGAATCCGAGGCCGGACCAGAGCAGCGGGCCATGCAAGGTGAGCTTTCGGGCAGGATGGCGCAACTTCTGCGCGTCCTCCCGGCCAAGCAGCGGGAGATCCTGCTGCTCCGGGTGGTCGTCGGGTTGTCCGCGGAGGAAACCGCCGAAGCGGTCGGTTCGACGCCGGGGGCGGTGCGAGTGGCACAGCACCGTGCATTGGCCCGGCTGAGAAAGACGCTGTCCGCGGAGGAGGTGGTCTGAGTGGCTGAGCGGAAAGGGCCCGGGGGTGAAGAGGCGGGACGCGACCGTGTCGAGTCCGGCCAGCAGGACGACCGTTCGCGCGTCGAGGACGACCGGGAGGCACTTCCCGGCTCCGCCGACGCCGGCGATGGGACTGAACTGAACGAAAACCACCGAGTTTCCGACTCCGCTGAGTCTGGGACCACTGGCACCCGCAACACGGCCTCCGGTCGGGAAGACGCGGCCGGCCTGCACGTCTGCGGACCGCGCGACGCCGTGGAGTCCGGCGGTACCACCGAGCATGCCATCGGTGCGGCCGGCTCGCACGACACGCGGTCGCAGGAGCGGTCTTCCGGCGCCGACGAGCGGATTTCCGTTCCCCAGGAGCAGATTTCCGCGGCGGGCGGTGCCGACGGCGAGCAGCGCGCCGACGCGTCGGTGCGGGACGGTGACCAGGAATCCGCGCAGCGGGCGGAATCCGGCGCCGACGAGACTTCCGGTGGAACGGCCGCCACGGAGCGATTCGACCGGACCGCCGAGGTGATCGCCTTCCGGCCGCGTCCCGACGCCGACGCCGACGAACTGGTCGCGCTGGACGAGGGCGAAGAGGGCGAGCGGGTCGACCTGTCCGAGCTGCAAGCGGACGACGCGCTGCTGGACATGCTCGGCGGCACCAACCCCGACGTCCCGGCCGCCGGCGGTGATCCCACGCTGGACGCGCTGCTGGTCGCGTGGCGCCAGGACATCGACGCCGCGCCTATCGGCGAGCTCGTCGACGTCGACACGGCGGTCGCCACGATCGCCGAGGCCCGGCGGCCCCGGCGCAGGCTCAAGCGCAGGCACCTGGTGCCGGTGGCCTCCGCGGCCGCGGTGCTGATGATCACCTTCACCGGTGTCGGCCTGGCCGCGCGCGACGCCATGCCCGGCGACGCGCTGTGGGGTGTGGCGCAGGTGCTCTACACCGACCACGCCCGGATGGCGCAGGCCGCGTCGTCGGCCAAGGACGACCTGCACCGCGCCGAAGGTGCGCTGGACCTCGGCGACCGCAACGGCGCGGAGGCCGCGCTGGACCGGGCGCACGACATGATGCAGGACGTCGACGCCGAGCACGGTCTGGAGGACCTGCAGGCCGCGCACGCTTCGCTGACCGCGCGGATGGGCGAGGACGGCACCTGGTACCCCGACATGCCGTCGAGCTCGACAGAGCAGTCCTCGTCGTCGTCGCTCCCGCCGCCGAGCGGATCGCTCCCGCCGCCACCGCCGCCCACGCCGCCGACCTCCACGCCGTCGACGACGCCGAGCACGTCGACGCAGCCGACGGAGACTTCGTCGCGGCCGAGCGAGACCAGCGGCAGTGGCAGCACCGACCACCCGTCGAGCAACACCGGCCCGTCGTGGGGCTCGGGACTGTTCCCGTCCAACTGATCGAACCGAGGAGAGGGCCCTGCCGCAGGCGGGGCCCTTCTTCTTTCAGCGGGTGGGTCTCGCGGGCGCATCGGACGGTCCGCCGCTGCGCGTGGGTGAGGTTCTTCGCGCCCGGGCGAGCCCGGTGATCGGGATGGAGAGGAACGTGGCCCCGCTCGCCCTGCGAGGCGCCGGGGGCCCGCCGGTCGGCCGCGAGTGCCGGGCCAGCCAGTCGGACGCGAGTGCCGAGGCCCGACGGTTGGCCACGAGTGCCGAGGCCCGACGGTCGGCCGCCAGGTCAGTGGCTGTTCTCGTTCTCCGCCTCGGTCACGCCGTCGGCGAAGCCGCGGCAGTACTCCCAGGTCACGTACTGCTCGGGGTTGGGGTCGAAGGCGGGCTCGTGCGGACGCATCCGGCCGTCGTTGAGCAGCTGCTCCAGGCTGGCGCGCAGGAGCTCCCAGTCGTGGTAGTGAGATTCACCGCAGTCGGTGCAGTCCACGACGATGCCCCGGACGCCTCTGGGCTCCAGCAGCGCCTGGTAAACCGACAGATCGGTCAGGTCCGCGAGCAGCTCGGCCTGCTCCTCGTCGCCGAGCGGCGGGCCGAACTCGGGATCGTGATCGCCGAGCGTCATGCTCGGGTCGTCCGGGTCACCCGCGAACGGGTCTGGGGGCAACGGATCGTGCGGCACGGCCCGCACGGTACCGGCTGTGTCCAGTCCCGCGACGTTCGGCGTCGGCTGGGCTGCCCCGCGGCATCGGTCGGTGCGGACCTCGGCGGCCGCGTCCGGTGGCCGCCCGCGGACGGGGCATTCGGGCACTGACCAGCGGTCTCTATCATGTTGGAATCCCCCTCGCCGAGTCAGTGTTGCAACGTATGGCGACGACCCGGCGCCACCCAAGACCGCCCGCACCCTTCGGTTGTGGACCGTAGTTTGAAGGAAGGCACGCCCCCGCCATGACCAGCGAACTCACCGCACCCGGCTTTCCCTCGAAGTTCGCGAGCCTCGGGTTGACCTTCGACGACGTGCTGCTGCTGCCCGACGAGTCCGACGTCATCCCCAGCGGCGTCGACACCGGCACCCAGCTCTCGCGCAACATCAGGCTGCGCGTCCCGCTGCTGTCCGCGGCGATGGACACCGTCACCGAGGCCAGGATGGCGATCGCGATGGCCCGCCAGGGCGGCGTCGGCATCCTGCAGCGCAACCTCTCGGTCGAGGAGCAGGCCGCCCAGGTCGAGGTGGTCAAGCGCTCCGAGGCCGGCATGGTCACCGACCCGGTGACCTGCTCGCCGGAGGACACGCTCTCCGACGTCGACGCGCTGTGCGCGCGGTTCCGCATCTCCGGCGTCCCGGTGACCGATCCCGACGGCACGCTGGTCGGGATCATCACCAACCGAGACATGCGCTTCGAGGTCGACCACACCAGGAAGGTGCGGGAGATCATGACCTCCGCGCCGCTGGTGACCGCGCAGGTCGGGGTCACGGCCGAGGCCGCGCTCGGGCTGCTGCGCAGGCACAAGGTCGAGAAGCTGCCGATCGTGGACAACGCGGGCAAGCTGCGCGGCCTGATCACGGTCAAGGACTTCGTCAAGACCGAGCAGTACCCCGAGGCCACCAAGGACCCGGACGGCCGCCTGCTGTGCGGCGCCGCGGTCGGGGTGGGCGCCGACTCGCACGAGCGCGCGATGGCGCTGGTCGACGCCGGGGTCGACGTGCTCGTGGTGGACACCGCGCACGGCCACTCCCGCGCCGTGGTGGACACGGTGGCCACCCTGAAGAAGGAGCTCGGCAACTCCGTCGACGTCATCGGCGGCAACGTCGCGACCCGCGCGGGCGCCCAGGCGCTGGTGGACGCGGGCGCCGACGCGGTCAAGGTCGGTGTCGGGCCCGGCTCGATCTGCACCACCCGCGTCGTGGCGGGCGTCGGCGTGCCGCAGATCAGCGCGATCTACGAGGCCGACCAGGCGTGCCGCCCTGCGGGCGTGCCACTGATCGGCGACGGCGGCATCCAGTACTCCGGTGACATCCCGAAGGCGATCGCGGCCGGGGCGAGCAGCGTCATGCTGGGCAGCCTGCTGGCGGGCACCGCGGAGTCGCCGGGCGACCTGGTGCTGGTCAACGGCAAGCAGTTCAAGGTGTACCGGGGCATGGGCTCGCTGGGCGCGATGCAGTCGCGCGGCCAGGGCCGGTCCTACTCCAAGGACCGCTACTTCCAGGACGACGTGCTCTCCGAGGACAAGCTGGTCCCGGAGGGCATCGAGGGCCGGGTGCCGTTCCGCGGGCCGCTGGCCCAGGTCGTCGCGCAGCTCGTCGGCGGTCTGCGCTCGGGCATGGGCTACACCGGTGCCACCACGATCCCGGAGCTGCAGAACGCCAACCTGGTCCGGATCACCGCGGCGGGGCTCAAGGAGAGCCACCCACACGACATCACGATGACCGTCGAGGCGCCGAACTACACGACCCGCTGAGCGCCGGTGGCGCGGCCCGGCACGGGCCGCGCCACCGGTCGGGCTCGGCCGCTGCTGGTGGCCGAGCGTGCACCGGGTGCTACCGGGTGCCCCGGATGCACGTCACACGGATGCCGTAGAGACAATGTCTCGTTGGACAGCGGTGCCGCGAGGAAGGGACTGACGTGCGGGATCTGGTGGAGATCGGCATGGGCCGTACGGCCATGCGCGGCTACGACCTCGACGACGTGGAGATCGTGCCGTCACGGCGTACCCGCTCGTCCAAGGACGTCTCGCTGGCCTGGCAGATCGACGCCTACCGCTTCGACATCCCGCTGGTCACGCACCCGACCGACGCGATCGTCTCGCCCGCGACCGCGGTCCGCGTCGGTGAGCTGGGCGGGCTGGGCGTGCTCAACGCCGAGGGCCTGTGGGCGCGGCACGAGAACGTCGAAGAGCGCCTGGCCGAGGTGGTGCGCGCCGCCGAGGAGGAGCCCGACCCGGCGGTCGCGCAGAAGCTGCTGCAGAAGCTGCACGCCGCGCCGATCCGGCCCGACCTGCTGGCGCTGGCGATCAAGCAGGTCAAGGACTCCGGGGTCACGGTGGCGGCGCGAGTCAGCCCGCAGCATGCCGAGGAGCTGACCCCGCACCTGCTGGCCGCCGGTGTCGAGGTGCTGATGGTGCAGGGCACCATCGTCTCGGCCGAGCACGTCGCCCGCGACGGCGAGCCGCTGAACCTCAAGCGCTTCATCGCCGAGCTGGACGTCCCGGTGATCGCCGGCGGTGTCGGCGACTACCGCACCGCGATGCACCTGATGCGCACCGGCGCGGCCGGCGTGATCGTCGGCTTCGGCGAGTCCCGGTCGGCGACCACGACCCAGGTGCTCGGCATCGGTGTGCCGATGGCGACCGCGATCGCCGACGCCGCCGCCGCGCGCCGCGACTACCTCGACGAGACCGGCGGCCGCTACGTGCACGTGCTGGCCGACGGTGCGCTGAATTTCTCCGGTGACATCGCCAAGGCGATCGCGTGCGGGGCCGACGCGGTCATGCTCGGCGAGGCGCTGGCGGAGGCGTCGGAGTCCCCGGCGCAGGGCTACTACTGGACCGCGGCCGCGGCCCACCCGAGCCTGCCGCGCAGCGAGATCACCGCGTTCGACGGTGCCGGCGCCGATCTGGAGACCGTGCTGTTCGGTCCCAGCAGCGACCCGCTGGGCGTGCTCAACCTCTTCGGCGGCCTGCGCCGCGCGATGGCCAAGACCGGCTACCGGGAGCTGAAGGAGTTCCAGAAGGTCGGCCTGATGCTCCGCCGCTGAGGCCGGTGGTGCCCGCGGCCGCGCGGCCACGGGCACCGTCGGTGGCCACGCACCGGGTCGGCGGTCAGCGGCGGGCGATCGTGTCAGCGGCTTGCG
The DNA here is from genome assembly GCF_000062885.1 of Saccharopolyspora erythraea NRRL 2338. NCBI lineage: Bacteria > Bacillati > Actinomycetota > Actinomycetes > Pseudonocardiales > Pseudonocardiaceae > Saccharopolyspora > Saccharopolyspora erythraea. The sequence goes on along the minus strand of NC_009142.1, from coordinate 7,511,509 downwards.
GCGACCTGCCGCGTGAGCCGTCAGCGGCGGGGCGGCTACCGAGCGGTGGCGCCGGCGGTCGCCCAGCGACCGGGCGCGTCAGGTGTCGCGCAGCGAACTTTCGGTGACGGCCAGCGTCAGTTGTCGCGCCAGGCCAGCGGGGACGTGTCGAGCGCGGCGTCGGCGATCCGCCGGGCGGTACCGGTGACCAGCGCCCGCCGCGACGAGTCGATCCACGCCTGCACGCCCTGATAGCCCGCCGAGCGGTACTCGACCGCCTGGACCAGGCATTCCAGCCGGTCGGCGTCCTTGGCGCACCGCGCCTCGGCGCTCTCCTGAGCCTCGTACTCGGCGACCGCCTCCCGGACGGTCCGCGCCGCGGGGTCCGGCATCCGCGCCACCTGGTCCGCGGTGATCGCCTCGTTGGACGGACCGGCCCCGAGGTAGGGCCGCGCGGTGTGCGGGATGTCCCCGGTCCGCGTCTCCTGGCTGTCGTGCCACAGCGCCAGGAAGGCCGCGCGAGCGGGATCGGCGCCTTCCTGCGCGGCGATGAGCCCGGCGAGCTGCGACACCCGGAGGCTGTGCTCGGCGACCGACTCCGGGTCCCGGACGCCGACGTGCCACCAGCCCGCGCGCCGCATCCGCTTCAGGACCCCGAGTTCGAAGGCGAACTCGGCGATGCCCTCGGCACCGTCGCCGCCGCGAGCGCTGTCGTCGGTCAAGGCGGTGACCTCCTCTGCCGTCGTCCGCCACACGCTAGCCGGTTCCCGCACCCGCGCTCGGCGCAGCGACCGGAAGAACGCGCGGACGTCGTCGACGAGCAGACTCGCAGGGCCCCGAAGTAGCCGCCGCGGTCGAACTCCGACCGGTGCACGGCGTTGTTCTCCCGCTCGGCGCACCGCTGGATGCCGCCGGTTCTCGCCGAGGGCGTCGGCGTCGAACCACTCCAGCAGCTCGGCGTTCCGCGCGAGCTACGCGGTGGGGGAGTCGCGGGTTCAAGCAGGTGCTGGTCGTGGGGCCGGAGAAGCCGAAGCCCGGCACCGAAGGATGACCACGTCGAAGGCGTCGCGCCGCCGGGCGGGTCGGTGAGCGGCTCGACGATGCCCGCGAAGCCGGCGACTGTGCCCGGCCACCCGTGGGTGACCAGCAGCGGCCGCGCGCCCGGGGTGCGGTGAGCGGACGTGCAGGAAGTGCACGTCCTGGCCGTCGATGAGGTGGTGAACTTCGGGACCCGTTCAGCCGCGCCTCGTGTGCCCGCCAGTCGCAGGCTTCGCGCCAGTGCACGGGCGAGGTCGCGGACGTAGTCCAGCGGCACGTCGTGGTCCCACCCAGCGCCGGGCAACTCGTCGGCCCGCTCGGTCGTGGCCAGCCGAGCGCAGGTCGTCGAGGTCGGCTTCGGGGATGCCGATGCGGAAGGGGCGGATCGGCCATGACCGGACGCCAGGGCCGAGCGGGCCGGGACCTACATCGCCGGAACCGACTCCCTACTCGCGGTAGCTTTCACCCTTCAGGTCTATCTACTCGCCAGTAATTATGTTTACTCTGTCGCTCATGTCTTCACGTGACGGGGCGCACGACTACGACGTCGTGGTGATCGGGTCGGGGTTCGGCGGCAGCGTGGCCGCCCTGCGGCTCACCGAGAAGGGCTACCGCGTCGCGGTCCTCGAAGCCGGCCGCAGGTTCGCCGACGAGGAGTTCGCGAAGACCTCGTGGGACCTGCGCAACTTCCTCTGGGCCCCGCAGGTCGGCTGCTACGGCATCCAGCGGATCCACCTGCTGCGTGACGTGCTCATCCTCGCCGGCTCCGGCGTCGGCGGCGGCTCGCTGGTCTACGCGAACACGCTCTACCGGCCGCTGAAGCCGTTCTACTCGGACTCCCAGTGGGCGCACATCACCGACTGGGAGGACGAGCTCGCCCCGCACTACGACCAGGCGAGCCGGATGCTGGGCGTGGTCACCAACCCCACCACCACTCCCTCGGACGTGGTGATCAGGGAGGTGGCCGAGGAGATGGGCGTGGGCGAGAGCTACCACCCCACTCCGGTCGGGGTGTACTTCGGCAAACCGGGGGAGCAGGTCGCCGACCCGTACTTCGGCGGAGCCGGGCCCTCGCGCACCGGCTGCACCGAGTGCGGCTCCTGCATGACCGGCTGCCGCGTGGGGGCCAAGAACACCCTGGTGAAGAACTACCTGCACCTGGCGGAGGCCGGCGGCGCCGAGGTGTGGCCGCTGACCACCGTGCACCGGCTGGCGCAGGGCGCCGACGGCCGCTGGCGCATCGGCACGCGGCGCACCGGGGCGAGGTTCGACCGCGACGCGAAGGTGTTCACCGCCGACCAGGTCGTGGTCGCCGCCGGGACCTGGGGCACCCAGAACCTGCTGCACCGGGCGCGCGAGCGCGGTGACCTGCCGCGCATGTCGGAGCGGCTCGGCGTGCTCACCCGCACCAACTCCGAGGCGATCATCGGGGCGCAGACCTCGAGGGTGCTGCCGGGCAAGGACTTCTCGACCGGGGTGGCGATCACCTCGTCGTTCCACCCCGACGAGGACACCCACATCGAGCCGGTGCGCTACGGCAAGGGCAGCAACGCCATGGGCATGCTGCAGACCCTGCCGACGTCGGGCGGTTCGCCGGTGCCGCGCTGGAAGCAGTGGCTGCGCTTCTTCGGCAAGCACCCGCTCTTCTCGCTGCGGCTGCTGTGGGTGAAGAACTGGAGCGAGCGCACGGTGATCCTGCTGGTCATGCAGAGCCTCGACAACTCGCTGACCACGAAGCTGCGCAAGGGGATCTTCGGCCGCAGGCGGCTGACCTCCCAGCAGGGCCACGGCGCTCCGAACCCGACCTGCATCCCGGCGGGCGAGGAGGCCAACAACCGGGTCGCCGAGAAGCTCGGCGGCATCGCGGGCGGCACGTGGGGCGAACTGCTGGACATGCCGATGACGGCGCACTTCATCGGCGGCTGCCCCATCGGCCAGGACGCCGAGCACGGCGTCGTCGACCCCTACCACCGTGCTTTCGGCTACCCGACGATGTCCATCGTGGACGGTTCGGCGATCTCGGCGAACCTCGGCGTGAACCCGTCGCTGACGATCACCGCGCAGGCGGAGCGCGCCTTCTCGCTGTGGCCGAACAAGGGCGAGCCGGACCCGCGTCCCGCGCAGGAGGAGGGATACCGGCGGGTCGAGCGGGTCGCGCCGAAGTCCCCCGCCGTCCCGGCCGATGCCCCGGCCGCCCTGCGGACGCCTCCGGCGTAGCCGTCAGCGCGCTCTCCGCCACCACAGGACCGCGAGCAGACCGCAGATGGCGACCCAGCCAGGCCAGGCCACCAGTCCGGTTCGAAGCGGGTGCGGCGGCTGGTCGGCGTCGGCGAAGACCCACGGGAGCTGGACCGCCGCGGTGCTGGCGCAGGTGTGGGCGACGACCGCCGGGACGACTGACGCCGACCGCGTCCGCAACCAGGTGAACACCGGCACGATCAGCACGCACGACACCAGGAACGCCCCGATCGACACCGCCCACGGGGCACCGGGGTACTGGCCGCCGAGCAGCAGCGTCGACAGGTGCCAGAGCGCGAAAACCACCCCCGTGCCGGCCAAGGCGAACACCGGACCGCGCGGAGCCAGCCTCGGCAGCAGATAGCCCTGCCAGCCCAGCTCCTCGCCGAAGAACAGCGGTAGCGAAACCGCCATCTGCAGGAGCAGCCCGCCCAGCCACCGCCCGAGCGCCTCCCACGGAATTCCGCGCTCTCCCAGGGGTTCCGGCGCGAAGCGGCTGCGGAAGCCCGACATGTCGGCGAGGTCGACGTGGTAGGTGCCCGCCGCGGCGCCGACCACGAGCGAGACCAGCGTCAGCGCGAGCGGTGCGCACAGCGCCGGCAGGCAATGCCCCGTGGTGCCCTTCGGCCAGGTCAGTGCCACCGCGGCCCGCAGCTTTCCCGCCGGCTCGGTGCGGCGCAGCACGAGCACGGCCGCCAACGCGGGGGTCAGCATCGCCGCCGAGACGCAGACCTGCTCCAGCGCGCCCATCGCCTCGGCGCCGGTGCGCCGGAACCCGGCCAGCCACAACGGCGACATCGACAGCCACATGCCGGAATACGCGAGCGCGGTGAAGGCGAGCACCGGGCGCCGGTGAACACCAGTCCGCCCCTGCGCGGGATCAATCACTGGGATCATGTGGCCGACGCTATGGCGGAGAACCGGCCGCGCATCAGGTGGCGACCACCCCTGCCGAAGGTGTCGTGCACTCCACTGCCGAGGCGCTCCCGGCTCGGCAGACTGCCGATCGAAGCCTTCGACCGCGGAGGCGCTGGACGAAGAGTGGGGCGATGGCTACCGACTTGCGCCGAGGGTTTCCGGTTCCGCGCCGCGCGCTGGCCGACGGGAACTTCCTGCTGCCCGGCCTGCTTTCGGGGCTCACCGCGCTGCTGGCGATCCCGCTGGTGCTGTTCGCGGGCGTCAGCGTCGCGCTGGGCATCGGGTTCTTCCTGCTGCCGGTGGGAACGGAGGCGATCCACCGCTGGACGCAGTGGGAGCGGCAGCGCGCGGGCCGCTTCCTCGGGGTGCCGGTGGCGACCAGCCCGGCGCCGTCGGGGTTCGCCGCCGTGGTCCGCGCGCCCTCGACTTGGCGGCAGCTGCTGTGGCTGCCGGTCCACGGCGTCACCGGCACCGTCTCGGCACTGCTGGCCTTCGCCGGGCTGGTGGCGGCTCCGGTCACGGTGGTGTCGATGCTGATCTGGCCGCTGATCCCCGGTGGCGTGAGCCTGCTGGGCGTCCGGTCGACGTCCTGGCCGGTCGTCCTGGTGACCGGCACCGCGCAACTGGTCATCGCGCTCGTCCTGCTGCTGTGGGGCGTCCCCGCGCTGGCGCGGGTGCAGGCGCGCGCGACGCTCGCACTGCTCTCGCCTTCGCGGCGCAGCGCGACCGAGGAACGGCTGGCCGCGCGGGTGGACGAGCTGGCGCAGACCCGGGCGGGTGCGGTGGAGGCCCACGGCGCCGAGCTGCGCCGCATCGAGCGCGACCTGCACGACGGGGCGCAGGCCCAGCTCGTAGCGCTGGCGATGCGGCTGGGCGTGGCCGAGAAGGCCGTCCGCGACGACCCGGAGACCACGGCCCGGCTCCTGCGCGAGGCCAGGGACGGCGCCGAGGAGGCGATGACGGGGCTGCGCGACGTCGTGCGCACGATCTACCCGCCGATCCTGGCCGACCGCGGCCTTTCCGGCGCGGTGTCGGCGCTCGGCAGCCGCTGCGCGGTGCCGACGGCGGTCAGCGCCGAAGGGCTCGGCGACGTGCCCGCCGCCGTCGAGGCCGCCGCCTACTTCGTCGTCGCCGAGGCGCTGAGCAACGTCACCAAGCACGCCGCGGCCACCCGCGCCTACGCCACGCTCACCCGCGTAGGAGAGGACCTGTTCGTCGAGGTCGGTGACGACGGCGTGGGCGGTGCCGACGAGAACAGGGGCTCGGGGATCGCGGGCATCCGGCACCGGGTCGCCGCGCTGGACGGCACCACCAGCCTGGACAGCCCGGACGACGGGACGACCACGATCCGGGTGAGCCTGCCGTGCGGGTCGTGATCGTCGAGGACAACGTGATCCTCGCCGAAGGGCTCAAGCTGCTGCTGGGCACCGCGGACATCGAGGTGGCGGCGGTGACCGACGACGCGGAGTCGTTCCTCGCCGCCGTCACCGCCGATCCGCCCGACGCCGCGGTGGTCGACGTGCGGCTGCCGCCGACGTTCCGCGACGAGGGTGTGCGGGCGGCGCTGCGGGCCCGCGCGCTGCGGCCCGCGCTGCCGGGTGCTGGTGTTCTCCCAGTACGTCGAGGAGACCTACGCCCGCGAGTTGCTCGCCGACGGCCGCGGCGGCGTGGGCTACCTGCTCAAGGACCGCGTGTCCCGCGTCGACGAGTTCGTCGACGCCCTGCGCCGCATCGCCGCCGGCGGCACCGGGATGGACCCCGAGGTCGTGGCCCAGCTGCTCACCCGCAGGCACGATCCGATCTCCGCGCTGACCCCCAGGGAACGCGAGGTCCTGTCGCTGATGGCCGCCGGACACGCCAACCAGGAGATCGCGGAACGCCTGGTGGTGACCGAGCGGGCGGTGCTCGAGCACGTCGGCAACATCTTCGCCAAGCTCGACCTGCCGGTGGGCGACTCGGGCCACCGCAGGGTGCTCGCCGTGCTGGCCTACCTGGGAGCCTGAGCGCCTGTCTTCGAACTCACCCTGCGTGTCGGTTCCGGCGGCGGAACCTCGGACGGTCCCGATCTGAGACCGGCGTCGATGCCGCGGGGCCGGTGCCGCTGTGGCCTCGGTTACCTGGGACAATGAGGCCAAAGCTTTCGGCAGGAGGTTTCGACGACGTGTCCGGTACCGCTAGCAGCAAGGGGCGGGGCCCCGTCCTCGTCGTCGACTACGGCGCCCAGTACGCGCAGCTCATCGCGCGCCGGGTGCGGGAAACCCAGATCTATTCCGAGGTGGTCCCGCACGACACGCCCGTCGAGGAGATCGTGCGCCGCGACCCGGCCGCCATCGTGCTCTCCGGCGGCCCGGCCAGCGTCTACGCCGAGGACGCGCCCCAGATCGACCCGGCACTGTTCGACGCGGGCGTGCCGGTGTTCGGCATCTGCTACGGCTTCCAGGCCATGACCGCCGCGCTCGGCGGCACGGTCGAGCACACCGGCACCCGCGAGTACGGGCGCACCGAGCTGGCGGTCACCGGCGACGGCGGCACGCTGCACGAGGACCTGCCCGGCCACCACCCGGTGTGGATGAGCCACGGCGACTCGGTGAGCAAGGCCCCGGAGGGCTTCACCGTCACCGCGGGGAGCAAGGACACCCCGGTCGCGGCGTTCGAGAACGTCGAGCGCGGGCTCGCCGGCGTGCAGTACCACCCGGAGGTCGCGCACTCCCCGCACGGCCAGGAGGTGCTGCGCCGCTTCCTGCACGAGATCGCAGGCATCCGCCCGGCATGGACCACCTCCTCCATCGTGGACGACACGGTGGCCGCCATCCGCGAGCAGGTCGGCGACAAGCGCGCGATCTGCGGGCTGTCCGGCGGCGTGGACTCCGCGGTCGCCGCGGCGCTGGTGCAGCGCGCGGTCGGCGACCAGCTCACCTGCGTCTTCGTCGACCACGGCCTGCTGCGCGCCGGTGAGCGCGCCCAGGTCGAGCGCGACTTCGTCGCCGCCACCGGCGTCCGGCTGGTCACCATCGACGCGCGCGACCGGTTCCTCGCCGCGCTGGCCGGGGTGACCGACCCGGAGGAGAAGCGCAAGATCATCGGCCGGGAGTTCATCCGGGTCTTCGAGCAGGCCGCGCGCGACCTGCAGGCCGAGGCCGGTGCCGAGGGCGAGCAGATCGACTTCCTGGTGCAGGGCACGCTCTACCCGGACGTGGTCGAGTCCGGCGGCGGCTCCGGCGCGGCCAACATCAAGAGCCACCACAACGTCGGCGGGCTGCCTGAGGACCTGCAGTTCGACCTGGTCGAGCCGCTGCGCGCGCTGTTCAAGGACGAGGTCCGCCGGGTCGGCCTGGAGCTGGGCCTGCCCGAGACGATCGTGCACCGCCAGCCCTTCCCCGGCCCCGGCCTGGGCATCCGGATCATCGGCGAGGTGACCGCCGACCGGTTGGAGACGCTGCGCGCCGCCGACGCCATCGCGCGCGAGGAGCTGACCGCCGCCGGCCTCGACCGCGACATCTGGCAGTGCCCGGTGGTGCTGCTGGCCGACGTCCGCTCGGTCGGCGTCCAGGGCGACGGCCGCACCTACGGCCACCCGGTCGTGCTGCGCCCGGTCTCCAGCGAGGACGCGATGACCGCCGACTGGACCCGGCTGCCCTACGACGTGCTGGAACGCATCTCCACCCGGATCACCAACGAGGTCTCCGAGGTCAACCGGGTCACGCTGGACGTCACGTCCAAGCCGCCGGGCACCATCGAGTGGGAGTGACCCGCGGGGGTGCGGGCCACGGCTCCCGCACCCCGAGGTCCGACTACTGCTGCTCGACGCGGACCCAGTCGACCAGGTAACGGACCCCGCCCGCGGCGACCTTGTCGACGGTCTCCTGCGGGATGCCCAGGTAGGGCTCGGTCACGCCGTTGACAGCGCTGGGATAGGTGCCGCCCAGCGCGAAGTTCAGGATCATGAACTGCGGGTCGTCGAACACCCAGCTCCAGCCGTTCTGCTGCATCTGCTGCTTGGTGATGCGGTAGATCTCGCGGTCGTCGACGAAGAAGGTGAAGCCCTCGGCGTTCCAGTCGACGCGGTAGACGTGCCAGTCGGCGGGGTCCATGCCCTCGAAGTGCTGGCGCTGGTGGATCGGGGTGTCGCCGTTGTACTCCGGCCCGTGCAGCGAGACGTTCGTCCAGGGCTCGCCGACGTTCTCCATCACGTCGACCTCGCCGCACTGCGGCCACGGCTTGCCGTTGTCGATGTCGGCGCCCAGCGACCACCACGCCGGCCACAGGCCGGAGCCGGTCGCGCCCTCGGGGAGCTTGAGCCGGGCGGCGTAGCTGCCGTAGGTGAACTCGAACTTGTCCTGGGTGCTCAGCCTGCCGGAGACGAAGTCGTAGGTCTGGCCGTCGGGGGCCTGGGTGCCGGGCTTGAAGCGGGGGTGCAGCGCGAGCGCGCCGTTGGATGCGCCGGTGCCCGCGTCGTCGTGGTCGATGTACATCGTCTCGGGGGAGTCGACGTAGGACTGCTGCTCGGAGTTGACCGTCCCGAAGTTCTCGCCGGTGACCTCGATCCTCCACTTCCCGCGGTCGACCTCGGAACCGGAGAAGTCGTCGAAGAAGACCTCCCGCGCCGGAGCCGGGCCCGACGCGGCCGCGTCCGGCGGGCCGGGGAACGGGAACAGCGGCAGCATCGCCAGCGCGGCCCCGGAGACGATCAGGCGCCTTGCCGTCATGAGTACCTCCTCGGTGGTCGTGGGCCGTTGTCGCCGTGTGCGATGGCCCTGACGTGAGAGCGCTCCCAGGCTTGTGGATGTCGATCAGCGTGTGAAGTTCCGTATCGATCAAGGCGCACCGGAATTGCGTCATCCGGCCGCACCGCCGCTCGTACGGGCCCGCTCGCCCGCGGCCGGGCGTGCAACCCCGGGGGGCGGGTGGGCATCTGTACCGGTGGAAGGTCGAAGGATGCGGTAGGGGTGAGCGCGTGGCGGCGTTGCGGGTCGAGGTGGTGGCCGGGTTGTGCTCGGACGAGGTGGCCGAGCGGTTGCGCGAGCACGACGTCGTGGGACTGCTCGACGTCGCGGTCCTGGAACGTCCAGGCGCGGCGGCCGTGGTCGTCGACACCCGGGGCGCGGACGCGGACGAAACCGCGGCCGACGTGGTGCTGCACCCCGACGCGGCCGTCCGCGAGCAGGTGGAGCGGTTGTGGTGCGAGCGGCTGATGCCCTTCGCGCGGCACGCGGCCGGGATCGAACGACTCCGGCCGGGGCCCGCCGTCCTGCACGAGCACGACCCCGACCTGCCCGTCACCGCGCGGCGGCTGCTGACGCGCCTGCGCGAGGCCCTGCGCCAAGCGGGTCTCGACGACGGCAGCTGGACCTACGACCACATGGGTCGACCTCGGTGCCCGGACTGCGCGCCAAGCGTTTCGTCGACCTGCAGATCGGGGTCTCCGCGCTGCCCGAGGAAGGTTCGGCGACGGACGAGGTCCTGGCCGCGATCGGCTACCTGCCGGAGCGGGGCGCCCGTCCGGACTCGCCGGGCGTCCACCGCGACCAGATCAGGGACCCCGGCCGGGCCCCGGCCGACGCCTACCGCAAGCGGCTGTACTCGCGCGGCGACCCGGTACGGCCCTCGATCCTGCACGTGCGCCTGCTCGGCAGCCCGTGGTGGTCGTACACGGTGGCCTTCCGGAACTGGCTGCGCGCCGACCCCGCGGGCCGCAGCGCCTACGAGGCGATGAAGCTGGAGGCCGCCGAAACTCACGCCCACGACGCCGACTACGACGCCTACACCCGGGCGAAGACGGCGTTCTTCGATCTGTACCAGCACCGATACGAGCACACGGGTCGCGGTGTCCACAGGGGACAGTGAGTTACCGGGGCCGCCGCTTCCGCCCGCGTCGCTACGCGGACTCGCGCCGGACCAGCTCCACCGGCAGCACGGTGCGTCCGGTCGGCACCGGTTCGCCCGCGATCAGGCGGGCCATGCGGTCCACCATGTGCTCGGTGCGCAGCGAGGGGTCCTGCCGGATGGTCGTCAGGGGCGGGTCGGTCCGCGGGGCGACCGCGGGCTGGTCGTCGAAGCCGACGACCGCGACGTCCTGCGGTACGCGGCGGCCCGCCGCGTGCAGGGCGCGCAGCGCGCCCGCCGCCATCAGGTCGTTGGCCGCGAACACCGCGTCGAGCTCGGGCACGCGTTGCAGCAGGGCGGTCATGGCGCGCTCGCCGCCGTCCTCGGTGAAGTCGGCGCGCTCGCTGCGGTTCGCCGCTTTCTGGTCGTCGAGTCCGGTCGCCTGGCGCCAGCCGTCGAGCCGTTCGATGCCCGCGTACTCGTCGACCGGTCCGGCCACCGTCACGACGGTCCGCCGTCCGAGCCCGACGAGGTGCTCGGTGGCGAGCCTGCCGCCTCCGACGTTGTCGTGGTCGACCAGGTGCAGCCCGGTCTCGGGTATCCCCACACGCCCGCCGAACACGATCGGCAGCGGCAGGTCCCGCACCGCCTCCGGCAACGGGTCGTCGAGGTGCGGCGCCAGCACCAGCGCGCCGTCGACGTGGCCGCCGGAGAGGTACCGGGCGATCCGCTCGTGGTCGTCCTCCCGGTGCACCAGCAGCAGCACCATCTGCGTGTCGGCGGCCGACAGGTGCTGGGAGACGGTCCGGACGGTCGAGGCGAAGAACGGGTCGTCGAAGAACTTGTTCTCGGGCTCGGAGAGCACCAGGGCGACCGCGTCGGTCCGGCGCGTCACCAGCGTGCGCGCGGCGCGGTTGGGGACGTAGCCGAGCTCCTGCACCGCGACCCGCACGAGCTCCCGCGCCTCCGGACTCACCCGCGGGGAGTCGTTGATGACCCTGGAAACGGTGGCGCGGGACAACCCGGCTCTGGCGGCGACGTCTTCCAGCGTCGGACGCCCGTCAGCCCTGAGCACGCAACCTCCCCCTTCGACGGCTGCGACGAGTGTAGAGAGCGACCGAGGCGCGAAGGGGAGTGCTGCCCGTTCATCACGGTACCTGTGCCCTGACAGTACAAAGCGACACCGATTGACGGACCGAGATCAAAAGCTGGCGGATAGTCCGGGCGTCTGATCAAGAAAGTCCCATGACTTAGCGAGTGTGGAGCGCGCGAGATCTGGTCCGAGGCAACTCGCCCCGGGAGGCGTGCTCCTGGGGCGCTGGTGCCGTCTAGGCCCCGCTCACTTCCTCCGCCGGTCTCGCAGGGAGGCCAGCAGCATCAGCAGTCCGATGCCGACCGAGCCGACCGCGATGACCCACAGCAGGGTCGCGCCCGAGCCGCCGATGAGCACGTGCGCCGCGAGCGCCACCGCGAGCACGCCCGCGGTGAGGGTGATGCCGTCCGGGGTCTGCCGTTTGGCGACCGCTCCGGTGGTCTCGGGGGTGATGTCGTCAGTCACGGATGACCTCCACGCTGCCCGCGCCCGCCCGCAGGTCCAGGTCGATGTTGCCGCCGCCGGGACCGTCGGGACCGGCGTCGAAACCCTCGATGCGGGCGTTCTGCCCGGTCCGCTCCTGGCCGAGGCAGGTGGCGATGCCCTGCCCCGCCGTGCACTTGGCGGTCACGTCGGCGTTGCGCGGCACGTACACGGTGATGGCCCCGAGCTCCACCTCGGCGCTGGTCCGCAGGTTCTGCCCGGTCGTGATCGCCATGTCGTCCATGTGCAGCTCGATGTTGCCGACCGAGGTCGCGTAGTGCGGCCCGACCTCCTCGACCGTCTCGAACGTCCGCTGCATGTCCTCGACACCGCGCCACGGTCCGCCCACCGGGATCGCCGCCATCACCACCGCGAGCGCGGCGACCGGGATGGCGAACGCGATGAGCCCGCGGCCCGCGTGCAGGAACGCTCCGATGATCATGCCCGCACCAAGCACGGCGAGCGTGAGCGCGAAGGTGAAGGACAGCGGGTTGGCGGCCGTGACCGACATCGCGCCGGCGAACGCCGCGATGCCGAGGGTCACCAGCGTGACCCAGCGCCGTTTGGGCCGGGCCGGGGCCGGTTCGGGCTGCGGCTCGGACGGTTCGGGCAGGTCCCAGGCGAACGGTGCGGCGCCCAGCGGGTCCCAGGCGGGTGGCTCCGGGCGGGTGCGCACGTCCTGGCCGAGTTCGCTGAGGGGCTGCTGCGGCGCGCTCGCACCGGGGTAGACCCAGGTGTTGCCCTCCGCCGCAGCGGCGTCGCGCGACGGGGCGGTCACCCCGCGTTCGCGGTAGTTGCGGTGCAGCAGGTAGACGGCGCCGAAGCCGATGACCAGCCCGATCAGCCCCTCCAGCCGCATCGCCCACATCATCGCCGGGATCAGCAGCATGATGACCACCAGCGCGACGATGGCGGAGGTGGAGCGCTTGCCGGCGTTCGCGCCCCCGGTGTCGTCCTCCTTGGGCAGAAGCAACCAGCCGAGCAGGTAGAGCACCAGCCCGGCCCCGGTGTAGAACGCGCCGACCACGAACACGATGCGCACCAGCACCGGATCGATGCCGTAGCGCAGACCGATCGCCTCGCACACCCCGGCGATCTTGCCGCCGCGGCGCGGGCGCACCGGACGGTTCGCCCAGAAGTCCCGGAGCGTCTCCTCGAACTTCGCGGTCGAGGACCGGCCCAAGCCAGCAGTCCCACTCATGGCTCCAACTATCGCCCGGTGGTGGCGCGCCCGGAATCAGGGACGCCCCTGAGGGCGCCCCGAGGGACGCGGGAAGTTCCCTGATGTCCACGCCCCCGCGCACGTGTGACCATCGTTGTTGTGAGAGCCCGTGCCAGGCGCAAGCGGGAGAAGATGCGCACAGCGGAACAGCAGACCCGACCGGACGTCGCCATCCGGCAGCGTGCGGTGCCCGCCGCACCGCCGCCCGAGGTCGAGAGGTTGTGGCGGCGGCGCACCGGCCGGATCGTCGCGGGCGTCAGCGGGGGGATCGCCGACCACCTGGGCATCCCCGTGCTCTGGGTGCGCGCGGTGTTCGCCGTGACCGCGGCTTTCGGCGGCGCGGGCGTCGTGGCCTACGGGATGTTCTGGATCTTCGTGCCGCAGGCCGCGGGCCGGGACACCGACATCTCCGGCAGGGAGCGCCAGCAGGGCGTCGGCCTGCTGATCCTCGGCATCGGCCTGACCGCGCTGGTCTCGGCGCTCGGGACGCTGCCCACGTGGCTGCTGACGCCGTTCGCGGTGGCGCTGGTCGGTGCCGCGGTGATCTGGCGGGAGGCCGACGAGTCGCAGCGCAGGCGCTGGCGGGAGGGCGCGCGGTCCGGGGTCGCCGGGGCGCTGCTCGGCGGCGGGCGCCGCGGTTCGCTGATCCGCATCGTCGCGGGCGCGGTGCTGGTGATCGCGGGCATCGTGTCGTTCCTGGTGGGCAGGATCCCGCTGGGCGACCTGCAGTTCGTACTGACCGCGGTGCTGGCCACGCTGATCGGGTCCGCGGTGCTGACCATCCCGTGGTGGATGCGGCTGGTCCGCGACCTCAACACCGAGCGCGCGAGCCGCATCCGCTCGCAGGAGCGCGCCGAGATCGCCGCCCACCTGCACGACTCGGTGCTGCAGACGCTCGCGTTGATCCAGAAGCAGGCCGACTCCTCGAGGGAGGTGCGGCGGCTGGCCCGCGGGCAGGAGCGCGAGCTGCGCAACTGGCTCTACGGGCCGGACGGCTACGGCCGGTCCGGTGGCACGGGCTCGGTCGGGTCCGGCACTTCGGGTGGTTCCGCGCCCGGGACCGTGCCCGGCACCGGCGAGGGCGCGCAGGCCGAGGCAGAGCCGCGGACGCTCGCGGCGGCCCTCGCCAAGGCGTGCGGCGAGGTCGAGGACGCCTTCGCGATCAAGGTCCAGCACGTGGTGGTCGGCGACTGCGACGTCGACGACCGGCACGCCGCGCAGCTCGCGGCGGCCCGCGAGGCCATCGTCAACGCCGCCAAGCACGCCGGGGTCGCCGAGGTCAGCGTCTACGCGGAGGTCGAACCCGACCAGGTGTCGATCTACGTCCGGGACCGCGGCACCGGTTTCGACCCGGACAGCGTGGCCGGCGACCGGCATGGCCTCGCGGACTCGATCCGGGGGAGGATGGAGCGCAACGGTGGTCGGGTCAGGGTGCGGACGGCACCCGGCGCGGGCACCGAGGTGCAGATGGACATGCCGCGGGCGGGCGCCCAGTGAGCGCGCCGGCCGGTGCGCTGCTGGTGTGCGGGCGCGTGGTTGTGTGCAGGTGTGCGGTATGCGGTGGACGCGGGTGTGTGCCGGTGTGCGGTCGACGCGTGGTGAGAAGGAGAGCCAACGGTGAGTGAACCCAACGACAGCCGTCCCGTCCGGGTGTTCCTGGTCGACGACCACGCGCTGTTCCGCACCGGTGTCCGGGCCGAGCTCGCCACCGCGGCCGACCAGGTGGAGGTGGTCGGCGAGGCGGGGTCGGTCGCGGAGGCGATCGCGGGCATCGGCCACTACCAGCCGGAGGTCGTGCTGCTCGACGTGCACATGCCCGACGGCGGCGGCGCCGAGGTGCTGCGGCAGGTGCGGGGCAAGCAGCCCGACGTGGTCTTCCTGGCCCTGTCGGTGTCCGACGCGGCCGAGGACGTCATAGCGGTGATCCGAGGCGGTGCGCGCGGCTACGTCACGAAGACGATCTCCGGGCGGGAACTGGCGGACGCGGTCTGCCGGGTCGCGGCGGGCGACCCGGTGTTCTCCCCGAGGCTCGCGGGCTTCGTGCTCGACGCGTTCGCGGAGGGGCCGAACTCGGCGCCGGTAGGCGACCCCGAGCTCGACCTGCTCACTCCGCGCGAACGCGACGTCCTGCGGCTGCTCGCCCGCGGCTACGCCTACAAGGAGATCGCCTCGGAGCTGTTCATCTCGGTGAAGACCGTGGAGACGCACGTCTCCAGCGTCCTGCGCAAGACCCAGCTCTCGAACCGCTACGAACTGTCCAGGTGGGCCACCGACCGCCGCCTGGTCTGACGCCGACGGCGGTGGTGGCGGGCTCGCGACGGCGCCCGGCGTCCCGGCGCGGGCGGCGCGTTGGGGGTCGGTGTGCCTGAACGTCGTAGCGGTGTCGGCGAATGCGTTGGGCCACGCTTGGGTGCGGACACGCGCACGGTGAGTCGGTTGTTGGACTCGACGCAACATGCGCCCGCATGTCGGCTCCGGTGTGTCGGTCTTCCGACGCGCGCCCAGTGAGTCGGGCGCCCGACTCACTGGGGCTGTGTTGGTGTCCGAGTCGCTGAGGCTGTGTTGGTGTCCGAGTCGCTGAGGCTGTGTCGATGCCCGACCACACGCGGCAGCGGGGCGGTCCCTCGGAAATGTACGCCCAGCCTCACCGGCAATTGTGGCGGTGCCCGACACGCCAGACCGAACATCGCCTCCCGTGAGTCGGTATCCCGTCCCCTTCCGTACGTGGGGCTACCGCCTCGTCAGGGCTGTGTCGGTGTCCCGACACACCGGGATGAATTGGTTCCGCCACACCTCGGTGAGTCGGGTTGGTCTTCTGACACGCGCTTGGTGAGTCGGGTGTCCGACTCGCCGGGACCGCCTCCCCCGCGAGTGAGCCAGCATCCCGCCACAGGCAAGCCGCCCCCACCACCGCCCGATACGCCCGCGGTCACTTCCCCGGGTGGTTCGTCGCCAGCTCGGCGTAGAGCTTCGAGCCCCGCAGGAGGCCCCGCACGATCCGCGGCTTCTCCGTCGTCGGCCGGTTCGAGCGCCGGAGCAGCAGCACGCCCGCCAGGACCAGGGCCATGCCCGTCAGCACCCGCGCACCGAGCTGTTCGTCGAGCACCAGCCAGCCGAGCAGCACCGAGACGATGGGCATCAGGTACGCGACGCTCGAAGCCGTCGTGGCGCCCTCGTCGGCGATCAGCCGGTAGTTCATCGCGAACGCGATGCCGGTTCCGAGCACGCCCAGCACCGCGAGCGACAGCAGGGCCAGCGGCTCCGGGTGCACAGGCCGCAACCCGTCGATCGGGAGCGCGATCGCCGCGAAACCCGCTGCGGCGATCATCTGCATCGCCGCCAGCGCCAGCGGGGAAAGTCCGTGCTCCCGCAGGCTTTCCCCGGTGAGCTTCCGTCCGATGTAGACGTACCCGACGCCGTAGGACGCCGCTGCGCCGAGGCAGGCCAGCACGCCCGGTGTCAGCAGGTCGCCGCCCTGCCAGGGCGCGAAGATCAGCACGACGCCCGCGAAGCCGACCCCGAGTCCGGCGAGCCGGGACTTCGGCGGCGTCTCACGCGCGAGGAGCATGCCGAACAAGGCGGTCCACAGCGGCGTCGTCGCGTTGATGACGCCGGTGAGGCCCGAGGCGACGGTCTGCTCGCCGACGCCGAAAAGCACCCACGGCAGCGCGCTGGCGAACAGCCCGGCAGTGGCGATCCGCCGCCACAGCGCCGCGCTGCCGCGCAGCCGGATGCCGCGCACCGCGCACAGCGCGACCAGCACCAGTGCCCCGAGCACGATGCGCGTCAGCGCGACCTGGGTCGGCGACAGCGCCTCCAGCGCGACCTTGATGAGCAGGAAGCTGGAGCCCCACAGCAGCGCGAGCGCCGCGAGGCGGTAGTAGCTGGCTGGATTGTTCATCGCCCCTCCGCGTTGCCTCCACCGGTCCGGTACCGGGGACCCGTCCGTTGTATGGCCGGGAAGCTTCGGTGCAGGCCGAACCGATCTGCTCCTCAAGCTTCGGCCCACCAAGCAGTAAGGACAAGTGAAATAAACTCAACCAACCATTCAGAAGTGCTGTAACGTGGTTCCCATGCTCGACGCACGACGGATGCAGGTGCTGCGCGCGGTGGTCACCAGCGGCTCGGTCAGCGCCGCCGCTTCGAACCTGGGGTACACGCCTTCCGCGATCAGCCAGCAGCTTTCGACCCTGGAACGCGAGGCGGGCATCGCGCTGCTGGAGAAGGCGGGCCGCGGCGTCCGTCCCACACCCGCCGGGACCTTGCTCGCCGAGCGCGCGGCGGACCTCGCCGAGCTGCTGGGCCGCACCGAGATCGAGCTGGCCGACCTGCGCGCCGGACGCACCGGGCTGCTGCGGGTCCGGTTCTTCCACACCGCGAGCGTGGCGCTGATCCCGCCCGCGGTCGCCAAGTTCCGCGCCGAACGCCCGGAGGTGCGGCTGGACCTGAAGATGGTGGACGACGACGGAGGACTCGGCGAGGTCGCATCCGGTGCGGCCGACATCGCGGTCATCGTGGTCGGTCGCGAAGCCCCCGAGTTGCGCGGCGTGCGCGTGCTCGAACTGGTCAGGGAGCCGTACCACGTCGTCCTGCCGAAGGGACACCCGATGTGCGGCGAGGAGCGCATCGACCTCGCCCGGCTGCAGGACGAGGAGTGGGTCGACACCGTCATGAACTCGACGGGACCGTGCGGGGAATCCCTCGACGACGCCTTCGCCAGCGCGGGCTTCAAACCGAAGATCGCGCTGTGCACCGACGGCGGGTACTCGGCGCAGGGCTTCGTCGCGGCCGGGCTGGGCATCGCGCTGCTGCCGAGGTTCGCGCTCGACGTCGTGCACCCCGGGGTGGTGGTGCGTTCGGTAGGCCGCCCGGAACCGGTCCGCAAGGTCTACGTCGCGGTTCGGGAGGCGGTGGCGGAGCAGCCGACCACGCGCACGATGCTCGCCGCGCTGGCCGACGCAGGAGCTTTCGCCGGGCCCGCGCAGGATCCCGCGGGCTAGCGAAGAGGGTCAGATTCCCGGGCCGCTGAACCGAAGGGCAACTGCCTGCCCGGCACGGAACCACCGCCGCCGGACCGGACGAGCAACCGTGAGTCTGCGGTTGCCATGGCAGCCGGGGCTCGCCGAAAGGAGCCGGACCTACTGCCTCTGGTCCGTGTTGATCAGCGGCTTGCCGTCGGTCGTGGCGACCATGCCCAGCACGTGCCGCTCGCTGCTGGTGCGGCCGTCCTTGGTGGTGAAGCGGATGCCGACGGCGACCTTGTCGCCGCCGTTGTACTGCGGACCGGCGGTGATCTCGACCTTCTCGATCCGCTTCCAGAACCGCTCGTAGGATTCCTTGCCCTGGGCCTGCAACGACGGCCCGAGCATGTTCCACGCCTGGTCGAGGTGCTTGGGCACCAGCGAGTAGTAGGTGCGCACCGCGCCCTCGATTTCCGCGGCGGACGGCTGCTTCCCGGCCGACGTCGGCGGCTGGGAGCTGGTGGTCGCGGCGGCGCTGGAGGTGGTGGCCGGCGCGGCCGACGTCGTCGCCTTCACCGGGGCGCTGGTGACCGGCGGGGGCGCCGGCGTGCCTGCAGGCGGCGGCGTCTGCTGCTGGCCCTGGTCGCTGGGCGAGCCGCTGCTGAGCGCGTTGGCGACGAGGATGCCGAGCAGTACCGCGATCATGATCGCCATGCCCCACAGCAGCGCCTGCCGGGGCTTGCGCTGCGCGGGCTCGGCAGACGGCTGCGGGGCCGCGGTGGCGGTCGTCTGCGCGGCGGCGGGCTTGCCGCCGCTGGGCGGACCGACCCGCGTGGCGGGCGACTCGGAGCGGCCGACGGTCGTCGGCGGTGGCTTCTGCTGCCAGCCGTTGGGCGCGGGCGCCGGGACCGGCCTGCCGTCGGCCACCGCCTGCAGCAGGTTGCGCGCCTGCGCCATCGTCGGCCGGTCCACCGGGTCCGGGCGCAGCAGCTGCATCAGCGCCGCGGTCATGGGCCCCGCCTGCCGCGGCGGCTCGATCTGCCCGCGCGCCACGCGGTGCAGCAGGCTGATCGCGTTCTCGTCCACGCCGAACGGCGGCTCGCCCTCGATCGCCGCGTACAGGGTCGAACCGAGCGAGAAGACGTCGGAGGCGGGCGCGGGGTCGCGGCCGAGCGCCACCTCGGGTGCGAGGTAGGCCGGGGTCCCGGCCAGGATGCCGCTCTTGGTGACCGAGACGTCACCTATCGCGCGCGAGATGCCGAAGTCGGTGATCTTGGCCATGCCGTTGTCGCCGAGCAGGATGTTGCCCGGCTTGAGGTCGCGGTGCACGATCCCCGCCATGTGCGCCGCCGCCAGCGCGCCGGCGACCTGGGCGCCGATGCGGGCCACCTGCTGCGGCGGCACCAGCCCCTTCTCGCTGATCACCGAGGCGAGGCTCTGCGACGGCAGGTACTCCATGACCAGCACCGGCTGGCCCTCGTCCTCGGCGACGTCGAAGACGACGATCGCGTTCTGGTGCTGCAGCCGCGCGGCGATCCGGCCCTCGCGCATCGCGCGTTGGCGGGCCTCCTCGGTCTCCTCCGGGGTGTACCCCGGCTGGAGGAGCAGCTGTTTGACGGCGACGGTGCGGTGCAGGCGCTCGTCGACGGCGCGCCACACCACGCCCATCGCGCCACTGCCGATCTGTTGTTCCAAGCGGTAGCGACCCGCTATCAAACGACCCTCGGCGCTCACAGGTGTCTCCTGGTAGTGGCTGTGCCTTCGGCTGGACGGTACTGACCGGACCCCCGTGGCCAGCTTTCACCGGACAGTGTTCAACGTTACTGGGCCCGCCCGGACGGTCGTCCCCCGGGAGGGCCCGAGGCGGACGCGGAAAGCCGGGGCGGGTACCCAGCGGTACCCGCCCCGGCCCACGGCGGAGGAGCTCAGCCCGTCGTTCCGTTCGACGACGCGGTGCCGCTCGGAGTGTTCCTGCTGGAGGTCGGCTGCTCCGGCTCGGTGGTGGGTTCATCGTCCTGGGTCGAGGTCGGCCTCCCACTGGTCGAGGTCGGCCTGCTCACCGAGGACGTCGGAGCCTGGGTGCGGGTCTGCGTCTGCCGGGTGGTGGTCGGCTCGTCCTCCTCGGAGGACTCGGTCTCCTCCGGCTCGCTGGTCGGCGGTGGCGGCGGTGCCGCGGACGGCTGGTTGCTCTGCTGGGTGGCAGGCACGGTCGGCGGGTTCTGGGTGAACATCGCCGAGACCACCAGCACCGCGATCACCGCGGCCGCCGCCAGCGCGATGCCGGAGACGATCACCGGCCGCTTGCTGCGGCGGGGCTTCTCGTAGATCGCGGCGTCGCCGCGGGTGTCCGAGCCCATGTACGAGGTGGCGTCCTCGTACTGCCGCTGCTCGGAGTAGGGGTCCTCGTCGTAGGCCGCGACCGCGGTCCCGTCCTGCCCGCCGCCGCCACCGACGACGCTGGTCGGAGCCAGGTCGGGGTGGCTGCTGGAGGCGTCCGGCGCGATGGCGGGCGGGATCGGTGCGGCCACGGTGGGCACCGAGGTGACCGCGTGACCGTCGGCGACCGCCTGCAGCATCTCGCGGACCTGGGCCATGTCCGGCCGGTCCTCGACGCGGTTCTGCATCATCGCCATCAGCGGATCGGCCATCGGGCCCGCCTGCTGAGGCGGGTCGACCTTGCCCGCCGCGACCGCGTGCAGCAGCGCGAGGGTGTTCTCGTTGAGCCCGAACGGCGGCCTGCCCTCGATCGCGGCGTAGAGCGTGGCACCGAGCGAGAACACGTCCGAGGCCGGCGTGGGCTCCTGGCCCATCGCCACGTCCGGCGACAGGTAGGCGGGCGTGCCCGCGAGCATGCCCGTCTTGGTGACCTGGACGTCGCCCTGCGCGCGGGAGATCCCGAAGTCGGTGATCTTCACCGTGCCGTTGTCGCCGAGCAGGATGTTGCCGGGCTTGATGTCCCGGTGCACCACGCCCGCGGCGTGCGCGGCGCCGAGCGCCGCCGCCACCTGGGCGCCGATCCGTGCCACCTCCCGCGGCGGCAGCGGCCCGTGCTCGGACATCATCGCCGCGAGGCTGGTGGATGGCAGGTATTCCATGACCAGCACAGGCTGGCCCTCGTCCTCGGCTACGTCGTAGACCGAGATCGCGTGCGGGTGTTGCAGGCGTGCCGCGATCCGACCTTCCCGCATTGCCCGCTGCCGCGCTTCCTCGGCCTCACCCGGATCAAGTCCAGGCTGCAGCAACAACTGCTTGACCGCGACAGTGCGGTGCAGGCGCTCGTCGACACACTCCCACACCACGCCCATCGCGCCACTGCCGATGCGTCGCTGCACTCGGTAGCGTCCGGCGACCAGGCGACCTTCGTCGCTCACCGACGTCTCCCCGTACTGCTATCGATGTCCTTCGAGCTCCGCTGGCGACCCGGGAGCGATCCCGGGTGCACGGCCCCGCCGAACATCGGCGGATTTGGCGGACCGGGTCCGGCCCTCCGACATGTACACGTTCTCAGCGCGGCCTGGGTTGGCCGGTCGGCTCGACCCGTCCGCGTTAAGGGAGCCTAGCCGACGTCGTATTCGCGTAGGCCCGAAGTCGGCAGATCGATGCCACCGATCACGACGCTACCTCCCGCGCGGGGCTCCGCCGCACCCGGTCGTTGCGAGTCTCACGGTGTTTTCGCAGTTGATCGGGGTTCTGCTGGCTCTTCGTGGCGGACCGAACCCGTTGCGTGCGGCAACCACCGCGGTCCTGCCCGGTTCTCCGGGCGTCCCAGCAGGTGGTGAACCCGGCGTCGTGGGAGCTCCACGTCGTTGCCGCATTGTTGTGGAAAACCACCGCCGGATGCCCCGGACGGGGCGTCAGCCGGCGTCGAAATGCCTGGCCGTGATGAGTTCGGCGCCCGAGATCCGCTGCCGCACGCCCGGTTCCACCGTGAACTGGTGGCGCAGGACGACGCGGTCGCCGCCCTGGTAGCCCAGCTCCACCTCGGCGACCACCGTCCCGGCCTGCGCCGAAACCGGGCGGGCCTGCACCGACGAGGCGTCCCGCCAGGAGGCGGCCAGCTCGGCGCCCTGGCCGTCCACGAGCTCCGGTGCGAGGAGCTCGACCGCGCTGGCAGGGTCGGAGTCCAGCCGCCGGTAGAGCTCGTCGACGAGCAGGACCGCCGACCGGTCGCTGCCCGCGGCCGGGTTCACGGCAGGTGGTGGCATCGGTGGCGCACTGGTGAGCGGCGCCACCGGATCGCCGGCCCTGGCAGTCGCCGTCTCCGGTGCGGGCGAGGTGAACGGCCAGCGCGCGTCCCGGACGAGGTCGGGTCGCAGGGCGAGGGCCCCGTCGACCGGCTCCGTGCGCGCGGCGGGTACCGGGGTCGGCCGGGAGATGATCATCGAGGACATCGCCGCCGAGCCCAGCACCAGCGCCACTCCGAGGACGCCGAAGGCCAGCCGCGCCGCCAGCGGTGGCGGCGGGCCCGCGTCGGCGTCGACCGAGTCCGCCAGCAACTCGTCGGCCCGCTCTTCGTGGCGCGTCCGTTCGTCGTCCTGCGCGGTGCGGGCCTTCGAGCCGAGGACCGTGCGGCGCGCTGCGCCTTGGGGCGCCCGGGCGTTGCCGCTGCGGCCAGTCGCGTCGTGAGTGCTGCGGCCAGTCGCGTCGTGGGTTGCCGTGTTCGGCGCGCCGGGGGCCGCGCGGCCGCCGCGGGCCGCGTGGCGCGTTCCGTCGTGGGAAGTGCGGCCGTGGGAAGGGCGGTCCGGTTCGCGCTTGATCAGCTCCGAGACCGGGATGGAGCCGTCGCGGTCGCGTCTGCGCCCTGTCGATAAGCGGTCCACGGTCTTCCTCGCGCGTCCGGTGGTCAGCGTTGTCCGGATGCACTCGTACCCCGCACAACGCCCCGGGAGGAAAGAACCGGCGACGAGTTCACCTGAAGAGGGCGATCAGTACTACCCGAACGGAGCAGTGATCACGCTCCGTGCGCGGGGCATGGCGCTACCGGGCCAACTCAGGAAACCCGCTCGTCGCTGTGCACCAGCGGGTCGTCGCCGCCGGTGAACCCCAGCCGCCGGCGCTGCGTGGTCACCGCGCCGTCGGCGCCGGTCAGGCGCAGCGTCACCACCGCCCCTCCCGGGACGTCGCGGACCGATACGACCTCGAGGCCCCCCGCGTCGTCGTATCGCGCGGCGAAGGCCCCGAAGCCCGCCTCGCGCAGCTCTCCGGTCGTCATCGCGTAGGCCCCGCGGAGATCGCCGGAGGCGACCGCGGCGTAGTAGCCGTGGGTCCGTTGCGTCACCTGCCCGGTGTCCGCCGCGGCCAGCACCTGCGGACGCTCCGCGCTCTCCGTGCGCTCCGCGGTCCGCGACGGCGCCCGCACGTCGGCGTCCTCGCCGGGCCGCGCGAGCGAGTCTGGCCGCGCCAGCGAGTCGAACGGCGAGGCGGGCCACGCGCTGCGGGCGACCGGCGGCACCGGCACCGGGCTGGACAGGGCCTCGGCGCTGGGCAGCGACCGCACCCATCCGGTCGGCCTGGCCTTCGGGCGGGTCGGGTCGCCGGTCAGGTAGTAGGGATCCAGCGGCGGGTAGTCACCGCCGCGCGGCATCCCGGGCAGGTCGATGCCCTGCACCGTGGTCTGGCCGCCCAGCGTCGAGGTCGCCCACATCAGCCCGCTCAGCGCGGCGGCGGACGAGGCGACCGCGAACCACCCGGCGCGCCGCCAGGTCGGCGGCGGCGTCACCGACGCGGGCACCATGCCGAGGTCGAACTCGTGCAGTCCGCCCACCGGGCCGGTGTCGTCCAGCGGGTCGATCCGCTGGAAGGCGCTGCCGGTGCAGCGCTTCCGCGAGGGGACGACCGGCGTCCAGGCACCGGCCGAGCCGGTCTTGCGGTGCCGTCCGTGCCGTGGTGCTGCGGGCGTGGGCGGCCAGTCGATCTGGCCGGTCCAGCCGGTGGTTCTGCCGCGGTCCATCGGGTCTCGACTTTCTCGGTGCCGGCGGGACCGGCCTTCAGGACGTGTCGACGACGTGGAACGCCTCGGCGAGCCTGCCCACGGTCATGCCGTGGCGCTCGGCGGTGCGCGCCAGGTGTCTGCGGATCGAGCCTTCGAGGTCGTCCAGGTGCCCGGTCTGCGAGCGGTGCGCCGACAGCGCGGCGAGCTTGGCCTCGAAGTGGTCGGTGATGTCCACGGCCCGGTTGGCCCGTTCGTCGGGGGCTTCCGACATCCACAACTCGGGCACCAGCCAGGGGCGCAACCCGTGCTGGAGCAGCAGGTCGGGGTGTGCGAACTCGTTGCGGGCGTCCGGGTACACCGCGGCCAGCGTCGCCTCGCCGACGGCGCGGTGGTCCGGGTGCGACATCGCGATGCGGGCCCAGTTGATCTCGGGTGAGTGCGTGAGCACCCGGTCGGGGCGGACCGTGCGGATCATCCTGGTGATGTCCCGCCGCAGCTGGAGATCGGCACTGACCTGGCCGTCGCGGTAGCCGAGGAAGTGCACGTCGGTGACCCCGACCGCGGCCGCGGCGGCGCGCTGCTCCTGCTGTCGGATCACGGGCATGTCGGCGCGCGCCGTGGCGTCGAAACCGCCGGCGTCGCCGTTGGTGCAGATGCAGTAGGTGACCCGCATGCCCGCGGCGGTCCACGACGCGACCGTCCCGGCGGACCCGAAGTCGACGTCGTCGGGGTGCGCGGCGACCACCAGCGCGCGGCGCGTCCCCGTCGGGGAGTCCGGTGCGGTGGTCATGGCGACCAGACTAGGACGGCCGCGTGGCGGCGACGCTTCGGGGTCGTGTGATTACTTCGAGTAACACACTATCGGTGGTGCACCGCTCGCGCCGCCGACCGGGAAGCTCAGTACTGGCCCTCGCGGAACCGGCTCTGGCTGGTCTGCAGCGCCTTGACCGACCCGACGCCGCCACCCGCGGCGAGCAGCACCGCGAACACGTCCGCCCCCCAGCTCTCACCTGTGCCGATCAGCATGGCCAGCAGCGTCACGCCGAGCATGGCGCCCGCGACCGGCATCCGCTTCTTGGCGAAGTCCACGGCCGGTCCGCCGCCGGGCCGCTTCTTGGCTGCCGACGTCAGCATCGCGAGGTACCCCGCGTATCCGGCGGCCGCGAGTACCGCCACGAGCGTCACGAGGAAGACAACAAGACCCATGTGCCCAGTCTGCCCTGCTCGGGGCGCGCCCGGTATGGGTGATATCCCGGAAATCGTCCCGGGGTGCGCGGGCCGCGTCGCCGAAGTGGACCAAAAGGTTGTGACGATCCTCTGGATTGAGACTCGAATCACGCATAGGTTCCTGGGCTATGAGTGACCGCTCGGACGACCTCGATGCGAACGGTTCCGGGGAAAGCGGGGGTGCAGGCACGACCTTCCTCGCGGGCAGGCGCGCCGTCGTCACCGGTGGGGGCAGCGGCATCGGGGCGGCGGTGTCCCGGCGGCTGGCCGAGGCTGGGGCCTCGGTGCTGGTCGTGGACCGCAACGCCGAGTCCGCGGAGCGGGTCGCGGCCGAGATCGGCGGCGAGGCCAGGATCGTCGACCTCAGCGACCCGGACGCCGCGGCCGAGGTCGGCCCGGGCGCCGACGTCGTGGTCAACAACGCGGGCATGCAGCACGTGGCACCGGTGCACCAGTTCCCGCCGGACACCTTCAGCCGGATGCTCGCGGTGATGCTGGAGTCGCCGTTCCGGATCGTCCGCGCGGCCCTGCCGGGCATGTACGACCGGGGCTGGGGGCGCATCATCAACGTCTCCTCCATCCACGGTCTGCGCGCATCGCCCTACAAGAGCGCGTACGTGACGGTGAAGCACGGGCTGGAAGGCCTGTCCAAGACGATCGCGCTCGAAGGCGCCTCGCACGGCGTCACCTCCAACTGCATATGCCCCGGGTTCGTCCGCACGCCGCTGGTCGAGCGGCAGGTCGCCGAGCAGGCGGTCCTGCACCGCGTGCCGGAGGCCCAGGTCGTCGAGGACGTGCTGCTGGCGCGCACTCCCGTCAAGCGGCTGGTCGAGCCCGACGAGGTGGCCGCGCTGGCGGTCTGGTTGTGCGGGCCGGGCACCAGCTCGGTCACCGGCTCGTCGTTCCCCATCGACGGTGGCTGGGCCGCCCACTGACCCGGAAAGAGGTCGCGATGAGCACCGGTTCCGCGAACGTCCCCACCCGTTCCGCCACGTCGCGGGTCGTCGGCGCGAGCCTCGTCGGCACGACGGTGGAGTGGTACGACTTCTTCCTCTACGGCTCCGCCGCCGCGTTGGTGTTCAACAAGCTGTTCTTCCCGGCTGGCGATCCGCTGATCGGCACGATGCTGGCCTTCATCACCTACGCCGTCGGGTTCGTCGCCCGCCCGCTGGGCGGGCTGGTGTTCGGCCACTACGGCGACCGGCTCGGACGCAAGAAGCTGCTGGTCCTGAGCCTGGTCCTGATGGGTGGGGCCACGTTCCTGATCGGTCTGCTGCCGACGTTCCAGACCATCGGGCTGGCCGCTCCGCTGCTGCTGACGCTCCTGCGGCTCATCCAGGGCTTCGCCATCGGCGGCGAGTGGGGCGGTGCGGTGCTCATCGTCTCCGAGCACGGGTCGGCGAAGCACCGGGGCTTCTGGGCTTCGTGGCCGCAGGCCGGGGTGCCGCTGGGCAACCTGCTCGGCACGGCGGTGCTGGCCGTGCTGGCCGCGGTGCAGTCCGACGAGGCCTTCCTGGCTTGGGGCTGGCGGATCGCGTTCCTGCTCTCCGGTGTGCTGGTGCTGATCGGGCTGTGGGTGCGGCTGGCGGTGGCCGAGTCGCCGCTGTTCGTGGAGGCCGCCCGCAAGGCCGCGGAGGAGGGCACCGAGCAGCACGCGCCGATCATGGAGGTCCTGAGCAGGTACAAGCGCGAGGTGCTCATCGCCATGGGTGCCCGGTTCGCCGAGAACGTCGTCTACTACGTGCTGACGTCCTTCGTGCTGACCTACGTGGCGACGTTCCTCGAGCTACCGCGCTCTGTCGCGCTCAACGCGTCGCTGATAGCGGCGATCGTGCACTTCCTCAGCATCCCGCTGTGGGGAGCGCTTTCGGACCGGGTCGGCCGTCGACCGGTGTACCTGGTCGGCGCGGTCGGCACCGGCCTGTGGGCGTTCGTGTTCTTCACGATGCTCGACACCAAGTCGTTCTTCGTGATCACCTTCGCCACCACGGTGGGGCTGGTGTTCCACGGCGCGATGTACGGGCCGCAGGCGGCCTACTTCGCCGAGCTGTTCGGCACCCGGGTGCGCTACTCGGGCGCCTCCATCGGCTACCAGCTCGCCTCCATCGTGGCCGGCTCGCTGGCGCCGATCATCGCAACCGCGCTGCTCGCGGCCTTCGGCTCGTCGCTGCCGATCTCGATCTACGTGGCCCTGTGCTCGGTGATCACCATCATCGCGGTGGTCGTGTCGCCGGAGACGCGGACGCGCGATCTCGCGGCGGACCACGCCGTGTAGCGCCGCGAGCGGCCGTTGTCGGCGGGATCGACGATGCTCGCGGAAGCGTGGCCGGAGGCCCGGCTGCCGGGGCACTCGGGTGGTGCCCCGGCTGCGAGCCTGCGCCGGCGCGGCTGTGCCGGGCCCGCCGTCAGCGGCCGAGGCGGCCCCGGCCGAGCCGGAGCAGGATCATGGCCAGCTCGCGGCCTTCCGGCCCGAGCTCGCGGTAGCGGGCGAGCACGTCCATCTCGCGGTTGTAGACGATGCGCGGTCCGCCCGCGGCCATCCTGGCCTCACCGACCTGGCGCGAGACCTCCGCCCGGCGCTTGACCAGCCGCAGGATCTCGGCGTCCAGGTGGTCGATCTCGTTGCGGAATCCGGCGATCGCATCCGCCGTGCCCGTCTCGGCGGACACTTCGGATCGCGGCTGGTCACCATCCACGGTGGTGTTCATGAGGTCGCCCTCCGGCTCGTGCGCCCGTGGTTCCCGGACCCCGACGCGCGAACGCCCCGGGGTCGAGGACCCCGGGGCGTTCGTAGTGTGTGTGGAGCTCACGCAGCTACGGGCGCCGGAGTCCCGGGCCCGTAGAAAAACTCGTAGCTCTGCGTCAGCACGCGACCAGTCTGCCACAGCCCGGTTCGGCACTGCCATGTGCTGGGCTGTTCTTCCCGCGAGGTGGGAAATGAGCGGACGCCGACAGTATCGATCGCTTGTTCGAGTGAATCTCCTTGAAGGTGGCCTGAACCGCGGGAAACGTGGACTCGTGAGCGAAGATCACCGGCTTCCCGTACGTGCCCGCCGTGGCCCCACCCGCCATGTCGCTGTCCGTCATGTCACGGCCCGCCGTGACCCCGCCCGCCGTGACCCCGCCCGCCGTGGCCCAGAACTCCGCGTCGCAGCCCTCCGCGTCACGGACTTCCGTGGCACGGCGTTCCGCGTCGTGGACGCCACGGCGTTCGGCGCCTCGGACGGCAGCGCTGTCACGAGGTCCGTCGCCGCCGCGCGGCCCGGAACAGCACGACACCGGCCCCACCGCCGCCGACGCACGTCAGCAGCAGCGCCATCCAGCCGTAGCCGACGACGCGCGCCGCCTCGCCGAGCGCCACCGCGGCCGTGGTCAGCACCGCCGCCCACAGCGCGGCGCCGACGGCGGCCAGCAGCAGGAAGCGGCGGAACGGCATGCGCAGCGTGCCGACCACGGCGGGCACCACCGCGTGCACCACGGCCACGAACCGCGTGGTGATCAGCGCCCGGCCGCCCGAGCCGTGGACGATCGCTTCGGCCGCGGCCCAGCGCCGCTCGCCGATCTTGCGCCCGGCCCACGTGCGGCGCAGGCCCGGTCCGAGCGTTCGGCCGAGCCAGTAGCCACCGGTCTGCCCGATCAGGTTGGCCAGCACCGCGACGCCGAACAGCGGCAGCGCCCACCGCGCCCCGAGCACGCCGACGGCCAGCAGCAGGGCCGCTTCGCCGGGCACCAGCAAGCCGACGAACAGGGAGGTCTCCAGGGAGAGGACAATGAGAACCGCCAGCACGCACAACCAGGGATCGAGCGCGGACGCCCAGGCCACGAAGTCCCGTATCGCGGTGTCGATCTCGGCAAACCAGGTCATGCGGACGGCTCGTTTCTGCCTCGGTTCGGTTCCGGGTGGCCGGCGGTCGCCGGACCGACCCGGTGCTCGAAGCGTCCGGCTGCGACGTGTCCCGAGACCCGTGGCGGTCCGGCCGCGCGCCGCCGACCCGGAGGCGGTGTCGCGGGAGCGGGTGCCCGACCACGGTCGCGGTCGGCGCCCCCTCGGCGGATCGGGGAAGTCCCCAGCCGGTCCCCGGATGCGGGCCGGTGCGGGTGCGGGCCGGGACCGCACGGGCTGTCAGGGAGTGCCGGTAACGTGGAGCGGCGATGAGCACCCTTTTCGATCTCCCGCAGGACGGATCGTCCGGACCGGCGGAAACCCCGTCCCAACGGCGCGGACCCGATCCGCAGGACCTGCTGGCGGGGCTGAACCCGCAGCAGCGCGACGCGGTCGAGCACAGCGGTTCGCCCCTGCTGGTCGTGGCGGGCGCGGGATCGGGGAAGACCCGGGTGCTCACCAACCGCATCGCCTACCTGCTGGCCCGGGGCGTGCACCCGGGGCAGATCATGGCGATCACGTTCACCAACAAGGCCGCCGCCGAAATGAAGGAGCGGGTGGCCGACCTGGTGGGCCGCCGGGCGAACGCGATGTGGGTGTCGACGTTCCACTCGATGTGCGTGCGGGTGCTGCGGCGCGAGGCCAAGACGCTCGGCATGTCGTCGAACTTCTCGATCTACGACGCCGACGACTCGCGGCGGCTGATCACGATCATCGCGCGGGAGCTGGAGCTGGACTCCAAGCGCTACCCGGCGCGCACGCTCGCGGTGCACATCTCGAACCTGAAGAACGAGCTGCTCACCCCCGAGGACGCCGCCGAACGCGCGGGCAACGACGTCGAGCGCAAGGTCGCGCAGGTCTACACCGCCTACCAGCGCAGGCTCGCCGAGTCCAACGCGATGGACTTCGACGACCTGATCATGCGCACGGTCGAGCTGCTGCAGGGCTACCCGGCGGTGGCCGAGCACTACCGGCGCCGGTTCCGGCACGTGCTCGTCGACGAGTACCAGGACACCAACCACGCCCAGTACGTGCTGGTCCGCGAGCTCGTCGGCACGAACCGGCCCGGCGAGCCCGACGCCGACTCCGAGGCGGACGCCGACGAGTCCGGCGAGGAGACCGTCGAGCCCGGTGAGCTGTGCGTGGTCGGCGACGCCGACCAGTCGATCTACGCCTTCCGCGGCGCGACGATCCGCAACATCGAGGAGTTCGAGCGCGACTACCCGGAGGCCAGGGCGATCCTGCTGGAGCAGAACTACCGCTCCACGCAGACGATCCTCTCCGCGGCGAACGCGGTGATCCGGCGCAACCCCAACCGCCGGGACAAGCGGCTGTGGAGCGACGCGGGCGACGGCGAGCAGATCGTGGGCTACGTCGGCGACAACGAGCACGACGAGGCCGCGTTCGTCGCCGGGGAGATCGACCGGCTGGTCGACGAGGGCGAGGCGACCTTCAACGACATCGCCGTGTTCTACCGGACCAACAACCAGTCGCGGGTGTTCGAGGAGGTGTTCATCCGCCTCGGCCTTCCGTACCGGGTGGTCGGCGGGGTGCGCTTCTACGAGCGCCGCGAGGTCCGGGACGCGTTGGCCTACCTGCGAGTGCTGGACAACCCGGAGGACACCGTCAGCCTCCGGCGGATCCTGAACGTGCCCAAGCGCGGCATCGGCGACCGCGCGGAGGCGGTGGTCGCCGCGCACGCCGAGCAGGAGCGGATCTCCTTCGCCGCGGCGCTGCGCAAGGCCGCGGCCGGCGAGGTGCCGTTGCTGAACACCCGGTCGCAGCGGGCGATCGCGGGCTTCGTCGAGATGCTCGACGAGCTGCACGGGATCGCCGCGGAGTCCGACGTCGCCGACGTGCTGGAGGCGGTGCTCGACCGCACCGGGTACCGGGCCGAGCTGGAGGACAGCGACGACCCGCAGGACGCCACCCGGGTGGAGAACCTGACCGAGCTCGTCACGGTGGCGCGGGAGTTCATCGAGGCGCGGTCGCCGGAGCCGGCGGCGGCCCCGGGCGACAACGCTGAGGACTTGGACGATGCGGCGGGAGACCTGGGCGAAAACACTTCGGACCTGGGCAACTCCGCGGAGGACGCTGCCGCACCCGGCGACGGCGCGACCGGGGACGAGGATGCGCACGCGTCCGCGGAGGCGGTGGTCGCACCCGCCGAGCCCGCCGCGGAGGACGACGACGAGGCCGCGCTCGGGCTGCCCGCCGACGACTCGCTCTCAGCGTTCCTGGAGCGGGTCTCGCTGGTGGCCGACGCCGACTCGCTCCCGGACTCCGGCGACGGCGTGGTCACCCTGATGACCCTGCACACCGCGAAGGGACTGGAGTTCCCGGTGGTGTTCTGCACCGGCTGGGAGGACGGGATCTTCCCGCACATGCGCGCGCTCGGGGAGCCCGCGGAGCTGGCGGAGGAGCGGCGCCTGGCCTACGTCGGAATCACCAGGGCCCGGCAGCGGCTCTACCTGTCGCGGGCCCTGATGCGCTCGGCGTGGGGCCAGCCGATGACCAACCCGGCGTCCCGGTTCCTCACCGAGATCCCGGACGAGCTGGTGCACTGGCGACGCATCGAGCCTGAGCGCGCGGCGCCGCAGGTGCGCAGCACCTGGGGTCGGCGCAACAGCGGCTTCGACCGCGGCGGCTCCGACTCGGCGCAGGCGGGGCTGGCCGAGCGCGGTATGCGCTCGACCCCGGCGAAGGGCTGGAAGGACGCCGTCGCGATCAAGCTCGATGCCGGCGACCGGGTCACCCACGACAAGTACGGACTCGGCACGGTGATCGCGACCGAGGGCGAGGGGCCGCGCGCGACGGCGACCATCGACTTCGGCAGCTCCGGCACGGTCCGCCTGATGCTGATCGGCAGCGTCCCCCTGACCAAGCTCTAGCCGAGTCCTTCCTGAGCAAGCCCTAGCCGAGTCCACTGACCAAGCCCTGACGACGACCTCCGGTCGGGGCTCACGTTCGGGCCCGGAAGACAGTGCTTGGCCACACCCCGCGGCTCCGAACGGCGGGGTTCTGGGACGGACGCGCGATGTGCGGCCGGGGGGTCACAGCAGCCGCAGCGAGGTCACGGCTTCGCGGATGTGGTCGCGAAGCCACCGGTGCGCGGGATCGGCGTCGTTGCGCGGATGCCACGCCATGCCGACCTCCACCGGCGGGAGTTCCAGCGGCACCTCGAAGGTGTGCAGGCCGAGGGCCTCCGCGGTGCCGTTGCCGCTGATCGCCGGGGTCAGGCACACGAGGTCGGTGTCGCGTGCCAGGAACATCGCCGCCGTGTGGCTGGGCAGCACGACCGCGACCCGGCGCCGCAGGCCGATGGCGTCGAGGCGCTCGTCGATCGGGCCCCACGCCCGGCCCCGCCGCGACACGCTGATGTGGGCGGCGGCGCTGAAGCGGTCGGGCGTCACCCGGCCCCGAATCAGCGGGTGTCCCGGCCGCACCGCCGCGACCAGGCGTGCCGAGGTCAGCGCCTCCGACCGGGTTTCCGGGTCGACGTGCTCGATGACGCCGATCTCGACGTCCACCCGGCCTTCGCGCAGCGCGGGCGTGCCCTCGGCGGCCTCCGCGGCGAACCGCAGCGTGACCTCCGGCGCCTCCGCGCCGACCCGCGCGAGCAGCACCGGTGTGAGCGCGGCACCCAGCATGTCGCTGGTCTGCAGGGTGAAGGACCTCGAAAGCGACGCCGGATCGAGCGGCTTGCCGAGGGTGAGCAGGGCGCGTGAACGGGAGACGACCGCCTTGACCTCGTCGCGCAGTTCGACCGCCCGGGGCGTCATCACCATGGACTGCCCGGCCCGCACCAGCACCGGGTCGTCGAGCACGCGCCTGATGCGGGCCAGCGTCCGGCTCATCGCCGCGGGGGAGGTCCGCAGGCGTTCGGCGGCGCGCGTGACGCTCTGCTCTTCGAGCAGCACGTCCAGCGCCAGCAACAGGTTCAGATCCATCCGCGCTCTCCTCGGCCTGCGATGCCGGTCACAGATGGCATCGATGACCACCATTATTCCGATTCAAGCAATGACCCGTTGCCAGCTTTGCGCTGGCGGCAACAGCCGGGGCGGTCGAACGTGGCAGTGAGCCCGCACGGCAGCGGGACCCACAGAACTCCGGAGGAGCTTCGGATGCGACGCGGTGACGTCCTCGCGGTGGCCAGCCAGAGCGGCCCCACCGTCACCTTCTTCGACGCGGTCACCCACGAGCAGCTCGACGTGCTCGAGGTGACCGCGGAACCCCACGAACTGTGCTTCGACCCCGTGCGCCGGGTCGTCTACTGCACCAGCGCCTACCGCTCGGGTTATTACGGCGACAACGCCGGTCGCGGTCGCGAGGTCACGGTCATCGACGCCGACACCCGCCGGATCGTCGACGTGCTCGACCTCGCGCCCGAGCACGGGCCGCACGGCCTGGCCCTCGACACCCGGCGGCACCGGCTCTACGTCAGCGTCGAGGCCGGCGACAGCAGGCCGGGCGGCGTCGTCGTGATCGACACCCGCACGCGCCGGACGGTCGGGCGGATCGACACGATGGCGCCGGGGCCGCACTGGTTCGCCATCACCCCCGACGGTCTCAGCGGCTACGCCACGAACAAGGAGGCCCCGTACGTCTCGGCCGTCGGGCTCGACGGCGACGGCGACGGGCTGCACAGAATCGAAGTTCCGGGCAGCGAGGGGCTGGCGGTCACCCCGGACGGCGCGCACGTGTGCGTGGCGGCGCCGAAGGGCGACTTCGGAAAGCCCCCGGCAGCGCCGCCGGGCATCCGCGTCATCGACACCGCGACGAACGCCGTCGTGCGGACCGTCCCGACCGAGCACCTGGTGTTCCCGGTGCACGTGACGTCGACCGGGCTGCTGCTGGCCGGCGAGCTGGTCGTGGACACCTCCGAGGGCGTATCCGCGCTCGGCGGCCACGACTTCGGCCGCCTGTCGGTATTCGCGGCGGGAACCTACGAGCCGCTGGGCGGCGTCGGCGTGGGTCGCTTCCCTCTCACCATCACCTCGTCCCCCGACGGATCCCGCGCCTACGTCTCGGCCGTCGCGTCGTCGACGGTCTCGGTGGTGGACCTGACGAGCCGGGAACTCCTCGACACCCTGCACGTCGATCGCCGCGGCGAACCCGGCGCGCACGGTCTGGCCTACATCCCGGCGCCGGGTGACGGCACACGCGGCGGGTGAGCGTGGCGGGCGCCAGCGCCGGGCGAGCGCGCAGGTGAGGGCGCCCTCGCCGAGCGCCCGCGCAGGTCACGGGCGCGACGGGGACGAGCGGCCGGTGCCGGCGAGAAGCGCACGGCCTCTCGCGGGCACGCGGCAGCGACCGCTGCTCACCGACGCGCCCCCGCCAGCATGGGAGAGCCCGGTCTCACCCGAGGCGGTCGAGGGCTGCCAGGACCCGGCCCGCGCCGTCCTCGTGGCGCACCCGCCGCGCCAGCGCTTCGGCGTTGTCGCGGTAGGGCCGCTCGTGCACGGCGGCGCCGATCAGGGAGCCGAGCCTTTGGGCCTTCAGTCTGGTCAGCGGCACTGATCCCGGACTGATCCCCGCCCGCCGGGCTGCTTCGCCCAGAACGGCTGGTCGGCGATGACAGGCGTGATCACTGCGGGTACCCCGGCCCGCACGCCCGCCCCCGTCGTGCCCGCGCCGCCGTGGTGGACGACGGCTGCCGTGCGCGGGAAGAGCCAGTCGTGCGGGACGTCGCCGATGCCGAGGACGTCGTCGCCGGTGTCCGTCAGTCCCGTCCACCCGGCCTGCCCCGCTCGGACTCGAGAGCGGAGCGGATGTCGCCCGGCATCAGCCGGAACTCCAGCCCTCGCTCGGCGACCAGGGGCGCGAACGCCTCCTGGGTGGCGATCACGACTTCGTGGCCGGCCTGCCGCAACCGCTCGCCGAGGCCCACGACGACGCCATGTCGCCGCGCGACCCGACCGACATGAGCACGGTCTCATCGGCTCGCATCCCCGAACCGGTAGTGCAACATCCGCCCCATCCGGCGCACGACTGGGATGCGCCCCATGGCCTGCAGCAGCATCCGGGTCGGCCACGCGTAGCGGTCGAGCTCGGGCGCGTCGGTGAACTGCCATTCCGCCACCAACCGCAGCCCGGGTACGGCCGACTCCAGGTCGCTCGGGTCGTCGACGGCGAACTCCAGGTGCGCCTTCGCCGCCACCACCGCCGGGTTGAACCGGTTGGAGAGCTTGACCCCGAAGGTGTTGAACGCGTCGAAGATCAGCTCCCCGGACGGGAACCGCCCGGTGATGCCACGCAGCAGCCCCAGACCGTCCTCTTCGGACAGGTACATGGTCAGGCCCTCGGCGACGACCAGCACCGGCCTGTCGTCGGGAATCCGGTCGAGCAGCCCGGGCTCGGTCACCGACGACGCGACGGTCTCGTAGCCGTCGCGCTCGGGGAACACCTTGCGCCGCAGGTCGATGACCTCGGGGAAGTCGATGTCGTACCAGCGGACGCTCGCAGGCGGATCGATCCGCCACACCCGCGTGTCCAGGCCGCAGCCGAGGTGCAGCACGGTGACATCGGGCTGCCGCGCGAGGCACTGCTCGGTCCACCGGTCGAGGGCCTTGGCCCGGATGGCGACCGACGGTGCCTGCCGGGCTCGCATCCGGAACTTCGAGTAGTCGTAGTCGATGCGGCGCACGGCGTCCTCGGCCTGCGCGTCACCGAGAATCGGCTTGTCCGAGCGGTTGTCGAGAGCCCGCAGGTAGAGCGTGGCGAGCATGGTCTCCGGTGCGCCGGAGAGGTTGACCTGTTCGCTTCCCATCACTGCTTCCCCGTCGTAGTCGCAAGTTCCGCCACCGCTTCGGCCACTCGGCCCGCGCCGTCCTCGGCGCGCACGCCGTCGGCCACCTCCCGCGCGCGGCGGCGGTAGGCGGGGTCGGAGACGGCCTGGCCGATGAGCTCGGCGAGCCGCTGGGCGCTGAGCTGCTTCAGCCGCACCCACCCCGGACTCACCCCGGCCCGGGCCAGCCGGTCGGCCCAGAACGGCTGGTCTGCCAGCACCGTCACGGTGACGGCGGGTACGCCCGCACGCAGTCCGGCGCCGGTGGTGCCCGCGCCGCCGTGGTGCACGACCGCGGCCATCCGCGGGAAGAGCCATTCGTGCGGCACGTCGCCGATCGCCAGCACGTCGTCGCCGGTCGCGGTGAGCTCCGACCACCCGGCCTGCACGACGGCGCGGACGCGGGCCGCGCGCACGGCCTCGGTGACGATCTCGGAGAGCCGTTCCCCCTCGCCCTGGGCCATGCTGCCGAAGCCGACGAACACCGGCGGTGGCCCGGACTCCAGGAAGTCGACCAGTTCGGCGGGTGGCTGCCAGTCCGGGTTCCAGTGCGGCCACCAGTACCCGACGACATCGATGCCCGGGCGCCAGTCCGAGGGCCGCGGCAGGATGCGGGGGCTGAAGCCGTGCAGGATCGGCCAGCGCACCCGCTCGATCTCCCGGTACAGCCCGGCGAGCCCGTTGGAGGGCACGCCCATCCGGCGCTGGAAGTCCTTGACGAACCCCACGAACGGGCCGGCGGCCACCGGCATCACCCGGCCGACGGCGCGGTTCCCCCAGCGCCCGAACGACACCGGGCCGAGCTTGACCGGCGGGAAGTCCCCGGTGGCCGCGAACTGGCTGGGGAACAGCTCGGTCAGCATGCTCGGGATGCCCATCGCCTTGGCGACGGTGTAGCCGTGGATGAGCGTGCCGCTCTGCAGCAGCAGGAGGTCCGCGTCGCGCGCGGCCTCGACGACGCTCTCGCCGAGCTCGTTCATCGTCTCGGTGAAGTCGCCGACGTGCCGCAACTGCTCGGCGATCCCGCGTACGCCGCTGCCGTAATCGCGCAGGCGCTTGCCGACCTCGCCGGCGAGCAGCGCCCGGGCGTCGGCGGCCAGCGGCCGGTGTTCGAGCCCGGCCTCCCGGACCATCGGCGCGAACGAGTCGTGCACGCCGACGACGACCTCGTGCCCGGCCTCCCGCAGCCGCGCCCCCAGGCCGGTGAAAGGTGCGACATCGCCGCGCGTGCCGAAGGAGAAGATCGCGATCCGCATCGGTCCCGCCCCTCAGTACTCGTAGCGCAGCAGGCGCAGCGCGTTGCTCAGCAGCGGGGTGGTGTTCATGATGCGCGCGGTCAGCCGGTCGCGGGCGGGCATCCGCTCCACCTCGGGAAGCTCCAGCAGCGACTGCTCGACGACCAGCCGCAGGCCCGGCACCTGGCGCTCCAGGTCACGAGGGTCGGCGATGCCCCAGCCGAACGACGCGCCGGTTGCCCGCAAGAGGCCGGAGTACTTCGCCGCCCGGACCGTCCACGGCAGCACCGCGTCGAACATCATCTCTCCGCCGGGGAACCGGTCGACGATGCGTCGCAGCAGGTTCAGCACGTCGGAGGGCTGGAGGTACATCGTCAGGCCTTCGGCCACGACCAGCGTCGTGCGGTCGGCCGGTACCCGCTCCAGCCAGCCGGTGTCGGTGACCGAGCTGCCGATCAGGTCGTAGTCGTCCGGTGACGGGTACAGCCGCTGCCGGAGCTCGGCCACGTCGGGCTGGTCGACGTCGAACCAGCGCACGCCCGGGGGCAGCGCGAGCCGGAACGCCCGGCCGTCGAGGCCGCAGCCCAGGTGAAGCACCGTGGCGTCGGGGTGGGCAGCGAGGTAGTCGCGCACCCAGTCGTCGAGATGCTTGGCGCGCAGGACCACCGACATGCGGTCGCCGGAGCTCATCTTCAGCCTGCGGAAGTCGTAGCGGACGCGGTCCATCACGTCGGTCGCCGTGGTGTCGCCCAGCACGGGATCGGACCGCGCGGCGTCCAGGCCCTTGGCGTAGAGGGTGCCGAGCAGGGTCTCCTGCGCACCCGTCAGCCGTATCTCCTCGGTCATGGACGCAAAGCTACACTCGTTTCACGAATTCGTGAAATAAAGAAATCGTATAAAATCCTTGGCGAAGGTGAACGCCGATGACGAGGATGGCCGCATGGAGCAGCGAGAGCAGCAGACCGGTGACGAGGACGAGGGTGCCGTCCTGCGGTTCGTCGAACGGTTCGCGCTCGACCTGGCCAACGCGGGTGTGCCGCGGATGGCCGCGCGTGTGTTCGTGGGGATCCTGGTCGCCGAGAGCGGCAACCGGACCGCCGCTGAGCTCGCGGACCTGCTCGGCGTGAGCGCGGCGGCGGTCTCGGGAGCGGTCCGCTACCTGGAGCAGGTGCGGCTGGTGGTGCGCGAGCGGGAACCCGGCCAGCGGCGCGACCATTTCGTCGTCCGGGACGACATGTGGTACGAGACGCTGACCAACCGCGACGAGCAGCTCGGTCGCCTGATGCGCACGCTGGAGGAAGGGGTGCGGGCCGTAGGCGAGGAGACCCGCGCCGGGGCCAGGCTCGAGGACACCCGGAGTTTCTTCGAGTTCTTCAGCCGCGAGATCCCGCTGCTGATGCAGAAGTGGCGGGCGCTGCAGGACGAGCGGTCCTGAGCCCGCCGCGGGCAGCGGAAGGCCCGGCCGGATCGGGGGACCGGCCGGGCCTTCCGCGCGGGATGCGGTCGATCAGGCGACGGAGACGCCGCGCTCCGTCAGCCAGGGCAGCGGGTTGACCTTCTTGCCGCTGGCGTTCCACACCTCGAAGTGCAGGTGGGTGCCGGTCGAGAAGCCGCGGTTGCCCATCGTGGCGATCTGGTCGCCCGCCTTGACCTTGTCGCCCTCGCTGACCGTGATGGTGTTGACGTGGCCGTAGACGGTGATCGTGCCGTCGTCGTGCTGCACGCGAACCCAGAGGCCGAAACCGCTGGCCTGGCCGGCCTCGATGACGATGCCGTCTGAGACCGAGACGATCGGCGTGCCCTTGCTGTTGGCGATGTCGATGCCGTAGTGCGTGGTGCCCCAGCGGCCACCGAAGCCGGAGGTGAACCGGCCGGCGGCGGGAGCGACCACCTTCGGCCGCTTGGCGGCCTCCTCGGCCGCGACCCGGGCGGCCTCGGCCTGGGCCATCGCCTCGGTGACGCGCGAGCTGCGGTTGAGCTTCTCCAGCTCCATGCTCGCGCTGGTGCTCTTGGTGACCGGCAGGACCTCGGGAGCCGGTGCCGCGCCGCCCATCCCGGTGCGGGAGTCGGCT
The DNA here is from genome assembly GCF_000062885.1 of Saccharopolyspora erythraea NRRL 2338. NCBI lineage: Bacteria > Bacillati > Actinomycetota > Actinomycetes > Pseudonocardiales > Pseudonocardiaceae > Saccharopolyspora > Saccharopolyspora erythraea. Next base: position 7,472,618 of record NC_009142.1, on the reverse strand, counting down.
GCGGTGCCGAACGACGCCGAGGCGTCGTTGGCGGTGAACTCGAAGTCGTCGGAGTCTGCGGCGTGTCCTTCGCCTGCGGCCATCGACTGGCCCGCGGCGACGAAGGCGCCTGCGGCGACCGCGGCGACTACGACCCGCCCGCGCAGCACCGACGGGGGTGAGGGGATCCGGTGCGCACCCCGCGTTGCGGACGCGGCGCCGGGGCGCGCCGCTTCGGCAACGGGGGAGTGTTGTTCGCCGCCGGGGGAGCGGTGTCGAGCCAATGCCTGCCCTTCCGTCTCGGGGAGCCTGAGCACGCGGGCCGGACGGGGTTCCGGGCCGGTCGGGGAACCGGCGTCGTGATCAGACCGTGACAACGGACCGGAGGACAGTAACCAAGCTGATCCCCTAGGGGCAAATCCCGATCAGTCACCGCGCCTGCACGTTGAGTGTTCGGCGGAGGCGCGCGGGGAGTGGTCACCAACCGTCATCGGGGGTCGGTCGGGTGGATTACGCAGGGGTACTGCCTGGTGCTTCGTGATCGAGGAAGACTGTCCCATTAGGAGGACAGGGGGCGGCTCATTTCCTCGATCCAGATACCCGCGAGTAGTTATCTGTGATGCAGGTCACCCGAAAAAACCATTTTGACGGCGTCCTAGACTGCTCCATCCGGGTGTCACTGCTAGGGGTGAACCCCGACCGCGGCGGCTCGATCACAGGTTCAGACGCGCGTGGGCGCCGCCTTATTCCCGTCGCAGCCCGACCTTTGCGGGTGAACTCCTGGGGAACCGGAAGCGACGAGTGATCGACACGGCCCGCCGGTGCTGAGGCGGACCGCGCGAGTTCGCGGGAGGGCTGCCCGCGGGCGGGCGGAGGTTGCTAGCTTCGCCCGGTGACTGCGCGGCCCGACGTCTCATCCGGCGCGAGCTCCACGGGGACTCCGCACCAGCCGAACATCGCGATCGCCGTCTCCGCGGTCGGCGCGCTGCTCGTCGGCGCGGCACCGCTGCTGGGGGTGGTCGAACCCGCGGCTCCCGCGGCTTTCCCGTCCTGGCCCCTGCTCCTGCTGCTCGCGGCGCTGCCCGCCGTGCTCGCGGTGCTGTTCGGCCGGCGGGACAGGCCCGGTGCGGCCGCCGCCGTCCTGATCGGCCCGGCGGTGCTCGCGCCCGCTCGCATCGTCATCGACCTGCAGCTCGCCGTCGACGCCGGGCTCGCCGCCCGGCCGGAGCTGCTCCTGCCGTTCACCCTCGACCCGCTCTCGCCTGCCACCGGCCTCTGGCTGCTGCTGGCCGGTCACGTCGCGGCGGTGGTGGCCGGAGTGCTGGCCTTCCGCGGCCGGGAATCGGGCGATTCGGGCGTCGAGCACGGTCCTCGCAAGCAGGGTCTGCTCGCGCTCGTGCTGTGCGCGTCGGTGGTCGCGGCGGTCGGCGCGCTCATGGCGCCCTTCGGCTCGGACGACCCCTACCTGCTGCCGCGCGCCGCGCTCGACTCGCCGGTCGCGGTGCTGGCGGGCAGCGTCCTGCTGGCGCTGGCGATCCCGAGCGTCGCCGGTTTCGCGGCCAGCTCGCCCGATCCCGACGTCGCGCGCGGCGGCCTGGTCGGCCTCGCCGCCGCGGTGGCCGGGGTGGCGGTCCCGCCGCTGTTCGCCGCGACCGTCGTGCCGACGCTGCACTTCGCCGCCGGGCCGGTGCTGATGCTGCTCGCCGCGCTCGCCGCGGCCGGTCTGGCGGTGCCCGCCGGAACCACCGCCACTTCGGCGGAGTCCTCCGAGGTCAGGCTCCCCGCGCTCACCCGGCTGTTGACGGCCGCCGGTGTGCTCGCGCTGGTGGCCGGGGCGCTGTGCGTGCTGGCCGCGCTCACCCCGCAGCTGGAAATGCCGTCGTGGCTGAGCGCCCCACCGCTGTACTCGGCCCGGATGCTCTGGCCCGCCGGAGCCGTGCTGCTCCTGCTCGGTGCGGGAGTGCTGGTGCCCGGCATCGCGCTGCTGGTCCGCCCGGCGCTCGTCGTGGCGTAGGCGGTGCTGCCGCTGACGGCGGCCGCCGTGCTCGACACGGTGTTCACCGCGGTGCAGGGCGCGGGCGCGCATGCCGAGATCGGGGCGTGGGCGACCGGAGCGGCGGTGCTGCTCGGCCTGGCGTCGGCCGTCGTGGCCGGACTCGCCGGCGGCGTCGAACGTGACGACGTCGACCTCACCGAGACCACCGCCGACCGCACCGTCCTGGTGCTCAGCGCGTGCGCCGGGCTGGTCGGCGCGCTGGCCTTCGTCCTGCCGGTCGTCACGGCACCGGACTACACCCCGCCGGGGATCTTCACCGACTTCGCCACCACCTCGTGGGGCCTGGTCGCGGCCCTGGCCGCGGTGGCCGGAGCCGCTGCGCTCGCCCACCGCTGCCGTCCCGCCCGCGGCGCCGCGCTGCTGTGCGGGGCGGCCCTGGTCGTGCTCGTCCGGGTCCTCGAGCTCCCGCTGACCGCCGCCCGCGCCGAAGGCTCGGCGCCCGGCCTCGGGCTGTGGTTCGGGATCGGCGGCGTGCTGCTGTTCGTGTGCGCTGCGTATGCGGCGGCGCGACGCAGTGCAGCAACGTCGGCTGGGACGTTCGGCGCCTCCTGAGGCCCCGCAAGACCCAGTCCCGCTGTTCCGTTCGTCACTGGAATGGCCGTGCGGCGAGTCCGCCCGGTCACAAAAGCGCTGGCCTGTATCCATTCACCAGGCCAGACTGGGCCTTGCGGGTGAGCCAGTTCACCGGATGCGCCGCCCCAAGCGTTACCGCTGGTCGATATCGTCACCCGAGTCCGACACCGACGTCGCAGGAGACTCGCGTGGACCTGTACGAGTACCAGGCGAAGGAACTCTTCGCCTCCCACGGCGTGCCGACGCTGCCCGGCTCCGTGGCTACCGATTCCGATGGGGCCAAGGCAGCCGCCGAGCAGCTCGGCGGGCCCGTGGTCGTCAAAGCCCAGGTGAAGACCGGGGGCCGGGGCAAGGCCGGCGGCGTGAAGCTGGCCGAGAACCCCGATGAGGCCAAGACGAAGGCCGAGGCGATCCTCGGCCTGGACATCAAGGGGCACATCACCCGCCGGGTGCTGATCACCACCGCGTCCGACATCGTCGACGAGTACTACTTCTCCTTCCTGCTCGACCGCGCCAACCGCAACTTCCTGGCGATGGCCTCGGTCGAGGGCGGGATGGAGATCGAGGAAGTCGCCGCCACCAAGCCCGAGGCGCTGGCCAAGATCGCCATCGACCCGATCCAGGGGGTCGACGAGGCCAAGGCGCGCGAGATCGTCGACGCGGCGAAGTTCCCGGCCGAGATCGCCGACCAGGTGGTCGAGGTGGTCGTGAAGCTGTGGGAGACCTTCGTCGCCGAGGACGCCACCCTCGTCGAGATCAACCCGCTGGTCAAGGACCCGCAGGGCAAGATCATCGCGCTGGACGGCAAGGTCACCCTCGACGAGAACGCCTCCTTCCGCCAGCCGAAGCAGGCCGAGCTGGTCGACAAGGACGCCGAGGACCCGCTGGAGGCCAAGGCCAAGGCCAAGGACCTCAACTACGTCAAGCTCGACGGCGAGGTCGGCATCATCGGCAACGGCGCCGGGCTGGTCATGTCGACCCTCGACGTCGTGGCCTACGCGGGTGAGAAGCACAACGGCGTCAAGCCGGCCAACTTCCTCGACATCGGCGGCGGTGCTTCCGCCGAGGTCATGGCCGCCGGTCTGGACGTCATCCTGGGCGACCCCGCCGTGAAGTCCGTGTTCGTCAACGTCTTCGGCGGCATCACCGCCTGCGACGCGGTCGCCAACGGCATCGTCCAGGCGCTGAAGATCCTGGGCGACGAGGCCACCAAGCCGCTGGTGGTCCGGCTCGACGGCAACAACGTCGAGGAGGGGCGCCGCATCCTGGCCGAGGCGAACCACCCGGCCGTGACGATGGTGGACACCATGGACGGCGCGGCCGACAAGGCCGCCGAACTTGCTGCTGCGGGGGCGTGACCGATGGCTATCTTCCTCAACGACAACAGCAAGGTCATCGTCCAGGGCATCACCGGTTCCGAGGGCACCAAGCACACCGCGCGGATGCTGCGCGCCGGCACCAACATCGTGGGTGGTGTCAACGCCCGCAAGGCCGGCCAGGTCGTGGAGATCGAGGGCAAGCAGCTCACCGTCTTCGGCTCCGTGCAGGAGGCGATGAAGGAGACCGGCGCCGACGTCTCGGTGCTGTTCGTGCCGCCGAAGTTCGCCAAGGACGCCGTGATCGAGGCCATCGACGCCGAGATCCCGCTGGCGGTCGTGATCACCGAGGGCATCCCGGTGCACGACTCGGCCTACTTCTGGGCGCACGCCAACGCCACCGGCAACAAGACCCGCATCGTCGGGCCGAACTGCCCCGGTGTCATCTCGCCCGGCAAGTCCAACGCCGGCATCATCCCGGCCGACATCACCGGCCCGGGCAAGATCGGCCTGGTGTCCAAGTCGGGAACGCTGACCTACCAGATGATGTACGAGCTGCGCGACATCGGGTTCTCCACCTGCGTCGGCATCGGCGGCGACCCGATCATCGGCACCACCCACATCGACGCGCTCCAGGCGTTCCAGGACGACCCGGAGACCGAGGCGATCGGTGGCGACGCCGAGGAGCGGGCCGCGGACTACATCAAGGCCAACATCACCAAGCCGGTGGTGGGCTACGTCGCCGGTTTCACCGCGCCGGAGGGCAAGACGATGGGCCACGCGGGCGCCATCGTCTCCGGTTCGTCGGGCACCGCCGCGGCGAAGAAGGAGGCCCTGGAGGCCGCCGGCGTCAAGGTCGGCAAGACCCCCAGCGAGACCGCCAAGCTGATGCGCGAGGTCATCGGGGGCTGAGCGCTCCCGCCGAGCTCGTCCGCCGGGGCCGGGCGCCGATCGCGGCGCCCGGCCCCCGCTTTTGTTTCGGGGGTCGGCGTTCCGCCCTGCTCCCGCTTCCGCCGGCGGTTCGGCGCGGACGCTCCGCGCCCGGCCGGACCCGCGCAGTGCCGCGGACGCCCCTTCCCGCGTTGCCCAGGAGTGAGATGAATCGTCCCCGGGCCCTGCCTCGCGCCGGTGTTCGATAGCGTCGAGGCAGTCGGGGTTCCGTCTTCGTCTCCCGCTCCAGGAGGATCCTCCAATGTCCGTGCCGTTCGGAACGCCACCGCCCGCCTCGCAGCGGGAGGCGTCTTCGGGCCCAGACCTGAGCCGCATCCTCACCCTGGTGGTGGCCGGTGCCGGCGCCATCGCCTACCTCCTCGGCTTCTTCGACCCCGCGGCCGGCGCCGAGATCTCCGGCATCACCGGGTTCGCGCTGATCGCGTCGGCCGTTCTCGGTGCGCTGCGCCTGCTCCCGAAGGCCCCCAACACCATGTACGCCGCGGCGCCGCTGTCGGCCTACGCCGCGCTCGCGCTGCTGCAGGGCCTGATCGGCGGCCTCGCGGGCGGTGTCGTCGTGGTCGTGCTGCTGGTGGCGCTGGTCCAGTCCGGCGCGGTGGCCTACCTGCTGCTGGTGGAGAACGAGGTCGTCGCGCCGCCGAAGCAGTTGAAGTCGCAGCCTTCGAAGCCCGGCGACTCCCCGTCCGCGCAGCCGCCGCAGGGCCAGTCCCACCCGGGCAAGCCGCAGCCGGGCCAGCCGCAGTCGGGTTCGTTCCCGCAGCCCCCGCATTGGGGCGCCCCGGCCGGTGGCCACCCGCAGCAGCCCGGCGGTGCGCAGCCGCCGCAGCCGGCCGGTGGACCTCCGCCGCCGTGGAGCCCCGGCGGCCAGCCGCCGCAGCCCGGTAGCTGGACCCCTGCCGCGGGTGGTGCGCCGCTGCCCGGCAGCGGCGGTCCCGCGTCGAGCGGTACCGGGCCCCAGCCGCGCGTGCCCGGTGGTCCCGGTCCGCAGTCGAACCCGCCGTCCGGCAACACCGGCCCCCAGCCGAGCGTCGGCGGCAACCAGCCCGGTGGTAACCAGCCCAGCGGAAATCAGCCTGGTGGTAACCAGTCCGGCGGCAACCGCCAGGGCGGCGATGCTCCGGGCGACAGCGGTACCTCGCAGCCCGGCGGCGCGCAGGGCACGCGGCAGATGCCGCACCCGGGCTTCGAGTAGTCCCGACCGGCAGGTGGAGGGCGCCGCTCACGACGTGGGCGGCGCCCTTCGCGCTTCCCGGCCGCGGCATAGCCCGATGGACGGAGCCGGCGGCGTGTTGGGCCCGTTCGGTCTAATGGCAGTGCGACATTCGGGCCCGTGTCAGTGCTCGACTCGATCCCCCACGGCATCGCCGACGGCGAGTCCGACGGGCGCCTGGGCGTCCGGTGGCGGCTGCTCGGCACCGCCGTCGCGGGTGTCGTCCTGACCGGTTACCTCGGCACTGCGGGGCTCCTCGCGCTGGTCGTGGCGACCGCCGAAGGCACCACCGCGCCTGCCGCCACCGCCTTCGCCGCCGCGCTGCCGGGCTGGCTGGCCGCCCACCAGGTGCCGCTGTCGATCTCCGGCGCGCCGCTCGGCGTGTTCCCGCTGCTGCCGACGTCGTTGCTGGTCCTGCTGAGCGCGGCGGCGTCGGCCAGGGTGGCGCGTCGTTCCCGGCTGCGGCGACCGGGCCAGGCGGCGTGCGTGATCGCCACGATGGGCCTCGCCCACGCCGCGGTGGGCGCCGGCATCGCGCTGACCATCGCCGACACCGTCGGCGCGTCCCCTGTGGACGCGTTCATGCGCTGCGGCCTGACCGCGGCGGTCGGTTCGACGGCGGGCGTGGCCAACCGCTGCGGCCTGGCCTACCTGCTGTGGGAGCGGATGGAGGCCGAGGTCTGGTCCGGATTGCGGGCGGGTCTGCTGGCGCTCGCGGCGGTGATCGGCATCGGAGCGCTGATCTCGTTCGCCGCGGTCTGCCTGTCGGTCGAGGAGATCAACGGCGTGCTGTCGGCCACCGGCCCCGCGGGGGAGGCGTTCGGCAGCATGCTGCTGTCGATCCTGTACCTGCCCAACGCGGTGGTCGCGGGCTGGTCCTTCGCGGCCGGAACCGGCCTGGCCATCGGTGACTACGCGCTCAACCCGCTGCACTTCGCCCCAGGCGGGCTCCCCGAACTCCCGCTCGCCGCGGCCCTGCCGGCGGACGCGCCCGGGTCCTGGTGGGCCTTGGTCCTGCTCCTGCCCCCGGCGACGGGTTTCGTCATCGGCGTGAGCTGTCGCCGCGCGCACCCGCAGCGCACGCGCGGCCTCATCTCGGCCGCAGTTGCCGCGCTGGTCGCGGGCATCGGAACGGGCGTGCTCGCGGCCCTCTCCGGCGGTCGCCTGGGAACGGCGTTCGACCCGGTGACCCTGCGGCCGGTCCTGCTGGGCGTCGCCACCTCGCTCTGGTTCGCCGTTCCGGCGGGCCTGGTCGTGTGGTTCACCGGCATCCGCGAGGACGGCGAGCCGCCCGAGACCCCCGACGACCTGGAAGAAGCCGGCGACGAGCAGGCCTACGCCGACGAGCCCGGGGACGAGGTCGAGCCGGACGCCGACCTGGATACCCACCCCGACTGGGGACCAGACGGCGGAGAAGTCCCCGGTGAGACCGCATCCGCGGATCACACCGCGGAACCGCCGTTCCCGGACACCGATCCCGACGACGAGCTCTCGGGCGGCGACCCTCCGCGGTGAGGGATGCGCCACTCGGCCCGGGGCCTGACGATGTCAGCGGAACCGCCGACGCATAAGGTCTGTGCGAGATCGTGCCCAGGCATGTCAGGAGCGAGAAGCTGAACCCGAGCACCGCTGAACCCCCCGAGCAGCCGGAACCGCTCCGGATCCGCACCGCAGGTCCGGCCCGGGTCGTCGTCCTGGTCTCCGGTTCCGGCACCCTGCTGCAGTCCCTGCTCGACGCCACCGCGGACCCCGCCTACCCCGTGCGCGTCGTGGCCGTCGGAGCGGACCGGCCGGGCATCGAAGGCCTCGCCCGCGCCGAGCGCGCCGGGATCCCGACTTTCGTGCGGCGCGTCAAGGACCACCCGAGCCGGGCCGACTGGGACCGCGCGCTGGCCGAGGCGTGCGCCGAGCACGAGCCGGACCTGGTGGTCTCGGCTGGTTTCATGAAGCTGGTCGGTGAGGTGTTCCTCGACCGCTTCGCAGGCCGCTACCTCAACAGCCACCCGGCGCTGCTGCCGTCGTTCCCCGGCATGCACGGCGTCCGGGACGCCCTGGAACACGGCGTCAAGGTCACCGGCTGCACGCTGTTCGTCGTCGACGCGGGGGTGGACACCGGGCCCATCCTGGCGCAGGAGGCGGTGGAGGTCCGCCCGGACGACGACGAGGCGAGCCTGCACGAACGGATCAAGGAGGTCGAGCGGCGGCTGCTGGTCGACACCTTGGCACATCTTGCATCGCACGGGTGGACCGTGCAGGGACGGAAGGTGAGTATCCCGTGACCGCGAACTCCCAGCAGCGGCGGCCGGTCCGGCGCGCGCTGATCGGCGTGTCGGACAAGTCCGGCCTGCTCGAACTGGCCACCGGACTGCATGCGGCCGGGGTGGAGATCGTCTCCACCGGCGGCACCGCGAAGACGATCGCCGCGGCCGGGGTGCCGGTCACGCCGGTCGAGGAGCTGACCGGCTTCCCGGAGGCGCTGGACGGCCGGGTCAAGACCCTGCACCCGCGGGTGCACGCCGGGCTGCTCGCCGACCTGCGCAAGCAGGAGCACGCCGACCAGCTCGCCGACCTCGGCATCGCCCCGTTCGACCTGCTCGTGGTGAACCTGTACCCGTTCGTGCAGACCGTCGCCTCCGGCGCGGACCAGGACGAGGTCATCGAGCAGATCGACATCGGCGGCCCGGCGATGGTGCGGGCGTCGGCGAAGAACCACGCCAACGTCGCGGTCGTGGTCGACCCCAACCGCTACGAGTGGGTCCTGGAGCAGGTCCGCGAGGGCGGGTTCAGTCTCGCCGACCGCGTCGAGCTGGCCGCCGCGGCCTTCCGGCACACCGCGTCCTACGACGTCGCGGTCGCGAGCTGGATGAGCCGCACCCCGGCGGGCGACGACTCGGTGTTCCCGGGCTGGATCGGCGAGACCTGGGAGCGCCGCTCGGCGCTGCGCTACGGCGAGAACCCGCACCAGCCTGCCGCGCTGTACGTCTCCGGTGGTGAGGCGACCGGTCTGGCCGCCGCCGCGCAGCTGCACGGCAAGGAGATGTCGTACAACAACTACGTCGACGCCGACGCGGCGTGGCGCGCCGCGCACGACCACGCCGACCCCTGCGTCGCGATCATCAAGCACGCCAACCCGTGCGGCATCGCGGTCGCGGGCGACATCGCCGACGCCCACCGCAAGGCCCACGAGTGCGACCCGGTCAGCGCCTACGGCGGCGTGATCGCCACCAACCGCGAGGTGTCGGTGAAGCTCGCCGAGCAGATCTCGGAGATCTTCACCGAGGTCGTGGTGGCCCCCGGCTACGCAGAGGGCGCCGTCGACGTGCTCTCGCGCAAGAAGAACGTCCGCATCCTCACCGCGCAGCCGCCGAAGTCCGGCCGGGTGGAGATGCGCGCGATCTCGGGCGGCATGCTCGTGCAGGGCTCCGACGCGGTCGACGCCGAGGGCGACGACCCGGCCGCGTGGCGGCTGGTCGCGGGCTCCGCGGTCGACGAGGCGACACTGTCCGACCTGAAGTTCGCGTGGCGCGCCTGCCGCGCCGTGAAGTCCAACGCGATCCTGCTCGCCGCCGACGGCGCGACCGTCGGCGTCGGCATGGGGCAGGTCAACCGGGTCGACTCGGCGCGGCTGTCGGTCGCCCGCGCCGGCGACCGGGCGAAGGGCTCGGTGGCCGCCTCCGACGCGTTCTTCCCGTTCCCGGACGGCGCCGAGGTGCTGATGGAGGCCGGGGTCCGCGCCATCGTGCAGCCGGGCGGCTCGGTCCGCGACGAGTCGGTCATCGCCGCGGCCGAGGCCGCAGGCGTGGCCATGTACTTCACCGGCACGCGGCACTTCGCGCACTGACGCGGTGGGGTGGGCGGGGCCGTCCCCGCCCACCTCTCACACCCGCGGTGCGACCTCCTCGGCCACCGCCTTGACGGCCGCCTCGGACTCGGCCTCCGGGATGGGGCTGCTGTCGAAGAGCCCCTTGTCCGATCCGTGGTAGCTGATCGTGACGACGGTGTACCCCTTGCGGAAGACCAGTTCCGCGCCGCTCCAGTCCTCGGTGGTGACGGCCACGAACGCCTGGTCTCCGAATCCCTCGACGTCGGTCACCCGAGCCGGGGTGGAGCCTGATGCGGCGGACTCCTTGGCGTACTCGTAGTCCATCCGCGCCTCGTCCAGCGAGTCCTCGTCGGGCTGCGGCTTGGTGTTGATGCCGACGCTCAGCGAGCGCGGGTTGTTCCCGTCCTTGCCCAGCGTCTGCTCCCAGTTGCAGTTGTAGCCGCCGGTCTCGGGGTCCTCGTAGCTCGTGGAGTCGGGGTTGGTGGTGCGCAGGCGCTGCAACGTCGGCGCGCTGACCAGGTCGCAGGCCGCGGGCAGGGCGGCGTTGGACGGCGGGTCGCCCACCGGTTCGGAGTACTCGCCGTACAGGTAGTAGAAGATCACTCCGCCGACCACCAGGACCGGGGTGAACAGCACCGCCAGGATGATCGAGACGATGCAGCCGGCCCTGCTCTTCTTCTTCGGCGGCTGCGGCGGCATTCCCGGCCCCCACGGCTGTTGCGCGGGGTGTGGCGGCTGGGGAGCACCCCAGTACTGCGGCTGTTGCGCCGGGGGGTGTTGCGGGTGGGGTTGTTGCGGTTGCACGGATGAAGCCTAAGCGTGCTCGATCACGCGTTCGCGTCCATCCTGGACACGGTCCGAGCTGCGACTCCTCTCCGCAGCCGTCACCCGAACCGGCGAAGTTCGAACTCGTGTTCGTCAAGTGCTTGACGGCGGCCGCCCGCGCGGGGTTTACTTGCCTTGTTCGAACTGAGGTTCGAAGATCCGGATAACTACGAAGTGGCCGGCGTCGGGGGCCGGCTGCTTCACCGGGTGGTGCTGCGTTCGCGGGGTGCAGGCGCGGCGCCGTCCGGACGCTGTCTTCCCCGCAGCGACCAGTGGACGTCCGAGCCGGGGCCGGGACGTCCGAGGAGCCGAGTGAGGGGAGGCGGCGATGTCCGTGGCGTCGTTGACGGCGCTGGGCGGGGTCACCACGGCGGACGGGGTGTCCGTGGCGACTCCGGCCGTCGATGGCGGGGGCGGTCCTGTTGCGGGACGGGTGCTGCCCACGCGGGCGGAACTCGCCGCCGTGCTGCCATGGCCGGGACTCCGGCGTGGCAGCACGGTGGCGGTCCACGGATCGGTGTCGCTGCTGTTCGCGTTGCTGGCCGAGGCCACGGATCAGGGCTCCTGGGCCGCGGTGGTCGGCCTGCCGGGGCTCGGGCTGGTCGCGGCGGCCGAGGCGGGCGTGGAGATCGCGCGGCTGGCGCTGGTCCCGCAGCCCGGAGACGACCCGGTGGGCGTGATCGCGGCCCTGCTGGACGGCGTCGACCTCGTGGTGGTGGGCGGACCGCACCGGCTGCTCGAGTCGGACGCGCGCAGGCTCTCGACCCGGGCGCGCAACCGCGGTGCGGTGCTCGTGCCGTTCGGTGAATGGCCGGGAGTCGAGGTGCGTCTGCAGTGCGTGCGGGGCCGCTGGCTCGGCCTCGGCAACGGCCACGGTCACCTGCGGGAACGCGAGGTCACGGTCCAGTCGAGCGGACGCGGCGCGGCGTCGAGGCCGCGTTCGTGCCGCCTGCTGCTGCCCGGCGAGGGCGGCGCGCTCGCCGCGGCGCGGCCGGAAGACGAGCGCTCCGCGATAAGAGCGCTGCATCCGGAACCGGCGCCCGAGCACTCCGAGGAGCGCCCCGACGCCTTTGCTGGGAGCCCCGATGCTTTCGCGGCACCGTCCGAACCTTCCGGTGCGGGACCGGATACCCCGGACACCCCCGATGTGCGAACGCCGCACCGCCGGCCCTCCACCAGGCCGTTGCCCTCGGGGCCGGCCAACGCCCACCCGGGCGGCCGCCCGCAGCCCTCCGAACCCCGCGACGACCGCTCCGCCGTGCGTCCGCTTCGACCGGTGGCGGGGTGAGCGCGATGCCACCGCCCCGTCGTCTCGTCGTCTGGTGCCCGGACTGGCCGGTGGTCGCGGCGGTGCTGGCGGCCGGGCTCGATCCGGTGGCGCCCGCCGCGGTCTTCGTCGCGAACCGGGTGCTGGCCTGCTCGCAGACCGCGCGCGACAACGGGGTGCGCCGCGGGATGCGCCGCCGCGAGGCGCAGGGGCGCTGCCCGGACCTGGCCGTCTGCGAACACGATCCGGCGCGGGACGCGCGGCTGTTCGAGCCGGTGGTGGCGGCGGTGGAGTCGCTCGCGCCGGGCGTGGAGGTCGTGCGCCCGGGGCTGGTGGCCGTCCCGGCGAAGGGGCCCGCGGGCTACTTCGGGTCCGAAGTGGACGCCGCGGAGCGCGTCGTGGACGAGGTGGCCGCGCGGGCCGACGCCGAGTGCCAGGTCGGCGTGGCCGACGGCCTGTTCGCCGCGATCCTCGCCGCCCGCAGGGGCGTGGTCGTCGAACCGGGCGGTGGCCCCGGGTTCCTGGCCCCGATGCGCATCGACGAGATCGACTACCCCGGTGTGGACCGCGGTGAACTGGTGGATCTGCTGCGGCGGCTGGGAATCCGGACGCTCGGCGACTTCGCCGCCCTGCCCGCGTCCGACGTGGCGACCCGGTTCGGGCGGGACGCCCTGGTGGCGCACCGAGCCGCGAGCGGCCGGGAGGAGCGCCCGCCGGAGCGCAGGGCGCTGCCGCCGGACCTGGTGGTGTCGGAGAGCCTGGATCCCCCGGTGGAGCGGGTGGATGCCGCCGCGTTCGTGGCGAAGGCGCTGGCCGAGCGGCTGCACGTCAGGCTCGGCGAGCTGGGGCTGGCCTGCACCCGGCTGGGGATCTCGGCGCGGACCGAGCACGGCGAGGAGCTGCACCGGATGTGGCGCTGCGCCGAGCCCCTGACGCCGTCGGGCACCGCCGACCGGGTGCGCTGGCAGCTCGACGGCTGGCTCAGCGGGCGGCGGGGCGCCCAGCGGCCGACCGCCGGGGTGGAGCTGCTCTCGCTGCATCCCGACGAGGTGGTCGGCGCGGGAGCGCTGCAGCTCGACCTGGTCAACTCCGCGACCGGCGAGGCGGACGCCCGCGCGGGGCGCGCCTTCGTGCGGGTGCAGGGGATGCTCGGGCCGGACGCGGTGCTGGTCGGAGTGCTCGGCGGGGGACGTGACCTGCGGGACCGGGTCCGCCTGGTGCCGTGGGGTGACGAACGCGTGCCGACGCTGGACCCGGAGCGGCCGTGGCCGGGCCGCATCCCGGCTCCTTCGCCCGCGGTGCTCCCGGATTCGCCATGGCCCGCCGCGGTTCTCGACGCGGACGAGCAGCCGGTGCGGATCACCGACCGGCATCGGCTCACGGCGGCGCCCGTGCGGGTGGTGGTGTCCGGCGGCCGGTCGCGGACCGTCCGCGGCTGGGCTGGTCCGTGGCCGGTCGAGGAGCGGTGGTGGTCGGAGTCGGCTGCCCTGGCCCCGCGCCTGGTGACGCGCGTGCAGGTCGTGCTGGAGGCGGAGGGCGAAGTCGGCGAGGTCGCCCTGCTGCTGGTGCACGAGGACGGCCGCTGGTGGGTGCAGGGCGCCTACCGGTGACCGCGGGAACGCTCGACGAACACTCGTTCGAGTGGATGCGGGCGGTTTTGGTGGCAACGCTGTTTCGAACGGGAGTTCACTGGGTTCATGAGCTGGTTCAACCCCCCGCAGACTTGGTCCGAACTGGAAAAAGCGCTCTCCGGCCGCCCGGGGCCGCGCGACGAGCCGTACCCCGGCGACGGTGGTGACAGTCCGGCGTGGACGCGGAAACGAGCGGCGTACGAAGTCCCCGAGGATCCGCCGACACCGCCGTCGGCCGACCCTCCGACACCCGCGTCCGCTTCCGAGCCGGAGTCTTCGGAAGCGCCTGATGCCGAGCCGGAGTCAGGAGAGACGTCCGCATCCGTGGAAGCGCCCGCACTCGAGTCCGAGCCGGCCACCGCTTCCGCGGCATCACTCCTGTCCCCGGCCGCCGAGTCGCCGGGGACCACGTCCCCAGGGCTCCGGGCCGTGCCGTCCGGTTCCGCCTCGGGGCGTCGTCCGTCCCGATCGGTCGCCGTCCCCTACGCGGAGCTGCACGCGCACTCGAACTTCAGCTTCCTCGACGGGGCCAGCCACCCGGAGGAGCTGGTCGCGGAGTCGGCGCGGCTCGGCCTGGAGGCCATCGCCCTCACCGACCACGACGGCATGTACGGCGTGGTGCGGTTCTCCGAGGCCGCCGCCGAGCACGGGGTCCGGACGGTCTTCGGCGCGGAGCTGAGCCTTGGGCTCACCGCCGCGCAGACCGGTGTCCCGGACCCCGAGGGCAACCACCTGCTGGTCCTGGCCCGTGATCCCGGTGGGTACGCGCGGCTGTGCCGGGAGATCAGCTCGGCCCAGCTCGCCGGTCAGGAGAAGGGCAGGCCCACCTACCGGCTGGAGCAGCTGGCAGAGGCGGCCGAGGACCACTGGCTGGTGCTGACCGGGTGCCGCAAGGGCGCGGTGCGCTCCGCGCTGGCCGAGGGCGGTCCGGCGGCCGCCGCCGCGGAGCTCGACCGGCTGGTGGCGCTGTTCGGCGGGGAGAACGTCGCGGTGGAGCTCACCGACCAGGACCTGCCCACCGACTCCGAACGCAACGACGTGCTGTTCGCCCTGGCCCGCGACGCCGGCCTGCCCGCGGTGGCCACCAACGGCGCGCACTTCGCCGGCCCGTGGAACGGCCGGATGGCGAGCGTGGTCGCCGCGATCCGGGCCCGGCGCGGCCTGGACGAGATGGACGGCTGGCTGCCCGCCTGGGCGGGCAACCACCTGCGTTCGGGCGAGGAGATGGCCGAGCGCTTCGCCCGCTATCCCGGTGCGGTCGAGACGGCGGCCCGGCTGGGCCGGGAGTGCGCGTTCGACCTGCGGCTGGTGGCGCCGCGGCTGCCGCCGTTCGACGTGCCGGAGGGGCGCACCGAGGCGGAATGGCTGCGCGAGCTGACCTACCGGGGCGCGCTGCGCCGCTACGGGCTCCCGCAGGACAACCCGGCGGCCTACGCGCAGATCGAGCACGAGCTGGCGGTGATCGAGAAGCTCGACTTCCCCGGGTACTTCCTGGTGGTGCACGACATCGTGTCGTTCTGCGGCGAGATGGGGATCCTGTGCCAGGGCCGGGGATCGGCGGCGAACTCCGCGGTGTGCTTCGCGCTGCGTATCACCAACGCCGACCCGGTGCGCTACGACCTGCTCTTCGAGCGGTTCCTCGCCCCGGAGCGCGACGGTCCACCGGACATCGACCTGGACATCGAGTCCGACCGCAGGGAAGAGGCGATCCAGTACGTCTACCGCAAGTACGGCCGCACGCACGCCGCCCAGGTGGCCAACGTGATCAGCTACCGGCCGAAGTCGGCGGTGCGGGACGTCGCCAGGGCGCTGGGCTACTCGCCGGGGCAGCAGGACGCCTGGAGCAAGCAGATCGAGCACTGGGGTCCGCTGCCCGACGACGGCGAGGTGCCCGACCAGGTCCGGGAGCTGGCCGGAGAGCTCATGGGTTACCCGAGGCACCTCGGCATCCACTCGGGCGGCATGGTGATCTGCCACCAGCCGGTGAGCGAGGTGTGCCCGGTGGAGTGGGCGCGGATGCCCGGCCGCACGGTGCTGCAGTGGGACAAGGACGACTGCGCGTCGGTAGGGCTGGTCAAGTTCGACCTGCTGGGGCTGGGGATGCTCTCGGCGCTGCACTACGCGATCGACCTGGCCCGCGAGCACCACGGCATCGAGGTCGACCTCGGCGAGCTGGACCTCGCCGACGACGAGGTGTACGCGATGCTGCGACGTGCCGACGCCGTCGGGGTCTTCCAGGTGGAGAGCCGGGCCCAGCTGGCGACCCTGCCCAGGCTGAAGCCGCGCAAGTTCTACGACCTGGTGGTTGAGGTGGCGCTGATCCGGCCGGGGCCGATCCAGGGCGGGTCGGTGCACCCCTACATCCGCCGCCGCAACGGGGAGGAGGACTGGGACTACGAGCACCCGCTGATGGCGGCCGCGCTGGAGAAGACCCTCGGCGTGCCGCTGTTCCAGGAGCAGCTCATGCAGCTCGCGGTGGACATCGCGGGTTTCTCGGCGGGGGAGGCCGACGAGCTGCGCCGGGCGATGGGCTCGAAGCGCTCCGAGGAGCGCATGGCCCGGCTGCGGGGCAGGTTGTTCGAGGGGATGGCCGTCAACGGCATCACCGGGGAGCTCGCCGAGCGCATCTACCAACAGCTGCTGGCCTTCGCGAACTTCGGCTTCCCGGAGAGCCATGCGCTCAGCTTCGCGGTGCTGGTGTTCGCCAGTTCCTGGTTCAAGCGCTACTACCCGGCGGTGTTCTGCGCGGCGCTGCTCAAGGCGCAGCCGATGGGCTTCTACTCGCCGCAGTCGCTGGTGGCCGACGCGCGCAGGCACGGGGTCCGGGTGCACGGGCCCGACGTCAACGCCAGCCGGGGGCAGGCGGACCTGGAACCCGACGCGGAGAGCGAGGGCGGGCAGGCCGTGCGGCTGGGACTGGCCTCGGTCCGCACCCTCGGCGACAGCGTGGCCGAGCAACTCGTGGCCGAGCGCACCGAGAACGGCCCGTACACCGGCATGGCGGACCTGAGCAGGCGGATGTCGTTGAACGCCGCGCAGATGGAGGCGTTGGCCACCGCGGGAGCCTTCGGGTGCTTCGGGCTGTCGCGTCGCGAGGCGTTGTGGAACGCCGCCGCGGCGGCCGGGGACCGCCCGGACAGGTTGCCGGGCACCACGGTCTCGGCGGACGCCCCACCGCTACCCGGCATGGACGGGGTCGAGCTGGCCGCCGCGGACGTCTGGGCCACGGGGATCTCCCCGGACAGCTACCCGTTGCAGTTCCTCCGCTCCCGGCTGGGGGAGATGGGGGCGCTCTCGGCGGCGGATTTGTCCGAAGTGGACAACGGGGAGCGCGTTCTGGTCGGCGGAGCGGTCACGCACCGGCAACGCCCGGCCACCGCGGGCGGCGTCACGTTCCTCAACCTGGAGGACGAGACCGGGATGATCAACGTGGTGTGCACTCCGGGCCTGTGGGCGCGCTACCGCAAGATCGCCCGCACCAGCGCCGCACTGCTGGTGCGCGGAACCATCGAATGCGCGGAGGGGGTGATCAACCTGCGAGCCGACCGACTCCAGCACCTCGACATGCGCGTGCCATCGACGTCGAGGGACTTTCACTGACCGGCGCCCGGACCTGCTTCCTGCGGCTGGCGCCCGGACCTGCTCCTTGCGGCCGTGGGCAGGTCGGCGGCCTCCTCCCGGTGGCGTGGGCGAGAGCACGACGGTGCCACCGGGCGTCTGCGGCGGCTCGCACGGGCGAGGCCGACGCCCTGTCTTGAGCCAATTCCGATGCGCCGCAGCGGCAGGTCTGCCATCTTGGCGTGCTGTGAACCCCGGTGACCTGGTCATCCGCCGTGCGCTGAGTTCGGACTCCGCCGCGGTGGCCGAACTGTGGCTGCGCTCGTTCGCCGCCGCGCTACCGAGCGTCCGCCGGGCGCACACCGATGAGGAAGTGCGGGAGTACTTCCGCGACGTGGTGGTTCCCCGGTGCGAGACGTGGGTCGCGACGGCGGACCGCTCGGTGATCGGCTTGCTGGTGCTCGACGGTGATCTGCTCAGCCAGCTCTACCTCGCGCCCGAGTGGCGGGGGCAGGGCGTCGGGGATCTCCTCGTCGAGCTGGCGAAGCAACGCCGGCCCGACGGGCTGGCGCTGTGGACCTTCCAGGTCAACGGACCGGCGCAGCGCTTCTACGAACGGCACGGCTTCGTCGAGGCCGAGCGCACCGACGGCAGGCACAACGAGGAACGCGAGCCCGACATCCGCTACGTCTGGCAGCCCGAGCCCTCGCAGCGCGACTCACTGGGGCAGGCCGCGCGCCGGTAGGGACGGGTGGCCTCCGACCAGTGCCGTCCGCGTGGGTGACGTCCGATGCGGTGATCATCCGGCGCTCCGAAGATCGACTGGTGCAAGTTGTCATCACGCCTCCGGTCGGGGGCGGGTGGACGACGAGCAGGAGTTGATCACGGTGCGACGCGCGATTTCGGCGGCTTTCATAAGCGGTCTGTCATTGGTCGGGGCACTTGTGGTGGTGGGAACGGCGCACGGGCAGGAATCCGTCACCATGGACGACTGCTTCACGGGTGGCGGTGGGGTCGTGGTCGACCTGCTGTTACACCAGACGAAGTGCTTCGGCGGCGTGCACCACGGCGCGACCATCATCGACTGACGCGGGCTCGCGGCAGTGAGCTTCCCGGCGGCCGTCAACAGCCGCCGGAAAGCCCGACCGGCGGACGAACCTCGGGACGCTGGACCGAACCTCGACCCGCGGATTGAAGCTCGACGGGCAGACTGAACCTCGACCCGCAGGCTGAACCTCGGTCGACTCGGCTGGGTGGACGGGCAGCCCGAGCTGCGGACGACGACGCGCGCCTCGTGGGTGGGCCCTGCATCTCCGACCTGGCACATCGGGCACCACGCCCGCCCCGCCGCGTAGACGGATTCCCCACACCGGCCAGGAACGCCGTGTCCGGCTGACAGCCCCGGCACACCGCTTCCGGCTGGACAGACGCGGCAGCGTCTCCCACCGGCGGCCGCCGCCTCGTCCCAACCGGCTGCTGCCGTCGGCGGCCTTCGTCCGCCACCTGCCAACTGGCTGCTGCCACCGGTGCCCGCATGCCGGTTCCGGCTGCCACCGAATTCGCCTGCCACCGACGGCCTCCGCCACCGACGGCCTCCGCCGCCAGCGGCCTCCGCCGCGCGCCACCGACGTCGTCCGCCATCGACGTCGTCCGCCATCGACGTCGTCCGCCATCGACGTCGTCCGTCACCCGCCACCGACGGCCTCCGCCGCCTGCCACCGACGGCCTCCGCCGCCTGCCACCGATGGTCTTCGGCGCCGATCCCGCCGACCGACCGAAGTCAGGGCACTACGACCACAGGGCGTACGGCCTCCACGACCAGCGTGGCGGGCACCGTGCCGAGCAGGCCCCCGCGCCGGCGCGAGCGGCCGACCACGATCAGATCCGCCCGGTACTGCTCGGCGACCTGTTCCAGCCCGACGGCCGGGTCGCCGCGCTGGTGCACGAAGTCCCAGTCGATGTCGATCCACTTCAGGTGGTTGACGACTTCCTTCTTCAGCTCCTCCACGAGGCTTTCGGCGGCTTCGCTCGCCACCGCCACCCCCATCGGTGACCAGTAGGCGACGCCGCCCACGGCCTCTACGTAGACCAGCACCAGGCGCGCGCGCTCGCGGCGCGCCAGCCCCGCCGCCCACGCGGCGGCGTGGAAGCTCGCCGGGCTGCCGTCCATCCCGACGACGATGCCGCCCAGCCCGTCCTTGCCGATCTCGAACTCCCGCTCGGTTCCGTCGCCTTCGGCCACGCGGCGATGGTAGTGGGCGCCCGTCGTTCCGCTGGACGGATGCGACACACTCGCAACGTGGACATCCCGGACGCCCCCTCCGACCTCGAACGCCGCGCCCTCGACGCCGTCGACGTCGACGGCGTGCTCGCGGGCCTCCGCGAGCTCGTCGCCATCCCCAGCGTCGGCGGTACCACGGCCGAGCAGGACGCGCAACGCTGGTGCGCCGACCGGCTCGCCGGCCTCGGGCACCGCGTCGACCACTGGCGCATCGACGTCGCGGAACTGCTGGACGACCCGGAGTTCCCCGGCCAGGAAGCCGACCGCGACATCGCCTACGGCTGCGTCGGCGTGCACGGCGACGGCGATCCCGCGCTGGTGTTCTGCGGCCACACCGACGTCGTGCCGCCGGGCGACCTCGACCGCTGGCCCGATCGCGACCCGTACGCGCTGCGCGTGCACGACGGGATCGCCGCGGGACGCGGCACCTGCGACATGAAGGGCGGCATCGCCGCGTTCCTCGGCGCGCTGGAGGCTCTGCGCAGCGCCGGAATCCGCCTGCGGCGACCGGTGGGCGTGCACACCGTCAGCGGCGAGGAGGACGGCGGGCTCGGGGCGTTCGCGACGCTGCGGCGCGGCCATCGCGGGGACGCCTGCGTGCTCGCCGAACCGAGCGCGGGCACCATCGTGGCCGCCAACGGCGGCTCGCTGACCTTCCGGCTGGAGATCCCCGGCCAGGGCACCCACGGCTCCACGCGGACCCGGGGCGTGAACGCGCTCGAGAAACTCGCGGAGCTGCTGCCGGCGCTGCGCGACCTGGAAGCGCGGCGCAACGCAGACCCCGATCCGCTGGTCGCGCACCTCGACGTGCCGTACCCGCTGTCGGTCGGCATGGCCCGCGCGGGGGACTGGGCGAGCACCGTGCCGGACCTCGCGATCGCCGAAGGCCGCTACGGCGTCCGGCTCGACGAAGGCATCGACGACGCCAAGGCCGAGTTCGCCGAAGCCGTCCGCCGCGCGTGCGAGGCCGACCCGTGGCTGTCGCGGCACCCGGTGCGGGTGAGCTGGCCGGGCGGGATGTTCGCCAGCGGCCGTCTCCCCACCGGTCACCCGCTGCTCGATGAGACGACGCAGGCCGTCGTCGACGCGGGCGGCCCGAAGCCGGAGGCGCTCGGCGCGCCGTACGGCACGGACCTGCGCCTGTACGCGGCCGCCGGCGTGCCGACGCTGCAGTACGGCCCCGGCGACGTCCGCTACGCCCACGCGCACGACGAACACGTCGCGGTCGCCGAACTGGAACAGGCGACCCGCGCGTACGTCCTACTGGCCATGCGCCGCTGCGGGGTCGAGGGCTGACCGGGAAAGCGGAGGGCACGGCCCTGCGGCTTGGACGCACATGACAGCAGTGGCAACCAATCGCTAATACCACTCACGAATGCATGAGGGTGTTGGTCCTCTGGCTCGCGGACGATCGCCGTGGCCGAGGAGCCCGCAGGTCGGACTGCCTGCTGGCAGAGGCGGTCGTGGCGGTGTGGCAGGCTCGCCGCATGACGATCGCGGTGGGTGAGGACTTCAGCGACGCGGTGCTGACGGGTCAGGAGTGGGACGGCCGCAGCTTCGAGCGTTGCGACTTCACCGACGCCGACCTGCGCGGCCTGCGCACCACCAGCTGCGTCTTCACCGAGTGCACCTTCACTGGCACCGACCTGGGGGAGAGCGTTCACCGCGCGACGGCGTTCCGGTCGTGCCGCTTCGAGCGCACAGTGCTCCAGCACTCCACTGTGGAGGGATGCACGATGCTCGGCTCCGGGTTCGTCGACTGCCGTTTCCGCCCGCTCACCGTCCGCGAGACCGACATGACGCTGGTCGGCATGGGCCGCAGCGACCTCCGCGGCACTAACCTGAGCGGAATCCGCTTCCGCGAGGCCAATCTCGGCGAGTGCGACCTGCGCGAGTGCGACCTGCGGGAGGCCGACCTCAGCGGAGCGCGGCTGCTCGGCACCCGGCTGGAGGAGGCGGATCTGCGCGGCGCACGCATCGACGCCGACGGCCTGGTGCAGGCCGTGCTCAGGGGCGCGCGGGTGGACTCGATGACCGCGCTCGCCTTCGCCGCCGCCCACGGCCTCCACGTCGACTGACGCCCGAGCCGAAGCGGCGGTCCGAAGGGCCGAAGCGGCGCGGGTCCCGCGCCCCAGCCCGGACTTCGCCCCGTCCGATCCCGAACCCGTGGGGGATCTCGGTGAGGCGGCCTGAACAAGACCGGGCGGATTGCGGTCAGGCGACCCGATCCCGGACAGGCAGCCCGGTCCGGGACAGGGCGGCCAGGCTCCGGATACGGCGGCCCGGACACGAACTGGCGAGCCGATCCAAAACAGGCGCACCAAAATCCCGGAGAAGCAGCCAAGCGACCCGAACCCGAACCGGCGACCCGAACCCAAACCGGCGGGCTGATCCCGAACCGGCGACCCGAACCTGGATAGGCGGGCCAATCCCGGACAGTGCGGCCCGGTCACAGAGAGGTTGGGCGATCCCGGGAAGGCGGTCTCGTGCAGGAAGGCGTCCCGGTCTAGGGAAGGCGTCCCGGTCCCGGAAGGCGGCCCGATCCCAGATAGGCGGTCCGAACACGAACCGATTGGCCGATCCCGGACCGGTGGGCCGGTGCCGGATATGCGGGCGAATCCCGAACAAACGGCCCGAATTCGAATCGCCGCGAACCCCGCAAGCGCCTCTGGATTGCGCGCACCGGCGGCCTCCGCCCTGAGCCCAGGCCGTCCGCGTCGCAGGGCACCACGCGCTTCTCACCCCCGTTGTTGGGCGCCGCGCGATTTCCCGCCCCCGTTGTTGGCGCCGCGCGCGCTCTTGCCCCGCTTGTCGGGCGGCCGTGCGCACTCTTGTCCCCGCGTTGACGAGACGTTGTCGCGTCTGTCCCCGCGCTGGGCGAGACGCTGCCGCGTCTGCCCCCGGCGGCCTGCGGCCCCAGCCCCGTACGCGCTCGGCCCGCGAGCCCGGATCACCTGCTCCGGGCCCCAAAAGCAGTTCGGGGTGCTCGCGGCTTCGCCGCGGGCACCCCGAACTCGGGACTTGCGTCCTGGTCACTCCATGGACGGGCGAGGCGGTGCCTCGTTGCCCGTCAGCTCGATCAGCGTTCCGTCGGCGACGAGGTCGCTGACCGCGGCGGGCAGCACGTAGGCCGTGCCGCCGCCCGGCTGCTCGAACCACGGCACCGCCGTGCCCCGCAGCACCTGCACCGGCCGCTGCACGCGGTAGGCGAAGTACGCGCGGTTGGCCCACTGCGGCGGCAGCGAACGCTGCGTGTAGGGCGTGCGGATCGCGTAGGCGACGTTGCCGTTGGGGTCGCCGAAGCGGTCCAGGTCGGTGCCCGGCTGGAGCACGACGTGGCGCCGGTCCCGGTACAGCGTCAGCGGCGGCTCACCACCGAGCGGCTGGATCTGCTGGCCCGCGCCCTGCGGCGGACGCCCCTGCTCCGGCCCGCCGCCCTGCGGCGGACGGCCTCCGGCCGCGCCGGGCGGGATCGGCGGCCCCTGCCGGGGTGGCCCCGCCATGCCCGGCCCACCGGGGCCGGGGCGTCGCTCCGCGCCACCGGCCGGGCCCTGCTGCGCAGGCCCGCCCGGGGGCGGCGGCACCGCCGCGCCCTGCTCCGGGCGCGAGCGCTTCGGCAGCGGCGGCGGGCCCTGCCCCGGTCCGGCCGGACCGCCGGGCCGCGGGCCGCCCTGCGCGGGCATGCCGCCGGGCGGCGACGGCGGGTGCTGCGGCGAGGCGGGCGGCGAGGCGGGCGGACCGGCCGGCGGGACCGGGCGGTCCATCCGCGGGGCGGGCTGGAACCGGGTCGGCTCCTCGACCGGAGCACCGGGCGCGGCCTCCTGCGGGGGAGACTGCGCCGGCTGCGGATCCTGGTTGGCGGTGAACAGGAAGTGGCCGCCCGCGCTCTGCTCCTGGCGGCGCGGTTCGGGTTCCTGGCGCTGCGGCTGCGGGGGCTGCTCGGCGGCGGCCGGAACCTCGGGCGCGACCGGGTGCTCCGGGGCGACCGTCGGCTGGGCGACCTTCGTGTCGCTGTCGAACTGCGGCTGCTGGGCGACCTTCGTCTCGCTGTCGAACTGCGGCTGCCGCGCGGCCGTGTCCTCGCTCGATGCGGCCGCGTCATGCGGCTCCCGTGCGTCCACCTCGGCGTCGGCCGACGCCTCGACGTCAGCGTCCGCCTCGGTTTCCGGCTCGGGCTCGGCGACCGGACGTGCCGGCTCGGCGTCCTGCGGCGCCTGGCCGCCCGGCCTGGACAGCAGGAGGCTGCCGAGCAGGTAGGCGGCGGCCTGGTCGGGGCGGGAGAACCGGACGTCGGAGCCGAACTCGTCGTCGGCGCCCGCCGTGACGATCCAGTCCGGGCCCTCCTGCACCAGCGAGCGCGCGTCGCTGCTGTGGCTGCCGATTCGGTAGGCGGAGCCGTCGACGGCGTACTCGGTGAGCTTGTCGTGCAGCTTCGCGAAGACTTCCTGCGCGTCGGGCTGCGAGTCGTCGTCGGCGGCGCTCCGCGTCTCCGGCTCCGGCGACCACGAGTCCGCGGTGTCCGCGCGCTCGTCGCGCGCCACGTCCTCGTCGAACGACTCGCGGCCGAAGGACCGGTCGTCGAGCTCGTCGGTGAACGACCTGTCGTCGAACGACTCGTCCTCGTACTCGCGCCGGTGGCCCGGCTGGTCGTCGCTCACCGGCTCCCCGGCACCGGGGTCCGCCGGATCCGCCACCGCAGGCGTGTCCGCGATCTGCGCGACCGCCGGGCTCTCGGAGTACCCGGTGGACTCGGAGAAGGAGTCCGCCCGCTCGGCCCGCTCGTCGGCGAAGTCCGCACCGGAGTCACCCTGCTCACCGGATTCGCCGAAGTCGTCGTCGCCGGGCTGGTCGAGCAGCTCGCTGACGGCCGCGTCGCGGGTGGCGTCGTCGACCTCGGCGAGGGTGAAGCGCCGGGCGCGGATGTGCTCGACCAGGTCGGCCTCCGGCGGCACGCCGTACTGCGCGAGGTAGTAGGCCACCGCGCCCTGCCACAGCCAGGAGCCGTCGGTGTGCCAGGTGCCGGGGACCGTGGCCGCGCGGTCGGGGGCGAGCAGGTCCTCCTCGTTCTCCCGGGAGGCCAGCACGATCGGCGCGTTCTCCAGGTACTGGCGCAGCGCGGCGACCTCGTCGGGCTGCACCGGGTTCCTGGTCGCCACCAGCGGGCGTCCCTGCTCGTCGAAGTCGTCGAACGTCTCCGCCGTGCGGAAGTGCGGCGTGCCGCCGGTGCCCGGCTCCGCGGGTGCGGGGGTCTGGGCGACGGCTTCCTGCGCGGCGGTGGGGGTGTCGGCGGTGTCCTGGGCCTCGGAGGGGTCCCGGCCGTCGATCTTCTCGCGCAGCCAGTCGGGCACGTTCTCCTCGGCACGCGGGTACCGGCGGAGCTCGTCGGCGTAGGCGGCGCGGGGGAGGGGGCGCTGCCACCTCGGCTCGGAGTCGAAGTTGATGTCGATGCGGTAGCTGGACGGGCGTTCCACGACGTAGAGCGCGCTGAGCCACGTCCCCACGTCGGGGCGGTACATGCCGTCGCGGAGCTGCTCGAAGATGCCGCGCAGCTCCTCCGGCGGTTCCCAGGAACGCGCGGTGCCGTCCGGCGTGGTGACCTCACCCAGCAGGTCGTGGTACTCACCGGTGGCGCGGTACTCCACCGTGATCTCCTGCCAGTCCTCGGGGGCGGCTTGTAAAAGCAGGACCCCGATCCTGCGGGCCGCCTGCTCCTGCTCCTCCGGACTGATCGCTGTCGGACGCGACATGGGTGACATCCTCCCCCTCTCAACCAGGCACATCGACTCCACCCCGGCCCAGACGCTACTCGACGGGGTGTCCGTGGTGGGTCCGCTGTGCCAGTTCTGTCCCGTTGTCCCAGCACACGAGCGGGCGCCGAGATCATCTCCGTCCGCCGCGGTTCCCAAGCCTGCCGTGTCGGCAGCCCGCACAACATCACACCACCAGGTGCGATTCCGCCAGAGGTCTCCCGGCTGCGGTGGGTGGTTAATCACTAGCGGCACGCCCGTGCCAGAAGGCAGAGTGAGATCGTGCTGCGCCCCTACCGCCTGCTGGCCGCCGTCCCGAACGCCACGAGCCTGATGGTCTGCAGCCTCCTGGGGCGCCTGCACATGCCGGCGATCGCCATGGTCATGAGCTTCCTGATCGCCGACTGGACGGGTTCCTACGCCGCCGGCGGCGTCCTCGGCGCGGCGCTGACGATCGGCCAGGGCATCGCGGGACCGTTGCGCGGCCGCGCCGCCGACCGCAGCTCGGCGCCGAAGCTGCTGCTGGTCTCGGGCGCGCTCTACGGGCTGGGGCTGGTGGTGATCGCGCTGCTGGCGCGGCAAGACGGCCCGCTCGACCCCGCGCTGTGGTGGGTGCTGCTGCCGCTGTGCGTGCTCACCGGGCTCGCGCACCCGCCGGTCACCCAGGTGGGCCGGGCGATCTGGCCGCGGATCTCGCGGGGGCCGGCGCGGGAGGCCGCTTATGCCGTCGAGGCGACCATGCAGGAGTTGCTGTTCGTGGTCACCCCGGTGCTGGCCGCGTCGGCAGTGGCCTTCTGGAACCCGGTGGTCGCGACGTTGCTGTGCGCGGTTGCCTCCGCGGTCGGGCCCGCGGTGTTCGCCGCCGCGCTGTGGCGGGCGGGCCTGCGCGACGCCCCGATCCGCGCGGAGGGCGACGGCGGTGGCGCGTCGCTGTTCCGGCTTCCCGGGTTCGTGCCGATGCTCGCCTTCTCCGCGTTGATCGTGGGCGGTCTGGTGTCGGTGGACCTGGTGCTGGTCGGCTGGTCCCGCGAGCGGGAAACGCCGGAGCTGGCGGGAGTCCTCGCGGCGGTCTGGGCGGTCGGCTCGCTGGTGGGCGGACTGCTCATGGGCGGGGTGACGGGCAGGCCGAGGCTGTGGCTGCGTGCGCTGCTGGCAGCGCTGGGCCTGGTAGCGCTGGTCCCGGCACTGCCTCCGGTGGCGGAGCCGGCCTCGCCGTGGCTGGTCGGGCTGATCCTGTTCGCCGGCGGTACCGCGATCGCGCCGACGCTGGCGGCGGTCAACGGCAGGCTCGCCGAGATCGCGCCGGACGAGCGCCGCTCGGAGGCGTTCGGATGGTTCTCCACCGCCACCACGGCCGGTGTCGCGGTGGCGTCCCCGGTGGCGGGCTCGATGCTGGACACCGCGGGACCGGCCGCGGCCGCCGCGGCGGCGGGAGCGGCGGCCCTGCTGTCGGTGTCGCTTGTCGCACGTCACAGCGTCCGCGGATCGCGCATCCCCAGGGTGGCGGAGGAGACTGCACCCACGTGACGACCCGTGCCGACACCACCACAACACCATCGCGGACGCACCCGATGCGCAAGGTCCTCGGCCTGGCCGGGGCGACCGCGGTCGGGGTCCTGCTGGCCCTGCAGTCCCGGATCAACGGCACGCTCGGCGTGCGCATGCACGACGGCATCGCGGCGGCGGTGATCTCGTTCGGCTCCGGTCTGGTGGTGCTGGTCGTCTGCACGGCGGTGCTGCCGAAGGCCCGCAACGGGGTGAAGCGGGTGCTCGCCGAGGTCCGCTCCGGCGGCGGTCTGCGCTGGTGGCAGTGCCTTGGCGGGGTTTGCGGCGGCTACCTGGTGATCAGCCAGGGCACGGCCGCCATCGAGCTGGGCGTCGCGCTGTTCACGGTCACGGTGGTGGCGGGGCAGGTCAGCAGCGGGCTGCTGGTCGACCGGCTCGGTCTCGGTCCCGCGGGCCCGCAGCCGGTGACCTTCCTCCGGGCGCTGGGCGCGGGCCTGGCGGTGGTGGCCGTGCTGGTCGCGGTGTCGGCGCAGCTCGGGACGGCCCGGGCGAGCTGGCTGGTGCTGCTGCCGCTGTTCGCGGGCATCGGGCTGGCCTGGCAAGCGGCGGTCAACGGGCGGGTGCAGCAGACGTCCCGGTCGTCGGTGATGGCGGCGACGCTGAACTTCGGCACCGGCACCCTCGCCCTGCTCGTGGTGTTCGCCGTGGAGGTGGCGCTGCGCGGGCTGCCGCACGGCGCACCGCCGGAACCGTGGCTCTACATCGGCGGTTTCCTGGGCATCTTCGTCATCGGCGGTGCCGTCGCCCTCGTGCGCCACACCGGGGTGCTGCTGCTGAGCATGGGCATGATCGCCGGCCAGCTGCTGGGGGCGCTGCTGCTGGACCTGCTGGTCCCGGTTCCCGGCCAGACCGTGCCGATGTCCACAGTGGCCGGGGTCGGGCTGACCCTGGTCGCGGTCTGCGTCGCGGCGTTGCCGGACCGGGCGGTGCGCCGCCCGCGCGATCTGGGACGATGAGCAGCCGTGAGCGCGACGATTCTCGACGGCAAGGCCACCAAGAACACCATCTTCGAGGAGCTGCGACCCCGGGTCGCACGCCTCGCCGAGCAGGGCCGGACCCCGGGCCTGGCGACGGTGCTGGTCGGGGACGACCCCGCCTCGCACTCCTACGTCCGGGCCAAGCACAACGACTGCGCGAAGGTCGGCATCAACTCCATCCGCAAGGAGCTGCCCGCCGACGCCTCCCAGTCCGACGTCGAGGCCGTCGTGGACGAGCTCAACGCCGACCCGGCCTGCCACGGCTACATCATCCAGCTTCCGCTGCCCGAGCAGCTCGACGCCGGGCCGCTGCTCGAGCGCATCGCGCCGGAGAAGGACGCCGACGGCCTGCACCCGATCAGCCTCGGCCGCCTGGTCCTCGGTGAGCAGGCGCCGCTGCCGTGCACGCCGCGCGGGATCATCGAGCTGCTGCGCCGCTACGACGTGCCGCTGGCGGGCGCCCGCGTCGCCGTCGTCGGCCGCGGCATCACCGTCGGCCGCCCCATCGGCCTGCTGCTCACCCGCCGCAGCGAGAACGCCACGGTCACCCTCTGCCACACCGGCACCAAGGATCTGGCCGAGGAGGTCCGCCGCGCCGACATCGTCGTGGCCGCCGCCGGACGTCCGCACCTGATCACCGCCGACATGGTGCGCCCCGGTGCCGCGGTGCTCGACGTGGGCGTGACCCGCACCGACTCCGGGCTGGCCGGGGACGTGCACCCCGACGTCGCCGAGGTGGCCGGGTTCCTGTCGCCGAACCCGGGCGGCATCGGCCCGATGACGCGCGCGATGCTGCTGAGCAACGTCGTGGAAGCCGCCGAGCGCGCGGCGAGCTGAAGCGGCGCCGCGACCGTCGGGAGCTCGGGAACGAGGAGGACGCCATGACCGGTGGGTTCGGCGGGAAGAGCAGGGCGTCGGTGCACTTCCCCTTCGCCGCGGTGGTGCTGGTCGCCCTGATCGGGTTCCTGCGCATCGCGATGCAGCACTGGCGGCAGGGCTCGGTGCTGATCGGCGTCGCGCTGGTGCTGGCGGCGGTGCTGCGCGCGCTGCTCACCAACGAGCAGGCGGGACTGCTGGCGATCCGCAGCCGGGCGATCGACATCCTGCTCTACGGCGGGCTGGGTGTGGTGATCGTCGTGGTGGCGATGACGATCACGCGTGGGCCGTTCTGAGCGCGGTCGCGCTCTAGGCTGCGGACCCGTGCGAAACGACATCCCGCCGCACCGCGCAGGCGAACCGATCCGGGCCGGTGTCCCGGAGCATGGCCGCATCCCGCGCTACTACGCGGTCAAGACCGAGCTGCTCGTGCTGATCGAGGAGATCGGCGAAGGGGCCTGCCTGCCCGCCGAGCGCGAGCTGGCCGAGCGCTACGGCGTGTCGCGGGTGACGCTGCGCCAGGCGGTCGGCGAGCTGGTGCTCGAAGGCAGGCTGCTGCGCAGGCAGGGCAGCCGGACCGTCGTCGCGCCCCCGAAGCTGCTGCAACCGCTGGCGCTGGTCAGCTACACCGAGGGCATCCGCACGCAGGGCCTCGAGCCCGGCCGGACCGTGATCAGCGCCGAGGTGCTGTCCGCCGACCCGCAGCTCGCCGCCGATCTCGGGGTCGAGCCCGGCGGCGAGGTGATTTACCTGGAACGGGTGCTGCTGGCGGGCGGCGAACGCGTCGGGCTGGAGTCGAGCTACCTGCCGAGGCACCGGTTCCCGCGGCTGCTCGAAGACTTCGACGCCGACGGCTCGCTGTACGCGTTCCTGCAGCGGGAGCTGGGCGTGGTGTTCGGCGAGGCCGAGGAACGCATCGAGACGGTGCTGGCCACGCCCCGGGAGGCGCTGCTGATCGGCACCAACCCGGCGACGCCGATGATCCTGCTGCACCGGGTGTCGTGGGAGCCGGACGGGACGCCGATCGAGCGGGTCCGGTCGCTTTTCCGCGGCGACCGCTTCAGCTTCGTGACCCGCCTCCGCCAGTGAACCGCGTGTGCCCGTGACTCCCGTGTCCCGGTGAGCCGCCCGCGTCAGGACCGCTCCGGCTCGTAGTGCATCGCGGTGATCCCGCAGTCGAACGGCCGCGCCGTGACGAGCCGGAACCGCTGGTAGGCACCGGTGTTGGGAAACACGGGCAGACCGGTTCCGATGGCGGTGGGGTTGACGAAGAGGTGCAGCTCGTCGAGCAGGCCCCTGGCGATCAGCTCGGAAGCGAGCGTCGCGCCGCCGTAGGTGATCAGGTCCCCGCCGGGCTCGGCCTTCAGCCGCTCGACGATCTCGGCGAGGTCGCCGCCCGCGACGACGGCGCCGTCCCAGGGCGACTCGGTGAGACTGTCCGAGATCACCACCTTGGGCGTGCCGTTCATCCAGTCGATCGTCTCCTGCGTCTCGCCCTCGGGCCGGGACGCCCACGCCGGGATGAACCCCTCGGCGAGCTTGCGGCCCAGCACGATGCGGTCGACCGGTTCGGTCAGCGCGTCGACGTAGGAGTTCATGTCGTCGGTCCACGGCAGCGTCATCCAGTCCATCTCGCCGTTCGGGCCCGCCATGTAACCGTCGGCGGTGACCTGGAGCTGGAGCTTGAAAGTGGCCACGAGAAGTCCTCCTGGATTCGGCGAGCCGTTCGCTGTGGACGGTGCCGCGCTTGTCACGGGCTCTCCGATCGACGGCATCCGACAGTTTGCCTGGTCATGGGCGGTTGTGGTGGTTCCTACGGGAAGTTCGCGGCGGGATGAGCCGCAGAAAATAACGGTGAGATAACTGATCTAGACCGTCGCTCGGTGTTCACTTCGCGTTCGTACCGCCACCACGGCCAATTCGCCCGTGGCCGTGACGGTGTGTCCCGTGCGAGTACTGATCGTGGGCGGCGGCGTGCTGGGAACCATGCACGCGCTGCGCGCCCTGGAGAACGGCCATCACGTGGTGCACCTGGAGCGCGAGCCGGAGGCGCGCGGCGCCTCGGTCCGCAACTTCGGCCTGGTGTGGGTCAGCGGCCGCGAACCCGGCCCCGACCTGGAGCTGGCCCTGCGCGCCCGCCAAGCCTGGGAGCGCATCGGCGCCGACGTGCCCGGTGTCGGCTTCCGGCCCAACGGGTCGCTGACCCTGTTGCGCACCGACGCCGAGATCGCGGTCGCCGAAGGCATGACCGACCTCGCCGAACGCGGCACGAAGCTGGTCGAAGCCGCCGAGGCCAAGGCCCTGAACCCGGTGCTGCGCGGCGACTTCCGGGCCGCGCTGTGGTGCGAGCGCGACGGCGCCGTGGAGTCCCGCTTGGCGCTGCCCGCGTTGCGCGCCCACCTCGCCGCCACCGGCCGCTACACGTGGCTGCCCGGTCGCGAGGTCCGCGACGCGGGCGAGGGCTGGGTCCGCGACGACACCGCCCAGCGCCACGAGGCCGACGTTGTCGTGCTGTGCACCGGCGCCGCCCTCGGCGGCCTGGTCCGCGAGCTGCGGCCCGAACTGCCCGTGCGCCGAGTGCGGCTGCAGATGATGCAGACCGACCCGCTCGGCGAGGAGCTGGCGACCTCGATCGCCGACGGCGACAGCCTGCGCTACTACCCCGCCTACCGGGGCGCCGCGCTGGACGAGCTGAACCGCGCCGAGCCGCAGCCGCCCGTCGCCGCCGACAACGGCATGCAGCTGCTGATGGTGCAGCGCCTCGACGGCGGGCTGACCATCGGCGACACCCACGACTACGCCGAGCCGTTCCCCTTCGACGTGCGGGAGGAGCCCTACGACCACCTGGTGCGCCGCGCCGAGGAGCTGCTCGGCCGACCGCTGCCGCGTGTCACCCGCCGCTGGGCGGGCGTCTACGCCCAGACCGCCGACAAGTCGCAGGTCGTGCACCGCGAGCAGGTCCGGCCCGGGATCTGGCTGGTCACCGGCCCCGGCGGGCGCGGGATGACCGGTTCCCCGGCCATCGCCGAGGACACGCTGCGCGAGATCGAGGAGCACTGATGATCGAGCTCGTCGTCATGGACATGGCCGGGACCACCGTCGCCGACGGCGGCCTGGTGGAGGCCGCCTTCACCGACGCGATCGCCGAGGTCGGCGTCGCCGAGTCCGATCCCGCGTTCCCCGGCATGCTCGACCACGTCCGCCGCACCATGGGCGAGTCGAAGATCTCGGTGTTCCGCACGCTGCTCGACGGCGACGAAACCCGCGCGCGGCAGGCGAACGAGGCTTTCGAGCGCGCCTACGGCAGGCGGGTCGGTGAGTGCACCGAGATCGACGGCGCGGCCGAGACCATCCGGCGGCTCCGAGACGCGGGCGTGAAGGTCGCGCTGACCACCGGGTTCTCCGAGGTCACGCAACGCCAGATCATCGACGCGCTGGGCTGGGACGGCCTGGCCGACCTCACCCTCACCCCCGCGCAGGCCGGCCGCGGCCGGCCCTACCCCGACATGGTGCTCACCGCCCTGCTGCGGCTGGGCGTCGACGACGTCCGCCACGTCGCCGTCGTCGGGGACACCGCCTACGACGTCGGATCGGGACTGCGCGCCGGCGCGTCGGTCGTCGCCGGGGTGCTCACCGGCGCCCACGGCACCGCCGAGCTCACCGAGGCCGGTGCCACCCACGTCATCGACTCCGTCCGCGACCTGCCCGCCATCGTCCGAGTCCACTGAGGACTGAAAATGTCCAGGAGGTTCCCAGCCATGCGCACCAGCAGACTGGCCGGTGCCGCCGCCGGCTTCGCCGCGGTGGCGCTCACGCTCTCCGCCTGCGGCCCCAGCGCCGCCGACCAGAACGCTTCCGGCGGCGACGAGATCGTCTTCGCCTCCATCCCCTCCGAGGAGTCGACCAGCCTCCAGGCGAGCTACCAGCCGGTGCTGGACATGCTCGCCAAGGAGACCGGCAAGACCGTGCGCTTCCAGCAGGCGACCGACTACGCGGCCGTCATCGAGGGCCAGCGCGCCGGGAAGATCGACATCGCGCAGTACGGGCCGTTCTCCTACGTGCTGGCCAAGAACAAGGGCGTGGCGGCCACCGCCGTCTCCGGTCAGGTTGAAGCCAAGGGCGAGGCGCCCGGCTACCTCTCCTACGGCATCACCCGCCCGGACTCCGGCATCAACGGCCTCGCCGACCTGCGCGGCAAGAAGGTCTGCTTCGTCGACCCCACCTCCACCTCGGGCTACCTGTACCCGAAGGCCGGCCTGCTGAAGGCCGGGATCAACACGGACACCGACATCCAGCCGATCTACTCCGGCGGCCACGACTCGGCCGCGCTGGCGGTGGCCAAGGGCGACTGCGACGCCGGGTTCGCCCAGAACGCCACGGTCGACACCCAGCTCGTCGAGAAGGGCCAGCTCAAGCCGGGCGAACTGCGCACGATCTGGCGCTCGGAGACCGTGCCGGGCTCGCCGGTGGCCGTCAGCGACGAGCTCGCCCCGCAGGTCGGGGAGAAGGTCACCGCGGCGCTGCGGGAGAAGGCCAACTCCGACTACCTGCGGGCCAACGGCTTCTGCCAGGGCGACTGCAAGCTCGGCGACATCGGCGGCTGGGGCTACGCCCCGGTCGACGACGCCTTCTACAACGGCATCCGCGAGGTCTGCGACGTGACGAGGGACAAGCAGTGCCAGTGACCGGAGACCGCGTGATCGCATTCGACCGGGTCGGCAAGACCTTCGACGGCGGGGTCCGGGCGCTCGACGACGTCTCGATCGAGGTCGCCCGCGGCGAGGTGCTGGTGCTGCTCGGCCTGTCGGGCTCGGGCAAGTCGACGCTGCTGCGCCACGTCGACGGACTGCAACGCCCCACCTCCGGCAACGTCGCGGTGCTCGGCGAGGACGTCGGCAGGCTGGGCGGCGGGGGACTGCGCGCGCTGCGGCGCCGCGTCGGGTTCGTGTTCCAGCAGTTCCATCTCGTCGGCTCGCTGACCGTGCTGGAGAACGTCTGCACCGGCGCGCTGGGCACGCTGCGCGGACCGCGCCTCGGCCTGCTGAGCTACCCCAAGCGCATCCGCCACGCCGCGCTGGAACGGCTGGAGCGCGTCGGGCTCGGCGACCAGGCCCTGCAACGGGCGGACACCCTGTCCGGCGGGCAGCAGCAGCGGGTCGCCGTCGCGCGGGCACTGCTGCAGAAGCCCGAGATCCTGCTCGCCGACGAGCCCGTCGCCTCGCTCGACCCGGACTCGGCGGCTCAGGTGATGAGCCTGATCGCCGAGATCGCCGAGGAGGACGGCCTGACCGTGGTGTGCAGCCTGCACCAGGTCGACCTGGCGCTGAGCTGGGGACACCGCATCGTCGGGCTGCGCTCCGGACGGGTCGTGCTCGACACCCCGGTGCACGGGCTCAGCCGGGACGAAGCCATGTCGATCTACTCCAAGGTCGGCACCGAGCTCGCGCCGGTGGCGGTCTCATGACCACCACGGCGCAGCCGGTCCGCGCCGGGCGTGCCGCGCCGCGCACGCTCGCGCGGCCGAGGGCGGAAGGCACCGCGCCGGCGCTGACCGCCATGGCGCTGCTGGCGGCCGCCATCTGGGCGTTCACCGACCTGCGGCTCAACGTCGCGACCCTGGTGGACGGCGTCGCCAACGCCGCGGACTTCGCGGCCCGGACCTTCCCGCTGGACTTCCCGCCGGTCGGCGAACTGCTCGCGCTGTGCGGGCAGACGCTTGCCGTCGTTGTCTGCGCGACGCTGCTCGCCTCGCTGATCAGCGTTCCGGTCGCGGTGCTCGCGGCTGGCAACACCGCGCTCGGACCGGCCACCCGCTACGGCGGCCGGGCGTTGATCGTGCTGGCCCGCGCGGTCCCCGACGTGGTGCTCGCGATCGTGTTCTTCCGCGTCTTCGGCTTCGGCGGACTCACCGGCGTGCTGGCGATGGGCCTGCACTCGGTCGGCATGATCGGCAAGCTCTACGCCGACGCGGTCGAGCAGATCGACGA
This sequence comes from Saccharopolyspora erythraea NRRL 2338, assembly GCF_000062885.1. NCBI lineage: Bacteria > Bacillati > Actinomycetota > Actinomycetes > Pseudonocardiales > Pseudonocardiaceae > Saccharopolyspora > Saccharopolyspora erythraea. The sequence continues at coordinate 7,437,995 of NC_009142.1, read as the reverse complement.
GGGACCGCGCACCGCGATCCGCGCCGCGGGCGGCTCGCGCGCGCAGCAGCTCGTGAGCGGTGTGCTGCCGCAGGTGCTGCCGTCCTTCGTCGCGACCTCGCTGCACCGTCTCGACATCAACCTGCGGGTGTCGGTCGTGCTCGGCTTCGTCGGCGTCGGCGGACTCGGGCAGGCGATCGCCGACGCCCTGCGAACCCTGGACTACCAGCGGGGCATCGCGCTGGCGTCGGTGGTGTTCGCGCTCTGCGTGGCGGTGGAGATCGTCTCCGGCGCGATCCGCGGCGCACTGCTCGGGCCGCGTGAGGAACACCGCGGGCTCCTCGCGCGGCTGCGCCGCCGACCGGGCCCGGGTCCCACGGGCCCGCGGATCAGCCGGCCCTGGGACCTCGCGCGGCTGCGGCGGACCGGCTACTGGCTGCTCACCGCGCTGGTCGTCGCCGCGTCGGTGTGGGGAGCGGAGCTCTCGTTCGAGCAGCTGGCCCGGGGCGTCACCGAGTTCGGCCCGACCATCGCGCTGTTCTGGCCACCCGAAACCGGTGGCATCCTCCCCGAGCTTCTGTCGGAACTGCTGGTCACCGTGCAGATCGCGCTGGCGGCCACGCTGATCGGCGCGGTGCTGTCTCTGCCCGTCGGGGCGCTCGCCGCGGCCAACGTCGCGCCGAACCCCGGAGTGGCGCGGTTCTTCCGCGGCGTCGTGCTGCTGGTGCGGGGCGTGCCGGAACTGGTGCTGGCGATCGTGTTCGTGGTGATCACCGGCCTCGGCCCGGTGGCGGGTGCCCTCGCGCTGGGCGTCGGATCGGTCGGGCTGCTCGGCAAGCTCGTCGCCGACTCGCTGGAGGAGGTCGACCGCGGTCTGGAGCGGGCGCTGCGCGCCACCGGCGCGAGCCGCACGCAGGTCTTCTTCGCGGCGACCCTCCCGCAGGCCGCACCGGCGTTCGTGTCCCACGTGCTGTACCAGCTCGACACGAACATCCGGTCGGCAACGCTGCTCGGCCTGGTCGGCGCGGGCGGCATCGGCTACTACCTGCTCAACGCCTCGCGCGTGCTGGAGTTCGGAGTGGTGACCACCGTCCTGCTGCTCACGTTCGCCGCGGTGATGGCCGTGGAGCTGCTGGCGGTGTGGTTCAGGCGCGTGAGCGCCTGAAGGCGGGGGACGTCGGGTCAGGAGCGCGCGAGCGTTCCCGGTGTCCAGCGGGAACTCTTCCAGCGGCTTTGCGTGGTGCCAAACGCCGAAGGAAAGGCCGGGCGTGGTCCGGTTCGAAGATCTCCGAACTTCGTTCGGAAGGTGGCCTACTCAACGCCCCATCTGGGGCGTTGAGCTCCGGCCTTCGGCCGGAAGCCCTTCGGGCTGCTAAAGGCGCCATCTGGCGCCTTCAGTCCCACCAGAACGACCAGGTCCTCCTGCCGCGGATTTCTCGGGCGTAGGCGGAGATGCTGCCTGATTCCTGGAGGATGCGGTCCGGGCAGAAGGTCCAGTGCTCCGCGGCTACGGCGGCGGCGTGGTGCATCTCCTGCGGGGGTGCGGCGACGCTGAGGTCGAGGCGGTCCGGGCCCAGGCGCAGTAGGCGGACGCCGAAGCGTTCCTCCCAGCTGCGGGCCATCGCGGCCAGGCCGGCCGTGCGGGAGACGTGGTTGGCCGCGCCCGACCAGCCGAGGGTGGCCAGCACGTCGGCGCCGCGCTCCACCGGCACCAGGCCGAGCCTGGTGTCGGCGTCGACGAAGCGCGGCACCTGCTGGTTGGCCAGGATGTCCGGGTCCGCCAGCAGGTTGCCCTCCGCCGCCAGGCCGGGGCAGTCGTAGCCGAAGGGCTCGAGCACCTCCAGCTCGTAGGCGGGTCCGAGGTCGTCCTCGGCCTGCACCAGACCGTCCCAGATCCGCGCCATCACGTCGGCCGCGTGCCAGCGCTCGATGTGCTCGCGCGGCTCCGGCGGCACTATCCCGACGGTGCAGCGGTCGCCGTAGACCTCGTTGCTGTCGCACAGCAGCAGCGGCCACAGCCCGGTGCGCTCGTGGTCGGTGCGCAGCGCGGCGAGCAGGTGCGGCGACGGCCGCTCGTCGCTGATCCAGCACAGCGGCGCCGGATCGCCCTTCCCCGGCGACTGGTCGGTGAGCAGCTCACCGGCGGGCAACGGCACGGACGGCGCGACACCGGTACCGAAGGCAGCGGGCAGGTCGGCAGCCGAATCCGCACCCCAGTCTTCTCGCAACACGCCACCGCCTCCTCGCAGAGAGCCTGCCGCCCACCTTAAGGAGCCCGCCCGGAATCCATCCGTTCGGGCTCCGGCGCGTCAGCGGGATTCGCGAACGTGGTCGGTTACGAGCACGATCCGGCCCGTCACGCGCCCCGCCATGTGCGTATCCAGGGCTTCTGCCGCCTGCGACAGCGGCAGCCGCATGCCGACCAGCGGCCGCAACCGTCCACACGCGACCAGTCGAAGCAGTTCGGTGAGGTCCTTCCGGTACTCACGGTTCGTCCGGACGTAGTACATGCGGGCGCGCCTGCCCGCGGTCCGGCCGACCAGCCGCAGCAGCTCCCACCGGCCGATCAGCCCCAGCATGCCCAGGTACGGGCGCCACCACGGGCTGTCGTCGGTGAGCGTCGCCGAGCTGCCGTAGGCGACGAGCGCGCCGCCCGGCGCGAGCAACTCCCACGACCGCCGCAGGCTCGCCTCGCCGAGCGGATCGAACACCGCGTCGACACCGCGCGGCGCCAGTTCCCGGACCCGCGCCGCGACGTCCTCGGTGCGGTGGTCGATCAGCTCCGCGCCGAGCGGGCGCAGCACCTCGTGGCGGCCGGCCGAGGCGGTACCGATGACCCGCACGCCCGAAAGCGCGCCGAGCTGGGCCAGCAGCGCGCCGACACCGCCGCCGGCACCGTGCACGAGCACGGTCTGTCCACTGCGGACGCGCGCGGCGCGGTGCAGGAGCTGCCACGCGGTGACGCCGTTGAGCACGACGGCCACCGCCTCCGCCGCGTCGATCTCGTCGGGCACCGGGACCACGTCGCTGTCGCGGACCTCGACGTAGTCCGCCCAGGCCCCGGTCCGCGGCATGGCGGCGACGCGCTGGCCCACCCGGCACGACGTCACCGCCTCGCCCACGGCCACCACCTCGCCCACGAGGTCGTAGCCGGGGACGAACGGGAACGCCGGCTGGGCCGGGTAGCGCCCGCGCAGCATTTGGACCTCGGCGAACGCCACGCCCGCGGCCTCGGTCCGGACCAGCAAGCCGTGCTTGCCGGGCTCGCCCCGCGTGGTGGTCCGAGTGGTGACGACCTCGGTGCCGCCCAGGCCGGTGAGCACGATCTCGGTGCCGGTGCGTTCGGCGGTCCGCGTCATGACGCCTCCAGTGATAAGTAATCACTTGTGTTAGAAGTTCTAACAAGAGAATGAGGCTGTTACCGTGGTGCTGTCAAGGAAGGGGCGGCGATGCACGCAGAGCGGCGGTCCGGTCCGCGCGAGAGGTTCCGCGAGCAGGCGCGGGCGGAGGCGAAGCGGGTGGCGCTCGACCAGCTCGCCGAGTCCGGGCCCGCCGGGGTCTCGGTGAACTCGATCGCCAAGCGGATGGGCATCACCGGGCCGGCGCTGTACCGGTACTTCGAGAACCGGGACGCGCTGCTCACCGAGCTCGTCAGCGACGCGTACCAAGACCTGGCGGAGGCTCTGGAGGAGGCGTCGGAGGGGAGCAGGCGCAAGTCGCCGCCGGTCCGGTTCCGGGAGTTGGCGCACCGCTTCCGGTCGTGGGCGCTGGAGCAGCCCCACCGGTACCTGCTGCTGTTCGGCACCCCGGTGCCCGGCTACCGGGCCCCCGGGCTGACCCTCGGGCTCGCCGACCGCGCGATGCGCGCGATCATCGACGTGGTGGCCGACCTGGCGCCGGCCGAGCCGCCCGCGGGGCGGTCGGCGCTGGACCGCCAGCTCGCGTCGTGGCGCGCCGAGCGCGGCGACGACGCGCAACGGCCGCCCGCGGTGCTGCGGCGCGCCCTGCTGACGTGGACGCGGCTGCACGGGCTGGTGAGCCTGGAGGTCGAGGGGCAGTTCACCGCCATGGGTGTCGCGCCCGAACTCCTCTTCCGGTTGGAAGTGCAGACCCTGCTCGACCAGCCCTGGGACTGACCCGCCCGGGGCCCGCGGGACGGGTCACTGCTGCGCGGCCGGCTTCTCCACCTCGCAGTCGCCGCCCGGGTAGACCAGGCTCTGGTGTCCGTCCTTGAACCGGACCAGGTAGGGCGGGGCGCCGTCGGGCCCGCGCACCTCCAGGATCTCGCCGGTCTGGTCGGCCTCGTCGACGTGTTTGCTGTGCACGTGCAGCTGATCGCCCACCGCTGCCTTCATGGCCATCACCTCCGCGACTCAAGGTTAGGTGACCAGGGCCACAGCGCGCAGCGTTGAACGGCTCTTGAACTCACCTCGCGTAGCGGTGCCGGTTGCGGGGTGGGCCGAGCGGCTCCGCGGCTTCGAAGGTCGAAGACGGGCTCTGAACGGCTGCGACGGACCCGCCCGCGGGAGCCGCGAGGCCCCGGCGGGCGGGCCCGCGGGCGGGTCAGCCGCCGACGGCCTTCGAGCAGGTCGTGGTGATCTGCCCGTACTTCTCCAGCTGCGCGGAGGCCCATTCCGCGCTCGACTCCAGGGTCACCGATCCGGAGGCGACCTGCTCGACCGACTTCTGCACGTCGAGCAGGTTCTGCTTGAGCGTCTGGTCGGCGGTCTGGTCGGCCAGCCGCTGCAGCTCCTGCACCTTCGCCTGGGCGTCGGCCTGGGCCTGCTGCGGGTCGGCGAAGTTCGGCATGAAGTTGGCGATGTTGATCGCCTGGACGCAGGCCGAACCGGCGTCGAGGCGGTCCTGCGCCTGCTGGATGCCCTCCTGGGCCTCCTGCGCGTTCTGCTGGAGCTCGCCGCACGCGCTCAGGCCGGTCAGCAGCGGCAGCGCCAGCGCCGCAACGACGAAACGCACTCGGGTTCGCATCTGTCCTCCGGTCCGCGAAGTCGCCAGCCGGGGCGCTGTCGACCATGTCACCCTATCGATACCGAAGGGCGTGATGGGCGATTTGTCGCGAGAACACCGATCAGGAGGAAGGGGCGATCCAGGCCATGACCTCCGGCGGGAGGTCGAGCTGGGCCAGCCACGGTGCCGCGCCGACGCGGTAGAGCACGACCGAGCTGAGCGCCACGGCGACGATCGTCAGACCCGGGCCGACCAGCACCATCTCGACCTTGCCGCCGGTGCGCATGCGCATCGCCTTCGGCGGCGCCACCGGGTACCAGGTCTTGCCGGTCAGCGGCACCGGCCAGAGCATCGGGCAGCCCTGCTCGGTGATGGCGTCGCCGACGAAGTGCGCCACGCAGCCGATCATCACCGCCAGGCCGAACGCGGCGGCGTCGGTGGGCTGGTCGCCCGCCCACGCCCAGCACGCCAGCGTGAGCACCAGCGAGGCGACCGTGATCAGGATGGCGTCCTTGCGGGGGCACCACGTGTGCATCAGGCCGCGCACCGCCAGGCCGGCGAAGAAGAACATCAGCACGCCCAGCGCGGTGCCCTGGCTCGTCTGCACGATGGCGGTCGTGGCCAGGCCGGCGAGCACCGCGAAGATCAGGGTATGGGTGAAACCGCGGTGCGTGCCGTCGCGGTCGCTGTCGCGCTTGGTGCGGGTGAGGCGGTACAGGAAGCCGCTGAACCCGCTGAGCGCCGCCGAAGCCCCGCGCGAGACGCCGCCGAAGGTGCTGGCGACGGTCGACTTGGGGTGGTCGATGTCGGGCAGCAGCGCGGCCCCGGAGGCCAGCGTCGCCCCGACGACCCAGGTCTTGGGCGATAATTGGCCGATCGCGTGCGTGTCGGCCAGCGCCGTCACCGCCGCCCACGCCGCCAGCCCGCTCATCGCATGCGTCGGTCCCGTCGCCATGGCCCCCTCCTGGATCAGGTGTTCGACGTCCGAGCCTAGAAGAAGATCGTCGCGAGGGGGGCGACCACCGGGTGCCGGATCGCCGGCTGTGGGAGCGTCACAACCGGCAGCGGGGGCCGGGTGGCGGATGGAACAATCGAATCCGCTAGCAGTACGCTTGTACCGCTTGCATTCTCGCGAGAGGAGCACCCCGCCACATGAGCAAGATCAAGGTCCAGGGCACCATCGCCGAGCTCGACGGCGACGAGATGACGCGGATCATCTGGCAGTTCATCAAGGACAAGCTGATCCACCCCTACCTGGACGTCAACCTCGACTACTACGACCTCGGCATCGAGCACCGGGACGCCACCGACGACCAGGTCACCGTCGACGCCGCGAACGCCATCAAGAAGTACGGCGTGGGCGTGAAGTGCGCCACCATCACCCCGGACGAGGCCCGCGTGGAGGAGTTCGGCCTGAAGAAGATGTGGCGGAGCCCGAACGGGACGATCCGCAACATCCTCGGTGGCGTCATCTTCCGCGAGCCGATCGTCATCTCCAACATCCCGCGCTACGTACCGACGTGGACCAAGCCGATCGTCATCGGCCGCCACGCGCACGGCGACCAGTACAAGGCGACCGACTTCAAGGTGCCGGGCCCGGGCACGGTGACCGTCACCTACACGCCGGAGGACGGCGGCGAACCGATCGAGTTCGAGGTCGCCAAGTTCGGTGAGGACGGCGGCGTGGCGATGGCCATGTACAACTACAGGCGCTCCATCGAGGAGTTCGCCCGCGCGTCCTTCCGCTACGGCCTCGAGCGCGGCTACCCGGTGTACATGTCCACCAAGAACACGATCCTCAAGGCCTACGACGGCCTGTTCAAGGACGTGTTCCAGGAGGTCTTCGACAACGAGTACAAGGCCGACTTCGACGCCAAGGGCCTGACCTACGAGCACCGGCTGATCGACGACATGGTCGCCACCGCCATGAAGTGGGAGGGCGGCTACGTCTGGGCCTGCAAGAACTACGACGGTGACGTGCAGTCCGACACCGTCGCGCAGGGCTTCGGCTCGCTGGGCCTGATGACCTCGGTGCTGATGACCGAGGACGGCAAGGTCGAGGCCGAGGCCGCGCACGGCACGGTCACCCGGCACTTCCGCCAGCACCAGCAGGGCAAGCCGACCTCGACCAACCCGATCGCGTCGATCTTCGCGTGGACCCGCGGCCTGCAGCACCGCGGCAAGCTGGACTCGACCCCCGAGGTCGTCGGCTTCGCCGAGACGCTGGAGAAGGTCGTCATCGAGACCGTCGAGAGCGGCCGGATGACCAAGGACCTGGCGCTGCTGGTCGGCGGCGACCAGGGCTACCAGACCACCGAGGAGTTCCTCGCGACGCTGGACGACAACCTGCAGAAGAGGATGGCCAACCGCTGATCTCCGGCGGCCACCACCACGCCTGACCTGATCCCAGGCGATGTGCGCGAACGCCACTTTTGCCCCCGAGGGGGCGAAAGTGGCGTTCTTCGTCCGGTCCGCGCGCCTCGACTACCTGCAGAACTTCCGGCCCCGGCGGAGCTCGTCGATGCGCATGGCGCTGCCGAGCGCGAAGAACGTCGGCGCCCACTCGCCGACGAAGATGCCCCAGCGGTCGGCCCGCTCGGTGCTCTCGGTCTTCTTCGAGGTCAGCCAGGAAAGGAACGACAGGCCGATCGAGGCCATCCCGGCCGCGAACATGTGGTCTGAGGTGAGGCCCATCTCGCGCAGCTTCGTAAGCATGTTCGTCCCCCCGTCGAGCTTCGGTCTCCGGCGCAGGCCCGTCGGATTCCCACTCCTGGCGGCGCGGAAACGCCGCATCACCGCCGTGGCACCTTTCGGGTGCCGCTCCGGCATCCCGCCCGGCTTCTCCTCCCGCTTCCGCTCCGCTTCCCGCCCCCGCTGACTGCGCGCACACGTCCGCTTGTGGGCGACACCCGACGCGCTGAACCGGACGTGCAGGCGGGTGCCCCGGGGTTCCGCCGCGGTCGGCCTGCCCGTATAGCTGGAACCAGGACATGTCGCCTGACCAGGAGGAACGTCATGTTCGGGGTGCCGCGTCCGGTCTTGTACGCAGTAGCGGGTGTGCTCGTCTTCATGTGGGCGACGGGCACCCAGGCAGGCGGCCTCCTCGGCGGAACGGCCCCCTGCGAGTTCCAGGTGAACGCCGACGTGCTCAATGTCCGCGCGGGCCCGGCCACCGGCGAGAAGCAGGTCGACTCGCTGCTCAACGGCGCGAAGGTGCGCGGGACCCCGACCGTGGTCAACGGCTTCCGCGACCTCGGCGGTGGGCGCTGGGCCGCCGACGAGTTCCTGACCCGCAAGCCCGGCAGCAAGTGCGAGCCGTGATCCACCGCTGCGCGCCCGAGGAACCCACGGCGGTCCGTCCTCGTTGGCCTGGTGTACGTGCAAGGCGACGACGGGGGACCGGATGCCCTACGAGTACAAGGTGGTCGAGCTGAGGGAGAAGATGCTCGGCGGCAAGATTTCCGGGGACAAGCTGGAGCGGGTCCTCAACGAGCACGCCTCCCAGGGCTGGCAGCTCAAGGCGATCACGGGCGCCGACGTCAAGGGCCGCCTCGGTCCGGGCGGCGTCGAGGGCCTGCTGGTCACCTTCGAACGCCAGGTGTGACCACCCGCCACACGTGCGGGGTGCCCACAGGTGCCGATCACGCCTCCGCTAGAGTGGTGCGCGCACGCGGTGCTGAACCGCAGGCGCGATTAGCTCAGTGGGAGAGCGCTACCTTGACACGGTAGAGGTCACTGGTTCAATCCCAGTATCGCGCACCGGAGCCAGCACGAAGCCCCTGCCGATTTCCCGGCAGGGGCTTCGTCGTGCATGGCGCGCTGATAGGCCGAGCGGGTGATGCTTCTCAAGAAGAGCCGGTATTGCTGGGACGATCAATGGTCGTGGTGAGCCTTGGTTTCAGCGATGCACGGTACCCGCGCCTTGCAGGCGAACTGTTCGAGGACGAACAGCATCTTCGCTGGGCGGCCGAAGACTGGGGCCATCTCGTCCACGACCGCCCGCGGGCCGTGCTGCGCCCCGGGAGTGTTTCCGACATCCGTGCTATGGCGCGGTTCGCGGCGGAACGCGGGATTCCGTTCGTGCCGCGCGCGCAAGGGCACTCTTCCGGAGGGCAGGCGCAGGCGAAGAACGGCATCGTCGTGGACATGAGGGGGCTCAACGGAATTGATGCCGTGCAGAGCGAGCACGTGGTGGTTGGTGCGGGTGCGCGGTGGAGCGAGGTGCTCCGCGCGACCCTCTCGCATGGTCTGACGCCACCGGTGCTCACCGACTACCTCGAACTGTCCGTCGGGGGCACGCTTTCGGTGGGTGGGATCGGCGGAACCAGCCACCGCTCCGGGTTGCAGACCGACAACGTCGCCGAGCTCGAGATCGTCACGGAGGAGGACGAACTCCGCACGTGTTCGCGGACCCGCGACTCAGATCTGTTCGACGCTGTTCTCGGGGGTCGTGGAAGGCACGGCACGATTATCAGGGCCACGCTGCGTCTCATTCCCGCCAAAACGTGCACGAGGCGCTACAAGCTGTACTACCGCGAGCTCAGTCCATTGCTGGCCGACCAATGCCTGCTCGTCGAGGATGGCCGGTTCGACCACATCGAAGGCCATGCCCGGTTCGCCGACAGCGGCGAGTGGATCTACGCGATGGTGTTGGCGACTCACTTCGATCCTGGGGAGGAGCCGGACGATGCCGCTCTTCTCGGCCGTCTCGGCCACGAGTCCGCCGAGATCGACGATATGGGGTGCTTCGACTTCCTGAACCAGATGGAGGACGACGAGGCTTACCTCAGGTCCACGGGGGCGTGGGAACAGCCGCACCCCTGGCTCGACCTCATGCTGCCGGGTTCCGCGGCGGAGGATTTCATCGTCGAAACGATGCGAAAGCTTGTGCTCGACGACATCGGTGAGTCGGGTCTGGTGCTGTTCTACCCGTTCCACACGCGCGTGATCACGACGCCACGGGTCCGGGTTCCCGCCGAACCGCGGGCGTTTCTCTTCTCGCTCCTGCGCACCGCGCCGCACGACGAGGTCGTGGTGAGCCGGCTGGTGGAGTCCAACAGGGAACTTCGTCAACGCGCCTTGTCCCTCGGCGGCACCGTGTACCTCGAGCACGCGGAGTCCCCCTGAGCGGAGAGGTTCCGCCAGCGCTGAATCCGTCGGGCGATGAATATTGGATGTCGGCTCGGGAAGACGGCAGCCCTCGCTGCAACCGGAGCTGGACGCCGTGCACGCGGCCGTATGCCGGGTGTGCGGGCCGAGTTCCGCGATGGTGCGAACGGCAGGGGCGGCGTCGCGAATGTTGCCGACGTCGACAGCGGTCGGCCGCTCGGACCGGAGTCGCGGCAGCGGGCCGGCAGCACCACCAAGACCTTCACCGCTGTCGCCATTCGCGGTGAGCGCGGGCAGCGGATCTCAGTGCGGATGGTGCTCAACCACACCAGCGGGATCAACGACTACGAGCACGTCCTGTCCCGTCGTACCTCCAGGGCAAGCTGGACGACCTGGAGGCCGGGCGCTGGAAGACCTGGCGGCCCGAGGGCTGATCGCGACCGGGCCGACCGAGCCGAGGTCGCCCGCCAAGGGCTCGGTCTGCCGGCCGTCGACGGTGGCGAGTGCGGCTGGCTCTGGGGCCATAACGACGCCGTCTTCGGCATGACCACGACGTCGCTGAACACCGAGGACGGTGCCCGGCAGCTCACCTACGGGCTGAACCTCACCAACTTGCCGTCGCCCATCGACGATGCGGTCACCGGTCTGACGGCGAAGGCCATGTGCCCGGCCACGCCGCCGGCAGCGGTGCCGCGCATCGCCGCGAGCTTCTGGAGGTCAGGCGGTGGTGGTCCGGGCGCGTTGTGAATCGCGGCGGCCGACCAGGAACCAGAGGACGCTGCCCAGGAACGGCGCCACGAACGCGAACACGATCCACGCCAGCTTCATCCCTCCGCTGTGGTGGGACCGCAGGATGCTGATCAGCGCGCTGATGAACAGCACCGCATAGGCGAGTGCCGCGATGCTGAGCACGCCGCCGAGTGCCAAGCCGAAGACCTGGCTCGTGTCGGCAACCGAAGCGGCCTGGTGGGCGATTGACGCGTGCATTGCTCTTCCTCGCTTCACAAAGTCGTTGTGCGATTGCCCTCGTGGGCATCTCGACGCCACTCATCCTGGTCGTTCCACCGCAGCGCGCACGTCATCGTTCCGGCTCGGGCCGGTTGTCCGAAAGGCTTAGGTCCGCTGACTGGAATGCGGACGTGCCCGACGGCTCGTCAGACCGAACATGGGTTGGTCACCGGGTTGGCACCGAGCCGACCCCTCAGACCAGCATTGCGAGGACACGCGTGATCACTGTCCAGGGACTGACGAAGCGGTACCGGGGTGTCACCGCCGTCGACGACCTCTCCTTCACCGTTCGGCCGGGTGTCGTCACCGGTTTCCTCGGCCCGAACGGTGCGGGAAAGTCCACCACGATGCGGCTGATGCTCGGATTGGAGCGAGGGTCGGGCAGCGCCACGTTCGGCGGCCGCACCTACGCCGAGCTGGCCAACCCGCTGCGCACGGTCGGGGCGTTGCTCGACGCGAAAGCCGTGCACCCGGCCCGTACAGCGTGCAACCACCTGCGCATGGTCGCCGCAGGGGCCGGCATTCCCACGCAGCGGGTGCGGGAGGTGCTGTCGCTGGTCGGTCTTGACGACGTTCGTCACCGGCGGATCGGCGGGTTCAGTCTCGGCATGCACCAGCGGCTCGGCCTGGCCACGGCCATGCTCGGTGACCCCGAGTACCTGATCCTCGACGAGCCCGCGAACGGTCTCGACCCGGAGGGCGTGCACTGGATGCGCACGTTCCTGCGTGGGCTGGCCAGTGAGGGCCGCGTCGTGCTCACGTCCTCGCACCTGCTGTCCGAGATCTCGATGACGGCCGACGAGCTGGTGGTGATCGGCCAGGGCCGCCTCATCGCCTCCCGGCCGACGCGGGACTTCGTCGACACCTACACCCGCTCCGAGGTGGTGGTGCGCACTCCGCAGGCCGCCGAGTTCGAGATGCGGTTGCGCCAGGCCGGTTTGCGGGCCCGCTGTGAGGAGCCGGAGGTCGTCGTGGTCACTGGTGTCGACGCCGACGTGGTCAGTGCGAGGGCCGCGCAGAGCGGTGTCCGGGTGCGTGAGCTGCACACCCGCCGGAGCAGCCTGGAAGACGCGTTCCTGGCCGCCACGTCCAACGCCACGCAGTACAGGGGAGAGGCCGCATGAACAACATCGCAGCGAATCTCGGCCGCGCGGGCGTCGCGCGGTCACCTGGCGTGGGGGGTTTCGGCGCGGCCCTGCGCTATGAGTGGATCAACCTGACCACGCTGCGCTCGACTTGGGTGCTCAGTGGCATGGCAGTGCTTCTCCAGGTCGTCCACGCGCTGTACGACGATCGCACGGGCGTCTCCGGTGCGGATCAGTTCTCCAGCGGACTGAGGCTGACGACGATGATCGCGGCCGTGCTCGTCTCCGCGATCGGTGTGAACGTGTTCGGTGCCGAGTACCGGTACAGGACCATCGCCACCACCGTGCTCACGGTGCAGTCGCGCGCGCGTGTGGTGCTGGCCAAAGTCGCCGTGGTCGCCGGCTTCGGCGCGTCGGCGAGCCTGCTCGCCGTGCTCGTCGACTACCTCGGTGTGCTGCTCAGCGGTGCGACGACGGACGACCCGGTCGGCATGGCGGTCGCGGGCCTCGGCGCGGTGCTGTACGTGACCCTGTCGGGTCTGGTCGGTCTGGCCTTGGCGGGGTTGGCCCGGCACGCGGTGGCCGCACTCGCAGTGGTGCTGCTCTGGCCCACCGTCCTGGAGCCGCTGCTGGTCAGTGGGCTGGAGATCAGCCCGAAGGTACTGCCGTTCCTGGCGACCGGGGCACTGGCCGAGGTCGTTCCCGAACCGCAGTGGTACCTGGCACTGCCGCTGGCCGGGCTGGCCACCATCCTGCTGGTCGCCGCGGGGACGGCGCTTTCGCGCAGGGATACGTGAGGCCGATGAGCGCAATGGGCGGGCATTACCGTGGGGCCGTGCGCTTCTTCGATCACCTGAGGGCCCGGTTGTCGTGGTGGGACGGCAGGATCCGGTCGCTGCTGTTCGATCTGGTGGCGGCGCTCATCACCATCCGGTTCGGGGTCAACCTCGAAACCGCGCTGACGGTGCCCAACGTCGGCCTGTTGATCGCGGCGGTGCTGGCGTTCGTCGTGCGCAGGCGGTTCCCGTGGTTGCCGGTCGTCGCGACCGCGGGGCTGGCCACCTTCACCGGTCCGGCCGCCGCCGCGTCGGTCGCCGCCTACACCATGGCGCGGCGGCGGGGTCCGTCCACGCAGCTCTGGGTTGCCGGCGGCCTCCTGGCCGCCGTGATGACCGCGCACACCTACCAACAGTTCCCGCAGGACCTGCACATCTACGCGATCGCGTCGGCGGCCACCGCGGGTGTGGCGATGCTGCTGGGCCTGTGGGTCTTCCAGCGCAAGATGCTGCTGGTGACGTTCCGGGAGCGCGCCGAGCAGGCCGAACGCGAGCGCGACCTGCTCGCCGAACGGGCGGTCGCTGCCGAGCGCAGGCGCATCGCCCGCGAGATGCACGACGTGGTCGCCCACCGGTGCAGCGTGATCTCGCTCCAGGCGGGCGCGCTCACGCTGACCGCTCCGGATGAGCGGACCGGTGAGGTCGCCGAGGTCATCCGCAAGACCAGCGCGACCGCGCTGACCGAACTTCGGAGCATGCTGCGCGTGCTGCGTGAGGACGAGAACGACGGCCCGGGGGAGATGAGCGGTGAGCTCGCCAGCGACCCGACCCTGAGCAGCATCCGGCGGCTGGTCGCCGATTCCGTCGAATCCGGGGAGAACATCCGGCTGGACCTGCCCGACCCGCTGCCCGAGACTTCCAGCGAGGTCGGCCGGGCCGCCTACCGCGTCGTGCAGGAGTCGCTGACCAACGCGGCCAAGCACGCGCCACACGCCGCGGTGCACGTCGAAGTCACCGCGGAAGACGGAGATCTCGTGGTCACCGTGTCGAACCGCCGCGCTCCAGGCACTGGCTCCGATGCCGTTCCCGGGTCGGGATACGGGCTGATCGGCATGCGGGAGCGGGTCACGCTCGCCGGAGGCGCACTGCGCAACGGGTGGGCCGAGGACGGCGGATACCGTGTGCGGGCGGTGTTCCCCCTGCAGTAGACGAGGTGCTGGCGTGGCCGTCAAGGTGGTCCTGCTCGACGACGAGGAACTGGTGCGCGGTGGTATCCGGCTGATCCTCGACCTGGACCCGGACATCGAGGTGGTCGCGGAGGGGAGCGACGGCTCGGTGGCCGCGGAGCTGGTGGCCATGCACCGCCCGGACGTCGTGCTCACCGACATCCAGATGCCCACCGTCGGCGGGCTGGAGGTCACCAGGCGCCTCACCAGGTTGCCGGATCCGCCCGCCGTCGCCGTGCTCACCACGTTCGACCTCGACGAGTACGTCTACGCCGCGTTGCAGAACGGCGCGGCGGGGTTCCTGCTCAAGGACACGCCGCCGCGCGACCTGGCCGCCGCGGTGCACGTCGTCGCCCGCGGTGAGGCGATGCTTTCCCCGCGCATCACCACGAAGCTGCTGTCGACGTTCTCGTCGGGGGCGACCGCCGCGCAGGCCGCGAAAGCGCGGATGGAGGAGCTGACGGCCCGCGAACGCGAGGTGGCCGTGGCCGTCGCCCAGGGGATGAGCAACGCCGAGATCGCGGGCAACCTGCACATGAGCCTGTCCACCGTGAAGGTGCACATCGGCCGGATCATGACGAAGCTCGGCATGGCCAACCGCACCCAGGTCGCCATCCTCGCCCACGACGCCGGGTTGGCCTGAGCCGGCCGGAGGGCGACGCCCTGCCCGACGGCGGCGGCATCTCCCGCGGAGGCCGTCAGCCGGTTTCTTCCGACTCCTCGCGGGTTCCCGCGATCAGCTCCTCGCGCGCCCGCGCGACGCGCGAGCGGACGGTGCCGACCGGGCAGCCGCAGATGTCGGCCGTCTCCTGGTAGGACAGCCCGAGGACCTGGGTCAGCAGCAGCACCTCGCGGCGCTGTTCGTCGAGCCCGGCCAGCAGCATGTTCAGCTCGACGATGTCCTCGAAGCCCGGCGCCGGTCGCTCGGCCGCGGTCGCCCACTCCACGGCGGCGGTCGTGCGCGGCCTGCTCCGGGCGTAGCGGACCTGGTCCACGACCACCCGGCGGGCGATCGAGAGCAGCCAGGTCCGGGCCGAGGCGCGGCCCGCGAACCGGGGCAGGCTCCGCAGCACCCGGACGTAGGTCTCCTGCGCGAGGTCGTCGGCCTGCTCGACGCTCGCCAGGTGCGCGACGAAGCGCCACACGTCGCGCTGGGTGGCCCGGATGAACTCCTCCAGCGCGCGACGGTCGCCGGTGCCGGCCGCCAGGGCGAGCTCGGTCAACCAGGCGTCATCTGCGGCGGATCGACTCACGGTCGCCGACATTACCTCGATCGTGATCTCTCGAAGAGCCCGGGAACCGGTGGTTCTCACGATGCGACCACCTGTGCAGAGCCCGGTCGAGACGTCCACAGCGCCGCCGGGCACGCACGACGCTGAAAGGCCCCGGATGACCCCGACCCCGACCCGCGTTACCCCGCGCCCGCAGGCGCGGCAGGTGGAGCTCGCCGTGACCGGCATGACCTGCGCGGCGTGCGCGACCCGCGTGGAGCGCAAGCTCGGCAAGCTCGACGGCGTGCGGGCGAGCGTGAACTACGCCACGGGCCGCGCGAGCGTCGAGGTCGCTTCCGCCACCGACGACGCGGCGCTGCTCGACGCCGTGCGACGGGCCGGCTACCAGGCGGAACCGGTGACGCCGGAAAGCGCGGAGGAACCCGACTCCGGCGACCGCAGCCGGGACCTGTGGCGCCGGATGCTGGTCTCGGTGCTGCTGTTCGTGCCGCTGTGCGACCTGTCGTTGCTGTTCACCGCACTTCCCGGCACGCGGTTTCCGGGCTGGCAGTGGGTGCTGGCCGCGCTCGCGCTGCCGGTCGTGGGCTGGGCGGCGCTGCCGTTCCACCGCGCCGCGCTCAGCGGCGCCCGGCGCGGGTCGTCGTCCATGGACACGTTGGTCTCGCTCGGGATCTGCGCGGCCGGCGCGTGGTCGGCGTACGCGATGTTCTCGGGGCACGAACCGGCCGAGCTCACGGGGTTCTGGGCGCTGTTGCGCGCCGACGGAGCGATCTACCTCGAGGTCGCCGCCGGGGTGACCACCTTCGTGCTCGCCGGCCGCTACTTCGAGGCGCGCGCCCAGCGCAGGGCGGGCCACGCGCTGCACGCGCTCGCCGACCTGCGCGCGAAGACCGTCACCGTCGTGCGCGATGACGGCACCAGGCAGGAGATCCCGGTCGACGATCTCCAGGTGGGGCAACGCTTCCTGGTGCGCCCGGGTGAAACCGTCGCGACCGATGGCGTCGTGCGCGACGGACGCGCCGAGCTCGACTGCGCGGCCATGACGGGCGAGTCGATGCCGGTCGGCACCGCGTCCGGCGACGACGTGATCGGTGGAACCGTGCTGCTGACGGGTCATCTGGTGGTCGAGGCGACCCGCGTCGGACGCGACACGCGGCTGGCCGCGATGGTCCGCCTGGTCGAGGAGGCGCAGACCGGCAAGGCGGCCGTGCAGCGCCTCGCGGACCGGATCTCGGCGTACTTCGTGCCCGCCGTGCTGGTGCTCGCGGTGTCCACATCGGTCGGCTGGCTGCTGGCCGGAGGTACGGCCGAACGCGCGTTCACCGCCGCGCTGGCGGTGCTGGTGATCGCCTGCCCCTGCGCGCTCGGACTGGCCACCCCGACCGCGCTCATGGTCGCCACCGGACGCGGCGCGATGCTCGGCATCTTCATCAAGGGCCACCAGGCCCTCGAGTCGACCAGGCACATCGACACCGTCGTGCTCGACAAGACCGGGACGGTCACCGAGGGACGGATGTCGGTGGTGGCCGTTGAGTGCCTGCCCGGCGTCGAGCGGGCGGTGGTGCTGCGTCGCGCGGGTGCGCTGGAGGACGCCTCGGAGCACGCGGTCGCGCGTGCGGTCAGCGCCTTCGCGCGGGAGGAACTCGGTGCGTTGCCCGGTGTCGCGGAGTTCCGCAACCTGACCGGGCTCGGCGCTCGTGGTGTGGTGGAGGATCGCGAGGTCCTCGCCGGTCGCGCCGCGCTGTTCGGCGAGCTCGGCTGGGAGGTGCCTGGTGACCTCGACGCCGTGCGCCGCGAATGGGAGCGACAGGGCAGGACCGCGGTGCTCCTCGGCTGGGATGGCCGTGCCGTCGCGGTGTTCGCGCTGGCCGACCTGGTCCGGCCGTCGGCGCCCCGGGCGGTGGCCGGCCTGCACCGCCTTGGCCTCCGGACGGTGCTGCTGACCGGCGACAACGCCGCGACGGCGGACGCGGTGGCCGCGGCGGTCGGCATCGGCGAGGTGGTCGCCGAGGTGCTGCCGGACGAGAAGGTCGACGTCGTGCGGCGCCTGCGCGCGCAAGGCCGGGTGGTGGCGATGGTCGGCGACGGCGTCAACGACGCTCCCGCGCTGGCCGCCGCCGACCTGGGGCTGGCCATCGGCACCGGCACCGATGTCGCGATCGGCGCCGCCGACCTGATCCTGGTGCGCGACGAACTGACGGTGGTGCCCGACGCGATCCGGCTCTCGCGTGCCGCGCTGCGCACGATTCGCGGGAACCTGGTGTGGGCGTTCGGCTACAACCTCGCCGCCCTCCCGCTCGCCGCCCTCGGACTCCTCAACCCGCTGGTCGCGGGTGGGGCGATGGCGCTGTCGTCGTTCTTCGTGGTCTCCAACAGCCTGCGCCTGCGCAGGTTCGCGCCAGGAGGCTGGGAGAACGCGGACCCGAGCCGCTGATCGCGCCTTAGGGGTCCTTGCATAATGATCTTGGTCTGGCATGGTGGTGGCTGGAGTTGATCACGTTTCGATCGTTGGGAGCGTGGGATGGCTCGCCCGAGGCCGTGGGAGGTCAGCGACGAGTTGTGGGCGTTGATCGAGCCGTTGCTGCCCCGGCACGAGCGTCGGTTTCGGTATCCGGGTCGGCGTCGGATCGACGATCGCAAGACTCTGCAGGGCATCTTGTTCGTGCTCTACACCGGCATCCAGTGGGAGTTTCTGCCGCAGGAGTTGGGATTCGGCTCGGGGTCGACGTGCTGGCGGCGGTTGGCCGAGTGGCAGCAGGCCGGAGTATGGGAGCAGTTGCAGCGGGTGCTGCTGGATCGCCTGCGAGCGGCCGATCAGTTGGACTTCTCCCGAGCGGTCGTGGATTCCTCCCAGATCCAGGCCAAACGGGGACGTGGTTGCCCAAAAGTCGGTCCGAGTCCGGTTGACCGTGGTCGGCCGGGCTCGAAGCACCACGTCATCACCGATGCCTGTGGAACCCCGTTGCGGGTGGTGCTGACCGGCAGCAACCGCAACGATGTGACCCAGCTGGTGCCGCTGGTGGAGGCGATCCCACCGGTGCGCGGACGGCCGGGTCGGCCCCGCCGCAAACCCCGCCGCCTCTACGCAGACCGGGCCTACGACCACGACGTCTACCGAGACAAGCTGCGGGCCCGGGGCATCACACCCCGGATCGCTCGCCGAGGTGACGACCACGGTTCCGGCCTCGGCAAGCTGCGGTGGGTGGTCGAAGCCGCGATCGCCTGGCTGCACGGACCACGCCGCCTACGGATCCGCTGGGAAACCCGCGACGACATCCACGACGGCTTCCTCCAACTCACCCACTGCATGATCCTCGCCGCCAAGCTCCCCACACACGCAATCTGAAAGGACCCCTTAGGCGTCGTCGGGCACCCAGCGCAGCACGTCGCCGGGCTGGCAGCGAGGGTGCGGCAGATCGCGACGAGCGTCGTGAACCGCACCGCCGTCGCCCGGCCGTACTCCGAGGATCGCCACCGTCACGTAGGGCACGGCGAACGGGGCGGGAACCGGTCGACCTCGTCGGCCGCCGTCTGCGGGATGACCACGATCTGCTCCCGGCTCACCGAGTACCGCGCGATCAGCGCCTGCGGGACTCGGCGAGCTGGGCGAGCATCGCGTTGTAGGCGGCGAGCTCCTCGTCGCCGGAGCGGTTCTCGCGGCGGCCCTGGCGCATGTCGTGGCGGTACCACTGGGTGAGCAGCGCGATCAGCACGAGCACCAGCGGCAGTTCGCCGCCCGCCCACGCGATCGCCCCGCCGAGGGTCTGGTCGGCGAGCAGGTCCGGCGCCCACGGCAGGTCCAGCGTCCGGTAGAAGTTCTCCGCGATCACCGTGGACGTGCTCATCACGATCACGCCGAAGAAGGCGTGGAACGGCATCACCGCGAACACCACCCCGAGCCGCGCGAGGTGCGGCAGCGGTCGCGGCGCCGGGTCGACGCCGATCACCGGCCAGTAGTACAGGTAGCCGACGAGCAGGAAGTGCGCGTTCATCAGCTCGTGCGCCCAGTGCTGCGCCATCGCCCACTCGAACAGCGGCGTGAAGTACAGCGCGTAGAAGGAGCCGACGAACAGCACCGTTGCCACCGCCGGATTGGCCAGTGCCCGCGCCGGCGGCGAGTGCGTCACCGCGAGAACCCATTCGCGCGGCCCGGCGGGGTTTCCCCGTCCGCTCGGCGGAATCGCGCGCAGCGCCAGCGTGATCGGGCCTCCGAGCACGAGCAGGACCGGCGCCAGCATGTTCAGCACCATGTGCACGAGCATGTGCATGCTGAACATTCCCGACGAGTAGACGCCGAGTCCCGACGACGTCGCCACGAGCACCGTCGCGCAACCGGCAAGCCACGCGACCGTCCGCCCGACCGGCCAGGCATCGCCCCGCCTGCGCAGCCGCCGCACGCCAGCCGCGTACAGGGCGGCCATGACGACCGCTGCGGTGCCGAGCACCAGGTCGAAGCGCCATGTGGTGATGACCCCGAGCACGCTGGGAGGCACCGGCAGGTCGTAGCCGATCACCACCGCCGTCGGGCCGACGCCGCGGGCGAGCAGGTTCGGGGGCGGGGTGTGCGCCATGCCCATCGAGACGCCGAGCGTCAGCAGCATGAGCGCGAGCTCCGGTCCGAGCAGACCCCGCAGCCCGCGGGCCCGGCGCCGGAGGGCGACGCCCACGGCGCCCAGCACGATCAGACATCCGGCTTTCGCCAGGACCATCGCCCCGTACCGGGTGGTGAGCAGCTGCGGCAGCGGCACCAGCACGAGCGCGTCGACCACGCCCGACACCGCCAGCGCGGTCCAGCACCAGAACGCGAGCCTGCGGTAGCGGCCGAGCACGAGCGCGGTCCGCGCGCCATTGCGCCGCAGGTGCGCGACGACGGCGACGAGCACGCCGAGCCACAGCGCGGCCGCCACCACGTGGATCAGCATGGCGTTGGTGGCGATGTCGTGGCCCGCGTTCGAGGCGGAGTGGCCGATCACCGCGGGTGGCAGCACGCCCGCGACCGCCAGTCCGGCCAGCAGCATCGTCGGCCGCCAAGACAGCACGAAGCGGCAGCTCACCGCGACGGCGAGCGCGACGGCCGAGGTCGTCAGCCACGCCTTCGGTTCGACGAGCGCGTGCAGCAGTCCGGAGAACGAGTCCGGGGCAAGGACGTCGGTCACCGGCTGACCGGACGAGTCCGACATCTCCAGCGGCACCATCGCGGCAGCGGACGCCGCCCACGCCCACCCGGCGGCCTCGGCGGCCCGCACAGCCGCGTAGCCGTCGGCGCAGACCCCGCCGGACTCCCGCGGCGAGGTGAAGAATGCCGCGAACACCAGCGATCCCACGCACACCGCCGCCGCGAGGTCGGCCACCATGCGCGCCGCGCTCACCCCGAACACCGTCACAGCGCCGGGAGCGCGGTAGCCGAGGACGGCGTAGACCTCGCTGCCAGCGGCCGCCACCAGAACAGCGGCCACCACGACCGCCGCGATCGTCCCGGCCAACATCCATGTGCCGTGCCGGCGCCGGCACGTTTTCCCGTCCATCTCCAAGGAGGTCGGTAGCGGCGTGGGGTTGGTTCCCGCTCACCGGTGCGTGGCCGCCGATGGAACACGCAGGACCTTGATCAGGCTCATGTAGTTCTCGTCGCCGTAGCCCGCCGCGACGGCCCTGTCGCCGAGCGCCTTCAGCTGCGACGGGACCTCGTCGCTGATCCCGGCGTCGCGGCTGGTCCGGACGATGTGCTCGATCGCGGTCAGGCACATCGCCAGAGTTCCGCCGTCCCCGGGGAACTCTTCGCGGTCGATCCGCGCCGCTTCGGCCCGCAGGATCTCCCCGGTGACCGAGGGCAGGAACCAGTCGACCGCCGTCTCCGCGAAATCGGCGACGCCGACGCCCCCCGACTCGACCAAAGCGGCGGCGTGCAGGAAACCGTTCACGGTCGCCCACATCAGGCCGAGCAGCGCGGTGTTGTGCAGGACGGCGAGCCCGGCGTCGCCACCGAGATACCGGGGGACGCCCCCGAGGGCGTCCAGCGTGTTCCGGTGCGCGTCGAACGGCTCCCGGGCGCCGCTGTAGAAGACCACCGAGCTCGGAGTGCCGATGACCTCCACCGGCACCATGATCGCGCCGTCGAGGTATCCGGCGCCGTGCGCGGTCGCCCAGGTCAGCGCTTCGCGGGCCTCCTGCGGAGTTCCTGAGCAGAGGTTGACCAGCACCTTGCCGGACAGCGCGGTGCCGCAGTGGTCGAGGGCCGCGTGCATCGCGGCGTAGTCCGCCACGCACACTACGGCCAGGTCGCTCGCGGCCAGCGCCTCGGCGGCGGTGGCGGCGCGCACGGCGCCCTCGGCCACCAGCGGGTCGGCCTTGTGCGCGGACCGGTTCCAGACGGTGGTGGGGTGGCCCGCGGCCAGGAACGCCTCTGCGAGCGCATACCCCATGGGGCCCAGGCCGACGACGGTCACGGGCGCGGCGAAGCCGTTGTGCATCTCGTGCTCCCCAGTTCTTGATTCTCATGCGCCGCAACGGTTTCCGGCGTGCGCCCATCGTCGTCTCGCGGGAATACCCCGGACAAGTACCGACTTGCAAGTGGGGTACGCACCTGGAGGACAGGGGGAGGATCGGATGAAGGGTCGCCAGCCCTACATCTGCGGACTGGGGCCGGTGTTCGACGCCATCGCGGGCAAGTGGAAGGTCCTGCTCCTGTGGGAGCTGAACCCGGGGCGGCTGCGCTTCGGCGAACTGCGCAGACGGGTCGCCGGGATCACCGAGAAGGGTGCTGACCCAGCAGCTCAAGGAGCTGGAGCGCGACGGCCTGGTGCGGCGCGAGGTGCACTACGAGATGCCGCTGCGGGTGGAGTATTCCTCACCGAGCTCGGCGTCACGCTCAACGACGCATTGATCCCGTTGGCTGAGTGGGGAAAGCGCTACCAGCGCGCGAAGGAGAACACTCGCGTCTGAGTGCCTGTCCTAAGACCACATCTCATTTGGGTGTGCCCTTGGGAGGGGGATATCGTTGATCAACTGTGAGCGATGTGGAGAAGTGGTGTCCGGAGCCGTTGTGGCTGCTGGTGCGTTCGCTGTTGCCCGAAGCGCCGCAACGCCACCAGGGCGGAGGTCGGCGTCGGCTGGACGACCGCGCGGTGCTGGCCGCGATCCTGTACGTGCTGCAAACCGGGTGCGCCTGGTCAGCGCTGCCCACCTCGTTCGGAGTCAGCTGCGCCACCGCACACCGCCGGTTCACCGAGTGGTCCCAAGCCGACGTGTTCACCCGGCTGCACCAGGAACTGCTGGACCTGCTCGGCACCGCTGGAGCGATCGACTGGTCCCGGGCGTCGGTGGACAGCATGCATATCCGGGCGGTCAAAAGGGGGACCTGACCGGCCCCAGCCCGGTGGATCGAGGCAAGCCCGGCTCGAAGATCCACGCGATGAGCGACCGCAGTGGCATCCCGCTGGCCGTGGTCATCTCCGCGGCCAACCGCAACGATCACCGGGAACTTCAGACGGTGATCGATGCGGTTGCGCCGGTCAGAGGGTCTGCCGGACGGCCTCGACGTCGGCCGCGCAAGCTGCACGCCGACAAGGGCTACGACTATCCGGTCTGCCGACACGCGTTGCGTCGGAGAGGAATCATCGCCCGGATCGCTCGCCGGGGTATCGAGTCGACCACCCGGCTGGGACGCCACCGCTACGTCATCGAACGCACCCTGGAGTGGGTTTCCCGGTTCCGTCGGCTGGCTCGCCGCTACGAGCGCAAGGCCGCCCACTACGCGGCATTCGCCAGCCTGGCCTGCGCGGTGATCTGCTACCGCCGCGCCGCCAAACTGGATCTGCTCACCCATAACAACCCCAAATGAGATCCCGTCTAAGGGTTCCGGGTGGCGGAAACTCAGGCGTGTCACTCGCAATGAGCACGGCGGTGGACGCGGGCACGTGAGCCCTGGTCAGCCGCCGGAAGGTCAGGTCACCAGGCGACCACGCCGTCACTGACCGGCTGCAGCGTGCCGACCTGGGCGGCGGACAACGGCAGCTCCGTCACGCGCTCGTCACCGCCGTTGGCGCCGTGGAAGTCGGCCACCACGGGCGCGGCGGCGCCGGGCGAGGTGATTTCGACGGTCGTGGCCACCGAGCACTCCGGGTCGGCCTTGTCGCAGGGGGTCCACTTGATCCCGCCGAACGCCGAGCGGCCAGGGAGGAGCTCGATCGGCCGGCCGGGGCCGGGCTGGGGCACCGCCTCGACGCTGACCGGCAGCTCACTGTTGTCAGCGGCGCGGAAGCCGACGCCCGGGGCTCCCTCCACAGTGCACGCGCGGGTGCCGATGTTGGTGAGCACGAGCATCGCCTTGCCGCCGCCGGGCTGGGCGTTCAGGTCGGGGGCGATCTCCTCCGCGGCGCACGGCGCGGGCTGCGCGGGGGCGGCCGGGGCGGAAGCCGGCGCGGCACCGGCCGCGCCCGCCAGGGCCACCGCGGCAGCGGCGGCGGTGGTGGTCAGGTAGAAGGCGGTCTTGCGCATCCGGCACCTCCGTGATCGTCTCGGAAACTCGTTCCGTGAGACGTCCGGCCGCTCCCGCCGTTGCAGGGGTGAGGAGTTCGCCACTGCGGAGCAACCTCGGCGATCCGCGGTTCACGCGCCGCCGGGGACTCGGCCGATGATGCGGGCGTACATGCGCCCCGGGCTCGGCGTCGAGGCGGGATCGAGGAAGCCCGGCAGCATCGGCAGCTCGTCGGCGAAGGACTGCAGGCGCTCGTAGAGGACCCCGGCGTCGGCGGGCCGGTCCTCGGGGTCCTTCTTCAGCAGGTCCTGCACGAGGTCGTCCAGCTCCGCGGGCACGCCGTGCACGGGCGGCGGGGCCTGCTTCACCTGCTTCTCGAAGACCGCGTAGGCGGTGGGGCCGGTGAACAGCTGCCGGCCGGTCAGCATCTCGTGCAGCACGCAGCCCAGGGCGTAGAGGTCGCTGCGCGGCCCGGCGACGCCCTGCTGGATCTGCTCCGGCGCCATGTAGGCGGGCGTGCCGAGGATCTGCCCGGCGCGGGTGAACTGCGCGACGTCGGTGTCGCGGAGCACCGCGAGCCCGAAGTCGAGCACCTTGACCGCCCCGTCCGGGCACAGCATCAGGTTGGTCGGTTTGAGGTCGCGGTGGCAGATCGACAGGGCGTGGGCGGCCGAGAGCACCGCGCACGCCTGCGCGGCCACCGCCGCCGCCCACGGAACCGGGACCGGGCCGTGCTCGCTGATCAGGTCGGCCACCGTGACCCCGTCGACGAACTGCATCACCTGGAACAGGCGGTGGTCGTAGGCCCCGAAGTCGTAGAGCGTCGGCGCACCCGCGTGCTCCAGCCGGGCGAGGATGCGCGCCTCCCGGATGAAGCGCTGCTCCAGCTCCTCGTCGGGACCACCGGGCAGGTGCAGGAACTTCACCGCCACCCGGCGGTCGAGGTGCAGGTCGTGGCCGCGGTGGACCGCGCCCATGCCGCCCTTGCCGAGGGGGAGCTCGTCGAGCTCGTACCGATCGGCGATGAGCATCCGGCCTCCCACCAGATCAGGGGCTCAGCCGTCCGTCGAGGAGCCCGTCGAAGCCTAGCCGGGCCAGCCTGCCCGCCAGGTCGGCCGTCTCCCGCGCGGTGTCCTCCAGCTCGGCGAGCCTGGCGAAGGCCCGGCCGTAGGCCCGCTGCTCCTCCAGCGGCAGCCGCGGCAGCCTGGTGCGCCTGGCGTCGACGCGGCTGGAACCGGCGCCGGGGCGCGGGTCGGCCGAGCGCAGCGCGCCCGCGATGTACTCCGGGTCGACCTGCTCCCGGTCCACCCGGTAGAGCGTGAGGTACGGGCCCAGCACCGCCTGGCCGCCGCGGACGACCCTGGCCGCGCCGGTCGCGGTCGCCACCACGTCGCCGGGGTGCAGCGGGACCAGGCCGTCGGTGGCCGTGGTCCAGCCGGACGGCGCGTGGTTGCCCGCGACGTCGTCGGCGGTCAGCACCGGCGTTTCACCCGCGCCGACCGGCATCCGCGGCGAGCCGTGCCGGATGGTGATCAGGCCCGCCTTGGCCATCTCGCCGATCGTGGTGATCGGCAGCGCCCTGCGCTGCGACAGCACCTCCAGCTCCGGCAGCGGAAGCGACGCGGCGCGCAACTCCTCCAGCGCGGTGGCGAAGTCGCGGCCGAGCCTGCGTCCGGTGCGCCGCAGCCGGTTCGCCGCCGGGCTCAGGTCCACGTCGTCGTCGAGCAGGTCGATGATGCGGGTGCCTGCCGACTCCGGTTCGGCGGTGTGGCGTTCCCACACCGGCTCCACTGAGGACAGATCGTCGGCCTCCAGCAGGAGCAGGTGCGAGGGCGGGCGGTCGCCGGGCGCCGGACGCCGCAGCAGCCACAGGTCGTTCCCGCCCGCGGGCAGCGTCACGATCGCCCGCAGCGCTCCGGCGCGCAGCAGGTTCCCGCGGATCCGCTTGCCCGGTCGGCGCGAAGCCGCGGCGGGCGGCATCAGGATCGCGACCGAGCCGCCCGGTCTGGCGTGGGCGAGGCAGTGCTGGACCCACGCGAGCTCGGGCTCACCGCGAGGTGGCACGCCGAACTCCCAGCGCGGGTCGCCGGTCAGCTCGCCGTGGCCCCAGGAGCGCTCGTTGAACGGCGGGTCGCACAGCACCGCGTCGGCCGTGCTCCCGCGGAAGCCGTCCTCGCGCAGGGAGTCGGCGGCCACGACCTCGGCATCGGTCCCGCGCAGCAGCAGGCGCGCGGCGCTGATCGCGGCGTGCGGCACGTCGACCTCCTGGCCGAGCGCGCGCGACGCGGGGGCGGCGAGCAGCAGCGTGCCGAGCCCGCACGCGGGGTCGAGAACGGTGCCCTCGGCCCCGCAGAGCCGCACCATGAGCGAGGCGACCGCGTCCGGCGTGGTGACCAGCCGCCGGGAGTGCGCCTCGCGGTAGCGGTCGCAGAGGAACTCGAAGGTCTCGGCCTCGCCGCGTTCGTCGGCGAGCGCGGTCAGCAGCTCCGCGAGCTCGGGATCGCCCACGCCGCCGTCGGAACCTGGCACCATGAGATCGCGCCGCCGCAGCAGGAAGGCCCCGGCGTCGGCGACCAGGCGTCCCAGCCGCAGATCGTCGGAAGCCGTCCGCAGCCGCTGCCAGGCGCGTTCGGCCATCGGCACCCGATAGGACTTGCCGTTGCGCCGGAGCCATTCCTCGACCTCGCGGAGGGAGAACAGCGGACTCGCGCTCGTGCCGCCCACGGGCTGCGGGAAGTCGTCGTAGCGGCGCCGCCAGTTGCTCACCGCGGCGCGCCCGACATCGACCAACCGCGCGATGTCACCCGCGTTCACGGTGGCGTCCTGGCTCATTGGACCCACCCTAGCCGCCGTCGGCAAGCGGGTCCACGGTCGAAATGCTTGTGAACTGAGTTCACCACGTGATTCACTGGGGGTATGACGCACAACGAGTCGTTGGTGCTCCGCTTCGCCAGTGGAACGGATCCGGGGCGCCGCCGTCAGCTGAACGAGGACTCCGCCTACGCCAGTCCGCGCGTGCTGGCCGTCGCCGACGGCATGGGCGGCCACGCGCACGGCGAGGTGGCGAGCTCGATCGCCGTCGAGGTGCTCTCCGACCTCGACCGCGACCTCGACCCCCAGCGGATCGACCTGCTCGACGCGCTCTCGGACGTGGTGACCGAGATCGGCCAGCGGCTGGCGAACCTGGGCGTGCGGAACCCCGAGCTCAAGGACATGGGTACCACGCTCACCACGCTGGTCTGGGACGGCACCCGCTTCGCGCTCGCCCACGTCGGCGACTCCCGCGGGTACCTGCTGCGCGAGGGCGCGCTGCACCAGCTCACCCGCGACCACACGCTCGTGCAGGAGCTGGTCGACGCCGGCCGCATCACCGAGGAGCAGGCCGCCGAGCACCCGCGGCGATCGCTGCTGACGCAGGCCCTGCGCAGCGGCGAGTCACCCGTCCCGGACCTCTCCTACTGCGAGGTCCGGCCGTTCGACCGCTACCTGCTCTGCTCGGACGGCGTGACCGCCGTGCTGCACGCGGCCGACATCCAGGAGGTGCTCGGCACCGTGCCCGAGCCGGGTGACGCCTGCCGGCGGCTCATCGAGCTGGCCAACGCGGGCGGCGGGCCGGACAACATCACGTGCGTGGTCGCCGACGTCATCGACCCCGCGGCGTTCGACGAACAGGACACCGTGCGGGAACCCAACTGGTGGCAGCGGCTGCTCGGAGGATGACGCGGGCGGAGCCGGACCCGCCGGGACGGCTCCGCGGATGATCGGCTGGACTTCTCGGCGGCCCGGCGACAGCCGGACGGCCCGGTGCGGCGCGCTTGCCGCAACCCCGGTTCGCGCCCGGTGGTTATGAACGGACCAGCCGAACGATCGCCTCGTTGGCCTCCCGCAGCTTCTCGTCGGCCACGGCACCGCCCTCGGCGACCGCCTCGGCGACGCAGTGCTTGAGGTGCTGCTCGATCAGTCCCAGCGACACCGCCTGCAGCGCCTTGGAGGCCGCGCCGACCTGGGTGAGGATGTCGATGCAGTACTCGTCCTGGTCGATCATCCGCTGCAGGCCGCGGATCTGGCCCTCGATGCGGCGCAATCGCTTGAGGTAGCCTTCCTTGTCCTCGGTGTAACCGCGCATCTCTCAACTCCTGGATCATCCGCGCCCGCAAGTCCGCCTGCGGTGCCAACCGTCGTGGATACGATACCTCCGTACCGCTGCCGCGGAACCCGCCCGCTTCGCCGATCGCCCCGAATCCGCAGGTGGCGGTGGGTCGACGCCGGTGAACCCGGCAGTCCACAGTGGACCACCGGGCTCCTCGGGGCCGAGCGCGTCAGGACGGGCGGAAGCCGCGCAGCCGCAGGCTGTTGGACACCACGAACACCGAGCTGAACGCCATCGCCGCCCCCGCGATCATCGGGTTCAGCAGCCCCGCCGCGGCCAGCGGCAGCGCCCCGACGTTGTAGGCGAAGGCCCAGAACAGGTTGCCCTTGATCGTGCCCAGCGTCCGCCGGGAGAGCCGGATCGCGTCGGCGGCGGCCCGCAGGTCACCGCGCACCAGCGTCAGGTCCCCGGCCTCGATCGCCACGTCGGTGCCGGTCCCCATCGCCAGACCGAGGTCGGCGGTGGCCAGCGCCGCGGCGTCGTTGACGCCGTCGCCGACCATCGCCACCGCCCGGCCCTCCTTCTGGAGCCTGGCGACCACGTCGACCTTGTCCTTGGGCAGCACCTCGGCGATCACCTCGTCGATGCCGACCTCCGCGGCGACCGCGCGGGCCGCTGCCTCGTTGTCGCCGGTCAGCAGGATCGGGGTGAGGCCGAGGTCGCGCAGCCTGCGGACGGCCTCCGCCGAGGTCGGCTTGATGGTGTCGGCCACCACCAGCACCGCCCTGGCATGCCCGTCCCAGGCGACCGCGACCGCCGTCGCGCCCTCGGACTCCGCCGCGGCCTTGGCCTCGGCGAGGTCGCCGGGCAGCCGGATGCTCCACTCCTCCAGCAGCGCGACGCGTCCGACGAGCACCGCGTGCCCGTCGACCACGCCGTGCACGCCCAGCCCCTCGGCGTTGGTGAAGCCCTCCACCTCGGGCAGCGACCCCGCGCGCTCCCGGGCCCCGGTCGCGATGGCCCTGGCGATCGGGTGCTCGGAGGCGTCCTCGAGGGCTCCGGCCAGGCGCAGCACCTCGGTCTCGGTCTCGCCGCCGGCCACCGCGACGCCGGCCAGCGACATGTGCCCGGAGGTGACGGTCCCGGTCTTGTCCAGCACGACGGTGTCGATCCGGCGGGTCGACTCCAGGACCTCCGGCCCCTTGATCAGGATGCCGAGCTGGGCGCCCCGGCCGGTGCCGACCAGCAGCGCCGTCGGCGTCGCGAGCCCGAGCGCGCACGGGCAGGCGATGATCAGCACCGCGACCGCCGCGGTGAAGGCCGCCGCCACCTCGCCGCCCGACCCCAGCCAGAAGCCCAGGGTGGCGAACGCCAGCAGGATCACCACCGGCACGAACACCGCCGACACCCGGTCGGCCAGCCGCTGCACGGCGGCCTTGCCGGTCTGGGCGTCCTCGACCAGTTTGGCCATCTGCGCGAGCTGGGTGTCGGAGCCGACCCGGGTCGCCCGCACCACCAGCCGGCCACCGGCGTTGACGGTCGCGCCGACGACGGTGTCGCCGGGGGCGACCTCGACCGGCACCGACTCTCCGGTGAGCATGCTGGCGTCGACCGCCGAGCTGCCGTCCTCGATCAAGCCGTCGGTTGCGATCTTCTCCCCGGGCCGCACCACGAACCGGTCGCCGACCGCGAGCTGGTCGGTCGGGATGCGCTCCTCGCGGCCGTCGCGCAGCACGGCGACGTCCTTGGCGCCCATCTCCAGCAGCGCCCGAAGGGCGGCGCCGGCCCGGCGCTTGGACCGCGCCTCGAAGTAGCGCCCGGCGAGGATGAACGCGGTGACGCCGGCGGCGACCTCCAGGTAGATGTTGCCGCTCCCGGCGGTGCGCTCGACGGTCAGCTCGAAGCCGTGGGTCATGCCCGGCTGTCCCGCGGTGCCGAAGAACAGCGCGTAGAGCGACCACGCCAGCGCGGCCAGGGTGCCCATGGAGATCAGCGTGTCCATGGTCGCGGTGCCGTGGCGGAGGTTGGTCCAGGTCGCGCGGTGGAACGGCAGCGCCCCCCAGACGACCACGGGCGCGGCCAGCGTCAGCGACAGCCACTGCCAGTTGGTGAACTGCAACGGCGGCACCATGGCCATCAGGATCACCGGGACCGACAGCACCGAGCTGACGACCAGCCGGGTGCGCAGCGCGTCGTGCTCGTGGTCCCGCGGCTCCTCGCCGGTCTGCTCGGGCTCCTGCGGGCGCGGGAGCGTCGCGGTGTAGCCGGCCTTCTCGACCGCCTCGACCAGGTCGTCGGGGGTGACGGTGTCGGGGAAGACGACGTTGGCCTTCTCGGTGGCGTAGTTGACGGTGGCCTGCACACCCTCGATCTTGTTGAGCTTGCGCTCGACCCGGGAAGCGCAGGAGGCGCAGGTCATGCCGCCGATGGCGAGCTCGATCCGGTCACCTACCCGGTCGGTGGTGGCGGTCATCGTCCTGTCTCGCTTCCGTGTTCGTCGTGGCCGGTGTCCTGCTGGTGCTGCGCCGGGGGAGGCGACGGGCTGATCCCGTCGGGGTTGACCGTCCTGCCCACGGTGAACGCGCTGACGAATGCGAACGCGGCGACCAGCGCGAAGCCGCCGAGTCGGGCCGCTGCGTTCACGGTCGGCTCACCACCTCGTAGCCCGCTTCCCGCACTGCCGCCGCGACGTCGGAGCCGGCCGGCGGCGCGGCGCTGGTCACCGTGACCGTACCGGTGGCCAGGTCGACGTCCACGCCGCTGACCCCGGCGATTCCGCTGATCCCGGTCCGCACGGAGCCGGCGCAGTGTTCGCAGGTCATGCCCTTGACGGTGTAGGTGGTGGTCGTCATCTTCGGCGTCCTCTCGCGTGCGGGCCGGGCGGAGCGCCCGGTAACCGGTACAATACCCCCCTAGGGTATGAAGTCAAGTGCGCAGGTCAGCTGCGCTGTTAGTTGTCCCCCGCTCACTCGGCAGGGTTTCGCCCGCAGGGTTCCCGATCTTGCCCGGAGCCAGTCCCGGTGCAGGTCGGAAAACGTGTCACCTACCCCAGGGGGGGGAGCCACGGGATGACAAAAAAGCGTCCACGCGGCACGTGCCGCATGGACGCTTGCGTTTGTTGGCCGGCCTCCGGCGCGCCCCGGCTCACGGCCGGGGCCTGGTTCGATCGCTCTGGTTCTGCCTGGTTCCGCTGGGCTCGGGCTGGGCTCGTCGCGGGGTCGGGCCGCCGCGAACTTCATGCGGTCGCGAGGTCAGACCGCCACGAGCTCCAGGTCATCGTGAGGCCGGGCCGTCACCGAGGTGATCAGGCCGAGGCCGCCAGCCAGGTGGACCGCCCGGCGTGGGTGGGCATCCAGCAGCCCTTGGCCGCGGTGCCGATCTCCACCGGGTCCTCCAGCTTGAGCACCTGCCTGATGACGTCCCGGGCGCGACCGGAGGTCCGCCAGATGACCGTCTGCGGGAACAGGACGTCGGGCTCGTCGCCGGGGATCCGCGCGGCGTCGGCGTCGTCCTCGCCGTAGAGCTGCACGATGTCGATCACGTTGTGGTGCACGCGCAGGCCGACCACGGCGACCAGGGTCCCCGCCGAGTCCCTGGGGTGTGCGAACTGGAAGTCCCTGGACATCAGCGCCTGCAAGCCGTCGGTGATCTCGTTCGTGACACCGCCGGCGATCGTGCGCGGTTGCTGCTCGAGCTGGGTTTCTGTCCGGATCACGACATGTCCCCCTGCATGATCAGGTCGTCGAACTCGCCGTCCTTGGCACCGCTGAGGAACGCCGCGATCTCGTCGCGGGTGTAGACCAGCGCCGGACCTTCCGGGTACCGCGAGTTGCGGACGGCGATGTCGCCGTCGACCAGCGGCGCCAGTTCCACGCAGTTGCCGACCGCGCCGCTGTGCCTGCTCTTGCGCCAGACTGCGTCGAACAACTGCTGAGCGGGCATTCCGTTCTGGACCTGTTGCATCGAAATCCCCAACCTCCCCCGGGTGCCGTGCACGGTCACCTGCACGTGCAGATGATCGTGCACGAACCGTAGCAGTTGCGGATGCAAGAGAGAATGCACGTGCACGACGGTGTGCGTCAGGTCACACGATTGGGCCTGTCGCCTGCGTGAATACTGGTAACTACGAGCGAACCGCGGGGTTCTAGAGCTCGTCGAGGAACGCGGAAAGCCGCTTGCGGGTCGCGTCCGGCGTCAGCGCGTCGACCGCGAGCCGGTGGCTGACCTTGCTGTAGAGCTCGACCTCGTCGGGCTTGTCCAGGTAGAGCGCGCCGCAGAGGTGCTCGAGGTAGACGATGTCGGGGATCTCGGGCTC
Source organism: Saccharopolyspora erythraea NRRL 2338 (assembly GCF_000062885.1). Classification (NCBI taxonomy): domain Bacteria; kingdom Bacillati; phylum Actinomycetota; class Actinomycetes; order Pseudonocardiales; family Pseudonocardiaceae; genus Saccharopolyspora; species Saccharopolyspora erythraea. Next base: position 7,405,737 of record NC_009142.1, on the reverse strand, counting down.
GGCGAAGCGCAGGATCGTGAACGCGCCCTCGGCGGCCGAGCGGCCCACCGCCAGCGGCACGATCTGCAGCGAGACCGTCGGCAGCTTGGTGACATCGAGCAGGTGCTCGATCTGCTCGCGCAGCACCTTGCGCCCGCCGATCGGCCGGTGCAGCACCGACTCGTCGATGACCGCCCACAGCCGAGGGGCGCGCGGCTGCTGGAAGAGCCGCTGCCGCTGCATGCGCAGCCGGACCCGGCGCTCGACCTCCTGGTCCGAGGCTTCGGGCCGGCCCTGGGTGGCGATCGCCCTGGCGTAGTTCTCGGTCTGCAACAGGCCGGGCACGAACTGGATCTCGTAGGTCTGGATGCGGGAGGCCGACTCCTCCAGCCCGACGTAGTCCTGGAACCAGGACGGCACCAGGTCGCTGTAGCGGTGCCACCAGCCGGGCTCGTTGGACTTGCGGACCATGTCCAGGAACGTCGCGCGCTCGGCCTCGTCGGTGACCTTGTAGAGCGTGAGCAGGTCGGAGACGTCGCGTTCCTTGAAGCCGACCCGGCCGAGCTCCAACCTGCTGATCTTTGAGCCGGAGCCGCGGATGGAGTAGCCCGCGTCCTCGCGGGAGATGCCGTTGGCCTCCCGCAGGCGGCGCAACTGGCTTCCCAGGACAAGCCGTCGGGCGGTGGGGCCGCTGGTGGCGGCACCATCCGTGGTCACGTCCAGACCTCCCGTGCGTTCCGGCTCCCCGACCCGTTGTCGCAATCTCGCCACGGATCGTTACATGCGGCGGCAGTGTAATGCAGCGAGCCCGCGAAACCAGTGCTACGCGTCAGTACTCGCTCACTTCGACCAGCGGGGGGTGGTCGTGCCACGTGACGATCACGGACGAGCCGTGCGCGCCGCCGCCGAACTCTACGCGCAACCACCCCTGCGCGGTCCAGGTCCGCACGGAGTATCCCGGCTTCGGAGTCGCCGAGACCAGGCTCGCCGAGGTCGCTTCCATCGACAGCACGATGCGTCCGCCGCCGACGTCGTAAGTGCGTACGTCGCCGACAGGGCTCGGCTCGGGCTCCTGTGAGGACTCCCGTGTCGGCTCCGGCGCGGAGGTCTCGGGAGCGGCCGATTCCGGCGGAGCCGACGTGGGCGGGGTGGTGGCCTCCGGTGGTCGCCCGATGACGGGCCGCACGGCGGGCACCGGGTCGGGCCGGTCCAGCACCGCGCCGCGGATCACGTCGCGGACCCCGAGCCACGACAGCGTGACCGCCGCCGTGGTCGCCGCCAGCCACGCGGCCAGGTAGGTGAGGGCTCGTCTGGTCCGCACGGGAGCGACATCCTGCTCGTTGTGGGCTGTCCGGCGCAACCGCCCGGAACGCGTGTGCGCGCGTCCGTGCGGCCGGACGCGGCTTCGGTAGCGTCCCGGGGCATGGCAGTGGTTCTGGTGGTCGAGGACGACCCGGTCGTGCGGACGGCGATGATCCGCGACCTCAGCGCCCGCGAATGGGTGGTGCGCAGCGTGGGCACCGCGCTCGCCTCGCTGCGCGAGGTCGCCGAGAACCCGCCGGACGTGCTCGACCTCGGACTGCCCGACCTCGACGGCGGCGAGACGCTGAAGATGATCCGCGGGATCTCCGACGTGCCGACGATCGTCGCCACCGCCCGCGACGACGAACGCGAGATCGTGCGGCTGCTGCGCGCGGGCGCCGACGACTACGTGGTCAAGCCCTTCTCCAGCGAGCACCTCAACGCCCGCATCGAGGCGGTCCTGCGCCGGGCGCGCGGTTCGCGCCCGCCGCAGGCGGTGGAGGTCGGCGGCCTGCGCATCGACCTGGACAGCAGGGCCGCGACGCTGGACGGAGCCGAGCTCGAGCTCACCCGGCGCGAGTTCGACCTGCTGGCCTACCTCGCCGCGCGGCCCGGCCGGGTCGTGCCGCGCCGCGAGCTGCTCGCGCAGGTGTGGCGCCAGTCCTACGGCGATGACCAGACCATCGACGTCCACCTGTCCTGGCTGCGGCGCAAGCTCGGCGAGAGCGCCGCCACCCCGCGCTACCTGCACACGGTCCGCGGCGTCGGCGTGAAGCTGGTGGCACCGGAATGAGGCGGGCGCTGGCGCTGGTGGCGCTGGCGGTGACCTCGATGGTGGCGTTCGCGTTCCTCGTCCCGCTCGGGCTGATGATCAAGGAGATCGCGCGGGACCAAGCGGTGTCGGAGGCCGAGCGGCAGGCGGCGGCGCTCGCGCCGGTCCTCGCGACCACGACCGACCCGGCCCTGGTGGGCAGGGCCGTCGCGAGCACACCGGCCGGACAGGCGGGCTGGCTGGCGGTGCACCTGCCCGGCGGCGAGCGGGTCGGCACCTCCCGGACCGACGTCGGCCAGGCGCGCGCGGCCACCGGCGAGGCCCGTGCCGCGAGCCTGCCGGTGCCGGGCGGATCGGCCTTCGTCCAGCCGATCGCGCTCGACGGCGGCCGGACGGCGCTGGCCGAGGTGTTCGTCCCGGATTCCGAGCTCACCCGCGGCGTGCTGCGGTCTTGGCTGGTGCTGGCTGCGGTCGGGCTCGTGCTCGTGGCCGGTTCGGTGCTGGTCGCCGACCGGCTCGCGGCCAGGGTGGTGCGGTCGGCGGGCAGGCTCGCCGAGGCGTCGTCGGCGCTGGGCTCCGGTGACCTGAACGTGCGGGTGACGCCCAGCGGTCCGCGCGAGCTGGAGGAGGCCGGCCTGGCGTTCAACGTCATGGCCGACCGGGTGCGGCAGCTCCTGGCCGCCGAACGGGAGATGGCCGCCGACCTCTCGCACCGGCTCCGCACCCCGCTGACCGCGCTGCGGCTCAACGCCGAGGCGCTGGGCGACGGGCCCGCGGCGGAGCAGACCCGCGTCGCCGTCGACCGGCTGGAGCGCGAGGTCGACGCCGTCATCACCAGCGTGCGCCGCTCCGCCGACGGTGAGGGCGACTGCGACGTGGCCGAGCTGCTGCGGGAGCGCCTGGAGTTCTGGTCGGCGCTGGCGGAGGACCAGGGCCGGCGGTGGGAGCTCCGCGGCGCGTCCGAGTCGGTGGAGGCGCCGGTGCCGCGTTCGGAACTGGCCGCGGCGGTCGACGCGGTGGTGGGCAACGTCTTCCGCCACACGCCGGAGGGCACGGCGTTCGCCGTGTCGTTGCGGGAGAACGACGGCGTGGTCGGCGTGGTGGTGGAGGACGCCGGGCCCGGCGTCGGCGAGTCCGGCGCCGTGGTGCGGCGCGGCAGCAGCGGGGCCGGGTCGACGGGGCTCGGGCTCGACATCGCGAGCAGGCTGGCCGAGTCGACCGGCGGGCGCCTCAGCGTCGACCGCTCCAGCCTCGGAGGGGCCAGGGTGTGCATGTGGCTGTGGCAGCGGCCCGCCGCGCCAAAGCGCGCCGGACTCCGCGATCGCGCCCGTCGTCGCCGCCGTCGTCGCGGCTGAGATGGGTTTCGTCCACATTGGCCTGGTGTCTGGTGCGTCGTGGGCTGGCCTCGTTGCTGGCTCGTTGCTTGGCCGGGGTGGCAGCGGTGTTGTGTCCTAAATGGGCACTGCCGTCGTCGGTAGGCCGCCAATTGGCAGACGTGTCAACGGTTCGCGTTCTGCGTCATGACGGAGAGTGAAGCCCGGAGAGGTCGGCAACACTTAAGGGAATTCCGCTTCCGGTGACGGTCCTGGGACCCCCGGGCCGCCAGTAACGGACACCGCTCACCCGTTGGTGGCGCGGGCCCCACAGCTAGCGTTCTGCTTCGTGCTGGCGTTGCCATCGACGTTGCGAGGAACGACCGAGTGCCAGATGTTGGGGGAGGGCGACCGATCGAGCGGGTCGCCCGCACGAGTGGGACGGAGCCGGTTCGCACCGGCATGGGGATAAGAGGGGATCTGGGGGCCACGACTCCGCGCGAGCCGGACGACGATCTGCCGGCCGACGCCGGACCACGGGACTCGCGTCCGCCGGAGGCAGGCGCGCATGAGGAGCGGTCGGCGGAGACGGGGGCGCCGGACGGCTGGTCGGCGGACGCCGAGCGGTCGGGTGGGCGATCGGCCGCGCCCCTCCGGTGGTGGCCGACGCTGCTGGGGGAGCAGGAGGTCCGCCGCCCGGCGGGCACGGGATGGGCGACAGAGCGAGGCGACCTCTGCGCACCGGACAACGACCGTGCCGATGCCTCCGGCGACAGCCCCGGTTCGCAGGACACCGCCACCTCGCCGGACGGCACTCGTCCGGGCGATGTCCCCGGCCCGGTCGACGGCGTCGGTCCGGTTGTGGGCCTGACGTCGGTCGAGGACACCGGCCCGGATGCAGGCCTGAAGTCGGTTGAAGACACGGGCCCGGTCGACGGCGTCCGCCCGGTTGTGGGCCTGAGGTCTGTTGAGGACACGGGTCCGGTCGACGGCGTGCGCCCGGTTGGGGGCCTCAGTGCGGTTGAGGACACGGGCCCGGTCGACGGGGGCCACCCGGTTGCGGGCCTCAGGCCGGTCGACGGCGTTGACCCGGCCGCCGGCTCCAACCGGGCCGACAGCCCGGACCGGGACGCCGGCTCGAACCCAGCCGTCGGCCTCCCCCCAACCGCCGGTTCGCACCCCGCCGCGGTCACTGGCCGCTTCCCGGGGGTGAGCAGGCTCGCCGATCGGGAAACCCGCTTCAGCGAGTACGAGATCCGGCTCTGCCAACGGGTTTCGCGCAAGCTCGGCCACTCCGCGGAGCAGGTGGAAGCCCTGGTCACCGACCTCGACGGCCGCCACGCGCGACTGTTCGCCGAGCTGCGCGCCGGCGGCACCCGGCTCGACCTGGAGTCGCTGGTCCGCGAGATCGACGAGCTCGCGTCGATGCGCGTGCTCGGCCTGCCGACCGAGCTGCTGGCGCGGATCCAGGGCGGTGCGGAGCGGACGAACCTGGAGATCCTGATCCGCGAGGTGGACCGGCAGATCGCGGTCCAGGCCCTGTGCCTGCCGGTGGAGCTGTTCGACGACTGCCCGAGCGACCTGATCGACGCGTGGTGCACGCACGGCGCGGCCTGCACCCCCGACGAGCTGCTGGCGATGCCGCGCGCGGTGCGCCTGACGCTGCTCGCCGCGCTGTGCGCGGTGCGTCGCAGGGAGACCGCGGACATGCTGGTGGCCGTGCTGATCGGGCTCGTCCACCAGCTCCACGCGAGGATCGAGGCCCGGTTCGAGCAGTCGCTGCCCCAGGACCCGTGGCTGGAACGCGAGCGGCACGCGCTGCTGCCGAAGCTGCTCGGCGCGGCGCTGGACCGTCCCGACGAGCCGGTGCGCTCGGTGCTGTACCCGCTGGTGAGCGAGAAGACGATGCGCGAGCTGGTGAAGGACGCCGCCACGCGGGAGGCGATGCACGTCCGCCGCAAGCGCGCGGTGCTGCGCAGCACGTACTCCTCGCCGTACCAGCAGGTGCTGGCGCTGCTGCTGACGGCGCTGGAGTTCCGCTGCACCGACCCGGCCTGCTGGCCGGTGATGGCGGCGCTGGGCGAGCTCGTCGACGACTGCATGGTGTGCTGGGGCAAGGGACGGTACTACGACGCCGGCCAGTCCCTGCCGGTCGACGGCGTCGTTCCGGAGTCGTGGCGGCCTGCCGTGTTCGACGCCGAGGGCAGGATCGAGCGGGTGCCGTACGGGCTGTGCGTGCTGCTGTCGCTGCGGGACATGCTCAGCCGCAGGCGCGTTCACATCGCCGGGGCGGGCAGGTGGGGCAGGCCACCGGAGACGCGGGAGCCCGAACCGGTCGGCGCCACGCCGACCTACCACGGTCTGCGGCCCGTGCGCGGCGACGTGATCGACTGGCCGTCCGGCGCCGACGAATGAGGACACGACTCCGACGCGATGTTCGCCGGCCGGGTGCCTTTCCGCCTTTTGATGGTCGGGTTTTCCCGCCCCAAGATCGTCGGGCGGCTCGCGTATGCTTCGGCGCTGGCCCGGAATGGAAGCTGGAAGTAGGTTCACCCCGTGCTCACCGTCTCGACCGTGAACGTGAACGGCCTGCGCGCTGCCGCGAAGAAGGGCTTCGTGGAGTGGCTGGCCGCGACCGGGTCCGACGTGGTCTGCATGCAGGAGACCCGCGCCGAGCCCGACCAGCTGCCGGCGGCGGTGCGTTCGCCGGAGGGCTGGCACACGCAGCTCGCGCCGTCGGCCGACAAGGGCCGCAGCGGTGTGGCGATCTACAGCCGCCGCGAGCCGGACGAGGTCCGCGTGGGTTTCGGGTCGGCGGAGTTCGACGAGAGCGGCCGCTACGTCGAGGCCACCTTCGGTGACGTGGTCGTGGCCAGCCTCTACCTCCCCAGCGGCGATGTCGGCACCCCGCGCCAGGACGAGAAGGAACGCTTCATGAAGGAGTTCCTGGTGCACCTGACCGACCTGCGGGCGCGCGCCGAGGCGGCGGGCAAGCAGGCCCTGGTCTGCGGCGACTGGAACATCGCCCACCGCGAGATCGACCTGAAGAACTGGAAGGGCAACCAGAAGTCGGCCGGTTTCCTCCCCGAGGAGCGGGCCTGGCTGACCCAGGTCTTCGACGAGGTCGGCTACGTCGACGTCGTGCGCCGCCTGCACCCGGAGGGCCCCGGTCCCTACTCCTGGTGGTCCTACCGCGGCAAGGCCTTCGACAACGACTCCGGCTGGCGCATCGACTACCTCGCAGCGACCCCCGCCCTGGCCGAGCGGTGCACGGACGCGTTCGTGGAGCGGGCGCCGAGCTACGACAAGCGCTGGTCGGACCACGCCCCGGTGACGGCGGTCTTCGACTTCTGAACTGGCCGATGCACCACCCTGCCGGTTCAGGGTGCGATGCGCCGGCAACCGCCGTGTTCGATCGTTGGTGAGGCAGGTTCACCTGGTGCGACGGTCGCTGGAGCGACTGTTCCCCGTAAGGTGACCTACCTGCCCTGGTCGGGCATAATCGAACCGGGAGGTGACGTAGATGCACGAGCTGATCGAAGCGAAGCGCCGCGAGATCGAAGAGCTATGCCGCGTGCTCTCGGTGCGTCGCCTCGACGTGTTCGGGTCGGGGCTGGGGGAGTCATTCGACGTCGAGTCCAGTGACGTCGATGTGCTGGTCGAGTTCGACGTCGGCCCGGGATTCGATCACTTCGGTACCTTCTTCGACCTGAAGGAGGGGCTGGAGCGGATCCTCGGGCGTCCGGTCGACCTCGTGAGCGCCACCAGCATCCGAAACCACTATTTCAAGCAGCAGGTGTTGGACACCAGGGAACTGCTCTATGCGGCGTGACGCTCGGGCATACCTCTGGGATGCGCTTCAGGCATCGGAGCTGCTGAGGGACTTCAGCAATGGTGAGAACTTCGCCGGTTATCAGCAAACGCCATGCTGCGCTCTGCTGTCGAGCGCCAGTTCGAGATCATCGGCGAGGCGCTGAACCAGTTGTCCAAAGTGGATAGCGAGCTTGCCGCGCAAGTGCCGGATCTCGCCCGTATCGTGGCTTTTCGCAACATCCTCATCCACGGGTACGCGACAGTCGACGATGCCCTGGTTTGGCAGGTCCTCACCGAGAGGCTTCCCCGGTTGGCCGATGTCCTGCGGCAGTTGTTGGAGCCGTAGTCTTTGGACGTCCGGTCGACCTGCCGAGTGATATCAACAAGATCAAGGGCCGGCGCATCGACTACCTCGCAGCGACCCCCGCCCTGGCCGAGCGGTGCCCGGACGCCTGACGCCGAGCGGGCGCCGAGCTACGACAAGCGCTGGTCGGACCATGCGCCTGTGACGGCGGTCTTCGACTTCTGATGCGCGGCGGTGTTACGGCCGACCCGTAACACCGCCGCCTCCCTCGTTACGGACTTCGGGCCGTAACAAGCTTCCCTGCGCGTTGCGGTGTCCGGCCGTCCTGGACCCGGACTTCAAGCAGGGCTGCGGCAGCCCGATCCAGGAGCGCCGTGATCACACTCCGCATGTGCCCACTTCCGGCGCGCAGCACCCATTACCAGGGCGAGGGCGCTCTTCCCCTCCGTCTGCCGGGGTTGACCATGCATCCGCCCGTGCCCCGCTGCGTCCCCCGGCCCGTGCGCCGCGCTGTGCCGTAAAGCGCTCCACGCCGCCGTCCCCATGCCGCGTGGTCGGTTGGCGGCGCGGCCCCTCTTGTGGCCGTCGTCGCCTCTTCCCGAACGCCAGCACCGGCAGCGGGCACGCCGCGACGGCTCGCGGCCGCTCGGCGCACGCTTCCCACCCCGGTGTTCACGTCGCTTGAGCACCACAGGGACTAGATCCTCAGTGAACCCGAACTGGATCGGCATTGGGGCCAACTATCTATTGTTTTGCGGATTGCGGGAGGCGCTAATGGGTGGCGGCAGGGCGCAGAATAGCGGTCAAGCTGCAGGAATCACGTAGGAGATATCATGTCGAATCCAGGACAACCGTCGATTAAGAACGGCGACACCGGCGAAGCGGTGAAAAGGCTTCAGCGGGCATTGAACCGTGCGCCTGACGTGCCCGGGCTCATGGTGCTTCAGGTCGACGGGATCTTCGGCCCGCTCACCGAGGGCCGTGTCAGGGAGTTTCAGCAGCTGATCAAGAGTCTCATCGTGGACGGTATTGTCGGACCTCTGTCCTGGCAGGCGCTGCCGAGCGGTAGCGCGATGCCAGTGCTTCAGGAGGGCTCGACAGGGGGTGTCGTCTGGGACCTGCAGCGCACGCTGAACACCCTCATCGTTGCTGGGCTGGTGCAGGACGGGATTTTCGGGCCCCTCACCAAAGCGAAGGTGGTGCAATTCCAGCAGATCTCGTCAATCGCGCCGGACGGCATCGTCGGCGACCGCACCTGGCGCGCGAAGGCCGGGCTCATGATGCGTCCCACCCTGGAGCTCGTCGTCGGTCCGCAGTATGAGACTGCCTGATCACACGTTCTAGGGCGGCATGTGCGAACTCTGTGGGATTGGCGGGTGTCAAGCGGCACAGGTGAGTCGTGGGCGCGCGAGATCATCCGCGCGAGCCAAGCACCGACCCGTTAGCGGACTCGTGATCGAACACCCCAGCGCTACACCGAGTCATCCGGCCCCCACGCGGCTGGTGACGATGAGTGCATCCCTGACGACAGCGCCCAGTACCCGACCTCGTGCGGGAGGCCTGGGTCCTCCGGCGGAGGCGCACATGGGCAAGTGGCTCGTCCGGCAAGCGCTGAACCGCGAGCGGCAGAAGCACCAATGCGGAAATCCGCAAACAGCGCATTTCTACGCTGGAAGTGCGGCTTTCTGAAGAACTGACGCGGTGTCCGAGACACGGGCGCTACAGTGCCTCTTGGTACATCAGAGAGACAACGGTGCTTTGCCCAGCTGCCAGGTTGCGGTCATCGCTACCTGTCCGGCTGACTTCGAGCAAGTGACAGGGCAACAGACTCTATTTAATGCGTGAAACACCGAAATGGCCCAATCGGTCTGAATGGTGGCACCGTGTCTCGGCTGGGCGGCTCCAAGGTGCGGGTAGCCCGGGATCCCTTGTCATCGCGATCAGTAGTGTGTGTGCATGGCTGACAGTTCGCGGACCGCGCTCTTACCGATCCTGCACTACGACGACACGCGAGCGGCGTTGCGGTTTCTCACCGACGTCCTCGGCTTTCACGAGGCATTGGCGGCGTCGGACGAGGAGGGCGACGTCGTGCACGCTGAGCTGGTGTGGCCCGGCGGTGGCGCACTGGTCGTCGGCGGGACGAAGCACACCGACAGCGTCCACGGAGGGATGCGAGCGGGAAGCAGCGCGATCTACCTGGCCACCGACGATGTCGACGCCGTCCATGGCCGGGTGCGGGAGGCAGGTGGCGAGGTCGTCGAACCGCCCCATCACGCGAAGTTCGGCTCAGGCGCCGGCTCGTACACCTTCACGGTGCGGGATCCGGAGGGCAATCTCTGGACGTTCGGAACTTACCGCGGCGCCTTCTGACCGGCGCCACACGGATAGGCCCGCGTCCGGGGCCGCGTCGACCGCGGACACCTCGGTTGCGAAGACCGGCGATGACGGGGTGATGTCGTGACAACGTTTCCTTGATCTCGGCAATCGTGTCCGTAAGGTTCGAACGGAGGACGCTGCCCGGCCCCGAGCCGGAGCACCAGTCGACGGAGGTCTACCCGTAAGGAAGCCGGCTCCCCCAGCCGGGGCGGTTCCTCGCGGCACCGCCCCAGCCGCCGGAGTCACCGCCGTTCGTAGGTGAGGTGGAGGACGCCGGATTCGAAGGTCTGGCTCCTGGTCAGCCGGAACTGCGCGGGGTCGAAGTCGCCCTCGAACATCCGGATGCCGTTCCCGACGGTGACGGGGTGCAGCTTGATGACCAGTTCGTCGATCTCCGGGCGCAGGGCGGCCGCGAGGCTGCCCCCGCCCACGAGCCAGATGCCCTGCCCGGCCTCCCGCTTCAGCTCCCGGACCACCTCCACCGGATCGCTGGAGACGATCTCCACGCCGGGGTCCGGGCTTTCGGTCATGGTCCGGGTGAAGACGAGGTGGCGCAGGTGCGGGTAGGCGTTGGGGATGCCCGCGGCGAGCCCGCCCTCGTACGACACCCGCCCCTCCACCACTGTGTCGAAGTGCTTGTTGGGGGTGCTCGCGAGGCCGAGGGCTTCGCGCGCCTGCACCGGGACGATGTCCGGGTACTCGTCCAGGAGGGCCGCCATGTGATCGCCCTCCATGGTGAAGATCCCGGAGCCGGTGGGGTCGGTCGCGTCCGGCCCCGCGATGAAGCCGTCGAGGGTCGCGGCGACGAGATAGGTGAGCTTTCGCATGTGGTCCTCCTCCGGGCCAGTAACCACTTCAGTTGTAGTACTCTGCCTGTAGTGGTTGCAAGTCCGTTCTCCGCCGAGGAGGCGTCATGGTCCAGAACCCCGCGCGCCGGACCGCGCTGGTCGACGCGGCGATCGAGGTTCTCGCCCGCGACGGCGCCCGCGGCCTGACGTTCCGCGCGGTGGACGAGGAGGCGGGTGTGCCCAAGGGCACCGCGTCCAACTACTTCGCCAACCGCGACGACCTGCTCACGCAGGCGGGCAGGCACGTCCACCAGCGCATGGGACCCGACTTCGCCGAGCTCGCCGAGACGATGAAGGCGCCGCCGACGCGAGAGCTGGACTTCGAGCTGCTGCGCGCCACCATGCGCAGGCTCGAGGACGACCGCACCGGTTACCTCGCGCTGCTGGAACTGCGGCTGGAGGCCACCCGGAGACCGGAGCTGCGGGCGGCGCTCACCGAGACGATCCGCTCGAACCTGGCCGAGAACATCCGCTTCCACCTGGACTCCGGGCTGCCTGGGGACCGCTGGACCGTCGTGCTGCTCTACTTCGCGCTCACCGGGCTCGCCGTCGAGAAGCTCACCGTTCCGGACGTGCTGGCCGACTTCGACCCCGACGAACTGGTCGGCACGGTCATCGACCGCATCCTGCCGGCGGGACAGGGCGGAAACCCGGCGAAGCGAGACCGCGGCTGAGCCGCAAACGCGGCGCCTCCGGACCCTGCGTCGCGGCAGCCCCGGTGGGGCAAGAGCGAGAAGCGTGCGCCCCCCCGGGAATGAGGAAAGCCCCCGCCGGGCGGGGGCTTTCCGGTGTGGAACCGTCGCTGCGTCAGCGCACCGCGTCGAGCGCGTCGACCATGCCCGCGCCGTGGAAGCCGGCGCCTGTGCGGCCGCCCTCGCACACCGCGTCGGCCTTGCCGTCGCCGTTCGGGTCGTAGAAGTCCGGGCAGGTCAGGCGGTCCGCCTGCGCCTGCAGGACTCTGGTGACCTGCTTGGCGTTCCAGTCCGGGTGGGTGCTGCGCAGCAGCGCGACGACACCGGCCGCGTGCGGGCCCGACATCGAGGTGCCCTGCTTCCAGCCCCAGCCGCCGCCGGGCAGCGTGGACAGGATGCGGCCGTTGGCCGACGGCGTCTGCGGGATCTGGCGCGCGTCACCGCCGGGCGCGGTCACGTCGATCGAACCGAGGCCGTAGTTGGCGAAGTAGGACTTCTCCGACTTCACACCCACCGAGCTGACCGTCACCACGCCGTCGAGCTCGGCGGGCAGGATGCGGCACTCGTCGCCGGTCTGGCGCTCCTGCACCGGGCCGCCGTTGTTCGGGCTGTTCTGGTCGAGGATCGGCTTGGACAGGTCCCAGTTGCTGTTGCCCGCCGAGGCGACGGTGACGACGTCCTTGCGCGACGCGTAGGCGACCGCCCGGCGCACCGCCTCCGCCGCGGCCTTCTGGTCCGGGTCGCTGTCGCACCACAGGTACCAGGGGTCGACGAAGTAGGAGTTGTTGGTGACGTCGAAGCCGTGCTCGGCGGCCCAGACGAAACCGCACACCGCGTACTCGGGGTAGATGAAGCCGTCGTCGTCGATGACCCGCACCGAGGCGAGGGTGACGCCGGGGGCGACTCCCGCGACGCCGATGCCGTTGCGCGCGGCGGCGACGGTGCCCGCGACGTGCGTGCCGTGGTCCTGCTCGGCGTTCTCCGGGGCCCACGCGGCGGGGGACTGGTCCGGGATGCCCTGGTCGACGCAGCTCACCGAGCGGGAGACGTCGAGGTTGGGCTTGAGGTCGGGGTGCGCCGGGTCGATGCCGTAGTCGAGCACGCCGACGGTGACGTCCTTGTCGCCCTGGGAGAGCAGGTGCGCCTTGTCGGCCTTGATCAGCGGCAGGTCCCACTGCTCGGCTTCCAGCGGTTCGGCGTCGCCGGCCGCGGCGATCGACGCGGGAGCCGACAGCGTGCCCTCGGTGGGCTCGAGCATCGTGCTGTTCGCCGGCGGCAGCCATTCGACGAGGTTGCGGCTGGCTCCGGCCTGCTGGACTCCGGGACGACCGCGCACCGCGGCGGCGAAACCGGCGTCCGTCGAGGTCGCGACGAGCACGCCGATCTGCGGCCAGCTCTGCACGACGGTGCCGCCCGCCGCCCGGACCGACTTCTCGGTCCGGGCCAGGTTGCCGACCGGGCCGACGACCATGAAGTGCGCCGGGGCGGCGGTGGCCGCGGGCGCGGGGGCGGGGGCAGGTGCGGCACCTGCCGCGCCGGTGGGTACGAGCAGGGCGAGCGCGAACGCCGGTCCGGCGAAGCGCAAGGCGCGATGCTTACCAAGTTTGCGTGACACGCGGGTCCTCCCGAGACGCAGAATCACGACCGCTCAGTAGCGGTTCGTCGGGATTTTGCGCTTATTTGGGGAAGTCTGATAGGGCGAATCGGAGTAATTGAGTAGCCGTGCGTGATGTGTGCTGTGCGTCGCCGACGGCTGCGTGGGTACCCGCGCGGGACTTAGGGTCACGGGGTGGCCGATCTGCAACTCTCACCACCGCCGGAGCCCGTACCGAGCGCCTCGGCGATGCGCCGGGCGCTGCGCCGCGCCACCGACGGCGTGTCGCTCGACGTCACCGAAGCCGCCGTGCTGCTGCACGCGCGCGGCGACGACCTCGACGCGCTGCTGGCCGCGGCGGGCCGCGCCCGCGACGCGCACCTGCTGGCCGAGGGGCGCCAGGGGGTCGTCACCTACAGCCGCAACGTCTTCATCCCGCTCACCCGGCTGTGCCGGGACCGCTGCCACTACTGCACTTTCGCGACGGTGCCGCACCGGGTCGAGTCCGCCTACCTGGAGCGCGAGGAGGTCCTGGAGATCGCGCGGCGGGGCGCGGCGGCGGGGTGCAAGGAAGCGCTGTTCACCCTCGGCGACCGCCCGGAGGACCGCTGGCCCGCCGCCGCCGAGTGGCTGGACGCGCGCGGGTATTCCTCCACAGTGGACTACGTACGGTCCTGCGCCGTCGCGGTGCTGGAGGAGACCGGGCTGCTGCCGCACCTCAACCCGGGGGTGCTGAGCTGGTCGGAGCTGACCAGGCTCAAGCCGGTCGCCGCCAGCATGGGCATGATGCTGGAGACGACCTCCGAGCGGCTGTGGAGCGAGAAGGGCAACCCGCACTACGCCAGCCCGGACAAGGAGCCCGCGGTGCGGCTGCGGGTGCTTTCCGACGCCGGGCGCGTGGGCGTGCCGTTCACCAGCGGCATCCTGATCGGGATCGGTGAGACCAGGACCGAACGCGCCGAGTCGCTGATGGCGCTGCGCCGCAGCGCCCGCCAGTACGGGCACCTGCAGGAGATCATCGTCCAGAACTTCCGGGCCAAGCCCGACACCCGGATGCGCGGCATGCCCGACGCCGACCTGCAGGACCTGGCCGCGACCACCGCCGTCGCCCGGCTGCTGATGCCGTCGGACGTGAGCGTGCAGGCGCCCCCGAACCTCGTCGGCGACGAGCTGCTGCTGTTGCTGCGCGCCGGGATCGACGACTGGGGCGGGGTGTCGCCGGTGACGCCCGACCACGTCAACCCCGAACACCCGTGGCCGCACATCGACGACCTCGCCGCGCGCACCGCCGAGGGCGGTTTCGGCATGCGCGAGCGGCTGACCGCCTACCCGCGCTACGTGCGCGCGGGGCTGGCCGGGGACAGCACGCAGTGGATCGACCCGCGCATCGCGGGCCACGTCGCCGCGCTGTCCACACCGGACGGTCTGGCGTCGGAGGACGCCGTGCCGGTCGGCCGGGAGTGGCAGGAGCCCGACGGCGGATTCGAGTCGATCGGACGCACCGACCTGCACAGCAGCATCGACACGGTCGGTCGCACCGGCGACCGCCGCGGCGACTTCGACACCGTCTACGGCGACTGGGACGAGCTGCGCGCCCAGCTGCCGAGCGGAGCCGCGCCGCAACGGCTCGACTCCGAGGTCCGCGCCGGCCTGGACCTGGCCGGGTCCGACCCGGCGGCGCTGCTCGAGGAGCCACACACCGCCGCCGCGATGGCCCTGATGACCTGCGACGGAGCCGCGCTGGACACCCTGGCCGGCATCGCCGACGACCTGCGCCGCGAGGTCGTGGGCGACGACGTCACCTACGTGGTCAACCGCAACATCAACTTCTCCAACATCTGCTACGTCGGCTGCCGCTTCTGCGCGTTCGCGCAGCGCGAGCGCGACGCCGACGCATACCGGCTCTCGCCCCAGGAGGTCGCCGACCGCGCCGAGGAGGCGTGGCTCGCCGGGGCCACCGAGGTCTGCATGCAGGGCGGCATCGACCCGAAGCTGCCGGTCAGCGGGTACGCGGACCTGGTCCGGGCGGTGAAGCAGCGGGTGCCGGAGATGCACGTGCACGCCTTCAGCCCGATGGAGATCGTCAGCGCCTCGGCGAAGGCGGGCGTGAGCGTCGAGGAGTGGCTTTCCGAGCTGGCCGAGGCGGGCCTCGGCAGCATCCCCGGCACAGCCGCCGAGATCCTCGACGACGACGTGCGGTGGGTGCTGACCAAGGGCAAGCTGCCCGCCGCGGAGTGGATCGAGGTGATCAGCACCGCGCACCGGCTCGGCATCCCGTCCTCGTCGACGATGATGTACGGCCACGTCGACACCCCGGAGCACTGGCTCGGCCACCTGCGAACGCTGGCCGGCGTGCAGGACACCGCCGCGAGCAACGGTGCCGGCGGGTTCACCGAGTTCGTGCCGCTGCCGTTCGTGCACCGCAACGCGCCGATCTACCTCGCCGGTCTCGCCCGGCCGGGGCCGACCCGCCGCGACAACCGCGCGGTGCACGCGATGGCGCGGATCCTGCTGCACGGGCGCATCGACAACGTGCAGTGCTCGTGGGTGAAGCTCGGCGACGAGGGCACCTCGGAGGTGCTCACCGGGGGCGCCAACGACCTCGGCGGGACGCTGATGGAGGAGACGATCAGCCGGATGGCCGGGTCCGAGCACGGTTCGGCCCGCACGATCGAGGAGCTGCACGAGGCCGCCGCGCGGGTCGGCCGCCCGGCGCGGCAGCGCGGCACCACCTACGGGCGGGTCGGCCGGGTGCAGCTCGCCGTCACCGAGACGGGGGACGGGTCGCCCGGCTGAGTGTGCGTGAACTCATGACCGCGGATCCGGCCGTCGCGCGGGAGCCGCCGGATCCGCGTTCCGCACTGCGGTTGCCCTGCGGCGAACGGTGTTTCGCCGACCCGGTGCGAAGCCGCCCAGAACGGAAAATATGATCATTCCGTCGTGACAGGTTTACGCAACGCGACTTCGACGTTTACGTCTGGTCGGTACTGTCCGCCACCGAGCTGCAAATGCTTGTGACCCGTACGGGTTACCCGTCAAGGGAGGCAACGCTCGTGCGTAGCCGATTGGCATGCGTGTGCACCCGCGTGTCCGTGCTCAGCGCCGTGCTCGTCACGGGCCTGCTGGTGGCCGGGACGACCGCCAGTGCCGGCGCCAGGTCGACCGTGGTCGCGCAGCCCAGCCCCCTGGAGTCGTTCGGGCCGGTCGGTTCGGCCGCCGTGGTGCTCGGCGTCGTGGGCATGGTCGCGGGTGTGTTCCGGAAGAAGAAGATCCAGCCGGAGAACCAGCGCAAGAGCTGACTCGCGGCCGGCCGCCCGCGTGCCGAGGCGGTCCGGGGCAGCGGGCCGACGGCAGATACGCGCGGGAAGTGGCCGGACACTCCCTGTTGTCGGTACGCGCGAGAAGCGCGGGCACGCCCCTGTTGCCAGTACGCGCGGGAGGCGACTGGGCACTCCGTGTCTGCGGACCCGAGCCCGGTCGCCAGATCGGGAGCCGGAGCCGCTTCGCCGCCTGAGACCACGGCAGCTCGGAACGTCGTGCAGCTGACCGGTGGTCGCCCTTCCGGTTCCGCGGCAGCCTCGGCTCCCCGCCCCGCCGGGCGGCCTCGGCGCGGTTCGCGAAACACCGAGACCGGTGACCCGCTCCCGGTCGGCGGGGTGAGCTTGCGAGAATCAGGACGTGAGTGACGCGCCCGCAACCCAGAACGCCGAGACGTCCGCGGCCCGGCCGCGCGTGCTGTCCGGAATCCAGCCCACCGCCGACTCGTTCCACCTCGGCAACTACCTGGGTGCGCTGCGCGAGTGGGTCGTGATGCAGGAGACCCACGACGCCTTCTACTGCGTCGTCGACCTGCACGCCATCACCATGGGCCACGACCCGGAGCTGCTGCGCCGGCGGACCCGCCTGTCGGCGGCCCAGCTGCTCGCGCTGGGCATCGACCCGGAGCGCGCCACCCTGTTCGTGCAGAGCCACGTGCCCGAGCACACCCAGCTCAGCTGGGTCATGGAGTGCCTGACCGGCTTCGGAGAGGCCGGCCGGATGACCCAGTTCAAGGACAAGTCCGCGCGGCAGGAAGCCGACCACGTCAGCGTGGGGCTGTTCACCTACCCCGTGCTGCAGGCCGCCGACATCCTGATCTACCAGGCCGACGCGGTGCCGGTCGGCGAGGACCAGCGCCAGCACCTGGAGCTGACCCGCAACCTCGCGCAGCGGTTCAACTCGCGGTTCGGCGAGACCTTCACGGTGCCCGCCGCGCACATCCCCAAGGAGACCGCGAAGATCTTCGACCTGCAGGACCCGACGGTCAAGATGAGCAAGTCGGTGCCCGCGGGCGTCGTCGAGCTGCTGGAGGACCCGAAGCGCTCGGTCAAGAAGATCCGCTCGGCGGTCACCGACGCCGGCCGCGAGATCCAGTACGACCCGGAGAACAAGCCGGGTGTGAGCAACCTGCTGGTCATCTACTCCGCGCTCACCGGCCGCTCGATCGCAGACCTGGAGGCCGCCTACGAGGGCAAGGGCTACGGCGACCTGAAGAAGGAGCTCGGGCAGACCGTGCTGGAGTTCGTCACGCCGTTCCAGGAGAAGGTGCGCGGCTACCTCGACGACCCGGCCGAACTGGACAAGGTCCTGCGGCGCGGCGCCGAGCACGCCCGCGAGGTCGCCGCGGGCACGCTGAAGACGGTCTACGACCGGATCGGCTTCCTGCCACCGGCAGGCTGAACTGATCAACCGCCGGTAGCCTTCCGTTCGGGGCACGGTCACTGCGCCACGAGGACCAAGCCCGCGTCGGACGTGCCGGTGGAGGTGGATCCGTGGCCGAACGGACCAAGGCACCCGGGCTGCTCGCCCGGCTGCGGCAGCGGCACGAATGGCTGGACCGGCTGATCCGGGCCGCGAACCGCTACCAGAGCCAGTACGGCGACTACTACGCGGCGGCGATCACCTACTTCAGCGTGCTCGCCCTCGTCCCGCTGCTGATGATCGCGTTCGCGATCGCCGGTTTCGTGCTGGGCGGCAACCCGGACCTGCTCGCCCAGCTGCGGAACTCGATCACCACCGCGGTGCCGAACCCGGCCATGAGCCAGATGCTCAACAACGTCGTCGACCAGGCGATCGGCCAGGCGGGCGCGGTGGGGATCATCGGTCTTGTCGCGGCGCTGTACTCCGGTCTGAGCTGGATGACCAACCTGCGCGAGGCGCTGACCGCGCTCTGGACGCAGGAGCCCGAGCAGCAGCCGGTGCTGAGGAAGTACGTCTCCGACCTGCTCTCGCTCATCGGGCTCGGACTGGCGATGGGCATCTCGTTCGGCATCAGCGCCGTCGGCGGCGGCGTCGGCCGGATGCTGCTGGAGCTGGCCGGCATCGACGACACGCCGTTCGCCAGGGCCGGGCTGCAGGTGCTGGCCACCCTGCTGTCGCTGGCGGCGAGCTGGCTGGTGTTCCTGTGGATCCTGGCGCGGCTGCCGCGCAAGCCGGTGTCGCTGCGCAGCGCGGTCTGGGGGGCGCTGTTCGGGGCCGTCGGCTTCGAGATCCTCAAGCAGGTCGGGGTGTTCTACCTGAACAGCGTCACCGGCTCGCCGGCTGCCGCCGCGTTCGGGCCGATCCTGGGTCTGCTGGTGTTCTCCTACCTGACCTCGCGGTTCATCCTGTTCGTGACCGCGTGGACGGCGTCGGCGCCGGAGAACCAGGAGCGCGCCGTGCCGTCGCCGCCCGAGCCCGCCGTGATCCGGCCCGTGGTGCAGACGCGCGGCCGCACGGGTCCGGCGGCGACGGCGAGCCTGTTCGGCCTCGGCGTGCTCGCCGGTCTCGCCTGGCGCAGGCGCCGGTGACGGGTCTTCCGGGGCGCTCTATGGCAGCCCGGAAGACTCACGGGAGCGCAGCAGGCCGGTGAGCGGCTGGCGGACCTCCGCGGGATACAGGTCCAGCAGGTCGAACTCCTCGGAGCCCGCCCACACGAGTTCATAGCTGTTGTCGGGGCCGTGCGCCGCGGCCTCCGGGCCGGACAGCACGGGTGCGCCCTCGACGCCGGTCATGAGGAAGTACGACGCCGGGCGCCCGTTGTGGTGGCCGGTCCACAGCAGCCGCCCGGTCGTGGCCCGGAGCGATGTCTCCTCGGTCAGCTCCCGCAAGGCCGCCTCTTCGGCGGTCTCGCCCTCCTCGACGTGTCCGCCGGGCAGGATCGCGTAGCGGTGTCCGGGGCACCACGGCTGCGACCAGGCGATGTGCTCGCAGTTCCGGCAGGCTTCTCGGGACTCGCGCCTGACGTAGCGCTTCATGACCAGCACCCGTGGTCCGTCGACGACCACCGCGACCGCTCTGGGAATCCGCACGGACCAGATCATCCACGCAGCGTCCGCTCGGGTCATCCGCCCGCAGGGCGATCGGGCAGCAGCCCGGCCTGGCGGTGGACGGACTCCAGGTACCGTCGCGCACCCTCGGCGTCGAGGGGTTCCGGCTGGAGGAGCCGGAACATGACCGCTCCCACGACCATGTCGATGAGCACGTCCACGACGGTGTCCTCGGGCAGCACCCCCGTCGCCTTCGCGTGCTCCAGCAGCGCCCGGATCGCTTTCCGGCGCGGTACGACGTGGTGCTCCCAGTAGGCCGCCATCAGCGACGGATGGCGAGCGGCGGAGCCGAATACGCGCGCGATCATCGCGCGGACCCGAGGAGAGGACAGCGCCTGCGCCCACACCGGGAGCGCGCCCTCGATCTGTTCGCGCAGCGGAAGGTCCGCGCGCACCTCGAAACCCAGCGCCTCGCCGCGCACCGACTCGATCGCCTGCGCGATCAGCTCTTCCTTCGAGGACCAGCGGCGGTAGACGGTCAGCTTGCCGACCCCGGCGCGCTTGGCGACCTGCTCGATGCTGGTGCCTTCGACCCCGCCCTCGATGAAGAGGTCCATCGCGGCCCGCAGGATCGCCGCGTCCGCCTCGGGATCACGCGGCCGGCCGCGCGGGCGTGAACCGCCGCCGGCGCTGCCAGCGGCCCGCGGCGGGCTCATCGGGCCCTCCCGCGTTCGAGCGCGTTCTCCAGCCACCGCCCGAGCTCGGCCTGGTCGGTCCCGCGCCAGGCCAGGTGACCGTCGGGACGCACGAGCAGCGTGTCGCCGCTCCCGGTAGGGGTCAACGTGACCACCCGGTCGCCGAGCCACTTGCGCGCGACGGGCGCGTCTCCGACCACCGCCCAGCGCCCGCGCAGCTCGGTGTGCAGCCGAGTGCGTGTGCCATCCGCGCGCAGGCACTCGAAGTCGCGAACCCGGTCGCCGGAGCGCGGACGCGGACCGCGCACCGGAGCGGCGAGCGGTCCGCGCCGGTAGCTGATCCGCAGCTGCGACGCGGCGTCGGTGCCCATGCGCTGCACCACGGGCAGGTTGAGCAGCGGCGTCAGCACCCGGTCGCGCAGGAACCGGCCCGCGGCGCCCCCGCCGAGCAGGAGCTTGGTGTTGGCGGTGGTGCCGCGCAGCACGTAGGCCGCGACCGGCCGGCGCTCGGCTTCGTAGGTGTCCAGCAGCGCCTCGCCCGCCATGCCCCGGGCCACGAGGGCGAGCTTCCAGGCGAGGTTCTCCGCGTCGCCGACGCCGGTGTTCATGCCCTGACCGCCGAAGGGGCTGTGGATGTGCGCCGCGTCGCCGGCGAGGAGCACGCGTCCGCTGCGGTAGCGGTCGGCCAGGCGGCGGTGGATGCGGAACGCCGACGCCCACTTCGCGTCCGTGATCCGCACGTCGGTGAGCCCGGTGCGCTCGGGCAGCAGCCGCCGGAGGCGGTCAAGGATCTGCTGCTCGGTTAGCGCCTCGTCGGCGCGGGGTACGTCGCACATGATCCGCCACAGGTCGTCTCGGCCGGGCTCGCGCATCGGCATCGCGAACAGCAGGCCGTCCCGGTGGTACCAGCCGGCCGAGCCGCTGCGGTCGCGGTCCCAGTCGGCGTGCACGTCGGCGAGCAGCCACTGGTCGACCAGCGGTGCGCCCGGGAAGCCGATCCCGGCCAAGCGCCGGACGGCGCTGTGCGCGCCGTCGCAGCCCACGAGCCACTGCGCCCGGACCTGCTCACCGCCGCTCAGCTCCGCGGTGACGCCGGTGTCGTCCTGCGAGGCGGAGACCAGTTCCGAGCCCCACTCGACCTCGACGCCCAGCTCGCCGAGGCGCCGGCGCAGCTCGCCCTCGATCTCGGCTTGGGAGATGAACACCGCCGAGAGCCTGGCGCCCTCGACCTCGCCAAAGCGGACCTCCGCGATCTGGCGGCCCTCGAGGTGGATGGACAGCTGGAGAGCGCTGAGCCCGCGTTCGCGCAGGTCGCCCAGCGCGCCGAGCCGGTTCAGCACCTCGACGCCGCGCGCGTGCAGGATGTTGGCCCGCGACGTGGTGGCCGGTCCGCCAGCCTTGTCCACCACCCGCACCGCCACGTCGTGCTGCCGCAGCGCGCACGCGAGCGCCAGACCGGCCGGGCCGGCCCCGGTGATCAGCACCTCGGTCATCGCAACCCCCAATTTGTTTACGATACGGAGTCGTTAACAAATTGAACCACCGCGCACCGCCGAAATCCAGCAGTGCGAGGGGAAGGGAGGGTTACGGGTGGTCGGCCGGGACCTTCGCGCTTTCGCGCCGCGCGGCGGCGGCCCGCCGTGCCCGGCGCTGCCGCACACCCACCACGCCGAGCAAGGCCACGGCCGCGGCGGCCGCCAGCGTCAGCGGGCCCCCGACCGTGCCGAACGCCGGGTCGCGGTGCGGCGGCTCGACGTTCTGCACCGGGACGACCGGCGCGGTCTCGGTCGTCGGCTCCAGAGCGCCCTCCGCCACGAGCTCGCCGACCCGGCCGCGCAGCGTGAAGCCGTAGTCGAGCAGCCGCATGGTCTGCGACGACAGCCGGAGAGGCTGGTTCTCGCCGCGCAGCAGCACCGCGACGATTCGGCGCCCGTCGCGCTCGGCGGCGGCGATGAAGGTGTGCCTGGCGTCGTCGGTGAAGCCGGTCTTGCCGCCCAGAGCGCCGGCGTAGTTGAGCAGGACGGCGTTGTCGCTCCACACCTCCAGCGGCTGCCCCGGCGGGCCGGGCAGCACGGTGTGCTGGGTGTTGATCGCCCGCGCGAACTCCGGGCGCTGCATGGCGGCGCGGAAGACCAGGGCCAGGTCGTAGGCCGAGCTGCTCATGCCCGGCCCGTCCAGCCCGGACGGCGTCGCCGCGCGGGTGTCGAGCGCGCCGAGGTGGTGGGCCAGCTCGTTCATCCGGGCCGTCATCACCTCGGGGCCGCCGAGCTTCATCGCCAGCGCGTGCGCGGCGTCGTTGCCCGACTGCATCAGCAGTCCGGTCACCACCTGCTCGACGGTGTAGGTGACGCCGGGGTGCAGCCCGACGCGGCTGCCCTCCTGGTCGGCGTCGGCCTGGGTCGCCACCAGCGTGTCCGACATGTTCAGGTCGCGGATGGCCACCAGCGCGGTCAGGACCTTGATCGCCGACGCGGGCCGGTGCCGCGCGTGCGAGTCGCGTGCCGCGAGCACCTCACCGCTGGTGACGTCGGCGAGGATCCACGATGCCGCGCTCACCTCGGGCGGCGGTGCCGGGGCTCCCTCGGGCAGCACCGGGCCCGCGCACTCGCCGAGCCGGTCGCCGCCGACGGGCTTCTCCGGCACCGGCAACGGTTCCGGCGAGGCGACACCCGGTGGCGGCACCTCGGAGGTGTCGACGGGGGGCGGCGGAGCCGTCTCGTTGGAGCACGGCGGTGGGGGCGGCGGAGGTTGCGGAGCCGCCAGCGCGGGAGTCGGGCCGAGTGCGGTCGCAGCGAGCACGACCGCGGTAGCCGCGAGACGCAGCGCCGAGGTCGGATTCGTGCGGGGTGGACTGGCCGAGCGGGCTCTCACTGGCACACGTTGAAGGCTAACCAATATCGGTGCGTAGCGGCGGTCGGACGGAGTCGGCTACGCCCCGGTGGAGTGATGCCCGCAGGCGTGCGCCGATACTGGCGAGGTGACACTTTCGCGTGGTTGGTCGCTGTTCCTGCTGGCCTTCGGGGTCTGGACGTACCTGCTGTGGCCCAACTTCATCCGCAACATCTGGACCAGCGAGCGTTCCTGGGCGGCCGGTTCGCCCACTTCGTACCTCGTCGTCCACGTCGTGATCGCCGTCGTCTCGATCGTCCTGGGAACGGTTATCGGTGTGCTGGGGTGGCGTGGTTACCGAGCGTCACGACGCTGAGGGCCTGTCTTCGAACTCTGTCCCCGAATGCCAAGCGGCGCCCGCCCCTGTGGTGGGGCGGGCGCCGGTCGGGTGTCGCAGGCCGTCAGCGGCGGAACATCAGGGCCCGCTTGACCTCCTGGATCGCCTTGGTGACCTGGATGCCACGCGGGCAGGCGTCCGTGCAGTTGAAGGTCGTGCGGCAGCGCCAGACGCCGTCGACGTCGTTGAGGATGTCCAGGCGCTCCTCGGCGGCCTCGTCCCGGCTGTCGAAGATGAACCGGTGCGCGTTGACGATCGCCGCCGGGCCGAAGTAGGAGCCCTCCGACCAGTACACCGGGCACGACGTGGTGCACGCCGCGCACAGGATGCACTTGGTGGTGTCGTCGAAGCGCGCGCGGTCGGCGACCGACTGCAGCCGCTCGCGGGTCGGCTCGTTGCCCGAGGTGATCAGGTACGGCTTGACCGCCCGGTAGGCCTCGAAGAACGGCTCCATGTCGACCAGCAGGTCCTTCTCGACCGGCAGGCCCTTGATCGGCTCGACGCTGAGGGTGGTCTCACCGCTCTTGGCGAACAGGTCCTTCATCAGCACCTTGCAGGCCAGCCGGTTGACCCCGTTGATCCGCATCGCGTCCGAGCCGCACACACCGTGTGCGCAGGACCGGCGGAACGTCAGCGAGCCGTCGATGTACCACTTGATGTAGTGCAGCAGGTTGAGGACCCGGTCGGTCGGCAGCGCCGGCACCCGGTAGGACTCCCAGTGCAGGTCCTCGTCGACCTCCGGGTTGAACCGCTGGATCCGGACGGTCACCATCGTGGCGCCTTCGGGGATCGGCGGGGCGTCTTCCGGGAGGTCGGTCGTGTCGTGCTTGCTGGTGGTGGCGGTCATCAGTACTTACGCTCCATCGGCTGGTACCGGGTGACGACGACGGGCTTGTAGTCCAACCGGATGTCGGCGGTGAACCCGGTGAGCCCGAGCGGTGCGTTCGGGTCCTCGGCGTCGGGCAGCAACTTGTAGGACATGCTGTGCCGCATGAAGTTGACGTCGTCCCGCGCGGTGTAGTCCTCGCGGGCGTGCCCGCCACGGGACTCCTTGCGGGCCAGTGCGGCGTTGACCAGCGACTCGGCGAGGTCGAGCAGGAAGCCCAGCTCGATCGCCTCCAGCAGGTCGGAGTTGTACCGCCTGCCCTTGTCGTGCACGGCGATCCGGCCGTAGCGCTCCTTGAGCGCCTGCACGTCCGACAGCGCCGTCTTGAGGGTCTCCTCGGTGCGGTACACCGAGGCGTTGGCGTCCATCGTCTGCTGCAGCTCGGTGCGGATGGTGGCGACCCGCTCGCCGCCGCTGGCGGTGCGCAGGTGGTCCACCATGCCCTGGACCAGCTTCTCCGGCTGCTCCGGCAGGTCGATGTGGTCCTGGCCCAGCGCGTACTCGGCGGCGGCGATGCCCGCGCGGCGGCCGAAGACGTTGATGTCCAGCAGCGAGTTGGTGCCCAGGCGGTTGGAGCCGTGCACCGACACGCACGCGCACTCACCGGCGGCGTACAGGCCCGGCACCAGGTTCTCGTTGTCGCGCAGCACCTGGCCGGTGATGTTGGTCGGGATGCCGCCCATCGCGTAGTGCGCGGTCGGGTAGACCGGCACCAGCTCCTTGGTCGGCTCCACGCCCAGGTAGGTGCGGGAGAACTCCATGATGTCGGGGAGCTTGGTCTCCAGCAGCTCCTCGCCGAGGTGGGTCACGTCGAGCAGGACGTAGTCCTTGTTCGGGCCCGCTCCACGGCCTTCCAGGACCTCCAGGGCCATCGCGCGGGCGACGATGTCGCGGGGCGCGAGGTCCTTGATCGTGGGGGCGTAGCGCTCCATGAACCGCTCGCCGTCGGCGTTGCGCAGGATGCCGCCCTCGCCGCGGACGCCCTCGGTGATGAGGATGCCCAGACCGGCCAGACCGGTCGGGTGGAACTGGTAGAACTCCATGTCCTCCAGCGGCAGGCCCTTGCGGTAGACGATGCCCATGCCGTCACCGGTGAGGGTGTGGGCGTTGGAGGTCGTCTTGAACACCTTGCCGAAGCCGCCGGTGGCGAACACCACGGACTTGGCCTGGAAGACGTGGATCTCGCCGGTCGCCAGCTCGTAGGCGATGGCGCCGGTGCAGACCGGGCCGTTCTCGCCCTCGCTCATGACGATGTCGAGCACGTAGAACTCGTTGTAGAACTCCACGCCGTGCTTGACGCAGTTCTGGTACAGCGTCTGCAGGATCATGTGGCCGGTGCGGTCGGCCGCGTAGCAGGCCCGGCGCACCGGGGCCTTGCCGTGGTCGCGGGTGTGACCGCCGAACCGGCGCTGGTCGATCTTGCCCTCCGGGGTCCGGTTGAAGGGCAGGCCCATCTTCTCCAGGTCGAGGACCGCGTCGATGGCCTCCTTCGCCATCACCTCGGCGGCGTCCTGGTCGACCAGGTAGTCACCGCCCTTGATGGTGTCGAAGGTGTGCCACTCCCAGTTGTCCTCCTCGACGTTGGCCAGCGCGGCGCACATGCCGCCCTGCGCCGCGCCGGTGTGGGAGCGGGTGGGGTAGAGCTTGGTCAGCACCGCGGTGCGGGCGCGCTGCCCGGACTCGATCGCGGCGCGCATCCCGGCGCCGCCGGCGCCGACGATGACTACGTCGTACTTGTGGTACTGCATTGTCGCCTCCTGGGGCTGGGTGCCGGGGCCACGTGCCGTTGGCGGGCCCCGGGGAGCTGCTGGGTGCCGGGGTCAGCCGATGTTCGGGTCGAAGGTGAAGAGCACGAAGCTCCCCAGACCGACCGTCAGCAGCACCGACGCGTACAGCAGCACCTTCAGCCAGAAGCGGGTGCCGTCCTTGCGGGAGTAGTCGTTGATGACGGTACGCAGGCCGTTGCCGCCGTGCAGACCGGCCAGCCACAGCATCGTCAGGTCCCAGAACTGCCAGAACGGGGACGACCAGCGCCCCGCCACGAAGGCGAAGTTGACCCGGTGCACGCCGCCGTCCAGGAACAGCATGATCAGCAGGTGACCCAGCACGAGGAACAGCAGGACGACGCCGGACAGCCGCATGAACAGCCAGCTGTAGAGCTCGAAGTTGCTCCGGCGCGCCGCCGGGCGCGACGGCGAGCGGGGCTTGTCGACCGACAGCGGTGCTTCCGTGGTGGTCATGTCAGTGCCCCCCGAACATGATGTCGACGGCCCTTCCGAGCAGGCTGATCGCGGCGGGCACCATCAGGACCAGCCACAGCACCACGACGGTCCAGAGCATGGGCTTCTGGTACTTCGGCCCGTTCGACCAGAAGTCGACGAGCATGACTCGAATGCCGTTGAACGCGTGGAACAGCACCGCGGCCAGCAGACCCAGCTCGAACAGGATCATGACCGGGTGCTTGTAGGTCTCGATGACCGTGTCGTAGGCGTTCGGCGAGACCCGGACCAGGGCGGTGTCCAGGACGTGTACGAACAGGAAGAAGAAGGTGAGTACGCCCGTGATGCGGTGCGCGACCCACGACCACATGCCCAGATCGCCGCGGTAGAGGGAGCCCTTGGCGCGAGGGAGTGCCTCGCGTTGGGGGGCCTCCGCCGCGGAGGCGGTGGTGCTGGCCATGGTGGAAGGCCTCCAACGTCGCTGGTGGACTGACGACCCCAATCTCGGGAACACCGGCGACCGGTTCGAGTCGTCGATGTGTACGCCCGCCACCGGCCACCTGAACTGGGGCCTTGACCCATCGGATGCTAGACCTCGCCGCTCCGCGGGGCCTACTCGCCGGTGCACTCTGTGATCGATGAGACAGACGCCCGGGTCGGGTTGATCGATGTAGAAACCGTTCCGTGACAGTTTCGCGGCATTCGAGGTGACGCGCGCCACCACGCACGGTTACCGCTGGGCGGTACGGGCGGGTGCCGGAACCGGCCTCCGCGAGTCGAATGCACGTTCGGTCCAGTCTTGCACGGGTCGCAGGTGCGGGGCTCGGTTCGGTTCGAAGCAGTGCCTCGCGGTACCGCTCGCGGCGGCGCCGCCATGTGGCTTGGAGCACACGTAAGCGCTCCCGGCCGGTCTGCGCGCCCACCCGTTCCGGTACCGGTCCGCCCGCTCGGTAGCCCTCGCGTCGGCCTTGCCGACCCCTTGCCGGTCTTGCCCGCGTGCTCCTCGCCGTTGGTGCTTCCGGCTGTACTTGCGCCGTTCCAGAAAGCGCGTTACACACCTGAATTCCGCGTTATTCCCAGAGTTCCGGGTGGTTCCGCGGGCCGTCGGCGTCGCGAAATTCCCCGTTCACCGCGAGTTGATCGATGCAGAAACCAATTCGTGACTGCGTTCGCTCCCGCCGCGGCATGGTTCGGTCCTAAATTCCGGAGATCACGCCACGAATGGCGTGCGCTGCCAACCGGATCAACAATTCACCGGAAACGCCTCCGGGCGAGTTGACCCGGCAGCCCGTCATTGCCCGGTCCTCGGCAGGACCAGCCGGTGGTGGCGCGGGCACGCGGCGATACCGACACGAAAGGGGTACGGCATGCGGCGGACGCCACTTCATCGGCGCTCGGGTGCAGGCTGGTCGCGGTCCAGGGGGCGTTCCGGCGCCACTGCGGTCGCCTTGGTGCTCTCCGGCGCGCTGGCGCTGGCCGGATGCGCGAAGGACACCGGGGGCGGGGGCAGCGACAACGCGAGCGGTCAGCCCTGCAAGACCAACCCGCCGCCCACCGCCACCGCACCGGCGACCACACCCGCCGAGCAGCAGGCGCCGCCGAACGCCTCCCACATGAAGGTCGGCCTGGCCTTCGACATCGGCGGCCGCGGCGACGCCTCGTTCAACGACGCCTCGATCGCCGGCCTGGAGCGCGCCCAGCGCGAGATGGGCCTGTCGGAGATCAAGTCTCTGGACGCCGGTGCCGGTGAGCCCGAGGACGCCAAGCAGACCCGGCTGCGCCAGCTCGCCCGCGAGGGCTTCAACCCGGTGATCGCCGTCGGCTACGCCTACGCCGACGCGGTCAAGATCGTGGCTCCGGAGTTCCCCGGCACGAAGTTCGGGATCGTCGACGAGGACGTGCAGGGCATCCCGAACGTCACGCCGCTGGTCTTCGCCGAGGAGCAGGGTTCGTTCCTGGTCGGCGTCATCGCCGCGCACCGGTCCAAGAACTGCACCGTCGGCTTCGTCGGCGGCGTGAAGACCCCGCTGATCGAGAAGTTCCAGGCGGGCTTCGAGCAGGGCGCCAAGGCCGCCGCGCCGGACGTCGAGATCAAGAGCGACTACCTGACCCCGGCGGGCGACAGCAGCGGCTTCCAGGACCCGAACAAGGGGTCCGAGGTCACCCAGGGCCAGCTCGAGAGCGGGGCCGACGTGATCTACCACGCGGCGGGCGCCTCCGGTAAGGGCGTGTTCTCGTCGGTCAGCTCGGCGGGCGCGATGGCCATCGGCGTCGACTCCGACCAGTACAACCAGCCGACCGTGGCCGAGTACAAGGACGTGATCATCACGTCGATGCTCAAGCGGGTCGACCTCGCGGTGTTCGACTACGTCGCCGCGGTCGCGCGCAACGACCTGAGCACGCTGCCCGAGAAGTTCGACCTGGCCATCGACGGCGTCGGCTACTCCACCTCCGGCGGCAAGATCCAGGACCTGGTCCCGGTCGCCGACGCCTACAAGGCGGCGATCGCGTCCGGCCAGATCGAGGTCGTCGACAAGCCGCAGAACTGACCGCACCGACGAACGGCTCCGCGCGCCGGACGGCCCAGACCGGCGCTCCGGCGCGCGGAGCCCGCCAGACCCAGCGCCGCCCGCCCCGACCGGGTGCGGCAGGCGCGTTCCAGCGACGGAGCCATATGCGCAACCCCAGCGAGCCGGACCGCGGTGCCAAGCCGGACGGCGGTGCCGGACCCGCCCCCGGTGCCGCGCCGGGCGGGATCTCCCCGCCCGCGGTGGAACTGACCTCGATCACCAAGACCTTCCCCGGCGTGGTGGCCAACTCCGACGTGAACCTGCGGGTGCGCGCCGGTGAGGTGCACGCGCTGTGCGGGGAGAACGGGGCGGGCAAGTCCACCCTGATGAAGATCCTCTACGGCATGCAGGCGCCGGACTCGGGCACGATCCGGATCGAGGGCGAGCAGGTGCGCCTGCGCACCCCCGCCGACGCGATCCGCGCCGGGATCGGCATGGTGCACCAGCACTTCATGCTCGCCGACAACCTCACCGTGCTGGAGAACATCGTGCTCGGCGCGGAGGGCGTGCGGGGCATCGGCGCGAAGGCACGCGCGGAGGTGCGCGCTCTGGCGGCGAAGGTCGGGCTGGACGTGCGTCCCGACGTCCTGGTCGAACGCCTCGGCGTGGCCGACCGGCAGCGGGTGGAGATCCTCAAGGTCCTCTACCGGGGCGCGCGGATCATCATCCTCGACGAGCCGACGGCGGTGCTGGTGCCGCAGGAGGTCGACGAGCTGTTCGCGACCCTGCGCACCATGCGGGAGGAGGGCTTCACGTTCCTGTTCATCTCGCACAAGCTCGACGAGGTCCGCGACATCGCCGACACCATCACGGTGCTGCGGCGGGGCACCACGGTCGGCACGGTGGCGGCCGGTGAGGTCAGCTCGCGCAAGCTCGCCGAGATGATGGTCGGCAGCGAGCTGCCGGTGCCCGAGCACGGCGCGTCCACGGTCACCAACCGGGCGGTGCTGTCGCTGACCGGGCTCTCGGCGGTCGAGCAGGGCCGCGAGGTGCTCTCCGACGTCGACCTCACCGTGCACGCGGGCGAGGTGGTCGGCATCGCCGGGGTCGAGGGCAACGGCCAGACCGAGCTCGTCGAGGCGATCATGGGCATGCGGCCCGCGCTGCGCGGCCGGATCCGGCTGGGCGAGCGCGACATCACCGACCGCACCACGCTGGAGCGTCGCGAGGCGGGCATCGGCTACGTGCCGGAGGACCGCCACCGCCACGGCCTGCTGCTGGACGCGCCGCTGTGGTTCAACCGCATCCTCGGCCACCAGACGCGCAGGCCGTCCGCGCGCGGGATGCTGCTGGACCGCCCGGGCGCCAAGGCCGACACCCAGCGCATCGTCGAGCGGTTCGACGTGCGGACCCCCGGCATCGACGTCGACGCGGCGGCGCTGTCGGGCGGCAACCAGCAGAAGCTGGTCATCGGCCGGGAGCTCTCCGGAGACCCCGTGCTGCTGATCGCCGCCCACCCGACCAGGGGCGTCGACGTCGGCGCCCAGGCCGGCATCTGGGAGCACCTGCGGACCGCCCGGTCGCAGGGGCTGGCGGTGCTGCTGATCTCGGCCGACCTCGACGAGCTGATCGGCCTGTCCGACACGATCAAGGTGATGCTGCGGGGCAGGCTCGTCGCCGACGCCGACCCCGCGGACGTCACGCCGGAGGAACTCGGGGCCGCGATGACCGGTGCGACGGGCGGTGAGGCCGGATGAACAACTGGAGCGCAAGACTCCTGCCACCCGCGCTGGCGATCGGGTTCGCGGTCGTGCTGTGCAGCGTCGTGCTGCTGCTCTCGGGCGCGAACCCGGCCGAGGCGCTGGCCGAGATGGTGCTGCAGGTCGGCCGCGGCTCGACGGCGACCGACATCGTCAACACCGCCGGCGCCTACTACCTGGTCGCGATCGCGGCGGCGATCGGCTTCCAGATGAACCTGCTCAACATCGGCATCGAGGGCCAGTACCGGCTCGGCGCGTGCGTGGCGGCGATCGTCGGCGGCTCGCTGTCGCTGCCCTTCGGCCTGCACGCGCTGGTGGTCATCGCGGTGGGCGCGCTGGTCGGCGCGGCGTGGTCGGGGATCGCGGCGCTGCTGAAGGTCTACCGGGGCGTGTCGGAGGTGATCTCCACGATCATGCTGAACACGCTGTCCTTCGGCGTGATCGCCTACCTCGTCCGCGTCTTCGGCGAGTTCCGCGGCAACACCCAGGGCACGCCGGTCATCGCCGAGTCCGGGTGGATCCCGGGCATCCCGATGGGCGAGGCGGGCACGATGTTCGGCCTCGTGCTGCTCGCGGTCGCGGTCGGCGTCGGCTACGCGCTGATGATGGACCGCACCCGCTACGGCTTCGAACTGCGGGCCTCCGGGCTCTCGCCGACCGCCGCGCTGGCGGGCGGGGTGAACTCGAAGCGCATGGTGCTGACCGCGATGCTGCTCTCCGGTGCCATCGCCGGGCTCGCCGGCCTGCCCGAGATCCTCGGGCGCGACCACACCTTCACCATCAACTTCTCGACCGGCTACGGCTTCGCGGGGCTGGCCATCGCGCTGCTGGGCCGCAACCACCCGCTCGGCGTCGCGTTCGGCGCGCTGCTGTGGGCGTTCCTGGACAAGAGCTCGCTGACGCTGGACAACATCGGCGTGCCGAAGGAGATCGTGACGATCCTGCAGGGAGCGATCGTGCTGTCGGTCGTCGTCGCCTACGAACTGGTCCGCCGCTACGACCAGGCCGCCGAGCAGCGGCGGGTCGGGCGGGCGCTGGGCACCGCGGCCGAACCGGCCGCCGCGAGCGCGGGAGGTGAGCGCGCATGACGACCACTGTGGACATCACGACCGAACCCGTCCGGCAGCGCGCCCGCAAGCCGTTCCCCGGCTGGGCGCGCGCCGCCCTGTGGGTGGCGGTCGCCGTGGTGGCGGTGTCGCTGACCTCCTACCAGACCGGACTGCCCGAGCTGACCGCGTCCGGGACGGTGCAGGCCGCGGTGCGCCTCGGCGTGCCGATCCTGCTCGCCGGACTCGGCGGTCTGTGGGCCGAACGCGCGGGGGTCATCAACATCGGCC
Source organism: Saccharopolyspora erythraea NRRL 2338 (assembly GCF_000062885.1). Classification (NCBI taxonomy): domain Bacteria; kingdom Bacillati; phylum Actinomycetota; class Actinomycetes; order Pseudonocardiales; family Pseudonocardiaceae; genus Saccharopolyspora; species Saccharopolyspora erythraea. The sequence goes on along the minus strand of NC_009142.1, from coordinate 7,373,824 downwards.
TGGAAGGCATGATGATCCTCGGCACCTGGGGCGGCGCCTGGGCCGGGTACCAATGGGGCCCGGTCGCGGGGCTGGTCGCGGCGGCGGTCTTCGGCGCGGTCGGAGGCCTGCTGCACGCGGTGGCGACGGTGACCTTCGGGGTCAACCACATCGTCTCCGGTGTCGCGATCAACCTGCTCGGCGCTGGGACGGCGAAGTACCTGTCGACGCTGGTGTTCGAGCCGGTCTCGCACAACCCGCGCGAGTCGCCGCCGGTGCCCAAGTTCGACACCTACTCGGTGCAGCCGCTGGGCGACTGGTTGCAGGAGCTGGAGGACATGCAGCGGGTCGGTCTCTCCGACGTCGCGGGCGTCCTCGGCGGCCTGGTCACCGGCCTGTCGCCGCTGACCGTGCTGGCCTTCCTGCTGGTGCCGGTGAGCTACCTGGTGCTGTGGCGGTCGCCGTTCGGGCTGCGGCTGCGCTCGTGCGGGGAGAACCCGGTCGCGGCGGAGTCGCTGGGCGTCAACGTCTACCGGTACAAGTACCTCGCGGTGATCGTCTCCGGCGCGCTGGCCGGCATCGGCGGCGCGGCGCTGATCCTCAACCCGGGGCAGGCCGGCTACCTGGAGAACCAGACCAACAACCGCGGCTACATCGGTCTGGCCGCGATGATCTTCGGCAACTGGCGGCCGGGCGGCCTGCTGGGCGGTGCCGCGCTGTTCGGCTACTCCGACGGCCTGCAGCTGCGCAGCGGTGAGACCACGGTGCACGCGCTGTTCTACGCGGCGGCGCTGGTGCTGCTCGCCGTCGTCGTGGTGCAGATCTGGCGGCGCAAGTGGTTCGCGGCCGGGATCGCTGCGGTCTTCGCCGCGGCGCTGTACTCGGTCTACTGGTTCACCGACGAGCTGCCGGAGGAGCTCACTGCCTACACGCCGCACCTGGTGACGCTGATCGTGCTGGCGGCGGCGTCGCAGCGGCTGCGACCGCCGGCCGCGAACGGCCTGCAGTACCGGCGCGGCACGGACTGACAGCGGCGGCGGGCCAGCGCCTCGGGTGCCGGCCCGCCGCCTTCCTGCTCCCTGCGAAGGAGAACTCGCTTTGGCTTCAGTGGCTCCCGCGGCGTCCTCCGTGGACTGGGACGCGTTGCGCGCGGCGGCGGTGGAGGTCGCGGGCAAGGCGTACTGCCCGTACTCGAATCTCCAGGTCGGTGCGGCCGCGATCTGCGACGACGGCCGGACGGTGGTGGGGTGCAACGTCGAGAACGCCTCCTACGGCCTGGCGCTCTGCGCGGAATGCACGATGGCGGGCCAGCTGCGCCTGACCGGCGGCGGCCGGTTCGTCGCCGTGGCCTGCCGCAGCGGCACCGGAGAGCTGCTCATGCCGTGCGGACGCTGCCGGCAGGTCCTGTTCGAACTCGGCGGCCCCGAATGCCTGGTCGACACGCCGCGCGGGGTGCTGCCGATGCGCGACGTCCTTCCGGACGCCTTCGAACTCTGAGCACGGCCGTCCGGTGAACTTTTGGTTCCGTCCGTTGACTTGTTCTTGTGGAGGCGAAGATGGCTCATTCCGTGATCGATGTGATCAGAGCGAAGCGGGACGGCGCTCGACTCACCCCCGAGCAGATCGACTGGGTCGTCGACGCCTACACCCGCGGCGCCGTCGCCGACGAGCAGATGTCGGCGCTGGCGATGGCCATCCTGCTGCGCGGCATGGAACCGGCGGAGACGGCGCGCTGGACGGCCGCGATGGTGGCCTCCGGCACGACCCTCGACCTCGGTGAGGTCGGCGCGCCCACCGTGGACAAGCACTCCACGGGCGGCGTCGGCGACAAGATCACGCTCCCTCTGACGCCGCTGGTGGCCGCGTGCGGTGCCGCGGTCCCGCAGCTCTCCGGCCGGGGACTCGGCCACACCGGCGGCACGCTGGACAAGCTGGAGTCGATCCCGGGCTGGCGCGCGAGCCTGTCGGCCGACGAGATCCGCCAGCAGCTCGCCGACGCGGGAGCGGTCATCTGCGCGGCGACGGAGGGACTGGCCCCGGCCGATCGCAAGCTCTACGCCCTGCGCGACGTCACGGGCACCGTGGAGTCGGTCCCGCTGATCGCCAGCTCGATCATGAGCAAGAAGATCGCCGAGGGAGTCAGCTCGCTGGTGCTGGACGTCAAGTGCGGCTCCGGCGCCTTCATGAAGGACCTGGGGCAGGCGCGCGAGCTCGCCGCCGCGCTGGTCGGGATCGGCACCGCGAACGGGCTGAACACCAGCGCGCTCATCACCGACATGTCGGTGCCGCTCGGGCGGGCGGTCGGCAACGCGCTGGAGGTGGCCGAGGCGGTGGAGGTGCTGAGCGGCGGCGGACCGGCCGACGTCGTCGAGCTGACCGTTGAGCTCGCCCGCGAGATGCTGAGCCAGGCAGGTCTGTCCGATGTGGACCCCGCGGAGGTGCTCTCCTCGGGGCGGGCCCACGACACCTGGAGGCGCATGATCAAGGCGCAGGGCGGCGACCCGGGCGCGGTCCTACCGCGGGCGGAGCACGTGGAGGTGGTGACAGCCCCGGAGAGCGGTGTCCTGACGTCCCTGGACGCCTACGCCGTCGGCGTCGCGGCGTGGCGCCTGGGCGCGGGCCGCTCCCGCAAGGAGGACGACGTCCAGCACGGCGCGGGCATCGTGTGCCGCGCCAAGCCCGGCGAGGAGGTCGCACAGGGCAGCCCGCTGCTGGAACTGCACACCGACACCCCGGAAGCCTTCGAGGCCGCTCGTGAGGCCCTGCAGGGGGCTTTCACGATCGCTGGGGAGGGCGCGGGGGCTGGACGCGAGGAGTTGGCGGGTGGACGGGGGTTGATCTTGGAGACCGTTCGGTAGGGGGCTTGGGGCCAGTTTTCGGGCGGTCGCCTTGGGCTTGTGGCTTGCTTCGAGGGTGGGGGCGCCGGGCCTCGGGGTGGTTGCGTTGGTCTTGCGGCTCACCTTGAGGGCGGGGGCGCGCCGGTTTTCGAGGCATCGAGCGGGGCTGGCGGGTCGCCTTCAGCGCGGGGCGCGTGGGTTTTCGGGGGACTCACCCTGGCATTGCGGGTCGCGGTGGGCTTGGGGTTTCTGGGGCGCTCGCCGCCCCCAGCATCCCCCGGCAGGTCTCCGGGATGAGTGGGGTTTCGAGGAACGCTGCGGCACGCTGCGGTGGGGAGCGAGTGGGCCCCCTTGACACGGTCTGATCGGGCTGGCGCCAGGTCGACGGGATGAGAACCGGGCACCGCCTGTGTGGGTCGGGCAGGTGGTGTGGGGCGACAGGCGAAGAAGCCATTGAGCAAAGTGGGGTGGCTTTCCCGGTCGTTGCCGGGGAAGCCACCCCACTTCACGTGCTCAGTTTTGTCGCGGCGGTCAACCGCTGCCTACGGCCGGTGCGTCAGGCGCTCTCGGCTGCGAAGCCGTCCTCGTCGCCGTCGGCGGTCAGGGCCTTGTCGTTGTCGCGCTTGGCGCTCTTCGAGCGGCCGCGGCGCTGCTGGCGCGGCAGCGTGGTGGGCGGCGGCGGGGCCGACGGCGCGCTGCCGCCGAGGATGAGCTCCGCGAAGGTCGCCATGGCCTCGTCGAGCTGACCGGCGTGGCGCCGCTCGGTCTCGGCGTTGGCCTCCCGCACCAGCGAGCCGAGCTGCTCCGCGTCGGGCCGCTGGGAGAGGTTGCCGCTGATCTGCGACAGGTTCTTCGCCAGGTTGCCGCCGAGCTCGCCCAGGCCGGTCTTGACGCCCTCCTCGACGGTGTCCAGCCGGGAGCTGAAGCCCTGCTCGACGGTGTCGAGGCGGTTGCTGACGCCCTGCTCCACCGTCTCCAGGCGCTCGCTGACGCCCTTCTCGACGGTCTCCAGCCGGGTGTTGACGTTCTCCTCGACGTTGTCGAGCCGGCTCGAGACCTGGTCGAGGCGCTCGGCGAGCTTCTCCAGCCGGTCGCCCAGCTTCGACAGCCGCTCGGTCGGGTCGACCGACTCGAGCTTGCCCTGCAGCTGGTCGCGGCTGCCCGTGACGGCCTCGCTGAGCGAGCTCTGCACGCCCGCGGCCGACTCGGTCAGCGAGCGCTGCAGCGCCTCGCGGGTGCCGTCGAGGTGCTCGTGCACGCCCTCGTCGATTTCGGCGAAGCGGCCGCGCAGGCTGGTCTCCAGCGAGTCCATGCGCTCGCGCACCGGACCGTGCACCGCCGTCGGCAGCGACTCCAGCCTGCCGTCCTGCTTGTCCAGGTGCAGTCCCAGCTCGTCGAGCCGCTTGTGGATGTGGGCGAGCTTGTCCTCCAGCCCGTCCATCCGCCCGGCGACGCCGTCGAAGCGGCCGGCCACCCCGTCCAGCCGCCCGTCGAGCTGGGCGAAAGGCTTGGCGAGCTTGTCGACCAGGCCGTCGACGGAGCTGCGGAGCTCGGTGATCGCGCCGTCCTGGGCCTCGAGCTTGGCCAGCGTCTCGTCGAGCCGCTCGGCGAGCACGCTGACCTCGGTGCGGTCGGGCAGCTCGGACAACCGCTTCCGCACGGAGCCCAGCGACTCCAGCGGAGACATCCGGGCGTGGATCTCATCAAGTGCGTCGAAGATCTGCTGCTGTTCGCTTTCGCGGATCTCAGCCGCACGCGTGAGCATGTTGCGCATGCGGTCGAACGACATGTTCTCGGTCACGGCTACGGGCGTCCTTCGTCGAGGGGAGGTGAGGACTCCAGGAGCGTAGCTACTCGCTCTCCGTGTTCCCAGACACCCCCCGATACTTTCCGTTATGGTCACGGTTTTGCATACACCGTTCGGTCTTTGTCAATTGCACTGAACGGAGTCAAACAGGGGGGTGCGAATGTCGCAATGGACATAACGCCACCCGTTCGGAGGAGTGCCGGGCACGGCCGGTTCGGCAGCCGGGTGATGTCGCGTAGCCGCTGATCGCCGGGGGTGCGGCGGCTCCGCCGGATTGCCGCCGCGTTGCGAGTAACGTGGGGCCATGGCGACCCCGGTTAGCTTTGACACGATCCGTTCGGCCCCCAAGGTCCTGCTGCACGACCACCTCGACGGCGGGCTGCGCCCGCAGACCGTGATCGACCTCGCTGCGGAGACCGGGTACTCGGGCCTGCCCCACACCGACGCCGCCGAGCTGGGCGAGTGGTTCCACCGCGCGGCCGACTCCGGCTCGCTGGAGCGCTACCTGGAGACCTTCTCGCACACCGTCGGCGTCATGCAGACACCCGACGCGCTGGTGCGCGTCGCCGCGGAGTGCGCGGAGGACCTCGCCGCCGACGGCGTCGTCTACGCCGAGGTGCGTTACGCGCCGGAACTGTTCCAGGACGGCGGTATGACGATCGACGAGGTCGTGCAGGCGGTTCAGGACGGATTCCGAGAAGGTGAACGCCGGGTTGCCGAAAGCGGAAAACGTATCCGAATCGGTACCTTGCTGTGCGCGATGCGGCAGAACGCCCGCGCGACCGAAATCGCCAACCTCGCGGTCCGCTACCGGGACGCCGAGGTCGTCGGATTCGACATCGCGGGCCCGGAAGCCGGTTTTCCGCCCACGCGGAACCTGGACGCCTTCGAGTATTTGCGCCAGCAGAACGCGCATTTCACCATTCACGCCGGTGAGGCGTTCGGGCTGCCGTCGATCTGGGAGGCGATCCAGCACTGCGGTGCCGAGCGCCTCGGCCACGGGGTGCGCATCGTCGACGACATCAAGGTCGACGACAACGGCGAGGTGCAGCTCGGCAGGCTGGCCTCCTACGTGCGCGACCGCCGCATCCCGCTGGAGATGTGTCCGTCGTCGAACCTGCAGACCGGGGCGGCGCCGTCGCTGGCCGAGCACCCGATCGGCCTGCTGGCGCGTCTGCGGTTCCGGGTGACGGTCAACACCGACAACCGGCTGATGAGCCACTGCTCGATGTCGAGCGAGTTCCACGCACTGCACGAGACGTTCGGCTACGACTGGGCGGACATGCAGTGGTTCACGGTGAACGCGATGAAGTCGTCCTTCCTCGGCTTCGACGAGCGGCTCGCGATCATCAACGACGTGGTCAAGCCGGGCTACGCGCGGCTGATGGCGTGAGGGGACTGCTCCGCTGGTCGCCTGTGGAAGCGCGGCGGCGCGTGATCCGGACGCACGGCGACGTCTCCGGCCGCGCCCCGCGAGAGCTCCCGCCACATCCGGCCGGGCGAGCAGTTCCGCCCCGTCGTCGGGATGTGACCGCCGACGCTGGCGCGCCCGGCCGGGTCCGGCGCACAATCGCAGGTCAGACATGTTGGTGGTCCGGTTCGCGCCAGGTGCGGACCGGACCGGGGCAGGAGGGAACGGTGACACGGGGGGACGGGGAGCCCACGCTCATCACGTCGGTGCAGCGTGCCTTGCGCCTGCTCGAGGCCGTTGGTGAACACCCCGGTGGCACGACGGCCAAGTACCTCGCCAGGCGCACCGGTATCGCACTGCCGACGACGTACCACCTGCTGCGCACGTTGGCGCATGAAGGCTACGTGGAGAAGCTCGGCGACGGCTCCTACATCGTCGGTGACGGCGTCGACGGGCTGCACGCCTCCAGCCGGGGTCAGGTGCTGCGCAACCGCGTCCGCGCGGTGATGGCCGACCTGCGCGAGGAGCTCGGCGCCGCCATCTACCTCGCCCGCTACCACGACGGCGAGGTGCAGGTGTCCGACATCGTCGACAGCCGCCGCGCACCGCGCGTGGACGTGTGGGCCGACTTCCGGGACGCCGCGCACGCCACCGCCATCGGCAAGTGCCTGCTGTCCGGGATGAGCCGGCAGCAGCGCGCCGACCACTTCAGCCGCTACCCGCCCGCCGGCCTCACCCCGCGCACGTTCACCCGGGTGCGTGACCTGGTCGACGGCGCGCGCACCTCGTCGATCGTCCTCGACTCCGAGGAGTACTCCCTCGGCGTGGCGTGCATGGCGGCTCCGGTCCGGGTCGGCGGTGGACCCGCGACGCTCGCGATTTCCTTCCCCGTCCAACGACTTCCGGTTTCCGGTGAGCTCGTCGGTCCGCTCTCCGACGCGGCGGGGAGGATCACCCGAATGCTCGCGGTGGCCGGAGATTTTCCCACCGCGCGGTGAGTTTCAGCGGGTCCGGCGGTCCGCGCAATCAGTATGTGAAATTCCGTGGCTTGTTAGGTGCCGGGAATGCGGGAAAGCATCTCCGGCGGGACGGGGCGACCAGTGCGCCGCACCGGTGGCCGAAGCCGTCCTCGAAACCGGATCACCCGCTAGGAGGCGGTGAACCATCGGCGACGAAGGAATCCTGCTGGACGCGGCGCGGTGCGGCTCCGCCGCGGCTTTCGGGGAGCTGTACGCGCGGCACGTCGGCGCCGCCCACACGATGGCGCGGCAGGTCGCCAGGACGGCGACCGACGCCGAGGACCTGGTGGCCGAGGCGTTCGCCCGGATACTCGACGTCCTCAACCGCGGTGGCGGCCCGACGACGGCGTTCCGCGCCTATCTGCTCACGACGGTCCGCAACCTGGCCACGACGTCGAACACGCAGGACCGCAGGCTGCACCTGGCCCCGGACGTCGACCTCGTCTTCGCCGAGCAGCCCCGGATGCCGTCCATCGACTCGGTTTCCGACGCGATCGACCGTTCGCTGCTCGCCCAGGCGTTCGCGCGGTTGCCCCTGCGGTGGCAGCGCGTGCTGTGGCACCTGGAGGTGGAGGACCTGCCCCTGGCGGAGGTGGCCGACCGGTTCGGGATGAACCCCAACGGCGTGTCGGCGCTCGCGTACCGGGCGCGCAAGGGTCTGCGCGAGGCTTACCTGGATGCCGACCGCGCGATCCCCGACCCCCGCAAGCGGTCCCCGCGCCCGATGGCCGACGCCGCCTGAAGCCGGGCCCGGCCACCTGGCCTGAACTCGGGTGCCTGCCGCCTGGAGCCGCGCACACCGGGCGTTGCATGGAACCCGCGAACGCCCGCCTAAAACCACCGGACGCGAGAACGCCGACCGCTGCCGGCCCTGTGGCGGGCCGCGCGGTCGGCGTTCGGTCGCTGATGCGAGGTCAGTGCGTGCGGAGGCGTTCCTCGAAGGACTCGACCAGCCCCTGCCAGGCCTCGACCTCGGCGTCGAACGGCGGGCTCGGCGGCAGCCGGTTCGGGCTGGGCTGCAGCACGAACGAGACCATCCAGCCCAGCCGCTCGGAGGGCTGCAGAGTCTCCTCGACGGTCTTGTCGCCCGCCCACACCGCGGCGTCGACGAGCAGCTCCTCGGCGAGGTCGAGCTGCACCGGGTCCACTTCGGACGGGCCGGCGGCGAGGTCGGCGTCCAGGCCGGCCAGCACGTAGGTGTTCTCCTCGTCGACCTCGACGGTCAGCTCCCCGGCGGTGGCCTTCTCGGTGACCTTCGGCCAGGTCGCGACCCGGGTCAGGTCGTTGTGCTCCACGGAGTCGGCGTCGGCGAGGAAGCGGGCCAGCGCCCGCGGCGAGGAGAACACGTCGATCTTGCCCTCGGACCCGAGGAACACCGGGTCGTCCTCGAGGTAGCAGCGCAGCGAGTAGTGCTCGCCCTGGCTGGTGATGATCCGGATCGGGTCGATGCCGATCTCGCCCCAGAAGCCGAGCTCCTCGTCCTCCACGGCCTCGACGTCGTCCAGCTCGGACGCCTCGGCGCCCTCCTCCTCGTCGGTGTCGAGCGCTTCGGCGAGCTCGGCCTCGGCGGTGGCCACGGCGTCGGCGGCGACCTCGGGAGAGGTGACCACGCCGTCGATCGCGTCCAGGACCTCGTCCCAGCGGTCGACGACCACCTTGCACAGCTCGTTCCAGCGCTTCTGCCCGTCCTTGCCGGAGAACGCCAGCGTGCCCTGGTCGAGCACGGCGAAGCCGTCGGCGGAGTCGAGGACCTCGTGCACCTTGTCCAGCTCGCAGACGTCGGCCAGCGACCGGGCGATCTCGACGATGTCGGCGAGCTCGTTGATCGTCCAGGTGTCCGGCGGTTCGGCGACGAGCTCCGGCACGCCGACGAGGTCGAACTGGTGGTCCTCGTCGGGGTTCAGCTCCACCGCGGACAACGCGGGCACCACGTGCCACGCCGGGTGGTCGTCGAGGTCGTGCTCCGCGGCCGTGCGGACGAACGCGGCCAGGCGGGCGGAGTCGGGGAAGGCGTACAGGTCTTCCTCGTGCCCGAGGAAGGCCTCCCACTCCTCGCCGTCCTCCCGCCAGCGCGGCGCCCACAGGGTGACGACGTCGCCCTGCGGCAGGCCAAGCTCGATGGGGACGATGTCCTGCGCCATCTCTTCTACCTCCGGTCGCCGAACCAGACGTCGCCGAAGCCTACGGGTTGGCCGACCACGCCCTGTGCGCCGGTCGGGTTCTCACCGTATCCAGCCCGGCTCAGGCGACCACAGACCCAATTCCTGATAACGATTCTCCTGGTCGGCACTACTGCGCTCGCCGTCGGCGGGCTTCGGCCGTTCGGTCGATCGTGGTCGCGCGGCGTGGTTTCCGGGGCTCCGCGGGCCGTGCGGGCTCACGGTTGGCGGTACCGGTGGTAGCGCAACGAGGCGATCATGAGTGGAATGGACGTCACGGAACTGTGGGCGAACATCGTGCGGTGGCTGGAAGATCACGCGCCGGTCACCGCCGCCGCCCTCGAACCCCCCGATCCGGCGGAGCTGGTGGCGCTGGAGGCGGAGTTCCACGTCCAGCTCCCAGCGGACCTGCGCGCCTGGTGGACCTGTTGCGGCGGTACCGCCACCGACGTGCTCGCCGACGTCCTGCCGCCCTTCTACACCCCCTACAGCCCGAGTGCGGCGCTGCGGGCGTGGCGCGGGCACCGGGAGCTGTGGACGGCGCGCTGGGAGCGGCCCTCCTGCGACTACTACGCCGGCTCGGCGGGATCGAGCTTCCACCCCGCGTGGATCCCGATCGCCGGTGACGGCTTCGCCGACGAGCTCGTCGTCGACCTGCGCCCGGGACCATTGCACGGCTGCGTGCTCGAGTGGGAGCAGGAGGCGGCGCAGGTCGAACGCCCGGAGTGGCAGGGCGTCTCGGCCATGCTGGCCGACGTCTACCGCGCGCTGACCGACGGCGTGCCCGCCGGGCACAGCCACGCGACGGTGACCGAGGACGGCAAGCTGGACTGGCAGATCCGCTGACCGGGGCGGACCCACTCTTGGCCTGACCCCGAGGTTCTCGGCCGCACGTGCCCGCTGGGGGCGGTGTGTTGCGGCCACTGGTGTCCTCTCCCGCGCGAAGGCGCGCGCGACCGCATGCGTGCGCCCACGTGCGCGCCCGCCCACGCAGGGTGCCCGCCCGCGTTGGTGCCCGTCTTCCGCCCGAGCGCGTAGGAACCATTCGCGCCGCTCGCGCTCATGCACCCGCCCACCTGCCGCCCCTCACCGCCGGCCACATGCGCCGTCGAGTCCCGTCCACACCAACTAGTTTGCGAGACCTACTAGTAGGTGTTACGTTCTCCGCATGGCGGACAAGACGACGGCCGCCCGTCAGACGCAGTGGCTGCGCGGGGTGCTCGACCTCGCGGTGCTGGCGCTGCTCGCCGAGAGCGGCGAGGACTACGGCTACACGCTGCTGCAGCGGCTCGGCGAGGCCGGCATGCCGGACATGAAGGCGGGAACCCTCTACCCGCTGCTCAACCGGCTGGCGGCGGACGGGCTCGTGCGTGCGGAGTGGCGGGCCGGTGAGGGCGGCCCGGGGCGGAAGTTCTTCGCCCTCACCGACGAGGGCCGCAAGGTGCTCTCCGAGCAGGGTCCGAAGTGGACGGAATTCGCGAAGAACGCGGTCGCGGTGGTTGAACGAGGGGTGCGAGCATGATGACGCTGGACAAGAAGTACCGGGACGAGCTGATGTTGGCGCTGCGGCTGCACGACATCTCCGGCAGGCGGGTCGGCGAGGTCCTCGCCGAGGTCGAGACCCACGTCGCCGAGACCGGCGAAGACCCGGTCGAGGCGTTCGGGTCGCCGCGGGAGTACGCGGCCCAGGTCGCCGCGCAGCTCGACCGCTCCACCGGCAAGCCGTCGCCGGTGGACAACGCGCTCGGCGCGCTGGGAACCGGGGCGTTCGTGTTCTTCGGGATCACCTTCCTGCTCGACGGCCTGTGGGCCGGGCCGAACGGCGTCACCTACACGCTCGCCGACAGCATCGGGGCGCTCCTGACGCTCGCCCTGATCCTGGTTGCGGTGTTCCTGTCGTTCCGCGCGGGCACCGCGCTCGCGGCGTCGAGGCGCCGCTCGCTGGGGACCGCCGCGGTCGTGACGTTCGCGGCGGCGATCGCGTGCACGGTCGTGAAGGACTGGTTCGTCGCCGACGCCGCGCCGCTCTTCGAGCTGTCGGCCTGGGTGTCGGTGGGGCTCGGCGCGGTGCTGATCGCGGTGTCGCTGGTCTTCCTGGTGCGGGCGATCAGGCGCGGCTGGGTCGTCGACCCGCGCTGACCGCACGGCCTCGACGTCCCCGGGTCGCCCGTGCGATCCGGGGACGTCGCGCGCTCAGGTGCCGACCGGGTGCCACACCGTCTTGACCTCGGTGAACGCGCGCAGCCGCTGGATGTCGGGCTGGCGGTTCCAGTCCGGCTCGCCGCGCACCGGCAGCACGCGCTTGACCGTCTCGGCCGCCGCCCGCTCCAGTTCGGCGCGCAGCTCGCCGGGGGCGCCCACCGGGTCGAGGGCGTTGACGTCGGCGTGCGAGGCCAGCCATGGACCCAGCTCCTCGGCGTGCCCGGTCAGCAGGTTGACCACGCCGCCGGGGACGTCGGAGGTCGCCAGGACCTCGGCGAGGGTGATCGCGGGCAGCGGCCGCTCGGAGGCGGCGACCACGACGCAGGTGTTGCCCGCGGCGATCACCGGCGCCACCACGCTGACCAGCCCGAGCAGCGACGACGACTGCGGTGCGAGCACGCCCACCACGCCGGTCGGTTCCGGCACGCTGAACGAGAAGTACGGCCCGGCGACCGGGTTGGCCGCGCCCAGCACCGAGGCGATCTTGTCGGTCCAGCCCGCGTACCAGACCACGCGGTCCACCGCGGCGTCCACGGCGGACTCGGCGGCCTTCTGGGAGAGCCCTTCCGCGGCGCGGACCTCGGCGGCGAACTGCTCGCGTCGCCCCTCCATCACCTCCGCCACCCGGAACAGCACCTGGCCGCGGTTGTAGGCGGTGGCGCCGGACCAGCCGCCGAAAGCCTTGCGCGCGGCCGAGACCGCGTCCCGGACGTCCTTGCGCGAAGCCTGCGCGGCGTTGGCGAGGAAGCCGCCCTTGGCGTCGCGCACCGGGTAGGAGCGCCCCGACTCCGAGCGCGGGAACTTCCCGCCGACGTAGAGCTTGTAGGTCTTGGCCACTGCCAGCCGCCCAGAAGACGTCGAACGGTCAGACATCGAGGTATGCCTCCAGACCTGCGCGACCGCCCTCGCGGCCGAAACCGGACTCCTGGTAGCCGCCGAACGGTGCGGTCGGGTCGAACCGGTTGAAGGTGTTGGCCCACACCACCCCGGCGCGCATCTTCTGCGCCGCCCACAGGATCCGGGAGCCCTTCTCGGTCCAGATGCCCGCCGACAGCCCGTACGGCGTGTTGTTGGCCTTGCTCACCGCCTCGTCCGGCGTGCGGAAGGTCAGCACCGACAGCACCGGTCCGAAGATCTCCTCGCGTGCGATGCGCATCGACTGCTGCACGCCGGAGAAGACGGTGGGGGAGAAGAAGAACCCCTTCTCCGGCAGCGGGCACGGGCTGGTCCACCGGCTCGCGCCCTCGGCGTCGCCGGTCGCGCTCAGCGCGGTGATCCGTTCGAGCTGCTCGGCCGAGTTGACCGCACCGACGTCGGTGTTCTTGTCCAGCGGGTCGCCGACCCGCAGCGTCGCGATCCGCGAGCGCAGCTTGTCGAGCAGCTCGTCGGCGACCGACTCCTGCACCAGCAGCCGTGAACCCGCGCAGCAGACGTGGCCCTGGTTGAAGAAGATGCCGTTGACGATGCCCTCGACGGCCTGGTCCAGCGGGGCGTCGTCGAAGACGACGTTGGCGGCCTTGCCGCCGAGCTCCAGCGTCAGCTTCTTGCCGCTGCCTGCCAGGGTGCGCTGGATCTGCTTGCCGACCTCGGTCGAGCCGGTGAAGGCGACCTTGTCGACCCCGGCGTGCCCGACCAGCTCGGCGCCGACGTCACCGGCTCCGGGCAGGATGTTGACCACGCCCGCGGGCAGTCCGGCCTGCTGGCAGATCTCGGCGAAGACCAGCGCCGTGAGCGGCGTGGTCTCGGCGGGCTTGAGGACGACGGTGTTCCCGCAGGCCAGCGCGGGTGCGATCTTCCAGGCCAGCATCAGCAGCGGGAAGTTCCACGGGATGACCTGGCCCGCGACGCCGACCGGCCGCGGGTCGGGGCCGTAACCGGCGTAGGAGAGCTTGTCCGCCCAGCCCGCGTGGTGGAAGAAGTGCGCCGCCGCGGTGGGGATGTCGGCGTCGCGGGACTCCTTGATGGGCTTGCCGTTGTCGAGCGTCTCCAGCACGGCCAGCTCGCGCCCGCGTTCCTGGATCAGCCGGGCGATGCGGAACAGGTACTTCGCGCGCTCGGAACCGGGCATCCCGCCCCACGTCCTGTCGAACGCCTTGCGCGCGGCGCGAACCGCCTTGTCCACATCCGACGGCCCGGCGCTGGAAACCTCCGCCAGGGTTTCCTCGGTCGCGGGGTTGACGCTCTTGAGCGGTTCGCCCGCGCCGTCGACGAACTCGCCGTCGACGAACATCCGGTAGCTCGGCTGGAGGTTGGCGATCGCCCGCGACTCGGGGGCGGGCGCGTACTCCCACGGGCTGCGGGTCTCCTCGGGCATGTCAGTCCACCGCCACGTAGTCGGGGCCGGAGTAGTGGCCGTCGAGCTGGGTCCGCCGCTGCATCAGCAGGTCGTTGAGCAGACTGGAGGCGCCGAAGCGGAACAGCTCCGGGGTGAGCCATTCCGGGCCCGCCACCTCGTGCACCGCCACCAGGTAGCGGATGGCGTCCTTGGTGTTGCGGATGCCGCCCGCGGGCTTGACCCCGCGCAGCTCGCCGGTGCGGTCGCGCCAGTCGCGCACCGCCTGCAGCATCAGGTGCGTCACCGGCAGCGTCGCGGCGGGCGACACCTTGCCGGTGGAGGTCTTGATGAAGTCGCCGCCGGCAAGCAGCGCCAGCCAGGACGCGCGCCGGACGTTGTCGTAGGTGGCCAGCTCGCCCGTCTCCAGGATGACCTTCAGGTGCGTGTCGCCGCAGGCCGCCTTGACCGCCCGGATCTCGTCGAACACCTGGCCGTAGCGGCCGGAGAGGAAGGCACCGCGGTCGATCACCATGTCGACCTCGGTCGCACCGGCCGACACCGCCAGCTCCACGTCGGCGAGCTTGACCTCCCGCGACGACCGCCCGGACGGGAAGGCGGTGGCCACCGACGCGACCCCGACGCCGGAGCCGCGCAGCGCCTCCACGGCGACCGCGGCCAGGTCCGGATACACGCAGATCGCGGCCACGCGCGGGGTGCCGGGCCGGTCCGGGTCGGGGTTGCGGCCCTTGGCGCACAGCGCGCGGACCTTGCCCTCGGTGTCGGCGCCTTCGAGCGTGGTCAGGTCGACCATGCCGATCGCGGTGTCGATCGCCCACAGCTTGGCGGCTTTCTTGATGCTGCGGGTGGCCAGGCCGGCGGCTCGCTGTTCGAGCCCGACCTGGTCGACGCCGGGAAGCCCGTGCAGGAAGCGGCGCAGGGTGCTGTCGTCCTTGGTCGCCTCGGCGAGCTCGGCCGGCAGACCGGGGGAGCTCGTCACCGACGGCGTTGTTGGTGGCGGGTAGGCCATGCTCCGGAGTCTAAGGGCCGGAGGTCCCGCACGGCCCGCAGTCGTTCGGGCGAGAACTCGTCGGTGTGCGGTGGCAGGCTGACCGCCATGACGGCATCGGACCCGAAAGCGGACCTCCACCTCTACCTGCGAGCGGCCCGCGAGGCGCTGCTCTGGAAGCTCGACGGGCTCTCGGAGTACGACGTCCGCCGGCCGCTGACCCCGACGGGCACGAACCTCCTCGGGCTGGTCAAGCACGCGGCCTGCTGCGAGCTGGGCTACTTCGGGTTCGTCTTCGGACGGCCGTCCGACGAGCCGATGCCGTGGTACGAGGACGGCGCCGAGCCCAACGGCGACATGTGGGCGACCGCAGAGGAGTCGCGGGAGCAGATCGTCGCGTTCTACCGCCGGGCGTGGGCGCACGCGGACGCCACGATCGAGGCGCTGTCGCTCGACTCGACCGGCAAGGTCCCGTGGTGGACCGGCGCGGAGGTGACGCTGCACCGGATCCTGGTGCACGTGATCGCCGAGACCCACCGCCACGCCGGGCACGCCGACATCGTCCGGGAGCTGATCGACGGCCAGGTCGGCATGCGCGAGGACAACGACAACATGCCGCCCGCCGACCGGGCCTGGTGGGAGGACTACCGGGCAAGGCTCGAGCGAGTGGCGCAGGAGGCCGGAGGGCGCTGACCGGACCGGTCCCGCCGGCCGGCTTCTCCGCTGATCGTGGTCACCCGTCCCCAAATTTCCTCCGCTCGGACCTTTGGACTGCGCCGGTCGGGGTAGTCCGTGAGTAGTGCCTCGGACATCCCCTGGAGGTGGTCGGTGATGAGAGCAGTGGTGTACCAGGAACCGTTCTCGGTCGCGGTGGACGAAGTGGACACGCCCACCATCCAACATCCGAACGACGTGCTCGTACGGGTGACGTCAACCGCGATCTGCGGGTCCGACCTGCACATGTACGAGGGGAGGACGGCCGCGGAGCCAGGCATCGTGTTCGGCCACGAGAACCTCGGCATCATCGAGGAGGTCGGCTCCGGCGTGGTGAGCCTGCAACGGGGTGACAGGGTCGTAATGCCCTTCAACGTCGCATGCGGGTTCTGCAAGAACTGCCTGGCGCGCGACACCGGGTTCTGCCTCACGGTCAACCCCGGCTTCGCGGGCGGGGCCTACGGCTACGTGGCGATGGGTCCCTACACCGGCGGGCAGGCGGAGTACCTGCGGGTGCCCTTCGCTGACTTCAACTGCCTGAAGCTGCCGTCGGACTCCAGCAAGGAGAGCGACTACGTCCTGTTGGCCGACATCTTCCCCACCGGCTACCACGGCTGCGAGCTGGCGCAGGTCTCGCCCGGCGAGACGTGCGTGGTGTACGGGGCGGGGCCGGTCGGCCTGATGGCCGCCTACTCGGCCATGCTGCGCGGGGCATCGCGGGTGTTCTGCGTGGACCGGGTCCCGGAGCGGCTGGCCAAGGCGGAGGAGATCGGCGCGATCCCGATCGACTTCAGCAAGGGCGACCCGGTGCAGCAGATCAAGGACCAGACCGACGGCGAGGGCACCGACAAGGGCGTCGACGCGGTCGGCTACCAGGCGCAGGTCGGCGACTCCTCCAAGGAGGAGCCGGCGGTGGTGCTGAACTCGCTGATCGAAACCGTGCGCCCCACCGGCCGACTCGGAGTGCCCGGACTGTACGTGCCGGCCGACCCCGGAGGACCGGACAGCAACGCCCAGCAGGGCAAGCTCCTGGTCTCCATCGGCCGCATGTTCGAGAAGGGCCAGGTCATGGGCACCGGCCAGTGCAACGTCAAGCGCTACAACCGGCAGCTCCGCGACATGATCACGGCCGGACGGGCCAACCCCAGCTTCGTCGTCTCCCACGAGCTGTCGCTCTCGGAGGCGCCGGACGCCTACCGCAAGTTCGACCAACGCATCGAGGGCTACACGAAGGTCGTCCTGCACCCGTAACAACAACCACGACGACGGGGCTTCCGGCACACCCCGGAAGCCCCGTCGCCTCACGCACACGGGCGGTGCAGGTTCTCATCCCGTCGACCTGGCGCCAGCCCTTAGCCCTCGTGGAGGTCGACGGGATGAGAACCGCCAACCGCCAAACCGCAAGCTGCCTCGAAAACCCACTCATCCCGGAGACCTGCCGGGGGTCTGGGGGCGGCGAGCGCCCCAGAAAACCCCTTCCCAAAGCGACCCGCAATGCCAGGGTGAGTACGTCGAAAGCTCCCGCGCCAGAGTACGTCGAAAATCCGCGCGCCACCCCGCCCTCAAGGTGACCCGCCAGCCCCACTGGATGCGTCGAAAGCCCCCGCGCCCCGCTCTCAAGGCGCCCCGCAAGGCCAGGGTGACCACCCCCAGAGCCCCGCGGCCCCGCTCTCAAGGCGACCCGCCAGCCCCGCTGCATCCCCCGAAAACCCACGCGCCCCCGCCCTGAAGGTGAGCCACCCCCTCACCGCCCCAGCACGGTCCGCAAAGCCTTCTCCAGCTCCGCCGTAGTCCCCGCTCCGACGCTCCGCCAGGCGATGAATCGGTCGGGCCGCACGAGCACAGCCCCCTGTTCCGACACGCCGTAGGCGTCTGCCCACTCACCTTCGAACTCTCCGCTGCCCGACCCGGCTCGGCCGATCAAATGCGCCGTCAGCCCCACGCCGAGGGAGTCACCGACCGCGACCGCTGACCGGACCCAGTCCTCCGAACCAGCCAAGAGGACGAAGTCGCGCCCGAAAAGGTCGATCGTCGACAGGCCATCGCGCCCACCGCTGCCCTCGCCTTTACGGCTGCCGCTGCCGTTCCCACTCCCGCCGCCGCTACCGCCCCCGCCAGGGCCTTCGACGCCACCCCCACTCCAACCCCCGCCCCCGCTCCGCAGCACCACGTGGGGTGCGCGAGAGCCCGGTCGGCCCGTGGGCTGCGTCGGGTCCTCCAGGAGCTCGCCCTCGTCGCCGGGTTCGGCCACGATCGCGCCGTTGTGCCGATAGCCGAAGCACAGCAGCCCCGGGTCCTCGATCGGCGGTTCCGCCTCGCCCGCCGCATCGCGCTGCGCGTCGCCGGGACGGGCGTTGCGGTAGATCGCGTTGTTGTACTGGTTGCGCGCGATCCATTCGCCCACGGGACGGCGTTCGGCGTCGTGGCTGTCGAGCAGGGACGGTCCCGCCTCGCCCTTGACCACTGCGGCCAGCTTCCACGCCAGGTAGAAGCCGTCCATCACGGCGGTGTTGCCTCCCATGCCGCCCTGCGGCGGCATGGTGTGGGCGGCGTCGCCGACGAGGTGCGCCCGCCCCGCGCTGAACCGGTCGGCGACGTGCATCCCGGTCTCGACGGCCGCCCGCGCCAGGATCTCGACATCGAGGTCGTCGACGCCGACCGCGATCCTGACCTGTTCGAGCGCGCGTTCGTCGGGGAAGTCGAACTCGTCCTCGACGGCCGGGTCGTAGGCCACGGCGACGATGAAGCGGTCGGGGTCGTCGGTGCTGCACACCACGCCGCTGGCTCCCGACAATTCGGGATTGCGCAGGTAGTAGAGCACCTGCTGGTCGCCGACCAGCGGGGCGAGGTCGGCACGGATGGTCCAGTGGATGTAGTGCCCGAACGACCCCTCGCCGTGGGTGCCGATGCCCAGCGCCTCGCGGACCGGACTCCGGTTGCCGTCGGCGCCGACCAGGTAGCCGGCTCGCAGGGTGCTCCGCTCGCCGTTGGTCAGGTCGCGGACGGTCGCCGTCACGCCGTGGCCGTCCTGCTCGAAGCTCTCCAGCTCGGTCGAGAAGCGCAGGTCGGCGCCGAGTTCGCGGGCTCGGGCGGCGAGGATCCGCTCCGCGCTCTCCTGGCTGGCGTCGGCCGATCCGGCGGGCGTCAGGTGGCCGAGCTGCACGAACGTGTCGTGCACGATCTCGCGGAACACCGGGCCGCGCACGCTCTCGGCGATCCGGATGGTGAAGCCGCGGCTCTTCGGCGAAGCGGCGGCGAAGGACTCCTCCAAGCCCGCCAGGCGCAACGCTTCCATCGTGTGCGGCCGCTGGCCGCGGGCCTTCGGGTGCGTCGAGGTGCTCGCGTGGCGCTCGACGACCACGGCGCGCACGCCGTGCAGGCCGAGGAAGACAGCGGTCGACAAGCCGGCCAGCCCGGCCCCCGCGATGAGCACCGGTGTCCCCGCTCCATCCTTCGGTCCGATCGCTCCGCTTTTCACCTCGATGGCTCCATCCTTCGGTCCGATCGGTCCGTTCTCCGCCTCGACCGCCCCGTTCTCCACGCCGATCGGTCCGTCCCCGCTCCTCCGCCCGCTCTGCCCGCCAGTCATCCCGGTGTTGGTGTTGGTCGTGGTCATCGGCGCTCCTACTCAGCATCGAACGGTGTTCGCAAGCCTTGACGAACACCGTTCTATTCGCGAACAGAGTTCGTGTCAAGAACGCCGTTCGTCTCCAGTACAGTGTTCGCGGCAGTCGGAGGAGGTTCGTGGATGTCGGTTCCGGTTCCGCCGTGGCAGCAGCGGGCGGGCAGGTCGCGGGCGGGCAGGCAACCGCTGAGCCTGGAGGCCATCGTCGGGACCGCGCTCGGCCTGATGGACCGCGAAGGGCTCGACGCGGTGAGCATGCGCCGCGTCGCCCAGGAGCTCGGCACCGGTGCCGCGTCGCTGTACGCCTACGTGCGCAACAAAAGTGAGCTGCACGAGCTGATGCTCGACCTGGTCATCGGCGAGATCCCGGTTCCCGAGCCCGACCCCGCCCGCTGGCGTGACCAGCTCAAGCAGATCGCCCGAGACCAGGTGCGGGTGTTCGCCGAGCACCCGGGCATCGCCCAGGTCGTCATGCGCACGCCCGCGCCGACCGGCCCGAACGCGCTGGCGATGATGGAGGCCGTCCTCGCCATCCTGCGGTCGGCCGGGCTCCCGGACCGCGTGGTCGCCTTCGCCGCGGACCTGCTGGCGCTCTACCCGAACGCGGTCGCGTTGGAACGCAGTGCGGCGTTCGGCTTACCCGCAGAGGAACTGGGGGAGCGGATGTCCCAAGTGGAGCGTTACTTCTCCCAACTGCCGCGTGAGACCTTCCCCACGATCGTCGCGCTGCTGCCGTCGCTGATGGCCGGCGAGGGTGACGAGCGCTTCGAGTTCGGCCTCGAAGTGATCATGCGCGGGCTGGAGTCCTGGGCCGGGTGACCGGTTACTGTTGTTGGCCATGGAGATCCGGGTCGTAGAGCATCCGCTGGCGAAATCGAGACTGTCCACAATGCGCGATGCGCGCACGGGCAGTGCGGCTTTCCGCGCCGCGTTGCAGGAACTCACCCTCATGCTGATCTACGAGGCGACCCGGGACGCCGAGGTCGCCGAGGAGATGATCCACACCCCCGTGGCGCGCACCACGGGCTACCGGCTCGCCAACCCGCCGCTGCTGGTGCCGGTGCTGCGGGCCGGACTGGGCATGGCCGACCAGGCGCACAAGATGATCCCCGAGGCGCAGATGGGATTCGTCGGCCTGGCCAGGGACGAGACGACACTGCAGCCGACGCCGTACCTGGAGTCGCTGCCCGCCGACCTGGCCGGCCGCCCGGTCTTCGTGCTCGACCCGATGCTGGCCACCGGCGGTTCGATGGTGCACACGATCAACCTGCTGGCCGAGCGCGGCGCGAGCGACGTGACCGCCATCTGCACGCTCGCCGCGCCGGAGGGGCTGGACCGGCTGGAGAAGTCGGGACTGCCGGTGCGCGTGGTCACCGCGAGCGTCGACGAACGCCTCAACGACTCCGGCTACATCGTCCCCGGCCTCGGCGACGCCGGAGACCGCGAGTACGGCGCGGTCTGACCGACCTCCGGACGATCCGGCTCCAGCGTGCTCGGCGCGGGCGGTGGTGAGGTGACGCGACCGCCCGCACCGAGGTGCGTGCCGCCCCGGTTCTCGGCTGCTTCAGGGCGGTCGCGCACCCGCTGAATTCGCGCCAACTGGGGTTTCGAGGCGCGCCTGCCAAGGTGAGCGCGAACCCGGCCCGCGCCGCCGCAGCCGCACCGCTGTCCCCCCCGCGCCGCTGCCGCACCGCTGTTCCCCCGCACCGCTGCCCCCGCCGCGCTATCCCCCCGCGCCGCTCTGCCACCGCCGCACTCCGGACCGCCGCACTCCGCACCACCGCGCCGCTGCCCTCCGCGCCATCCCCCCGCGCCGAGCTGCACCGCCGCACTCCGCCCCACCGTCCCCCAGCGCCGTGCTCCGTGCTCCGTGCCACCGCCGCACTCCGTGCGCCGTGACGCCCGCCGTCATCGCCACGCGCCGCGAGCGCCACTCCGGCCAGCAACCCCCCACCCCGCCTCACGCGAGCAATGCAGTGACGCCGAACGGGCCTACCGGTGGTCTAGACCTTATCGGAACATGGTCCGAGCCATGTTCTCCCGCACCGCCGCCGTTTTCCCCCGGGCGTCGGGCGGGTGGCAGGTCATCCCCGAAACCCCAGGAGTTGTGCTATGTCCTCAGCTCGAACCCCCTGGCGTTTACCGGCACTGGCCGCCGGTGTCCTCGCAATGGCACTGGCCGCCCCGCCGACGTTCGCGGCGACCCCCGCCGCCGCTCCGTCCCCCGCAACAGCCCAAGCCCCCACCGCCGCCCAAGCCCCGACCGCCGCCGAGGTGCCGGAAGCGCGGGCGGCCAACCGCAGGGTCGGGTACTTCACCCAGTGGTCGATCTACGACCGCAACTACTTCGTCAAGAACCTCGACACCTCCGGCTCCGCCGCGAAGCTCACGCACGTCAACTACGCGTTCGGCAACCTCGACGCGTCCGGCAAGTGCTTCCAGGTGAACCAGGCGGGCGAGGGCGACGCGTGGGCGGACTACCAACGCCGCTTCACCGCCGACCAGACCGTCAGCGGCCAGGCCGACACCTACGACCAGCCGCTCGCCGGGAACCTGAACCAGCTCAAGCAGCTCAAGGCCAAGTACCCGCACCTGAAGGTCCACATCTCCTTCGGCGGCTGGACGTGGTCGAAGAACTTCCACACCGCTGCCGCGACCCCGGAGTCCCGCGCGGCGCACGTGAAGTCCTGCGTCGACATGTGGATCCGGGGCAACCTGCCCAAGCTCGGCGGCGAGCCGCAGGGCGGCGCCGGCGCCGCGGCCGGGATCTTCGACGGTGTCGACCTGGACTGGGAGTGGCCCGGTTCCGAGGGCGGACCCGGCAACGTGGTCGACCCGGCGGACAAGGCGAACTTCACCGCCCTGCTCCAGGAGTGGCGCAAGCAGCTCGACGCCGTCGGCCAGGAGCTCGGCAAGTCCTACGAGATCTCGGCGTTCCTGCCCGCCGACCCGAAGAAGATCGACGCCGGTTTCGAGGTGCCCAAGGTGTTCGGCCTGCTGGACTTCGGCACGATCCAGGGCTACGACCTGCACGGGGCCTACGAGCCGACGACCAACCACCAGTCGGCGATCCACAGCCCGGCGGGCGACCCGCACCCTGAGAAGTGGAGCATCGACCAGACCGTCAACGCCTGGCTCGACCGGGGCGCGCCCGCGGACGAGATGGTCCTCGGCGTGCCGTTCTACGGGCGCGGCTGGACCGGTGTGCCGAACCAGAACAACGGCCTGTTCCAGTCCTCGACCGGGCCCGCGCCCGGCCGCTACGAGGGCGGGTTCGAGGACTACGAGCTCCTGAAGGCCAGGGCCGGTTCGTTCCAGCTGCACCGCGACGGGCAGGCGGGGTTCGCGTGGCTCTTCGACGGCACGACGTTCTGGACCTACGACGACCCGACCGAGATCAAGCGCAAGATGGCCTACGTCAAGCAGAAGGCGCTGGGCGGGGCGATGGTCTGGTCGATGGACGGTGACACGCCGCAGGGCGAGCTGATGGCCGCCATCGACCAGGGTCTCGGCGGCTGAGAGCGGGGCTGGTCGCAGCCCTGGGGCCGGTCCCGCGTTCCAATCCCCCGTCGCGCGGGGCCGGCACCCCCGAGGATCTCTCCGATTGCGCACTCCCCGGCGGTGGCCGACCGTCGGGGAGTGCGGCTGTTCGGCTTCTACCCGCAGTGGTCGATCCACCAGCGGGGCTACCTGGTGCGCGACGTCAGCGCCGTCGCGGACCGGCTGACCCACCTCGGTTACGCCTTCGGCGACCTCGACGCCTCCGGTGAGGCGGTGTGCGGCGACCCGTGGGCCGACCGCGAACGCCGGTTCGGCGCCGAGGAGGCCGTCAGCGGCGTCGCCGACAGCGAGGACCAGCCGTTGGCGGGCAACCTGAACCAGCTGCGGCAGCTCAAGGCCGAGCATCCGCACCTGAAGGTCGTCGTCGCCATCGGCGGCTGGAACTGGTCGCGGCACTTCCACGCGGCCGCGGCGACGCCGCGATCCCGTGCGGCGCACGTGGAGTCGTGCATCGACATGTGGCTGAAGGGCGATGCCGCGGGCGTGTTCGACGGCGTGGATCTGGACTGGGAGTGGCCGGGTTCCGACGGTGGTCCCGGCACCGTGGCGGACCCGGCGGACAAGGCCAACTTCACCGCCCTGCTGCGGGAATGGCGCACCCGGCTCGACGCGCTCGGCGCCGAGACGGGCCGGACCCTCGAGCTGACGGCGTTCCTGCCGTGCGCGCCGGAGCGGATGCGGGCCGGGTACCAGGTGCCGGAGGTCTTCGACCTGCTCAGCTCCGCCAATCTCCAGGGCTACGACCTGCACGGGGCGTTCGAGCGGACGACCAACCACCAGTCCGGAATCCGCAGTCCCGCAGGCGATCCCGCTTCCGGGCGGCCGAGCCTCGACCAGGGCGTGCGGGCGTGGATCGAGGCGGGCGCGCCCGCGCACAAGCTCGTCCTCGGCGCTCCCTGCCACGGCAGCGGCTGGAGCGGCGTGCACGCCCACGGCGACGGGCTGTTCCAGCCGTCGGCCGGTCCGGCGCGCGGGACCTTCGAACCCGGCCACGAGAGCTACCGGGTGCTGAAAGACCGCACTGGCGCTCGGCACCGCGACGAGGCAGCCGGATTCGCCTGGCTGTACGAAGGCGGGACGTTCTGGACCTACGACGATCCCGTGGAGATCGCGCGCAAGGCCGAGTACGTCCGCGACCGCGGCCTGGGCGGCATGATGCTCTGGTCGCTCGACGGCGACACCGAGGACGGAGAGCTCGTGGAGGCCGCGCACCGGGGGCTCGCGGGCGGCGCACCGCCGGACGGGGCAACCGATCGGCGGTCTGGTGATCAGTGGTATCAGGCAGATACCATCCCCGCATGGCCATGACACTGCGTCTGACCGAGGAAGAGAACCGGCGGCTGGCCGAACTGGCCGCGGCCGAAGGCCGCTCCAAACAGGAAGTCGTGCGCAGCGCGCTGGCCGAGCGCTGGGCGCGTCAGCAGAAGGAGCAGAGGCTCGACGACGTCATGCAGCGCGTCCTGCCGCGTTATCGGGGATTGCTGGAGCGCCTCGGACCCGCATGATCGACCATTGATCGGTGATCGTTTACCTCGACGCGTCCGATCTGCTGCTGCTCGCGACCGCCATCACCGCCGGTGACCTGGTGGTGCGCGACAGCGGTCTGCTCGACTCCGCCGCGTACCGGCCGCGGGCGGAGGTACTGGGAGCACCCTCCTACGACACGCTCTGGCTGAAGTCGGCGGCCCTGCTGGACTCGATCGTGCGGACCCGCCCGCTGGCGGCGGGCAACTGGCGGCTCGGCTGGGTCGCCGCGGTCACGATGTGCGACGTCAACGGCTGGTGGATCGACGCCGACGAGGACGAGGCGCTGGAGCTGGTCCGCGAGGTCGGCCGCGACCAGCGCGAACTGCCGGAGATCGCCGAGCGGCTCGAGGAGTGGGCCCGCCCGAAGGTCTGAGTGCCTGTCGGCGTGTCGGTGCCGATGGCCGGGGGCCAAGTGGCTGCGCCGCTTCAAAGCTCAATGACAAACCCTGAAGGCCCGGTGCTGGTGCCACCCGGCCTGCGTGCAACGGCCATGCGCTGTTCGTGTGGAATTCGCGTTTCCGATCTATGCCGGTTCGCCCGTTGCGGGCGACCCTCTCCGGCGTGGGTTCTCAGAGCAGCGGATCGTTGCGGAGCGTGATGGCACTGGCGGTCGCGGGGTCGGTCTACCGCAGCGCGAGGACGGTGGCCAGGACGCGCGCGGTCGTCCCGCTGGCCACGGCCGCGTCCGACACCCCTCTCCCGCCGCCGGTGACCATCGTCGTCCCGGCCCGGGACGAGGCCGGTGTCCTGCACGAATGCCTGACCGGACTGCGCGCGCAGACGCACCCGGGCACGCTGCGGATCGTGCTGGTCGACGACGGCTCCACCGACGGCACCGGCGACATCGGCCGCGCCCACGCGGCGGTCGACCCGAGGGTGCGGGTCGTGCGCGTGGAGGGGCCGCCACCGGGTTGGGCGGGCAAGGTGCACGCGATGCACGTCGGCATCGAGCGCGCCGGTGCCGCCGACGCGGGGGAGTGGCTGCTGTTCGTCGACGCCGACACCGTGCTCGCGCCGGACCTGCTCGGCAGGCTGCTCGCCACCGCCGAGGAGGTCGACGCCGACCTGGTGTCCACGCCCGGCGGACCGCCTGCGGGGCATTCGGCGTCCTGGCCGCTGCTGATGCCCGCGGGCCTGCAGATGATCGGGGAGAACGCGTCACCGGACGGACGGGGCCGCAAGGCGTTCGCCATCGGCCACTGCCTCGCGCTGCGGCGTTCCTACTACGAGAAGATCGGCGGCTGGCGGACGCTGGCGTCGATGCGCAACGAGGACGTCGCGATCGCCACGACCGTGCGCGACCACGGCGGCACGACCAGGCTCGTCGACGGCGCCGACCACGTCACGACCAGCGGGATGGACCCGTTCGTGCAGGGCTGGGCTTCTTTCCGCAAGAGCTTCGTGGCCGGTGCGCGCGGTTCTGTACCGGTCCTGCTCGCCGGCGGGCTCGGCCAGATCGCGCTGTCGCTGGCTCCTCCGGTGGCGACGCTCGCCGGGCTGCGCGGCAGGAATCCCGCGCTCGCGGCCGTGGGACTGGCCGGCTGGGCGGCGCAGGGCGTGGCGCACGCGCGCACCGCGAAGCTGATGCGCGCGGACTCCCGCCTGGCCCCGCTGGCGCCGCTGACCGGCGCGCTGTTCGGCGGGGTGCTGCTGGACGGGGCGGCGCGGGTGGCGCGGGGCACCGTGCGGTGGAAAGGACGCCGCACCACGTCGTGAGAAGCGGCGGGAACGCAGCCGCCCCGCGGAGAGAGCGCTGCCGCGGAAGCTGAGCGCTGAGCTGGAGCTGAGCGCTGCGCTGGAGATGGGCGCTGCGCGGCGGCTTTCGCGCGGTAGTGGCGCCGAACGGGATTTCGGGGGCCGCAGACTTCCGGCGGCCGGTGTTCGCCGTGGAGCGGGCCACGGCGAACTCGGCTGCGGACTGCTTTCGGTGGTCGGTCTGGTGATCAGCCTGCGGCTTCTGCTGACTGCTTGCGCAGCGCGACCGGCGCGCCCGCCAGATCCTCCTCGTTGCAGAGCAACTTCACGTCGTAATAGGGCTCGCCGTTGCGGTCGTCGTAGTCCAGGTGGACCGCGATGACGTCCAGGGGCTCGCCCAGCCACGTCTGCGCTTCGCGGAGCCAGCGCGCGGACCGTTCCAAGGCGGTCGGCAGATCGTCGTCACGGAACTCGACCGGCCGATATGGGACGCCCTGCACCTGATCGTTCGGATGGGAGGGCTGAGGGAGATCCACAGAGACGCCGGAGTCGTCGAGTTCGAGTTCGATCGTTTCCTCACTCACCTGACGAAGCGTAACCCCTATGCCCTGACCAGGTCGAACAAAACGGAGTCTGAATTGATACCCGATCGACGCCCCGAGCGGGCCGCGCAGGACCGGTCCGAGAATTCCTGGCATATACCATCGGGTGGCACGGGGGTGCCCTGAACATCGCACGTTGATGAGGGAAGGCGGGCTCTGCTCAGGGCACCCGTACCGCCGTCCGGGGGCGCGCCCCGACGACCTGATCAGGTTAACCCGGCGCGCATCAGCAAGATCAACTGGGTTTGCCCTGAGAGCGCCCGCGAGCGCTCCGTGCGCGGGGGCGGGCGTTCCGCTGTGACGGACCCGACAACTTCGGCCCGCCCGGCGCGTCGTGGCGGACCCCGGTCCGGCAGGCGGATTCGCGCTTCCGCACGGCACCGCACCGGATGGCATGGCGAATCTCACCCGATCGCGCCACCTTGCTCACCAGGATCCGGGACCGAACGCCGGAGCCGTCAGGAAGGACGGCACAGCACGGGATTCGCCGGCTCCGCGCACGGGCGGTGACCGTGCGAGCGGACGATGTCCTTGCCGACCACGTTGGTCAGGTAGAGCAGGAAGCTCGCCGTCGGGGAGTCGGCCTCGGGCTCCCCGTAGGTGTAGGCGTACTCGGTCTCCCAGAACGGATACGCCCCGTAGTCGGCGCCTTCCAGTGTCGCCGCGTGGCCCCCGATGCGCACGAGCAGCAGGTCGTCGCGTGCGGAGGCGGCCCCGCCCTCGCTGTAGCCGAGGGCTCCCGGTGTGGCGGCCACCGCGTCCAGCACGTCCCCGGTGGACGCCCGCGCGCAGCGGACGACGCCCGGCGGGGCGCCCGGAGCCGGGTTCGCGCAGTCGTCGGAGGTGTCGCCCGGCTCGCGGCGGCCGTCGAGGAGCCGCTGCTCGAAGGTCCTGCGGGTGCCGGGGTCGGAGAACCGGCTGACCAGCCGGACGGGCAGGTCGTTGCCGCCGATCTGCCGCCGGTTGACGATCTCCCCGGCGTGGAGCCGCCGGATCTGCTCCGGCGAGAGGTCCTGGACACCCGCCTCACGGTTGACCACGAGAGTGAACAGCGAGAAGGCGATAGGGCGCGGCAGCAACTGCGGGTAGCCCTCGCCCTTCGCCCCGTCGGAGAACGCCAGCAGTCCGGGTGACACGTGGCCTTCCCGGTCGAGCCCTGCAACCCGCCGGTGCTCCCCTGGGTGCTGATGGCGATCTCGGCGCCGGGACAGGTGCGGCGGTAGGCGTCGGCGCCTCCTTCAGCACCGGCGCGAACGCCGTCGACCCGAGGACCCTGAGCCTGCCGGTGGCGCAGTCCAGCGGTGCCGAGCCGCTTCCGAGCGACACCGCGGCCTGGGCGATGATCAGCAGCACCAGGAACCCGATCAGTGCGAGGGCCTTGCGCGGTGTCCCGGTCTGGCTCCGCGTCTCGTGGATTCCGCCGCGGCCCACGCCGCCCTTGATCCCGCCGACGATCTCCGGGTCTTCGAAGTTCTCCGGCGTACCGCCGGCGGCGTCGAGCGCGGCCAGGACCTTGTAGTGCGCGGTGCGGTTCAGCGGCACCTTGGGCAGCTCGATGACGTCGTCGCGCACGCTGAGGCCCGAGTCCGCGCCGAAGGCCGGGCGCAGGAAGTCGTCGCTGAGCTCGGTCACCACCATCCCGGCGACGCGCCGCCCCGGGAACCTGATGCGGATGCCCACCTTGTCGTCGTCGAGCACGGCGTAGTCGCTGGTGTCGATGGGCGTCGCGCCGGTGTTCTCGATGCGCAGCAGCACGAACGAGGGGGCGCTCAGCCGCTCGCCGTTCTCGCCGAGCCGCAGCTCCTGGAGCGCACCGGAGTGGTTGGAGGAGACCGCGTCGGTTGCGGTGGTGTCCATCTGCACGCGGTAGCCGAGCCGCTTGCGGCCGACGACGACGAACTCGTAGAGCGCCGCCACGATCGGCACCACGACACCGAGGACCGCGAAAACGATCTCCCAGGGAATTCCGGCCATGACCGCCCCCGAATTCGTTCGGTCGAACGCTGAACGAACATGCGAGCGGGCGGCATTCGGTGATGCCGCATTGCGCACACCCTTCGGCGGCCGTTCACCCGACGTTCGGCCGCACTGCCCGGTGTGTTCGGCGAATTGGGCCGGACGGCCGCATTTTCCGCGCTGCCGCGGCATTTCCGCGGCTCTCCGCGCGTTGCGGAACAATTGTCGGAGCACCGCGGGATCGGCGAATGCCGCGGCACCGATCGGCTAGGGCATCAGGCCGGCGGCGACCGTGGCGCCGAGCTCCCAGCACGCCTCCAGGTCCTCCTTGCCCGGCTCCCCGGTCACCGAGACGTTGGGAGTCGCCTTCTCCCAGCCCAGGCCGGTGGTGACCGACTCGATCCCCCGGACCGCGCCGGTGGTGTCGTTGTTGCCGTGCACGTACAGGCCGTACGGGCGGCCCTTCGTCGAGTCCAGGCACGGGTAGTAGGCGAGGTCGAAGAACACCTTCAGCGCCCCGCTCATCATCCCCAGGTTCGCCGGCGTGCCCAGGACGTAGCCGTCGGCGGCCAGCGCGTCGGACGGGGTGGCCTCCAGCGCGGCGCGGCGGACCACCTCGACGTCCTCGATCTCGTCGGTCGTGGCACCGGCGATGACCGCTTCGAGCATGGCCTGCAGGTTCGGCGACGGCGTGTGGTGGACGATCAGCAAACGAGGCACGTCGCGAGGGTGCCGTCTGCGGCGCCGTCGTGCAACGCCTACCGGTTGTGACACCGCGCCTGCCACCAACGGCCGCCGGTCCGCGCCCTCCGAGGTACCCGCAATCATCCTTCTGGGTGCATCCTCCCAAGCCGTGTTCGGCTGTACGGTGGTCGATCGATCACCCGGTCGCGGCAGCGGCTTCGCGGTTCACCCGCCCGGCCGGCGAAGGAGTGAACGACCCGGACGAGGTGGCTCATGGCTGAGGAAGCGCATTGGGTTCCGGCGAACATCGACGTGGAGGTGCCCAGCGCGGCGCGCGTCTACGACTTCCTGCTGGGCGGTGGGCACAACTTCGCCGCTGACCGCGCGGTGGGGCACAAGGTCCTCGAGGTGCAGCCGCAGGGACGCCGGATCGCGGCGTCGAACCGGGCTTTCCTGCACCGCGCGGTGCAGTACATGGTCGACGAGGGCATCACGCAGTTCCTCGACCTCGGTTCGGGCATCCCCACCGCGGGCAACGTGCACGAGATCGCCCAGAAGGCCAACCCGGACTGCCGCGTGGTCTACGTCGACTACGACCCGGTCGCGGTCGCCCACAGCGAGCTGCTGCTCAAGGACGACACGCGCACCATCGTCGTCGACGCCGACCTCCGCGAGCCGGAGGCGGTGCTCGAGGCCCCCGCGGTGCGCGAGCACCTCGACTTCAGCCGGCCGATCGGGCTGCTCACCGTCGCGATCTTCCACTTCGTGGCCGACGAGCGGGACCCGTGGAAGATCCTCTCCCGCTACCGGTCCGCGCTGGCCCCGGGCAGCCTGGTGGCGCTGTCGCACCTGACCGCCGACCAGATGCCCGGCGAGATGGCCGCGGTGGTCGAGGCCATGAAGCGCAGCAGGGACCCGATGTACTTCCGCACCTACTCCGAGGTCGTCGCCATGTTCGAGGGCCTGGAGCTGGTGGAGCCGGGCGTGGTCAGCGCCCCGGTGTGGCGCTTCGCCTGGGACGCGGAGGAGGAACCGCCGCAGGACGGCGTCTACGTCGGCGTCGGCCGCAAGAGCTGACCGGCGGAGTCAGGAAGCGACCAGCTCGGTCACCGCGGTCGAAAGCTCGGAGAGCCGCCGCGCCGCCTCGCGCTTGGCGGTGCCGATCGTGCCGCAGGTGACCTGCTCGACCACCTGCAGGTAGCACTTGAGCTTCGGTTCGGTGCCCGACGGACGGATCACCACCCGCAGTCCGCCCGCGCCGGTGACCACCAGCGCGTCCGTCTCGGGCAGCAGGTCCTGGACCTCCACCGGTGAACCGGCCAGCTCGGCCGGAGGTTGCCGCCGCAGCCGGCGCATCGTCTCGGCGATGACGCCCAGGTCGGTCACGCGCACCGAGACCTGCCCGGTCTGGTGCACGCCGTGGGAGATCGCGAGCGCGTCGAGCAACCCGGCGATGCTGCGCCCGTCGGCGGCCACGTGCGCGGCCAGGTCGCAGGCCAGCACCGCGGTCGAGATGCCGTCCTTGTCGCGCACCCACTCCGGGTCCACGCAGTGGCCGAGCGCCTCCTCGTAGGCGTAGACGAGGCCGGTGCCCGCCCCGTCGCCCGCGCGCACGAGCCACTTGAAGCCGGTCAGCGTCTCGTCGTAGCGGGCGCGGAACTCCTGCGCGATCGAGCGCAGCATCGTCGAGGAGACGATGGTGGTGGCGACCAGCGGGTCCGGGTGCGCCTGGCGGTCCAGCGCCGACAGGATGTGCTGCGCGAGCAGGACGCCGGTCTCGTCGCCGCGCAGCATCCGCCACCGCCCGTCCTCGCGGATGCCCAGCGCGCAGCGGTCGGCGTCGGGGTCCAGGGCGATGGCCAGGTCGGCCTCGATCTCGGCGGCCAGCGCGAGCAGCGCGTCGGTCGCTCCCGGCTCCTCCGGGTTCGGGAACCCGACGGTGGGGAAGTCCGGGTCGGGTTCGGACTGCGACGCCACCAGGTGCACGTCGTCGAACCCGGCGCGGTGCAGCGCCTCGCGCAGCGGCCGCGCGCCGACGCCGTGCAGCGCCGTCGCGGCGACCCGCAGTGGCCGCGGGGAGCCCTTCGAGAGTTCTGCCACCCGCGCCAGGTAGTCCTCCAACGCGCTGTGGTGGACCGAGTAGTCCTGGCTGCGCGGCACCGAAGCGGCGTCGGGGGTCCGCGCGATGGCCTCCTCGATCTCGGTGTCGGCCGGACCGACCAGGTGCACGCCGCCGCGCAGGTAGAGCTTGTAGCCGTTGTCCTGCGGCGGGTTGTGGGAGGCGGTGATCTGGATGCCCGCCACCGCGTCCAGCGCCCGGGTCGCGAACGCCAGCACCGGCGTCGGCAGCGGCGCGGGCAGCACCCGCACGTCGAAGCCGGCGGCGGCGAGCACCCCGGCGGCGTCGGCGGCGAAGTCCTCGGAACCGTGCCGCGCGTCGCGCCCGACCACCACGATCCCGCCGCCGTGGCCCCGTTCGCGCAGCCACTCCGCGACACCGGCGGTGGTGCGCACGACCACCGCGCGGTTCATCCCGTTGGCACCGGCCCGCACCGGGCCGCGCAGACCGGCCGTGCCGAACGTCGGCATGCCCGACATCCGGTCGGCGAGCTCGGTGGCGGCGTCGGCGGAACCCGCGTCGGCCGCGCCGAGCAGCTCCAGCAGCTCGTCCCGCGCCCGCGCATCGACGTCACCGGCGACCCAGCGTTCGGCCGCCTCCCGCACCTGGGGGTCCAGACCGCTCAACTCAGGCCCGTTCCACCAGCGCCCGCAGCAGCCCGCCCATCCGGCTCGCCGCCGCCCGGCCCGCGTCGAGCACCTCCTGGTGGCTCAGCGGCTCACCGCTGAGACCGGCCGCCAGGTTCGTCACCAGCGACAGGCCGAAGACCTCGGCGCCCGCGGCGCGGGCGGCGATCGCCTCCAGCACGGTGGACATGCCGACCAGGTCGACGCCGAGCCCGCGCAGCATGCGGATCTCGGCGGGCGTCTCGAAGTGCGGGCCCGGCAGCCCCGCGTAGACCCCCTCCTCGAGCGTGGAGTCGATCTCGCGGGCGATGTCGCGCAGTCGCGGGGAGTACAGGTCGGTCAGGTCGACGAAGTCCGCGCCCACCAGCGGCGACCGCGCCGTCATGTTGACGTGGTCGCTGATCAGCACCGGCTGCCCGACGAACATGCCCTCGCGCAGGCCGCCGGCCGCGTTGGTCAGCACGACCGTCCGGCACCCCGCCGCGGCGGCGGTGCGCACCCCGTGCGCGACCGGCTCGACGCCCTTGCCCTCGTACATGTGGGTGCGCCCGAGCATCACCAGCACGTGCTTGCCCGCGACCGGCACCGACCACACCTTCCCGCTGTGGCCGATGGCGCTGGGCGGGGCGAAGCCGGGCAGGTCGGACATGTGCATCTCGGTCTCGGGAGCACCGATCTCCTCGGCCGCGGGCTGCCAGCCCGAGCCGAGCACCACTGCCATGTCGTGCCGCTGGATGCCGGTGGCGTCGGCGATCGCCGAGGCCGCCGCGTGCGCGTCGGTGGTAGTCGTAGCCGTCACGGTGCAGAGCTTAGTGGCGCGCGCGGTGCGGGGAATGCGGTGTTCACCCCGCTCGCGCGGGCGAACGGGCATGCGCGCGGAAGGCCGTACGGACTCCGGGTGTACGGGTGAACGCGGCGTCCGTCCGGCGCAGCACGCGGTCGCTGCACAGGGGAAGCTGTGTCCACAGTGAACTGACGGCGGTCCCGCTAGGAGAAGCGGCGGAAGGTTGGCACCACGGTGTCGAACAGCTCCTGGCCCTTCGCGGCGGCCTCCGCGGGGACGGTCACCCGCACCAGCCACAGGTCGTCGCCGCTCGGGATCAGCCTCGCCACCGTCGAGCGGCTCAGCCTGCCCTGCCCGCCGGTCAGCGGGACCTCCACCGAGGTGTAGTTCAGCCGCCGCTCGCCAGCGCCCGCCGGCTCGGCCACGTCGGAGTGCAGGGTGAACAGGCCCTTGGAGCCCGCCGCCATCTCCGGCAGCGCCGCCAGGTAGTCGTCCACGTCGTGGCCACCGCGGAAGAAGCCGCCGAAGCGTTCCACGGCGACCTCCCTCCTGCCGTCGGGCGAGACGAACGACACCGCCTTGCTGTTGGTCAGCTCGTCGTGTTCGCCCTGGAAGACCGCCCAGTTCTCGGCCACGGTGATCTCGAAGGCACCGGTGCCCGAGTCCGACGAGTGCTGCGTGTCGA
The DNA here is from genome assembly GCF_000062885.1 of Saccharopolyspora erythraea NRRL 2338. Classification (NCBI taxonomy): domain Bacteria; kingdom Bacillati; phylum Actinomycetota; class Actinomycetes; order Pseudonocardiales; family Pseudonocardiaceae; genus Saccharopolyspora; species Saccharopolyspora erythraea. The sequence goes on along the minus strand of NC_009142.1, from coordinate 7,340,551 downwards.
GCCGGACCGGGACGAGTTCCGGGGCCGGCCGTTGCGCCGGCGGCACGGGCAGCACGGTGTCCCCGGCGAGCGTGCGGGCGGCGGCGAAGCCGCCCGCCAGCGCGAGGGTGAAGACCACGACCGAGGCCAGGCCCAGCGCGGTGGCCGCCAGCGGCGAACGGCGCCGCGCCGCCGGCGGCGGGTCCTTGAGCATGAAAGGCAGCACGCCCGGGTCGCTCGCCAGCGGCGCGGGCGCGGGCTCGCGCTCGGTTTCCTGGCGGCGCGGCACGGACTGCGCGGGACGCCGCACCCGGACCGTCGGCGCCTCCGGGTCGAGCAGCATCGCGAACGGGCGCGCCCCCGGCTCCGGCATCAGGTGCCGCATCCGGCGGCGGACCTCGGTCAGCGACATCCGCTCGGCGGGGTCCTTGACCATCAGGCCCGCGATCACCTCGCCGACCGGTCCCGGCCGGGCGCTGGAGGGCACCGGCCCGCGCACCACCTCGGTGACCGTGGCGACCGGGTCGTCGCCGGCGTCGTAGGGCGGCCTGCCCTCCGCGGCGGCGAACAGGGTGGCGCCCAGCCCCCACAGGTCGGCCGAGGCGGTGACGCCGTCGCCGGAGGCGATCTCCGGCGCGATGAACGCCGGGGTGCCGAGCATGATCCCGGTCCGGGTGATCGTCTGCTCGGAGATGTTGCGGGAGATGCCGAAGTCGCTGAGCTTGATCCGCCCGTCGTCGCCGATCAGCACGTTGCCGGGCTTGACGTCGCGGTGCACGATCCCGGCCCGGTGCGCGGCCTCCAGCGCCGAGGCGACGCCGTCGGCGATCAGCGCGAGCTGGTGGTCGTCGAGCGGCCCGTGCTCGTCGAGGACCGCGGCCAGGCTCTGCGAGGGCACCAGCTCCATCACCACGAACGGCTCGCCCGCCTCGCGGGCGACGTCGTAGAGCGTCACGACGTTGGGGTGGGTGACAACCGCGATGGCCCGCGCCTCGCGCAGCGCGCGTTCGCGCAGCTCGGCGGCCTCCTCCTCCGGCATGCCCGGGGGCAGCCGCACCTCCTTGACCGCGACCGGCCTGCGCAGCAGCTCGTCGATGGCGGACCACACGGTGCCCATCGCGCCGCCGCCGAGCCGGCTTTCCAGGCGGTATCGGTCGGCGATGATCCGGCCCGCGCCGGCGAGGGTCGTGTCGTCGTCTGGAATGGGCACGCCGACATTCTCCACGGGCCACCCGGGCCGCTGTGGCGAAACCCGCAAGGTCGGCGAGGGTGAGCTGATGCCGTCGCTCACCCGGAAAGCCGTCTTGATCACGAGGAGTGATCAAGGTGTGCTCGGTTGGCAGGGACCGCGTTACCGGTAGTGAACTTTCCCACGCCCCCTCCGGCGCCCCGTGACCCGCGCAACCGCGAAAGGTCATTTCGCCGCAACGAAAAAACGGCTCTGACCGGCCTGGATTTCACCGCGAGAGCAATCACGGGGAATTGGCCCCGACTGGGGCGTTTCGGATAACTTGGCGCTGATCGGACCGTGCTGACCGTCTGGCCCGAGCCTTCTCAGCCGACACCCGCGTGCCGGCGTCGAACGTCGCCACGGAAACCGATGCGGTGAAGTGGATCGACACTCGTTGTCACGGTGCGCCCGAGGTGGCGGTGGCGAACAATCCCGGTGCCGGGTGTTGGTGGGTCGCGTTCGCCGTACTGCCCGCCGCCTGAGGAGGTGCCCTTGCTCGCGTTCGTCATCGTGCACCTGCTGGTCGCCCTCGCACTCGTGTTCGTCGCCCGCCGCAACACCCGCGCCGCCTTCCTCGTCGCGGCCGTGCCGCCCGCCGCGGCGCTGGGCTGGGTGCTGGCGAAGTCCGGGCCGGTGCTCTCCGGCCAGGCGATCGACGAGGTGGTCGAGTGGGCACCGGCGATCGGCCTGGAGCTGGCCTTCCGGCTGGACGCGCTGGGCGTGCTGATGACGGTCCTGGTCGCGGGCATCGGGGCGCTCGTGCTGGTCTACTCGGCCTGGTACTTCCAGCGGGACAGCGGTGACGCGCGGCGCTCCGGCCCGCTGCTGCTCACCTTCGCCGCCGCGATGCTCGGGCTGGTGCTGGCCGACGACCTGATCACCGTCTACGTCTTCTGGGAACTGACGACCATCTGCTCGTTCCTGCTGGTCGGGCAGGCCGGCGTGAGCCGGGAGTCGCGGCGTTCGGCGATGCAGGCGCTGATGATCACCAGCCTCGGCGGCCTGGTCATGCTGCTCGGTTTCGTCGTGCTCGGCGAGGCGGCCGGCACCTTCCGGATCTCGGCGCTGGTCGCGCACCCGCCCGCCGGACCCCAGGTCGCGGTGGCCGCCGTGCTGATCCTGGTCGGCGCGTTCACCAAGTCCGCGCAGATCCCGTTCCACAACTGGCTGCCCGCGGCGATGGTCGCCCCGACGCCGATCAGCGCCTACCTGCACGCCGCTTCGATGGTCAAGGCGGGCGTGTTCCTGGTCGCCCGGCTCGCGCCGGTCTTCGTCGGGGTCGTGCAGTGGTGGCTGCCCACCGTGCTGTTCGGTCTGGCCACCATGCTCGTCGGCGGCTGGCGGGCGATGTTCGAGACCGACCTGAAGAAGCTGCTCGCCTACGGCACGGTCAGCCAGCTCGGCTTCATCATGGTGCTGGTCGGCGCCGGAACGCCGACCGCGGCCATGGCCGGCGCCACGATGCTGCTGGCCCACGGCATGTTCAAAGGGACGCTGTTCCTGGTCGTCGGCATCGTCGACCACAACGCGGGCACGCGCGACGTCCGGGAGCTCTCCGGTCTGGGCCGAAAGGTGCCCTGGGTGAACGGCGTCGCCTGGCTGGCGGCGGTGTCGATGGCCGGTGTGCCGCCTACGCTGGGCTTCCTCGGCAAGGAGGCCGCCTTCACCGCCTACCTCCGCCACGAATGGGTGCTGGCCGGACTGGTCGCCGGTTCGATGCTGACCGTCGCCTACACCGCGAGGCTGCTGTGGGGCGCGTTCTCCACCAAGCCAGGTGTCGCGCCGACCGAGGTCAAGCCGGTCGGGCCGGGGCTGCTGCTGCCGACCGCGGTGCCCGCGGTCGTCGGTGTGGTGCTCGGCGTGGTCTACGGGGTGCCCGACTACCTCGCCGCCACCTACGCGTCACAGCTCGGCAACACCACCTACCACCTCGCGCTGTGGCACGGCGTGAACGTGGTGCTGGTGTGCACCGCGCTCGCGCTGGTCGGCGGCGCGCTGCTGCACGTGGTGCGCTTCCGGCTGGCCGCGTTCCGCCGCGACCTGCCCAGACCGCTGGACGCCCAGCGCGGCTACGAGCGGGTGATGGGGCTGCTCGAGCGGGTCGCGGTCGGCGTGACCGGCCGCCTGCAGGTCGGTTCGCTGCCCACCTACGTCGGCATCATCCTGCTGACCGTCCTCGCCGTCCCGGGCACGGCGCTGGTGCTGAACTCCAGCGTCCCCGAGGACCTGCGGTTCTTCGACAACCTGCTCCAGGTGCCGCTGGCGATCGTGGTCGTCGTCGCGGCCGTCGCGGCGCTGCGCTCGCACCGCAGGCTCACCGCGGTGCTCATGGTCGGCGTCGTCGGCTACGGCATCGGCGGGCTGTTCATCGTCGACGGCGGGCCCGACCTCGCGCTGGCGCAGTTCCTGGTCGAGACGCTGACGCTGGTCGCGTTCGTCTTCGTGCTGCGCAGGCTGCCCGCCCACTTCTCAACCGGGGAAACGACGCTGCGGCTGCCGAAGATGCTCATCGCCGCGGCGGCCGGGACCTTCATCGCCTTCGCCGCGCTGATCTTCAGCTCGGCCCGCCAGGTCCCGCCGATCAGCCACTCCTACCTCGCGCAGGCCGAGGAGGGCGCCGGGGCCACCAACGTCGTCAACTCGATCATCGTCGACTTCCGCGCGTTCGACACCGTCGGCGAGATCTCGGTGCTCGCAGTGGCCGCGACCGGCGTGGCGAGCCTGATCCTGGCCTCGCGCTTCGAGCGGCGCAAACGCAGCACCCGCGCCACAGCGGTCGTCCGGCAGCCGAAGCAGAAGGAGGAGGTGCGCGATTGAGCCCCGACACCAAGACCCGGTCCTGGATCGGGTGGGACGCCCCGCGCGAGCGGTTCCTGCTGACCGGATTCCTGCGGCCCGGCCAGGAGCGCACCGTGCTGCTGGAGCTCACCGCGCGCATCGCGTTCCCGACCGTCCTCGTGCTGTCGCTGTATCTGCTGTTCGCCGGGCACGACCGGGCGGGCGGCGGCTTCAGCGGCGGACTGGTCGCCGGCCAGGCGTTCGTGCTGCGCTACCTGGCGGGCGGGCGGCTCGACGACAGCTCCACGGTGCCGCTGCGGCCACCGGTGCTGATCGGCATCGGCCTGACCATCGCCACCGTCACCAGCTTCGTGCCGCTGCTGGCAGGCGGGCAGGTGCTGGAGAGCGCCATCTACAAGTTCACCCTGCCGCTGCTGGGCCAGATCAAGCTGGTCACCAGCGTCGTGCTCGACACCGGGGTGTACCTGCTGATCGTCGGCGTGGTGCTGGACCTGCTGCGGACGCTGGGCTCGGGCATCGAGGCCGACGTCGACGCCGCGGCGAGGGAGCAGGCGCGATGACGATCAACCTGACGATGGCCTTCGTGCTCGCCGTGCTGTACTCGGCGGGCTTCTACCTGATCATGCAGCGCTCGCTGATGCGGATCCTGATCGGCATCGTGATCCTCGGCCACGGCGCCAACCTGATGCTGCAGACAGTCGGCGGCCCGCCGGGCAAGGCGCCGATGCTCTTGGTCGCACCCCCCGGCGAGATGACCGACCCGCTGCCGCAGGCGCTGGCCCTGACAGCGATCGTGATCACCTTCGCGCTGACCACCTTCCTGCTCGCGCTGGCCTACCGGTCCTGGATGCTGCTCGGCCACGACGAGGTCCAGGACGACGTCGAGGACCGCCGGATCATGCGCCTGGAGCGCAGGCTCGCCGAGTCCGAGGAGGCCGAGGAGGAGCTCGAGGAGGAGGTGAGCAGGTGACCGTGCTGGTGGCTCTGCCCGTGCTGCTGCCGCTGGCCGCGGCCGCGCTCTCGCTCGCGCTCGGCCGCTTCGCCGACGTGCAGCGGGTGATCGGCATCGTCGTGCTCGGCGCGATCATCGCCGACGCCGGCGTGCTGCTGCACCTCGCCGACGCGCACGGGCCGCTGGTGCTGCAGATGGGCGGCTGGCCCGCCCCGATCGGCATCAGCCTCGTCGCCGACCGGCTGTCGGCCCTGCTGCTGCTGGTGTCGTCGGTGGTCACCTTCGCGGTGCTGATCTACTCGATCGGGCAGCGCGTGGCCGACTACGGCCGGGAACGCTCCAGCACCACGTTCCACCCGATGTACCTGATGCTGTGCGCGGGCGTGTCGCTGGCATACCTGACGGGCGACCTGTTCAACCTCTTCGTCGCGTTCGAGATCATGCTGTCGTCGTCGTACGTGCTGATCACCCGGCGCACGACGAGCCAGCGCATCCGGGCGGGGATGACCTACACCATCGTCAGCCTGGTCTCCTCGCTGCTGTTCATCACGATGATCGCGCTGGTCTACGCCTCGACGGGCACGATCAACCTGGCCGACCTGGGCGCCAAGGCCGACGCGCTGCCCGACGGCCTGACGGTCGCGCTCGGCCTGCTGGTGGTGATCGTCTTCGGCGTCAAGGCCGCGATGGTGCCGCTGCACTTCTGGCTGCCCGACAGCTACCCGACCGCGCCCGCCCCGGTCACGGCCGTGTTCGCCGGCCTGCTGACCAAGGTCGGCATCTACGCGCTGATCCGCACCCAGACCCTGGTGTTCCACCACCACGAGAGCTGGAAGCTGATGCTGGGCATCGCGCTGATCACCATGATCGTCGGCGCGCTGGGCGCCCTGGCGCAGAACGACCTCAACCGGATGCTGTCGTTCCTGCTGGTCAGCCACATCGGCTACATGCTGTTCGGGCTCGGCGTCTACGACGTGGCCGGCCTGACCGGCGTGATCCTCTACGTGGTGCACCACATCACCGTGCAGGCGACGCTGTTCCTGGTCAGCGGTCTGATCACGCGGCACACCGGCACGGTGGCGCTGAGCCGGATGGGCGGGCTGGCCAAGGCCGCACCGCTGGTCGCCGTGCTGTTCGCGCTGCCCGCGCTGAGCCTGGCGGGCGTGCCGCCGTTCTCCGGCTTCGTCGCCAAGCTCGCGCTCCTGGAGGCCGGCGTCGGCGCCGGCACCACCGCGGCGTTCGCCGTCACCGCGGGCGCGGTGCTGACCAGCCTGCTGACCCTCTACGCCATGGCGAGGGTCTGGACCCGCGCCTTCTGGGGCCAGGTCCGCGCCCCCGAGCCGGACCCGGACCCGACCGACGAGCTCGTCGTCGGCACCGGCACCTCGTCACCGCCGATGGTCGTCGCGACCGGGGTGCTGGTCGCCTCCAGCGTGGCGATCGCGGTGCTCGCCGGGCCGCTGGCCGCCATCAGCGAACGCGCCGCGACCGACCTCATGCACGGCGAGACGTACCGGACGGCGGTGCTGGGAGGTGTCGCGCATGAGTAGGCGCAAGCGGGTGCTGCGGCGCCTGCCGCTGCTGCTCTGGCTGACGCTGGTGTGGGTGATGCTCTGGGGCACCCTCGACGCGGGCACGGTGTTCTTCGGCCTGATCGTGGCGCTGCTGGTGACGGCGGTGTTCCCGATGCCGCCGATCACCACCAACATCGTCGTCCGGCCGCACCGGCTGGCCCACCTGGTGCTGTACCTGGCGTGGGACCTGCTGATCTCCACGGCCAGGGTCGCGTGGCAGGCGGTGCGCTACGGCCCCAACGCCAAGGCGGGCATCGTCGCGGTGACGATGCTGACCGACTCCGACCACCTGACCGCGATGGTGGCCAACGGGGTTTCGCTGGCCCCGGGCAAGTTCGTCATGCAGATCGACCGCGCCAACCGCATCTGCTACGTCTACGCGCTCGGCATGGGCGAGCACGACGCCGAGTCGGTGCGCCGCGACGTGCTGAGCCTCGAGGCCAAGGTGGTGCGGGCCGTGGGCTCGCCCGCCGAGGTGGCGATGGTCGAGGCGCACCCGAAGGCGGAGGGCTGAGCGATGTCCGTTGTTTTCGCGATCACCTTCGCGCTGCTGGCGGTCGCCGGGCTGCTGGTGATCGTCCGGCTGCTGCGGGGCAGGACCACGCTCGACCGGATCGTCGCGGTCGACGTGTTCGTCACGCTGATCGTCGCCTCCGCCTGCGTCGGGATGGGCTACCTGCAGGACGCCTCGAACATCGCACTGCTGCTGGCGTTCGCGCTGCTGGCGTTCATCGGCTCGGTGAGCGCGGCGCGGCTGGTGGAGCGGAAGGAGCCGTACCGGTGAACTGGATCGACGTGGTCTCGGCCGTTCTGATGATCGGCGGCGCGCTGTCGTGCCTGCTCGGCGCGATCGGCCTGCTGAGCTTCCCGGACGTGGCCGCCCGCCTGCAGGCCGCGACCAAGCCGCAGACGCTCGGGCTGATCCTGGTGCTGATCGGTGCCGCGCTCCAGCTCGGCTTCCCGGAGGCGCTGGCGCTGGCGCTGGTTGGCCTGTTCCAGATGCTCACCGCGCCGATCGTCGCCCAGCTCGTCGGACGTGCCGCCTACCGGGCCGACAGCATCCGCCGCGACACGCTGGTGATCGACGAGCTCGGCGAACGGCTCGACCGCGAGCGCGGCTCCGCGAGCTGAGCCCGGCCCGCCTCAGTCGGCCACCACCCGGTCCGGGATCGGCGGGGCGGCGCGGGCGCGTTCGAGCAGGGCGCGGACGGCGTTGACGGCATCGGGATCGCGGTCGGCCAGCCAGGTCAGCGTCGCCTGGTCCCGGGTGTCGAGGTCGAGCCCCGCCAGCGGGGCGCGCAGCAGCGCCAGGTTCGTCCGGCAGCGACGGCTGCGGGCCTCCGCGGCGATCAGCTGCCCGTCGTGGTCCGGAGTCATCGACTCCAGCAGACTGCGTCGCCTGAGCACGGACGGCATCTCTGCGAGCGGTTCGTGGGACCGGTTCATGCGGACTCCTTGCTGTGCAACACCAGGATGACCGCGCGTCGTTCACTCGAAAGGGAACAAAGTCCCGGCGGCGAGGCCCTGACCTCGGTATCCGCGCCACACGAGCGGATTCGGGCAGACTCGGCACGGTGGACGACCTCCTGCCGCCCGACCTCCCGATCTTCGCCGAGATGCGGCACGACGACTCGCAGCGCGAGTGGCTGACCCGCCTGCCCGGGATGATCGCGGAGCTGCGCGACCGCTGGTCGCTCGACCTCGGCGACCCCGTCCATGGCGGGAGCTGCTCGTGGGTCGCTCCCGCGTCGCCGCCGGACGGCACCCTCGCCGTCCTGAAGATCACCTGGCCGCACCGCGAGATGGAGGGGGAGGCGCAAGCCCTGCGCCTGTGGGACGGCGTCGGCGCGGTGCGCCTGCTCCACCACGCCCCGGACCTCTCCGCGCTGCTGGTGGAGCGCTGCGAGCCCGGCACCGAGCTGGCCGAGCACGACGGCGTGCCGGAGGAGCTGTTGACCACCGCCGCGAGTGCCCTGCGCGAGCTCTGGCGCCCGCCGGCCGCGGATTCGGGGTTCGAACGGGTCACAGACGTCGCCGCCGAGTGGGCCGACGAGGTGGAGGACCGCATGCGGCGGCACCGGCCCGCCGTCGACCCGGGACTGGTCGCGCTGGGAGCGGGCCTGCTGCGCGAGCTGCCGCGCACGGCCGAACGCGAGGTCGTCGTGCACGGCGACTTCAACCCGGGCAACCTGCTGGCCGCGCACCGCGACGGCGGCTGGCTGGCGATCGACCCCAAGCCGATGATCGGCGACCCGGCCTACGACCCGTGGCCGCTGCTGGAGCAGATCGACGACCCCTTCGAGCACGACGACCCCGACCTGCTGCTCAAGGAGCGGTTCGCGTTGGTGGCCGACGTCCTCGGCGAGGACGTCCGGCGCCTGCAGGCGTGGTCGGTCGCCCGCCAGGTCGAGACGGCCCTGTGGTGCGTCGAGCACGGCGAGGCCGAGGACGGCGCCGAGGTGATGGACTGCGCACGGGTCGTCGCCGACCTCGCCGGCCTGTGACCGGACCCGGACGCCCGGCGGTGTTCGGCACCGGATGTTCGTCACCGACCCTTGTGCGGCCTTCCGTCCGGCACACGCCATCATGGTCGGGCCTTGGTGGGGGCCAGGCGGCACGTGCGGGCGAGATGCTGCCCGCCGGCCACTGCGACGTTCCGGGGTAAGTCGGACGCATCGAGTTACGGGCGCGCCCGCATATGATCAAATGAACCGGTAAGGGTGACCACGTCGGGGTGACCCGGCAACGCTGTGCTTGGGGAAGGGTGTGCTGCCATCATGTCGCGGACAGCCCATGCGCTCGCAGTCCTCGTGATCGGCTGCCTCTTCGTCCTGGCGCCTTCGGCGGTCGCTGCCGACGCGGGCCACGCCGTTCCCGCAGGCCATGCCGTCCTCGCCCAGGCTCCCGCCCCGCCGCCGGGCCCGGCCCAGCAACCGGGACAGCAGGGCCCCCAGCAGCTGCCGGAACGCCAGCGCCTGGCGATCGGCGTGACCGGAGCGGTCATCCTCGGCCTGGTCTTCGTCTCCCGGAAAGTGCGCGGCAAGCCGGTGTTCTTCGTGCAGTGGAAGAAGAAGTGAAACGGCGAAAAGAGTCCGAGCGGTCTGTTTTCACGACATTCTTTCGGAAGATTTCCGGCATGGACTAGACCTGGCGGCGAACCTGTGGGATTTTCACAACCGAGCGTGAGCGGCTGGCGAACCCGTCGGCCTGCTCCGCGAACAACGTGCGAGTAGCTGGGGCATGAGCCCCCACAGACGTGGGTCGGCACCGGGAAGCCCCCCGACCGGTGCCGACCCACACCCTGCCGTCCGGATGCTTTCTTCAGTCGCGCCGAATCGTTTTCGGCCGCTCGCCGCAGGACCCGTACCGGTGGGCTTCTCAGGACGTGGTCGACCCCGCGCGAAGCGTTCCCGTCGTGCAGGATGGGCCGCAAATGAGTACTGGTCCCAACCACCGAGATGACGCTCGTACCGACTCGTTGCGCGCCACCTGCCATCGCACCGTGCAGCGCGCCGAGCAGGAGCTGACGGCGCTCTCGCGCTCCATCCACGCCGAGCCCGAGCTCGCGTTCGCCGAGCACCGCAGCGCCGCCAAGATCGCCGAGCTGATGCGCTCGCACGGCTTCGACCTGCGACTTCCGGTGGCCGGCCTGGACACCGCGTTCGTCGCCGAGTACGGCACCGGAGACCTGGTCGTCGGGGTGTGCGCCGAGTACGACGCGCTGCCGGAGGTCGGTCACGCCTGCGGGCACAACATCATCGCGGCAGCCGGCGCCGGAGCGGCCCTCGCGCTGGCCGCGGTCGCCGACGACCTCGGCATCACCGTCCGGCTGATCGGCACCCCGGCCGAGGAGACCGGCGGCGGCAAGGTGCTGATGCTGGAGCGCGGCGTGTTCGACGACGTGGCGCTGGCCATGATGGTGCACCCCGGCCCCGAGGAGGTGTGCCGACCGGGTTCGCTGGCGATCACCGACCTCGAGGTCCGCTACTCGGGCCGGGCGGCGCACGCCGCGGCGGCCCCGGACCTGGGCGTCAACGCCGCCGACGCGATCACCGTCGCCCAGGTCGCCATCGGCCTGCTGCGCCAGCACCTCGAGCCGCGGCAGATGGTGCACGGTATCGTTACCGCAGGTGGCGCGGCGCCGAACATCGTGCCCGCGGCCACCGCGGCGGTCTACAACCTGCGTGCCGCCGAATCGCACTCCTTGCAGCGCTTGGAGAACCGCATTCGAGCCTGCTTCGAGGCGGGTGCGACCGCGACCGGGTGCACCGCCGAGGTCGTGCAGGTGTCGCCGGTGTACGCCGAGCTGGACACCGACGAATGGCTGTCGGAGGCGTACCGGGCGGCGATCACCGAACTCGGGCGCGAACCGCTCGACCGGTCCGCGGAACGGGACCGCGTCATCGGCAGCACCGACATGGGCAACGTCACCAGGCGGCTGCCCGCGATCCATCCGATGATCGCGGTGGACTGCGGTTCGGCGGTCAACCACCAGGCGGAGTTCGCCGCGGCCTGCGCGTCGCCCTCGGCCGACCGCGCGGTGGTCGACGCGGCGGTGGCGATGGCGTGGACCGCCGTGGCCGCCGCGACCGACCCGGACCAGCGGGTCCGGTTGCTGGCCGCGGTGCAGGGGCGGCCGGGTGCTTCAACAGAAGAGTTCTTCGCGTCGGGAGGCGTGGCGTGACGGTAGTGGATTCGGATCCAGGGCAGTTCCCGAACGGGCGTCCCGCGGTGCCGGGGGACGGCTGGGACACCGCCGAGCGGGTCGCGGTGCTCGACGGGCCGACCACCGGCATCGGCAGCACCATGTCCACCGTGGGGTCCAGTGTGGAATCCGCGGTTGAGGACATCGGTGCGGGGCACGGACCGGCCTGGCTGGACGCCTGGATCGAGGACAACGCGCACCGGGTGGTCGCGTGGCGCCGGCACATCCACGCCCACCCCGAGCTCTCCCGCGCCGAGCACCGGACCACGGCCTTCCTCTCCGACCGGCTCGCCCGCGCCGGCCTCAACCCCAAGCTGCTGCCCGTCGGCACCGGGCTCATCTGCGACATCGGCCCCGACACCGCCGAGCGCACCGTCGCGCTGCGCGCCGACATCGACGCCCTGCCGCTGACCGAGGCGACCGGCCTGCCGTATTCCTCCACAGTGGATGGTGTCGCGCACGCCTGCGGGCACGACGCGCACACCACGATCCTGCTCGGCGCGGCGTCGGCGCTGGCCGAGGCGCCGGAGCTGCCCGGGCGGGTGCGGCTGATCTTCCAGCCCGCGGAGGAGGTCATGCCCGGCGGGGCCCTCGACGTGCTCAACGCCGGCGGCCTGGAAGGCGTGGACAGCATCTACGGCCTGCACTGCGACCCGCGCCTGCCGGTCGGCAGGATCGGCACCCGGGTGGGCCCGATCACCTCGGCGAGCGACCTCATCGAGCTGCGGCTGACCTCGCCGGGCGGGCACACCTCCCGGCCGCACCTGACCGCCGACCTGGTGCACGCGCTCGGCACGGTCATCACCGGCCTGCCGACCCTGCTGTCGCGCCGGATCGACCCGCGCACCGGCACCGTGCTGGCGTGGGGCGCGGTGCACGCGGGCGAGGCCGCCAACGCCATTCCGCAGGACGGCGTGCTCACGGGCACCCTGCGCACCGGCGACCGGGACACCTGGGCGGAGCTGGAACCGCTGATCCACGAGCTCGTGCACAGCCTGCTGGCGCCGCTGGGCGTCGGGTTCGACCTGCACCACCGCCGCGGTGTGCCGCCGGTCGTCAACGACGCGGCGAGCACCGAGATCATGCGCGAGGGCATCACCGCCGCCCTCGGCGAGCAGGCCCTGACCGGGACCCCGCAGTCCTCCGGAGGTGAGGACTTCGGCTGGTACCTGGAGCACGTGCCCGGCTCGTTCGCCCGGCTCGGCGTGCACTCGAACGTCGTGCGGCCCAAGGACCTGCACCAGCCGACCTTCGAGCTCGACGAGCGCGCCCTGCTGGTCGGAGTCCGGGCCATGGTGGGAACGGCCCTGCGGGCTCTGGAGAACTGACGCCGTCGCGTTCGTCCCAGCGCGGGGCTGGCTTCACCCGAACGAGGTGAATCCACAGGCGGTGTTCGGGCCTCTTTTATGTATGCGCTCGAACACCGCTCACCCCGAAGCCTTCGCCGACCGTCCCACCGACCGCGCCGGTGGCCATGCTGCTGGCCGCGCCGTCGGCCATGCTGCCGACCCGTCAGCACGTCCGTCGGCCCACCGCCCGGTGGAGCCACTGCCCACTGATCTGTCTGTCCGGATTGGACAGGGGATTGGCAGCGCGGCATCCGCGAGTCTTCTGGATTGCCATGACAGCCCTAAAGACTCAGGGCAGCAGTCCGGAACCGGTTCACCGTCCAATCCCGACGGTGCGGATTCCGAGTCAGACTGCCCCGGGCTCGGCGCGGAGGCCCACTCGGCTCCCGACTCCGGGCCATCTCCCGACCCCGGTTCCAGGCCGAAGCCCAGTCCTGAAAGCGCTTCCGGAACATCCTCCGCAGCGAGGTGCGCTCCCGCCCAGCTCCACCGCGCGATGTTGCGTGCGGACGCCGAGCAGTTGCTCGGTGGCGACGAACTCGCGGCCGCACTCGAAGACCGGCGGCTCGTCGAGCCGTGGCCCGGTGTCGTGCTTCCAGCCGCGCTCGAAGGCGATCCGTGCACCCGAGCACGCGCTGCTCTCCTCCGTGCGGGGCCGGCCGGGGTGCTGTCGGGTCCGACGGCCGCTGCCATGCACGGCTGCGAGGCGGCGGCCGGACCGGTCGTCCACGTCACGATCCCGTACTACCGGGAGAAGCGCTCCGTCCCGGGACTGACGTTCCACCAGGCATGGATCCGCGAAAAAGACGTGGTCGAACTGGACGGCCTGCGCGTCCACGCGCTCGACGTCGCGATCGCGGACCTGCTCTGCACAGGTCCGCAACGCATGGCCCTGGCCTGCCTGGAGCAGTCACTCGCCGACCTCGGCGAGCGCGGACCGCATTTCCGCGCCCTGGTCGAGCAACGCCTGGCCCGACGCCGCGACCGCCGAGGCACCCGACAAGCCGCCGCACTACTCGAACTGGCGTGGACCGAGTCACCCGGCCGCCGCCTCCCTCCGCAGCAAGGAGGGCTCGCCATGGCGTCCTGAACCCGTCGCGACGAGCCCTACCGGTGCACTCCGCCTACCGGTGCACTCCGTCTACCGGTGCGCTCCACCTGTCAGCGCGCACAGGTGGACACCCACCGGGTAATCCACGCGCCGGTGCCGCCTGCTGGCGGTCGGCGCTGGCGTGGCAGGGCTGGCGTGGCAGGGCTGGCGTGGCAGGGCTGGCGGGTCGCGGTCGTCGTGGTCGGTGCGCTGGCGCTGTTCTGGGCCGCGTGGTGGCTGCGTTCCTACCGCGAACCGCGCGAGCCCCCGAAGGTCACCGCCGAAGAGCTGGCCTCCGGTCGCCGAGGGTCGGCGCTTGCGGGGTGCCACCGATGGAGTTTGCGCTGCGGGGTTGCCGCCTACCGGGCTCGTCGTCGTACCTCTGGAGTCGTCACATGCCCGCGCTGTTGGCTGCCGGGCTGGCCGCCACGCTGGCTCGCCATGTCCGGGCTGTCACCCCCGGACGTGCTGGCTACCAGGGTTGCTGCTGTGGGAGTCGAAACTCGCCGGGCTCGCCTCTCCCAGACTCGTCGGCCGGACTGCACGACATCGGAGCCGCTACCTGCGGAGCCGCCGCCGTGCCGGAAGTCGCGACGGGGCTGGAGTCGTGTTTGTGCCGGGGCCGTCAGCACCGGAAGTCGCCACCGGGCCGGAGTCGTCGCCGTGCCGGAAGCTGGCGTGGGTGGCTACTTCGGCCAGGTTGTCCAGGTATGACAGCCTCGCTTCGGCCCGCTCGGCTCGTCCTGCTTTCGGCTCGCCCCGTCGTGCTCCGCGCTGTCCCGGGCTCGCGCCGCCCGCTCCTGCTCGACCGCCGCTCCCTCCGCCCCGGCGCTACCACCTCGCACCGCTCGATGGCTCTGCTCCGCGCTCCCCGTCGCTGCCGCCCAGCGCCGCTCGCCCCGCCCCGCTCGCTCCGCGTCGCTCCCGCTCCGCGCCGCTCCCGCTCCCGCTCCCGCTCCGCGCCGCTCCCGCTCCCGCTCCCGCTCCGCTCCCGCTCCCGCTCCCGCTCCCGCTCCCGCTCCGTTCCCGCTCCGTTCCCGCTCCGTTCCCGCTCCGTTCCCGCTCCGTTCCCGCTCCGTTCCCGCTCCGTTCCCGCTCCGCTCCCGCTCCGCTCCCGCTCCGCTCCCGCGCCGCTCCCGCGCCGCTCCCGCGCCGCTCCCGCTCCCGCCCCGCCCCGCTCGCTCCGCTGCGGGAGCGCCGCTCCCGCGCCGCGCCGCCCCGCTCCGCGGGCGGAGCGGGCCCGCCGCTGCCACCAGGCGCTGCCGCGTCTGGGCCCCGCGTCAGTCCGCTGGGCGGAACCAGTGCGCTGTCTGGGCGGCGTTGCGGGCGGCGAGGAACCGGGCGTAGGCGTCGTCGTAGCGGGGGCGGTTCGCCGGGAGCGGGTCCATCGGGGCGGCGGTGCCGACCAGGTCGGCGGCGACGTCGGGGATGGTTCGTCCTTCCAGCACCGCGTGGGCGGTGACCGTCGCACCGCGCGCTCCGGCCTGCGCGTCGGAGGTCCGCACCACGGGCAGTCCGGTCGCGTCCGCGATGACCTGGCGCCAGAGCGGGTTCGCCGAACCGCCACCGGTGAGCCGCAGCTCCGTGGGGGTGGCCGTGCTGGCTTCCAGGCATTCCCTGATGACCAGGGCCAGGCCCTCGAGGCACGCTCGGGCGATCTCCGCCGGGCCGTGCTCCAGGCTCAGCCCGTGCAGGCTGCCCCGCGCACGCGGGTCGTAGAACGGTGCCCGTTCTCCGCCCGGCGAGAGGTAGGGCAGCATCAGCAGGCCCCTGCTGCCGGGCTCCGCGTTCTCGGCGAGCGCGGTGAGGTTCTCGGGGTTCGGCAGCCCCAGCATGCGGCAGGTCCACTCGACGACCTCGGTGCCGGCCAGGGTCGCGTAGGCGAGCATCCAGCGCTGCGGCATCGGCGTGCGCAGCGACATGCCCACCGGGCTGCGCTCGAGGCGCGGGCTGTCGCTGAGCACCTCGGTGCACACCGTGGTGCCCAGGATCGTGCACGCCTGCCCGGGCTTGGTGGTTCCTGCGCCGATGGCGGTCGAGATGACGTCGTAGGCGGCCAGCACCACCGGCGTTCCGGCGGGGACGCCCAGGCGGCGTCCGGAGGCTTCGGTGAGCGGTGCGACGCGCTGCTCGCCGTCCACGACCTCCGGCAGCAGCTCCCGCGCCCAGTCGAGTCCGAGCTTGCTCAGCACCGCGTCGGAGTACTCGCCGCTACGGGCGTCCAGGAACGGGTTCGACGCCTCGGAGACGTCCTGCGCGAGCCGGTCGGTCAGGCACCGGTAGAGCCATCCGCCGCACGTCAGGACCTTCGACGCCGAGGCGAGCCGTTCGGGTGCGTGTTCGGCGAGCCAGGTGAGCTGCGCGTGCGGCAGTCCCGCGAAGCCGACCGAGCCGTTGATCTCGAACAGCTCGTCAAGGATCCCGCTGCGCGCCCAGCGGGCAGCCGTGCCCGCGGCTCGGGCGTCGTTCCACAGCATCGCGGGCCCGACCGGCCGGCCGTCGGCGTCGACCAGCCAGCACCCGTCGCCCTGCGCGGTCACGGCCACCGCGCGCACGTCCTGCCCGACAGAGGAGACGAGTTCGGCGACCGTGGTCGCGACGGCTTCCCACACCTCGTCCATGTCCTGTTCGGCCCACCCCGGTTCGGGGTGCACGACCCTGGTCGGCCGCCGGACGACGGCCAGCTCCGCGCCGTCGTCGGCGTAGGCGACGGCCTTCACGACGGACGTGCCGGCGTCGATGCCGATCGTGATCACGACCGCTCCTCCCTGGTGGCCGCTCGGGCATCGGACTTGCCCCGACGCCTCGAAGCACAAACATCACAGCAGGAGGTGTTATAAATGGCAAGAGTTATGTTAAATCTAGCGGTAGGGTTGAGATGAAGGCCGTTGCGCTCGACAGGCGCGAGTCGGCCCAGCGAGGAGGACGCACTGTGCCGGACCAAGCTTCACCGCAGGTCAACGCGGGCATCGCCGGTCAGGACGCCGGGCGAGGCGCGCCGATCGAGCTCGTGCTGCTCGACGTCGGCGGACCGATCTACGACGACGCGACCTACCGCGACGCGCTGTGGCGCGCCACCCGCGAACTGGTGGCCGAGCGCGGCGGCGAGGTCACCGAGGACGAGTTCCAGCGGGTCTACGACGAGCGCAGGCAGGCGCAGAGCGGCTCGCTTCGCACGGCCGTCGCCGAACGGTTCCTGGAGCCCGGCGACCGGCAGCGGCTGTCCGACCTCGCCGACGCCTACTGGGTCTACCCGCCGTCCGCGCTGCACCCCGACGTGCTCCCGGTGCTGCGCGAGCTTTCCGGCAGGTACGCGCTCGCGGTCGTGGCCAACCAGCGGGCGGTGGTCGTCGACGCGCTGCGCAGGGACGGGGTCGCCGGCTTCATCGACCACTGGGCGATCTCCGAGGTCGTCGGTGCCGCCAAGCCCGATCCCGCGATCTTCCGGCACGCCCTCGACGCGGCGGGCGTCGACGCGAGCCGCGCGGTGCACGTGGGCAACCGGCTCGACACCGACGTCCGCGGCGCCCGGCGGCTCGGCCTGCGAACCGTGTGGGTGGTGCGCGGCGAGGCGCCGCCGGAGCCGACGCCCGAGCAGCTCGCCGAACCCGACGTCTCGATGTTCACGATGGCCGACCTGCCCGCCGCGCTCGAGCGGTTGCAGGAGGCGCGGTGATGGGCGAGCTCGTCGCGGGCGTGGACGTCGCGACGGCGAACGTCCGCGTGCAGGTGCACGACCCGTCGGGCGAGCTGGTCGCGTCGGCGTCACGCCCGCTGCCGCAGCCGGTGCGCTCGCCGGGCGGCCGTTCCGAACAGGACGCTTCGACGTGGTGGCCCGCGGTCCGCGACAGCCTCCGCGAGTGCACCGCCGCGCTCGGGGAGCGGTCGTCCGGGATCGCCGCGCTCGCGGTCTCGGCCACCTCGGGCACCGTCGTGCTCGTCGACCGGCACGGCGACCCGGTCACCCCGGCGCTGATGTACGACGACCGGCGGGCAGGTGCGGAGGCGCTGACGGCGGCCGAGGCCGGCGCCCGGCGGTGGGACCGGATCGGCATCCGGCCGTCAGCGGGATCCGGGCTCGCGCGCATCGCGCGGCTGGCGTCGGACGCCCCGGACGATGCGGTGCTCGCCTGCCACACGCCCGACGTGATCGGGTGGAAGCTCGTCGGGCGCCCGGTCGCCACGGACTCCAGCCACGCGCTCAAGAGCGGCTACGACGCCGTGGCCGGTGAATGGGCATCGGAGGTCTTCGACGCGCTCGGAGTTCCCGCGGCGCTGCTGCCCGAGGTCGTGCGGCCGACGACCGTGCTCGGCGCGGTCGGCGCGCGGGCCGCCGAGCTGACCGGCCTGCCGGTCGGCTGCGAGGTCCGGGCGGGCATGACCGACGGCTGCGCCGGTCAGCTCGCCTGCGGTGCGGTGGACGTCGGGCAGTTCGTGACCGTGCTGGGCACGACCCTCGTGCTCAAGGGCGTGTCCAAGGAACTCGTGCGCGACCCGGCCGGAGCGGTCTACAGCCACCTGCACCCGGACGGCGTGTGGCTGCCGGGCGGAGCCGCCAACGTTGGCGGATCGGCGCTGTCCGATGTGGACGTCGCGGAGCTGCGGTCGCTCGACGAGGCCGCCACCGAGCGCGGGCCCTCGGGTGCGGTGAACTACCCGCTGCGGGGCGAGGGCGAGCGGTTCCCGTTCCTGGCCGAGGGTGCGCGCGGTTTCGTGCTCGGCGAGCCCGCGGACCGGGTCGACGAGTACCGCTCCAGGCTCGAGGGGGTCGCCTTCTGCGAACGGCTGGCGGTGGAGCGCCTCGCCGAGCTGGGCGCACCGGCAGAGGGACCGATGCGCACCGCGGGCGGCGGAGCGCGCAGCCTCGCGTGGTGCCGGATCCGGGCGTCGGTGCTGGACCGGCCGGTGATGCGCATGCAGGAGGCCGGAACGGCCCTGGGTGCGGCCCTGCTCGCGGCCGCCGGATCTGTCCACCCGGACCTCAGCCGCGCCGCGGCGGCGATGGTCCCGACGGGCGAGGTCGTGGAGCCGGAAGCAGCCGAGGTCCCCGCGCTGGAAACGTCCTACCAGCGCTTCCTGGCCGAACTGCGCGAGCGCGGCTGGCTCTGACTGACCTGGGCGGTCCCGTCCGCGGGCGGGTGCACGGACCGCTGGACGCCCAGGCGGTCCGGTGCGCCGAGAAGGCTGGACGCCGCCTGCCCGGGAACCCGTGATCACGGATCAGGGAGCGTCGAGGGGCCCGGCCCGTCTGCCGTACCGGTCAGCCTTCGGCGACCTCCACCGGGACGTCCGCCAGGCGCAGGTCCTCGATGGTGGCCTCCGGGGTGTCGGCGTCCACGATGACGACGTCGAAGTCGGTCAGCGGCGCCAGTTCGTGGACGGCGCGGCGTTCGAATTTCGAGTGGTCGAGCAGCAGCACCCGCTTCGCGGTGGTCCGCATCAGCGCCCGCTTGACTTGGATCGTCTCCTGCGACCGGTGCAGGCAGTGCCCTTCGACGACCGCCGTCGTCGACATGAACAGCACGTCGGACCGCATGGTCAGCGCCATGTCCGCCGCGTGCAGCCCGAGGAAGGCGTCGTAGTCGGGGCGGTAGTCCCCGCCGAGGCCGATCACTTGCAGCCCGGGCTCACCGCCGAGCAGGCTGATCACCGGCAGGAAGTTGGTCACCACCGTCAGCGGCCCCAGCGAGGTGAGGCGGTTCGCCACGGCCAGCGCGCTCGTGCTGTCGTCCAACGCGACGACCTGGCCTGGGGAGACGTGTTGCAGGGCGTGGGCGGCGATGCTCGCCTTGGCCTCGGCGGCGTCGGTCATGCGCGCGCGCAGCGAGGTTTCCAGCACGGCCGTCGGGGTCGACGTCGCGCCACCGCGCACCTTGCGCAGCCAGCCCTGCTGTTCGAGTACGTCCAGGTCGCGGTGGATGGTCATCCCGCTGACGCCGTGCTCGGCGGCGAGCTGTTCGATCTTCACGTAGCCGCTGTCCAGCACCTCGCGGCGGATCTGCTCCCGGCGCTGGAGCTGGTTCACCGGCATGCCTGCGTCGGCCACGCGCACCCCTCACCCGGCGATCTCTGGCACGAGTGATTATCACACGGCGGGTGTGATGTCCGGCGCGGACATCACGTCGCGCGAGCCCGGCTCAGGAGCCGACCGGGTCAGGGACCGGCCGGATCAGGGACCGATGTTGCCGCACGGACGCGTGCGCAGCTTCTCCACGTAGTCCGACGGAGCCCCGGCCGCTTCGGCCGCGTCGGCCATCACGCCGAGGTAGCGCGCCGAGGGCAGGCCGCCTTCGTAGGCGTCGAGCACGTACAGCCACGCCAGGACCGGGCCGTCCAGGGTGTGGACCCGCAGCCGCAGCTTCTTGTGCATCCCCAGCTCGGCGCCTTCCCAGCGGTCGAGCTGCCGTTCGTCCTCGGGGCTGACGTCGTACAGGACGGTGAACACCTGGGAGCCGGGGGCCTCGACGATCGTGGCCAGCGCGCCTTCCCAGCCGTAGTCCTCACCGCCGAAGGTCAGCCGCCAGTCCATCAGCCAGCCCGTTCCCGCCATCGGGGAATGCGGGGCTCGCTCCATCATCTGGGCCGGATCCATGTTGGACCCGTACGCGGCGTACAGCGGCACGCCCCACAGGGTAGCGATCGACGGGCCACCTGTCGGAGTGGACCACATCACGAAGGGGTGTACGGCAGTGCGACGAGCGGTCCCGGAAGCCGCGCGGCGTTCGCCCGTACGGCCCGCGCGCGGCCCGTACCTGGGGACTTCCGGCGGCCAGGGCGACGTGGTGAGGCTCACCCGAAGCGGTGGCACCACCCGGAATGACCGATCTCGGCGCAGCGTACGGTGAGGTCGGCGCCCACAAGGCAGGCGGACCGGGGAGGAATCGCACAGTGACCCGCATCGTGATCATGGGAGGCGGCCCGGCGGGCTACGAGGCGGCTCTGGTCGCCGCGCAGAACGCGGCGGAGGTGACGCTGATCGAGCCGGAAGGTCTCGGGGGAGCCTGCGTGCTTTACGACTGCGTGCCGTCGAAGACCTTCATCGCCTCCTCAGGTGCGCGCTCCTCCGCCCGCGACGCCCGCGAGCTGGGCATCCGCAGCCGCAGCGAGGACACCGACGTCGACGTCGCGGTGGTCCACGGCCGGGTCAAGGGCCTCGCGCTCGCGCAGTCCGCGGACGTCCGGTCCCGGGTCCGCCGGGAGGGCGTGCGGGTCCTCACCGGGCGTGCGCGCTTCACCAGCCCGACCAAGGGCATGGCGCAGCACCACGTGGGCGTCGACCTCGCCGACGGCGGCTTCGAGGAGCTGCTCGCCGACGTCGTGCTGATCGCCACCGGCGCCACGCCGCGCATCCTCAAGGGCGCCGAACCCGACGGCAAGCGCATCCTCACCTGGCGCCAGCTCTACGACCTGCCCGAACTGCCCGAGCACCTGGCCGTCATCGGCTCCGGTGTCACCGGTGTGGAGTTCGCCTCGGCCTACACCGAGATGGGCGTGAAGGTCACCATGATCTCCAGCCGCGACCGGGTGCTGCCGCACGAGGACGCCGACGCCGCCGCCGTGCTCGAGGAGGTCTTCGCCGAGCGCGGCACCGAGGTCGTCAAGCACGCCCGGGCCGAGAAGGTGGAGCGCACCGACACCGGCGTGCTGATCCACCTCGCCGACGGCCGCCAGGTCGAGGCCGGCCACGCGCTGATGACGGTCGGTTCGGTGCCCAACACCGCCGACATCGGACTGGAGCGCATCGGCATCGAGCCGGACCGCGGCGGCTACATCCCGGTGGACCGGGTGTCGCGCACCAGCGTCCCCGGCGTCTACGCGGCCGGTGACTGCACCGGCGTCCTGCTGCTGGCCTCGGTCGCGGCGATGCAGGGGCGGATCGCGATGTGGCACGCGCTGGGCGAGGGCGTCACCCCGATCAAGCTCAAGACCGTCGCGGCGAACGTGTTCACCCACCCCGAGATCGCCACCGTCGGCATCAGCCAGCAGGCGATCGACAGCGGCGAGGTGCCCGCGCGGACCGTGATGATGCCGCTGGCGACCAACCCGCGGGCCAAGATGGAGGGCCTGCGCCGCGGTTTCCTCAAGGTGTTCTGCCGCCCGCAGACCGGTGTGGTCGTCGGCGGCGTGGTGGTCGCGCCCAACGCCAGCGAGCTGATCCTGCCGATCGCGATGGCGGTGCAGAACCAGATCACCGTGGACAACCTGGCCGCCACGTTCTCGGTGTACCCGTCGCTGTCGGGGTCGCTGACCGAGGCGTGCCGCCAGCTCATGCGCCACGACGACCTCGACTGACGGTGACTGGTCGAGTTCCGGCACGGCGACGGGAGAAGCCGTTGTGATGCGGTGATCACCGCGCCGATGCTGCTGGGGAACCTGTACCTCAGGCCGTTCGGCTGGGGCTCGTTCCCGCGACCGCTACGTCAGGGCGCGGTCGCGCCCGGTCGCTGGTGCGCCGGCAGCCGGCAGGCGGGCGTCGCACCCGGCAGCCGGTACCGGTTCGCCGCGACCCACCGGTACGCCAAGTGCGCCAGCGAACGCAACACCGGCAGCGACATCAGATGGCCGAGCACCGGCCACGGGCGCCGGCAGTGCTTCAGCAGCTCGGCGACGGCGGCCGCTCCGCCGAACCGACGCCCCGAGGTGTCGACCCAGACGATCTCGTGCCGGGCGCGGTCCTCGGTGATCCGCAGCGCCGCGAGGTCGGCCTCCTGCCACGGGACGAGCCGCACCCGCACGGGCAACCGCTCCACCAGTCGCGCGCTGCGCGTGCAGAAACCGCAGTCACCGTCGTAGACCAGCACCGGAACCGGTGGCATGGGAACCTCCTCCCCGCAGAGCCGCACCAGGCTTCGTGGCATCCACGATAGGCCGGAGCTTCGGCCAGTCCTGACGTAGGCCGAAAGTACGAGCCGTGGCCTGCCTTCCTGACCGTTCGATCGATCTTGCGCTGCCAATTCGGCCGATCCGAACATTCGCCCTACCCGCATAGCGTGAGGTCATCGGGGGTTCGGTGCCGCCGGTGCTCCGGGCTCAGGGGACAGCGGAGCACCGGCGGTCCGGCAAGGGTCGAGGCGGGGTCCTCGACCGAGGTGCTGATCGCGAAGGTGGCTCGGATGTACGGCAAGGCGTTCGCACCGGAGTACCAGGGGGCGCTCTGGGAACTGTCGGTCAACACGGCGTACGAGGACGTCCTCGCCGCCGCGCGGGAGCGGGAAAGCCGCGCCGAGGCCGATGGCACGCCGCTGGAGCTGGCTCAGGCGAGGCTCGGCGTCGCCGAGGCGTGCCGCCGGCTCGGCAGGCTCGACGAGGCCGACGCCGCGTGGCGGGCGAGCTACCACGCCGCCAAGAGCGTGTCGGCGCAGGGCGCGATGGCGTGGGCGCTGTGGAGCGGCGGCACGCTGGCGCGCCAGTGCGGCAAGCTCAACGTCGCGGTGCGCTGGCTGAAGGCGGGCCGCGACCTCGCCGAGCAGGCCGGCGACATCGTCGCCTACGGCTACACCTTCGCCGGGATCGCCGAGACGCTGCGGATCAGGGGCGACCACGAGGAAGCGCGGGTGCTGCACGAACACGTGCTGGCCGAGGCGCGCAAGCGCGGCGAGTCCCGCCACATCGTGTGGGCGCTGGAAGGGCTGGCGCAGATCGACCGCTTCGCCGGTGATCTCGACTCCGCCTGGAACCGCTTCGAGGAGGCCGCCCGCACCGCCGAGGAGTCCGGCGACGAGCGGGGGCACGCGTGGGCGCTGCGCGGCCTGGCCGACGTGTCGTCGCTGCGCGGTGACCACGACCAGGCGTTGCTGCTGCTCTCGCAGGCCGAGCAGACGTGCAGGCAGATGGACCTCTCCAGCGCGCTGGCCTACAACCGCAAGATGCGCGGCAACGTGCTGTTCCGCGCGAGCTGGTACGGGGAGGCCTCGCGCACCTACCGGGACGCGCGCGAGAAGTTCCGCGCCATCGGCGAACCCCGCGGTGAGGCGCTGGCGCAGCTCGGACTGCTCAAGAGCCTCGACAAGCTGGGGCGTCCGCGCCCGGAGACCGAGCGCGACCTGGCGGCGTTGCGGGATTCGCTGCAGAGCCACGAACTGGGGCACACCCGGCAGATGGTCGAGAACACCATCGAAGAGCTGACGTCGCGCCCCTGAGCCGGAAGTGCTCCCCGGGTCAGGGCCCACGCGCGGGTGCTGGCCCGGGGTCTTCGGCGCGCGGCTGCTTCCGCTGCTTCCACTGCCGCCAACCGGCCGGTAACTTACGGCCCCACGACGTTGACCGGCGATCGTTCGGAGGACCCCGTGACCGCTGGCGAATCCTTCGGACGCGCCGTCCAGGCGCAGATCTACCGCGCGGGCCTCTTCGGCCGCACGCCCCGCGTGCCCGTGTCGCCCGACGCCCTGGAAGCCGCCGCACGCCGCCGGATGAGCCGGACCGCGTGGGCCTACGTCGCGGGGTCGGCGGGCAGGGAGCGGACCGCGCACGCGAACCGGTCCGCGCTCGAC
Organism: Saccharopolyspora erythraea NRRL 2338; assembly: GCF_000062885.1. Classification (NCBI taxonomy): domain Bacteria; kingdom Bacillati; phylum Actinomycetota; class Actinomycetes; order Pseudonocardiales; family Pseudonocardiaceae; genus Saccharopolyspora; species Saccharopolyspora erythraea. The sequence continues at coordinate 7,316,382 of NC_009142.1, read as the reverse complement.
CGGTGGGAGATCGTGCCGCGCATGCTGCGCGACGTCGAGGACCGCGACACCGGCGTCGAGCTCTTCGGCGCGCGGCTGCCGTCGCCGTTCCTCTTCGCTCCGGTCGGGGTGCTGGAGATGGCCCACCAGGAGGCCGACCTCGCGGTCGCGGCGGCGGCCCGCGAGCTGGGCGTGCCGATGGTGATCTCCACGCAGGGCTCGGTGCCGATGGAGGAGACCGCGGTGGCGCTGGCCGAGACGGTCCGCTGGTACCAGCTCTACTGGCCCGGTGACGACGGGCTCGCGGCGAGCCTGGTCCGGCGCGCCGAGGCGACCGGGGCGGCGGCCATCGTGGTCACCCTCGACACCGACCTGCTCGGGTGGCGCACCCGGGACCTGGATCTGGCGTGGCTGCCGTTCGGCCGGGCCATGGGCATCGCGCAGTACCTCAGCGACCCGGTCTTCGCCGAGCTGGTCGCCGAGCGGGCGTCCCGTCCCCGGCAGGACGCACCGGTGAAACCCGGGCTCGCGGCGCTGAAGACCCTGGCCGGGATCGCCCGGCGGTATCCGGGCGGTTTCCTGCGCAACCTCACTTCGCCGTTGCCGCGCGCGGCGGTCGAAACCTTCCTGGACGTCTTCTCGCGGCCCGCGCTGACCTGGGAGCACCTCGCCTGGCTGCGCGAGCGGACGTCGTTGCCGATCGTCCTCAAGGGACTCCAGCACCCCGACGACGCGGCGCTGGCGCTGGACCACGGCGTGGACGGGATCATCGTGTCCAACCACGGCGGCCGACAGGTCGACGGAGCCATCGGTGCCATCGACGCGTTGCCGGGGATCGCCGAACGCGTCGGGGGTCGCATCCCGGTGCTGTTCGACAGCGGCATCCGCAGCGGCGCCGACGCGTTCAAGGCGCTGGCCCTCGGGGCTCGAGCGGTCCTCGTCGGCAGGCCCTACGTCTACGGGCTCGCGTTGGCGGGCGCGGACGGCGCGCGGGAGGTCGTGCGGAACCTGATGGCCGAGTTCGACCTGACCATGGCGCTGACCGGCCGCACGACCACATCGGACATCACCCGCGACGCGCTCCGCTGACCGGCCTCGTCGCTCGTCCTGCCGCGTCGGCGGTGGAAAAGGTTGGTGCCGCGGTAACGAACCGTTCACCTCCTGCGACGAGCTGAACGGGTTGATCAAGAACTGCAGAGGGGGAGAAGCTCACATGCCTCGCGTGGTGGTGTCCTGGGCGTTGGCGGTCGTCGCGCTGATGGGCTGCGTGGTCGTCGTGATGGTGGGCGGTACCCCGTTGGCGCGACCCGCCGAGATCGGCAGCGGCTCCTCGGTCACGGTGGGCACGCTGCCGCACCCGTGACAGGGGGACCTGACCGCGACGTGCCCCGCACCTGGCCTTCCGGGTGCGGGGCACGTCAGTTTCCGGCTCGGGGCGGTGGTGCGTCCGTCACCGGGTGAGTGGCGTGGCCGGGTGATCTTCAGCGGTCGAAGGGACGAAAACCGGGCTCTCGGACAGCGGGCGAGCGGCGTTCGATCTGCACTTCGGTGCGGGAGTTTTCGGCGCTGTCCGCCGGAAAGGGAAGGAGTCCTCGCAATGATCCGATTCAGGTGGACGATGGCCGCGGTGGTCCTCGGCGCGGCGACCGCGATGGCATCGGCACTGCTCGCCGGACCCGCACGCGCTGACGAGGCGGCGTGCGGCCGCTACCTGGCTGACATGAGGTTCTCGCTTGTGGCGGCCGATGCCGCCGAAGCGTGCGGGCGGGCTGTCCTCCCACCGGGCTTCGCCCGGATGTGATCACCTCTGCCGCCGGTGTCGACGTCGAATGGGCGGCGCTCCTGCTGTCGCCTGTCAGCCACCCGGAGGTGTGACCGTCGATCAGCGCACCGAGCGGGCGAGGACCCGAAACCTCGGGTACTTCTCAGGAATCGGTGATCGACACTTGGAAAGGGTTGTCCCATGCGCGTGCGTTCTCTGATCCTCGCGATGTTGGCCACTGCCGGACTCACCGTCATGGGCGCGGCACCCGCGTCCGCGGCTTTGGGTCCGCTCGGCGATCTTATCGGCGGCAAAGGCTCGCCCGTCACGGCTCTGCTCGGCGGTAAGTAACAGCGGCGCCACTGTCCGTGTCGCGGGTTGGCGTCTCGGGTTCCCGAACCCGGACGAGCGTTGACTCCCTGGACTCCGGGGCCACCGCGGGGTAGCCTTCCCGCTGCCCGGCCAGGGCACGCCAGGGCCGGGTCCAAGCAACCGCCCCCGCATCCTTCCGGTTCGCCGGTCGGATGCGGGGGCGTTTCTTTTCGGCTCGAACAGACCGGCCGGGCACCGGCCCGGGCGGGCGCCGCCGCTGTCCCACGGAGCCACCTCTGGAGCGAATGTCCTTCGTGTGACACACGTTGGTGGTACTTGATCGGCTGGATCGACGATCTCGGGCCAGAGTGATCGCGGAAACGCAACCTGATCAAAACCCCGAGAAGGACGGTGTTTCACGTGATGAGCATTTCCGAGATCGAGAACGAGCGGATCGAGCTGCTCCCGGCGCGTACCGTGCTGACGACGTTCGCCTTCGCCTTCGGCCCGCGTCATGCGGATTGGGGCGGTGAGACCAACAACTCCACCGCGGGCGGCGGCGGCAACGGTGGCGGCCAGGGTGGCGGCAACGGCGGCGGTGGGGGCGGCAACGCCGGTGCCGGCGGCACGTTCGGCCACGGCGGCCACGGCGGCCACGGCGGCGACTTCGGCCACGGCGGCTTCGGCTTCGGTGGCGACGGCAAGGGCGGCCCCGGCGGCGACGCCTTCGCCCGCTGAGGCAGCAGGCGGGTCAGCGGCCTTCCGCTGACCCGCCGCTTCGCCGAGCGAGAGCGCAGATCCCGCGCAGGGACTCGGAGAATCCGAGATCGTCCAAGCTGATCCCGGCGCCAGAGCCGGGGTACCAACTTCACTCGTCCCAGTCGAACTACTGGGTGTTCATAGGCCCTGTTGCCAGCGGCCGACAGATCTCTTTCCTGGCCGGTGTCTCGCCGGAAGGCAGATCGTCCGTAGACGGCGCTCCCACAGGTGGCTCCTCGACGGGCTCGACGTTTCAGCAGAGCCGCCGTCGACGAGCGGAACTCGGCGACCAATGCATCCGCGTCGAAAGCCATGTCGCCGTTGGTGGTGTATAGCGAGCGGGCGTTTCCGTCCTGGGTCCAGGCGCCGCCCGCTTCGGACGCGAAGGCACCAAAGCGAGGGGGCTCCAACGCCGGACGTGGCGTTGGAGCCCCCTCGGTCAGCGGGTGGTCACTCGACCCAGTCGAAGGTCTTGGTCACGGCCTTCTGCCACTGGCGGTACTCGGCTTCCCGCTTCTCCTCCGGCATGAGCGGGTCCCACTGCTTGTCCTTGGCCCAGTTGGAGCGGATGTCCTCCTCGCTGCCCCAGAAGCCGACGGCGAGGCCCGCCGCGTAGGCGGCGCCGAGCGCCGTCGTCTCGCTGACCACCGGACGGATCACCGGCACGCCGAGGATGTCGGCCTGGAACTGCATGAGCAGTTCGTTGCCGACCATGCCGCCGTCGACCTTCAGCGACTTCAGCGGCACCCCGGAGTCGGCGTTCATCGCCTCGATCACCTCGCGGGTCTGGAACGCCGTGGCCTCCAGCACCGCGCGGGCCAGGTGCCCGCGGTCGACGAACCGGGTCAGGCCGACGATCGCGCCGCGCGCGTCGGATCGCCAGTGCGGCGCGAACAGCCCGGAGAACGCCGGGACGAAGTAGGCGCCGCCGTTGTCGTCGACGGTCCGCGCGAGCTGCTCGATCTCCGGCGCGCTGGCGATGAGCCCGAGGTTGTCGCGCAGCCACTGCACCAGCGAGCCGGTGACCGCGATCGAGCCCTCCAGGCAGTAGACGGTGTCGTTGCCGCCGATCTTGTAGCCGACCGTGGTCAGCAGCCCGTTCTCGCTGAGCACCCGCTCGGTGCCGGTGTTGAGCAGCAGGAAGTTGCCGGTGCCGTAGGTGTTCTTGGCTTCACCGGGCGACAGGCACGCCTGCCCGAAGGTGGCGGCCTGCTGGTCGCCGAGGATGCCCGCGATCGGCAGCCCGCCGAACACCCCGCGCTCGCGGAAGTGCCCGTAGACCTCCGACGACGAGCGGATCTCCGGCAGCATCGACGTCGGGATGCCGAACTCGGCGCAGATGTCGGTGTCCCAGTCCAGGGTCTCCAGGTCCATCAGCAGGGTGCGCGAGGCGTTGGTCGGGTCGGTCACGTGCAGACCGCCGTCGGGACCGCCCGTGGAGTTCCACAGCACCCAGGTGTCCATGTTGCCGAACAGCAGCTCGCCCTTCTCGGCACGGGCGCGGACACCGTCCACGTTGTCCAGGATCCAGCGGATCTTGGTGCCGGAGAAGTAGGTCGCCAGCGGCAGACCGGTCTTGCGGTGGTAGCGGTTCTGCCCGCCGTCGGCGGCGAGCTCGTTGACGATGCTGTCGGTCCTGGTGTCCTGCCAGACGATGGCGTTGTAGACCGGCTTGCCGGTCTTGCGGTCCCACACCACGGTCGTCTCGCGCTGGTTGGTGATGCCGACCGCGGCGATCTCGGAGGTCACCAGGTCGGCCTTGGCCAGCGCGCCGGCGCAGACCTGCCTGGTGTTGCTCCAGATCTCCTCCGGGTCGTGCTCGACCCATCCCGCGCGCGGGAAGATCTGGCGGTGCTCCACCTGGTCCACGGCGACGACCCGGCCCGAGTGGTTGAAGATCATGCACCGGGTCGAGGTGGTGCCCTGGTCGATTGCTGCGACGTAGGAAGCCATATCCATCTACCTTCCGAGGAGTTTCGACGTCAGCTCGCGGGCAGGGCGAGCGCCAGCAGACCGGCCAGGACACCGCCTGCGATCGGTCCCGCGACCGGGACCCAGGAGTAACCCCAGTTGGCCGAGCCCTTGCCCCGGATCGGCAGCAACGCGTAGGCGATGCGAGGACCGAGGTCGCGCGCCGGGTTGATCGCGTACCCGGTGGGACCGCCCAGCGAGTTGCCGATGCCGATGACGATGAAGGTGACCGCCGCGTATCCCAGCGCGGCGTTGCCGAACTCCGGCACGCCGGCCTGGCCGACCTCCGCCGACGGGTTCTGGATGATCCAGAAGACCAGCACGAAGGTGCCGATGATCTCGGTGACCAGGTTCCACGGCGCGCTCGGCACGGTCGGTCCGGTGGAGAAGATCCCCAGCGTTTCGCCCGGGGCGTCATGGGTGTCGAACTGCAGCTTGTAGGCCGCCCAGCAGAGCAGCGCGCCGAGGATGCCGCCGAGAACCTGCGCGACGATGTAGAAGGGCACCTGGCTCCAGGAGACCTGCCCGTTGACCGCGAGTCCCAGTGTCACCGCGGGGTTGATGTGCGCACCGCTGGGAGCGGCGATGCTGGCACCGGCGAAGACCGCGAAGCCCCAGCCGAAGTTGACCAGCAGCCACCCTCCATTGTGGCCGAGCGACCTGCGAAGCACGTTGTTCGCGACCACACCGCACCCGAGCAGGGTGAGCATGGCGGTGCCCATGAACTCCCACAGAAAGATCTCACCAGGACTCATCGTGTCGATCCCCTTATCGTGCCGCCGTTGGCGCGGACGGGTTCAGCAAATGTCCGACGTGGAATGAGTCGGGACGGTACTGCCGCATGGCAACACGTGTCCACGCCTGCCGCCAGTCGTAGGCAAGCGGTTGGGCTGTCCCGGCTAATCCCTGCTTCCACTCCGCTCCGCCGCAGGTCGCGGCGAGTGCGGCCGGGGAGGTCGTGATCCGCTTCGAGTGCGGTTTCGGCGCGATCATGCCCGCGACGACCTCCTCCGTTGGAGCTGCCGGCCTCGGCTACCTGCCGAAGAGTGAGGTCACACTAGACTTGGTGAAACAAACATTGCAATAGCTCTCCGATGGTGTTTTTATCGTGTTACACGATGACGACGTGGTCTGTCGGGTGCCGGCCGGAGGTGGACCCGCCGTAGCAGGCCAGGCCGAGGGAGGATGGGAACCGCCAGTGGACGAACCCCGAGAGGGATGTGCGGTGAGGGGAACGACGATGTCCGGGACCTCCGGTCGACGCCCGTCCGGCAAGCAGCAGGACCGGCGCCGAAAGATCACCGAGCTGGTCATGGAGGAGGGCACGCTGCGGATCGACGACCTGGTCGCGACCGTGGGCGCCAGCGCCATGACCGTCTACCGCGACCTCGCCGACCTGGAGTCGCAGGGGCTCGTGCACCGCAACCGCGGCTACGTCTCGGCGGCGTCATCGCTGCTCTACGAGGCGGCGTCGGAATACCGCATGCAGCAGAACCAGGCGGAGAAGGAAGAACTGGCCCAGGCCGCCGCCGAGCTCGTCGAACCGGGCCAGGCGGTGGTGCTCGACGACTCGACGACCGGGGTGTTCCTGGCCAGGCTGCTCCCGGAGCGGGCGCCGCTGACCGTGGTGACCAACCACCGCGGCGTCTTCGGCGAACTCGCGGGTGTGCAGGGCATCCACCTCATCGGCGTGGGCGGGGACTACCTGCCGTGGGCGGACGCCTTCGTCGGGGGCATGGCCATCGACGCGATCCGCGGCATGCGGGTCGACCTGGCGATCATGTCGGTCTCGGCGGTTACCGACGGCATCGGCTGCTACCCGCAGCAGGAGATGGTGCAGCTCAAGAAGGCCATGCTGGCCTCGGCGAGCAAGCGGGTCCTCTACGTCGACCACACGAAGTTCCGCAGGCGGGCGCTGCACGCGGTCGCCCCGGCCGAGGACTTCGACATCGTGATCGTGGATTCCAAGACCGAGCGCTCCGACATCGAGGTGCTGCGCGAGCGGGGCGCGAAGGTCGAACAGGCGGGCGTCGCGGACGGCGCGGAGCCTGCCCGTCGGGCATGATGACCACCGAAGACGTACCGGCGCCAAGTCCGTGCCCGCGTCATCGGTGGGACGCGATTCGAGCAAGGAGGACGTCTGGTGTCCAAGCAGAGCACGGGATCGGCCCCGTCCGAAGCGACCAGGGCCGAGGGCAGGCTGGGGCCGGCCGACCGGGTTGAGAACTGGCGGCGGCTGGGTTCCGAGGAGTTCGACGTCGTGGTGATCGGCGGCGGTGTGACCGGCGCCGGTGCCGCGCTGGACGCCGCGACCCGCGGGCTGCGGGTCGCCCTGGTCGAGTCCAGGGACCTGGCCTCCGGCACGTCGAGCCGCTCCAGCAAGCTGTTCCACGGCGGCCTGCGCTACCTGGAGCAGCTCGAGTTCAACCTGGTCCGCGAGGCCCTGCGGGAACGCGAGCTGATGCTGACCACGCTGGCGCCGCACCTGGTGAAGCCGGTCAGCTTCCTCTACCCGCTGACCCACCGCGTCTGGGAACGTCCCTACACCGCGGCGGGACTGTTCCTCTACGACACGATGGGCGGCGCCCGTTCGGTGCCGGGGCAGAAGCACCTGACCCGCGCGGGCGCGCTGCGGATGGTCCCGGCGCTCAAGCGGGACGCGCTCATCGGCGGCATCCGCTACTACGACGCGCAGGCCGACGACGCCCGCCACACCATGACCGTCGCCAGGACCGCCGCCCGCTACGGCGCGGTCGTCACGACCTCGACCCAGGTCATCGGGTTCCTGCGGGAGGCCGACCGCATCGCGGGCGTGCGGGTGCGCGACGTCGAGACCGGCGCCGAGACCGAGGTGCGCGCCCAGGCGGTCATCAACGCCACCGGCGTGTGGACCGACGAGCTGCAGAAGCTCTCCGGCGGTCGCGGCCGGTTCCGGGTGCGGGCCAGCAAGGGCGTGCACATCGTCGTCCCGCGCGACCGGATCGTCGCCGAGACCGGGATGATCCTGCGCACCGAGAAGTCGGTGCTGTTCGTGATCCCGTGGGGCAGCCACTGGATCGTCGGCACCACCGACACCGACTGGAACCTCGACCTCGCCCACCCGGCGGCGACGAAGAAGGACATCGACTACATCCTCGAGCACGTCAACACCGTGCTGGCCACGCCGTTGACCCACGACGACATCGAGGGCGTCTACGCCGGGCTGCGCCCGCTGCTGGCGGGGGAGAGCGAGGAGAGCTCGAAGCTCTCCCGCGAGCACGCGGTCGCCCACGTCGCGCCCGGGCTGGTGGCCATCGCGGGCGGCAAGTACACGACGTACCGGGTGATGGCCGCCGACGCGGTGGACGCGGTCGCCAGCGACGTCTCCGGCCGCATCGCGCGGTCGATCACCGACAAGGTGCCGCTGCTGGGCGCCGACGGCTACCACGCGCTGGTCAACCAGGCCGACCAGCTCGCGGGCAAGCACGGCGTGCACCCGTACCGGATCCGGCACCTGCTCGACCGCTACGGCTCGCAGGTACACGAGGTGCTGGCCCTGGCCGAAGAGCGCCCGGAGCTGCTCAAGCCGGTGCCGTCGGCGCCGAACTACCTGCAGGCCGAGGTGGTCTTCGCGTGCAGCCACGAGGGCGCGCTGCACCTGGAGGACGTGCTGACCCGGCGCACCCGGATCTCCATCGAGTACCCGCACCGCGGCGTCGACTGCGCCGAGCCGGTGGCCCGGTTGATGTCGGACGTGCTGGGCTGGGACGACGAACGCATCGCCCGCGAGGTCGACGTCTACGTGCGGCGGGTCGAGGCCGAGCGCGACTCCCAGACCCAGCCCGACGACGAGGCGGCCGACGCGAAGCGGTCGGCGGCGCCGGAGGCGCGGGCGAAGCTGGTCGAGCCGGGCAGCTGAAGACGGCCGGTGCCGTGCGGGCCCGCCCGTCCAGGAGTGCGGACGGGCGGAGTCCTGCGACCACCAGCGGCGCAGCGGCTCCCGGGCGGCCGCGGCCGAGTCGACGCGGCCCAGGCGCGGGACTGCAACCGCGCCCGTACCCGGGAGCGCCGCCGGACGTCCGCGGAGGGGGACGACTGCGGCCGTGGACGACGGTGGTGCGCGTCAGTCCGGGCGTGCGGGGCCGTCCCGCCGCCCGGGCTGACGCGGTTCGTGGTTTCCGTTTCGGGACAAGGGGAATCCGCTCTGAGCGGTCGCTGACAGCAGGCCCGGCAGCCGATCTCCGGACGCCGGTTCGGCCCGCGCCGGTCAGTCCTCGGTGACCTCGGCGAGCAGTTCCTCGAGGTGGCCGATCATGCGGCGCGCGTCCACCGGCGCGACCGTGCTCCACGGGTCGCCCGACGGCGACTCCCGCCGGACCTGCACGTAGCGGCCGCGCGGGGTGTCGAAGAACCCGACGACGTGCGAGCCGCGCCTGCGGCGTCCCCAGCGGTCCCGCGCCGCGGCGCCGAACTGACCCCGCGCGCCGACCTCACCGACCATGCTGGTCAGCGCCTCGGCGTCGCCGGGACGCACGCCCCTGCGCCGCAGCCCCACCTGCAGCCTCTCGATGTCGGCGCCCGCCTCCTCGGCGGCCGCGTCGAGGTCGGCGCTGGGCACCGACACCGATCCGCCCGGACCCGGGCCGAGCTGCGGCAGCGCCGATGCGGCCTCTCTCGGCAGGCCCGACGCGGCGGCCGGTCGCAGGGCCAGCGCGTCGTCCTCCTTGGTCGCAAGCACCGCGTGCTCGTCGTCGGCGGCCGCGAGGACCCGGACGCTGCGCCCGAGCCACAGCCGGCCGTCGACCTCGCGCCGCGGCCGTGCGAGCGTCCGCAGCATCCGCTCCAGCTCACCGTCGATGCCGGTGGGTCCGCCGAGGCCGCGGCGCGACAGCGACCGCCACGCCGACTCCACCAGTTCCGCGCGTTCGGTGTGGGTGCGCCCGGGCGAGGGGACCTTGAGCACCAGCGGCATCGTGTCCAGCCCCAGGTGCTCGAAGAGGACGTCGAACTCCAGCGCCGACAGGGTCACCAGCCGGTCGGCTTGCGCGCCGATCACCATCGACCGGGCTCGCCACCGATCACCGGCCGGGACAGGGTCCGCGGTTCGTCGAAGAAGCCGCCCGGACTGCCGAACTCCTCGGTGACCTCGCGGTCGAACGCTTCGGGCTCGTCGCTGCGGGGCCTGGGCGCCGCGCCACCGGTCCGGGCCGGTGCGCCACCACCTGGACGAGCCGGTCCACCGCCACCCGGACGTGGCCCGGAGCCGCGCGCGGGCGCACCGCCTGGTGCGCGGGAAGCCGAGCGAGTCGCGGAGCCCCGGGTGGCCGCGCCGGTCGCCGACCGCGCCGCCGGGACCGCGGGGGTGCTCGCACCCCAGCTGATGGTGATCGACTGCTGTCCACCGGGGATTGGCGAGGTGGACTTCACCGGTGCGTCCACGACGACCTGGGGCGGCGGCGTGAACGACGCGAGCGAGGTGGTGTTGGCGGTCGTCGAGGCTTCGTAGGTGCGCATGACCGCGAACGCGCGCTGCTCGGCGGCGTCGCGCTGGGACTCCTGCACCTCGTAGTCGGTCTGGCCGCCGAAGAGGTGGGTGAGCATCGACTCGGCCGCGCCCGGCTCCTCGGCGGTCACCGGCACCGGCGGCGGCATGTCGGCCCGCGCCTTGCTGATGAACTCCGCCTGCTGCTCGGCGCGGTCGCGCATCGCGTCGGCCGCCTGCTGGGCCTGCATCGCCCAGTCGCCCAGCGGGCGCAGGCCGTCCCGGGCGCTGTCGGCGGCGGCTCCCTGCCAACCCGACATCGCGCCCGCCAGCGCCGTCGCCAGACCGCTGTCGATCTCGCCGAGTGCGCGGGTCAGCTCGCTCCAGCGCCGGATGGAGTCGCTGGAGCCCGACGGGCCCGGGCCCTGGTGGATCTGGTCGAAGAGCTCCTCGTGGCGGTAGCCCTGCCAGCGGTGGTCGCCCATCGGCTCAGCAGCCCCCGCCCATGCGGACGACGTTGTCGTCCTCTATCCGCTCGTACTGCCTGCCCGCCAGGCGCAGCGACTCGGCCGCCGCCTGGAGCTGGTCGCGGTACCCGCACAACGCGGTGAGGGCGTCGTCCCCGCCGCCGACCGAACGCTGGTTGAACTCGTCCGCCGCGGTGCTGCTGACCGGGTCGCCGGCCCAGGGCCGGATGCGCAGCTCGGTGATCGCGTGCTCGATCTGCACGCCGACCTCGTCGAGGGAGGACTGCAGGGCGCTGACGAGGTTCGGGATGGCGGAGGGCTCGACCTGCACCGATCCGCCGGCCTGCGCCGGCACTCCGGTGGAGTCCGATGAGCCGTAGCCCGGTGGTGAACTGAGCGGCACGGTTTCCCCTCTCACAGGTGAGACGTCCGCGGAACACTGTAATCACCATTTGTCACTCTGGGGAGTGCTCCAAACGCGGTGAGTGTCACCAACAGAGGGCCTAAAGGTGCCGGTCACGCACGGGACGGTGAACACGCGGACAACCGGGAGTCGCCGAAAGATCACGCCCGATCGTGTAGCGGGGTGCGACTAACCGGTGGGTTCGACCACCGGTTCGGACTCGGTCTCCGGCTGCAGGCTCGGCTTTTCGGAGCTCGACGTGGGCGGCGACACCAGCGAGGCGACGGTGTCCTCGGCGACGCGCTGGGCGCCCGCGCACAGCGACTCCAGCGGCGGCGCGGGACGGCCGCCGTCGTCGCGGTAGAGGACGTCGACGTGCTGGCCCTCGGCGACGTCGATCGCGACGTTGCACGACAGGTTCAGGTCCGGGGTCTTGATCACCAGAGCTGGGAAACCGCCGATGACGACCGGGGTCGCCTCCACCTGGGCGGTGTCGTCGGTCCAGACGCCCATGCCCTCGGTGGTGATCAGCGACAGCCGGGCGCCGACCTTCGCGGTGGTGTTGCGGTAGCTGCAGGTGGCGGCGTCGCCGAAGCCCGCCTCGGAGTCCGGCAGCGGCTCGCGGTCGAAGCCGAGCTGCGCGCGCTGGTCGGCGGTGAGCAGGTCGCACGGGTTCAGCCCGTCGAGGGCGATGTCGAACGGGCGCGGCGGCAGCGGCTGCGCCGAGCTCGTCGTGGGCGGCGGAGGTGGCGGTGGCTGCGTCGCGGTGGCGGTGTGCTCCGGCAGGAGTCCGCAACCGGTCAGCGCGAGAGCCGCGACGACCGACGCCCCGCCCAGCAGGCGTCGTCCGGTCCGCGAGCTGTGCATGGGGTTCACCGTAGCGAAACGCCCGGCGCACCCGGTGGAGCTCAGGCGAGAACGCGTCGTGCGCTGCGACTCAGCTCACGCGGGGGTGTCGCGCGGCGGGACTCACCGGCGGCCGCGGGCGAACCACAGCCCGAACGCCAGCACCAGCAGCACCACGAAAGCCGGTTGCTTGACCACGATCGCGAGGAACACCAGCATCGCGCCCACGCACGCCACGAGCACCACGTTGCCGGTGCGGGACGCGGGGGCCGGCCGCACCGGTACCGGTGCGTGGTCGGACGGCCGAGGCGAAGGCAGGTCGTCGAAGAGCGCGTCGAGTTCGGAGGCGTAGCGGGCGGAGGCGGCCCGGACGCAGCGCTGGTCGTACTCGTCGACCTCCAGCCTGCCCGCGGACATGTGCCTGCCGAGCAGTTCCATCGCCAGCTCGCGTTCCCGGTCGCCGACCCGCAGGTCGCGCTGCTTGCCCACGGTCCCATCGTAGGCCGCCGAACGGGGTGGTCAGTCCTTGAGTTCGCAGAGGGTGCTGCCTCGGGTGAGGGTGGCGCCGGGCTGGGCGGTCAGTCCGGTGACGGTGCCGTCCTTGTGCGCCAGCACCGGGTTCTCCATCTTCATCGCCTCCAGCACCGCGATCTCGTCCCCCGCGCTGACCCGGTCGCCCTCGGCCACCACCAGCTTGACCAGCGTGCCCTGCATCGGCGCGGTCACCGCATCCCCCGACGAGCCCGCACCACCACCGCCGGCCGACCGCCGCCGCGGCCGCCCCGCACCCCCGGCCGGCGCCGCCGCGGGCGTGAGATCAGCCGGCAGCGACACCTCCAACCGACGACCACCGACCTCGACCACCACCGTCCGCCGCCCCACCCCCGCCTCGGCCTCGCTCGCACCGTCGAACGGCGGCAGCGTGTTGTCGAACTCGGTCTCGATCCACCGCGTGTGCACCCCGAACCCGTCCTCGGCGGTGAACGCCGGATCGGCCACCACCGCCCGGTGAAACGGCAACACCGTGGCCAGCCCCTCCACCCGCATCTCGGCCAGCACCCGCCGCGACCGCGCCAACGCCTGCGCCCGATCCCGCCCCCACACGATCACCTTGGCCAACAACGAGTCGAACTGCCCCCCGATCACACTCCCGGACTCCACCCCCGCATCCACCCGCACCCCCGGACCCGACGGCACCACGAATCGCCGCACCGTACCCGGCGCCGGCAGGAAATCCCGCCCCGGATCCTCCCCGTTGATCCGGAACTCGATCGCATGCCCCACCGGCACCGGATCCTCCCGCAACCACAACCGCTCACCCGCCGCGATCCGCAACTGCTCGACCACCAGATCCAGCCCCGTGGTCTCCTCCGACACCGGATGCTCCACCTGCAACCGCGTGTTGACCTCCAAAAACGAGATCGTCCCGTCCGCACCCACCAAGAACTCCACCGTCCCGGCACCGGCATAACCCGCCCGCGCACAGATCTCCCGCGCCGCGGTATGGATCCGCTCCCGCTGCTCCTCGCTCAAAAACGGCGCCGGAGCCTCCTCCACCAACTTCTGATGCCGCCGCTGCAACGAACAATCCCGCGTCCCCACCACCACCACACCACCATGGCGATCCGCCAGCACCTGAGCCTCCACATGCCGCGGCCGGTCCAGATACCGCTCCACGAAACACTCACCCCGACCGAACGCCGCCTCGGCCTCCCGCACCGCCGACTCGAACAACCCCGGAATCTCCTCCAGGCTGCGCGCCACCTTCAACCCCCGGCCCCCACCACCGAACGCCGCCTTGATCGCCACCGGCAACCCGTGCTCCTCAGCGAACGCCACCACCTCATCAGCACCCGACGCCGGCTCCTCGGTCCCCGGCACCAACGGCGCCCCCACCTCCAACGCGATCCGCCGCGCGGTCACCTTGTCCCCCAACACCCGGATCGCCTCCGGCGACGGACCCACCCACACCAGACCCGCATCCAGCACCGCCTGCGCGAAATCCGCGTTCTCCGACAAGAACCCATACCCCGGATGCACCGCATCCGCCCCTGAGCGCTGCGCCGCATCGATCACCTTGCCGATGTCCAGATACGACTCCGCCGCCGTCGACCCACCCAACCCGAACGCCTCATCGGCCAACCGCACGAACACCGCATCCACATCCGGCTCCGCATACACCGCCACACTGCCCACCCCCACATCCCGGCAAGCCCGGATCACCCGCACCGCGATCTCACCCCGATTCGCCACCAACACCTTGCGCAGCGGCGCGGTGCGTTCACGGGTGTCCTGGACGTCCTGCTGGGCCACGGCGGCCTCCCCTACAGAGCACCGGATACGCAGCCGAGTCTAGGCGCTGACCAGCGGCGGGCCCGGTTTCCGGCGAGACGGGGCCGCGAACGCGAAGCGGCCCCGCCCAGGTCGGGCGGGGCCGCTCGCGGCGTCGTGGGTCAGGCCCTGGCCAGGCGCGCTTCCGAGGAGTCGTCCAGCAGCGGCGGGGCGCTGGGAGCCGCCAGCACCTCGTCGTCGAGCAGTCCCTCGGTGCGGGCCACCACGGTCGGGACCACGATCTGGCCCGCGACGTTGGTCGCGGTGCGCATCATGTCGAGGATCGGGTCGACCGCGTAGGCGATCGCGATGCCGGTGGCCACCACCTCGGGCGGGAAGCCCAGCGCACCGACGGTCAGCGTCAGCATGGTGAACCAGCCGGTCACACCGGCGGTGGCGATGGCGCCGAAGACGGCGACCGCGATGATCGTCAGGTACTGGGCCGGACCCAGGTGGATGCCGAAGAGGTTCGCGATGAACATCGAGCCGATCGCGGGGTAGATCGCCGCGCAGCCGTCCATCTTCGTCGTGGTCGCCAGCGGCACCGCGAAGTTGGCGTACGAGCGGTCGACGCCGAGGTTCTCGGCGGCCTGCCTGCTCAGCGGCAGCGTCGCGCTGGAGGAGCGGGAGACGAACGCGAACTGCAGCACGGTCCAGGTCTTGGCGAAGAAGCGGACCGGGCTGACGCCGGCGACGAACCGCAGCAGCAGCGGGTAGACGACGAACAGCACCAGCGCGCACGCGACGTAGACCGCGGCGATCAGCTTCAGCAGCGGGGTGAAGAACTCGTTGCCGTAGGTGGCGACGGCGTTGCCGATCAGGCCGAGGGTGCCGATCGGGGCGAGCCGGATGATCCAGCCGAGGACCCGCTGGATGACCTCGAAGGCCGAGCGGTTGAAGTTCACGAACGGTTCGGCCTTGTCGCCGAGGCTGTAGCTGGCGGCGCCGATCAGCAGCGCCACGAACACCACCTGCAGCGTCTCGCCCTCGGCGAAGGCGCTGACCAGGTTCTGCGGGACCAGGCCGTTGACCAGGTCGAGCCACGAGCCGTGCGTCTTCTCGCCGATGGCGGAGAGCTTGGCCGGGTCGGGTTCGATCACCAGGCCGCGACCGGGCTGGAACAACGCGGCGAGGGCGATGCCGATCAGCACCGCGACGAGCGAGGTGGCGGCGAACCACAGCGCGGTCTTGCCGCCGAGCCGGGCGGCGGTGCGGCCTCCGCCGACCGACCGCAGGCTGTTGATGCCGACCACGATCGCGGTGAAGATCAGCGGCAGCACGGTGAAGGTGAGCAGGCTGGTGAAGACCGAGCCGATGGTGTCGAGGACGGTGACCAGCCAGCTCGCCCCGGTCGTCTTGGCGATCCAGCCCAGCAGCGCGCCGAGCACGAGCGAGGCGACGACCGCCACGGCGAACACCCTGGGGTTGAAGCGCGGTGCGCGCCGGTTCTCCTGGGCGGTGGATGTGGACACGAGGATCTCCCGTAAGTCGCGAAGGCCGGCGCGATCGCGCCGGGGTCGGCTCTGCCGCGGGCCGGTCGGCCGGCGGCGGGCGGGTCTTTCGCCGACTACGGACAGATGGAACTGGCCTGCCGCCGCAGATCGACGTGCAGGCGCTCGGTCAGGTAGATGCGCCGGTAGGTTTCCATCGCGGACAGTTGTAACCGCCGGGTGCGGCGGCGCCATTCCCCGGTAACCGAATTGTGTTCGTGTTCACTCGAACGCCGCGAAGGGCGCGTCAGCGCGCTACCGGAGGACCCCACAGCGTCACCACGCTCACCCCGACCTCGGCCAGCAGTTTGCGGGTCAGCGGCAGGCTGATGCCCAGCACGCTCGACGGGTCGCCGTCGACACCCTCGATGAACCAGCCCCCGAAGCCCTCCAGGGTGAAACCGCCCGCCACGTGCAGCGGCTCGCCGGTGGCGATGTAGGCGTCCAGCTCGGCCTCGGTGGGCTCGGAGAACCGGACCGTGGTGGCCAGGTGTCCCTGCGTGCGGGCCACGACCTCACCGCCGCGCAGCACCACCACGGCGTGCCCGGTCAGCAGTTCGCCGGACCGGCCCGCGGCCTTGCGCCACCGCTCGGCGGCGGCCTGCGGCGTACCGGGCTTGCCGACGATCTCGCCGTCGGGCGCCGACAGCATCGAGTCGCAGCCGACGACCACCGCGTCGGGCGCCTCGGCGGCGACCGCGGGCAGGACGGCCTCGGCCTTGGCCGCGGCCAGCGCGGTCACCAGCTCCGGCGGAGTCGGGTCGGTCAGGCCCGCGGCCACCGCGTCCTCGTCGACGCCGGAGACCCGCACCAGCGGGTCGATCCCGGCGGAGCGGAGCACGGACAGGCGGGCGGGGGAGGCCGAGGCGAGGACGAAGCGCACGGCGCCGAGGATACGACCGCGCGCTGCCGCGCCGGACCGGACGTGTCGTCGTGGAGCGGGCTCGCCGGGCCAGGCGCGCAGGGCCGGATGTACCGCCGCGGGAGGATGTACCGCCGGGAGGCCGAGGTGCCGCCGCGGTCGGATGTAGTGCCGGGAGGCCGAGGTGCCGCCGTGGTCGGATGCACTGCCGCGCGGCTGGGCCGAACGTGTCCTGTATCACCGGAATGGGCTGAATGGCGGCTTCTCCTGTGCGCAGGGAATTCTTACTGTCCTGAATGGCACGGGACCGGTTCCCCGACCGGGCGCCCGACCCCGGACCGCCTTCTCCTCTGGTGGCCCGGATTCCCCGTTCACGTGCGGAGCGAACGACGCCCGGCTGATCACCGGTAGACCGCGAACTCCGCCCTTCACCGCATTTGTTTTCCACAACTCCTGCGCGCCCGCGGACCAGAAGTCCGCTCGCGCGGGTGGTCCCCAACCACGGATCTAGGGAGACGAATCATGAAGCGAACAATTCGGCTGGCCGGTGTGGCCGTGCTCGCGGCGGGCACCATCGCCGCGATCGGCGCACCAACCGTCGGCGCCGAGCCGGTGTCGCCCGACCTCGTCGCGGCGATGGAGCGCGACCTCGGCATCTCCGCCCAGCAGGCGCACGCGCGGCTGGCGCAGGAGGCCACGGCGATGCGGGCCGACGCCGAGCTGAGCCGCTCGCTGGGCGAGAGCTTCGGCGGTTCCTACTTCGACGCGGCGCGCGGCAAGCTCGTCGTCGGGGTGACCGAGCAGGCCGATGCGGCGAAGGTGCGGGCGGCGGGAGCCGAGGCCGCGGTCGTGCCGAACAGCCTGCGCGAACTGGACGCCACCAAGGCGGCGCTGGACGCGATGGACGCTGCGGCGCCCGCCTCGGTGACCGGCTGGTACGTCGACGTGCCCAGCAGCAGCGTGGTCGTCTCCGTCAACGGGCGCGACGCCGCGACCGACGCCTTCCTGGACAAGGCGAAGGCCGCCGGTGACTCGGTGCGCGTGCAGGAGGTCGCCGAGTCGCCGCGCCCGCTCTACAACGTGGTCGGCGGCGACGCCTACTACATGGGCGGACGCTGCTCGGTGGGCTTCTCGGTGCGCTCGTCCTCCGGCCAGGCGGGCTTCGTCACCGCCGGGCACTGCGGTACCCGCGGCACGGCGGTCTCCGGCTACAACCAGGTCGCCATGGGCTCGTTCCAGGGTTCGTCCTTCCCGAACAACGACTACGCCTGGGTCTCGGTGAACTCGAACTGGACGCCGCAGCCGTGGGTGAACCTCTACAACGGCTCGGCCCGCGTGGTGTCGGGCTCGTCGGCGGCGCCGGTGGGCAGCTCGATCTGCCGTTCCGGTTCCACGACCGGCTGGCACTGCGGCAGCGTGCAGGCGCTGAACCAGACCGTCCGCTACGCGGAAGGCACGGTCTACGGCCTGACCCGCACCAACGTCTGCGCCGAGCCGGGTGACTCCGGTGGCTCCTTCATCAGCGGCAACCAGGCCCAGGGCATGACCTCGGGCGGCTCGGGCAACTGCAGCTCGGGCGGCACGACCTACTTCCAGCCCGTCAACGAGGCGCTGAGCGCCTACGGCCTGAGCCTGGTCAGGGGTTAGCGGATGTTCCAGGAGTGGTCTGCGTAGCGGTGCGAGCGGGTTCCACACCGCAAGCGGCTGACGCCGCTTTTCAAGCAGGCCCTGGCACAACCGGAGCCGGGCCGGGGTGCGACCCGGTCCGGCTCCGCCGTCCACGCAGCAGGGGTGTGCCGGTTCCGGGGAAGCCGGCACACCCCGCGTGCGCGCTACGGGCGGTTGAGCTGCACGTCCGGCTGCTGCGGTGCGCGGTCCGGCCGCACGACCGGCGGCGCCGCCGGGGTCGTCGCCGTGATGTGCGGCGATGCGCCGCCGACGACCGGCAGCGTGACCGAGGTCCCCGAGATGTCCAGGCCGATCTCGCCGGGCCGGGGCGGGGCGACGATGAACTCCTTGTCGGTACCGCCGATGATCAGCGCGAGCCGGTGCCCTGCGGGCACGACGTGGTCGGTGGTCGCGAGCCGGAACGTCATCTCGTACGGGGTTCCCGGCCGCAGCGGCCGCTCCTCGGACAGCGACTCGTGGTTGGCCAGGTCGGCCCAGCCGCGGGCGATGATCTCGAAGTCCACATCGGACCTGGTCGCCTCGGTGTCGGTGTAGCAGGCGTCGTCGCCGGGACGGCTTTCGCCCCAGCAGGACTCCGTCGCCGTGTCGCGGATGCCCTCGCCCTGGCCGAGGTAGTCGCGCGTGGTGGCGGGGCCGTAGTCGACGAGCATCGCCGAGAGGTGCGCGGTGTCGGTGCCCGGGGTGGCCGCGACGGTCACCGAGCCGGTTCCCGCGATCCGCGTGTCCCGCTGGAGCGGGCCCGTGGTGAACAGCGCCCTCGCCGGGGAGGGCTGGTCCGGCCGAGCGGCCCAGTCGTACTCGCCGAGGCCCGGGTCGTCGGTGAACGAAGCGCTGCCCTGTCCCGGTTCCGGGCCGAGCTCGCCGAGTCCGCCGGTCGAACCCGGTCGCGGGTGCAGCGTCGTGGGCCGGGCCTGCTCGCCGCCCCAGACCGGTTCGTCGCTCCACACGTCCGGTGCCCGTTCGACGCTGGCGGCGGCCTCCTTCTCGACGCCGTCGTCCATGCCGAGCAGGTAGTGGTCGAACCAGCGGTGCAGCGTGCGCACCCACTCCTCGCGCCGGAAGTCGAACGGGTCGACGTGGCCGGTCTGGCTCAGCCATACCCTGCGCTCGACGCCGCCGCGGGCCAGCGCGTCCCACCACTGTCCGAACTGGACCATCTTGACGTTGAGGTCGCCCTGCCCGTGCACGGCGAACACGCTCGCCCGCACGTTGCCCGCGTCGGGGACGTGGTTCCGCTCGCTCCACAGTGGAGTCATGTCGCCGTTCGCCGGTGCGCCGTCGACCAGGTCCTGCTTGGCCGCGTCGCAGTCCGGCCTGCCGCCCTCCTCGACGGTCCGGGCGAGCCCGACCGGGTCGAAGCCGAACGAGACGCCGTCGGAGCGGTAGTAGTCGTACCAGGAGCTGATCGCGCCGATCGGCACGATGGTCCGCAGCCCCTCGACGCCGGTGGCGGCGACCCCGTTGGCGATGGTCCCGTCGTAGGACTTGCCGATCATGCCGACGTCGCCGGTCGTCCACGGCGCCTCGACCGGCCTGCCGCCGTCGGCGCTGTCGAACCCCTTGGCGCGGCCGTTGAGCCAGTCGACCACCGCGCGGGCGGAGGTGACGTCGGACGGGCCGCCGACGTCGACGCAGCCCTGCGAGCGGTTCGTGCCCGCGAGGTCGACCAGGACGGTCGCGTAGCCGCGCGGGATGAAGTAGTTGTCGTAGAACAGCGGGAAACCGACCGGGCGGCCCTGCTCGTCGTAGGTCTTGCGCTCGGACTCGTTGCCGCGTCCGCAGCAGGAGTAGTAGGGGCTCGCGTCCATGATCACCGGCACCCGCGCGTCGGTTCCCGCGGGCCGGGCGATGTCGGCGGCCACCCGGTCGACGACTCCGTCACCGTCGCCGTCCAGGCCGGTCTCCACCCACACGGTCTCGCGGACGGGTTCGGCGGTGAACACGGGTTGGGAGACCCCGCCGGGCGGCTCGGGCGTCGGCTGCGGCGTGGCCGCCGCCTGCGGCGTCATGGCGGCGACTGCGAGCGGGATGCCGCACAGCAGTGCGGGCCAGCGGGCTTCGGGCACGGCGTCTGCACCTCCGGTTCGGTTGGCCGGGGGAGCGTAGACCGGTGATCACGCGGCCACTACAGGCGAAAGTCGGGCAGTCGATCACACCAGCCCGGCGGGCGCCTACGAGTGGAATCGCGTGGTCTCGGCGAGTTCCGCGCGGGGGACGGTGATGTCGTTGACGGGCGCGGACGGGTCGGCGTAGCCGAAGGAAACCCCGAACAGCAGCTTGCGGTCCCGGACGCCGAGTGCTTCGCGGACGGTGTCGGCGTAGAAGCTCAGCAGGCCCTGCGGGCAGCTCGCGATGCCGTGCGCGGCAAGCGCCAGCAGGAGGGTCTGCCCGTACATGCCGAGGTCGGCCGCCATGCGCGCTTCGGCGTTCGGCGGCAGGAACAGGAACGCGACGTGGGGCGCACCGTAGAAGCGCAGGCTTTCGGCGTCGTAGGCGGCCCGCGCTTCGTGGTCGTCGCGGCCGATTCCCAGCGCGGCGTACATCGCCGCGCCCGCTTCCCTGCGCCGCTGGGCGTAGGTCCCGCTGTACAGGTCGTCCCGGTACGGGAAGTCCGTCGAGACGGCCCCGCGCGCGTGCGCGGCCAGCAGGGTTTCGGCGAGCCGGTCGCGGGCGGCACCGCTGACGACCTCGACCTGCCACGGCTGGGTGTTGGAGTTGGACGGCGCCGCACCGGCCAGCGAGAACACCGCGCGCAGGGTCTCGTCGGGAACCGGGTCCGGTCGGAACGCGCGAACTGCGCGCCGGTTGCGGATCAGCTGGTCGGCATAGCGGGTCAGGGTGGTCATGACCTTCCTCGAGTCGTGTTCAGTCGGACAGATAGGAGTCGACGAGCCGGTCGGTGGCGTCGACGAGGTTCGCGGCGGAGCGGTCGGGGCCGAAGATCTGGCCGGTGATGTGAGCGCCCTCGACGAGCATCTGGATCAGGTGGGCCAGGTTCTCCGGGTCGCCGACGGGCAGGGGCGCGACCAGTTCGCGGAACAGGCCGAGGTATTCGCGCTTGAGCGCCTCGGCCGCCTCGCGCACCGGATGCGTCCGGTCGGGGAACTCCACGACGGCGTTGGCCAGCGGGCAGCCGCGATGCCCAGGCGCGGTGATCTCGCGGGCGATCTCCGCGACCACGCGGCGGAGCTGGGCCCGCGCATCACCGGGGTAAGCCTCCTGCGCCGCCCGCAGGATCTCCCTGGGCGGCACCGCTTTCTCCCGGAGGTAGGCGACGGCCAGCTCGTCCTTCGAGCCGAAGTTGCGGTAGATGCTCGGCTTCCCCACGCCGGAGTGCTCGGCGATCTCGGCGACGCCGCACGAACGCACGCCCTCGCGGTAGAACAGCTCGCGGGCGGTTTCCCACACGCGCTGCCCCGCCGGTGTCCGCTCTTCGCTCGTCATCCAGGCCTCCCTTGCGTACCGATCGGTACGCCCTGACCGTACCGATCGGTACGGCGGTGGTCAACAGCGGCCCGTTGGGTGGCAGCGGTGGGGCCGATCGGCCGATTGGTGTGTGAGAGCGCTCCCACGACACTGGAGACCTCGCTCACGAGGAGGATCGACCGATGCCCCTTGCCCGAATTCCACGCGCCCGCCGGGCGGTCGCCACCCTGGTGGGGCTGGCGGCGACCGTGCTGCTCACCGCCGCCGCCGTGCCGTCCGCCGACGCGGGCCGCCCGGCCTACCGCGACCCGCGGCTACCGGTACCCGACCGGGTCGACGACCTGATGGCCCGGATGTCGCTGGACGACAAGCTCGGCCAGATGGTGCAGGTCGAGCGCAAGGCCGCCGGGCCGCAGGCCGTCGCCGACCACCGCATCGGGTCGGTGCTCAGCGGCGGAGGCTCGGCGCCGGAGCCGAACACGCCGCAGGCGTGGGCGGACATGTACGACTCCTACCAGCGCGCGGCGCTGTCGACCCCGCTCGGCATCCCGCTGATCTACGGCGTCGACGCGGTGCACGGCCACAACAACGTGCACGGGGCGACGATCTACCCGCACAACATCGGTCTCGGGGCCACCGGGAACCCCGACCTGGTCCAGCGGATCGGCGCGGCCACCGCGGAGGAGGTCGCCGCCACCGGCATCGACTGGTCGTTCGCGCCGTGCGTGTGCGTGGCCCGCGACGACCGCTGGGGACGCACCTACGAGTCGTTCGGCGAGAAGTCCGAGAACGCCTCGGCGATGACCAGCGCCGTGACCGGGCTGCAGGGCGAGGCGCTGGGCGCCACGCCCAGCTCGGTCATGGCCACCGCCAAGCACTACGTCGGCGACGGCGGCACGACCGGCGGCGACGACCAGGGCAACACCGAGATCAGCGAGCAGGAGCTGCGGGAGATCCACCTGCCGCCGTTCCGGGAGGCCATCGCCCGCGGCGTCGGGTCGGTCATGGTCTCCTACAGCAGCTGGAACGGCGAGAAGCTGCACGCCAGCACCTACCTGGTCAACGACGTGCTCAAGGGCGAGCTCGGCTTCACCGGGCTCGTGGTCTCCGACTACGACGCCATCGACAAGCTCGACGGTCAGGAGGACTTCACGCCCGATGAGGTGCGGGCGTCGGTCAACGCGGGCATCGACATGTTCATGATGTCCAGCCGCCACGAGAAGTTCATCGACTACCTGCGGGCCGAGGTCGAGGCCGGGCGGGTGCCCGCGGAACGCATCGACGACGCCAACCGCCGCATCCTGACCAAGAAGTTCGAGCTGGGGCTGTTCGAGCGGCCGTTCGCCCAGCGCGACCTGCTGCCGACGGTCGGCAGCGCCGAGCACCGCGAGCTGGCCAGGCAGGCCGTGCGCGAGTCGCAGGTGCTGCTGCGCAACGACGGCGTGCTGCCGCTGGCCAAGGACGGCGGGAAGCTGTTCGTGGCGGGCAAGAACGCCGACGACATCGGCAACCAGAGCGGCGGCTGGACGATCTCCTGGCAGGGCTCCAGCGGCGACATCACCGAGGGCACCACGATCCTGGAGGGCATCCGGGCGGCGGCGAGCGGCTCGGAGGTGACCTACGACCGCCACGGCAACGGCGTCGACGGCAGCTACCGGGCGGCGATCGCGGTGGTCGGCGAGACCCCGTACGCGGAGTTCGAGGGCGACCGCCCCGGCGGCCTCGGGCTCGACGAGGAGGACCGCGCCACCATCGCCAAGCTGCGCGCGTCGGGCGTGCCGGTCGTGGTCGTCACGGTCTCGGGCAGGCCGCTGGACATCGCGGGCGAGGTGGACGGCTGGAACGCGCTGCTGGCCTCGTGGCTGCCGGGCTCGGAGGGCCAGGGCGTGGCCGACGTGCTCTTCGGCGACCACAACCCGACCGGCAAGCTGCCGATGACCTGGATGCGCTCCTTCGACCAGCTCCCGATCAACGACGGAGACGGCCAAGACCCGCTGTTCCCCCACGGCTTCGGCCTCAGCTACGGCTGACGACAACGCTGAGGCCGGTTTGCGCAGCGGGTCGTTCAGCGGAACCTCAGGCGCCTTCCCGCTCCGGGATCTCCGGCCTCGAGTATGCCGATACGCCACGTCGGAGCTGTCCTCGCGGGAAGACGCCTGAGAACCCGCGGCGGTGCAGGCCGGGTCTCACCCCGCAAGCGGCTGCCGCTGCTTTCCGGAAGGCGCCGGACCCCGGGCGGGCGGACCCGTCCCGGGGCCCGGCGGGCTTTTCGTAGGCTTGCCACGTGGGTGAACCGGTGATGCTGGACGGCGGACGACTACGGGCGCGACTGGTCGACGCCGGGCCCTACGCGGCCCTTGACGTCGTGACGGTGACGGGTTCGACCAACACCGACCTGGCCAAGGCGGTGCACGAGGGCGCCGCGGACCGGACCGTGCTGATCGCCGAGGAGCAGCAGCAGGGCCGCGGCCGGATGCAGCGGCAGTGGATCTCCCCGCGCGGCTACGGCCTGCACGTCAGCGTCCTGCTGCGTCCGGAGGTTCCCGCCACGTCGATGGCGTGGCTGCCGCTGCTCGCCGGGGTGGCGCTGGCAGAGACCGTCGAGCGCACCACCGGTGTCCGCGCCGCGCTGAAGTGGCCGAACGACCTGCTGCTGGGTGGCGGGGACGACTGGCACAAGGGTGCAGGGATCCTCGCCGAGGCCATCGCGACGGCCGACGGCATGGCGGTGGTGCTCGGCATGGGCGTCAACGTCCACCACAGCCGCGAGGAGCTGCCCGCCGGAGCGGGCGGTCTGCCCGCGACCTCGCTGGCGGCCGAGGGAGCCGACGTCGACCGCGAGGACTTCGCGGCCTGCCTGCTCGAAGCGTTCGCCGCCGTCGACGACGAGTGGCGGGCGGGCTCCGGCGACGTGGTCTCCACCGGTCTTCTCGAGCGCTACCAGCGCTGGTGCGCCACGATCGGCAAGCGGGTGCGGGTCGAGCTCGGGCGCGACGACGACCTGCTCGGCACCGCCGAGTCGGTCGACCGGGACGGCCGCCTGGTGGTGCGCGGACCCGGCGGGGTGAGCACCGCCGTGTCGGCGGGTGACGTCGTTCACCTCCGTCCCGCCTAGCCGTTCTGCCGGTACCGTGATCCCTGATGCGCGACGCTGGCCCGCGTCCGGCGGTCCGCGGCGGACCGCGTGCGGGCGCTCGACCGGCTGAGGAGGAATCCGGTGGCCTACCCTGACGCGCTGCTCGGCGAGCACGAGCACGTGGTCGTGCACAAGCACCCGCACTGGAAGATGCTGGTGCTGCCGGTGCTGGCGCTGCTGGTGGTGGTCGGCGGCGGTTCGTACCTGGCGGCGCTGGCCGCGCCGCTGAGCTGGCACCTGCCGGTCTGGGTCGTGCTCGCGGTCGTCGCGGCGATCATGGTCGTCTGGTTCACCGTCGCGCCGCTGCTGCGGTGGCGCACCACGCACTTCGTGATCACCACCCACCGCCTGATGGTGCGCGAGGGGGTTTTCACCCGCAGCGGCGTCGACATCCCGCTCGGCCGGATCAGCAGCGTCCGCTTCCGGCACGGGCTGCTGGACCGGATGGTCGGCTGCGGCACGCTCGTCGTGGAGTCGGCCTCCGACGAACCGCTGGAGTTCGACGACATCCCGGCGGTGGAGAAGGTGCACACCCTGCTGCACCGGGAGATCAGCCAGCCGGACCAGGAGGACGCGTGATGCAAGTCGCGCCCGGCTCGCGGCGATGGGTGGTCCGCGCCACGGCGCGGTGAAAGCATGAGGCGGCGCCGCGCCGGAGCGGGTGTCCCGGCCGGCCCGGCGCCGAGCAGGGAATCATCGGACAGGCCCGCGGACCCGCGGCACATGCGGGCGTGCGGCCGGACCTTGGAGGAGCGCTGATGGGAACGCGAGAGCTGGGGTTGCCGATGGCGGTGACCTCGCCGGAGCCGGAGGGGCTGCCGGCCTCGGTGACCATCTGGGAGGTCGGCCCCCGCGACGGCCTGCAGAACGAGTCCGGCGTGGTCCCGGCCGAGGTCAAGATCGAGTTCCTGCACCGGCTGGCCGACGCCGGGCTGCCGGTGGTGGAGACCACCAGCTTCGTGCGGCCGGAATGGGTCCCGCAGCTCGCCGACGCGGGAGTGGTGCTCGACGGCCTGCGGCGCCGGGACGGCGTGCGCTACCCGGTGCTGGTGCCGAACGCGCGGGGGCTCGACCGCGCGCTGGACGCGGGTGTGAGCGACATCGCGGTCTTCGCCTCGGCGACCGAGACCTTCACGCGCCGCAACCTCAACCGCGGCCTGGACGAGCAGTTCGCGATGTTCGACCCGGTGGTGCGGCGCGCGGGGGGCGAGGGGCTGCGGGTGCGCGGCTACATCTCGATGGCCTTCGGTGACCCGTGGGAGGGCCCGGTCGACGTCGACCAGGTCGTCTCCGTCGGCAAGCGGCTGCTGGACATGGGCTGCGACCAGCTCTCCATCGGCGACACCATCGGGGTTGCCACCCCGGGGCACGTCGAGACGCTGCTGCGCACCTTCACCGGCGCGGGCGTCGGCGTCGAGCGGCTGGCGGTGCACTTCCACGACACCTACGGCCAGGCGCTGGCCAACACCTACGCCGCCCTGCGCGTCGGGGTGTCCACTGTGGATGCTTCGGCGGGCGGTCTCGGCGGCTGCCCGTACGCCAAGTCGGCCACCGGCAACCTCGCCACCGAGGACCTGGTGTGGATGCTCGAGGGCCTCGGCATCGAGCACGGCGTCGACCTCGAGGCGCTGGTGGAGACCAGCGTCTGGATGGCCGGGCACCTCGGCAGGCCCAGCCCGTCGCGGGTCGTCAAGGCCCTGGCGGGGCAGTGATCAGGCCCGCGGTCCGGCAGTCCGCCGGGGACCTTTCGTGATCGGCGTCGAGCACCGCCTGCACGCCGTCGAGTCGCGTCCCGTCCTGGTGTGGCGCTGCGACCGCCCGTGGCTGGCGATCTCCTCCGCCGTGCTGGGCGGAGGCATCGGTGAGCGGGAGTGGGTCCTCAACGCCACGGTCGGCACCAACTACGACCACCCCGACCCGGGCGCGCACGTGCGCGAGATGTCCGCCGGGCTGGGGCTGCGGGGTCCCGGCACCGGCATGCTCACGGCGGTCGACGTCCGCCACGAGGTCACCTCGGCCGACTCCGGCGTCCGCGCGAGCGTGACGACCGGAGTCAGCCATCCCGTCTGGGCCGCCGCCGACGCCGAGCGCATCGCCGCCGAGTCGGCGGCGTGGAGCCCGGGCACGATCAACGCGGTCTGCTGGTCGCCGGTGCGGCTCAGCGAGGCGGCGCTGGTCAACGCGGTCGCCACGGTCGCCGAGGCCAAGGCGCAGGCCCTGCTGGAAGCCGGCGTCGCGGGCACCGGCACGGTCACCGACGCGACGGTCGTGCTCTGCCCGGTCGACGGCGAGGCCGAGGAGTACGGCGGTCCGAGGTCGCGCGTCGGTTCCGCGCTGGCGCGGGCCGTGCACGCGGGCGTCGCGGCGGGACTGCGGGTGGAGAACCCCCGGCTGCGGTGAGCCTCAGCCCTCTCCGCGGGTGCCGAACAGGCCGACGAAGGAGAACCGCAGGACCCGGTCGGACCCGCGGTCGGCGGTGCCGGTGATCTCGACCAGCCCCAGGTTCGGCCTGCTCTGCGAGAGGCGCTTCCCGGTCACCTCCAGCTGGAAGTGCAGCACGTCACCCGGGTAGACCGGCGCCAGCCACGCCAGCTCGTTGCCGCCTGGCGAACCCTGCGAGGTCGAACCGGCCAGCACGTGGTCGACGTAGGCGCGCATCCACAGCGAGGCGGTGTACCAGCCCGACGCGCACAGTCCGCCGAGCACGGAGTTGCGGCCGGCCTCCTCGTCGAGGTGGAAAGGCTGCGGGTCGAACCGGCCGGCGAAGGCGACCATCTCGTCCCGGTCGATCTCGGTCTTGCCCAGGTCGATCACCTGGCCGGGCGTCAGGTCCTCGTAAGCGATGCCGGTCATGCCCCGATCCTCGCAGCCCGCCGGTCCGCGGCGCTGCGGCGCCCCTCACAGCGGGACGGGCGGGCATGGAACCATTCGGCCGTGGCGCGCGTCCAAAACGTGAGCCGCGCTCGTGCGTCGATCGCCTCCGGGCACCCAGCGCCCGTCCGGGTGCCCGGCGCCTGCCGACCGAGTACCAGCCTGCGAGGAAAGGGGACCGGCCGTGCCCACCGATCACCGCGCCGAGGTGGCGGAACTGCTCGCGGACTACCGCAGGAGCCGCGAACGCCTCGAGGCGACCCGCCAGGAACTGGCGGCGCTCACCGAGACCGCCCGCAGCGAGGACGGCAGCGTCGAGGTCACCGTCGGACCGCAGGGCGTGCTGCGTGACCTGCACCTGTCCGACGACGTCCACGAGCGCTACCACCCCGCCAGGTTGTCGGCCCTGATCGTGCGGCTGACCACGGAGGCGGCGGGCGAAGTCGTGCGCCGGGCGGCCGACGCGCTCGCGCCGATCGTGCCGGAGGGCACCGATCCAGCCGTCCTGCTCGGGCCGCACCAGCCCGCCGCGGACGAGCCGGTCGACGCCGTTGACGAGGAGCCGGTCGACGACGAATGGCGGCCCGCGCACGCGGAGCGGAACCGGTCATGAGCGGATTCCGGGGCGACCTGGGCAGATTGGGCGAGCGCGCGGGCGAGTTCGGTGAACACGCCGCGGAAGCGCAGCGGATCGCCGACGGCCTGCGGCACGCTGTGGAGTCGGCGGGCGAGTGCTGGGGCCGCGACGAGGTCGGCGCGAGCTTCGCCGCGACCCACCGCGAACGGGCCGACCGGGCGGTGGAGGAGGCGGGCGGGCTCGCGGGCGCGCTGCGCGACCTGGGGTCGGAGTTCGCCGGCGTCGCCGCGGACTACCGCCGCATCGACCGCGATCAGGCCGAAGAGCTCGGCCGGATCACCGGACAGGGGTGAGCAGAGGATGGGGATCGAGCTTCCCGCCGAACTCCGGGACGCCGCCGCCAGGGCCGGGGCGCGCTGGCCGGAGGGCGACGAGGACGCGATGCGCGAGTCCGCCACCGCGTGGCGCGAGGCCGCGCGGTCGCTCGACGCGCTCGCCCGGGACGCCGACGCGTCCGCGCAGGGCGTGCTGGCGGCGTTCGAGGGCGACGCCGCTCAGGCCGCGCGGCGGGAGTGGGACCGCTTCGTGACCGAGGACGGCGAGCTGCCGCGCACGGCGGCCGAGTGCGTCGCCGCCGCGGACCGCCTCGACCACGCCGCCGAGCAGATCGGCGCGGCCAAGGTCCGGATGGTGCGCGAGCTGGTGGCGCTGGCCAAGAGCACCGACGCCGCCGAGCAGGCCACGGCGGCCGGGCACCCGCAGGCTCTGGGCGAGCTCGACGCGGCGGTCCGGCGCGCGGCGGCGGGACTGGCGCAGGTGCACGACACCCTGACCCGCGCGGTGGACATCGACAGCGGCGTGACGGTGGATTCCGGGGGCGCGCTCGACTTGACGTCGGGCGCCTTGTCCACAGTGGAGTCCACGGTCGGTGCCGGGGGCAGCGCGCTGAGCGGTGCGTCCGCAGCCGCCCAGGACGTGCTGACCCCGATCGCGCGGACGGCGGGGTCAGTGCCGGGCGCTGTGGGAGAACTGGCCTCGGCGTCCGTCGTGGACGGGGCCGGCGGCCTCGCGGGGGACGCGTCTGCGGAACTCGGCCGGACGACCGCGCAGGTCGGCGACGCCGTCGCGGGGTCGGCGGCGAGCGCGGGCGGTGCGGCCGAGGCCGGAGCGGAGGGCGTCGCGCAGGCCGGAGCGGAAGCCGTGGGCCAATCCGCCGGCGCGGCAGGTCAGGCCGCCGACGGGCTGGGTCAGGCTGCCGATGGGGTTGGTCAGGCGGCCGATGGGCAGGGGCAGGGGGCCGGCCGTTGGCAGGCCGACGCCGAGCACACCGGCCCGGTCCACATCAGCGCCGGTTCCTGGGCCTCCGGCCTCGCCGACGCGGGCACCGGCCCGGTCCCCGTCGCCGGGGCCCAGCCCGGCTGGGCCGCCACCGGCGAGGACCCGGCCTCCACCACCGCCCCGCACTCCGTGCACCAGGCGTGGGCGTCGCCGCCCTCCGCGCCGTCCGGCGCGGCGGCTCCGCCGCCCCCGCCGGCTCCCGGCGCGCCGGCGCCGCAGGGCTTCGCCCCGCCCGCGGGCGGGCACTTCGTGCCGCCGCCGGGCGGTGCCGCGCCCGCCGCTCCCGGCGCGCCGGGAGCGCAGCCGTCGCGACCTCCGGTCGCTCCGCCGCCGCGCCCGCCGAGCTACGCGCCGCCGCAGCAACAGCCACCGCAGCAACAGCAGCAACAGCAGCAGCCGCCGTCCAAGCCCGCGAACCCGGCAAGCCCGGCCGTGCCGGTCCACCAGGGACAGAGCGGTCCGCCCGTGCGCCAGGGGAACCCGGGGCCCGGGCAGTATCGGGGTGGTCCCGGTTTCCAGGGGCAGCCCGGGCCGCAGGGCCCACCGGCCGGCTACCAGGGTCACGGTCACAACCCGCACTCCGGCCGCCACGGCCAGCAGCCGCAGCACCCGCGGATGGGGCCCGGCGGTGGGCAGTTCCAGCCACCGCCCGGTGCGCATCCGGAACCGCCGCCGCGGGTTCCCCGGCGCAACGAACGTGATCCCGAGGTCCTCGCGTTCGTGCTGCACCAGTTCCCGATCGGCCACATGCCGGTGGCGGCCAGCCGGGCGAGCACCCAGGTGTGCCGGGAGGAGGCCGACGCCGCCGGGCGGTTCCCACCTCAGGACCACCCGCAGGCGGATCTGGTCGACGACACCGACGCGCTCGCGCGGCTCCGCGCTCGCGACGCGCGCGGTGGTGGCGATCTCGAGCGGGCGGACCCGGCACCGGTGCCGGAGGAGCTGGTCGCGACGCACGATCCGCTCGGCGAGCTCAGCGAGATCGAGTGGGAGCGCCGGTACGTCACGAAGCAGGGCGACCACGTGTGGCCGCCGGCCGACGCCCATCCGGAAGGCGGGGTGGAGGCGGGCGAACCCGTCGTCCTGCCCCCGGACGAGGTGGTCGATCGCGTCGGCGACGGCGAAGGGCGGGTGCTCTCCGCGGTGGCGGCCGCGTTCTCGCAGCGCTCGCAGCCGCCCGCGTACCTCGAACGCGCCTACCGGCGCTACCGAGTGCTGCGGGAACTGCCGGTGTGGCAGAGCGTCGCCGCGCCGTGGTTCTGCCAGCCGGGCGGCGGTGTCCGCTACCGCACGACCTACCCGGTCGACGATCTGGTGGCGCTGGGGTATCTGGTGGAGCTGACCGAGGAACTCGAGACGGCGGAGGCGCAGACCCTGCGCATCGACCGGGCGCAGGCGGCAGCAGAGGAGGACGTCAGGCTGTGAACAGCGAATCCGTGCTCGGCTGGCTGGAGTCGATGGGCGTGCCGCCCGCGTTGGTCTCGGTCGGAGCCGAGGCCGACGACCGGTGGTGCCTGGTCCGCGAGGACGTCGACGGCGTCGCCGGCTGGGAGGTTTTCTGGCGCGAGCACGGCAACCGCTACGACTGGGCCAGGTTCAGCAGCGAACAGGTCGCGTGCTTCTACCTGTTCGGCAGGCTGACCTGGACGCAGGCGCTGCGCGGGGTCGTGGGACCGCTCGACTCCGCGGGCACCCCGGCAGGCGGGACGCAGGCTCAGGGCTGACCGAGCAGCCCGAGCGCGGTGCCGTGCAGGTGGCCGTTGGAGGACAGCGCGGTGCCGCCGTCGTAGCGGGGCTGACCGGTGAGGTCGGAGAACCGGCCACCGGCCTCCTCGACGATCACCTTCGCCGCCGCGACGTCCCACGGGTTGACGATCGGTTCCGCGGCGAGGTCGATCGCGCCCTCCGCGACCAGGCAGTGCTGCCAGAAGTCGCCGAAGGCCCGGTTCTCCCAGCAGGCGTCGACCAGGCGCAGGTAGGACTCCCTGGAGTGGTACTCCACCCAGGTGCCCAGGTGCGTGGTCGAGACGTAGGCGTCGGAGATCTCCTGGACACCGGACACCGAGATGCGCTTCGCGGCACCGCCTCCGGTGCTGCTCCAGGCGCCCTCGCCAGCCGCGGCCCACCAGCGCTTGCCAAGGGCCGGTGCGCTGATCACGCCGACGGTCGGGGAGCCGCCGTCGACCAGCGCGATCAGGGTCGCCCACGCCGGCACGCCGCGCAGGAAGTTCTTGGTGCCGTCGATGGGATCCAGGACCCACGCGCGGCCCTCGCCCGCGGTGCCGCCGCGCTCCTCCCCGGCGACCACGTCGTCCGGACGGCGTTCGGTCAGCACCTCGCGCACCGCGTCCTCCACCGCGAGGTCGGCGTCGGTGACCGGGGTCCGGTCCGGCTTGCGGTCCACCGACAGGTCCCTGGCCAGGAACCGGCGGGTGGTGATCCCGTCGGCGACGTCGGCCAGGTGCAGGGCGAGTTCGAGGTCCGTCACGTCCCGCACCCTATTCGCCCGGCCGAGACCCACCACCGCCCGGTTCGCGCGCCACGGCCCGCGGCGCGGCCGGTTCCCGCGCCGCCTGCCCACTACGGCCGGTTCCCGCGCCGACGCCTGACTCCGCAGTCCGCCTGCCGTCGCCCGGCCCGCGCCGTCGCTCTACCGCCCGGCCGCTTCCATTACCCGGCTCACATCCGCCGACCGTCCCGCTTCCGTCGCTCGGCCGCCTCTACCGCCTGGCCGCGCCCACCGCTCGGCCCGCCTGCCGTCGCCCGGCCGGGTACTCTCGCTCCGCCGGCTCGCGCGCCCGTCGCACCGCACCGCCGGCCACCGCAGCCGGCCTGCCTCGCAGCGGCCGGTTTCCGGCGGTGGCGCGACTTCCGGGTTCACCTCGGCCGAGCCGCTCTCACCGGCCCTGATCGACGGGACTCGTGGGTGACGATCCTGCCACGGACGGCCACTTCCGACGTTTCGCCCGTATGCCGCCCGTGATCTTCGGCGCCCTCTACGCTGGAGGCGTGAGTGTTGTGCTGCTGGCGGAAGACGACCCGGCCATCGCTGTGCCGTTGTCGAGGGCACTGCAACGCGAGGGCTACTCGGTCGAGGTGATCGGGGACGGGCCGGCTGCCCTGCGGGCGGCGTCCTCCGGCGGGGTCGACCTGCTGGTGCTGGACCTCGGGCTGCCGGAGATGGACGGGCTGGAAGTCTGCCGCCGGTTGCGCGCCCAGGGTCGGGGCCTACCGGTGCTGATGCTCACCGCCCGCACCGACGAGGTCGACTTCGTCGTCGGGCTCGACGCGGGCGCCGACGACTACGTCGCCAAGCCGTTCCGGCTCGCCGAGCTGATGGCGCGCATCCGCGCGCTGCTGCGGCGCGGGTCGCCCGAGACGCTGGAGGCCTCCGGCGTCCGCCTGGAGCTGACCGCGCGCCGGGTGCTGGTCGACGACCACGAGATCCAGCTCGCGAACAAGGAGTTCGAGCTGCTGCGGGTGCTGATGCAGCACGCGGGCCAGGTCGTCACCCGCGAGGAGATCCTCGAGGAGGTCTGGCCCGAACCCAGCCGGAAGGGCAGCAAGACGCTCGACATGCACATCTCGTGGCTGCGCCGAAAGCTCGGCGACAGCAACGGCCGGTTCGACGACCAGCGCATCGCGACGGTCCGGGGCGTCGGCTTCCGCTTCAACGCCGACTGACCATGCGCACCCGGATCCTGCTGTCGATCCTCCTCGCGGTCGCGGTCACCGCGGCGGTCCTGGGGCTGCCGCTGGGCTTCAGCGCGCTGAAGCTGGTGGAGGACTTCACCAGCGGCGACCTGACCACCCGCGCGCAGCAGATCGCGACGCTGCTGGACGAGCAGATCGCTTCGCGCCGGCCGATCGACCTGAACGCGGCGCGGCTGGCCGTGCCCGGTGGTGCCCGGCTGGTGGTGCGCACCCAGCACCAGGACTACACCTACGGCCCAGATCCGGGGGAGAACCCGCTGGTCGAGATGGTGCCGACGGTCCAGAGCGGGACCGTCACGATCGCCGCGCCCAGCGCTCCGGTCCGGGCGCAGCAGTTGCAGGTCGCCGGTCTGGTGCTGCTGCTCGTGGTGCTGTCGGCGGGGACCGGGATGATCGTGGCCACGGTCACCGCCAGGCGGCTGGCCGATCCGCTGCGCCACGTCGCTGCGCGGGCGGCGCGGCTCGGCGCGGGCGACTTCCGGCCCGACCCCAAGCGCCACCAGGTGCCGGAGCTGGACCGGGTCGCCGACGCGCTCGACGCCTCCGGCGCGGCGCTGTCGCACCTGGTGCAGCGGGAACGCGAGCTGGTCGGCGACGTCTCGCACCAGTTGCGCAGCAGGCTCACCGCGCTGCACCTGCGGCTGGAGGCGCTGACCCAGACCGAGGACGCCGACGTCGCCGAGGAGGCGTCGGCCGCGCTGGAGCAGGCGGAGCGGCTGTCGGCGGTGCTCGACGACCTGCTCGCGGCGGCCACGGCGGCCCGCGCCAGGGACGCCGAGCCGCTCGACGTGTCGGCGCAGCTCTCCGACGTGGCCGCGGAGTGGCGGGACCCGCTCAAGGCGGAGGGCCGGACGCTGCGGCTGCGGCTGCCCGAAGGGCTGCTGGCTCGCGCGACCCCGGCGCGGCTGCGGGAGGCCATCGGTGTGCTGCTGGACAACGCGCTGCGCCACGGCGAGGGCACGGTCACGCTCACCGCGCGGCAGGGCGGCGGCATGGTCGTGGTGGAGGTCGGCGACGGCGGTCCCGGGGTGCCCGACCAGCTCGTGCCGTTCGTCTTCGACCGCGGCTTCTCGGCGGGCGGCTCGACCGGAGTCGGTCTCGCGCTCGCGCGCGCTCTGGTCGAGGCCGACGGCGGGCGGTTGGAGCTGAGCAAGGCCCGGCCGGCGATGTTCGAGGTGTTCCTGCCGCTGGCGCGCGCCGACGACGTGCTCGGCGTGCCGTGGAAGATCGAGTCCACCCCGCGGTGAGCCCGCCAGACGCCCCTTCCGGTGACTCGGGGTGGGGAGGCCGGGTCAGCGCCGGCTGAGGCTCAGCGGACGTTCCTCCTGCGGGGCGGCCTGCTTCTGGTCGGGGAAGACCCACTTGCGGAACGCCCACCAGCGGAACGCCATGCCGACCAGCAGGCCGACGATCTGCCCGGCGGTGAAGTCCGCGATCTCCTCCACGAAGCGGGTCGTGAACGGCGTCTGCAGGTGCAGCACGTACCGGGAGATCCACAGCGGTGCCGCGTAGAGGGCGACGCCGATGCCGCTGACGGCGAAGTACAGCGTCGCCTCGTGGTGGCGTTCCCGTCCGCCGCGCGTCCGGAACGACCACTCCCGGTTGAGCACGTAAGACACGATCGTGGCCACCAGCACGGCGACGACCTTCGCGGTCACCGGCTTGGGGTCCAGGACGGTCAGCTTCAGCAGGTAGAACACGGCCGTGTCGATGAAGAAGGTGACGCCGCCGACCAACCCGAATTTCAGCAGCTCACGGTGCCGGATGGCGATCCGGCGGTACGGCTGCGGGATGCGCGCGAGCACCGACTCGACAACGGACACGTCCCCGAGTCTACGGATTTGCTCCGACCAGGTGACTCCTGCGCCGAAACGTCCGGTTCACCCGAACGGCCACCCCCTGCCGGGCGAGCCGGCGTCCTGCGGCGTAACCGAGATCGGAAGCGGCAGCGGTGGCGGGCACCCGGCGTCGGGTGAGCGCAGCGGCCACGGCGCCGGGCACACGGGGTCCTGAGGGCCGTCGGCCGGTGACGGCTCCGGCGCCTCGCTCGTCGAGCTCGGCTCCTCCGCACCGGTCGGGACCGGCGGCGTGGGAATCGGCACCGCGCCGCTGGTCGGCTCCGTCTCGGGCGTCCCGCTGGGCGGCACCGTCGGCTCCGAACCGGGCAGCGGCGGGATGCCCGGTTCCGGCTCCGGCTCCGGCGAGCCGTGCCAGGGGAACCACAGCCGCACGTCGGTGGTGTCGCGGTCGGTCGCGGTGCCGAGCGTGGC
This sequence comes from Saccharopolyspora erythraea NRRL 2338, assembly GCF_000062885.1. NCBI lineage: Bacteria > Bacillati > Actinomycetota > Actinomycetes > Pseudonocardiales > Pseudonocardiaceae > Saccharopolyspora > Saccharopolyspora erythraea. The sequence continues at coordinate 7,280,718 of NC_009142.1, read as the reverse complement.
GGTCACCGGGACGGTGATCTCGCGGTAAGCGAACCCGGTGTGGTGATCGAACTCGTGCGGCCAGGACAGCAGCGGCTCGGCGGTGAGCCACACCACGCCGTCGAACTCCTCGCCCGGCTCCAACTCCGCCGCGCACCGGATGCGCCGCTCGTCGTCGGGGCGGACCTGGCACTCCAGCGGCAGCCCGGTCGCCGACACGCCCTCTGGCAGCTCAGCGACGGCTTCCGCGCGCCCGCTGCCGCCACCGGTGTTGCGGACGTCGATCTCGATGCGGCTGCCCAGCCACGGCGCCTCCCAGGCCGCCACCTCGACGTCGACACCGTCGGTGGGCCGCACCGGCCGGACCTCCACCGCCACCGCAGGCAGCCGCAGCTCGACGCTCCGACCCGCGCTGACCCGGGCGGTGATGTCGCCGCTGGTGGCCGTCGGGTCGGCGCGCACCATGAAGTTGAGCACCATGGTCTCGCCGGGTGCGAGCCCCCGGTCGGTCGTGCAGGCGATGCCACCGGCGAGCCCCCCGCAGCGCAGCGGCGGTCCTTGCGCGTCCGGTGCGGCGGCCTCCAGCGCGCTCTGCGGGGTCGTCGACGCCGGTCCGGGCGCGGCCGGTGGCACCGGGGTCGCGGGTCTCGAGGTCGCGGCGCCCGGCACGGTCGCCGACACCCCGGGCGGCAGCGACAGCGCGGTCGACACCGGCTCGGACGGCCCCGACCCGGTGTTGCGGATGGTGATCGGCAGCGCAACCGCTTCGCCACCCGCGACGAGCCGGATGGGCGCGGCCGGTCCGGTAGCGCTGAGGTTCGCCACGGCGGGTGGTGGCGCGGGCGGCGGCTGCGGCGTTTGCGGCTTCGGCGCCGGAGGCTTCGGCCTGGGCGGCTGCGGTGGTCGTGGCGGCTGCTGCGCGGGTGCGGGCACCGGGGGCGGGTCGGCCGCGAGCGGCCGCGGGACCTCCGTGACCGTGGTCAGCCCGAGGGCGACGGCCGCCACGAGCGCGGCGCCGGACGCCGTCGTCGTGACGGCCTGCCTCGGCGCGGTGCCGGCCGCACCGGCGGCGCCCGAGGTGGCCGCGGCCGCCGTCCCGGCTCCGGCACCGCCGGAGACCGCCAGGTACCCGGCGGCTCCCGCGCCGAGCACGAGCGGGCCGATGATCGAGTGCAGCGCGCCGTTGACCTCGGCCAGCTCGCCGGCCAGCGCCCGGCATCGGTCGCAGCCGTCCAGGTGGTTCTCGACCTGCGCGGTCTCCCGCTTCGACAGGCCCTGCCGGGTCCACGCGCCGAGCCGGTCCATCGTCGCCCGGCAGTGCTCCACGCCGGGCGCGGACTCCAGTTGCCCGAGGTGGACCTGCAGGTACGCCTGCCGCAGTCCCTCCCGGGCGCGGTAGGCCAGGGCGGAGACGCCGTTGGCCGTCAGACCCAGCAGGGGCGCCACCTCCGACGGCGACTGCCCTTCGATCTCGACGTGCCAGAGCACGGTCTGCCAGCGCTCCGGCAGCCGGGAGAACGCCTGGGCGGCCAGCGTGCGCTCGAGCCCGTCGACCGCGGTGTCGGTGAACGGGACCCCGACATCGGCGCCGGAGACCTCGGTGACGTCGGGCGCCAGGTGCAGCTTCTTGTCCCGGCGGGTGCGGTCGTAGGCGGTGTTGCGCACCGCCGTGAGCAGGTAGGCGCGGAACGCCGTCGTCGGCCCGCGCCCCGCGCGCAGGGTGTCGAGGACCTTCGCGAACGCCTCCGACACCAGGTCGTCGGTCTCCGCCGCGGATCGGGCGACCTGGCGGGCCATGTTGTACGCGGCGGTCACGTGCCGCTGGTAGAGCTCGCCGTACGCGTCGGTCGAACCGTGCCGCACGGCCTCGATCAGTTCCGCGTCGCTGGGCCCCTGCATTCCTGCCGACGGAGCTGTCGACACACCGCACCTTCCCACCCGGGCAGGCGCCCGACCCCTGTCGGGCCGCCGCTGCCGGGCTGCTGTTCCCCTTCGAAGACGTCAACGATGAGTCATGTCGGCCGCGTGAACGGCGGCCTGAACCCGAAGATCAGTGTGATGTACCTCAATTCGGGAACGCCAACCCCTACACCGTCATGGGCGAACCGCTGCTGCGTCCCGATCGCAGGGAGTGAGAAGGAGGGGTCTTGAGCAGCGAAGAATGGACTCGGAGGTGCGACGGGGAACTCGTTGCGGGCAAGTGTCGCGCGTTGCGCGCCCGCTGGCGCACGGCGAGCCTGGCGGCGGGCTGGCCGTTCCCGAGCGACTGGGCCTCCGACGCCGTCGATCGGGTCTGCGAGGCGGTGGTCCGCGGCGCGGACCCGCTGGAGCGGCTGGGCGAGCTGGGCGCGGCCAGGGCCGAGGCCGGCGTCGGGCTCGCCGGGACCCTGCAGGACCTGGCGGCGCTGCACGCGGCGATGACCGGAGACCACGACGGCCTGGTGTCCGCCGACCCGGACGCGGTGCCCGCGCACCTGGTCCGAGCCACTGCGCTGGGCTGGGCCGACGTGGTCGCCCGGCTGGCCGTGGGCCGCGAGGTGCAGGACCCGCTGACCGGCCTGACCACGCTGTCCTACCTGCGGACCAGGCTGCACGAGCTCTACCGGCTGGCCGACGCGTCCGGCCGCACCCCGGACGCGGACCACGCGCTGGTCGAGGTGTCGCTCGACGTCCGGGGCGAGGACCGCGGCTATCCGGCGATGATGGCCATGGTGCTGGCCGCCGACGTCCTGCGCTCGGTCTTCGACGCGGGCGAGACGGTGTCGCTGGCGCGGTCGTCGACCGCTCTGGTGCTGGCGCCGCGCGGCCGGCCCACCGCCGACAGGTGCGCACGCCTGGGACGCCTCATCGAGCGCCGCATCGCCGACGACCCCGCGCTGCTGATGAACGGCCCCGTCCGCGTCCGGGAGATGGCTCTGCCACCGGCTCACGAGCAGGCGTGCGCGCTGATCACCTCGATGGCGTGACCGTGGCGGAACCGGAGCCGTTCCCGCCGCCCGGCCGGGGCCCGCCACTCCGGTCCGGGCAGCCCCAGCGGTGCGGTCGTGTCCCACCGGTGCGGGACAGGCCAACCCCTGCACAGGCCGGTCGGCGCACCGCTTTAGGCTTTTCGGCGTGGACCATCGCACCGGAACCCCCGTCGTCGGCATGATCGGTGGTGGCCAGCTCGCACGCATGACCCACCAGGCGGCGATCCCCCTGGGGCAGTCGCTGCGGGTGCTGGCGACCTCGCCGGACGATCCGGCCGCGCTCGTCGCGCCGGACGTGCGGATCGGCCACCACACGGACCTCGACGCGCTGAAGGACTTCGCGCAGGGCTGCGACGTCGTCACCTTCGACCACGAGCACGTGCCCGGCGAGCACCTGCGGGCGCTGGCCGCCGCCGGCGTCGCGGTGCATCCCGGGCCCGACGCGCTGCTGCACGCCCAGGACAAGCTGGTGATGCGTCACAAGCTAGACGAGCTCGGTCTGCCGGTGCCGCCCTACGCCGAGGTGACCAAGCCCGCCGACGTCCTGGAGTTCGGTGCCGAGCACGGCTGGCCCTGCGTGCTCAAGGCCGCGCGCGGCGGCTACGACGGCCGTGGCGTGTGGGTCCTCAACACCCCCGAAGGCGCCAAGCGCACCACGACCGAGCTGCTCGACGCCGGCTCGCCGCTGCTGGTCGAGCAGCGCGTGCCGCTGCGCCGCGAGCTGGCCGCGCTGGTCGCGCGCTCGCCGTTCGGGCAGGGCGCGGTGTGGCCGCTGGTGGAGACGGTGCAGTCGGACGGGATCTGCGTGCAGGTGCTCGCGCCCGCGCCCGGCGCCTCCGAGGCGCTGACCCAGCAGGCGCAGGACATCGCGCTGAAGGTGGCCGAGTCGCTCGGCGTCGTCGGGGTGCTCGCGGTGGAGCTGTTCGAGACCGACGGCGGCCTGGTGGTCAACGAGCTGGCGATGCGCCCGCACAACTCCGGGCACTGGACCATCGAGGGTTCGCGGACATCGCAGTTCGAGCAGCACGTACGCGCGGTGCTCGACTACCCGCTCGGCAGCACGGAGATCACCGCGCCGGCCGTGGTCATGGCCAACGTCCTCGGCGCGCCGACCGAGCCGAAGATGGGCGTCGACGAGCGGCTGCACCACCTGTTCGCCCGCTTCCCGCAGGCCAAGGTCCACCTCTACGGCAAGGCCGAGCGCCCGGGCCGCAAGGTCGGGCACGTCACGCTGCTCGGCGACCGGATGGACGAGGTGCGCGAGCAGGCGCGGCTGGCGGCGCACTTCCTGTCGGCGGCGGAGTGGCCGGACGGCCACCGGATCCACTGACGGCCCGCGCTGACGGGTTCGGCTACAGAAGCGACGCGGGAGAGGTGTGCACGTGAATCCACTGGTCGGCGTGATCATGGGCAGCGACTCGGACTGGCCGGTCATGCAGGCGGCCGGGCAGGCGCTGTCGGAGTTCGACGTGCCCTACGAGGTCGGCGTGTACTCGGCGCACCGCACCCCGCAGCGGATGCTCGACTACGCCAGGGATGCCGCCGACCGCGGCGTGCGGGTGATCATCGCCGGTGCCGGCGGTGCGGCGCACCTGCCGGGCATGGTCGCCTCGGCGACGGTGCTGCCGGTGATCGGGGTGCCGGTGCCGCTGAAGCACCTGGACGGCATGGACTCGCTGCTGTCGATCGTGCAGATGCCCGCCGGGGTGCCGGTCGCGACGGTGTCGGTCGGCGGTGCGCGCAACGCGGGCCTGCTCGCGGTGCGGATGCTCTCGGCCGATTCCGGTGAGCTCGGCTCCCGGCTGCGTTCGGCGATGGCCGCGTTCCAGTCCGATCTGGAGAACCTGGTGCTGGACAAGCACTCCGCGTTGCAGGAGAAGGCCGCGGGCGCCTGACGCCGCACGAGTTCCGAGAGGGTCCCTCTGCCGAGCAGGCGGAGGGGCCCTCTCGCGCGTCGTGGGTCGAATTCCAGGTCAGGGCGGTGAGTCCCGGCGAGTTCCCGAAATCTTCCGTGCTGCGCTGGGAAATTCCCGACTTCCCAGCGAAGGCGCAGGGGGTGGATGTGATCTCGTCCGCGACCCGGGGAATTATTTGAAGCTTCACGTATATTGGCGCTGAGCTTCCGCTACCCCGAAAGGCTGATCATGGAGCAACGCGCACGTGACCTCACGGTCCTGCTGGCACGCCTGGTCGTGGGCGCGACCTTCCTCGCGCACGCCTACCAGAAGTTCGTCATCAACGGCATCGACGACGTGGCCACCGGGTTCGGCAAGATGGGGCTCCCGGCGCCGGCCGTCGCGGCCTGGTTCACCGCGCTCGTCGAGGTCTGCGGCGGGCTCGCGCTGATCCTGGGCGTCCTGCTGCCGGTCGCGGGCGTGCTGCTCGCGGCGGTCATGATCGGCGCGCTGGCCACCGCGCACCTGTCGTCGGGCTTCTTCGCCACCGACGGCGGTTTCGAGTACGTACTCGTGCTGGCCGCCGTCAGCCTGGCGCTGGGCTTCAGCGGTCCGCGCTACACGCTGACCGGGCTCCTGCGCGGCAACCGTCAGGTCGCCGAGGGCTGACCCGCCGGGCCGGTGCCGAGTTCGACGGTGATCCGCTCGTCGGACCGGCGCCGGTCCAGCTTCGCGGGGTCGAGGTTCGCGCACTGCACCAGAGCCGCCCGCGCCGCCAGCACGGTCAGCAGACCGTCCACCACACCGCCGCGCAGATCCCAGTCCACGGTGGACAGCACGCGGTCGTCGCCGCCGATGCCGAGCTCGCCCGCCCGCCGCTGCGCCGACTCGACGACATCGTCCGCGGTCGCCTCCAGCAGGGCGGGCGAGTCGCCGGGAACCGGTGTCAGGGCGAGGAAGTCGTCGCCATGGACCCGGATGTCGGACACGTAGTCCACGACACCCGAGGGCAGCCCGCGCACCGGCGCGCCGAGCGCGTCCAGGCCGGCCGCGGCGACCACGGCCGCGCCTTCACCGCGGTCCAGATCCGACGCGGGCACGAACGCCACCTCCGCGCCGCGCGGGTCGTCGGTCACGTGCGCGCCGCACCACCACGAGCCCAGCAGCACGCCGACGGTCTGCCAGTGCGCGGGCAGCGCGACCGAGACCCGGGTGCCCGGTTCGACGTCGAGCTCGTCGACCAGCCAGTTGGCCGTCTTCGCCGCCCAGTTCGCCACCGTCAGGCGCGACAGCTCGATGCGCGCGCCCGTGGCGTCGTCGTAGTAGGTGACCAGCGGCTTCGGGCCGCCGGTCGCCAGCAGTGGACCGAGCAGGCGCTGCGTGACGCTCATGCGGTGAGCGTAACGGGCGTCAGTTCACGCAGGGGATGCCGGAGGGCGTGATCGGCTGCTGCCGGTGCGCCGGACCGTCCAGGCGCAGCAGAGGTCGCGGCCCGAAGCCGGTCGGTGTCGGCACCGCGGTGCCGGGAGGCGGGACCGCGGTGGGTGAGCCCGGGTTCGGCGCAGGCGAGGCGGGACCCGTCACCAGGCCTGCGACGAAGTTCTTCACCTGCACCGGGTTGACCCGCACGATGCTCTGGTTGCGGTCGTCGCGGGCGCCCGCGTCGACGACCGGCATCGTCACGAACTCCACGCTGCCGCCCGCCAGCGCCTGCATCTGCTGCGCGAACCCGACGACGTCCCAGTCCTGGTCGAGCACCACCGAGCGGCGGGCGGCGTTGACCAGCCCGTTCACCTTCGCCGGGTCGGTCAGCGTGCCGGTCGAGAGCACCTTGTTCAGCACCGAGGCCATGAACGCCTGCTGGCGCACGATCCGGTCCAGGTCGCCGCGCGGCAGGCCGTGGCGCTGGCGGACGAAGGCCAGCGCGTCCCCGCCCGAGATCGTCTGCACCCCGGCGGCGAACTCGGCGCCGGAGTCCTTGTCGCTGGTGGCCTGGTTGAGGCACACCTCGACGCCGCCGAGGGCCTGGGTGACCTCGAAGAAGCCGAGCATGTTGACCTCGGCGTAGTGGTCGATCCGGGCGCCGGTCAGGTTCTGCACGGTCTGCACCAGCGCGCGTTCGCCCGCGGCGCTGGACTGCCGCTCGGCCTCGGCCGCGGGCACGCCCTTGTCGTCCAGCTCGTCGAAGGCCGTGGTCTTGGCCAGGCCGTAGACGGCGTTGATCTTCTCCTGCGAGCCGCCGGGCGCGGCGGTGTAGGTGTCGCGGGGGATGGAGATCGCCGACGGCGTCGCCCCGCTGTGCGGGACGCGGACCAGGATCAGCGAGTCGGTGTTGTAGCCGTTGCTGCTCTCGGTGCGCAGCTCTTTGAGGATCGCCTCCGGCAACGGGTTGCCCTGCGCGTCGGTGCGGCTGTCGTTGCCGACCAGCAGCAGGTCGGTCGCGCCGTCGTCGATCGGCGGCCCCTCCTGCTCGCCCGCGTCGGCCAGCACCCGGGAGGTGCTGACGTCGCCGCTGAGCCGGTCCAGCGTGATCCAGCCGACCGCGGTCGCGGCGAGGACCACCACCGACACCAGCGCGATCGCACCGCGACCGGCGGCGCTGGCGACCCGTCGCGTGCGGTGCGACGCGGGTGCCGCTTCCGGCTCGGCGTCTTCCTGCTGGGCGTCGGTTGCCGCGTCGGTGTCCGCGTCAGCCTTGCTCGCGCCGGGAGTTCCGGCCGCCTCGGCGGTTTCGCCGCCGGGCGTTGTCCCGCCGCGGGCCGCGACCGGATCGGGGTCGTCCGGCCATGAGCCGACCGCCTCCGAACCGCCGGACGATAACCGCGCGTCGGCCGGCCCGGCCGGTTCCGCCTGGCCCGCCCGCGGGCCGTCAGGCGTTCCCGCCCGCGAGTCCGCCGCCGATGCGTCCGCCTGCCCGGCGGTCTCCTCGGCGGCGGAACTCCGTTCCTGCTCGTCCCCCACGCTCGCCTCCCGACGGCGGTCTCCCCGATACGCGACAACCAAGAGTACTGCGTTCGGGAACCGCGATCAGTTGACGCAGGGAACTCCGTCCGCCGTGATCGGCTCCTCCTGCTCCAGCTGCTGCGCGGGCGCGACCGGTCCCTGGCGCATGCCGTCGAGCGCGACCGCCGGGGAACCCGCGAAGTTCTGCTTGCCGGGACCGTTGTAGTCCTTGCCGAGGTAGACCTCGACGCTGCCGGACTTCAGGTTCTGGCTGGGCTGCACCGGCAGGCCGCCGAGGACGTCGGCCACCTGCTGGGCGACCGCCTCCTCGCCGGGGGCGCTGTAGACCACCGAGTTCGGCATCGACTGGGCGTTGGCGCTGCCGCCCTGGGCGAAGCCCTCGGCGGTCACCGCTTCCAGCACGCTGGCGGCGAGCCCGCTGACGCCGGAGGCGTTGTAGACGCTGACGCTGACGCCCGCGCGCTGCTCCTCGGCGGTGGCCTCGGCCTGCTGCTTGATGCGCCGCTCCTCGGGGTCCAGCAGCAGGTCCGCGGCGAACTTCTGGATCTCGCGGGGCTTGATCGTCACCTCTTCCTGGCCGGACTCGCCGACCAGGTGCACCGGGATGGTCTGGAACTCGATGTTGCCGCCCGCGATGCCCTGCATCTGCTGGGCGAAGCCCATCATGTCGCTGCCCAGGTCGTCGTCCACGACGATCGACTTCTGGATCGCGCTGACCAGCGCGGAAAGCTTGGCCGGGTTGCTCAGGGTGCCGCTGGACAGGACCTTCCGGGCCAGACCGGACATGAAGACCTGCTGGCGGACACCGCGGTCGAGCTCGTTGATCAGCCCGTGGCGCTGCCGGACGAACGCCAGCGCGTCGGCGCCCTGGATGGTCTGCGGGCCTGCCTTGAACACCGCGCCGGAGTACTCGCTGTCGTCCACGTCGTCCTTGAGGCAGACGTCGACACCGCCCACGGCCTTGGTGATCTCGTAGAAGCCGAGCAGGTTGACCTCGGCGTAGTGGTCGACGCTGACGCCGGAGATGTCCTCTATGGTCTGGATGAGGAACTTCTGCCCGGCCTTGTGCGCGTCCAGCTCGATCTGCTTGGGGTCCTTGGCGCCGGACTCCTGGAGCCGCACCCGTTCGGCGTTCTTGGCGTGCAGCATCGCCTCGGTGAGCTTGCGCTCGCCGAAGCCCTGGCCGAGCTTGACCATCGTGTCGCGCGGGAAGCTCATCGCGCTGGCGCGCTGGCCTCCGTTGGGGATGCGCACGAGGATCATCGTGTCGGTGAGGTCGCCGCCGCCGTCGTCGGTGGTGCGCAGCTCGCGCAGAATCTCCTCGGGCAGCGGGTTGCCCTGCGCGTCCACGCGGGCGTCGTTGCCGACCAGCAGGATGTCGGTGGCGCCGTCGGGGGAGTTGAAGCCCTTGCCGATGACGTCGTTGGTCTTCAGGCCGCTGTTGAGGCTCTGCAGCGTCGCCCAGGCGTATCCGGTGGTGCTGAGGACGACGACCGACAGCAGCGCGACCAGCACCCGGCCGAAGGTCCGGGCGCCCATGCCGCGGCGCCGGTCGCGGCTCCAGGTGTCGTCGTGCGGCGCGTTCTCGGGCGCGCCGGTGTGTGCCGCCGCGACGCGGTCGCGCTGGGCGCCCTGCGGGGGACGGCGGCGGGCCGGACCGGAGGAGGCGGCGCCGCGTGCGGCGCGACCCGGCTGGGCCGCGGGCCTGTCGCTTCCGTTCCTAGGGCCGTTCCCGGCCCTGGAGCCCCTGCCGGCTCCGGGAGGCGGAACGGGTCTGCCGGGCTGCCCCTGCGGGCCCCCAGACCACCGCGGCCGGTCGTCCACGCCGAATCCTCCTTGGGCTGCCTTCGAGCGTTACACCCCGCGAGGTGATTTCGCTCGTGTTCAACGTGCAGGCTAACGGTGATCGAGTGGAAGTGGTTCGGGTCCCGTCAAGACAGGTGAGATCGCTCATATGAGTGAGATGAGGTTTCACTCTGCGTTGCCAGGGACTGTCACTGTCCGCCGCGCCCAGCGTGTCAGACTGCCGCATGCGCCCCGTTCGGGGCGAGGACCGGAGTGTCAGGAAAGGCGCCATCCATGCGGGTCTTGGTCACTGGGGGAGCCGGTTTCATCGGCTCGCACTACGTACGGCAGCTCCTCGGCGGGGCCTACCCGGCGTTCGCCGGAGCCGACGTCGTGGTGCTCGACAAGCTCACCTACGCGGGCAACGAGGAGAACCTTCGCCCGGTCGCCGACGACCCGCGGTTCCGCTTCGTCCGCGGTGACATCTGCGAGTGGGACGTGGTCTCGGAGGTGATGCGCGAGGTCGACGTCGTCGTGCACTTCGCCGCCGAAACCCACGTCGACCGGTCGATCCTGGGCGCGTCCGACTTCGTGGTCACCAACGTCGTCGGCACCAACACGCTGCTGCAGGGCGCGCTCGCGGCCAACGTGTCGAAGTTCGTGCACGTCTCGACCGACGAGGTCTACGGCACCATCGAGCACGGTTCGTGGCCCGAGGACCACCTGCTGGAGCCGAACTCGCCCTACTCGGCGGCCAAGGCGGGCTCGGACCTGATCGCCCGGGCCTACCACCGCACGCACGGGCTGCCGGTGTGCATCACGCGCTGCTCCAACAACTACGGGCCGTACCAGTTCCCGGAGAAGGTGCTGCCGCTGTTCATCACGAACCTGATGGACGGCAGGAGGGTGCCGCTCTACGGTGACGGGCTCAACGTCCGGGACTGGCTGCACGTCACCGACCACTGCCGCGGGATCCAGCTGGTGGCCGAGTCCGGACGAGCCGGTGAGATCTACAACATCGGCGGCGGGACCGAGCTGACCAACAAGGAGCTCACCGAGCGGGTGCTGGAGCTGATGGGGCAGGACTGGTCGATGGTCCAGCCGGTCACCGACCGCAAGGGCCACGACCGCCGCTACAGCGTCGACCACACCAAGATCTCCGAGGAGCTCGGCTACGAGCCGGTCGTGCCCTTCGAACGCGGACTCGCCGAAACCATCGAGTGGTACCGCGACAACCGAGCGTGGTGGGAGCCGCTGAAGTCGGCTCCGGACGGGGGGAAGTGATGACCCGCAGCCGGCTCGCGGTGCTGGTGCCGGGCGGGCGTGGCCAGGTCGGCTCGGAGCTGAGGCGGATCGTGTCCGGCTGGTCCGGAGCACTGGTCCACGCACCGGGATCGGGCGAACTGGACGTGACCGACGCCGAGGCCGTCGCCGACGCGGTGGACTCCTTCGCCGAGACCGCGCGCGACTCCGACCTGCGGCCGGTGGTCGTCAACGCCGCCGCCTACACCGCGGTCGACGCGGCGGAGGAGGAGCCGGACCGGTCGGCGGCGATCAACGTCGCGGGCGCGGCGGCCCTGGCGGACGCCTGCGGCAGGCGCGGTGTTCCGCTGCTGCACATCTCCACCGACTACGTCTTCCCGGGGGACGCGACCCGGCCCTACGAGCCCGACGACGAGACCGGGCCGCGAACCTCCTACGGGCGCACGAAGCTAGACGGAGAGCGTGCGGTGCTCGACTCGGGCGCGCGGGCCTGGGTGGTGCGCACCGCCTGGGTCTACGGCGCGGGCGGGAAGAACTTCGTCAAGACGATGGCGCGGCTGGAGTCCGAGCGCGACACCCTGTCCGTTGTGGACGACCAGGTCGGATGTCCCACGTGGGCGGCGGATCTGGCGGCGGGACTGCTGGAGCTGGCCGGACGGGTGGCCGAACGCAAGGGCCCCGAGCAGCGGGTGCTGCACTGCGTCAACGGCGGCCAGTCGAGCTGGTTCGAGTTCGCACGCGCGGTCTTCGCCGAGCTGGGCGCCGACCCGGAGCGGGTCCGGCCCTGCAGCAGTGAGGAGTTCCCCCTCCCGGCGCCGCGGCCGGCGTACTCGGTGCTCTCCGGCCGCGCTTGGGAGGCGAGCGGGCTGACCCCGCTGCGCCACTGGCGGGAAGCGCTCGCCGCGGCCTTCGCCGCCGACGGCGACGCGCTGCGCGGCCGGTAGAACGGCGCCGCCGGCGCGCTCCGGCGGCGATCCGGCCCGACTGCTGTCGGCCTGGCTGCTGGCTGTGCCTGTCCGGTGGCCGCCGATTCCTGCCGCTGTTCGCCTGGGCCGTTACGGTTCGTCCGGATTCGCCTGCGTCGTCAGGGTTCGCGGTCGCCGTCACGGTTCGTCCGATTTACCTGGCCTGTCAGGGTTTGCGGGCGACGCCGCCGAGCGCGCCCACGTCCGACGGCTCGCAGTTCGCGGCGGCGTCGGGATGCCACTGCGGGTAGGACACCAGGCCCGGCGTCACGAACTCCAGGCCGTCGAAGAAGCCGGCGATGTGGCCGGGACTGCGCAGCCGGTAAGGGGAGGGGTCCCGCTCGTTGTAGTAGTCCTGCGCCTCCACCAGCGACGGATCGGTGTCGGTGGCGTCGCCGATCACCAGGTAGCTGCCGGACGGAACGGCGGCGACCAGCTGCCGGACGACGTCGCCCGCGATGTCGTCGTCGGGAACCAGCCCGAGGATGCCCAGCAGCATCACCGCGACCGGGCGGCCGAAGTCGAGGGTGTGCGCGGCCTTGTCGAGGATGACCCTGGTGTCCCGGACGTCGGCGTGCAGGTAGTCGGTGCTGCCTTCGGCCGTGCTCGTCAGCAGGGCGCGCGCGTGCGCGAGCACCAGCGGGTCGTTGTCGACGTAGACGACGCGGGATTCCGGCGCGACGCGCTGCGCGATCTCGTGGGTGTTGTCGGCGGTCGGCAGCCCGGTGCCGATGTCGAGGAACTGCCGGATGCCCGCCTCGCCCGCGAGGTGGCGCACGACGCGGGTGAGGAACCCGCGCCCGGTCCTGGCCATGTCGACGATGCCGGGGAACGTCTGGCGGTAGCGGTCACCGGCCTCGCGGTCGACGGCGTAGTTGTCCTTGCCGCCCAGCCAGTAGTTCCAGATCCGCGCGGAGTGCGGAACGGTCGTGTCGATGGTGCTCGGCGACGACTGGGCGTACGACGCGGCGGCTGGATCGTCGCTCATCGGCGGACCTCTCGGATGCGGTGCGTTCGGAGCGCCAATACTGCCGCAAACCGCGAACCCGCGGGGCAGCAAAGGCGAGTTCCCGGCCCTTCGGCGCGGAATCGCGCAATACCTACCCCTCGCGCTGCCGCCTTCAGCAGCACTTGGCGTACACGAGACGCCGGTGAGTTCTCGAGAGCCTGCCCGCCTGCCGGGGGTCATCCGACTGCCGAGGTCGCCCGCGTGCTGAGGGCGCCAGCGTAGGTGGCGCCCTCCCGTCGTCACCGGTCAGCCGCCATCCGATACGCCCGCAATGTCGCTTCGGCGCAGGCTCGCCAGGTGAACCTCGCCGCGTGGGTCCTGCCCGCCTCCGGCGCTCCTGCGTCCAACGCCCGGTGCAGGGCCGCCCGGAGGCCCTCCGCGTCCCCGTACCGGAACAGTTCGGCGTGCCCGCCGGTCACCTCGCGCAGCGCCGGAATGTCGGAGCACACCACGGGAACACCGCAGGCGAGGGCTTCCAGCGCGGGCAGACCGAAGCCCTCGTCCCGCGAAGGCAGCACCAGCGCACGCGCGCCCGCCACGACGCTGCGCAACTGCGGGTCGGGCAGGTAGCCGATGCGCTGCACGCGTCCGTCGTGTCCGGGTTCCCCGGGGCCGACGACCACCAGCGGCGGCAACTGCTCGTCGAGCGCGCGCAGCAGACCGGGCAGGTCCTTGCGGGGCCCGTCGGCGCCGACGAACAGCAGATAGTCGGCGGGAAGACGTTGCCGCAACTCCGCATCCGGCTCGGCGTCGAACCATTCCCGGTCCACACCCAGCGGCGTCACCACGATCTTCGACTGCTCGACGCCGAGCCGCGTGCCGACCGCATCGGCCACCGCCTCCGTCGGCGTGCACACCGCCGCGGCACGCCGGACCGACGCGCGCACCAAAGCCTCCAGGCCGGGTGCTTCGGAGGGTTCGTCGAGGAAGGCCAGGTCGTGCACGGTGACGACGCCTCCCGCTCGCGCCGATGGCGGCAGAACGAAGTTGGTCCCGTGCACCACATCGCTCGTCCCGGCCAGCAGTTCCACCGGAGGCAGGGGACCGCGCGACCACATTGAGCGCAGCACGCGCGCGGGCACCGGCGGGCCGACGACGCGGGCGCCCGCGGGCGCCACCGACCGCAGCTCCCGCCAACCCCGCGTGGTGAAGCCGATCAACCGCAGGTCCACCAGCGACGCCAGTTCACCGACAAGCGAGGCGGTGTAGCGGCCGATGCCGGTCCGCCGCCCCAGCAACGGAGTCGCGTCGGCGAGGACCCGCAGGTCAGCCATTGCGTCGCAGCCGCTCCGCGGCCAGCCGGCGGAGGCGTCCGGTGGCGCGCTTGGCGACCTCCACCGGGCCGCCGGCGTCGAGGTACTCGCGCAGCAGCGCGACATCACGGCGCAGCGTCTCGACACCTCGCAACTGCGGTGTGCGCACCAGCGGGCCCGACGCCTTCAGGCGGTCGGCCGCGGGCCTCGGGTCGCGGCAGAACTCGGTGAGCGGCGCGAGGACCGACTCCCAGGTGAAACGCTCCCGCACGGCCACGATCCGCTCCTGGCAGCCGGCCGCGAACTCGGCGTCGTAGAGCACCTTCTCCAGCGCGTCGGCCAGTGCTTCCGGGTCCTCCGGCGGCACGACGACGCCGAGGCGCTCCTGTCGCACCAGGTCGGCGAAGGAGTCACCGTCGGTGGTCACGACCGGCAGCCCCGCCCACAGGTAGTCCAGGACCCGGGTGCGGAAGGCGAAGGTGGTCTCGACGTGCTCGAAGTGCGTGGTGACCCCGCAGTCGGCGTCGAGCAGGTAGTTCTGCCGCTCGTTGTAGGGGACCCACGTCTCGTTGAAGAACACGTGCTTGTCGGTGAGCCCGAGCCGCCCGGCGAGGCTGCGGGTCTGCCCGGCCATGCCCATCTCCGGCACGTCCGGGTTCGGGTGCTTCATGCCCAGGAAGAACAGACGGATGTCGCTGTGCTGCTGGGAAAGCCGGTGCACGGCGTGCAGCAGCGTCAGCGGGTCGAACCAGCTGTAGACGCCGCCCGCCCACAGCACCACCTTGTCGTCGGCGTCGATGCCCCGCCGCGCGCCCTTGATCGCGGGGCCGGTGCGGCGCGGCGCCACCGACGGCAGCCCGAACGGCACCACCGACAGCAGCGAGCGGACAGTGGGGTCGTTGTCGTAGAGGCCGGGAGTGAGCCTGCCCAGCGACGCGAGGTGGCCGAGCCAGAAGTGGCGCTGGCGTTCGGAGGCGCACAGGAAGAAGTCGCCGCGCTCCAACTGCGTGTTGAGCACCTTCGTCACGCCCGCCAGGTCCTTGGCGCGGCGCTCGTCGTCGGTGTCGCGGCCCTGCTCCAGCAGCTCCAGGTGCATCGGGTCGTAGACGTCGCAAACCACGATCTTGGTGGAGTCGGCGTGCTTGAGCGCGGGCACCATCTCCAGCACGTGGCCCTGCAGCACGACGACGTCGGCCCACTCCACGTGCGCACCGAGCTCGCGGGGCTTGGCGGCCAGCACGGCGAACGGCGACTCCGGCGGATCGACCCGCTCGTTGACGCTGACCAGCCGGACCTCGTGCTCGTTGGACAGCACGTCGGCCATGTGCCAGGCGCGGATCGCGGGGCCCGCCATCCGCTCGGTCACCGCGTCGCCGGTGATGACCACGATCTTGCGCGGACGCCCGAACACCTCGTCCAGCCCGAACGCCTCGACCAGCGCGTCGTGCGCGGCGAGGTAGCGCGGCAGCGGGTACGCGGGCTCCATGGCCTTGCGCATCAGCGGCAGCAGGTCCGCGTCGGTGCGGACCCTGCCCAGTTGCTCGGTCTCGCGGGACTCCTTCAGCGACGGCAGCATCTCGACGAACTGGTCGATCGCCAGCATCCCGGCCAGCGCGGCCCGGTCGATGGAGACCTCGCCACCGTCGTCGGGACCGTCCGGGCGGCGGGTGATCTCCAGCTGCGTCGGGTCGATGTCCCCGCGCGCGGTCGCCCGCCGGACCGATAGCGCCATCGCCGCGGGCAGCGCCTTGGCCAGCGTCTCGTCGGAGACGTTCTTGTAGAGGCTGGCCAGCGCGTTGCGTTCGAGCAGGTAGTACTCGCGGGCCGAGGCGATCTCGGTCATCGAGGCGTGGTGGCGGTGGTAGGTCAGCGAGCGCGGCTCGTAGCGGACCCGCCACCCGCGCAGGTTCAGCCGCCAGCCCAGATCCACGTCCTCGTAGAACATGAAGTAGCGCTCGTCGAAACCACCGAGCGCCTCGAACAGCTCGGCGCGGACGAACAGCGCGGAGCCGGTGCCGAACAGCACGTCCCGCGCCGCGTCGTGCGACCCGTCGTCGACCTCGCCGGCGTGTCGCTTGTAGCCCATGCCGAACCAGGTCAGCCCACCGTCGACGAAGTCGACGTGCTTGCCCTCCCAGTCGAGCACCTTGCTGGCCACCGCGCCGACCGTCGGCTCCGACCGCAGCACCGACACCGCGGCACGAACCCACGCCCGATCCGGCCTGGCGTCGTTGTTGATGAACGCCAGCACCTGCCCGGTCGCCTCCCGGGCCCCGAGGTTGCAGCCACCGGCGAACCCGACATTCTCGGCGGACTCGACCAACCGGACACCGGGCTCGGCACCGCGGATGCGCTCGACCCCACCGTCCCCGGAAGCGTTGTCGACGCAGATCAGTTCCAGCCGGTCACCGGGGTAGTCGAGCTCCTCCCGGAGCGACCGCAGGCACGTCAGGGTGTCGTCGGTGCCGCGGTAGTTGACCACGATCACCGAAACGGTGGGCAGCATGCTGGACGTATCGGGCACGCCCCTAAGCCTGCACCATGCCGCCCCACCCGCGGTGCGGAGTCCGGAAACCAGCACAACGGTGTCCTGCACCACACAAAACTGGCGGTGCCCGGTTCTCATCCCGTCGACCTGGCGCCAGCCCGATCAGACCGGGTCAAGGGGGCCCAAAGATGCCAACCGCAGGTTGCCTCGAAAAATGGCCCCCTTGACGCGGTCTGATAGCCCTCGTGGAGGTCGACGGGATGAGAACCGCCTAACCGCCCCACCGGAGAATGCCTCGAAAACCCGCTCATCCCGGAGACCTGCCGGGGTCTGGGGGCGGCGAGCGCCCCAGAAACCCCGCTCTCAAGGCGACCCGCAAGGCCAGGGTGAGTACGTCGAAAACTCACGCGCCCCTGCTCTCAAAGTGACCCGCCGGGTCCGCTGGATGCGCCGAAAACCCGCGCGCCGCTGCTCTCAAGGTGAGCCGCATTGCCAAGGTGACCACCCCGAGAGCCCCGCGCCCCCGCTCTCAAGGCGACCCGCTAGGCCAGGGTGACCACCCCGAAAACCCGCGCGCCCCTGCTCTCAAAGTGACCCGCCGGGTCCGCTGGATGCGCCGAAAACCCGCGCGCCGCTGCTCTCAAGGTGAGCCGCATTGCCAAGGTGACCGCCCCGAGAGCCCCGCGCCCCCGCTCTCAAGGCGACCCGCAAGGCCAGGGTGACCACCCCGAAAACCCGCGCGCCCCCGCTCTCAAAGTGACCCGCCGGGCCCGCTGGATGCGCCGAAAACCCGCGCGCCGCTGCTCTCAAGGTGAGCCGCATTGCCAAGGTGACCACCCCGAGAGCCCCGCGCCCCCGCTCTCAAGGCGACCCGCAATGCCAAGACGCCCCCCGAAAGCCCCGGCCCCTACCGCCCGGCCCACTCCCGCCACACCCGCGCCCGCCCCACCGCCGCCGCCCGCCGGCCGATGGCCAGCCGCTCAGCCAGCGTCCACGGCATCCGCACCGCAACTTCTCCGAGCACCCGCATCCGCAGGGTCGTGCGGAAGTTCGCCGCCTCCGGCACATCCCGTCGCAGGGGCCGCGGCGCGTACCGCCGTACTGGAAGCGCGCAGGTGATCGCCGCGAAGCGGACGACTTCCCTCATGGCCACCGGAGCAGGGGCGCACCGCAGCAGCGTCAGCAACCTGTTGCGCTCGTTCCAGCGGTGGAACCGCACCGAACCCGGCTCCGCTGACGCGCCGTGCAGGTGCGTGGCGCGGGCGCCGGCGACGTGCACGATCCGGCGTCCCGCGAGGCGCAGCCGCCACGACGTGTCGGTGTCCTCGTAGTAGCAGAAGAACCTGGCCGGAACTCCGCTGATCGCGCACAGGTCGGCCATCCGCATAAGCACCGCCCCGCCGCAGAAGCCGAAGACCTCCCCGTCGGCTCCCTCAGCCCAGTCCGCTCCCACCGCATCCGCGCCGTAACCGTCCGCAGTGAGACGGACGCCGACCGATTGCAACCGGCCGTCAGGTGCCAGCAAGGTACTGGAGGCAGCGGCCACAGCGCCGGGTCCGTCGTCTTCCCCCAAGGCGTTCTCCAACGCTGCCAGCCAGCCGGGTTCCGGCGCCGCGTCGTCGTTGAGCCAGGCGACGAGAGGGGTCCGCACGCTCGCCAGAGCGGCTGCGACCCCGCCCGCGTAGCCCCGGTTCCGCGGCATCCGCAGCACTTCTGGCTGGGACGGGTGGGCCGCGAGCACCTCCGCCGTGCCGTCGTCCGAGGCGTTGTCGACCACCAGGGTCCTATGTGGATGATCCTGGGCGGCCAGGGCGTCCAGGCAGGCTCCGACGTGGTCGCGTCCGCGCCAGGTCACGACCACCACGGTGCTGCGCACCCGGTCCGCCGAGGCTCCCGACCGGTCCGCAGGCGAAGTCACCGACGAGGTCACGGCGGGCAACGCTACGCGCAGCGGCGTCGCGCGCCCGTGGCAGGCTGGATTCGTGCCCGAACTCGTCGCGATCGCCGAGCAACTGCTGGCCCCGGTTCCCGGGGGCACCGGCCGCTACACCCGCGAACTGCTGCGCGCGATGGCCGCGACCACGCCGCCCGGGTGGCGGCTGACCAGCGTTGTCAGCCGCGGCGGTGATCCGGGCGCCGTCGTCGTCGACGGCGTCGAAGGGCCGCGCGTGCTGCGGCTGCCGCGCCGAGCGCTCGTCGCCGCGTGGGAGCGCGGTGTCCCGCTGTGGCCGGGCGGCGACAGCGTGCACGCGATGACGCCGCTGGCCCCTCCACCGCGCCGGGGTCACCGACTGGTGGTCACCGTCCACGACACGGTGCCCTGGACACATCCCGAGACGCTGACACCGCGCGGTGTGGCTTGGCACCGGCGGGCGATCGCCCGCGCCGCCCGGACCGCCGACGCCATCGTGGTTCCGACCACGGCGGTCGCCACCGAGCTGGCGCAGCACGTCGACCTCAGGGCCGAGGTCCACGTCATCGGCGAAGGCGTCACGCCGTCCGTCATCGCGGACCACCCGCACTCCAGCGATGCCCGCCCAAGCGATGCCCGCCCAAGCGATGCCCGCCCAAGCGAAGCCCACTCCAGCGAAGCCCACCCCGCCGATCCCCGCCCCCGCGATACCGACGACCGCATCGCTGCCCGTCTGGAGCTGCCGCCCCGCTACGTCCTCGCCGTCGGGACGATCGAACCGCGCAAAGGGCACGCCGACCTCGTCCGCGCCCTCTCCCTCCCGGGTGCGCCCGACGTGCCGCTGCTGGTCGTCGGCAGACAGGGGTGGGGCGGTGTCGACCTGCACGCGCTGGCCGCCGAACATGGTCTGAGCCCCGGCAGGGTGCGCGTGCTCGGTGGTCTCGACGACGCCGACCTCGCCGTGGTGCTCCGTCGTGCCAGCGCGCTCGCCGCGCCGAGCCTGGCCGAGGGGTTCGGCCTGCCGGTGCTGGAGGCGATGGCGGCCGGGGTTCCGGTCGTCCACTCCGACGCTCCGGCGCTGGTCGAGGTCGCGGGCGGCGCCGGGGTCACCGTTCCCCGCTCGGATCCCGCCGCGCTGGCCGAGGCGCTGCGCGTCGTTGTCGCCGAGCCGGACCCCCAGCGCATCGAGGCCGGTCGGCGGCGGGCGTCGGCCTGCACTTGGGAGCGGGCCGCGCGCGAAGTGTGGCGCCTGCACACAGAGACGCCCTGAACGCCGAACCAGCCCTGAACGCCGCAGGAACGGTCCGAAAGCGAGGAACGGTCCGGAAGCCGTGAACGACGCGGAAACCGTGAACGACGCAGCGCATGCCGCCGGTAACGGTGTGCCTTTATCTCCGAACCGGTCACGAAAGCCCACGGTCGCCCCGTACTCTGCTCGGGTGCACAGACGCGAGCCGCGCATCCTCATCGACGCCACGGCGGTGCCCGCGGACCGCGGGGGCGTCGGCCGGTACGTGGACTCGCTGCTCGCCGCGCTCGACGCCGACGGTGCCCGGCTCGCGGTCGCCTGCCAGCCCAGGGACGCCAGGCTCTACAGCACCATCGCGCCGCACAGCGAGGTCGTGCCCGCCGCCGAGTCCGTGGCGACCCGCACCGCCCGGCTGGCGTGGGAGCAGACGACGCTGCCCCGGCTGATCCGCCGCCTCGGCATCGACGTCCTGCACTCCCCGCACTACACGACGCCGCTGGCGAATCCGGCCGCGTCGGTGGTCACGCTGCACGACGCGACCTTCTTCACGGACCCGGCGCTGCACTCGCCGGTCAAGGCGCGCTTCTTCCGGGCGTGGACGCGGACGGCGTTGCGCCGCGCGACGTTGTGCGTCGTCCCGAGCGATGCCACCGCGAGCGAGCTCGCGCGCACCGTCGGTGCCGACCGCGGCGCGATCCAGGTCATGTACCACGGTGTCGACCCCGAGCGGTTCCACCCGCCGTCGCCCGCGGAGGTGCGGGCGGTGCGGGACCGGCTCGGGCTGTTCGACCAGCCCTACATCGCCTTCCTGGGCGCGCTCGAACCGCGCAAGAACGTCCCGTCGCTGATCCGCGGGTTCACCATGGCCTGCCAGGGACGATCCGATCCGCCGACGCTGGTGCTGGCAGGTCAGCCGGGCTGGGACACCAGCGTCGAGCGGGCGCTCGAGGCCGTTCCGCACCGCATCCGGGTGATCCGGGCCGGCTACCTGCCCTTCGGTGAGCTCGCCGGTTTTCTCGGTGGTGCGCAGGTGGTGGCGTATCCGAGCATCGGCGAGGGCTTCGGCCTGCCGGTGCTGGAGGCGATGGCCTGCGGTGCGGCGGTGCTGACCACCCGCAGGCTCGCGTTACCCGAGGTCGGTGGCGATGCTGTCGCCTACTGCGGTGTCGGCGCGGGTGACATCGCGGCAGCGCTCACCGAGCTTTTCGACGACTCCGCGCGGCGCTCGGCCCTCGCGGCGGCGGCGCAGCGCCGTGCGAAGGAGTTCACCTGGGCAGCCTGCGCCGCGCAGCACCGCGACGCCTACGCCCGCGCCGACCACGTCCACCGCCACCGCCGCTGAGGTGCCCGCCCGCCGCGAGCCCGCCCCCGCGCCACCCAGCTCTCCCACCAAACCCCCGTCCCGCGACCTGGCCGTGGGACTGCGACGCCGGTTGGCAGAATGTGACGCCGTGACCGACTCGCGCACCTACGGCGACGAGATCGCCGTCGTCACCGTGACCTACTCGCCGGGCGAGACCCTCGACAGGTTCCTCGACACCCTGGCCACCGCCACCGACCGCCGGGTCCGCGTGATCCTGGCCGACAACGGCTCCACCGACGGCGTGCCGGAGCGGGCGGCGGCCGAGCGGGACGACGTGCACTTCGTGCCGACCGGCGGCAACCTCGGCTACGGCGGCGGCGCCAACCGGGGTGTGGCCGAGCTGGGCGAGGAGTACGGCTGGATCGTCATCTGCAACCCGGACCTCGAGTGGCAGCCGGGTTCGCTGGACGAGCTGCTCGCGGCGGCCAAGCGCTGGCCGCGCGGCGGCTGCTTCGGCCCGCTGATCAGGGAGCCCGACGGCAGCGTCTACCCGTCGGCGCGGCTGGTTCCGTCGCTGGTGCGCGGCGCCGGGCACGCGGTGCTGGGCAAGGTGTGGCCGGCGAACCCGTGGAGCCGGGCCTACCGGCAGTCCGAGACGACGATCACCGAGCGCACCGCGGGCTGGCTGTCGGGTTCGTGCATGTTCCTGCGCCGGGAGGCGTTCGACTCCGCCGGCGGCTTCGACCCGCGCTACTTCATGTACTTCGAGGACGTCGACCTGGGCGAGCGGCTCGGCAAGGCGGGCTGGCTCAACGTCTACGTGCCGAGCGCCGAGATCATGCACATCGGCGGGCACTCGACGGGCAAGGCTTCGGCGCGGATGCTCACCGAGCACCACCGCAGCGCCTACCGCTACCTCGCCGACCGGCATCGCGGGTTGGTGTGGGCGCCGCTGCGGGTCCTGATCCGCGCCGCCCTCGCCGTCCGGGCGAGGCTGGAGATCAGGTCCGCCGGAAGGCGGTGACGTCCGGCGTGCGCGGCCGGCGGCCGATCATCGCGGACCGGGGCCGGACCGGTGCGGTCCGGCGCCTGAGCTGCTCGGCCCGCACGCCGCTGCGCAACGCGCGCGGTTCAGTACTGCCCGTAGTGCTGCTGCGCGGCGCGCGAACCCAGCGGCCCGAACTCGCCGGGCCCCCGCTGCGCCTGGTACGGGTTCAGCGGAACGTCCTGCGGGTCCTCGGACGGCCACGCGGTCGCCTGCTGGGTCTGACCCTGCTGCCCCTGACCGTGTACCTGCTGACCTTGGCCGTGTCCCTGCGGGTGCCCGTGTCCCTGGCCCTGCGAGCGGCCGTGCCCGCCTCCCTGCGAGTGCCCGTGCCCCTGCTGCGGGTGCGAATGCCCCTGCTGCGGCTGGGGATGGTGCTGGTGCCCGGACTGCTGGTTGTGGTGCGGCCCGCCGTGCTGCGGACCGGAGTGGCTCTGCTGCGAACCGGACTGGGACTGCTGGGACTGCGGGAAGACCTGCGTCGAGTCGGAGTCCGACTGCTCCACGACGGTGCGGGGGATGCGGACGGTGGTGGAGGCGTCCATCGGCGACGTCGCGTTGTCTGGTGTGACGACGAACGCACCTCGCGCCCGCGCGCGAGCAAGTGCTTCGTCGGCTCGAAGGCGCGGGTCCATAGGGATGCCCTCTCAGTACTTCGCCGGTCAAGGTGGTCGAGCATGGTCACCGGTGGGCAGCGGTCGAGTGAACCCCTCGGGATCGCCGTCGGGGTTCGTCCCGCGGAGGTCGGCTCGGTCCCCAATGGTGGGCCCGATGACCATTATGCCGTTGCTCCTGCCAGAGTATTCCCCCCAATGGGGTTTTCGTCAGGCAAACTTCCTCAGGTAAGGGATCACCAGGTAAGCAGGGTGAGCGAGGTAAGGAGTGCGTCGCCTCATGTCCACTGAAGCGGTGGTGCTGGTCGGAGGTCAGGGGATGCGGTTGCGTCCGCTGACGCTGTCGGCACCCAAGCCGATGCTCCCGACGGCGGGTGTCCCGTTCCTCAGCCACCTGCTGTCCCGGATCCGCGAGGCGGGCATCCGGCACGTGGTGCTCGGCACCTCCTACAAGGCCGAGGTGTTCGCCGAGTACTTCGGCGACGGCTCCGCCTTCGACCTGGAGCTGGAGTACGTCGTCGAGAAGGAGCCGCTGGACACCGCGGGTGCGATCCGCAACGTGTCCGACCGGCTGCGCGCCGACGACGTGCTGGTGTTCAACGGCGACATCCTCTCCGGGCTGGACCTGCGCGAGCTGCTGCGGACCCACCGCGAGGCCGAGGCCGACGTGACGCTGCACCTGGTCCGCGTCGACGACCCCCGGCAGTTCGGCTGCGTGCCGACCGACGCCGACGGGCGGGTCACCGCGTTCCTGGAGAAGACCGACAATCCGCCGGTCGACCAGATCAACGCGGGCTGCTACGTCTTCCGGCGCCCGGTGATCGACGACATCCCGGCGGGCCGCCCGGTGTCGGTGGAGCGCGAGACGTTCCCCGGCCTGCTGGCCTCGGGGGCGCGCGTGCAGGGTCACGTCGACGACTCGTACTGGCTGGACATCGGCACACCCGCCGCCTTCGTGCGCGGGTCGGCCGACGTGGCGCAGGGCAGGCTGCGCTCGGCGGCGCTGCCCGCCCCGGCGGGCGAGGCGGTGCTGCTCGACGAGGTCAAGGTCGCCGCCGACGCGGCGGTGCGCGGTGGCAGCACGATCGGCGCCCGCGGCGACATCGGCTCCGGCGCGCGGATCGTCGGCTCGACGCTGTTCGACGACGTCCGGGTCGAGGCAGGCGCCGTCGTCGAGCACAGCGTGATCGGCGCGGGCGCGGTGGTCGGCGAGGGCGCCGTCGTGCGCGGGGCGATCATCGGTGACGGCGTGACCGTCGGCGCGGGCTGCGAGCTGCTCGACGGGGTGCGAGTGTGGCCTGGAGTCGAACTGCCGCCCGGCGGGGTTCGCTTCTCGGCGGACTGAGGCGATGGAAGAACCACTGACCACGACGTGGCATCCGCCGCATCCACTGGATCTGGCACGGGTGCTGGCCCCGCTGCGCCGGGGGACCGGCGACCCCGCGACGCACGTCGAACCGGACGCCTTCTGGTGGGCGAGCACGACCGCGGACGGCCCTGCCACGCTGCGCCTCCGCAAGGACGCGGGTGGCACGGTGCGGGCGTCCGCCTGGGGTCCGGGTGCCGCCCGGGTTCTGAAGGACGTGCCCGAACTGCTCGGTGCCTCCGACGACGACTCCGGCTTCGTGCCGGTGCACGACGCCGTCGAGCGGGGGCGGCGGGCCGCCCGCGGCCTGCGGCTGTGCTCGTCGGGGCGGGTGTGGGACGTGCTCGTGGCGGCGGTCCTGGAGCAGAAGGTGACCAACCGGGAGGCGTGGCGGTCGTGGCGGGAGCTGTGCCGGTGGTTCGGCACCCGCGCTCCCGGTCCCGCGCCGCAGCGCCTGTGGGCGCCGCCGGACCCCGCGCAGGTGCGCGCGATCCGCGACTGGGAGTGGCACCGGATCGGCTTGGACGGCGCCCGCCGCCGCACCCTGATCAGGGCGGCGTCGGTGGCCGGGCGCCTGGAGCGGGCCGTCGAGCTGCGCGGCGCCGAGGGCAGGCGGCTGCTGCAGCTCGTGCCCGGCATCGGGCCGTGGACGGCGGCCGAGGTCGCGCAGCGGGCGTGGGGCGACCCCGACGCCGTCAGCGTCGGCGACTACCACCTGCCGACCATCGTCGGCACCGCGCTGACCGGGTGCCCGCTCGACGACGACGGCATGCTCGAAGCCCTCGCCCCCTACGAGGGGCACCGCCACCGCGCGGTCCGCTATCTCGCCGCGGCCGGGGTGTCCCGGCAGCGCTTCGGACCACGTCTGCCCGTCCGCGACTACCGCGCGATGTGAAGTGAACCATTCGCAGCCGGGGCAGGAAGATGCATCCAGGAGCGTCTGGCCGCAACGCGGAGGTGGCCTCGATGCCACCGGTGGGCCGTGGCCTGCTCTCTGTGGCGGAGATCGTCTGGACCAGGTGCGGGCGCGAGCGGCCGCCGAGGACACCAAAGCCACCGCGTGGATCAGAGCGCTGATCGAGGCCGAGCTGTCAGCCGCCGCGCCCAACAGCACCGAAGCCCGTCTCCGGCGGCTGGAAGCCGCCGTCTTCGAGCACTCGGCCTAGCCGCTGACCCGCCGGCTCGCGGCGGCGACCAGCGGACCGAGGTCCGAGCCGTCGGGCAGCGCTTCCACCGGCCACCAGCGCAGGTCAAGCGACTCGTCGCTGCGCGCGGCCTCGGCGCCCTCGGGTGCGCGCACGACGAACCGGACGTCGAAGTGGCGCGTCGGCACGCCGAGCGAGCACGTGATCGGGTGCACGTCCAGGTGCACCGGCACCGGGTCGACGACCAGCCCCTCGATGCCGGACTCCTCGCTCGCCTCCCGCAGCGCGGCGCCGGCCAGCGTGGTGTCCTCCGGTTCGCAGTGCCCGCCGAGCTGAAGCCACGCGCCGACGCGCGGGTGCAGGGTCAGCAGCACGTTGCGCCCGGTCGAGTCGAGCAGCACCGCCGAGGCGGTGACGTGGCCCGGCTCGCATGCGCGCAGGCAGCCGTCGGCACGTGCGTCGAGCAAGGTCAGGAAAGCGTGCCGGAGGGCCTCCTGCTGCGGGTCGTCGGGCTTCCACTCCCCGAACACCCGCCGTGCGTCCCCGTGCGGACCGGCCGAGCCGTCCACCGGCCCGCTCTGTGCGTCGGTGTGCGAATCGTTGCGCACTCCACCGTTCGCCTCGCTCACAGCTCCACCAGCCCGTCATTCGCGTCGCGGGGCGGGCGGGGGCCTTCGACTTCCTCCGCGGGGTGGCCGATCGCCACGGTGCCCATCGGTTCCCAGCTCTCCGGCAGCTCCAGCGTCGAGCGCACCACGTCCGGGCAGAACATCGTCGAGGACACCCAGCACGAGCCGAGGTCCTCGGCAGCCAGCGCGACCAGCAGACCCTGCACAGCCGCGCCCGCAGCCACCGTGAACATCGACCGCTCGGCCTCGCCGCGACGCTCGTCGGGGTAGTCGTGGGCGCCTTCGCGCACCAGGAAGGGCACCACCAGCTCCGGCGCGGCGTAGAGCAGGTCGCCGCGACCGACCCGGCGCTGCGCCGCCTCCTCCGACATGCCGTCGCGGCGCAGGTCGGCCAGCCACGCGGTGCGCATCGCGTCGAGCAGCTTCGTCCGAAGTGGACGGTCGCGCAGCCAGACGAACCGCACCGGCCGGGTGTGGTGCGGGGCGGGAGCGGTCAGCGCCGCGCCGACGGCCCGGCGGACGGCCTCGGCGTCGACGGGGTCCGGGCCGAAGGCCCGCACGGACCGGCGCATCAGCACTGCCTCCCGGCGGCCCTGCGCCAGCGCCTCGGCGGTGCCCATCCGGAACAGGTCCTCCTCGACCGGGCGGACCAGGTCGCGCGCGGTGGAACCGTCGTCTACCGGGGCCAGTCCGCGCACCACCGCGACCGGCACCCCGCCGAGCTTGCCCTTGACCAGGTCGGCCGCGGCCGCGATCTCGTCGGCCACCGCGACCTCGGTCACAGCCAGCTCGTTGCCCTGCGGGTCGGTGCTGCCCCGGTAGCGGTGCAGCACCTTCAGGCCGGCCGCGCCGATCGCGGCGTCGGTCTGCCCGACGCGCCAGGCGCGGCCCATGGTGTCGGTGATGACGACGCCGACGTGCACGCCGAGACGTTCGGCGAGCCCGGCGCGCAGCCTGCGGGCCGAGGCGTCGGGGTCCTCCGGCAGCAGCGCGATCTGGTCGAGCGCGACGTTGGAGGCGTCCACGCCGGAGGCGGCCTGCACGATGCCGAGCCGGTTCTCGGTGATCAGGGTGCGCATGCGGCGCGCGAGCACCTGCACGGCCTCCGACCGGACCAGCTCGCGGCGCAGCTCGTCGCGCTCCTCGGGATCGCTCGGGGCGCGCACGATCCGGCCCTCGACCTTGGACACCACCTTGCTGGTGACCACCACGACGTCGCCGTCGCTGAGCCACGGCGCGGCGGCGGAGATCGACGCGGCGAGGTCGTCGCCGGGGCCGAACTCCGGCAGTCCGGGCACCGAGAACAGCCGCAGGCCGTCCCGTGCCGCGTGGTCCTTCACGGCTGCACCCCCGCGATGTCGAAGGCCGCGCGGGTCATCTCCGCAGTGCTGTCCACATCGGACATCAGCAGCGGGACGGCCCGCACCGACGCGCCGGGCACGTCGGCGGTGTCACCGGTGTGCACCAGCCATGCGTCCAGGATGCCCTCCTCGGAGCCCTGGCGGGAGCCGTAGTGCCTGCCGACCGCCTCGGCGGTGGTCTCGACGCCGATCGCGGAGAGGCAGGCGTCGGCCATTCCCCGCAGCGGCCTGCCGCCGATGATCGGCGAAAGCCCCACGACCCGCGCCTTGGTGCCGCGCAGCGCCTCGCGGAAGCCCGGCACCGCCAGCAGCGTGCCGACACTGACGACGGGGTTCGACGGGGCGATCAGGACCACGTCGGCCTCGGCGACCGCGTCGAGCACGGCAGGCGTCGGCTTGGCCTCGTCGGCGCCGACCGGCACGATCGCCCGCGCGGCGGGCTCGGCGCGGTGGCGCACCCACCACTCCTGGAAGTGCACGGCCCGCGGCTCGGGGTCCTCGATCGCGATGTGGGTCTCGACTCGGTCGTCGGTGACGGGCAGCAGCCGCACCCCCGGGCGCCACCGGTCGCACAGCGCCTCGGTCACCGCCGTGAGCGAGTAGCCGGCGCGCAGCATCCGCGAGCGCACCAGGTGGGTGGCGATGTCGCGGTCGCCGAGGCCGAACCAGCTCGGTTCGGCGCCGTAGGCGGCCAGCTCCTCCTTGACCGACCACGTCTCGCCGAGCCGTCCCCAGCCCTTCTCCGAGTCGATCCCGCCACCCAGCGTGTACATGCAGGTGTCGAGATCCGGGCAGACGCGCAGCCCGTGCATCCACACGTCGTCGCCGACGTTGACCACCGCGGTGACCTCGTGCGGTGACGGTTCCTCCGGTTCACCCACGGCGGGCATGCCCAGCGCGGCCTTGACCCCTTGCAGGAAGCGCGCGCCGCCGACCCCGCCTGCCAGAACAACGACCTTCACGGCCTCAGATCCTCGCACGCGCGTGCCTCACATCCAGAAGCGGAAGGTGCTCATGCCCGTGGCCGTCAGCCCCGCGTCGCCACCCACGGCGTCGAACAGCAGGTACGAGACGTCGAAGAAGAGGCCGCCGAGCGGGGTGGCCAGGATCAACGCGAACAGCACCAGCGGCGCCCACGGCCGCGCCTTCTCGCCGAACTCCCGCGCCGGTCCCGACAGCCACGGCTCGATCGCGCCGTAGCCGTCCAGGCCCGGGATCGGCAGGATGTTCAGCACGAACGCGATCACCTGCAGGTAGGCCAGGTAGCTCAGGCCCGAGCCGAGCCCTTCGGGCATCGGCACCGAGACCACCACTGCGGTCAGCGCGATGCCCAGCACGAGGTTGGTCAGCGGACCGGCCAGCGAGACCATCGACTCCACGCGCCGCGTCCGCAGCGCGTGGTGGTTGATCCACACCGCGCCGCCGGGCAGCGGGATGCCGCCGATCGCGACGAACAGCAGCGGCAGCACGATGCTCAGGACCGGGTCGGTGTAGTGCCTGGGGTCCAGCGACAGGTAGCCCTTGGAGCGGACCGACAGGTCGCCGCCGCGGTAGGCGGTGAGCGCGTGGCCGAACTCGTGCAGGCACAACGATGTGGCCCACCCGCCGAGCACGATCAGCACGACTCCGGTGGTGATCGCGACCGTGTTGGGGAAGGTCGCCAGCACACCGCCCGCGACGGTGGCGGCGACGAGCGCGAGGAACAGCGGACTTACCCGGACTGCGGAGTTCATCACCGGACCAGTGTCCCCGTCCGACGACGCGCGCGTGGCGGCCCCGGGTGGTATGCATTGATCATGAAGCCAGATACCGCTGTACGGAGCACTCGATCATGCGCCGTAAGTGCTCATCCGATGACTCTGAGCGGATGCGCGCGAGGGATCCCCCTACGGATGGTCTCCACTTGACCGCATGGAGCTACACGGGTGTAATCACAGTGGTGTCATTCTCCGTTGACGTTCACCGAGCCAGCGGTCCGGAAGCCGCTCGTTGCGGGCAGTACCGCTGTTCCGGGTGGAGCTGAGCGTCATCGGCGGTGCCGGCAGCGCCGATTCCGCCGTGGCGGAGCGGGTCGCGGGTGCGGTGCGCGTCAGCGCCCGGCCGGAGGGGAGAACCGGCCGGGGAATCGCAAGTGGGAGTGCGTCCCGTTCAGGTCCTGGGGAGGACCGAATGGAATGGGAGAGACCCGGGGGAGGACCGATGTGGGAAACGACGGAGGGCCGTCTCATGGAGCGGGAAGACCCGCACCTGGCGGAACTCGACATCCTGAACGGGCTGTTCGATCTCGGGGAGGAAGAACAGGAATGGCAGGAGCGCGCCTTGTGCGCGCAGACCGATCCTGAGGCTTTCTTCCCGGAGAAAGGCGGTTCGACCAGGGAGGCCAAGCGGATCTGCGCCGGGTGCGAGGTCCGGTCGGAATGCCTGGAATACGCCCTCGAACACGACGAGAGATTCGGGATCTGGGGCGGTCTTTCCGAGCGCGAGCGCCGGAAGTTGAAGCGCCGCGCGGTCTAGCCCGCTTCGGCAGGGCAACTCTTCGCATCGTCGCTCGTTTACCGTCGTGCGGTAGCTGATCACGGCGGTGGGAGGAAGAGTTGGCCGCGAGCACGCCCCGTTTGGACACCGCACCGGTTCTCGCGGTGCTGGTGTGCCACGACGGAGCCGAATGGTCGGCTGACGTCCTGCGCGCGTTGCGCGAGCTCACCGTCGGTCCCAGGCACGTGCTCGCGGTGGACACCGGTTCGTCCACATCGGAGCAGCTCGCGCGGGCGGCGGCCGAGGGCGTCGTCGACGGAGTGCTCGAACTCCCCGCGGAAACGGGATTCGGCGCGGCGGTGTCAGCGGCCCTGGAGCACGCCACCGAACGCTGGGGCGATCCGGGCCGCTGGCTGTGGTTGCTGCACGACGACTCCGCGCCCGAACCCGACTGCCTGCGCGACCTGCTGCGGATGGCCGAACTCGACTCGACGGCGGCGATGCTCGGGCCGCTCGGCCTGGACTGGGACGATCCCCGGCTGGTGGTCGACGCCGGTCTGTCCACCGATGCGTCCGGCAACCGCCAGACCGGCATCGGACCGTCCGAACTGGACCCGTCGCTGGGTGGAGCCGGCTCCGCGCTGGCGGTGTCGGAAGTGCTCGCCGTCGGCACGGCGGGCGCGCTGGTCCGGCGCGACGTCTTCGAGCGGCTCGGCGGTTTCGACGACGACGCCACCGCCTTCGACGACGTCGACCTCGGGTGGCGCATCAACGCGGACGGCCACCTGGTCCTCTTCGTGCCCAGCGCCCGCATGCGGCACGCCCGCGCGACGAGCAGGGACCTTCGCAACCCGGACGCGTTCAGGGCGCGCGGGTTCCGGAGCCGGCGCGCGGCCGAGCGGGTGGACGGCGTCCGCACCTTCCTGGTCAACACGGCGGTGTGGGCATATGTCTTCGGCGTGCCCAGGCTGTTCGTTCTCGCGGTGGCTCGGGCGTTCGGGTTCGCGCTGCTCCGGCGCTGGCCGGAGACGGCGGCCGAGCTGTCGGTGCTGCGGCGGCTGCTCACCGGAGGGCTGGGGCTGCGGGCGGGCCGCCGGTCGCGGGCGGCGCTGATCCCGAAGCGCCACGGCGTGCGGGGATTGCTGACCAGCCGGTTGACCCGGCTCCGCAACGGCCTGCGCGCCGCGTTCGCCGGCCTGGTCCGCGACCGCGTGCGGCGCGACGTCGTGCTCGGGCGCAGACCTGAGTCGCTGCGCTCGGTGCCGGCCGCCGCCGCACTGGCGGGCACGCCGGGCGACGGACCGGCCACTTCGGACACCGCCGGTGACGCGCCCTCGAACGACCTGGCCGACTCCGACCGCACAACCGCGCCGGACGCTGCTCCCTCTGCCGGTCGCGACACCGCCCGGCCGGTCGGGCCCGACGCGCTGCCCGCCGGTGCGGTGGGCAAGCGTGTCGCGGGACTGCGCAGGCCCGCGGCACCGGTCGTCGTCCCGGTGGAGGTGGTGCCCGCGCCGGGACCGAGCCCGAGGCCGCGACCCTCCCCGGTGCCGAGGAACGGCGAGCCGTCGCACGACAACGGCCCCGCGCCGGACCAGGAACTCCTGCTCGTCCCGGTCGACCGCCGGCGCGTGCTGCGCGAGCTGCTGCTGACGCCCCCGGTCGTGCTCGCGGTGGCCTTGGTGGCCTTCGCGCTGGTCACCCACGGCCTGCTCGCCGAACACCCGCGTTTCGGGCCGGGGCTGCACGGCGGTCGCCTGCTGCCCGTCGGTGACCTCGCCCAGACGTGGGCCGACTACCTGGCCGCCTGGCATCCGGTCAACGGCGGTACGGCCTCGCCCGCGCCCGCGTCGCTGCTGGTGCTGGGAGTCCTGGGGGCGGTGTTCGGTGGACCGCCGACGGTGGTTTCCGTCCTGCTGCTGTTCGGCGTCCCGCTCGCCGGAGTCGCCGCTTACGTGGCGACCCGCGCCCTTCCGGTCTCCCGGACGTGGCGCGCGACCGCTGCGGGCGCCTACGCCCTGTTACCGGTCGCGGTGTCGTCGGCCGCGCAGGGGCGGGTCGACGTCGTGGTGGCGCACGTCCTCGTGCCGCCGCTGCTGGCGGGCCTGGCGTCGGTCGTCGGGCTGGCTCGGATGACGCCCGTCAAGCAAAACCGGAGCTGGCTGGGCACGGCGTGCCTGACCGCGCTCGGACTGGCCGTCGTCGGTGCGTTCGCGCCGCTCGTGCAGGTCGCGTTGCTCGCGCTGGCGCTGCTCGGCTTCGTGCTCGTGCCGGGGGAGGTACGCAAGGCGCCACGGCGGGTCGCGGGCCTGACGGCGGTCGTGCTGCTCTCGGTCGCGTGCCTGCTGCCGTGGCCGGTCGTCCTGCTCCGCCATCCGCAACTCCTGCTGCACGGGCTCGGCGCTCGGACCACCGAGGCCGCCGCCTCCGGCCCGTGGTTGCTCGCGCTGACGCCGTCACCGGTTGGCTGGGCCGGCGGGCTGCTCGTGCTGGCCGCGGCGGCGGCGCTGGGGCTGGGCCGCCGGCGGGCGATGCTGCCTGGCGTCGTGGTGGTGCTCACCGGCTGGGCGCTCGCCGCCGTGGTCGCGTTCGTGCAGGCCGCTCCCGTCGGAGGCGGCCCCGCGAGCACCGGATGGACCGGTGCACCGCTGGTGCTGGTCGCCGCGGGGGCTCTTTGGATGGTGCTCGCGCACCCGCCGGCGGTGCCGAAGGCGGTGCCCGCGGTCGCGCTCCTGGTGCTGGCGGTCGGCTCGGCGCTGGCCGGCATGGCTGGTCCGCTGACCGCCCAGCAGGGCCGCACCACGCCGGCCCTCGCGGCTGACCTCGACCGGCCAGGCGCGCTGCTGCTCGTCGAACGCGGGCCGCAGCCCCCGCGGCTGGTCGAGGGACGCTCGCCGCGCTTCGGCGACGACGACCTGGTTCCGGTACCCGGCGCGACCGAATGGCTGCACCGCGTCGACGACGAACTGCTGTCCCGCGACCCCGGCCGGGTGCGCGCTGCCCTGGCCTCGGCCGCCGCGCGCGGCACCGGATTCGTCGGGGTCCCGCAGGGCACGGGCGCGGAGCTGACCGGAGCGGCGGGCGACCTGGTGCTCCCGCACGGACGGCTGGCCGACGGCAGCGAGGTGTTCCGCATCCTGCTGCCGAACAGCCCCGTCGAGGTGCTCGGTCCCGACCTCGCCCGGCAGGCCAGGGCGGAGGCGGCGCCGTCACCGCAGGCCAGGCCCCTGACCGTGCCCGCACAGCCCCCGGACTTCGCGGTGAGGGTGTCCGAGGGCGGTGTCGGCAGGCTGCTCGTGGTCGGCGCGGAGAACGAACCGGGCTGGCAGGCGTGGATCAACGGCGCCCCGGCGCCCCTGGCTACCGCGTGGGGCCACCAGGTCGCGGTCCCGCTGCCCGAGCACCCCGGCGAGGTGCGCGTCGCCTACTCGGGCGCGGCCCGGACGGCGCTGCTGGTCGTGCAGGCGGCGGCGATCCTGTTCACGGTGGTCGGGGCGCTGCCGGAGCGGCGCCGCCGGGTCACTGCCCCTCGATGACGTCGGGATCCAGGCCGAGGTAGGTGGCGACCTGCTCGATCAGCACGTCGTGCAGCAGGTCGGCCATGTCGGTGCCGTCACGGGCCCTGGCCTCCAGCGGGCGCCGGTACAGCACGATGCGGGCGCGGGTGGGCAGCCCCCGCCGGTCG
Source organism: Saccharopolyspora erythraea NRRL 2338 (assembly GCF_000062885.1). Classification (NCBI taxonomy): domain Bacteria; kingdom Bacillati; phylum Actinomycetota; class Actinomycetes; order Pseudonocardiales; family Pseudonocardiaceae; genus Saccharopolyspora; species Saccharopolyspora erythraea. Next base: position 7,247,364 of record NC_009142.1, on the reverse strand, counting down.
ACCCCCGCCGGGACGAGCCGCGCGAGGGGGACGTTGGCGTCGACGACGACGTCGTCGTCCCACACCACCTTCTCGGCGGCGGTGGTGGTGACCTCCGGTACCTCGTCCACCGCCACGTCGAGCTGGGTCAGCTCGGCGTGCCAGCGCTGTTCGATCGGCTCGAGCGCCTCCAGCACCAGCGCGTCGAAGCGCTGGGAACGGCTCCTGGCCACCGGGACCGAGGACGGGTACAGCGGTCCGCGCAGGCCACGGCCTCGCCTGTCCCGCCGAAGCAGCGTTCGGCGCCGAGATCCACGTGCGGTCACCACGTGGTGAGGGTACGCCGTCGGTAACCGCCGTGGCGCCGGTCTCCTCGGCTCGTTTCCGCGTGCCTGCGGCGCGGGCCGGAAGCGGGACGCTATCGTGCGTGTCGTGCGGAGCGTGAGGCGTTGCTCGCGGACCGGGTGTACCAACCCGGCCGTTGCCACGCTCACTTATGCCTACGCGGACTCCACTGCGGTCGTCGGACCGCTGGCCACCTACGCCGAGCCGCACAGCTACGACCTGTGCGAGGAGCACGCCCTGCGCCTGACCGTCCCCAAGGGCTGGGAGGTCGTGCGCCACGAGGGTGAGTTCGCGCTCCCGGAACCCTCCGCCGACGACCTCACCGCGCTCGCCGAGGCCGTCCGCGAGGCCGGACGCCCCGACCGCCAGCCCGAGGCCCCCGACTTCTCGGTCGGCGGCGGGCGGCGCGGTCACCTGCGCGCGCTACCGGACCCGCGGGAAGAGTAAGGCCCGCTACGCCACCTCGCGGTACCCGGCGCGCGAACAGCACGAATACACGTGATGAACAGCTCGCCGGGGGGCCGTGCAACGCCACGACGAGCGCGATCGCCGGTAGGCTTCGCACCGCACGAGGTGGATGTCGACGGCATTGGGGAGTGTGCAGCGTGCGGGACTTGTCGGGGATCGTCAAGGCGTACGACATCCGCGGGGTGGTGGGCGAGCAGCTCGACGCGGACGCGGTCCGCGACATCGGCGCCGCCTTCACCCGGCTGGTGGGCGGGCCCGCCGTGGTGGTGGGCCACGACATGCGCGAGTCGTCCCCGGGCCTGGCCGAAGCGTTCGCCGAGGGGGTCACCGGCCAGGGCATCGACGTGGTCGAGATCGGCCTGGCCAGCACCGACATGCTCTACTTCGCCTCCGGCAAGCTCGAGCTGCCCGGCGCGATGTTCACCGCCAGCCACAACCCGGCCGAGTACAACGGGATCAAGCTCTGCCGGTCCGGCGCGGCCCCGGTCGGCCAGGACAGCGGTCTGTCGGAGATCCAGGAGCTGGTGGCCCACGGGGTGCCGGAGTTCCTCGGCGCCAAGGGCTCGGTCACCAGCCGCGACATGGTCGCCGAGTACTCGCTGTTCCTGCGCGAGCTGGTCGACCTGCGCGGCATCCGCCCGCTCAAGGTCGTCGTCGACGCCGGCAACGGCATGGGCGGGCACACCGTGCCCACCGTCTTCGAGGGGCTGCCGGTCGAGGTGGTCCCGATGTACTTCGAGCTCGACGGCACCTTCCCCAACCACGAGGCCAACCCGCTGGACCCGGCCAACCTCGTCGACCTGCAGGCGAAGGTGCGCGAGGTCGGCGCGGACGCGGGACTGGCCTTCGACGGCGACGCCGACCGCTGCTTCGTCGTCGACGAGCGCGCCGAGCCGGTCGCGCCGAGCGCGATCACCGCGCTGGTCGCGGTCCGCGAGCTGGCCAAGGAGCCGGGCGGCACGATCATCCACAACCTGATCACCTCCAAGGCGGTGCCCGAGATCGTCGCCGAGCACGGCGGCGAGCCGATGCGCACCCGCGTCGGCCACTCGTTCATCAAGCAGACGATGGCCGAGACCGGCGCCATCTTCGGCGGCGAGCACTCGGCCCACTACTACTTCCGCGACTTCTGGCGGGCCGACTCCGGCATGCTCGCCGCGCTGCACGTGCTCGCCGCGCTCGGCGGCCAGCAGCGGCCGCTGTCGGAGCTGATGGCCGAGTACACCCGCTACGCCGCGTCCGGCGAGATCAACTCGACCGTGGACGACCAGCAGGAGCGGATGCGGCGCGTCGCCGAGGTGTTCGGTGACCGGAATGGCGCTCGTGCCGACGAGCTGGACGGGCTTACCGTGGAACTCGCGGACGGGTCGTGGTTCAACCTGCGCCCGTCCAACACCGAACCGCTGCTCCGGCTCAACGTCGAGGCCAGGGACACTGACGCCATGGCCGCGCTCCGCGATGAGGTGCTCGCGGTCGTGCGAGGTTGAGATCGATGCGACGGGCCGGTGGAGCGCGCACTCCCCGGCGGGCTTGGGAGGAAACGTGGCCGTTGACTTGGAACCGCAGTTGCTGGAGATCCTGGCCTGCCCGTGCCCGGCGCACGCGCCGCTGCGGCAGAGCGACGACGGTCTGCTGACCTGCACTTCCTGCGGGCGCGGGTTCCCGGTCCGCGATGGCATCCCGGTGCTGCTGCTGGAGGAGGCCGTCGGCGGTCCCGCTCCAGGCGATCCCGGAGAGGGGTGACGCCTCGTGCTCGACGACAGCCTCTTCGACGACCCGGCCCGGCTCGCCGACGTCGACACCGGGGGGTTGCTGCGTTCGGCCGCGATGGCCGGCGCGCAGGTGCGCTCGGCGGCCGAGGTGGCCGCCGAGACCGGACTCGACGACCTCTCCGACGGCAGACCGCGAGCGGTTGTGCTGCTGGCCCGTCCGGGTGTCTCGCCCGGGGTGTGCCGGCTGCTCGCCGCACTGGCGGGGCAGTCGTGCCCGGTTCCGGTCGTGGTGGCCGAAACCGCGCCGACCTGGGTGGGTGCGCTCGACGTCGTGTTCGCAGCCACCGACGACGCGGGGGACCCGGTGCTGGCCGAGTCGGTGTCGGTGGCCGGGCGCCGCGGCGCGACCGTGGTCCTGGCCGTCCCGGCGGAGGGCCCGGTGGCGGCTGCCGCGGCCGGCCGCGCGAAGGTCATCGCGCCGAAGGTGCCGGTGCCCCCGGCGCTGAGCTTCGCGCACGCCTTCACCGCGGGCCTGAGCCTGTTCGGCGCCCTCGGCCTGCTGCACGCCGACACCGAAGCACTCGCCGACGAGCTGGATCGCGAGGCCTCCCGGGCACACCCGTCGCACGAACTGCTGACGAACCCGGCGAAGTCGCTGGCGATGCGGCTGGCCGACCGCGCGCCGCTGCTGTGGGGGCTCGACCAGGTTTCCACCGCGGTCGCCGAGCACGGCGCCTACGCGCTGGGCTGCCACGCCGGCACGGCCTGCGACGTGTCGAGCTACCAGCAGGCGGTCGCCCGCCAGGCCCTGCACCGCGCCGCGCAGGGCCTCGGTTCGGAGGCGGACCTGTTCGCCGATCCGGAGGACAACCCCGGCGGTCTGATGCGCGTGTTCCTGGTCAGCGCTCGGTTCGACGCCGAGAGCGAGGCCACCGAGCGGGCCGCGGTTCGCGACCTGCCGGCAGCCGACCTGGTCACCCCGGGTGAGTCGGTGCGCGACGACGCCGTGCTGCGGTCGGCGCTGCTGGCCGCCCGGTTCGACCTCGCCGCCGTGTACCTGGGGCTGGCGGCCGGCACGCTCGACGGTCCCGGCTGGCAAGCCCTGGCGATGCACTGAGGGCAAAGCTCAGGGACAGCCCTGATGCCCCGCTCCCCGGCGGAGGGTGTGCTGTGTCCGGCGCGGCGCCGGTGCCGGTGGACGAACGAGCAGGCGTGAGACGAGGAAGCGAGAACGACTGTGGAGTTACTGCGGAACGCGGTGCGCCCCTACGCCTGGGGTTCGCGCACCGCGATCGCGGACCTGCTCGGCCGTCCGGTCCCGACGCCGCACCCCGAGGCAGAGCTGTGGATGGGCGCGCACCCGGGTGACCCCTCGATGCTGGTCCGCCACGACGGCACGGAGGAGTCGCTGCTGGCGCTGCTGGACGCCGATCCGGCGCACCACCTCGGCGCGGGCTGCAACGACCGCTGGGGCGGCAGGCTGCCGTTCCTGTTCAAGGTGCTGGCGGCCGACGAGCCGCTGAGCCTGCAGGCGCACCCGTCTGTGGAACAGGCGGCCGAGGGCTTCGCGCGGGAGGAGGCGGCGGGCATCCCGCGCAACGCCGCCAACCGCAACTACCCGGACCCCACCGCCAAACCCGAGCTGATCTGCGCGCTGACCGAGTTCCACGCGCTGGCGGGGTTCCGCGAGGCCTGCCGCACCGTGCGGCTGCTCGACGCGCTCGACGTGCCGAGCCTGCGCGCGCACCGCGGTCTGCTGGCGGCCCAGCCCGACGCCGACGGCCTGCGGGCGCTGTTCACCACGTGGATCACCCTGCCCGAGCACTACCTGCGCGACGTGACGCCCGAACTGCTCGACGCTTGCGTCGAGCACGTGCGCGAGCGCGGCGAGTTCGCGCTGGAGTGCCGCACGGTGCTGGAGCTGGGCGAGGCGTACCCGAACGACGCCGGTGTACTGGCCAGCCTGCTGCTCAACCGGCTGGTGCTGCAACCGGGCGAGGCGATCTTCCTGCCCGCCGGCAACCTGCACGCCTACCTGCACGGCACCGGTGTGGAGATCCTGGCCAACTCCGACAACATCCTGCGCTGCGGGCTCACCCCCAAGCACGTGGACGTGCCGGAGCTCCTGCGCGTGCTGGACTTCGCCTGCGGTGACATGCGGATCCTCAAGGGCGAGTCGCTGGACGCGAACCTGACCGTCTACAAGACCCCGGCCGAGGAGTTCGAGCTGTCCCGGGTGGACTGGACGCTCGCCGACTCCGGTGGGGTCCTGCTCGACTCGGCGGGGCCGCAGATAGTGCTGTGCACCAAGGGGCGCGTCCACCTGTCCACGGTGGACGGAAGTCGTTCGGTCGAGCTGGAGCGCGGTGAGTCGGTGTGGCTGGCGGCCTCCGACGAGGCGGCCGTCGCCCGTCCCGCGACGCTCGACGCCGACGGCGCGGCCCAGGTCTTCCGCGCCGCTGCCGGTGTTGTCTGACCCGTAGGGTTCCGCCCGGGGGTCCCGCTGTCGGGACGGCGGGGTTCGGCGTCTCGTTTCGCCAACGGCCGTCTTCCCACCCCCGGTTCAGTTGTTCCGAATGGCCGAGCCGATTGCCGCCACACGTCCGGTGCCGCCTTCCAGCCTGTCGCTTTGGGATGGTCCGCACGAAACGGGTACTTTCCGGCCGATGCGGCGATAGATTGCTCGCGAAACCGGCCGGTGAGGAGCTCACCGGCAACGCACCGGAATTGGGAGTGACAGCGTGTCAGCAGGCGGCGGTACCAAGGCAATCATCGCGGCGCTGGTCGCGAACGCGGGCATCGCGCTGGCGAAGTTCGGCGGGTTCCTGGTCACCGGGTCCTCATCGATGCTCGCGGAGTCGGTGCACTCGGTGGCCGACACCTCCAACCAGGGCCTGCTGCTGCTCGGCAAGAAGACCTCGCAGCGCAAGCCCACCGAGGAACACCCGTTCGGCTACGGGCGCGACCGCTACTTCTACTCGTTCGTCGTCGCGCTGATGCTGTTCAGCCTGGGCTCGGTGTTCGCCCTCTACGAGGGTTACCACAAGATCGAGCACCCCGAGCCGCTGAGCACGCCGTGGGTCGCGGTCGTGATCCTGGTGATCGCCATCGCGCTGGAGACCTTCAGCTTCTACACCGCGATCAAGGAGTCCAGGGCGATCAAGGGCGATCTGAGCTGGTGGCAGTTCATCCGCCAGGCCAAGACCCCGGAGCTGCCGGTGGTGCTGCTGGAGGACGCGGGTGCGCTCTTCGGCCTGATCCTCGCGCTGGGCGGCGTGGGCCTGTCGGTGCTCACCGGCAACCCGGTCTGGGACGGCATCGGCACCGCCTGCATCGGCGTCCTGCTGGGCGTCATCGCGATCGTCCTGATCATCGAGACCAAGAGCCTGCTCATCGGTGAGGGTGCCGACAGGGCGGTCCTCGGCGACATCGTGTCCGAACTGACGCGCGAGCGCGTCGAGAAGGTCATCCACATCCGGACCCAGTACATCGGCCCCGACGAGCTGCTGATCGCCGCGAAGATCGGCCTCGCCCCCTCGCTGACGGTCGCCGAGGTGGCCGCCGAGATCGACGCCGCCGAGGCCCGGGTCCGCGCGAAGGTCCCGGCGGCGCGGCTCATGTACCTCGAACCCGATCTTGAGCGTGCCACTGAGGACACCCCCGCCGAAGGCGCCGCCGCGCACCACGAGTAGTGCCTGAATGGCAATGCTGTGAACATGAGTCACAAGGCGTTAACGAATTCCGCTCGGGGCTCCAGCCGGACCGTTCCCATTGGAACACTGCGGCGCTAGGGTGCGACCCACCATTTGGGAAGATTGAGGGAGGCGGCAGTGCCAGGTACTGGGCTGTGGCGAACCAAATCGGTCGAGCAATCGATCTTGGATACCGATGAGCCGGACACCAAGCTCCGAAAGAACCTGGGAGCCTGGGATCTGATCGTCTTCGGCGTGTCGGTCGTCATAGGCGCCGGCATCTTCACGCTCGCCGCGCGCACGGCGGGTGACACGTCCGGGCCCGCGGTCTCGCTGGCGTTCATCATCGCCGCCGTCGCATGCGGGCTGGCCGCGCTCTGCTACGCCGAGTTCGCCTCCACGGTGCCGGTGGCGGGCAGTGCCTACACGTACTCCTACGCCACCTTCGGCGAGTTCATCGCCTGGATCATCGGCTGGGACCTCGTGCTGGAGTTCGCGGTCGCCGCGGCCGCCGTCGGCAAGGGCTGGTCGACCTACCTGCAGGAAGTGCTGAGCCTGATCGGGCTGGACGTCCCCACGGTGTTCCCGCTGGGGCCGTTGCAGTTCGACTGGGGCGCGGTGCTGCTGGCGGTCGTGCTGACCACCCTGCTCGCCATGGGTACCAAGCTGTCGGCGCGGGTCAGCCTGGTGATCACTGCGATCAAGGTCGCGGTGGTACTGCTGGTCATCGTGGTCGGTGCCGCGTTCATCAAGGTCTCGAACTACACCCCGTTCATCCCGCCGGCGCAGACCGCGTCGGAGGGCGGCCCGGCGCTGGAGCAGTCGCTGCTGTCGCTCATCCTCGGCGGCGAGACCAGCAACTTCGGCGTCTTCGGCCTGCTGGCCGGTGCGTCGCTGGTGTTCTTCGCGTTCATCGGCTTCGACGTCGTGGCGACCACCGCCGAGGAGACCCGCAACCCGCAGCGGGACGCGCCGCGGGGCATCTTCGGCTCGCTTGCGATCGTCACCGTGCTGTACGTGGCGGTCGCGTTCGTGGTGACCGGCATGGCGAAGTACACCGACCTGTCGACCAAGCCCGACGGCAGCCGCTCGACGCTGGCCACCGCGTTCTCGCTGAACGGCGTGGACTGGGCCGCGGCGATCATCTCCGTCGGTGCGTTGGCCGGTCTGACCACCGTGGTGATGGTCATGCTGCTGGGCCAGATCCGGATCCTGTTCGCGATGTCCCGCGACGGCCTCATGCCGCGCGCCCTGTCCAAGACCGACCCCAAGAAGGGCACCCCGGTCCGCGCGACCGTGCTGGTCGGCGCCGTCGTCGTGGTGGCCTCCGGCTTCTTCCCGGCTGACAAGCTGGAGGAGATGGTCAACGTCGGCACGCTGTTCGCGTTCGTACTGGTCTCGGCCGGTGTGATCGTGCTGCGCAAGAGCCGGCCCGACCTGCCGCGCGGCTTCAAGGCGCCGATGGTGCCGCTGGTGCCGATCCTGGCGATCATCGCCTGCGTCTGGCTGATGCTGAACCTCACCGCCCTGACCTGGGTCCGGTTCGTGGTCTGGATGGCCGCCGGTGTGGTCATCTACTTCGTCTACGGACGCAGCCACTCCAGGCTCGGCAAGGGCGAACTGGCCGAGGTGCCCGCGGGCGGTACCGGAGGCAAGGGCCCGAACGCCTAGCGCCGTCGGTCGCCGGAGCTTCACCGCTCCGGTGTCCCGCTCGGTTTGAAAGCGGCGCCATCCTTCGGGATGGCGCCGCTTTCGCGTTCGGGGGACGTGCGATGTTCGCTGTTGTCGAACAGGTGTTCACTCCCTTGAGTGATGATTACCGCTGGTCAGCTCGGAATCATGAATTCATGCGACCTCGCCAGCAGCACAGGACCCCCGCTCGCCCTGCCCGCACCCGCACTGCCCGCACCCGCACTGCCCGCACCCGCACTGCCCGCACCCGCACTGCCCGCACCGGCACCTCGACGCCGTACGCCGCTGTCCCAGTACGGCCCACCGTCCCGGTGTGGCAGAGGACGCACACGGCGACGTCAGGTCCGCGGGCGCACACCGCACTGCCCGCCGAGACGAGCCTCAGCCCGCCCTGCGATGGCCTGCCCGGCCCGCCCTGCAGCGCTGCACCCGCCCGGCCCCCGTCCGCCCTCTGGGCTGGCCGCCCTGGTCGCCACCAGCCCTCGCCGCCACGGCGAGGCGTCGTCGGCGGCATGCGCACCTGGCTCGCCACTGCGAGACCAAGCAGGCGTCCACACCTGCCCGGGCAGCAGTGGTCCGCCCGAGCCTGGCACTACGGGCACCGGTCCGGGAGCTTGGCGCCCCTTGTGTCAACGGCGGCCGAATGTGGACCCGGCTGCGGCGGCTGAAAATGGACCCACCCTGGTTGTTGATGTTTAGTCGTTGGTGTTGGTGGCCGCGGGCACGCGGCCGAGGTCTTGGCGGTCTTTGAGGCGGTAGCTGTCTCCTTTCAGTGAGATGACTTCGGCGTGGTGCACGAGGCGGTCGATCATGGCGGCGGCGACGACGTCGTCGCCGAAGACCTCGCCCCAGCGGCCGAAGGGTTTGTTGCTGGTGACGATCAGGCTGGCTCTCTCGTAGCGGGCGGAGACCAGCTGGAAGAACAGGTTCGCGGCTTCGGCTTCGAACGGGATGTAGCCGACCTCGTCGATGATCAGTAGCGGGATCCGGCCGAGTTTGACCAGTTCCTGCTGGAGTCGTCCGGCGTGGCTGGCCTCGGCGAGCCGGGCTACCCACCCGGCGGCGGTGGCAAACGAGACGCGGTGTCCGGCCTGGCAGGCCCGGATCCCGAGTCCGATCGACAGGTGGGTCTTGCCGGTGCCGGGAGGCCCGAGGAAGACCACGTTTTCCTTGCCCGCGATGAAGTCCAGTGTTCCGAGATGTGTGATCGTGTCGCGTTTGAGGGAGCGTTGGTGATCGAAATCGAACTCCTCCAGCGACTTCCTGCTCGGGAACCGGGCGGTGCGGATGCGGCCCTCGCCGCCGTGGGACTCGCGGGCGGCGACCTCGCGTTGCAGGCAGGCGGCCAGGAACTCCTCGTGGGACCAGTCCTCGGCCCGGGCCCGTTCGGCCAGCCGCTCGACCGCCCCGGCCAGCGACGGTGCCTTCAACGCCCGGGCGAGTAGGCGATCTCGGCAGCCACGTTGCGACTACTGGTGGTGGGTTTGCCGGGCATCACGCCACCCCCTGGTCATCGGTGGTGTCGGTGTCGAGGCCGAGTGCGCGGTCGTAGTCGGCGAGCTCGCGGTGCTCGACGGGTGTGTCGACCGGGCGCAGGCTGGCCCGGCGGGCTTGCTGGCGCAGCCTGGCTGCGGCGGTGGCGTGGTCGGGGTCGGTGATGCTCTGGTGCGCCGCCCAACACCGCTGATGCCGGGCGACCAGGCCGCCACCTTGGCAGGACACTTCCACGTGCTCTAGATCGCCGGTGATCTCGACGCGGTGACCGATCGCCGACGGGTGCACCGAGTAGTCGTTGGCGCCCAACCGCACGTAGTGATCACGCGGCAGCCGGATACTCGCGCGCCATCCGGTCACTGGGGCCACCGGCGGCAAGGCCAGCATGGCTTGCCGGTCGTGCTCCCACCGGTCGGCCGGCCGACACCCGAGGATGCGGTGGTGACGTTGGTTGGCCCGAACCAGCCAGTCGGCCAGCTGGGTGTTGAAATCAGCCGGTGAGGTGAACCGGCGGCCGGGCAGAAACGAGGTCTCCAGATAGCCGTTGGCCCGTTCCACCAGCCCTTTGGCCTCCGGGTCACCGAGGCGGCATTGGATCACCGCGATCCCGAGCGTCCCGCGAAAAGCGTTCATCGCCTCGGTCAGCACCGGCCGACCGGCCTTGCGGAACCCGACCGCGGACTCGTTGTCCCACACCAGCGTCTTGGGCACCCGCCCCCACCCCGACAACAGCGCCCAGTGCCCGGCCAGCAGATCCGGGCCCTGCCGCGACGGGATCAACCTCGCGGCGATCACCCGCGAATAGCCCGACACCATCACCAGCACCGGCGGCCGCCCCACCTGCCCGAACCCCAGCGGGATATCGACCGGCGGGAACCACAGGTCGCATTGGGCCAGCTCACCGGGCTGATACACCGTCCGCGACACCGGATCCGGCGGCAGGAACAACGGGCGCAACTCCCGCACCCGGTCCTTGAGCACCGTCAGGCCCCGCTGCCAGCCGATCCTCTCGGCGATCACCGGCACCGGCATCGTCGGCCACTCCGCCAGCAACGCCCGGATCTGCGGCTCCACCGCATCCACGACCGAGCCCTTCGACGGCCGCTGATACCGCGGCGGCCCCTCCGAAGCCAACGCCCGCCGCACCGTGTTCCGCCCGACACCCAGCTTCCGGACGATCGCCCGAATCGGCATGCCCTCACACCGATGCAACCGACGGATCTCTGCCCAGTCCTCCACGCTGATCACTCCCTACTTGTCAGGGAGTGGGTCCGATTTCGCCCGCCCACACCGGGTCAGGATTCACCCGTCCGCGACACCTTGCCGGCCGCTGCGAGCACTTGACGGCGTCCGTAGCGCCGCTGGGCACGCCAGGCCGCCCACTACCGCCCGAGCCGTCTACGACCTGCCCAGCACCGCGTTCCGGGCTGGCCGTGGGTATCGGACGACGTTCCGGACCCGACATGGGCATCGGGCAGCGTGCACGTCACCCGCATGCGCAGCGCCGCTCCGAGGCGAACCTCAGCGCCCTCGGAAGGGGCCTCCGCTCTCGAGAAGCCTCACCGCTCCGCGGAGGAGGAGCGCAACGCCAGGCCCCGCTCCCAGGGCGCCGTGCGCCCGCGTGGCTCGGTGATCTCGGGCAGCACGCTTTGCTCGGTGCGGGAGGTGTCGTCGGCATGCTCGGCCGCGTCCGACGGCTTGCCGTTGGCGGTGGACTCGCTCTGCGACGTCTCCGTGCCGCCGCTCGACGCACCTTCGGCTCCCGTCCCGGTACCCGAGCCGGCTCCGGTCGCTGTCCCGGTCTTGGCCCTCGACTTCGAGTCGTCGGCAGCCTCAGCGTCGTTCCAGACCCTGGTTCGCTCGTCGACTCCGGCTCCATTGCCCGCCCGCGACTCCGCGTCGGCCTCCGCCTCGACGTCCGTACCTGCCGCGGCGGTGGAGGCCGCGCGCTCGCCGCGCCCCGTGATCACGAGCGGTCCGGTGAGCGACCCGCCGTCGCCTCCCTGGGTGTGGAACACCTGCGTCTCGGCGACCTCCGACCCGGACGCCTTCGAACCGCCCGGCGTCGACGTGGTCGTCGGTGTGATCAGCGGCAGTGCCGCGGCGCGTGTCGGGGCCTCCAGGCCGGCGGCCATGGCCACGGCGCGGTCCCACTCCGGGTCGCCGCTGTAGTCGGTGTGCCCGAGCACGCCGGGCACCCACCGGCGGAAGGAGAACGGACCGCGCTGCGGGTCCGGCAGCCAGTGGTCGCCGCCGAGGACGAGTGCACCGGTCGGGCCCCGCGTGGCCGCGGGCAGCGGCCCGGCGGTGCCGTCGGTCCGGAAGCCGACACCGATCAGCATGCCGTCGAACACCTGGCGGTTCCAGGTGCTCACGGCACCGCCGATCGAGTCGGTGCCCCTGCACAGCGAACGCCACCGCCCGCCGAGCGAACCGGCGAGGTCCCGCAGCGAGTCGTGCGGCACCACACCGGGGAACGCCCGGGGGTAGGCCCACTGCAGCTGCGAACCGGCGGTCACCAGGCCGACGCGCTCGCGATCCTCCTCGGGCAGCGACTCCATGAGCCGCGCCGTGGCGACCGCCGCGAGCAGGCTGCCCTGGCTGTGCCCGACCAGCACCACCCTGGTGTTCGGATCGGCGAGGTGCTCGGTGGCGCGCGCGGCGAGCTCGGGGATGACCTTCAGCGCGTAGCACGGCGGAACGACCGGGTGCGCCTCGCGCGGCCAGAAGAGCGTGAGGTCGCACAGGATCCCGAGGTAGCGGGCGGTCTTCCGCTCGGTGGCGGCCAGGAAGACCATGCGCAGCAGCCCGATCGCGAGCGCGGCCAGCGTCGCCACACCGAGCGCGATCAGCCAGTTCGACCAGGCGGTCCGCGGAAGCCCGAAGTACCGCAACAGCATCGTGAGCGCGGTGCAGGCGGTGAGCACACCGGCGATGACGAGGAGGGTCCGGTGGACGTTGCGACGTTGCAGGTCTGCCAGCCGCCACGCGGTCGCCGCGGACTTCTGGTCCTGCTGGCGTCCGGCGTGCAGCAGCGCGACCTCGTCGGGCACCGGCCCCTCCGTCTGGGCTGCCCGCCAGTTCCGGACCAGCACGTACGGCACGAGCACGACGCCGGCCGCGATCAGCAGCGCGGCCGCGGTGCCCCAGAAGATCGCCAGGTCGTCGTAGGCCGCGGGCAGCAGCAGGCTGGAGTCACCGAGCGCCTGCCTGATGCTGAGCGCGAGTCCGGCGCCGAAGCCGCTGCCCAGCAAGCAGGCGATCATCAGCATCGGCGCGGCCATCCAGCCGCCCGCCCAGGGGCGCAGCTGCGCCGGGACCTGCTTCCACCCGGATCGGGCCAGCAACGCGGCCGGCACGAGCAGCACCGCGAACGCGACGCAGGCCGTCACCATCAGCGCGGTGATCGCGTCGATGGTGCCGCCCGAGCCGGGCAGCGCGCCGCTCAGCGAGCCGGGGAAGACCACGGCGCTGAGCAGCACGAGCCCGGAGACCGACATCAGCGTGCGTCGCGGACCGCGGTGCAGGCGGGCGCGCAACGCCTGGCCGCGCCGGTGCGAGTTGGAGCCGGTGGGGTCGTCCATGACCAGCACGCCGCCCACGGAGAACACGATCAGCGCGGCGGAGAGCAGCCAGCGCGGGTCCAGCGCCCAGCCGGACGGGCCGCCGAGTGCCAAGAAGGCCACAATGGACAGTGCGCCGGTGACGTGCAGCGCACGCAACGCGGCGGTGTCGGGGTCGGAGACCACGTTCGAGCCGGGCAGGATCGGGGCGGTCGCGGAGTGGTGCGGGCCTTCCGACCTGCCTGCCGAGACCTGCCAGGACACCGACGAGAGCCGTTGCATCAGCAGCACCACGAGCGCGACGGGCAGCAGACCCACCGCCGCGCGCAGCACGTCGAGCTCCCGGACGGTGTCGGGCACGAAGCCCAGGCAGCCGGAGTCCGGTCGCAGGCACTGGGCCGCGAGCAGGTCCAGGCCCACCACAGCCAGCTGCGCCACCATGAGCATCGTCAGCAGCAGCGCCGAAAGCCGCAGCAGGGCGCGCAGCACGCCGGAGAGCCCGCGGCTCAGCACGTTGCCGCGGCGCGGCGAGGGCAGCATCCAGTGCGCCACGTTGGCCAGGGCGAACGGGAACAGCAGCGCCCACGTCGCCTTGCCCCAGCCGCCGGAGGTCATGCCGCCCCACACGTAGCCCTCGACGACCCGGGGCACCGTGCGTTCCCCCGCCGAGAGCATCGGCCCGGGAACCGGGCGGCGGAGCCGGTCGGCCGGCCGGACTATGCGCCCGACGCCGTCGCCCGCGACGTCCACCGACGCCACCGAGTCGGTCAGCGCGTCGCCGGTCGTGCCGAGGATCCCGTGGACCCGCAGCTCGACGACGCGGGTGTCGGGACCGGGAACCCGCACTGCACCTCCCGGCTCGGTTGCCTGTCGATCACGTGCTGGTCGATTCTCCATCGCAGATCCCACTCCTGGCGACCCCTTCGCGCCTCGCATTGTGGTCGCCCGAACGTCCCGGTGTCCCGGAATCGGCCGAGCCGGCGGCGCCCGATCGTTTCGACGAGCGACCGCGCCGACACCCTCGGTAGGCTCGTTATACCGCCAGCACCCCCGGTGAGGAGCACTCGGACGATGAACGACGAACGTCTTCAGGTCCGCAACGGTATCGAGTTCGCGATCGCCGATCCGGGCGCGGCCACCGCCGGTCGGCACCAGATCCGCCTCGCCGAGCACGAGATGCCGGGTCTGATGGCGTTGCGCCGGGAGTACGCCGAGGTCTTCCCGCTGCGCGGGGCTCGCGTCTCCGGGTCGCTGCACATGACCGTGCAGACCGCCGTGCTGATCGAGACCCTGGTCGCGCTCGGGGCCGAGGTGCGCTGGGCGTCCTGCAACATCTTCTCCACCGACGACTCGGCCGCGGCGGCCGTCGTCGTCGGCCCGCACGGCACACCGGACGAACCCAGGGGCGTTCCGGTGTTCGCCTGGAAGGGCGAGACGCTGGAGGAGTACTGGTGGTGCACCGAGCGGATGCTCACCTGGCCCGGCGAGGCCGGACCCAACATGATCCTCGACGACGGCGGTGACGCGACTCTGCTGGTGCACAAGGGAGTCCAGTACGAGCGCGCCGGCGTGGTGCCGAACCCGGCCGATGACGACCCGGACGAGTTCAAGGTGATCCTGCAGACGCTGCGGGCGTCGCTGGCCGCTGACACCACCAAGTGGACGCGGGCCGCCGAGCGGATCCGCGGCGTCACCGAGGAGACGACGACCGGGGTCAACCGGCTCTACCAGCTCGCGGCGCAGGGCGAGCTGCTGTTCCCCGCCATCAACGTCAACGACTCGGTCACCAAGTCGAAGTTCGACAACAAGTACGGCATCCGCCACTCGCTGATCGACGGGATCAACCGCGCCACCGACGTCCTGGTGGGCGGCAAGGTCGCGGTGGTCTGCGGGTACGGCGACGTCGGCAAGGGCTCCGCGGAGTCGCTGCGCGGGCAGCGCGCGCGGGTGATCATCACCGAGGTCGACCCGATCAACGCGCTGCAGGCGCTGCTCGACGGCTACGAGGTCGCCCGGCTCGACAGCGTCATCGGGCAGGCCGACATCGTGATCACCGCGACCGGCAACAAGGACATCGTCACCGTCGACCACATGCGCCGGATGAAGCACCAGGCCGTCCTGGGCAACGTCGGCCACTTCGACAACGAGATCGACATGGCCGGCCTGGAGCGGGCCGACGGGGTGCGCCGCATCAACATCAAGCCGCAGGTGGACGAGTGGGCATTCCGCGACGGCAGGTCCATCATCGTGCTGTCCGAGGGCAGGTTGCTGAACCTGGGCAATGCCACCGGGCACCCGAGCTTCGTGATGTCCAACTCGTTCTCGAACCAGACCATCGCGCAGATCGAGCTGTTCACCAAGTACCGGGAGTACGACCGGGAGGTCTACCGGCTGCCGAAGGCCCTGGACGAGAAGATCGCCCGCATCCACGTCGAAGCGCTCGGCGGGGAGCTGACCCGGCTCACCAAGGACCAGGCGGAGTACATCGGCGTGGACGTCGAAGGCCCGTACAAACCGGACCACTACCGGTACTGAACGCACCGGCGCGCTCGGCCGGACGCGCCGACTCGAGTGGCGTCAGCTCCCGACGCTGATCTGCGGCTCGTGGCGGACGGGGAAGTTCACCGAGTTCGCGATGAAGCACTTCGCGTGCGCCTGTTGGTGCAGCTCGGCGGCCTTGGACAGCATCGACTCGTCGGAGACGGTCACCTGCGGGCGCAGCACCACCTCGGTGAAGTGCCCGCCGCTCTCGCGGTCCTCGACCATCGTCCCGCTCGCCTCGTCGCGGTAGCCCGTGACGACCACACCGGCGGCGCTGCACAGCGCGAGGTACCAGAGCAGGTGGCATTCCGACAGCGAGGCGACCAGCAGGTCCTCCGGGTTGTGGCGGGCGGGGTCGCCGCGGAACGCGGGGTCGGCCGAACCCGCCAGCCGCGGCTTGCCCGCGATCTCCACGTCGTGGTCGCGGCTGTAACCGCGGTAGGAGGCGGTGCCGTGACCGGTGTTGCCGGTCCAGGTCACGGTCGCGGCATAGGAGTGGGTTTTCGCCATACACGTTGTATACAGCAATTCCTCCGATGGCAGAAGGGAATTTCGACCCGTGCCCGACCTGGGATGGCATCGCCGTCCGAGGAGCCTGCCTGAACACCGGTCCGGCCCGTGCCCGGTAACCATCCCAGGTAAGTGACGGGGCCCAGGTAAGTGTCGGGCGGTCGAGCACCTCGGCTACCGTTTCCGGCGTGGGTCGGCTGATCGTGATCGAAGGACTGGACGGCGCGGGCAAGCGCACTCTCGCCGACGGGCTCACGGCGGAGCTTTCCCGTCGCGGGCGGTCGGTGGCCCGTGTCGCGTTCCCGCGCTACGACGCCGACGTCCACGCCGAGCTGGTGGCAGAGGCGCTCCGCGGCGGCCACGGCGACCTCGGCGACTCGGTCCACGGCATGGCCGTCCTCTACGCGCTGGACCGCCGCGGCGCGGCGGACGCGCTGCGCGTCGACCTCGAAACGCACGACGTCGTGCTGCTCGACCGCTACGTCGCCTCCAACGCCGCCTACGGCGCGGCGCGGCTCCACCAGGACGCCCAGGGCGACTTCGTCGCCTGGACCGAGGAGCTGGAGATCAAGCGCTTCGCGCTTCCACGGCCGGACCTGCAGCTGCTGCTCCAGGTGCCCACGGAGGTCGCGGCCGGCCGCGCCGCTCACCGGGAGCGCACCGAGGCCGAGCGCCAGCGCGACAACTTCGAGTCCGACGCCTCGCTCCAGGAACGTTGCGGTGAGGTCTACGCGCAACTCGCCGAGCGGAACTGGTGGTCGCCCTGGCGGGTCGTCAGCGGCGTGGGACAGGTCGATTTCGCCGAGCTGGCCGACGTCGTCATGGCCGCGTGATCACCGACGCGCTGTCGCCGACCTGGCGAGCAGAGGCACTGACGCGGTAACCCCCGGCTCGCTGACGCCGCTGTCCCGTACCGCGACCCCGCCCCGGAATCCATTTCACGCCGTCCCGCGCTGTCCCGCCGGACCGCCACCACAGCCATCGCGACCGCCAACCAGCCCTCCTGGCCCCCGACTCGTCGCCCCGCAAACAGACCCGCACCGTTGATCAATGCTCCTTTCGGCGGTACCGGACGCCGTGAGGCCGTGTCCGAGGCGGCGACCTGCGGGGACGTTTAGCGGGCGGTGCACGGCTGGGTAGTGAGAAGTGCAACCATGTGGGGCATGAAGGCACGCGTGCTCGTGGTGGACGACGATCCGGCCCTGGCCGAAATGCTGACCATCGTGCTCCGAGGCGAGGGTTTCGAGACCGCCGTCGTCAGTGACGGCACCAAGGCCATGCCTGCCCTGCGGGAACTCAAACCCGACCTGGTGCTGCTCGACCTGATGCTGCCGGGCATGAACGGCATCGACGTCTGCAAGGCCATCCGCACCGAGTCCGTCGTGCCGATCGTGATGCTGACCGCCAAGAGCGACACCGTCGACGTCGTGCTGGGCCTCGAGTCCGGCGCCGACGACTACGTCGTCAAGCCGTTCAAGCCGAAGGAGCTCGTCGCCCGGCTGCGCGCCCGCCTGCGCCGCACCGACGCCGAGCCCGCCGAGGTGCTCTCGATCGGCGACCTGACCATCGACGTCCCCGGGCACGAGGTGACCCGCGACGGCCAGCCGATCGCGCTCACGCCGCTGGAGTTCGACCTGCTGGTTGCCCTGGCCCGCAAGCCGCGCCAGGTGTTCACCCGCGAGGTCCTGCTCGAGCAGGTCTGGGGCTACCGCCACGCGGCCGACACCCGGCTGGTCAACGTCCACGTCCAGCGCCTGCGCTCCAAGGTGGAGCGCGACCCGGAGCGGCCCGAGGTGGTGCTCACGGTTCGCGGCGTCGGCTACAAGGCCGGCCCGCCGTGATCGGCGTCGCTCCGCGGCGCGCGGTGCCGCACGTCGTCGGCGTGCCTCCGCTCGGTGGAGCACAGGGCTTCGGCGCGGTGCCCGGGGAACGGTCCCCGGGTATCCGCGCGTTCTGCATCTCCGGGCCGCTGCGTCGCCGCACATCCGAGCCTGGTCGTCACCGCCCGGTCGCGGTCCCCGACGAGTGCTCGCAGGGACGGTCGGCGTGAGTGCTTGGGCGCTTCGCAGCCGAACGGCGCGGCGGCTGGCCGCTCGCGCCCGCCACGAGTTCCGCCAGCGCTGGCACGGCTTCGAGCGGATGTGGCGCCGCTCGATGCAGCTGCGGGTGGTGGTCAGCACCCTCGCGCTGTCGTCGGCGGTGGTGTTCGCGCTGGGCATGCTGCTGCAGACGCAGATCGCCTACCAGATCGTGGAGGCCAAGAAGTCCGCGGCGATCGCGCAGCTCGAGTACAGCCTGCCGATCCTCGAACGCGAGCTGACCGCCGTCGACCCGAATTCCGAGCGCGTGTCGGAGCAGCTGGAGGCGGCGCTCAACCGGCTGACCACCACGGTCTCCGGGCAGTCGACGAACGAGACCGTCAAGAGCGCGTTCGACCCGGTCCTCATCGACGGCCACGCGCCGACCGGCGACTACCAGCCGTCGGCGGGCCCGGTGCGGGACGTGCCGATGCAGCTGCGGCGGTTCGTCGAGCGCGGACAGCTCACCACCATGATCACCACGGTGCCGCGCCGCTACGAGCGGGTCACGATGCTCGCGGTGGGCACCCCGGTCGGCAGCTCGACCCGGCCGTTGCAGGTCTACCTGCTGTTCCCGCTGACCGCCGAGCAGCAGACCCTCGCGCTGGTGCAGAGCACGCTGTTCCTCGGCGGCTCGGTGCTGCTCGTGCTGCTGGGCGCCATCACGAACCTGGTCACCCGCCAGGTCGTGCGACCGGTCCGCCAGGCCGCGCAGATCGCCGAGCGGCTGGCCAACGGCGACCTCGACAAACGCATGCGGGTCATCGGCGAGGACGACGTCTCCAGGCTCGCCGAGTCGTTCAACGAGATGGCCGACAGCCTCAAGCAGCAGATCAAGCAGCTGGAGGAGTTCGGCCAGCTCCAGCGGCGCTTCACCTCCGACGTCTCGCACGAGCTGCGGACCCCGCTGACCACGGTGCGCATGGCCGCCGACGTCCTGCACGCCTCGCGGGAGCAGTTCCCGCCGGGACTCTCCCGCTCGACCGAGCTGCTGGTCGACGAGCTCGACCGCTTCGAGTCGCTGCTGGCCGACCTGCTGGAGATCTCGCGGCTGGACGCGGGTGTGGCCGAGCTGGCCGCCGAACCGCTGGACATCCCCGAGATCGTGCGCCGCACCGTCGAGTCGCTGCGTCCGATCGCGGTCAGCAGCGGCGTCGAGCTGCGGCTGGACCTGCCGTCCGAGGAGGTCACCATCGTCGCCGACGCCCGCCGGGTGGAGCGGATCGTGCGCAACCTGGTGGCCAACGCGATCGACCACGCCGAGGGCGGGCCGGTCGAGGTGCGCTTCGCCAGCAACGAGCGCGCGGTCGCGGTGATCGTGCGCGACTACGGGGTCGGGCTGCGGCCGGGCGAGGCGGAGCTGGTGTTCACCCGGTTCTGGCGGGCCGACCCGTCGCGCGACCGCAAGACAGGCGGGACCGGGCTGGGCCTGTCGATCAGCTCCGAGGACGCGCGCCTGCACGGCGGGTCGCTGGAGGCCTGGGGCGAGCCGGGTGAGGGCTCGTCGTTCCGGCTGACCCTGCCGCGAGCCCCGGGCGAGGAGATCGACTCGAGCCCGCTTTCGATGCCCGACAGCAGGCGCATCGCCGCGCCGGGCGCGCTGCTGGCCGGCGCCCCCGACCTGCCGCCGGACGGTGACGGCGAAGGCGAACCGGAGCCGAGGGACCAGGGCCCGGCGCGGTTGTCGGAGGTCTGGGAGGAGTCGAAGTGACCAGGCGAGTGCTGGCCCTGTTCGTGCTCGTCGTGCTGGCCGCGCCGGCCTGCGCGTCGATCCCGGAGAGTTCCGACCCCGAGGCGGTCAAGCGGGTCGACGAGGCCAACACGACGATGCCGGTGACCCCGCCGCCCGACGGCATCGACTCCCTCGAGCTCGTCCGCCACTTCGTCGACGCCGGCGCCGCGCCGGAGAACGACCACGCCACCGCGCGCATGCACCTCTCGCCCGCGGCAGGGCGGGTGTGGGTGCCGCCGCCCGGGATGCTGATCGTCGACCACGTCGACACGATCCCGGCGCCCTCCCCGGTTCCCCTGCCAGACGGGGTGCAGCTGGTGAGCCTGCAGGCGGAGCGGATCGGCAGGCTGCTCGCCGACCAGTCCTTCGTGCCGGAGTCCGGGGAGTACAACGCCCAGGTGCGGGTCGAGCGCCAGGCCAACGGCCAGTGGCGGATCACCAACCCGCCCGTGGAGCTGGTCGTCAGCAAGCCGGCGTTCGAGGTCAACTACCGGCAGGTGCCGGTGTACTTCTTCGACCACGACTGGAGCGGGGTGGTGCCGGACATGCGCTACGTCGTCTCGCAGCCGGCCAGCACGCTGCCGCGCCGGGTGGTCGACCTGCTGATGACGGGGCCGTCGGAGGGGCTGCGCACGTCGCTCAACAACGCGATCCCGCCCCAGGTGCAACCCAAGACCAACGTCAGCGAGACCGCCGACGGGGCGTTGGAGGTCAACCTCAGCAGCGTCGGCGACCTGCCGCACGAGGCGCGGCGCCTGATCGCCGCCCAGATCGTGCTCTCGCTGCAGAGCGTCAGCAACGCGCGCGTCCGGTTGCAGGAGGAGGGGTCCTCCCTGCTGCGCGACGGCAAGGACCTGCGCACGACGGACTTCGTCTCCTACGAGGCCGACAACGCCGGCCGGCCGGACCTGCCGGGGCTGGCGGTGGCCAGCGAGCGCCTGCACGTCCTGGACCAGCGGGCGCAGCCGGTGCCGGGACCCGCCGGGTCCGGCGAGTACGAGGTGGTCCGGGCCGCGCAGTCGGCCGACGGGGCGCAGCTCGCGGCGGTGGCGCGCAACCCGGCCGGAGGCGTCACCCTGCGCGTCGGCCCCTACGGCGGTCAGCTGCCGGAGGTGCAGCTCTCCGGTACGGACATGACGCGGCCGTCGTGGCGGGGACGGTCGGAGCTGTGGACCGTGGTCAACCGGCGCGACATCGTCCGCCTGCTCGACGACGGCGGGCGCTGGGTGCCCACGCTGATCGACGCCCGGGAGTTCGCCGCGGGCAAGGAGATCACCGACCTGCGGCTCTCCCGCGACGGCACCCGGGTCGCGGGGGTGGTCGGCGGCCAGATCATCGTGGCGGGCATCGCCGACGAGGACGGCCACCTGGTGCTGCGGCGTCCGACGGTGCTGCCGAGCAGGTCCCCCGACCTGCGCGTCACCGGTGTCGAGTGGCTCAGCAACCGGTCGCTGGTGGCGATCACCGACAGCAGCGCGGAACCGGTCCTGGAGTTCTCCTCCGACGGCTTCCAACGGACCCCCTACGCCTCGGCCAACCTCGTGCAGCCGCCGACAGCGGTGGCCGTCAGCCCGGGCGGGAAGGTCGTGGTCGCCGACCGCAGCGGCCTGTGGGAGGCCGACGACTCGACCGACCTGTGGACGCTGATGCAGAACCCGATCGGCGGCAACTCCCTCCCGTTCTTCCCCGGCTGACGCCCGAGCCTCCGCCACGTCGCACCTGCGGCGGAACGCGCCAGGTGCGGAAGTCCCTGTGGCCGAAGGTTTCTCGAGCACTTCCACCTCGACCCATGCCGGGCAGGGGCGCTCACCCGTCGACGGTGGGGGACGCGACTCACCCCGCCGCCGGTGAGCGTCGGTGAGCGTCCCCGACACGCGTCCATGAGCGCCCCCGACACACGTCGGTGAGTCCGATCGCGATTCCGGCCATGCTCACCGGATGCCCACTCGACTCCGCGACGCGCTCTCCAGCCTCGTCGACCTGCTCTTCCCCCTGCACTGCGCGGGCTGCCGCCGCAGAGGTGCCTCCCTGTGCGGCGAATGCGCCCGAGACCTCGGAGGTCTCCACCGTCAGCGACGGCTCCTGCTGCCTCCCGCGCCACCGGCGTACGCGCTGGGCGGCTACCGCGGCAGCGCACGCCGGGCGGTGCTCGCCTACAAGGAGGCCGGGCAGCGGCACCTCGCCGCACCCTTCGGCGAGCGGCTGGCCACCGGGCTGCGCGGGATCGCCGCCCTACATGGTTGGCAGCCCGCGCACTGCCTGCTCGTCCCGGCGCCATCCCGCCCGATCGCATCGCGCAGGAGGGGCGGCGCCCACATGACGAGAGTCGCCATGCGCATGGCCGAAGCGATGGCCGAACCCACCCGCGCGCCGCTCGTCTCCGCACCACTCGAAGCACAGCCATCCCGCGACCATCAACTCGTACACAAACAACCCAAAGCCCACTTACGCAACGCCGAGTCATCCGATGACCGCTGGTCCGCGGAGGTCGTCGACTGCCTGGTGCTGCGCCCTGGTGTCCGGGACTCCGCGGGGCTCGACTCCGCCGAACGGGTCCGCAACCTGACCGGCGGTGTGCTGGTCCGAACCGGTCGAATTGCGCCCGAAACCCTCCGGCGCCGCGGTGACGGCGTCCGGACGGTGCTCGTCGACGACGTCATGACCTCCGGAGCGACCGCCGCGAGCTGCCTGCGTGCGCTGGATTCGTCCGGTATGGCCGTCGATGCCGTGCTCACGCTCACCGCCACAGCCGGCTGGGACGAACGTGTGGTGGACCCGGCACCCGGAGGGGCCAGGAACTCACGCCGCTCCGCACTCGTTCCCCGGGTGTGAGCTGGCCGAACGCGACCGGTACGAGCGCTCGCGCGGCGCAACGCCGTGAGTGGGCCGAACGGGTGAAACTTGCTGCGGGCGTCGCCCGATCGGTTTGTATCCCGCGCGCGTGGACCAGTGCTTCCAACGGTTGCGGCAATCACGCTCAGTGGCCGCTTGACTTCGCCCAACTCGGGGGGTGTCACAAATCGGTAAAGAGAGCTAACGTGCCACCAATCAGCCGTACCCGGGCTGCGGGAAGGAGTGCGAAGCCCATGTCCCTGGCGCCGGAAGTGAGCTGACATCACCTCTCCCGGCGCTGTCGTGACCGTCGCTTACGGGCGCACGAAATTCGGAAACGGAGGTCGTGAATGGACATCGTCGTCAAGGGTCGCAACGTCGAGGTGCCGGACCACTACCGGCAGCACGTCGACGAGAAGCTGACTCGGCTTGAGCGGTACAGCAAGAAGACCATCCGGGCGGATGTGGAGCTCTTCCACGAACGCAACCCGCGGCAGGCGAAGACCTGCCAGCGCGTCGAGATCACCCTCAAGGGCAAGGGCACACCGGTGCGCGCCGAAGCCGCCGCAGGTGATTTCTACGCCGCTCTCGACGCCGCGACGACCAAGCTCGAAGGGCGCCTCCGCCGGATGTGCGACCGCAGGAAGGTGCACTACGGCCAGCACAACCCGACTTCCGTGGCGCAGGCGACGGCCGCGATGGCCGACCGGACGGTGGTGACCGGCACTTCAGGCGGGCGGACAGCCCTCCTCGAAGCCCCTGAGGAAGAGCAGGAGGAGCAGGAGGAGAGCGCCGAATACACCACCGCCGAGGTGCCGGAGCAGCGCTGGAGCTCCGACAACGGCTACGAGCCGGGACGGATCGTCCGGGAGAAGGAGCACACGGCCGAGCCCATGACGGTCGACCAGGCGCTCTACCAGATGGAGCTCGTCGGTCACGACTTCTACCTCTTCTCCGACGCCGACAGCGGTCGCGCCAGCGTGGTGTACCGCCGGAAGGGATTCGACTACGGAGTGATCAGGCTCGCCGAGTCCCCCACCGGGTGACGGGCGAGTCTGCGCCAACGACGACCCCTTGAGCTGTCCCCCGCGTACCGTGGTTCGCGGGGGACAGCGTCGTTCGCAGGGACGTCGAGGTTCTCCGACCAGCTCTAATACGATGACCGCAAAGCGTCCGTGACGGACGCGTCACGATCAGCTAGTGAGGTCGACCGGATGGTCCTGTCCCGACTGCTCCGCGCCGGTGAGGGCAAGTTGCTCAAGCGCCTGCGCAGGATCGCGGCGCACATCAACGAGCTTGAAGATGACGTGCTCGCGCTGTCAGATGCCGAGCTGCGGGCCAAGACCGACGAGTTCAAACGTCGGCACACCGACGGCGAGTCCCTCGACGAGTTGCTGCCGGAGGCGTTCGCGGTCGCCCGCGAGGGCGCGCGGCGCACGCTCGGCCAGCGCCACTTCGACGTCCAGCTGATGGGCGGGGCAGCCCTGCACCTCGGTCAGATCGCCGAGATGAAGACCGGTGAGGGCAAGACGCTGACCTGCGTGCTGCCCGCCTACCTCAACGCGATCGCCGGCCGGGGCGTGCACGTGGTCACGGTCAACGACTACCTGGCCAAGCGCGACGCCGACTGGATGGGCCGGGTGCACCGCTTCCTCGGCCTCGAGGTCGGCGCCATCATGGCCGACATGACGCCGGAGCAGCGGCGCCACGCCTACGCGGCCGACATCACCTACGGCACCAACAACGAGTTCGGGTTCGACTACCTCCGCGACAACATGGCGTGGAGCCTGGCCGACTGCGTGCAGCGCGGCCACTTCTTCTCCATCGTCGACGAGGTCGACTCCATCCTGATCGACGAGGCCCGCACACCGCTGATCATCTCCGGTCCGGCCGACCAGTCCTCGCGGTGGTACCAGGAGTTCGCCCGGCTTGCCCCGATGCTGAAGAAGGACCAGCACTACGAGGTCGACGAGCGCAAGCGCACGGTCGGTGTGACCGAGGACGGCGTCACGATCATCGAGGACCAGCTCGGCATCGAGAACCTCTACGAGGCGGCCAACACCCCGCTGGTCGGCTACCTCAACAACGCGCTGAAGGCCAAGGAGCTCTACAAGCGCGACAAGGACTACATCGTCCGCAACGGCGAGGTCGTCATCGTCGACGAGTTCACCGGCCGCATCCTGCACGGCCGCCGCTACAACGAGGGCATGCACCAGGCGATCGAGGCCAAGGAAGGCGTCGAGATCAAGGCCGAGAACCAGACGCTGGCCACGATCACGCTGCAGAACTACTTCCGCCTCTACGAGAAGCTCGCCGGCATGACCGGTACCGCCGAGACCGAGGCCGCCGAGTTCAACGGCACCTACAAGCTCGGCGTGGTGCCGATCCCGACCAACCGCCCGATGGCCAGGGCCGACCAGCCCGACCTGGTCTACAAGAGCGAGGTCGCCAAGTTCGAGGCGGTCGCCGAGGACATCGAGGAGAAGCACCGCAAGGGCCAGCCGGTCCTGGTCGGCACGACCAGCGTCGAGCGCTCCGAGTACCTGGCGAAGCTGCTGGTGAAGAAGGGCGTTCCGCACAACGTGCTGAACGCCAAGTACCACCAGTCGGAGGCGGCGATCATCGCCGAGGCCGGCCGCAAGGGCGCCGTCACGGTCGCCACCAACATGGCCGGCCGCGGTACCGACATCGTGCTCGGCGGCAACGTCGACCACCTCGCCGACGCCGAGCTGCGCAAGCGCGGCCTGGACCCGGTCGACAACCGCGAGGAGTACGAGGCCCAGTGGCCCGCGGTGGTCGAGAAGATCAAGGAGCAGGTCGAGGCCGAGGCCGAGGAGGTCCGGGAGCTCGGCGGCCTGTACGTGCTCGGCACCGAGCGGCACGAGTCCCGGCGCATCGACAACCAGCTCCGCGGCCGCTCCGGCCGTCAGGGCGACCCCGGTGAGTCCCGGTTCTACCTCTCGCTCGGCGACGAGCTCATGCGCCGCTTCAACGCCGCGATGGTCGAGACGGTCATGACCCGCCTGAAGGTGCCCGACGACGTGCCGATCGAGCACAAGATGGTCACCCGCGCGATCCGCAGCGCTCAGACCCAGGTCGAGCAGCAGAACATGGAGATCCGCAAGAACGTCCTCAAGTACGACGAGGTCATGAACCAGCAGCGCAGCGTCATCTACGACGAGCGCCGCCGCGTGCTGGAAGGCGAGGACCTGCAGGAGCAGGTCAGGCACATGATCCGCGACGTCGTCACCGAGTACGTCAACGCGGCGACCGCCGACGGCTACGCCGAGGACTGGGACTTCGAGAAGCTGTGGTCGGCGCTCAAGACGCTGTACCCGGTCTCGGTCAGCTGGGAGGCCCTGGTCGACAGCGACGAGGACCTGAGCAAGGAGCGGCTGCTCGAAGAGGTGCTCGCCGATGCCGAGGCCGCCTACGCCAAGCGCGAGGCCGAGGTGGACGGCAAGGTCGGCCCGGGGGCGATGCGGGAGCTGGAGCGTCGGGTCGTGCTCAGCGTGCTCGACCGCAAGTGGCGCGAGCACCTCTACGAGATGGACTACCTCAAGGAGGGCATCGGTCTGCGGGCCATGGCCCAGCGCGACCCGCTGGTGGAGTACCGGCGGGAGGGCTTCGACATGTTCCACGCGATGCTCGACGCGCTGAAGGAGGAGTCGGTCGGCTTCCTGTTCAACGTGCAGGTCGAGGCCGCCGAGCCGGAGCCCGCGCCCGAGCAGCCTTCCGTGCCGGTGTCGGTCAGCCGGTCCGCGGAGCCGACCCCCGACCTGCAGGCGGCCGCGGAGGCCGCCGCGGCGCAGTCGCAGGTCAGGCGCGCGAAGCCGACGTCGGCGGGCCCGGCGCTCAGCCAGCTTCCCGGCAGCACCACGCAGGCCCCGTCCGCGCTGCGCGGCAAGGGCCTCGACGCCCCGGAGAAGCAGCGGCTGAACTACTCCGGCCCGACGGAGCAGGGTGGCGTCCAGACCACCAGCGAGTCCGCCGGTGAGCAGGGCAACGGCACGAGCACCCGGCGCGAGCGCCGCGCCGCGGCGCGGGCCGAGGCCAAGAAGAACAAGCGCCGCTGAGCTCAAAGCAGGGACAGCACGGTGCACACCCACCGTGCTTCCTCCTGCTCGAGTCGCATCACCAGGGCCCGGACCCGGCTGGTGGTTCCGACGATCAGGCAAGCCTCGACCGTGTGGTCATCGGTCAGGCTCGCGTGAACGGAACGCAGCCGGTAGTCCGGGCCTTCTGCGTACCACCGGGGCAGGAGCGCCAGGAGCAGCGCAGCGACCGGACTCGACAGATGCCGGCGCAGCTGCGGCACGGATCTCCGCCCCGCGAGGACGTCGAGGATCTGCTCGCCGGCGGAGCGGGCGAGCGCGCACGCGGTCCTCTCGGTCACCTCGGCTCCGGCAGGAGCCAGGACTGCGGTCATGGAACCTCCCCTGGTTCTGTTGATCTCCCGCATTACTGAGAGACGACGACCCCGGATCCGGTCACCTTCGAGCCGACATTGACCGGAACGTGTGACCGCCGGTCATCGTGGCCCAATCAGTCACCACAACCGCATTCGTGCCTTCTGACCTGGTGTTTTGTTGTTAGAGGGGGGTGGTGTTCAGGGGGTGTTCAGGGTGCTGTAGATTTTCTCTTGTCAGCGCGGAACGGGCCGGACGGAGAAACGGACCGGGCACTGACGGGGGTTGCGAACCAAGCTCCTGCCTTCGGGTGGTAGAGTGGGCGGCCTTGAAACACGAATGAGCTTTGATAGCTTGACTGGTGTTGACAACTCAAATGCAGTGCTCGTTCGGTGAGCGCGGTGGGAAACGGGAAAGGCCGACCCCCCTGAAATCGCCGAAAATCGGGTCTGCTAGTGTGGTGGACACAAGCGAGAGGAAATGCTCCCCGGAGCTTCGCGGCCTGAAAATGGGGTCGGGGTGATGGTGTGGGTGTGTTCTTTGAGAACTCAACAGCGTGCCGATGATTTAGGTTAGTGTAGATTGTATGCCCCTGGATCTCGTGAACGGCCTTGATGGTTGTTTGTGGGGTTTGGTGGTTTCTTTGAGTATGGCGCTCCGGCCCTGTGGGGTTGTTTGAGTGTCTGCTGGGATTGTTTTCGACAGTCATTGTTGGAGAGTTTGATCCTGGCTCAGGACGAACGCTGGCGGCGTGCTTAACACATGCAAGTCGAACGCTGAAGCATCTTCGGGTGTGGATGAGTGGCGAACGGGTGAGTAACACGTGGGTAATCTGCCCTGTACTCTGGGATAAGCCCGGGAAACTGGGTCTAATACCGGATAGGACACATGGCCGCATGGTCTGTGTGTGGAAAGTTCCGGCGGTGCAGGATGAGCCCGCGGCCTATCAGCTTGTTGGTGGGGTGATGGCCTACCAAGGCGACGACGGGTAGCCGGCCTGAGAGGGTGACCGGCCACACTGGGACTGAGACACGGCCCAGACTCCTACGGGAGGCAGCAGTGGGGAATCTTGCGCAATGGGCGAAAGCCTGACGCAGCAACGCCGCGTGGGGGATGACGGCCTTCGGGTTGTAAACCTCTTTCGACATCGACGAAGCCTTCGGGTGACGGTAGGTGTAGAAGAAGCACCGGCTAACTACGTGCCAGCAGCCGCGGTAATACGTAGGGTGCGAGCGTTGTCCGGATTTATTGGGCGTAAAGAGCTCGTAGGCGGTTTGTCGCGTCGTTCGTGAAAACTGGAGGCTTAACCTTCAGCTTGCGGTCGATACGGGCAGACTTGAGTTCGGTAGGGGAGACTGGAATTCCTGGTGTAGCGGTGAAATGCGCAGATATCAGGAGGAACACCGGTGGCGAAGGCGGGTCTCTGGGCCGATACTGACGCTGAGGAGCGAAAGCGTGGGGAGCGAACAGGATTAGATACCCTGGTAGTCCACGCCGTAAACGTTGGGCGCTAGGTGTGGGGACTGTTTCCACGGTTCCTGTGCCGTAGCTAACGCATTAAGCGCCCCGCCTGGGGAGTACGGCCGCAAGGCTAAAACTCAAAGGAATTGACGGGGGCCCGCACAAGCGGCGGAGCATGTGGATTAATTCGATGCAACGCGAAGAACCTTACCTGGGTTTGACATGCACTAGACTGCCTCAGAGATGGGGTTTCCCTTGTGGTTGGTGTACAGGTGGTGCATGGCTGTCGTCAGCTCGTGTCGTGAGATGTTGGGTTAAGTCCCGCAACGAGCGCAACCCTTGTCCTGTGTTGCCAGCACGTAATGGTGGGGACTCGCGGGAGACTGCCGGGGTCAACTCGGAGGAAGGTGGGGATGACGTCAAGTCATCATGCCCCTTATGTCCAGGGCTTCACACATGCTACAATGGCCGGTACAGAGGGTTGCGATGCCGTGAGGTGGAGCGAATCCCTTAAAGCTGGTCTCAGTTCGGATCGGGGTCTGCAACTCGACCCCGTGAAGTCGGAGTCGCTAGTAATCGCAGATCAGCATTGCTGCGGTGAATACGTTCCCGGGCCTTGTACACACCGCCCGTCACGTCATGAAAGTCGGTAACACCCGAAGCCCATGGCCCAACCCTTTGGGGGGGAGTGGTCGAAGGTGGGACTGGCGATTGGGACGAAGTCGTAACAAGGTAGCCGTACCGGAAGGTGCGGCTGGATCACCTCCTTTCTAAGGAGCAGCATCACGTCCATCGACAGTTGTCTGTTGGTGGGGTGTCCATGGTGGGCAAGGCGAGTGTTCTTGCGCTGTGGGTGCTCGGAGGATTAGTGGAAACGCTGACCGTTGGTCTTGTTGTTCAAGGCTTGAAGATCGTTTGGCACGTTGTTGGGTCCTGAGGGAACACACTGTGTGTGGGCTCGTCTGGTTGTTGTTTGAGAACTGTATAGTGGATGCGAGCATCTTTGTGGCCAAGTTTGAAAGGGCACATGGTGGATGCCTTGGCACCAGGAGCCGATGAAGGACGTGGGAGGCTGCGATATGCCTCGGGGAGTTGTCAACCGAGCTGTGATCCGAGGATGTCCGAATGGGGAAACCCAGCCCGAGTGATGTCGGGTTACCAGCATCTGAATGTATAGGGTGTTGGGGGGAACGCGGGGAAGTGAAACATCTTAGTACCCGTAGGAAGAGAAAACACTGGTGATTCCGTGAGTAGTGGCGAGCGAAAGCGGAGGAGGCTAAACCGTGCATGTGGGATACCTGGCAGGGGTTGCGTGTGCGGTGTTGTGGGGCGCTGCTGGAGGAGGCTGCTGACTCTTCAGCGTGTGTGTGTTGGTTAGTTGAACAGGTTGGGATGCCTGGCCGGAGTGGGTGAGAGTCCCGTAGGCGAAAACCGATATGCCGCGTGTGGTGGTGTTCCCGAGTAGCAGCGTTTCCGTGGAGGGCGCTGTGAATCTGGCGGGACCACTCGCTAAGCCTAAATACTTCCTGGTGACCGATAGCGGATAGTACCGTGAGGGAATGGTGAAAAGTACCCCGGGAGGGGAGTGAAAGAGTTCCTGAAACCGTGTGCCTACAATCCGTCAGAGCCTTTGGGTGATGGCGTGCCTTTTGAAGAATGAGCCTGCGAGTTGCTGCTGCGTGGCGAGGTTAACCCGTGTGTGGGGTAGTCGGAGCGAAAGCGAGTCTGAAGAGGGCGTTTGAGTCGCGTGGTGCAGACCCGAAGCGGGGTGATCTACCCATGGCCAGGGTGAAGCGCGGGTAAGACCGTGTGGAGGCCCGAACCCACCAGGGTTGAAAACCTGGGGGATGAGTTGTGGGTAGGGGTGAAAGGCCAATCAAACTCCGTGATAGCTGGTTCTCCCCGAAATGCATTTAGGTGCAGCGTTGCGTGTTTCCCGGGTGGGGTAGAGCACTGGTTGGCTGATGGGCCCTATCAGGTTACTGACGTCAGCCAAACTCCGAATACGCCTTGGGTGAAGCGTGGCAGTGAGACGGCGGGGGAGAAGCTTCGTCGTCGAGAGGGAAACAGCCCAGAACACCGGCTAAGGCCCCTAAGTGTGTGCTTAGTGGGAAAGGATGTGGGATCGCTGAGACAACCAGGAGGTTGGCTTAGAAGCAGCCATCCTTGAAAGAGTGCGTAATAGCTCACTGGTCAAGTGGTCCTGCGCCGACAATGTAGCGGGGCTGAAGTACACCGCCGAAGCCGTGTCAATGCGATTGAGGTCGTGTTGGGTAGGGGAGCGTCCTGCATGCTGTGAAGTGCCGCCGTAAGGTTGGTGTGGAGTGTGTGGGAGTGAGAATGCAGGCATGAGTAGCGAGTGCAGAGTGAGAATCTCTGCCGCCGGATGACTAAGGGTTCCTGGGGCAGGTTCGTCCGCCCAGGGTGAGTCGGGGCCTAAGGCGAGGCCGACAGGCGTAGTCGATGGATAACGGGTTGATATTCCCGTACCCGTGCGCATGCGTCCATGGTGAAACGGTTGAGACTAACCATCCGCTGGCTGTGTGAGTCTTCGGACGAGCGTAGTTGGTGCATGGGACCTGATTCCGCGGTAGTCAAGTGATGGGGTGACGCAGGAGGGTAGCTCTGCCAGTGAGTGGTAGTACTGGTGTAAGCCTGTAGCCCGGTGTGTAGGTAAATCCGCGCACCATTGGGGTGAGGGGTGATGCGTAGCCGTGGTGGTGAAGTGAGTGATCCCATGCTGCCGAGAAAAGCCTCTAGCGAGTGTGTGCATGGCCCGTACCCGAAACCGACACAGGTGGTCAGGTAGAGTATACCGAGGCGGTCGGGTGAACTGTGGTTAAGGAATTCGGCAAAATGCCCCCGTAACTTCGGGAGAAGGGGGGCCACTGCTGGTGAACGCCCGTGCGGTGGGAGCTGGTGGTGGCCGCAGAGGCCAGGGAGAAGCGACTGTTTATTAAAAACACAGGTCCGTGCGAAGTCGTAAGACGATGTATACGGACTGACGCCTGCCCGGTGCTGGAACGTTAAGAGGACCCGTTAGCCTCCTTGTGGGGTGAAGCGGAGAATTTAAGCGCCAGTAAACGGCGGTGGTAACTATAACCATCCTAAGGTAGCGAAATTCCTTGTCGGGTAAGTTCCGACCTGCACGAATGGCGTAACGACTTCTCCGCTGTCTCGACCACAGGCCCGGTGAAATTGCAGTACGAGTAAAGATGCTCGTTTCGCGCGGCAGGACGGAAAGACCCCGGGACCTTTACTATAGCTTGGTATTGGTGTTTGGTTCGGCTTGTGTAGGATAGGTGGGAGACTGGGAAGCGCTCACGCTAGTGGGTGTGGAGTCGTTGTTGAAATACCACTCTGGTCGTTCTGGGCATCTCAACCTCGGGCCCTGATCGGGTTCAGGGACAGTGCCTGGTGGGTAGTTTAACTGGGGCGGTTGCCTCCTAAAGGGTAACGGAGGCGCCCAAAGGTTCCCTCAGCCTGGTTGGCAATCAGGTGTTGAGTGTAAGTGTAT
This sequence comes from Saccharopolyspora erythraea NRRL 2338, assembly GCF_000062885.1. Lineage (NCBI taxonomy): Bacteria > Bacillati > Actinomycetota > Actinomycetes > Pseudonocardiales > Pseudonocardiaceae > Saccharopolyspora > Saccharopolyspora erythraea. The sequence continues at coordinate 7,215,339 of NC_009142.1, read as the reverse complement.
AAGGGAGCTTGACTGTGAGACTGACGGGTCGAGCAGGTGCGAAAGCAGGGACTAGTGATCCGGCACTGGCTGGTGGAAGCGGTGTCGCTCAACGGATAAAAGGTACCCCGGGGATAACAGGCTGATCTTGCCCAAGAGTCCATATCGACGGCATGGTTTGGCACCTCGATGTCGGCTCGTCGCATCCTGGGGCTGGAGTTGGTCCCAAGGGTTGGGCTGTTCGCCCATTAAAGCGGCACGCGAGCTGGGTTTAGAACGTCGTGAGACAGTTCGGTCCCTATCCGCCGCGCGCGTAGGAGACTTGCGGAAGGCTGTCCCTAGTACGAGAGGACCGGGACGGACGGACCTCTGGTGTGCCAGTTGTCCCGCCAGGGGCATGGCTGGTTGGCTATGTTCGGAAGGGATAACCGCTGAAAGCATCTAAGCGGGAAGCCTGTTCCTAGATGAGGTCTCCCTCCCCTTTGTGGGTTAAGGCCCCCAAGAGATGATTGGGTTGATAGGCTCGACATGGAAGTCCAGTAATGGATGGAGTGGACGGGTACTAATAGGCCGAGGACTTGTTCACAAAGATTGCTGCGCATCCACTATACGGTGTCTGAAACAACAACCAGGTTGGTTGTTGTGGCATCTAATTGAATGGTTTGTGATGGACCCTTGAGGTTTCCTGCCACGGTGGTGGTGGGGTGGGGTTTGTCGGTGGCGATAGCGGTGGGGAAACGCCCGGTCCCTTTCCGAACCCGGAAGCTAAGCCTGCCAGCGCCGATGGTACTGCACTCGACAGGGTGTGGGAGAGTAGGACACCGCCGACAATCAACTGATGATGGTGGGGTCACCCGACTTCGGGTGGCCCCACCATTCTGTTTTGGGGCTTGTGGCTGTGTGGTGGGGGAGGATTCACCTGGAACGGGTGGATCTTCCCCCTCTTTTGGTGTGTGTGTGAGCGTGTGTGGGGGTTGCCCGGGACGGGCGGCCCCCTTTTTTTTGTGTGTGCTGCACGGTGTGGTGGGGGGTGCCCAGGACACGCAGCCGCTTTTTGTTTTGGTGCGGGTGTTGGTGTGAGGGCTGCCCTGGGACGGGCAGCCCTTTTCTGTTTGTGCTCGGTTCAGCTATTTGCCGGTGCGGCGGAGGAGTTCGAAGCAGAGCACGGCGGCTGCGCTTGCGACGTTGAGGGATTCGACTCCGCCGCGCATGGGGATGGCCACGGACTGGGCGATGCGGGTCTGCACGTCCTCCGAGAGGCCGGCTGTTTCGCTGCCCAGTACGAACACCGCGCGGGAACCGAAGTCGGCTTCGTAGATGGATTCCTGAGCGCCGGCTTCCAGGGCGTAGAGCGGGTAGCCCGCCTCGGTCAGCAGCTCCGCGGCATGGCCGGCTGTCTGGGCGCGCAGCACTGGGGCGTGGAAGGCGACTCCGGCGGAGGCCTTGATGACCAGGGGGTCCAGGCTCGCGACTCCGCGGTGGGGGACGACGATGCCGTCGATGCCGGCCGCGGTGGCGGTCCGCAGGATCATCCCGACGTTGGCCGGGGTGGTGAGGCCGTCGAGGAGTAGGACGTTGCGCGGCGCGGTCGCCGGGTCCTCGAGGGCGTCGGCGAGCGGGCGCATCTTTCGGGCGACGACGTCGGCGAGCACGCCCTGGTCGTGCCTGCCGTTGCCGGCGAGCACCTTCACCCGGTGCGCGCTCGCGCGTTGCACGCGGACCGCGCGGTCTGCGGCGGCCTCCTTGATCTCGCTGATGACCGCTCCGCCAAGGCCCTCCGCGATGATCACCTTGTCCACGCGCAGGTCGTAGTCGCTCAGCGCTGCCAGCACCGGCTTCCGGCCGTAGACGGTGACGAATCGATCTTTGGGGGACACTTCGCTGGTCACCCGTCCAGTGTCACATGCCCGGCCCGGGAGCCCCCGCTGCCCGCCGTCGATGTGCCAATATCGCGGACATGCCGGATCGCCTCTCCGCCCTCGACGCGTCCTTCCTCTACCTCGAGGACTACACGACGCCGATGCACGTCGGCGGGGTGGCTGTGTTCCGGCGACCGCGCACGGGCTTCGACTACGACGGCGTGCTGGCCATGATCGAACGCCGGCTCGCGCTGGTCCCCCGCTACCGCCAGCGCGTCATGCAGGTGCCGGGCAAGCTGGCCCGCCCGGTGTGGGTGGACGACCAGGACTTCGACATCACCTACCACGTGCGGCGCTCCGCGCTGCCGAAACCGGGTACCGACGACCAGCTGCACGACCTGGCCGCGCGCCTGATGTCGCGCAAGCTCGACCACGCGCGCCCGCTCTGGGAGATCTACCTCGTCGAGGGCCTGTCGAAGAACCGGGTCGCGGTGATCACCAAGACCCACCAGGCGATGGTCGACGGCATCGGCGCGATCGACATCGGGCAGGTGATCCTCGACGTCTCGCGGACCCCGGAGGTGCCGGAGCGCGAGGAGCTGTGGATGCCGCAACCGCAGCCGACCCGCTCGCAGCTCGTGCTGGAAGCGGTCACCGACGCCGTGCAGAGCCCCGGCGAGGTGGTCGAGAACGTGCGGGCCGCCATGGTCGACGCGACGGCGACGGTGCAGAAGGTCGCGAGCACGCTCGGCGGCTTCGCGTCGGCGCTGCGGGCCGCGGTGGTGCCCGCGCCGGTGGGCCCGCTGAACGGGCCGACTTCGCGGCACCGCCGCTTCGCGGTCGCGCGCACCCGGCTCGAAGACCTCCGCCGCGTCCGCCGGGCGCACGGCGGCACCGTCAACGACGTGGTGCTGGCGGTCGTGACGGGCGCCCTGCGCAACTGGCTGCTGTCGCGTGGCGAGGTCGTGTCCTCCTCGACGACGCTGCGGGCGATGGTGCCGATGTCGGTGCGGGCGGACGACGCGGCGGCGAAGGAGACCTACCCCGACACCAGCAGTCTCCCGATCGGCTCGGTGGGCAACCGGGTGTCGGCGTACCTGGTGGACCTGCCGGTCGGCGAGGCGAACCCGATCGTGCGGCTGCACCACATCAGCCACGCGACGCGCGCGCACGCCGAGTCCGGGCAGTCGGTCACGGCCGGCGCGCTGGTGAAGCTGTCGGGCTTCGCGCCTCCGACGCTGCACGCGCTGGGCGCCCGGGTCGCCAACGGCTTCTCGGACCGGCTGTTCAACGTGCTGGTCACGAACGTTCCCGGTCCGCAGGTGCCGCTGTACACCGCGGGGGCGAAGATGATGGAGATGTTCCCGGTGGTCCCGCTGGCCAAGAACCAGTCGCTGTCGATCGGCGTGACCTCCTACGACGGCGGGGTGTACTTCGGCCTCAACGCGGACCGGGACGCGATGTCCGACGTGGACGTGCTGGCGGCGATGATCGGGGAAGCAGTGGACGAGATGATCGGGACGGTCGACGCATGAGGGTTTATCTGCCCGCCACGCTGCGGATGTTGCGGCAACTGGTCGAGGACAAGCAACTCCAGCCGCTCAGCGGGACGGCGTTCGCGCTGACGCCCGCGTTGCGCGAGTCCTACGCGAGCGGCGACACGGAGGAGCTGGAGTACGCGGCGATGCGCGAGGCGTCGCGAGCGTCGCTGCGGCTCATCGCGAGTGAGCAGAGCGAAGGTGAGAAGACGGAGTCACGCCGCGTGGTGGTCTCCGCCGACGTGGAGGACGTGACGCTGCGACCGGACCTGGACCACGCTGTGGTGCGCCTGTCCGGCCCGGTGCCGTGGAAGAAGGTCGCCGCGGTGCACGTCGACTCGGCGGATGCCGAGGAGGCGGTGCGCAACGCGGTCGAGGTGATCGACGCGGCCGACCTCGGCGACCCGGACGCGGACTTCACGCTCGGGGAGGCCGAGGACCACGAGCTCGCCTGGTACGCGCCGCAGGAGGTGCCCTTCCTGCTGGAGCTGATGTGAGCTGACCGCTGGAGGCGGGCGGCTGTGCGTCGGGCAACTGCCCTTCCGCACGTGCCGCGTCACTGAACCCGTAGCGGGCAGGCGAGGACACCGAGGCGCGACGGTGGCCGGCCTGTCGGCGCGGGGACGGCGGGACGGCGTCCCATCGAGCGTGGGACGACTGCGCGGGGAAGGCGCCGCCGGGGGCGGAAATAGGACGTCTGAGCAGGGGGAGCTGCCGCCGGGCGCGACGACTTGCGCAGGGAGCTGCCGCCGGGCGCAGAAACGGCTGAGCTGATGCGCCTTCGCCTGGGGCCAGCCTTCGTACGGCCGAACGCTCGGCCGGCTTGCCGCGTTCCGCTCAGCCCGGTGGGCGTTCCGTCTGCGGAGGCGGGCCCTCCGGGAAGGCGCCGACGAGGTTGTCGGGCGGAGCCTGGATGTTGGTGGGCGTGCCCCAGTCGCGGTAGGTCGAGGTCAGGGACACGCGACCGGCCTGGGCGACGTTGTGGGTCGCGCTGAAGCGGGCGGGCAGGCCGGCCTCGTCGACCCACAGCTGGTAGCCGCGCTCGCCGCCCGGTGCGACGACGCGCAGGTCGTAGCGGGTGACCGGCTTGCCGTCGACCTGGTCCGGGCCGCTGGACTGGATGCGGGTCGCCTGCTCGACGTCGGCGAAGGCCGCCCGCGGGTCGACGGCCTCGCGCAGCTGTCCCACCGCCGGGCTGAGCAGCTTCGAGGCGAAGTCGGAGCCGCCCGGCACGATTCGCAGCCACGGCCGGTCCGGCTGCGGCCGGGTCATCGGCGAGTTGAGGTAGCCGACACCGTCGACGACCACGACCTCGACGCGCTGCTTCGGCTGGTTCCGCGGCTGGTTGTGTCCCGTCAGCGACAGGTCGGCGAGCGGCTTGCGGTAGTTCACCGAGTTTTCGGCCGTCAGCTCACCCAGGAGACCGAGATCGCCGGTGACGGTGCCGCGCACGCTGCCGTGTTCGCCGATGCGCTGGTTGAGCGCGTCGATCAGCGGCGCCGCGGCGGGCCGCGGGTCAGGACGGGCGATGGCACCGGGGGCCGGTCGCGGCGGCGGTGCGCTGCAGGCTGCGGCGAGCAGGACGAGACCAGCGGACACGGCGACGGCGATCCCGGCTCGTGGCATCGGCGAGCTCCTGGGGCGGGAGGTGGCGGGGCCTCCTCCACGCTAACAACGGTGCGGCGGCGCCACAGGATCTCAGGATTCGTCCAGACCGGCGCGGGAGCGCAGCAATCTGCGCAGCGACGCCAGCTGTTCCTTGTTCCCGCTGCCCTCGGCGAAGTCGTCGAGGTGGCAGTCGGGATCGTCGGACCCGCCCAGATGTCCGCAGTTCGGCGGGCATTCCTCGGCCGCCTCGGCGAAACCCTCGAACACCGCGATCACGTCGTCGGGTGTGACGTGGGCGAGTCCGAACGAGCGGATGCCGGGGGTGTCGACCACCCAACCTTCGCCCGGAAGTGGTAGCGCCACCGCCGATGTCGAGGTGTGCCTGCCCTTGCCGACTCCGCTGACCTCACCGGTGGCGCGGTCGGCGTCGGGCACCAGCCGATTGACCAAAGTGGACTTGCCGACGCCGGAGTGGCCGACCAGCGCCGAGACCCGCTGCTCCAGCCGGTCGCGCAGCTCGGTGGGTTCGGCGTCCATCCGGGTGACGATGACGGGCAGCTCCAGCGACGAGTACGCCTCGATCCACTCGTCGGGCGATGCGAGGTCGGACTTGGTTAGGCACAGCACCGGGGTGAGTCCGCCCGCGTAGGCGGCGACGAGGCAGCGGTCGATGAAGCCCGGGCGCGGCGGCGGGTCGGCCAGCGAGCAGACGATGATCAACTGCTCGGCGTTGGCGACCACGATCCGCTCGTAGGGGTCGGTGTCGTCGGCGGTGCGGCGCAGGACGCTGCCGCGGTCGCTGACCCGGACGATGCGGGCGAGCGTGTCGGGTTTGCCGGAGGTGTCGCCGACCAGGCCGACCAGGTCGCCGACGACCACCGGCGTGCGGCCGAGCTCGCGGGCCCGCATCGCCACCACCAGGCGCTTCGGGTCACCGTCCAGCGCGCACGTCCAGCGGCCCCGGTCGACGGCGACGACCATCGCCTCCTCGGCGTCGGCGTGGTCCGGACGCCGCTTGCTGCGCGGCCGGCTGCCCCGGCGTCCGGGGCGCACCCGGACGTCGGACTCGTCGAGCTCCCGCCAGCCGCGCCGGGCCATCAGTCCACCGCCCCGAGCATCGACGACCACATCCCCGGGAAGTCGGGGATCGTCTTGCGCGTGGTGGCGATGTCTTCGACCAGGACGCCGGGGACCAGCAACCCGAGGATCGCGCCCGCGGTCGCCATCCGGTGGTCGGCGTAGGAGTGCCAGTTGCCGCCGGTCAGCGGCCGGGGCTCGATGAGCAGGCCGTCGTCGGTCTGCTCGACGTCCCCGCCGAGGCCACTGAGCTCGCGCTGGAGCGCGGCGAGCCGGTCGGTCTCGTGCCCGCGCAGGTGCGCGACGCCGCGCAGGCGCGAGCGGCCGGACGCGAAGGCGGCCAGCGCGGCGACGGTCGGGGTGAGCTCACCGACGTCGTGCAGGTCGATGTCCAGCGGTGCCAGCTCCGCGGGGCCGGTGACGGTGAGCCCGTCCGGGCCCAGCTCCACGGTCGCGCCCATCCGGGCGAGGATGTCGCGGATCGCGTCGCCCGCCTGGTCGGTGCGCTCGGGCCAGCCCGGCACGGTCACGGTGCCGCCGGTGACCGCGGCCGCGGCCAGGAACGGTGTCGCGTTCGACAGGTCGGGCTCGACGTCGAGGTCCAGCGCGCGGATCGGGCCGGGGGCGACGTGCCAGACGTCTCGCTTGCTGTCGTCGACCTCCACGCCGGCGGCGCGCAGCATCGACACCGTCATGTCGATGTGCGGCAGCGAGGGGACGGGCTCGCCCGTGTGGGTCACGGTGACGCCCTGCTCGAAGCGGGGCGCGGACAGCAGCAGGCCGGAGACGAACTGCGACGACGCGGAGGCGTCGATGGTGACCGCGCCCCCGGCGAGCTTGCCGGTGCCTTGGAGCTCGAACGGCAGCGAGTCGCCGCTGATGTCGGCGCCCAGCGCGCGCAGCGCGTTCAGCACCGCGTCCAGCGGCCGCTCCCGCGCCCTGGGGTCGCCGTCGAAGGTGATGCGGCCCTCGGCGAGCGCGGCGACCGGAGGCAGGAACCGCATCACGGTGCCCGCCAGCCCGCAGTCGACCTCGGCCGGGCCGCGCAGCGGGCCCGGGGCGACCTGCCAGGAGCCTTCCGGCCCGTCCTGGAGATCGGCGCCCAGCGCACGCAGCGCCGTGGCCATCAGCTCGGTGTCGCGGCTGCGCAGCGGCCCGCGCAGGGTGGACGGTCCTTCGGCGAGCGCGGCCAGTACCAGCGCGCGGTTGGTGATCGACTTCGAGCCGGGTACGGGAACGGTCGCGCGGACTGCGCCGGATGCCGCTGGAGCAGGCCAGAACTGGGTCATACCGATATGATCCCCCACCTGGACCCCAGGTCGCCGGGGACGGGGTCGCCCGTGTCGGTGGGTGCTGTCACGATGATGTCCCACGGCCCGAAACAGGAGGTCCCCAGGCATGTGCGGCAGGTACGCCTCCACGAAGGATCCCGCGAAGCTGGCAGCGGAGTTCGCCGCGGTCGACGCGACCGGCGACGCCGCGCCGGGGGCCGACTACAACGTCGCGCCGACCAAGAGCGTGTTCAGCGTCGTCGCACGTCACCCGCGTGACGAGGCCGGTGAGCGCGACGAGTCGCGCACCGAGCGCAGTATCCGGCTGATGCGCTGGGGGCTGGTGCCGAGCTGGGCCAAGAGCATCTCGGTCGGGAACCGCATGATCAACGCCAAGTCCGAGACCGTCACCAGCAAGCCCGCGTTCCGCAGCCCGATCAAGCGCCAGCGCTGCCTGGTGCCCGCCGACGGCTGGTACGAGTGGAAGCGCGACGGGAAGGTCAAGCAGCCGTACTTCATGACCCCCCAGGACGGGTCGAGCCTGGCCATGGCCGGGATCTGGTCGACCTGGCGCGACCCGGAGGCGGGCCCCGACGCGCCACCGCTGGTGAGCTGCTCGGTGCTGACCACCGACGCCGTGGGGCAGCTCACCGACATCCACGAGCGGATGCCGCTGCTGCTGGCGCCGACGGTGTGGGAGCGCTGGCTGGACCCGGACAACGCCGACGTCGGCGAGCTGCTCGGGCCGCCGCCGCGCGACCTGGTGGACGAGCTGGAGCTGCGCCCGGTGTCGACCGCGGTGAACAACGTCCGCAACAACGGCGCCGAGCTGCTTGAGCGCGTCGACCCGGACCCCGCCCCGGTAGGTTTGGACCATGATGGTTAGCCCGGGTGAGCGCTGATGTGCGGCAGGTACGCCCAACGGCAGGACCCGGCCGCGCTGGCCGGTGAGTTCGAGGCGGTCGACCGCACTGAGGGTTCGGTGGGGCCGGACTACAACGTCACGCCGACCAAGACCGTCCCGATCGTCGTCGAGCGCGGCGGCGAGCGCAGCGTGCGCCCGGTGCGGTGGGGTCTGGTGCCCACCTGGGCCAAGGACACCACCAGCGGCCCGCCGATGATCAACGCGCGAGCGGAGTCGATCACCACCAAGCCCGCCTACGCCGAGTCGGCGGCGCGCCGGCGGTGCCTGCTGCCCGCGACCGGCTGGTACGAGTGGCAGCCCGGCGACAAGCAGCGCCAGCCCTACCTGTGCCGGCGCGGTGACGGGGCGAGCATGGCGCTGGCCGCGGTGTTCTCGGCGTGGTGGCCGCCCAGCGGCGACCCGCTGGTCACGTGCGCGGTCGTCACCACCGACGCGGTCGGCGAGCTCGCCGACATCCACCACCGCATGCCGCTGGTGCTGCCCCGCTCGGCGTGGGCGGACTGGCTGGATCCGCAGCGCACGGAGGTCCCGGAGCTGCTGAGCCCGCAGCCCGGGGTGCTCGACGAGCTCGTGCTGCACCCGGTGTCGACGGAGGTGAACAGCATCCGCAACAACCGTCCGGAGCTGCTGGAACGGGCCGAGCCCGTGCCGGAGCCCGCTGAGCAGGCAGCGTTGTTCGAGTCATGACCAAGGTCGAGGTGGACACTCCGCACGGCCCCGCACGGGCCGAGCTGCACTGCGCCGAGGAAGGCCGGGCGGCGCTGCTGCTCGGCCACGGGGCGGGCGGTGGTATCTCCGCGCCCGACCTGGTGGCGGTCACGCGTGCCGCGACCGCGGCCGACGTGCACGTGGCGCTGGTCGAGCAGCCTTACCGGGTGGCAGGCCGCCGGGCGCCGGCCCCGGCCAAGCAGCTCGACGCCGCGTGGCTGGCGGTGGCCGAGGACCTGGGCGAACGGTGGTTCGCCGACCTGCCGCTGATCTTCGGCGGCCGGTCGTCGGGGGCGCGGGTCGCGTGCCGGACGGCGGAGGCGGGGGAGGCGTCGGCCGTGCTGTGCCTGGCGTTCCCGCTGCACCCGCCGGGCAAGCCCGAGAAGAGCAGGCTCGCCGAGCTCGACGGCGTCGAGAGCCCGGTGCTGGTGGTGCAGGGCGAGCGCGACTCCTTCGGCCAGCCCGAGCCGTCGCACAACCGCGAGGTGGTGCTGGTGCCCGGCGACCACTCGCTCAAGGCCGACACCGACTCCGTCTTCCGCGCCGCCCAGGAGTGGCTCGGGCGCATCCTGCGCCTGGTCGAGTAGCGCTCCCGGGACGTGGGAAAAGGTGTGGCGATCAGTGCGGCGTTGCGTGCAGGATCGTCGCGTGTTCAACGCGGGCCAGGCCGCCACCCCCGCGGGCGTGCGGGCGCCTGCCTCAGGCGGCGATGCCGGCTACCTGGGCGTCGAGCAGGCGCACCAGGTCGCCGGGGGCGAGCTCGATCTCCAGGCCGCGCCGCCCGGCGCTGCAGTAGATGGTGTCGAAGTTCTTCGCCGAGCTGTCGACGACCACCGGCAGCCGCTTCTTCTGCCCCAGCGGCGAGATGCCGCCCGCGACGTAGCCGGTGGCCCGCTCCGCGGCGGCCATCTCGGCCATCTTCGCCTTCTTCCCGCCGCAGGCGGCGGCCAGTGCCTTCAGGTCGAGCTGCCCGGTGACGGGCACCACTCCCACGGCCAGCCGCCCGTCGACCTCGGCGACCAGGGTCTTGAAGACCCGCTCCGGTGCCAGTCCGAGCGCCTCGGCGGCTTCCAGCCCGTAGGACTCCGCGCGCGGGTCGTGCTCGTAAGCGTGCACGTGATGCGGAACACGCTGCTTGACCAGCAGCGCGGTAGCCGGGGTGCCCTTGCCTGCCATGGGATCAACTCTAGAGCCGCCCGCGACCGGATTTCGCGGTGCGGCCGCGTGACCGGAGGCACCCGTGGAGCGGAATAACCGCCGGGCCGGGGCGCGTTGGATCGGGCGTGCCAATGGAGCAGACGAACACTTGCGTACTCGACCGACCAGGTGCGGAGCCGGTTTCGTCCACGGGTGGGCCCGGAGCGCGCCGCGTATCCTCGAAGCCGAGCCATGCGCAGGACCGCATGGGTTCGTCGCCAGTTGTCACCAAGTCCTGGCGACGGGAAAGGAGCCAGGTGCCTAGCACCCCCCAGCCGCCGAGCAACGCTGGGCAGCTCGACACTGCCGAGGACCAGCGGCCAGGTCAGACGGTTTCCGCGGACGGACAGGTCGAGGAGACCGAGGACGAACGCGCCGCCCGGTTCGAGCGCGACGCGATGCCGCTGCTGGACCAGCTCTACGGTGCGGCGCTGCGGATGACCCGCAACGCACCCGACGCCGAGGACCTGGTGCAGGAGACCTACCTCAAGGCGTACTCGGCGTTCAAGTCCTTCGCCCAGGGAACCAACCTGAAGGCGTGGCTGTACCGGATCCTGACCAACACCTACATCAACGGCTACCGCAAGCGGCAGCGCCAGCCGCAGCAGCAGCCGACCGACGAGATCGCCGACTGGCAGCTCGCGCAGGCGGAGAACCACACCTCCAGCGGCCTGCGCTCCGCCGAGGTGGAAGCGCTGGACCGGCTCCCCGACACCGACGTCAAGAACGCGCTGCAACAGCTCGCCGAAGAGTTCCGCATGGTCGTCTACCTTGCCGATGTCGAAGGCTTCGCGTACAAGGAGATCGCCGAGATCATGGGGACCCCCATCGGCACCGTGATGTCGCGGCTGCACCGCGGCCGCAGGCAACTGCGCGACATGCTCACCGATGTCGCGCGGGACCGCGGGTTCCTGCGGGAGAACAAGCGGGAGGTGAGCACTTCATGAGCAGCGGCGAGCGAGAGCACACCTCTTGCGACGACGTGCTCGCCGAGGTGTGGCTGTTCCTGGACAACGAGTGCGACCGCGAGCGGCGCGCGATCCTGCAGCGCCACCTGGACGACTGCGGGAGCTGTCTGGAGCACTACGGGCTCGAGGAGCACATCAAGGCGCTGCTGCACCGCAAGTGCAGCGGTGAGCACGCACCCAAGGAGCTGCGCGACCGGTTGCGCGCGTCGATCCGCGAGACGGTGCTCAGGCAGGCCGAGGTCACCGTCGAATACGGCCCGGATGGCACCTCCGTGGAAGTGCGCACGAGGAAAACCTCTTCGGCGGAGTAGACGACGCCGATGATCCGGACGCAGGAAGGGCCCCGAACCAGCAGGTTCGGGGCCCTTCCGCGCTTGTCGTGGCGTGAGCGCCGCGGTCAGCTGTTCGGGCGCTTGCCGTGGTTGGCCTTGTTCTTGCGCCGGTCCTTCTTCTTGCGGGCCCGCTTGCCCATGGCAACTCCCTCGGTCTGTGGTCAACGGCTTGTCCCGACCAGCCCGCGCACCGCGTGGACGTCGCAAGGCGTCCGAGCCGACGGCTCGAGCTGGGTCAGCCCGTCAAGTCTGACATGGCCCCACCTGCCGCTCGCCGGTGCCCCGTCACGTGGTTTCCTTGTCTGGGGTCCACCCGGCCCCGCTGTCGAGGAGGGGAACTGATGGCCGAGGCGGAGGAGATCCGCGCTGACGTCGCCGCCGGTGTGAAGGCGGTGCGGGTCGCCGAGGGCGACCGCGTCAGCGGTGGGGACGCCTTGGTCGTGCTCGAGTCCATGAAGACCGAGATCCCCGTCCTCACCCAAGCGGCAGGCGTCGTGAGCCGGCTGGTCGTTCGGCCCGGCGACGCCGTGCAGGAAGGCGACCTCATCGCCGTCGTCGAGGGATGATCTTTGTCGACGCTCAGTGACCTGCTCGCCGAGCACACCGGTCTGTCCGGGGCCGCGGCCGACCACCTGCAGCTCGTGGTGGCCGAGTGGCAGCTGCTCTCCGACCTGTCCTTCGCGGACTTCCTGATGTGGGTGCCGATCGGCCCGCCGGACGCGGCCGAGTCGCGCTTCCTGTGCGTGGCGCAGGCCCGTCCGACGACGGCGCCGACGGCACACCCGGAGGACGTGGTCGGCAGCGAGGTGACCCAGGACGAGCACCCGCAGCTGCGGCGGGCGGCCGTGGAGGGCCGGATCTGCCGCGAGGAGGACCCGCGCTGGCACCTCGGGGTGCCGGTGCGGCGGGAGACGATCCCGGTCAAGCTCGGCCGGGAAATCGTCGCGGTGCTCAGCCGCGACACCAACCTCGCGGTGCCGCGGGTGCCGAGCCCGCTGGAGATCTCCTACCTGGGCAGCGCGGCCGACCTGTGCCAGATGGTCGCCGACGGCACGTTCCCGACCCCGGAGCCCTCGCCCGACGTGCACACCAGTCCGCGCGTCGGAGACGGCCTGATCCGCCTGGACGCCTCCGGCTCGGTCGTGTTCGCCAGCCCGAACGCCCTGTCGGCCTACCACCGGATGGGCCACGCGTCGGACCTGGTCGGCGCCCAGCTGGCGCCGCTGACCCGGTCGCTGCTGACCGATCCGTTCGACGCCGACGAGGTGTCGCAGCGCATCCGGCGCGCGAACGGCGGACAGCCCAGCATGCGGATGGAGGCCGACGCCAGGGGCGCCACCGTGCTGTTCCGGGCGCTGCCGCTGCACCCTCGCGGCCAGCAGGCGGGTGCGCTGGTGCTGGTGCGCGACGTCACCGAGGTCAAGCGGCGGGACCGGGCGCTGCTGTCGAAGGACGCGACGATCCGGGAGATCCACCACCGCGTCAAGAACAACCTGCAGACGGTGGCGGCGCTGCTGCGCCTGCAGTCGCGGCGCACCGGAAATTCCGAGGCGCGGCTCGCGCTGGAGGAGTCGGTGCGGCGGGTCACCTCGATCGCGCTGGTGCACGAGACGCTGTCGATGTCGGTGGACGAGCGGGTCGACCTCGACGACGTCGTGGACCGGGTGATCCCGATGATGAGCGATGTCGCGGCCGCCGAGACCGGGGTGAAGGTCCGCCGGGACGGCCGGTTCGGCGTGGTGTCGGCGGAACTGGCGACACCGCTGGTCATGGTGCTGACCGAGCTGGTGCAGAACGCTTTCGAGCACGCCTTCCCGGAAGGGCAGGGCGGAGAGGTCGTGGTGCAGGCGGAGCGTTCGGCGCGCTGGCTGGACGTCGTCATCTCCGATGACGGTCGCGGCCTGCCGAAGGGCTTCTCCCTCGAGCGCGCCGAACGCCTCGGCCTGCAGATCGTGCGGACCCTCGTGGAGTCGGAGCTACGAGGATCGTTGAGCTTGCGTGGTCGGGGGCGTCAACGCGGAACCGAAGCCGTGCTGAGGGTTCCGCTGAAGTACCGCCGCTGACCGGCGCGTGCGTCGATGTCCGTTGGCACGTCCATGCGGGGTGACGTGCCGGTGGCCGATCCGTCGGTGCGCACCGGGCTCGCTGTTCGCGAGGCGGGCGCGGCCGACATCAACGCTGATCGACCTGGCTTCTTCTCGTCGGGGTTCGTTCTTGTACGCGACAGCCGCAGTGGGCGGGGCCGGAGCACGAGGGTCGGCCAGTGGACCGTGGCCGACCCGTTACGCTTCCAGCGGGACGCGCTACCTCAGGCGTTGGTGCGGGCCCGGGTGCGGGAGTTGCGCCGCTTGAGCGCACGCCGCTCGTCCTCGCTCATGCCGCCCCAGACACCGGCGTCCTGGCCGCTCTCCAGAGCCCAGGCCAGGCACTCGGAGGCAACCGGGCAGCGCCGGCAAACGGCTTTCGCCTCGGCGATCTGCAGGAGCGCAGGACCGCTGTTCCCTACGGGGAAGAACAGTTCCGGGTCCTCGTCACGGCAAACCGCATCGTGGCGCCAGTCCATCGTTCCTTGCTCCTCGCTAGGCACGCCCGTGCGTGCCGATAGTTTCGTTCGGGGTGTTTGTGAATGCTTTCACGGAGTCCGTGTGCTTGTGAATGCTTTCACGAACTGCCGTGATGTCAAGGGTTCGATCTCCAGCGGTGAGGGAACTCACCTGAAAGATCGATAGGTCTTGACCTGGGGTTTCGGTTGATCATCGGCAGCGGACGGGGCCACGCGCCGACGACGACCACCCGTTACGAGAAAGTTATACGGCGACACGCAGGGCGTCGGGCACCGAGGTGAACTCGATGACCGAGCGTTCGCCCAGGTTGTCGCCGTCCACCTGCAGGCGCAACGGCTCCTGACAGGTTACGTGCAGACGCCCCACGTCCGCACGCCGAAATGAGTTTCTACCGTGTGGTTTCGCTCTACCGCGCAGCATCTGCGCTACATGATGTAACACAGAGTAAGCATCCATGCTGCGCAGCGAGAAGACGCCGAGACCGGTGTCGAAGGATGTTTCCGGGTTCATCCGCACGGGGCGCGGGCCCAGGTAGGTCCACGGATCGGTGTTGGTGACGAACGCCGTGTGCAGGCCGGTCACCGGCTCCTCGTCGTCGGCCCGCACGCTGATCAGCGGCTTGTGCCGGGCGACGCGGAAGTAGCAGGCCAGGGCGATGCGCGCGTACAGGGCGGGGCTGACCTCCCGCCCGCCGGCGCGCAACCGCTCGACCTCGGCGACGACGTCGGCGTCCCACCCGACGCCCGCGTTGAAGGTGAACCAGCGGTCGTTGGCGCGGCCCAGCCCGACGCGGCGCCCGCTGCCCGTCTCCACGGCGCGCAGCAGCCGGTGTGTGGCCTCGACCGGGTCCTTCGGCAGCCCGAGGGCCCTGGCGAAGACGTTGGCCGACCCGCCGGGCACCACGCCCAGCGTCGGCATCGGCGCGGTGCCCGCGGGCGCCGCCGAGAACATGCCGTTGACCACTTCGTTCACGGTGCCGTCGCCGCCGTGCGCGATCACCAGGTCCACGCCTTCGACCACCGCCGCGCGCGCCGCGTCGGCGGCGTGGCCGCGGTAGCGGGTCTCGACGACGTCGAGCTTCAGCGTGCTGGCCAGCGCGTGCGCCAGCACATCCCGGCCCGCCGCGGTGGTCGAGGTCGCCTGCGGGTTGACGACGAGAACGGCACGCACACCCGAAGCCTAGGTGACACCTCGACGGGCGACGCGTCCGCGTCCGCGTGATTGCTTGCTACCGGCGGACCCCCTTCCGTCCGCTGCGGTACGACCTCGCCGGGCCGGGCCCGGCTGCGGTGGCTGCGGCGGGCTGAGACACCGGCCACCGGTGCGCCTCGCCGTCGACTACCACCCGGGGCCGATCCGATGCAGGTGCGCAACCCCGGAACGCACCTGGCGTGGACGGATCGGCGTCGGCCGGGCTCGTGGCGGAACGCGCGGGCACCCCGTGACCCTCGACCGCCGCACCAGCCATAGGTCCGATCATTGCTCCCCGACCCCGCGACGGCCATGCGACGTTCGGGCGGTATTACCATCGTGGGCGTACACGTAGAGTCACCGAACTTTTTTCCTGCCGAAAGGGCGATGGCGTCGTGCCGACCGAAGCTGCCCCGCGATCCGTCCGCATCGCCGGCGTCATCACCACCCTGCAGGCGGTGGCCGGACTCGTCTTCGCCACCGCGCTGGTGGTCCGCGGCGCGGCCGTGGACCTCGGCGGCGTTGGTGAGCTGGACCGCCGCTCGACCTACGGCGAGGCGGGGTACTACACCGTGCTGTCGGCCGCGGTGCTCGCGGCGGGCATCGGGCTCGTGCGGGGCAAGCACTGGGCCCGCACCCCGGCGATGCTGCTGCAGCTCCTGCTGCTCGGCGCCGCCTGGTATGCGATCGGGCCGTCCGGGCAGCCGCTGATCGGCTTCGCGATCGCCGCCCCGTCCGTCGCGGTCCTGTGCTTCATGTTCAACCGCGAGGGCCGGGAGTGGGCGTTCTACTCCAGGCCCGCCCCGGACGCCGACCGCGAGAGCTGACCTCCGGACGCACGACGTGGCGCCGGACGGCCGGTGCGTTCCTCGTGCCCGTGGCCCAGGGCCGCTGAGGCCGCCGCTGCGACGCGGACGGTCCGCACGCCGTTGGCCCGACCGGACCCTTGCTCAGCCCGCGAACGAGACCAGCGCGTCGTCGGTCAGCCGGAAGACGGTCCACTCGTCCATCGGGACGGCTCCGGCGGCCTTGTAGAAGTTGATCGACGGCTCGTTCCAGTCGAGCACCGACCACTCCAGGCGCGCGTAGCCGCGGGCCACGCACTCCTGCGCCAGGGTCTGCAGCAGCGCCTTGCCCAGCCCCAGGCCGCGGTGCTCCGGGCGGACGTAGAGGTCCTCCAGGTAGATGCCGTGCACGCCGCGCCAGGTCGAGAAGTTCAGGAACCACACCGCGAAGCCGCCGATCGCCCCGTCCACTTCGGCGACGTGGCCGAAGACGGCGGGCGACGGGCCGAACAGCGCCTCGCGCAGCTGTCCCTCGGTGAGATGGCACTCGTGCTCGGCGCGCTCGTAGCGGGCCAGGTCGTGGACGAGCTCGACCACTGCGGGCACGTCGGTCTCGGTCACCCTGCGGATCATGTTCCGGCTACCTCCCTCAGTCGCCGGAATCCTGCCACGCGGGGATGTTGGAGCGGACGACCTGGGGCGCGCCCCGCTCGTGGCCGAGGACCGTGACGCCCGCGGGGTCGAGGGCGAAGCCGACGCCCGAGGTGACCGGCAGCCCGAGCCAGCGGGCGACGAGCGAGCGGCTGAAGTGGCCGTGGCCGACCAGCACCACGTCGGACTCGGCGTGGCGGACCCGCGCCAGGACCTTGTCCGCGCGGGCCGCGACGTCGTCGGCGGACTCGCCGCCCGGGCAGGAATGCGTCCACACCGTCCAGCCCGGCACGCTCTCGCGGATCTGCGGCGTGGTCAGGCCCTCGAAGTCGCCGTAGTCCCACTCGGCCAGCAGCGGCTCGGTGGCGGCGCCGCGCAGCCCGGCGAGCTCGGCGGTGCGCCGGGCGCGCTCACGCGGGCTGGTCAGCACCAGCGCGGGCATGACCAGCCCCAGCCAGGCCAGGGTGCGGCCGGCGCGGCGGGCCAGCCGCTCGCCGTTGGCGGTGAGCGGGATGTCGGTGCGGCCGGTGTGCCTGCCGTTGCCCGACCACTCCGTCTCGCCGTGCCGCAGGAGGTAGACGCGGTGCTCAGGACGTGTCACGTCGTGAGCGTAGCCGCGTCAGAGCGCGTTCACCGCCGCGTGCAGGGCCGTGACCATCTCCGCCGGGGCCTTGTCGGGCGACCCGGTGTCGAACGGCGGCTGCGGGTCGTACTCGAGGCCCAGGGTGATGCGCTGCGCGGCTTCCTCGCCCCAGACCCGCGCGACCAGCCGCAGCGCCATGTCGATGCCCGCCGACACGCCGGCCGCGCTGACCACGTCGCCGTCGAAGACGACGCGGTCGGTGCTCACCTCGACACCGAGGCCGGCGAGCACATCGCGGCAGGCCCAGTGGGTCGTCGCGGTCCGCCCGGCCAGGACGCCGGCCTTGGCGAGCAGCGTGGAGCCGGTGCACACCGACGTCGTCCACGACGTGGTCGGGTGCACGGCGGCCAGCCAGCCGATCAGGTCGCGAGCCTCGAGGGCGTTGCGCCACCCGGATCCGCCGGGCACCACGACGATGCCGGGGCGGGTCAGCTCGGCGAAGGTGGTGGTCGGCTGGACCGTCAGGCCGTTGTCGGCGCGGACCGGTTCGCGCGTCGCGGCCACGAAGTGGCCGGTGGCCGACGGTACGGCGGAAAGCACCTCGTAGGGGCCTACGAGGTCGAGCGCGGTCATGTTCTCGTAGAGCACGAACGCGATGTCGGTCTTCTGCTCGGTCATCTCGGTCTTCCTCTCAACTGGCGGTCCGGAAGCGGTCCCGGTAAGCGGCCGGCGGCACCCCGAGCTCGCGCAGGAACGCGCGGCGCATGCTCTCGGCGCTGCCGAAGCCGCACCGGCGGGCCACGCCGCGGTGGCCGGCCTCGAGCAGGGAGCGCGCGGCCTCGACCCGGGCCCGTTCGACGTAGCGGCCGGGGCTGGTGCCGACCTCGCGGGTGAACAGGCGGCTGAAGTGGCGGGGGCTCATCGACATCCGCCGCGCCATGGCGGTGATGCTCAGGTCTCCCGCGGGGTGGGCGGCGATGTCGCCGAGCAGCTCGCGAAGAGCCTCGTCGCGTACCGGGCGGCTCTGGTTCCAGATGCTGAACTGCGACTGCCCGCCAGGGCGCTGCAGGAACACCACCAGCCACTTCGCGACGGTGCGCGCGACATCGGCGCCGTGGTCGTCCTCGACCATCGCCAGGGCGAGGTCGATACCGGCCGTCACGCCGGCGGCGGTCAGCATCGGGGCGTCGCGGACGTAGATCGAGTCCGGCAGCACGGTGACGTCCTCATAGGTCCGCGCCAGCTCGGCGCAGTACGCCCAGTGCGTGGTGGCGCTGCGGCCGCGCAGCAGTCCCGCTTCGGCGAGGAGGAAGGCCCCGGTGCACACGGAGGCGACGCGACGCGCTCCGCCTGCCAGCCTGCGGACGTGGTCGACGACCTCGGGATCGCCGACCGCGTCGGCGAATCCCGTGCCGCCCGCGATGACGAGCGTGTCGGGGCGCAGCGCGGTGTCGGCCAGGTCGGCGTCCGCGCCCAGGCGGACGCCGGAGCCCGCCCGCACGGTCCGGCCGCCGGGGGAGACCACTCGGACCCGGTACCCGCCTCCGGTCGCCCGTGCAGCGCCGTCGAAGACCTCGACGGGGCCGGCAACGTCGAGTAGCTGGACCCCGTCGTAGACCACCACAACAACGTCGTGACTGCTCACGACACCAAGAATGGTGAGCGGCCGGGATGGCAGCAATGACATGCTGCCCTCGGATCAGGACATGTCACTGCCGTGGTGGGTCGGCAGTGCCTCCGGTCAACGTCCCCAGCTTCCCGGCGATCTCGTATCCGTCGCCTCCCCGGCGCAGGGAACCGCCACAACCGGTCGATCTTCACACGGCCCAGCGGCCTTTGCGAAAGCCTTCCTGCCGCATGCGAACCCGGCCGGCCGCCAGAGGCGGAGGTCCTGCCCGTCCACAGTGGTCGATTTCAGGTCGTCCGAAGGCCGCCGGCCACAAGACGAAAAAGACGCCGACCAACGGGAACGTGTTTCCGCTGGTCGGCGTCCTTTGTGACCGGATGGCCTCAGCCCTGCTTGGTCTCCCAGAAGATCTTGTCGATCTCGGCGATGTAGTCCAGCAGCTCCTGGCCCTTGGCCGGGTCCATCGAACCCTTGGTGCCGGTGGCGCCGGCGGCCTTGGTGGCCTTGTTGACCAGTTCGTGCAGCTGCGGGTACTTCTCGAAGTGCGGCGGCTTGAAGTAGTCCGTCCACAGCACCCACAGGTGGTGCTTGACCAGCTCGGACCGCTGCTCGGCGATCAGGATCGCGCGGGTGCGGAACTCCTGGTCCTCGTTGGCCTGGTACTTCTCCTGGATAGCCTTTACGGACTCAGCCTCGATCCGGGCCTGAGCCGGGTCGTAAACGCCGCACGGCAGATCGCAGTGCGCGGTCGCCTCAAGACGCGGGCTGAGGATTCGCGACAGTAGCCGCATCATTCCTCCCTGACAGTGAATGCTCCGACAGCACGGACCCTACCGGATACCCGCCTCGCGTTCTCCTTGTCGTGCCCGCCATGGATCTTGTTCCCGCGACGTGGACCGCGGCACCGGAGGGGCAGGATGGGAGCCGTGGTGGTTCTGGGCCGATGGCCGTGGCGACGCCTGCTGGTGCGCGGGCCCTCGATGGTGCCGACGTTGCGCGACCGCGACGTCGTGTTGCTGCGGTTGCGCGCCCGCCCGCGGGCCGGCGCGGTGGTGCTGGTGCGCTGGGAGCGACGTCCCGGCCAGCTCTCGGTGAAGCGCGCGGTGCGGCCAGACGGCGGTGGCTGGCACGTCGAGGGCGACAACGCCTTCGGTTCGACCGACTCGCGTGATCTGGGGCCCGCCGAGGTGCTGGGAGTGGTCGGCTGGCGGCTGTGGCCGCGGCCCGGGCGGATACGGTGAGTGATACACGTTCACTCAGGTTTACAACGTTTACGTGAAAATCCTTCGCGCCCGTTGGGTGCGGGCCGCGGCGCAACGCATGATCACCTGCCATGACCAGTTCGGTGACCCGCAGGCGTTTCCTCGGCATGGCCGCGATGCAGTCCGCGGCGGTACTCGGTCTGGGCGCGGTCTCCCTCGGCCGCGCCGATGCCGCCGAGCGTCCCTTCGTACCGGCAGTGGTGGTCGGTTCGGGCTACGGTTCGGCCGCTACCGCGCTGCGGCTCGGCGAAGCGGGCGTGTCCACGCTGGTGCTGGAGATGGGCAGGTTGTGGGACCGGGCGGGCGAGGACGGCGCCATCTTCTGCTCGATGCTCCAGCCGGACCACCGCGCGATGTGGTTCAAGGCCCGCACCGAAGCGCCGCTGTCGTCGTTGCTCTGGATGGACCTGGTCAACCGCGACATCAAGCCCTTCGCCGGCGTGCTCGACCGCGTGCACCACGGCGACATGTCGGTCTACGTGGGACGCGGTGTCGGCGGCGGCTCGCTGGTCAACGGCGGCATGGCCGTCACGCCCAGGCGCGGCTACTTCGAGGAGGTCCTGCCGCGGGTGGACGCCGGCGAGATGTACGGCAGGTTCTTCCCGCTGGCCAACCGGATGCTCGGGGTGAACACCGTCGACCGGACGTGGTTCGAGGAGTGCGAGTCCTACCGGTATGCGCGGGTCTCGCGCGGCCACGCCCAGCGCGCGGGGCTGCGGACCACGTTCGTGCCCAACGTCTACGACTTCGGCTACATGCGGCGCGAGGAGCGTGGCGAGGTGCCGAAGTCCGCGCTGTCCTCGGAGGTCATCTACGGCAACAACCACGGCAAGCGCAGCCTGGACCGCTCCTACCTGCCCGCCGCGGTCGGCACCGGCAACGTGACGATCCAGAGCCTGCACCGCGTCCGGTCCTTCCGCCAGGAACCGGATGGCACCTACGTGCTGACCGTCGAGCGGATCGACGAGCTCGGGAACATGCTCGGCACCACCGAGATCGGCTGCCGCTGGTTGTTCCTCGGCGCGGGAAGCATGGGCACGACCGAACTCCTCCTGCGGGCGCGGGAAACCGGCGTGCTGCCGCGGCTGGACGACTCCGTCGGCCACGGCTGGGGCACCAACGGCAACGTGATGCTCGGCCGTGCGCTGCACTCCTGGGACCGCACCGGCTCGGTGCAGTCGGGCATGCCGGCGCTGGGCATCGACAACTGGGACGACCCCGTGCACCCGGTGTTCGCCGAGATCGCGCCGCTGCCAGCCGGGCTCGAACTGCTGACCAGCCTTTCGCTGGCCATCACGCGGAATCCCGAACGCGGCAGCTTCAGCTACGACCCGGCCGCCGACGCCGCGCGCCTGCACTGGTCGGCTTCGCAGGGCAAGCCGTCGGTCGAGGCGGCCAAGGCGCTGTTCGACCCGATCAACCGGGCCAACGGCACGGTCTACCGGCACGACCTGTTCGGCGACAGCCGCGCATTCGAGGACCGGTTCACCTACCACCCGCTGGGCGGCTGCGTGCTGGGCGAGGCGACCGACGACTTCGGGCGGGTGCGGGGATACCGCAACCTCTACGTCACCGACGGCTCGCTCATCCCGGGATCGACCGGCGTGAACCCGTTCGTCACGATCACCGCGCTCGCCGAACGCAACATCGACCGGGTGCTGTCCGAGGACTTCTGAGCGCCGCGGGCGGGGCGGCACGGGATCCCCGCCCGCACGTCCTACTCGCTGCGCAGCTTCTCGTAGTGGGCCAGGCAGTCTCGGTAGTCGGGCAGCAGACCGGACGCGGCGGCCTCGGCCAGGCCCGGGGCGTCGCGGTCCTTGTCGGACAGGATCGGCTCGCCGTCGAGGTCGCCCCACGGCAGGCCGAGGTCGGGGTCCAGCGGGTTGATGCCGTGCTCGGCGGACGGGTTGTACGGCGTCGAGCAGAAGTAGGCCACCGCCGTGTCGTCGGTCAGCGCCGCGAACGCGTGGCCGAGACCTTCGGCCAGGTAGACGGCGCGGTACTCGGCGGAGTCCAGGCGCACGGCCTCCCAGCGCCCGAAGGTCGGGGAGCCCACGCGGATGTCGATCACGAAGTCCAGCATGGCGCCCTGCGCGCAGTAGATGTACTTCGCCTGGCCCGGTGGCACATCCGAGAAGTGCACACCGCGCACCACGTTGCGCGCCGAGACGCTGTGGTTGGTCTGGGCGACCCGCAGCGCGTGCCCGGTGGCCTCGACGAACGCGGCTTCCTGGTAGGGCGCCACGAACAGCCCGCGGTGGTCGGGGAACGACCTGGGGCTGAACTCGAACGCGCCGGTGATCTCAAGTTGACGTGCCTGCACGGTCGAAAAGCCTATGGTCGGTGCTTCGGCGCGGGCGCAGGCGGGTTGGCGCTGCGCGACATGTCCGGATGCCAGGTCCCGCGCCGGTGATCGCCGGTGATCGGCGACGCACTGGGCCACGCGGGTGATGGTGGCCGCCGAGTTTTTCCGACATTTCGGGCGCCAGATCAAGAACTACGCGATGGATTTCCGTTTGCGTCAAGTTCGACGGCGTGTTCTTGGTAAATCGCTGCGACAGGACGAGAATTTTTCGGTATCACTAAAGGGCCGGTTCGGATGATCCCGACACCGCGCACGGGAATTCGGTCCGGGTGCTCGCGGGTTGATCCCGGCAAGGACGCCGGGCATCACGCGCGGGACACCATCGGCCGCGCAGGCCTCACAGCCAGATTGACAAAATGTTGAAGAGGCTGGTGGGATGTGATCCCGATCGCTGACAGTGGCAGGACCACCTGCCACACTGGCCGGACCGCAGCGTCCACCGAGCCGCTGTCCGCACCAGGACGGCCGGAACCGGTAGTTCGAGACGCCCGCCCGCTCGGTACCGCCCGAGCCTGCCGGGGTCTTCGCCCGGGCGGCAGCTCGCCGCCCATTCGCCAGGAACGGAGCCCCGACTCCGCGCCTCAGGCCATGGCAACAGGAGGGACGCCGTGACCACCGTGAACGACCGCACCGCGAGCAGCGGGACCGGGTCGGACCTGACCGACCAGGAGATCTTCCAGGCCCACGAGGGGGGCAAGCTCGGCGTCGGCGTGACCGCACCGCTGACCAGCGCCCGCGACCTCTCGATCGCCTACACCCCCGGGGTGGCCAAGGTGAGCCGCGCCATCGCCGCCGACGCCTCGCTCGCCGACCGCTACACCTGGACCCAGCAACTCGTCGCGGTGGTCAGCGACGGCACCGCGGTGCTCGGCCTCGGCGACATCGGCCCCCGGGCCTCGCTGCCGGTCATGGAGGGCAAGTCCGCGCTGTTCAAGGAGTTCGGCGGGCTCAACTCGATCCCGCTGGTGCTCGACACCACCGACGTCGACGAGATCGTGGAGACCCTGGTCCGGCTGCGCCCGTCGTTCGGCGCGGTGAACCTGGAGGACATCGCCGCGCCGCGCTGCTTCGAGCTGGAGCGGCGGCTGGTCGAGGCGCTGGACTGCCCGGTCATGCACGACGACCAGCACGGCACCGCCGTGGTGACGCTGGCGGCGCTGACCAACGCCGCCAAGGTCGTCGGCCGCGAGCTCGGCTCGCTGCGGGTCGTCATCGCCGGTGCCGGCGCGGCCGGTGTGGCGTGCGCGAAGATCCTGCACACCGCCGGGGTCGGCGAGATCATCGTGACCGACTCGCGCGGGGTCATCCACGAGGGCCGCGACAACCTCACCCCGATCAAGCAGGAGCTGCTCGGCTACACCAACCCGCGCGGCGTGACCGGTGCGCTGGCCGACGCCATCAAGGGCGCCGACGTGCTGGTCGGGGTCTCCGGCGGCAAGATCTCCGAGGAGGAGATCAGCACGATGGCCGAGGGCGCGATCGTGTTCGCGCTGTCCAACCCCGACCCCGAGATCCTGCCCGACGTGGCCGCCAGGCACGCCTCGGTCGTGGCCACCGGCCGCAGCGACTTCCCGAACCAGATCAACAACGTGCTGGCGTTCCCGGGCATCTTCCGGGGTGCGCTGGAGGCGGGCTCGCGGATGATCACCGACCGGATGAAGGTCGCGGCGGCGGAGGCGATCGCCGCGGTCGCCGCCGACGACCTCTCGGCCGACCACATCGTCCCCAGCCCGCTGGACCCGCGGGTCGCTCCCGAGGTCACCGCCGCGGTGGCGCGGGCGGCGCGCGAGGACGGCGTCGCTCCGAGCTGACCGGCCGCGCGCGGAGGGTGCCCGCAATCCGCGTTGACCTGTACGGGCGATAGGCAGGGCCGAAGTGTTCACCTGAAGTGGTGAGACTTCGGCCCTGTCGCCTGCCTGGCGGCGGTTGAAACGGGGTGACCTGGCAACCGTTTTTCCCTTTCGGCGTCATCATTGCGAGTGCGGTTAGTCACCCAGTAGGGCACAGACAACCGTCGGAACGTGTCCGGAAGGTAGCCACACGTGAGTTGCGCTGCACCGTGGCATGGCCGACTGGTCCATGCCGGTAAGGTCAGCTCCGGAGTTCGCTGTGGTTCCGGTCACTCGTTCGCGGCGTGCTGGCGCGAGTCGGTGGTGTGCCCGCGGAACGCGGCCGCTACGCAGGAGGGGTGCTGTTGACCGATCGGAGCGAAAGGATCCGACGTGCCTCCGGTGTGCTCGACGTCGACGGTGGACTCGAATGGGAGGCCGAGGCGCTGGTGATGCCCGCCGCCCCCGCGCTGCTCACCGATGCCGGGGGCGTCGTGGTGCGGGCGACCGGTCAGGCCGTGCGGCTGGCGGGGGAGACCACCTCGGCCGCGCTGATCGGCCGCAGGCTCACCGACCTGGTCGTCGGCGACGGCCCCGTCGCCAAGCTCAAGGGCCGCGACGGCGAGGTGTCGGTCCGTCCGGTGAGCTGGCCGCACGAGGAGGACGAACGGCTGCGCGTGACCGTGCTGGTCGACGTCTCGGACCTGGTGGCGGCCGATCCCACCCCGCAGTCCGGTGCCCCGGCCAACGACGAGCGCACCCGGCTGATCGACGCGCAGCGGATGGCCAAGGTCGGCAGCTGGATCTACTACCCCGGCACCGGTGAGTTCTACCGCAGCCCCGTGCTGGAGGAGCTGTTCGCCGCCTCCGGAGCCGCCGACACCGGCAACCCCGCCGACCTGGTCGACGCCGTGCACCCGGAGGACCGGCAGAAGGCCGAGGACTTCGAACGGCAGATCCGCCGGATCCCCGAGGGCAGCCTGATCGAGGTCGAGCTGCGCGACCGCGGCGGCAGCCGCGTCTACCTGTGCACCGCCCGCGCCGAGTACGGCGGCGACGGCAGGCTGGAGCGGCTGCAGGGCACCGTCCAGGACGTCACCGAGCACCGCTACCTGGAGCGCAGGCTCCGCGACGAGCGCCGCAAGCTGCACGACGCGCAGCGCGTCGCCCGGCTGGGCACCTGGGAGTGGGATCCGGCCACCGACAACATCCGCCTCTCCGAGATGCTGCACGAGATCATCGGCAAGAGCTCGGAGACGGTGATCTCCTTCGAGTCCTACGTCGCCGCGGTCCACCCCGACGACCGGGTGTGGGTGCGCAACGCGTGGCGCCCGCTGGTCGAGGAGCACGACCCGATCGAGGTCGAGCACCGCTACCTGCGCGGCGACGGCGCGGTGCGCATCCTGCGCATGCACGGCACCGCGGTCCGCGACGCCGACGGCAGGACGCTGCTGGTCGGCACGGCGCAGGACGTCACCGAGCAGCGCACCGCGGTGACCCGCATGGAGCGGTCCAGCCAGCGCTTCACCGATCTGGTCGCGGTCACCCCGGTGGGCATCGGGCTGTTCGACCAGGCCGAGCGGCTGGTCGACGCCAACGACGCGCTGTGCGACCTGCTCGGCTACCGGCTCGACCAGCTGCGCGGCATGACCGCGCAGGACATGACCCACCCCGACGAGGACGGGATGCGGCTGCAGACCGCCTCGCACCAGGGCGGTCGCGGCAGCGGCCGCCGCAAGGTCCCGCAGCGGCTGCTGATCCGCTCCGACGGGGAGCCGGTGTACTGCGAGCTGCACGTCGCGCTGTCGGTGCAGGACGACGGGACCCGGTTCTGGCTGGTGGTGTTCCAGGACATCACCGAGCGCCGCCGCGCCGCTGAGGCGCTGCGCTACCAGGCCACCCACGACGACCTGACCGGGCTGCCGAACCGCGCTGCGGTCAAGGACCTGCTGGGCCACCTGCTCGGGCGCGCGGACTCCGCCGAGGGCGTGGCAGTGCTGTTCTGCGACATCGACAACTTCAAGCGGGTAAACGATTCGCTGGGCCACGACGCCGGTGACGAGCTGCTGGTCGCGCTGGCCAGGCGGCTGGAGGGCGGGCTGCCCGACGGCTGCACCGCGGCGCGGCTGTCCGGCGACGAGTTCGTGATCATCTGCCGCGACATCGGCACCGTCGGCGGGGTCGACCAGCTCGCCACCCGCGTGGCCGGCCTGCTGCGCACCGCGGTGCCGGTGCACGGCCAGCTCATCCGGGTGTCGGCCTCCATCGGTGCCGCCGTGCCCAACGGCAGCGGCGCGGGCGGCGAGGACCTGCTGCGGTTCGCCGACGCGGCGATGTTCGAGGCCAAGCGGCGCGGCGCGGGCAAGGTGTCGCTGGCCAGCCCGGCGCTGATGGCATCGGCGGACCGCCAGCTGCACCTGGAGGGACAGCTGCGCGACGCGCTGAACAACGACGGGCTGACCCTGTACTACCAGCCGGTGGTGAGCTCGGACGGCTCGATCGTCACCGCCGAGGCGCTGGTGCGCTGGCCGCACCCGGACCGGGGGCTGCTCAGCCCCGACGCGTTCCTGCCGGTCGCCGAGCAGGGCGACCTGCTGCGCGAGCTGGACCGCTGGGTCCTGCGCACCGCGCTGAAGGAGGCGGCGAGCTGGCCGAGCTCCAACGGCAGGCAGGTCGGCGTCGCGGTGAACCTGGCGGGACTGGTGCCGGGCGGACCGGACTTCGTCGACACCGTGGCCGACGTGGTCGCCGACGTCGGCATCGACTGGCACCGGGTGATCCTGGAGCTGGTGGAGACCGCGCTGGTGGACCTGCCGTCGCGGACCAGGCACGCGATGGGCGAGCTGGTCCAGCGGGGCGTGCGCTTCGCCGTCGACGACTTCGGCACCGGCTACTCCTCGCTGGCCCGCCTCAAGGACCTGCCCGCGCAGATCATCAAGGTCGACCGCCGCTTCGTCTCCGGCGTCGGCGGCGACGCGTCGGACTTCGCGGTCGCGCGGGCGGTCGTCGACATGGCGCGGGCGATGGGCAGGCAGTGCGTCGCCGAGGGCGTGGAGACCGCGACGCAGTTCCACGTGCTGTGCGGGGTCGGTGTCGACGCCTACCAGGGCTGGCTGTTCTCGCGGCCGATACCGGCGCGGGAGTTCCGCACCATCCTGTCGATGGGACCGCTGCACGTGCCGCGCAGCAGCTGAAACGTCAAAACTCCTCGCGAAGAACCCCGGCGGGTGCCGCTGCGCGTCAGTCGACGACGCGCAGCAGGGTCCGCAACCGGTGGCGTGGCAGGTCGATCAGGCGCAGGTCGAGGTCGCCGGCCACCGGTGCCCGCTCGGCGACGAGCTCCTTGGCCTCCCGTTTGGTGAGGCTGTCGGAGACGCTGATCAGCGCCTCGCGCCAGGTGTTTCCGACCTTGCCGTGCGCGCGCCGCAGCAGGTAGCCGCGCGAGCTGGACTCCTCCACCTCGTCGGCGATGACGATCGCGTGCTTGGGGTCGGGCGTGCTGCGGTGGAAGCGCAGCTTGTACTTCGGCCCGACGAGCTCGGAGAGCTCGCGCTGCGCGGTCTCGCTGGTGATGTCGGGGTGGTTGTTGTCGACCACCAGCCCGAGGCGTTCGGTGTTGCAGGCCAGCAGCATCCGCAGCAGCCACGGCCCCGGGTCGGCGCGCAGGTCGAACACCGGCGCGCTGAGCTTGAGCTGCACCGGCCGGGACCACCCCGGATAGCGCAGCGTGCTGACCATGGCGCCGATCCGGTCGCCGATGGCGTGCAGGAACTCCTCCGGCGCCGAGGTCTCGCGGGCCTCCACCGACTGCGGGCCGTGCGTGTAGATGCCGACCGCCTGCCGCAGCGCGAGCTTGCGGGTGTGCGCGGTCGGCTGGCACACGTAGAGGTCGCTGGCGCTGCCGATGGCCTGCGCGCCGTGGTAGCGGTGGAAGTCGGGCAGGATCGCCTCGAAGACCATGCCCAGCCGCAGCAGCTCCTGCTGCACCTTGTGCCCGAGGGCGGGGCTGCGCGGGCTGAAGCCGTAGGCGATCAGGACCCGGCTCTGCGGTCCGGCGACGCACTCCGCGGCGCGCGTGGCGAACAGGCCGATGCCTTCCGGCGTGTACGGCGGGTCGGTGAACACCAGGTCCGCTTCCAGCTGCGGCGGGAGCCCGAACCGCAGGTCGGTGTGCAGGGTGCGGATGGCGAGGCCGTGCTCGGCCGCGACGCGGTCGATGTGGGCGAGTACCCGCTCGTCGAGGTCGACGACGGTCACCGACGCCGACGGGCACACCAGGCCCACCGCGAGCGAGGTCAGGTCGTGGTCGCCGACGAACAGCACCCGGGCGCCGTCCAGGTCGTAGTGGTCGCGCATCCACTCGGCGCGGCGCAGCACCGACTCGGCGGTCGCGGTCACGTGGTCGAGCGCGGCGAGCGGAGCGGGACCCGACTCGATGAACTCGCGGACCTGCTCCAGCGCGCCCGGCGGCGTCGCCGGCGGCTGCTCCAGCGCGTCGAGCGCGAAGCGCGCGCGGTAGCGCGGCGCCGCCTCGGGCCTCAGCCGGTAGGTGCCGTCGCCGGACTCGACGTCGCCGCCGGCGGCGGAGAGGATCTCCTCGACGCTGCGGCGGGGGACGGCGGTCAGCCGGATGAGGTCGTCGAGCGACCGGGGCGCGGCGGCGAGCAGGGCGAGGACCTCGCGCAGCGAGCGCGCGTGCATGCCGGTCTCGGCCAGCAGCGCCTGCACCGAGTCGATGGGCGGCGAATCGTGTTGGGCAGCGTTCATCGGAGGCTCAGCTTACGGCTTCGCCGGGGCCCACGCCGCCGCGCGGTGCCGCCCCGCGCCGTGTTCCGGCTGCCGGGAACGCGCAGGCAGGCGATGCTTCGTAGATCACACGTGAGTCTCGGTCGATCGCACGGTTGGTCTGATCGAGTTAGGGTCGGCCAGGACGTGACGCTCGGTGTCGCGGACGGGGACGGGCACGAGGGGCCCCGGACGCGCTATCGGACCCGCGGAATCCGTCGGGACAAGCTCTGAGGGGGGCTCGGTTGATCGAGTTCCAGTCCGTGCGCAAGCAGTACGACAACGGCACCGTCGCCGTCCACGAACTCAGCCTGGTCGTGGAGACCGGCACCATCACGGTCTTCGTCGGGCCGTCGGGGTGCGGCAAGACCACGCTGATGCGGATGGTCAACCGGATGATCGACCCGTCGTCGGGCACCGTGCTCGTCAACGGCACCGACGTCCGCGAGTCCGACCCCGCCCGGCTGCGCCGCGGTATCGGCTACGTCATCCAGCAGGCCGGGCTGTTCCCGCACCGGACCGTGCTCGACAACGTCGCCACCGTGCCGCTGCTTTTCGGCCAGCGCCGCCGCGAGGCCCGCAGCCGCGCCGGCGAGCTGCTGGAGCTGGTGGGCCTGCCCTCGGAGCTCGGCAAACGCTACCCGGCGCAGCTTTCCGGCGGTCAGCAGCAGCGGGTCGGGGTGGCCCGGGCGCTGGCGGCCGACCCGCCGGTGCTGCTGATGGACGAGCCGTTCAGCGCGGTCGACCCGGTGGTGCGCGAGGGGCTCCAGGACGAGTTGCTGCGCCTGCAGGCCGAGCTGGACAAGACGGTCCTGTTCGTCACCCACGACATCGACGAGGCCATCAAGCTGGGCGAGAAGGTGGCCGTGCTGCGCCAGGGCGGTCACCTCGCCCAGTACGCCGAGCCCGACGACCTGCTCGCCGAACCCGCCGACGACTTCGTGACCTCCTTCGTCGGCCGCGACCGGGGCTACCGGCGGCTGTCCTTCGTGGACTCGGACGGCATCCGGACCGGTCAGGTCGACACCGTCCGGGTGGGCGAGACCGCGCGCCCGAGCGTGGAGTGGCAGCTCGCCCTCGACGCCGACGGCAGGCCGCGCGGCTGGCTGGAACCCGGCACCACCGTCTCCGGCCCGCTCGCCGAGGACCAGCTCGTCGCGGGCGGCTCCCTCTACACCGAGCACGCGCCCCTGCGCGGCGCGCTCGACGCCGCCCTGTCGGCACCCTCCGGGCTCGGCGTGGTCGTCGACGCCGACGGCGGCTACGTCGGGGTGGTCACCGCCCGGCACGTGCTCGACCTCATCGAGCGCAGGCGGGACGCCACGGCATGATCGACGAGCTGATCCGCTTCTTCACCAGTCCCAGCAACAGGGAACTGGTGGTCGGCCAGCTCGGGGAGCACATCTACCTCTCGCTGGTGCCGCTGGTGCTCGGCGTGCTGCTGGCGCTGCCGCTGGGGCGGCTCGCACAGCGGGTGCGGTGGCTGCGCGGTCCTCTGCAGGGCACCGCGAACGTCCTCTACACCGTGCCGTCGCTGGCGCTGTTCGTGCTGATCCCGGGCATCGTGGGCACCCCGCTGCTCTCGCCGCTCAACGTCGTGATCGCGCTGAGCATCTACACCGCCGCCCTGCTGCTCGGCCCGGTCGCCGACGCGCTGGAGTCGGTGCCCGTGCACATCACCGCCGCGGCGACCGCGCTCGGCTACCGGCCGCGGCGGCTGTTCCTGTCGGTCGAGCTGCCGCTGTCGGTGCCGGTGCTCGCGGCCGCAGTGCGGGTGGCTTCGGTCAGCAACATCAGCCTGGTCAGCGTCGGCGCGCTCGTCGGCATCGGCGGGCTGGGCAGGCTGTTCACCGACGGGTTCCAGCGCGACTACCTGGTGGAGATCGTCGTGGGGATCGTGCTGACCCTGCTGCTGGCGCTGGTGGTCGACCTGCTGCTGGTGCTGCTGTGGCGGGTGCTGACGCCCTGGACGCGAGCGGAGCGGGCATGATCGGCGAACTCGTCGCGTGGCTGACCGACCCGGCCAACTGGACCGGGCAGGGCGGCATCCTCGTGCAGACGTTGCTGCACCTCTACTACTGCGTCGTCTCGGTCGCCGTCGCCGCGCTGGTCGGCGTGCCGCTGGGCGTCTACATCGGCCACACCGGGCGCGGCGCGGTGTTCGTCGTAGGCGCGAGCAACGCCATGCGCGCCCTGCCGACGCTGGGCGTGGTCACTCTGCTGGTGCTGAGCTTCGGGCTGGGTGAGGCGCCTGCGCTGGCCGGGCTGGTGATCCTGGCCGTCCCGGCGATCGTGTCCGGCACCTACGCCGGCATCACCAACGCCCCGCCCGACGCCGTCGACGCGGCCAGGGGCATGGGCATGACCTCGTGGCAGCGGCTGTGGCAGGTGGAGCTGCCCAACGCGCTGCCGCTGCTGTTCGGCGGGGTGCGCAGCGCGATGCTGCAGGTGGTGGCCACCGCGGCCGTCGCGGCCTACGTCGGGCTCGGCGGTCTGGGCCGCATCCTGCTGGACGGGCTCAAGATCAGCGACTACGCGCAGATGGCCGGGGCGGCGATCATGGTCGCCCTGCTGGCCGTGCTGCTCGATCTCGTGCTGGCCGGAGTGTCCAGGCGCCTGATCCCGCGCGGACTGGTGCCGGCCACCCGAAATAGGAGGTAACGGACCATGAAGCGGTTGCTCGCCTTCGCCGCGGTCGCGGCACTGGCGCTGACCGGCTGCGCGTCGCAGGACCCGCTGGAGGCGAACAAGGCACAGGGCGGGACGGTCGTCGTCGGCTCCGCCGACTTCGCCGAGAGCGAGCTGCTGATGGAGATCTACGCCGAGGCGTTGCGCTCCACCGGCACCGACGTGCAGACCCGGCCCCGCATCGGCGCCCGCGAGTTCTACGTCAACGCGGTCAAGGGCGGTGAGCTGACGCTCGTGCCCGAATACACCGGGAACCTGCTGGCGTACCTGGACAAGCAGGCCGCCGGCACCGAGGCGCAGGAGGTCTACAACCAGCTCAAGGGCAAGCTGCCCCCGGAGCTGGAACTGCTGGACCAGTCGCCTGCCGAGGACTCCGACGTGCTCGCGGTGACCGCCGCGACGGCCGCGACCGGCGTGCGGTCGATGACCGACCTCGGGCCGCGCTGCGGGGAGTTCGTGCTCGGTGCGCCCGCGGAGTGGAAGTCCCGGTGGGAGGCCCGCATCGGCGAGGTCTACGGCTGCAAGTTCAAGGAGATCCGCAGCGTCGAGGCGGGCACCGTCACCGTCGACGCGCTGACCGGCAACCAGGTGCAGGTGGCCAACCTGTTCACGACCTCGTCGCAGATCCAGCAGAACAACCTGGTCAAGCTCGACGACCCGAAGAACATGTTCCCGGCGCAGAACGTGGTGCCGCTGGTGCACAAGTCCACGCTCAAGCCCGAGCAGGTCGCGGTGCTGAACAAGGTCTCGGCGGCCCTGACCACCGACGAGCTCACCGATCTCAACCGGCAGCTGGAGGTCGACAAGGCCAACCCCGCCGACGTGGCGAAGTCCTTCGTCGCCTCGGCAGGCATCTGAGGCCGCCTTCGACGACGACGCCCGTGGTCCCCGGACCACGGGCGTCGGTGCTTTTCAGGAGGCGCTGTCAGTCCGCGGTGCGCGCGGTGCCGCGCGAGTCCCCAGTGCAGCGGCGGCACCGATGCCGACAGGTCGACCAGCGCATTCGTCACGGGTGGTGAGGACGTCGCCCATGCGCACTCGCTACCCGTGGCCGCCGATGCGGGCCGTCAGCTCCCGCGCGGTGCGGCCCACCTGCTCGGCCACCTCCGGCCAGGTCTGCCCGCACTCGCCTTCGCCGTCGCAGAAGTGCCGGAAGGTCACGCTGATCGACGCCGTCGGCCGGCCGCCGTAGTCGAAGACCGGGCACGCCACCGACGCGAACCCCGCCGTGACGTAGCCGTCCTCCACCGTCCACCCGAGCCGCCGCTCGGCCGCCAGCACCCGCCGCAGCTCCGGCAGGTTGCGCGGCCCGCGGTCGGTGCGCAGCACGAAACCCGCGGCGGACGGGAACAGCGCCCGGACCTGCGCCGCGGGCAGGTGCGCCAGCATCGCGCGGCCGGACGCGGTGAGCTGCGCGGGCAGCCGCACACCCACGTCGGTGACCAGCGTCTGCGGCTGCGACGGGCGCTCCTTGATCAGATACAGCGACTCGCCGCCGTGCAGGACTCCCAGGTGCGCGGTCCGCCCGACCTGGTCGACGAGCTTGCGCAGCAGCGGCCCGGCGAGGCGTTCCAGCGGGTCGTGGCGCAGGTACGCCGAGCCCAGCTCGAAGGTCGCCACGCCGAGCCCGTAGCGCCGCTCCTCCGGCAGGTGCGTCACGAAACCGGCCGCGACCAGCTCGGACAGCAGGTGGTACGTCGTCGACCTCGGCAGCTCCAGCTCGCGGGCGATGACCCCGGCCGACACCGGTCCCGGCCGTCCCGCCAGCACGCCGAGGATGGCCAGCCCGCGCCGCAGCGCGGGCACGTCGCTGCTGCCGCCCACGCCCGCTCCCTTCGTCTGGGATCTCAGACAGAGTCACTCTATCGAGCCGCCCGCGACGCCGTTAACCAGGTTGTATGGACTCATGCACGACAACGCGCACAGGATCGGCCCGGACTCGCTGACGCGCGAGCAGGTGGTCGAGGTCGCCCGCGGCCGCGCCCGGGTCGAACTCACCCAGCACGCCGAACACGGCATCGCGACGACCCGCAAGCACATCGAGGCGCTCGCGGCGGACCCGCACCCGACCTACGGGGTCTCGACCGGTTTCGGCGCCCTCGCGGTCCGCCACATCCCGGGCGACCGCCGCGCCGCGCTGCAGCAGTCCTTCGTGCGCTCGCACGCCGCGGGCGCCGGCCCGGAGGTGGAGGCCGAGGTGGTGCGGGCGCTCATGCTGCTGCGCCTGCGCACGGTGGCCACCGGCCGCACCGGCGTCCGCCTGGAGACCGCGCACGCCCTGCTCGCGATGCTCAACGCGGGCATCGTGCCGGTGGTGCACGAGTTCGGCTCGCTCGGCTGCTCCGGGGACCTCGCGCCGCTGGCGTCGGTGGCGCTGGCGCTGACCGGCGAGGGCGAGGTCACCGACGCCCAGGGCGTGCGCAGGCCGGCTGCCGAGGCGCTGGCCGAGGCCGGGATCGAACCGGTCGTGCTCGCCGAGAAGGAAGGGCTGGCGCTGACCAACGGCACCGACGGCATGCTCGGCATGCTCGTGCTCGCCCAGCACGACCTCGCCGCCCTGCTCGACGTCGCCGACGTGACGGCGGCGATGAGCGTCGAGGCCCTGCTCGGCACCGACCGGGTCTTCGCCGCCGACCTGCACCGGCTGCGCCCGCACCCCGGACAGGCCGTCTCCGCCGCGCGGATGGCCGCGGTGCTGGCGGACTCGCCGATCGTGGCCAGCCACCGCGGTCCCGACTGCAACCGGGTCCAGGACGCGTACTCGCTGCGCTGCGCACCGCAGGTGCACGGAGCGGCGCGGGACGCGGTCGCCTACTCCGAGACCGTCGCGGACCGCGAGCTCGCCGCTGCCATCGACAACCCGGTCGTGCTCGACGACGGGCGAGTGGAGTCCAACGGCAACTTCCACGGCGCGCCCCTCGCGCACGCGCTGGACTTCCTGGCGATCCCGCTCACCGACGTCGCGAGCATGGCCGAGCGCCGCACCGACCGGATGCTCGACGTGGCGCGCTCGCACGGTCTGCCCGCGTTCCTGGCCGACGACCCCGGCGTCGACTCCGGTCACATGATCGCCCACTACACCCAGGCCGGTGTCGTCAGCGAGCTCAAGCGGCTGGCCGTCCCGGCGTCGGTCGACTCGATCCCGACCAGCGCGATGCAGGAGGACCACGTGTCGATGGGCTGGCACGCGGCCCGCAAGCTGCGCCGCGCCGTCGACGGTCTCACCACGGTCCTGGCCGTCGAGCTGCTGACCGCGGCGCGGGCGCTGGACCTGCGCGCGCCGCTGGAGCCGGCCCCGGCGACCGCGGCCGTCCGCGACCTGCTGCGCACCCGCGTCGGCGGGCCCGGCCCCGACCGCCACATCGCTCCCGAGATCGCCGCCACCGCCGAGCTGGTCCGCTCCGGCGCGGTGCGCGAGGCGGTCGCCAAGTACACAGCCGGTGCCCACGAGTGAGCCCGGTACCCGCCGCACGGGCGATGCCCGCACAACCCTGGAGGTAGTCATGAGCTCTGCCCGACCCGTGCGCGCTGCGCGCGGGACCACGCTGACCGCGCGCAGCTGGAGCACCGAGGCTCCGCTGCGGATGCTGCAGAACAACCTCGACCCCGAGGTGGCCGAGCGGCCCGACGACCTCGTCGTCTACGGCGGAACCGGCAAGGCCGCCCGCAACTGGGCCAGCTTCGACGCCATCGTCCGCGAGCTGACCACGCTCTCCGACGACGAGACGCTGCTGGTGCAGTCGGGCAAGCCCGTCGGCGTCCTGCGCACCCACGAGTGGGCGCCGCGGGTGCTGCTGGCCAACTCCAACCTGGTCGGCGACTGGGCGAACTGGCCGGAGTTCCGCCGCCTCGACGCGCTCGGCCTGATGATGTACGGGCAGATGACCGCGGGTTCGTGGATCTACATCGGCACCCAGGGCATCCTGCAGGGCACCTACGAGACCTTCGCCGCGGTCGCCGAGCGCCGCTTCGGCGGCACCCTCGCAGGCACGCTGACGATCACCGCTGGTCTGGGCGGGATGGGTGGTGCCCAGCCGCTGGCGGTGACCATGAACGAGGGCGTGGCGCTGGTCGTCGAGTGCGACCCCGAGCGCGCGCACCGGCGGGTCAAGCACGGCTACCTCGACGAGGTCGCCGACGGCCTGGACCAGGCGATCGAGAAGGCCGAGGCCGCCAAGGCGCAGCGACGCGCCTATTCCGTCGCGGTCATCGGCAACGCCGCCGAGGTGCTGCCCGAACTGCTGCGCCGCGGGGTGCGGGCCGACATCGTCACAGACCAGACCTCCGCGCACGACCCGCTGTCCTACCTGCCGCTGGGCGTGGAGCTGGAGGACTGGGAGGACTACGCGAGCAAGAAGCCCGAGGAGTTCACCGACCGCGCCAGGGACTCGATGGCCAAGCACGTCGAGGCCATGGTCGGGTTCATGGACGCCGGGGCGGAGGTCTTCGACTACGGCAACTCGCTGCGCGGCGAGGCCCAGCTCGCCGGGTACGGCCGCGCCTTCGACTACCCCGGCTTCGTCCCCGCCTACATCCGGCCGCTGTTCTGCGAGGGCAAGGGCCCGTTCCGGTGGGCGGCGCTGTCCGGCGATCCGGCCGACATCGCCGCGACCGACCGGGCGATCCTGGACCTGTTCGGCGACGACGACCACCTCGCGCGCTGGATCCGGCTCGCGGGGGAGAAGGTCTCGTTCCAGGGTC
Source organism: Saccharopolyspora erythraea NRRL 2338 (assembly GCF_000062885.1). Classification (NCBI taxonomy): domain Bacteria; kingdom Bacillati; phylum Actinomycetota; class Actinomycetes; order Pseudonocardiales; family Pseudonocardiaceae; genus Saccharopolyspora; species Saccharopolyspora erythraea. Next base: position 7,178,846 of record NC_009142.1, on the reverse strand, counting down.
TGCCGGCCCGCATCTGCTGGCTCGGATACGGCGAGCGCCACCTGGCCGGGCTGCGGTTCAACGAGATGGTCGCCTCCGGTGAGCTGAAGGCACCGCTGGTGCTCGGCCGCGACCACCTGGACTGCGGTTCGGTGGCGTCCCCCTACCGCGAGACCGAGGGCATGGCCGACGGATCGGACGCGATCGCCGACTGGCCGCTGCTGAACGCGCTGGTCAACACCGCTTCCGGCGCCACGTGGGTGTCGCTGCACCACGGCGGTGGAGTCGGCATGGGGCGGTCGCTGCACGCCGGTCAGGTCACCGTCGCCGACGGCACCGCGCTGGCGGCGCAGAAGCTGGAGCGGGTGCTGACCAACGACCCGGGCATGGGCGTCATCCGGCACGTCGACGCCGGCTACGACCGCGCCCGCGAGGTGGCCACCGAGCGCGGCGTCCGGGTGCCCGGCCTGGCCTGACCTCCCCGGGCCCCGGTTCGGTGCCGGGGCCCGGGCTGGCAGCCCGTTTTCGGTGCCAGGGTTGGGGCCGGACCGGTTCGGTTGGGCGGGTTCGGTCGGGCTGGTCGGGACCGGCCGGAGCGCCATGGCCCCTGCCCGGAGCCACGATCACCCGATCGAGGGTGAATCACCGGCGGGGGGTCGCGCCTCTTTATTACGACACGTTTTTCGCGGACCGAGGAGCGCAGATGACCACGAGCGAGTTGCTGTCGGCGATCGACGGCGTGGGGACCGACCGCAGGCGCGGCGGTTTCTCGCGCCACGCCTTCGACCCGGCCGAGATGGAGCTGCGCGAGTGGTTCGCGGAGCAGGCCGAGGCGAGGGACCTGCGGGTGACGACCGACCGCAACGCGAACCTCTGGGCTTGGTGGGGTGAGCCGGGGGACGACGCGGTGGTCACCGGCAGCCATCTCGACTCGGTCCCCGGCGGCGGCGCGTTCGACGGGCCGCTCGGCGTGGTGAGTTCCCTCGCGGCGGTGGACTCGTTGCGCGCAAGCGGATTCGTTCCGCGCCGCCCGCTGGCGGTGGTCGTGTTCGCCGAGGAGGAGGGCGGCCGGTTCGGCGTGCCCTGCCTGGGCTCCCGGCTCCTGGCGGGCACGATCGACCCGGACAAGGCCCGCGGCCTGCGCGATCCCGACGGCGTCAGCTTCGCCGATGCGATGCGGTCGGCGGGCATGCGAGCCGACCGCGTCGGCCGCGACGAAGAGGCGCTGCGCAGGATCGGGCAGTTCGTCGAGCTGCACGTGGAGCAGGGCAGGGGGCTGGTCGACCTGGAGCGGCCGGTCGCGGTCGCCTCGTCGATCCTGGCGCACGGCCGGTGGCGGTTCCGCTTCTCCGGGCAGGGCAACCACGCCGGGGCCACGCTCATCACCGACCGCCGCGACCCGATGCTGCCCGCGTCGCGGCTCGTGCTCGCCGCCCGTCGCGCGGCGGCCGGGGTGGAGGGAGCGCGGGCCACTGTCGGCAGGCTCGTCCCGAACCCGGGCGGCACCAACGTCATCCCATCCACAGTGGACCTCTGGCTGGACGCCCGGTCGCCCACGGACGCCGCCACGCGGTCCGTGGTCGACGAACTCACCGAGCGGGCGCGGGAGTTCGCCGCCGAGGAGGGCTGCGAGGTGGTGGTGACCGAGGAGTCCTACGGCGACACGGTGCACTTCCAGCCCGCGCTGCGCGACGAGCTGAGCGGACTGCTGGAGGACGCGCCGCTGCTGCCGACCGGGGCCGGCCACGACGCGGGAATCCTGGCGGCCGAGGTGCCGACCGCGATGCTGTTCGTCCGCAATCCCACCGGGGTCAGCCACGCCCCGGAGGAACACGCGGAGTTCGCCGACTGCGAGGCCGGTGCGCAGGCACTGGCCCGCGTCCTTGAACATCTGGCGAGGTGACGTGATGGGTGTGTCGACCGCGTACTGGTGCGAGTGGGCGTGGCTGCCCGGCGGTCCGGTGCCGGGGGTGCTCGTCGAGACCGAGGACGGGCGCATCACCTCGGTGTCCGAAGTGGACGATCCTGGCGGTGCGCGAAGGCTGGGCGGGCTGGTGCTGCCCGGTATGGCCAACGCGCACTCGCACGCCTTCCACCGGGCGCTGCGCGGGCGCACCAGCGCAGGCAAGGGCACCTTCTGGACGTGGCGCGACCAGATGTACAAGGTCGCGGCCCGGCTCGACCCGGAGAGCTACCACCGGCTGGCGACGGCGGTCTTCGCCGAGATGGCGCTGTCCGGCATGACCTGCGTCGGGGAGTTCCACTACCTGCACCACGCGCCCGGCGGGCAGCGCTACTCCGACCCGAACGCGATGGGGGCGGCGCTCGCGCAGGCCGCCGCCGACGCCGGAATCCGGTTGACGCTGCTGGACACCTGCTACCTCGCGGGCGGGTTCGGCAAGCCCGTCGAAGGGGTCCAGCTCCGCTACACCGACGGTGACGTGTCGGCGTGGGCCGACCGGGTCGACGAGTTCAAGCCGGCGGGCGACCACGTGCGCGTGGGTGCCGCGCTGCACTCGGTCCGCGCGGTCCCGGCCGAAGCGATCCCCGGAGTCGTGGAGTGGGCCGGTGGCGCCGACGCCCCGCTGCACGCGCACCTGTCCGAACAGCGCGCGGAGAACGAGGCGTGCCTGGCCGCGCACGGCTGCACGCCCACGCAACTGCTGGCGTCGCACGGCGCGCTGGGGGAGTCCACCACCGCCGTGCACGCGACCCACCTGGCTCCGGGGGATCTCCCGCTGCTGGGCGGTAGCGGCACCGGCGTCTGCCTGTGCCCGACGACGGAAGCCGACCTCGCCGACGGCATCGGTCCGGCGAGCGCACTGGCCGTCGCGGGCAGTCCGCTGTCGGTCGGCAGCGACGGCCACTCGGTGATCGACCAGTTCGCCGAGGTGCAGGCGGTGGAGTCCTACATGCGGCTGAGCCAGGAGACGCGAGGCAACTTCACGCCCGCGGACCTGGTGACGATGGCGACCGCCTCCGGTCATCGCGCCCTCGGCTGGAGCGACGCCGGATGGATCGGTGCCGGGGCCCGCGCCGACCTCGTCGCTGTCGGGCTCGACAGCGCCCGGCTCGCGGGGGTGCCACCGGAGGCCGTCGTGTCGGCGGCCAGTGCGGACGACGTGCGCGACGTCGTTGTGGACGGCAGGCTGGTCGTCCGCGACGGCACCCACCGGCTGGTTCCGGATCTCGCCGAACGCATGCGGGATTCGGTCGCCGCGCTGTTGTAGGTCCTGACGACACCGCGCACCTGGGGCGCGCGGCGTTCGAGGGACCGCTGCCGACCTTCCAGCCACTGCCACCACCAGCGAGGATGACTCAGCGATGACAAGCACTGTTATCACCGGCATCGGCGAGCTCACGACCAACGACGACGAGCTGGGCAAACTCACCGACGCGGCACTCGTCGTCGAGGACGGGCGCATCGCTTGGATCGGACCGTCGACCGCCGCCCCGGCCGCCGACGAGCGGTTCGACGCGGAGGGACGGGCGGCGCTGCCCGGCTGGGTGGACAGCCACACCCACCTGGTCTTCGCCGGTGACCGCACCGCCGAGTTCGCCGCGCGCATGGACGGCAAGCCGTACGAGGCCGGCGGCATCGCGGTGACGGTCGAGGCCACCCGCGCCGCCACCGACGCCGAGCTGGCCGCGAACCTCCGGCGCCACATCGCCGAGGCCGCGGCCCAGGGCACCACCTTCGTCGAGACCAAGACCGGCTACGGGCTGACGGTCGCCGACGAACGGCGCGCCGCCGTGGTCGCCGCCGCCGAGGCCGACGAGGTGACCTTCCTCGGCGCACACCTCGTCCCGCCGGGGGCCGACGCCGACGAGTACGTGGACCTCGTCTGCGGCGAGATGCTCGACGCGGTGGCGCCGCACGTCGGCTGGTGCGACGTCTTCTGCGAGAAGGGCGCCTTCGACGCCGACCAGTCCCGGCGCGTGCTGACCGCGGCGGCCGAGCGCGGCCTCGGGCTGCGCGTGCACGGCAACCAGCTCGGCACCGGACCGGGAGTGGCGCTCGCGGTCGAGCTGGGCGCCGCGAGCGTCGACCACTGCACCTACCTCACCCAGTCCGACGTGGACGCCCTCGCCGGTTCCGCCACCGTGGCCACGCTGCTGCCCGCCTGCGACCTGTCCACCCGCCAGCCGCTCCCCGACGCGCGGGCGCTGCTGGACGCGGGTGCGACCGTCGCGCTGGCGTCCAACTGCAACCCCGGCTCGTCCTACACCTCGTCGATGGGCTTCTGCGTGACCACGGCGGTCCTGCAGATGCGGATGACCGTCGACGAGGCGATCCGCGCAGCGACCTGGGGCGGCGCCCGCGCCCTGCGCCGCGAAGCCGGCGAGGACGCCGTAGGCGTCCTGCGCCCGGGCGCGCGAGCCGACGTCCAGGTCCTCGAAGCCCCGAGCACCGCCTGGCTCGCCTACCGCCCCGGCGTCCCCCTCACCCACACCGTCTGGCGCAAGGGCGTCCGCGTGACCGGCCGCTGAGGCCTTGCGGCCGGTCGGGTCGCGGCTGCGTTCAAGGGCCGGGGACCGGCGAGGGGAAGTTCCGGGGGAGGGCGAGGTTCGGGCAGGGGATGACGAGGTTCGGGTAGGTGAGGACGAGATTCGGGGCTAGGCGGATATAGCGGGAGAACTGCGGGGCAAAGCGCCATCGCGCCCTGAGGTGCCTGGCCTCCGGCCGCATGCACCGTGCCCGGGTGGTCGCGATCGGGGTCCTGGGCATCAGCGGCGCGGGAGAACTGCCGGGCAACGCATCATCGCGCCTTGCGATGCCTGACCGTCGGCCGGAGTGCACGGGCTTGCCCAGTTCCCCAGCCCTGGTCGCCTTGAGCTTTAACCTGGCCTAGCCGTCTCCGGAAGTGCGGTTCTGGGGCGTGCGGTCGGCTCGCCCCAGCACCTTGTGGCTACCCCTTGTCGGGAATCCGGCCGCGGTCACGACACAGCAGCCAGTGCTGGTCCATGAAGCAGCAGGCCGGTCGCAGCATGCTCCCTGTGCGTCTGGGCGAGCTGGGGGTCGAGATCATCGGGGGTACCGACACCGGCACCTCCCGGTCGGTCCGTGAACGCGCGGGCCGCTCGCGGGAAAGAACCGGGTGTGTCGACGACAACTAGCCTCTCGGAACCCGAAGCGGGTGCAGCGATGGCACTGGACGAGGACCGCCCGTCATTGACGACCGGCGATCCGACGGCCACTTTCGGCCGGCTGTTCGACGAGTACGCCGCGCCGCTGCACCGATATCTCGCCCGAAGAACCGACGAGTCGGTGGCCGACGACCTGGTCGCCGAGACCTTCCTGGCGGCACTGCGCCATCGAGCGTCCTACGACCCGGAACGCGCCAATGTGCGGTCCTGGCTCTACGGCATCGCCACCAACCTGCTGCGCAAGCACCTGCGCACGGAGCTGCGTGGGCTGCGGGCCACCGCGCGCATGGTGCGCGCCAGCGAGGTGAGCACGGCCGGCCACGAGTCCAGAGTCGCCGAAGCCGTGGACGCGCACTCCAGCGTGAACGATCTCGCCGCCGCGCTGGCCGAGCTGAGTCCCGCCGACCGGGACACCCTGCTGCTGACCGCCTGGGGCGGGCTGGACTCCACCGAAGTCGCCGATGTGCTGGGAATCCCGGTCGGCACGGTGCGGTCCCGGATACACCGGGTGCGCAGGCAGTTGCGCAAGAACGCGCCCGGCGCGGCATCCCGACAGACCACCGAGGACATCGACGAAGAGGCGAACCGCCATGCGTGACAACGACCGAAGCAACACCCGCACGATGTGGTCGGAGCGCGACCTCGACGAGGCCCTGGGCGCCCTGCACAGCGACGTGGACACCGATCCCCGCACCCTCGACCGGACCCGCAGCATGCTGATGCGGGCCGCCGGAAACCCGGAGGAAGCACAGAGCGTTCCGGATTCGGATGCCGACGATGTCCTTCCGATCGCACGGCCGAAGCGCACGTGGCGTTCCTGGGTGACCGTCGCCGCTGCCGCTGCCGCGCTGGCCGTCGGTGTCACGGCGCTTCAGACAGTGTCGTTCAACGGCGACGCACCGCGGATCTCCCAAGCGGTGGCGGGAACGCTGAGCGAAGCCGCCCAGAAGACCGACGCGATCCACTCCCAGGACCAGCCTCCGGGCCCAGGCCAGTACCGCTACGTCTCCCACCACGGTTGGGAGATGGTGACCCTCCACCCCGGCTGGGACACCTTCGGAGTGCTGGCCGAGAACCGCCGGGAGCGGTGGATTCCCGCCGACGAGAAGCAGGAGTGGCTGGAGCGCCGGACCACCACCGGCCAGGAGAAGTGGGTCAAGGGCACCAGGGAAGAGGCCGAAGCCGCGGGGGTGGACGTCTACGCGAGCTGGTGGCCCGAGGGTGAGCGGAAATCTCCCTGCGGGGACTTCTACGCCAACCAGTCGGCTGACGGAGGTGCGCCGCCCTGCGCGGGTGAACCGGGCTGGGGGAAGCCGACCCAGGAGTGGATGGCCACACTGCCCCGTGAGCCGGAAGCGCTCTACGCGACGCTGCGCAGCACCGCCGGCAGCCCCTACGACGAACCCGTCATGGACAACTACCAGATGGTTCACAACGTCGGGACCACGCTGCAGACCGGGCAAGTGCCGGCAGACCTGCGGGCGGCGCTCTACCGCGCGCTGGCCATGGTTCCGGGCGTCGAGATCACCGAGCAGGGGGTCGACCTCGACGGCAGGCAGGGCGTCGCGATCGGCATCGCCAACGACGACCAGCGCTACGAGATGATCATCGACCCGGCCACCGGTGAGTACATCGGCTACCGCGCGGTCGCCACCGAGCAGAACCCGGACTACGAACCGGGAACCGTGCTCGCCGTCACCTCGGTCAAGACAGCCGTGGTCGACGCCATGGGCGCCTACCCGCACGACTGACGCGGACTCGTGGCCCGCACGCTCTCGAAGCGTGCGGGCCACGCACGGCTCACGAATGGCCTCGGCAACGTTCGAAACCGTCCCTGGCCGCGGTGCCGGCTACGTCTCCGGTCGGATCCGGCTTGGCCCGCCGCCGTCGCGCGTCACTGGCTGTCGTACTCGTCGTGGCGGCGCCACCAGACGCCGGTTTCGTTGCGACCGAGCGGGGCCCGGTCGAGCCACTGGTACATGCCCCACAGGGCGTCCAATCCGCGCGCATAGGTGGAGTAGGTGTGGTAGACGACGCCGTCCTCCAGCGCGAACGCGCTCATGCCCGGCCGGTCGCGGTGGTAGGTGGCCGTGTCGGTGCCGCACATGGCCGCGAACTGGTCCTCCGCGTCCGCGCCACCGCCTTCTTGACCCGCGCGCCACTCGAAAACCGGCTCGCGCTGGTAGTTGTACTCGATACCGCCCCCGCGCTGTTGTTCCTCGGTGAACCAGACGTTGAAGTCGGTGTTGAAGTCGCTGCGGAACGAGGACGCCCAGGGGAAGCTCCAGCCCATCCGCCGCTTGTACGCCTGGAGCTTCGCGAGCGGGGCCCGCGAAACCGCGGTGAGCGCGACGTCGTGGTTGGCCAGGTGGGTGACGATGCCGTTGAAGCCGTCCGCGATCGCCGAGCAGGACGGGCATCCCGCCTCGTAGTCGGGGCCGAACATGAAGTGGTAGACGAGCAGCTGGGAGCGTCCGCGGAAGAGGTCGGTGAGGGACGCGGCGCCCTCGTCGGTGTCGAACCGGTAGTCCTTCCCGACGCGGATCCACGGAAGTTCCCGCCGCTGGCGCGCCACCTCGTCGCCGCGGCGCGTGAGTTCCTTCTCGGCTTCGAGCAGCCGCAGGCGGGCCGCGAGCCACTCGTCACGTGTTCCGATCTTGTGGGTGGTCATCGTCGTTCTCCTCTTCGGTGGCGTCGCAGCGGTTCGCGGCGATCGCGTGGTTGATGTGGTGCGGCGGCGAGTCCGGTCGTCGCGGTGAGCGCGAGTCCGGTCGTTGCCATGAGCCTGAGTCCGGTCGTCGCGTTGAGCGTGGGCCCGGTCGTCGCCGCGAGCGTGTCGTCGTGCCGGGTGGTCGTCATGGCTGGTCGCCCGAGTCGGCGCCGTCAGAGCGCCCGGCATCCAGCCGGGACCACTGGGCGGTGGGGCGTCCGCCGGTGCGGAGCAACTCGCCGTTGACGAGCCACGGCTGCGGCCACCCGGCGGGCGAGTCCTCCCAGGTCTCCTGCCTGCCGTACGCGGTTCGGTCCAGCAGGCCGTACGTCTGGCCCATCACCTCTACGCCGCGGCCGGTGGTCCAGTACGTCTCGAACACCCGGTCGCCCAGCCGCAGGTAGCACGCCAGCATGAACGGGCCGCGGCCCGCCATCAGCACGTCGATCGACTCCGCCGCGGAGTACCAGGGCACGTCCCAGCCCATGGAGTCGCGGTAGCGGACGCTCTCCTCGTACGGGCCCTGGCAGAACGTCGCGTAGGTGACGTCGCGGGAGTGGAGGCAGGACAGCTCCCGCACCTGCCCGTTGTAGAAGGTGCAGCCCTCGCACTGGTCCGCGGCCGGTTGGCCGGTGTGCCGCATGTGGAAGTAGGCGATGAGCTGGCGGCGGCCCTCGAGCGCGTCCAGCAACGTGACCGGACCGTCCGGGCCGATCAGTTCTGCGGTGGCGTCGACCTCCACCATCGGCAGCCGCCGCCGGGCCGCCGCGATCGCGTCGCCTTCGCGGGTGTGCGCCTTCTCCCGGATCCGCAGCGCGTCCAGTTCGGCCTGGTAGGCGGCTCGGTCGACGACCGAGGGCGCCGGTGTTGCCATGTCGGTGTGCACGAGGTCTCCCTTGTCCCCGGTGGGCTGGTCTTCGCCCTACCGACGACGGCGGCCGGCCCGGATCGACATCGGCCGGAGGAAAATCTCAGAGTTCTTCGAGCCGGCCCCTCAGGTAGCGGCGCTCCGCCTCGGTCGGCGCCAGTTCCAGCGCGTCCTCGTACGCCGCCCTGGCCTCGGCCGCACGGCTGTCCCGGCGGAGCAGGTCCGCCCGCGTCGCGGGTAGCAGGTGGTACCCGCGGAGCAGGCCGGACTCGGTGAGTCCGTCGACCATGGCCAGGCCGGCCGCGATGCCGTCGGTCATGGCGACCGCCACTGCGCGGTTGAGGTCCACGACCGGCGACGGCGCCAGCCGGGCCAGCTCGGCGTACAGGATCGCGATCTGCGGCCAGTCCGTCCCGGCCGCGTCGGACGCGGTGGCGTGGCAGGCGGCGATCGCGGCCTGCACCTGGTACGGCCCGACGCGCCGCATCGCCAGCGCCTCGTCGAGCACCGCCACGCCCTCGTCGATCAGCGCCCGATCCCACCGGGACCGATCCTGGTTCTCCAGCGCGACCAGCACGCCGTCTTCGATGCGCGTCGCGCGCCGGGCCTCGTGCAGCAACATCAGCGCGAGCAGTCCGCGCGGCTCGGGTTCGTGCGGCATCAGCCGGACCAGGAGCCGGGCCAGGCGGATCGCCTCGGCCGTCAGGGCCCGGCGTGCGTCCCGCTCGCCGCACTCCTCGTCGTAGCCCTCGTTGAAGATCAGGTACAGCACCGCGAGCACGGCGGCGAGCCGTTGCGGGAGGTCCTCGACGGGCGGTACCCGGTACGGGATACCTGCCTCCTTGATCTTGCGCTTCGCGCGGACCAGACGCTGCGCCATCGTGGGCTCGGTGGTCAGGAACGCCCGGGCGATCTCGGCGGTGCTCAGGCCCGCCAGCGTGCGGAGGGTGAGCGCGACCCGCGCCGGGAACGGCACCGCCGGATGGCAGCAGGTGAAGATCAACCGCAGCCGCTCGTCCGGGATCTCCTCCACCACCGGCCCGTCCGGGTCGCGGGCCAGCACGGCGAGCTCACGCAGCTTGGCCGCACCGGTGGTGTCGCGGCGCAGCCGGTCGGTCGCGCGGTTGCGGGCCGCCGTGGTGAGCCACGCGCCGGGACTGCGCGGGACGCCGTCGCGCTGCCAGGACACCAGCGCGGCGGTGAACGCGTCCTGCGCGCATTCCTCGGCCAGGTCCCAGTCGCCCGTCCAGCCGATCAGAGTCGCAACCACCTGGCCCCACTCGTCGCGGAAAGCGGCTGCCACCGCCTCCCGTGCCCGATGGTCCGGTGCGGTCATTCCCAGACGGGGCGGATCTCGACGCCGCCCCAGCGCGCGTAGGGATGGCCCGCGGCGATCTCGATCGCCTCGTCGAGGTCCGCGCACTCGACGATCACGAAGCCGCCGACGAAGTCCTTGGTCTCGGCGAAGGGCCCGTCCGAGACCAGGGTCTCTCCGTCGCGGACCCGGATCGTGGTCGCGTCCACCACCGGACGCAACCGCGCGCCCACGAGCTCGGCGCCGCGTCGTTCCAGGTCCGCCGCCCAGGCCTGGTGCACCGGGTCCGCCGCCAGCTCCTCGTTGCTCGGCGAAACGGTCTCGTCATCGCAGATGAGCAGCACGTATTTCACGCAGCCGATTCTGCCAAGGAATAGTCCCGGCGACCGAACTCGAAGATGCTTTTCCGCATCCGCCACCTCCGCGGTCGGCCAGTGGAACCCGCGAGGGCACTGCCCTCAAGCCCTCGCCCTATCGGGTGAGAAAGCGGTGTTCCGGCCGCCCTCTTATCAGCATGTGACAACGTCTCTTTGGCTTCCGGGGCGCGGTGGTCAGTCTGTGGGCAGTCCCAGCCGCCCGGCCGAAGGAGTCCGAGGTGAAGGCAGTACGAGTGCACGCCTACGGCGAGCAGCCCGAGATCGAGTCGGTGCCGGACCCGGTGCCGAAGGGCCCGATGGACGTCCTGGTGGAAGTCGGGGCAGCGGGGGTCTGCCGCACCGACCTGCACATCATCGAAGGCCAGTGGGCCGACAAGAGCGGCGTCGAGCTGCCGTACATCATCGGTCACGAGAACGCGGGCACGGTCCGCGAGGTCGGCCCGGCGGTCGGCAACATCAAGCCCGGCGACAAGGTCATCCTGCACCCGCTGGTGACCTGCGGGCTGTGCCGGGCCTGCCGCTCCGGCGACGACGTGCACTGCGAGAACTCGCGGTTCCCGGGCATCAACACCGACGGCGGGATGGCCGAGCTGCTGCTGACCAACGCCCGGTCGGTCGTCCGCCTCGACGCCGGCCTCGAGCCCGTGGACGTCGCGGCCCTGGCCGACGCGGGGCTGACCGCCTACCACGCCGTCCGCAAGGCGGTCCCGCTGCTGCACCCCGGCACGCACGTGGTGCTCATCGGCGCCGGCGGGCTCGGGCACATCGGCCTGCAGTCGCTCATCGCGCTGACGCCCGCCGAGATCACCGTCGTCGACCGTTCCGCCCAGGCGCTCGACCTCGCCTCCGAGCTCGGCGCCCACCACACCGTCGAGGCCACCGGCGACCACGTCGAGGCGGTGCGCGACCTGACCGGCGGCCGGGGCGCGCACGTGGTGCTCGACTTCGTCGGGGAAGGCGGCACCGAGGCCGAAGGGGTGGCGATGACCAGGGACGCCGGGTCCTACTTCGTCATCGGCTACGGCGGCCGCGTCGAGGTGCCCACCATCGACATCATCTCCCGCGAGATCAACGTGATCGGCAACCTCGTCGGCTCCTACAACGACCTCGACGAGCTGATGACGCTCACCGCGCAGGGCAAGGTCGCGCTGCGCACCCGGACCTACGCGCTCGACGACGCGCCGGCCGCGCTCGACGACCTCGACGCGGGGCGCATCCCCGGCGGCCGGGCCATCCTCGTGCCCTGACCCGGAAAGGCGGGAAACCCATGTACAGCAAGGACGGCGAGAACTACTTCATCGTCGACAGCCACATCCACTTCTGGGACGGCACGCCCGCGAACCAGGCCAACCGGTACGGCGAGGGGTTCCTGAACTGCTTCTACGACTACCACCGCAACCTCAGCCCGCAGAGCGAGGTGTGGTCGCTGGAGCACTTCCAGAAGCAGAGCGAGCAGGACCTCCTGCACGACCTGTTCGAGGTCGGCTACGTCGACAAGGCCATCTTCCAGCCGACGTACCTGACCGACTTCTTCGTCAACGGCTTCAACACCACCGAGCAGGACGGGGCCCTCGCCGAGCGGCACCCGGACAAGTTCATCGTCAACGGCAGCTGGGACCCGCGCGACGGCGAGGCGGGGCTGGCCGCGCTCGAACGCCTCGCCGAACGCTGGCAGCTCAAGGGGGTCAAGCTCTACACCGCGGAGTGGAAGGGCCGGTCCAAGGGCTGGAAGCTCACCGACGACTGGTCCTACCGGTACCTGGAGAAGTGCCAGGAGCTCGGCATCCGCAACATCCACATCCACAAGGGACCGACGATCTACCCGCTCAACCGCGACGCCTTCGACGTCGCCGACGTCGACGACGTGGCGACCGCGTTCCCGGACCTGCGCTTCGTCGTCGAACACGTCGGGCTGCCGCGGCTGGAGGACTTCTGCTGGATCGCCACCCAGGAGCCCAACGTCTACGGCGGGCTGGCGGTGGCGATGCCGTTCATCCACTCCCGGCCGCGCTACTTCGCCCAGATCATCGGCGAGCTGCTGTACTGGCTGGACGAGAACCGGATCACCTTCGCCAGCGACTACGCGATCTGGACGCCCAAGTGGCTGGTCGAGAAGTTCGTCGACTTCCAGATCCCCGAGGACATGCAGGACGAGTACGGCGTGCTCACGCCGGACGTGAAGCGCAAGATCCTCGGCCTCAACGCCGCCCGGCTCTACGACATCGACGTGCCCGAGGGCATGGGGCTGCCCGCGCCGGACGTCCCGGCCTCGCGGACGCCGGTCGCCTCCGAGACCAACCGGGAGGCGATGACGTCGTGAGCAAGCCGAGCAGCGCGGGCGCGGCGACCGCGGCCGTGGACGGAGACGGTACGGGCGGGCACCGAAGCGGCCCGGGCAGTGGCACCGCCGGCGGGCGTGCCGCCCCGGCCAAGGGTGCGGCGGCGCGCTTGGAGGCCGCCGCGTGGCGGGCGCTGGGCGAGGTGCTGGACCCGGAGCTGGACCAGCCGATCACCGACCTCGGATTCGTCGCCGCGTGCGAGGTCGTCGACGGCGAGGTGCGGGTGGAGCTGCGGTTGCCGACGTACTTCTGCGCGCCGAACTTCGCCTACCTCATGGTCGCCGACGCGCGGGAGGCGCTGGCAGCCGTGTCCGGAGGTCCGGTGCGGGTGCGGCTGCTCGACCACTTCGCGTCCGAGGAGATCAACGCCGGGGTCGCCGCAGGCGACGGCTTCGACGCCACGTTCCCCGGCCTGGCCGCGGGCGAGCTCGACGACCTGCGGGCGACGTTCCTGCGCAAGGCGCACGCCGCCTACCAGCAGCAGATCGCGGCCCGCCTGCTCAAGGCCGGGCGCACCCACGCCGAGCTGGTCCGGTTGCGCCTGGGCGAGCTGGCCGAGGACACCACCCGCCTGCGCAGACGGCGCAGGCAGCTCGGGCTGCCCTCGGCCGACGACGCCCCGCTGCTCGTCGACGACGAGGGCCGCCCGGTGGATGCCGAGTCGCTGCCGCTGCGGCTGCGCTTCGCGCGCACCACGCAGGTCAGCATCGAGGGCAACGCGGGCTGGTGCCGCGGACTGCTCGGAACCCGCTACGGCGACCTACATTGAAGGGCGTGCAAGCCCCGCTGGACGGCGTCGCACGCCGCAACGGCAGCGCGGGCCCGCTGCAGTCGGTCGGGCGGGCCCTGCGCGTGCTGGAGGTGATCGCGAACTCGCCGGACGGGCTCACCGCCAAGCAGATCGCCGCCGAGCTCGACCTCGCCCTGCCCACCACCTACCACCTGCTGCACGCGCTGATCGACGCCGGGCACGTCGTGCACCTCAGCGACCAGCACGTCTACGGGCTCGGCTACATGGCCCGCTACCTCGGGCAGGCGCTGACCCGCCAGCTCGCGGTGCCGCCCGGTGTCGCGGGCGCCATCCGCGCGGTCCACCAGGACGCCGACGCCGCCGCGTACTACGCCGTCTACCGGGACACCGAGGTGGTGATCGCCCACGTCGAGGACTCCGAGCGGCGCCCCCGCGCGCAGCCGCTCGACGTCGGGTTCCACCAGGCCGCCCACGCCACCGCCTTCGGCAAGATCATGCTTTCGGCGATGGGGCCGCAGCGGCTGGCCCGCTACCTCGACGCCGCCGGGCTCGCCGCGCTGACCCCGGCCACCATCAGCGACCGCGGCGCGCTGGAGGACCACCTCGCGCACGTCCGCCAGTCGCACCTGGCGCTGGAGATCGGCGAGTTCCAGCAGGGGATGTCGTGCATGGCGGTGCCGGTGCGCGAGCCGGCGGGCGGCGTCGTCGCCTCGGTCGCGATCTCGTTGCCGACCGACGAGTTCCTGTCCCGGCGCTGGGAGGTCGAGCGCGCGGTCCGGCAGGGCGCCACCCGCGTCACCCGCGCGCTGGCGGTGTTCCAGCGAAACGGCCAGGTCTGAGCAGGGGCGTCAGGCGGTTCGCGGTTCCAGCAGCGGGGCGAGGGCTTCGCGGAGCTGGTGAGGGCCCCGGAAGTGCAAGGCGGTCATGCCGACCTCGCGTGCGGCCTCGACGTTCGCGGGCGTGTCGTCGACGAAGAGGCAGCGCTCGACCGCCGCGCCGGCACGCGCCGCCGTCAGGCGGTAGATCCGCGGATCCGGTTTGGCGCACCCGACCCGGGAACTGTTGACGACGGCGTCCACGGCGTGGGTGAGTCCCAGCCGCTCCAGGTCGGCTTCGAGCCTGGTCGTCGCGTTGGTCACCAGGAGGACCGGCAGGTGCGCGGGCGTCGGCCAGCACCCTGGCGACCTCGGCGTCGACCTCCCCGGCGGGCCCCGACCACTCCGCGACGAGCGCGCGTGCGGCGGCGAGCGAGCCGCACGCGGCGGCCAGGTCGTCCGCGACGGCGGCCCGCCACTCCTCGTCGGTCCACGCGCCGGTGATCGCGGGGTGCACGCGCTCCGGGGCGAACGCGGTCGCGGCGATCGAGCCCGGCTCGAGCCCGTGCGCCAGCTCGAGGCGCTGCAAGGCGCGCTGGTCCCAACGGCGCAGGACGCCGTCGAGATCGCAGAGGACGGCGTCGAAAGGTCGCAGAGGCATGATCGCCAGCTTGCCACCGGACGAGCCCGGTCGACGCGCGATCCGACCGCCCGTTCGGCCGGTCAGTCGTCGGGCTTCTGCTCCAGCAGGGCGTCCAGCACGGTGCGCACCAGGGGGTTCTCCTCGCGGCCGCACTGGACCGCGGCGAAGACCCGGCGGGTCGGTGGGCGGCCGGCGACCGGCCGCACGGTGCCGGGGTGGTCGCCGATGGCGGTCCTGGGCACCAGCGCGACCCCGGTGCCCGCCGCGACGAGCGCGACGACGGCGTGGAAGTCGTCGGAGGTGTGGGTGATGCGCGGGACGAAGCCGGCGTTCTCGCAGAAGACCTGCGCGACCGCGCGGCACGGGTTGCCCGGCAGCGGCGCGATCCACTCCTCGTCGCGGAGGTCCTCGACGGCCACCGACGGCATCGACCCCAGCGGGTGCCGTGGCGGCAGCACGACGTCGAACGGCTCGGCGTAGAGCGGGTAGCGGGTCAGCCTGCGGTCGTCGGCCTGCAGCGTCGAGGTGTACTCCATCGAGATCGCCACGTCGATCTCCCCGGCCAGGAGCATCAGCAGGCTGTTGTGCGCCTCGGCGTCGCGCACCAGCACCGAGACCCCCGGTGCCCGCGACCGCAGTTTCACGATCGCGGGCGCCACGACCTGCGTGATCGCCGATGCGAACGAGGCGATCTCGACCTTGCCGACGGTGCCCGACGCGCACGCCGCGAGGCTGGCCTCCGCCCGCTCCAGCTCCGCGAGCACCGCCTTGGCGTGCTCGACCAGCAGCTCTCCCGCCGCGGTCAGCCGGACCCGCCGCCCGTGCCGGGTGAGCAGCGGCTGCCCCACCTCGCTCTCCAGCGCGTTGAGCTGCTGCGAGACGGCCGACGGCGTCAGGTACAGCGCCTCGGCCGCCGCACGGACCGTGCCGTGGTCGGCCAAAGCGCGCAACACCTGCAGCCGCCTGGGGTCAATCACCTGCCGATGGTACCCATTCGCCCAGGAGGCGGACGGTCGTCAGCGCACCGTCCTCACCTGCGCATACGCTCGCGGGCCCGGACGAACGCCGTGACCGCCCGCTCGATGTCCTCGGGGCTGTGCGCCGCCGACATCTGGGTGCGGATCCGCGCCTTGCCCTTGGGCACCACCGGGTAGGAGAAGCCGATGACGTAGATGCCCTCCTCGAGCAGCAGGTCGGCCATCCGCGCCGCCTCGGCGGCGTCGCCGATCATCACCGGGATGATCGGGTGCTCGCCCGGCAGCAGGTCGAAGCCCTCCTCGGCCATCCGCGACCGGAACAGCGCGCTGTTGTCGCTCAACCGCTGCCGCAGCTGCGGGCTCGCCGAGACCAGGTCGAGCGCGGCCAGCGAGGCGGCCACGATCGACGGCGCGAGCGAGTTGGAGAACAGGTACGGCCGCGAGCGCTGGCGCAGCAGCTCGACGATCTCGCCGCGCGCCGACACGTAGCCGCCGCTGGCCCCGCCGAGCGCCTTGCCGAGGGTGCCGGTGACGACGTCGACCCGGTCGGTGACGCCGAACGCCTCCGGGGTGCCCGCCCCGGTCGGGCCGGTGAAGCCCACGGCGTGCGAGTCGTCGACCATCACCATCGCCCGGTACCGGTCGGCGAGGTCGCAGATCTCGTCCAGCGGCGCCAGGTAGCCGTCCATCGAGAACACGCCGTCGGTGACGATCAGCCGGTGCCGTGCGTCGGCGGTGTCCTTGAGCTGCTGCTCCAGGTCGGCCATGTCCCGGTTGCGGTAGCGGGCGCGGCGCGCCTTGCACAGCCGGACGCCGTCGATGATGCTCGCGTGGTTGAGCTCGTCGGAGATGACCGCGTCCTCCGGCCCGAGCAGCGTCTCGAACAGCCCTCCGTTGGCGTCGAAGCAGGAGCTGTAGAGGATGGTGTCCTCGGTACCGAGGAACTCCGACAGCCGCTGCTCGAGCTCCTTGTGCGGGGCCTGCGTACCGCAGATGAACCGCACCGAGGCCATCCCGAAGCCCCAGCGCTCCAGCGCCTTCGACGCGGCGTCGACCAGCGCCGGGTGGTCGGCCAGCCCGAGGTAGTTGTTGGCGCAGAAGTTGAGCACCTCGGCGTCGCCGACGCCGACCCGCGCGCTCTGCGCGGAGTCCAGCACCCGCTCGTGCTTGTAGAGGCCCGCGGCGCGGATCTCCTCCAGCTCGGCCCGCACGTCCTGGCCAATGGTGTACATCTAGCGCACCGTCCAATCCAGAATGACCTTGCCGCAGCGCCCCGCGCGCGCGGTTTCGAACGCCTCGACGTGCCGCGTGCAGGGGAACCGGTGGGTTATGACCGGCGAGAGGTCCAGCCCGGACTGCAGCAGCACCGACATGGAGTACCAGGTTTCGAACATCTCCCGCCCGTAGATGCCCTTGACCGTCAGCATCTTGAGCACGACCGCGCTCCAGTCGATCTGGAACCGCTCGGCCGGAAGACCCAGCATCGCGATCCGGCCGCCGTGGGCCATGTTCTCGATCGTCTCGCGCAGCGCGGAGGGCTGCCCGGAGACCTCCATCGCGACGTCGAAGCCCTCGGACATGCCCAGCTTCGCCTGGGCGTCGGCGATGCCGGTCTCGGCGACGTTGACGGCGAGGTCCACGCCGACCCGGCGGGCCAGCTCGAGCCGGTGCTCGCTGACGTCGGTGATCACGACGTTGCGCGCGCCGGCGTGCCTGGCCACGCACGCGGCCATCAGCCCGATCGGGCCCGCGCCGGTGATCAGCACGTCCTCGCCCACGACCGGGAAGGTCAGCGCGGTGTGCACCGCGTTGCCGAACGGGTCGAAGATGGCGGCCACGTCGGGGTCGACGTGCTCCCGGTGCACCCACACGTTCTGCTCGGGCAGCACCGCGTACTCGGCGAAGGCGCCGTTGTGGTGCACGCCGAGTCCCCTGGTGTTGGCGCACAGGTGCCTGCGGCCCGCCCGGCAGTTCCGGCACGTCCCGCACACCAGGTGGCCCTCGCCGCTGACGAAGTCGCCCACCTGGGCCTGGGTGACCGCCGAGCCGACCGCCACCACCTCGCCGGCGAACTCGTGGCCGATCACCAGCGGCGTCGGCACGGTCCGGGCGGCCCACTCGTCCCAGGAGTCGATGTGCAGGTCGGTTCCGCAGATGCCGGTGCGGAACACCTGGACCACGATGTCGTTGGCGCCGGGCGTCGGGTCGGGGAGCTCGGTCAGCTCCAGTCCGGGCGCGGGCGAGGTCTTCACCAGTGCGCGCACGTTGCCTCCAATGGTTCTACGGCCGGCTGCTCCGACGGCCGTCACGGAGTTTGCTGCGCACGGCCGCCGCAGGTCCATCGCGACTTTCTGCACTGGCTGGTTAGCCGGACTGCACAGGACGCGCGGTGAGCGGCCGTCATCCGGCCGGTGTCGTCGAGGCGGGTGGGCTGGGACGGGGCCGGTGCGCATGGCGACGGACGCGGGTCCCGGAAGGCGTGGACGGGCGCGCGGAGGTCCGGGACGGGTGGAGTTCGCCACCGGGACGGGCACGGCCGGCCGGTGGGTCGGGTAGCGGGAGTCAGGTGCCTGCCGGGCCGGTCCGGCACGGCCGCCCGGGCGCGGCGCTGCCGGGGGCTGGGAGCCGGGCGCGACCGCCCTCCGGGCCACGGGCCGCGGCTGTCGGCGTTGGCGACCACGAGCCGGATTGCCTTGCTGGGTAAGGGGGATGCGGCGCAACATCGGCGGGAGGCCTGTCCTACGCTGCACTCCGGTCTGCGGCAGCGCAGCAGGCGAGCGAAACCGAGGAGGACCGGTGTACTTCACCGACCGTGGCATTGAAGAACTCGAAGAGCGTCGCGGTGATGATGAGGTGACCCTGGCGTGGGTCGCCGACCGGATGCGTGCCTTCGTCGACCTCAACCCCGAGTTCGAGGACGCCGCCGAGAGGCTGGCGACCTTCCTGGCCCGCGACGACGCCGACGACGACTGACCGGCGGCTCACGGGGCTGACGGCGCCCTCGGCGGCCCGCGGCCGGACGGCACGCCAAGCGCCCGGCCCCGTTCAGCTCCGGGCCGCCGACCCGGCGGGCTCGTTGCGGGACCGGCTCGCGCTGGTCAGCCGGCGTCCTCGTCGTGGCGGTCGGCGGCGCAGTCGTCGGGCGTCACGGCCTCGGCCCACAGGTGCAGGCGGTCGCTCTCGCGGGCGATGTCGATGTAGAGGGAGTCTCCGCGGCAGGCGACGTCGAGGTTCTGGTGCACGTCGTGCTCGATGTGGCCGTCGTCGCCGATCTGGCCGGTGCCGCCGCGCGGCCCGATGAGGCGGACGTGGCGGCGGTGAGCGTGCTCGCGCACCATCTCCGCGATCCAGTCGGTGACTTCCTCCGGCGTCAGCAGCACCGCCTGCGGGGCTCGCCGCAGCCGGTCGAGGCGCCTGCTGCCCGGCGACGTCGAGCTGCTGTCGCGCGACTCGGAGTAGGCGTGCCAATGCACGCCCTTGGCCCGCCACTCGTCGGGATCCTGCACGTCGCCTCCGTCCTCTGTGGAGCGGTGCCGGCGTTCGCCGACGGCCGCCGCCGGAACGCGCCGGGTGGGGCCGGCGCGTGGGCGCATCGCGGTGCGGCTCGCGCCGCGATGGGCCGGGAGGAGCTGGCGAGCCGGCCTCGCGGCCGCCTCGAATGACCACCGTGCCGCTTCCTGATCACGACGGCGTCCCCCATCCGATAACGGACGGGTTGTCGTGCCCGCGACCGCGAGCCGGACCCCGGCGAGACCCGCGCGGAACCGACCCGGACGCGGAAGGGCCGCCGGCTCCCGCGGGAACCGGCGGCCCTTCCAGCAGTCGTCGGCGATCAGGCGAAGGCGCCCTGCACGACCTCGGCCTGCTCGACCTCGTGCACCTTGGCCATACCGGTCGCCGGGGCGGCCATCGGCCGCCGCGACACGCGGCGCAGGCCCGCCAGGCGCTCCGGGAACAGCTCCGGCAGCGCCAGGCCGAGGAACGGCCAGGCACCCTGGTTCGCCGGCTCCTCCTGCACCCACCGGACGTCGGTGGCGTTGGAGTACCGCTCGAGCAGCCTGCCCAGCTTGCGGTGCGGCAGCGGGTAGAGCTGCTCCAGCCGCACCACCGCGGTGTCGTCGTGGCCCTGCTTGGCCTTCTCGGCGGCCAGCTCGTAGTAGAGCTTGCCGGTGCACAGCACCACGCGGCGCACCGAGGCCGGGTCCGGCTGCGTCGGGTCGTCGATCACCGAGGTGAACTTGCCCTCGGTGAAGTCCTCGACCGGGCTGGTGGCCGCCTTGAGCCGCAGCATCGACTTCGGCGTGAAGACGACCAGCGGCCGGTGGATGCCGTCCAGCGCGTGGCGGCGCAGCAGGTGGAAGTAGTTCGCCGGCGTCGACGGCATCGCCACCGTCATCGACCCCTCGGCGCAGAGCTGCAGCCACCGCTCGATGCGCGCCGAGCTGTGGTCCGGACCCTGGCCCTCGTGGCCGTGCGGCAGCAGCAGCACGACGTCGGAGCGCTGGCCCCACTTGGCCTCACCGGAGGAGATGAACTCGTCGATGATCGACTGCGCGCCGTTGAAGAAGTCGCCGAACTGCGCCTCCCACAGCACCAGGGCGTCCGGGTTGGCCACCGAGTAGCCGTACTCGAAGCCCATGGCCGCGAACTCCGACAGCGCCGAGTCGTAGACCAGGAACTTCGCCTGGTCCTCGCTCAGGTTCTGCAGCGGCGTGTACTCGGCACCGGTCTTGCGGTCGATGAGCACCGAGTGCCGCTGGCCGAACGTGCCGCGACGGCTGTCCTGGCCGGTCAGGCGGACCGGGCGGCCCTCCATGGTCAGCGAGCCGAACGCGAGCAGCTCGCCGAACGCCCAGTCGATGCCGCCCTCGGTGGCCATCTTCGCGCGGCGCTCCAGCACGGGCTTGACCCGCGAGTGCGGCGTGAAGCCCTCGGGCATGTTGACCTGCGCGTCGGCGATCCGCTTGAGTGTGTCGACCGGGATCGCGGTCGCCAGCCCCTGCGGGACCACCTGCTCGGACTCCACCGACGGGCTGGGCTCCGGCGGGTGCTTCTCCAGCTCGCGGACCTCGTTGAACACGTGCTCCAGCTGGCTGGCGTAGTCCTTCAGCGCCTTCTCGGCCTCTTCGACCGTGATGTCGCCACGGCCGATGAGGGCCTCGGTGTAGGTCTTGCGGACGCTGCGCATCTTGTCGATCGCGTCGTACATCGCCGGCTGCGTCATGGACGGGTCGTCGCCCTCGTTGTGACCCCGGCGGCGGTAGCAGACCATGTCGATCACGACGTCCTTGCCGAACGCCTGGCGGTACTCCACGGCCAGCTTGGCGACCCAGACGCAGGCCTCGGGGTCGTCACCGTTGACGTGGAAGACCGGCGCGCCGATCATCTTCGCCACGTCGGTGGAGTACTTGCTCGACCGCGAGTGCTCCGGGGCGGTGGTGTAGCCGACCTGGTTGTTGACGATCACGTGGACCGTGCCGCCGGTGCGGTAGCCGCGCAGCAGCGACAGGTTCAGCGTCTCGGCGACCACGCCCTGGCCCGCGAACGCGGCGTCGCCGTGCAGCAGCACCGGCAGCACCGTGAAGCCCTCCTGGCCCTTGTCCAGGATGTCCTGCTTGGCGCGGACGATGCCCTCCAGCACCGGGTCCACGGCCTCCAGGTGCGAGGGGTTGGAGGTCAGCGACACCTTGGTCTCGCCGTCGCCGAACATCCGGAAGTACTTGCCCTCGGCGCCGAGGTGGTACTTCACGTCGCCGGAGCCGTGTGCCTGGCCCGGGTCGAGGTTGCCCTCGAACTCGCGGAAGATCTGCGAGATCGGCTTGCCGACGATGTTGGCCAGCACGTTGAGGCGGCCGCGGTGCGGCATGCCGATGACGACCTCGTCCAGCTCGGAGGCCGCGGCGGTGTCGAGCACCGCGTCCAGCAGCGGCACGACGGTCTCGGCGCCCTCCAGCGAGAAGCGCTTCTGGCCGACGTACTTGGTCTGCAGGAAGGTCTCGAACGCCTCGGCGGCGTTGAGCTTGGACAGGATGTACTTCTGCTCGGTCGGCTCGGGCTTGGTGTGCGGCTTCTCGACCCGGCCCTGCAGCCACTCGCGCTCGTCGGGCTCGAGGATGTGCATGTACTCGACGCCGACGGTGCGGCAGTAGGAGTCGCGCAGCACGCCGAGCACGTCGCGCAGCTTCATCCGCTCCTTGCCCGCGAAGCCGCCGACGGCGAACGTGCGGTCCAGGTCCCACAGGGTGAGGCTGTGGGAGAGGACGTCGAGGTCCTCGTGGCGGCGCTGGCGGTAGTTCAGCGGGTCGATGTCGGCCATCAGGTGGCCGCGGGTGCGGTAGGCGTCGATCAGCTCCAGCACCCGGGCGGTCTTGTCGACCGCGCCCTCTGGGATGTCGCGGGTCCAGCGGACCGGCTCGTAGGGGATCCGCAGCGACGTGAAGATGTCGTCGTAGAACCCGTTCTCGCCGAGCAGCAGCTGGTGCACCGTGCGCAGGAAGTCACCGGACTCCGCGCCCTGGATGACGCGGTGGTCGTAGGTGGAGGTCAGCGTCACGATCTTGCTGATCCCCATGTCGACCAGCGCCTGCTCGCTGGCGCCCTGGAACTCGGCGGGGTAGTCCATCGCGCCGACGCCGATGATCGCGCTCTGGCCCTTGGTCAGCCGCGGCACCGAGTGGTTGGTGCCGCTGGGGCCGGGGTTGGTCAGCGAGATGGTGGTGCCGGAGAAGTCGTCGGCGGTCAGCGCGCTGTTGCGGGCCTTGCGGATGATGTCCTCGTAGGCCTGCCAGAACTGCTGGAAGGTCATCTCCTCGCAGCCCTTGATGGAGGCGACCACCAGGCTGCGCGAGCCGTCCTTGGCCGGCATGTCGATCGCCAGGCCGAGGTTGACGTGCTCGGGGGTGACCACGGCGGGCTTGCCCTTGGCGTCCTCGCCGTAGTGGCGGTTCATGTCGGGGTGGTTCCGCAGCGCCCGGATCAGCGCGTAGCCGATCAGGTGCGTGAAGGAGACCTTCCCGCCCTTGTTCCGCTTGAGGTGGTTGTTGATGACGATGCGGTTGTCGAAGAGCAGCTTGGCCGGCACCGCGCGCACGCTGGTCGCGGTCGGCACGGTGAGCGACTGCTCCATGTTCTTGGCGATCGCGGCCGCGGCGCCGCGCAGCGGCTTGGCCTGCTCGCCCGCGGGGGCCTCCTTGACGGGGGCGGCCTTGGCGGCCTCCTGCGGGGAGGGCTTGGGCTCGGCGGGCTTCGGCTTGCTCGGTGCGGTGGCGGACGGGGGCGGGGTCTGCCCGTTGGTCTCGACCACGCGTGCCGCGGTGGCCGTCGCCTTCGGGGCCGCTGCAGAACCGGTCGCGGCTGCGGTGGTTTCAGTGGCCTGGCCCGGCTTGTAGTCGGCGAAGAATTCGTGCCACGCCGAGTCTACGGAGGTGGGATCGTGCAGGAACTGCTCGTACATTTCCTCGATCAACCACTCATTGGGGCCGAACTGTGACGCAGGGCTGCTGCTGGACACGGCTGGCGTTCGCCTCGATCCATCTGCTCGTGATGTACACACACTCGGGTACCAGGCTAGCGGTCCGTTTCGCGTGGTTGGCACACAGTACGGTCGTTCTGGTAGCGAAGATGGTCACAGAATCGTTAAGGAAACGCCTCGCGGCGTTGAACACGCCCGCCCGGCTCCTGAGCACGATCACTGCCCTCACGTACGATGCGCCGCCCCCGGGCCTGCCGCCCGGCTGCCGCTGCCTGGCACTACTCCATACGAGTTGTCGTCCTGCTCCAGTATGACGTTTCTCCTCGGCGAGTTGTTCCTGGATCCCGGACCGATTCGTCCCGTCATCCGGGCGGGTGGTGACTCTGCGGAACCGCTCCTGCGCGTTCGGTGCCGGTGTCGTTCCACAACTGCCGGTAGCGACCGCCGAGCGCCAGCAGCTCCTCGTGGGTGCCCTCCTCCGCGATGCGGCCGCCGTCGACCACGACGATCCGGTCGGCGCGGGCCGCCGTGGCAAGCCGGTGCGCCACGACGAACGTGGTCCGCTTGGCCGCGAGCTGATCGCTGGCGGTCACCACCATCGACTCGGTCGCCGGGTCCAGCGCGGCGGTGGCCTCGTCGAGCAGCAGCAGGTCGGGGGAGACCAGTTCGGCGCGGGCGAGCGCGACGAGCTGGCGCTGCCCCGCCGACAGCCCCCGCCCGCGCTCGCCGACCTGCTGGCGGAACCCGTCCGGCAGCATCGCGATCCCGGGCAGCGCGCCGACCGAGCGCGCGGCGGCCTCGATCTCCTCCGGCTCGGCGCCGGGCCGCCCGTAGGCGATGTTGGCTGCGATGTCCCCGGTGAACAGGTGGCCCTCCTGCGGGACCACCGCCAGCCGGTGGTGGAAGCCGGTCAGGTCGTAGGAGCGCACGTCGACCCCGTCGACCAGCACCGCGCCCTCGGTGACGTCGTAGAACCGGGCGAGGAGCTTGACCAGCGTCGACTTGCCCGCGCCGGTGGCGCCGACCAGCGCGACGGTCTCGCCGGGGGCGACCCGCAGCGAGACGTCGTGCAGCGCGGGCCGCTCGGTGCCGGGGTAGCGGAAGGTCACCGAGCGCAGCTCGACCTCGCCGGTCAGCCGCTCGGGCACCGCGACCGGCTCGGCCGCCTGCGGCACCGACGTCGGCGTGCGCAGCAGGTCGCCGATGCGGCGCAGGCCGACCCGCGCCTGCTGGTAGCCGTCGAAGACGCTGGAGAGCTGCTGGACCGGGGAGAAGAACAGCCCCAGGTACAGCAGGAACGCGACCAGCACGCCTGCCGAGAGACCGCCCGCGGCGACCCGGGACGCTCCCACGCCCAGCACCATGGCCTGCGCGGCCTCCGACAGCAGCGCGACGAACGGGAAGTAGGTCGCGATGTAGCGCTGCGCGCGAAGCCGCGAGCGGCGGTAGGCGTCGCTGCGGCGGGCGAAGACCTTCGCCGAGTGCCGCTCCCGGCGGTGGGCCTGGGCGACCCGCAGCCCGGAGACGTTCTCCTGCATGTCGGCGTTGACCGTGCTGACCCGCTCGCGGGCCTCGGCGTAGGCCACCGAGGAGACCCGCCGGAAGATCACCGTGGCCACCACCAGCACAGGCAGCACCGACAACGCCACCAGTGCCAGTGAGAAGTCGGTGACCAGCAGGGTGACGGCGATGCCGGCGATGGTCAGCACGCTGACCACCGCGGTGGCCAGTCCGGTTTGCAGGAACGTCGACAGGGCGTCGACGTCGGTGGTCATCCGGGTCATGATCCGGCCGCCGAGCTCGCGCTCGTAGTAGTCGAGCCCGAGCCGTTGCAGGTGCGCGAAGCTGCGCAGCCGCAGCAGGTAGAGCAGGGTCTCGCCGGTCCGCGCGGTCACCACGGTCTGCACCTTCACGACCAGCCAGCCCGCCGCGACCACGGCCGCGGCCACCGCGGTCGCCGTCCACAGCGCCCCCAGGTCGCCCGCGACCACACCGCCGTCGACGCCCTGGCGGACCAGCGTCGGCAGCGCGATCAGCGCCGCCGCGTCGGCGGCGACCAGCAGTACGGTCAGCACCAGACCCCAGCGGATCGGCCGGAACAGCCGGGCCAGCCGGAACTCCGGGTCCGGCGCGGTCGGGTCCACGCCGGGCAGCCGGGGCTGGGCGGTTGCCGCGGGCAGCTTGCGCAGCCCCTCGATCAGCTCCGGGGTGGGCGGTGTGCCGCCGGAGGCGTCCGCGACGAGCTCGTCGCGCTCGACCTGCGGCCACAGCTCCGGGGTGATGCCCTCGCCGCCGTCCGCCCGGTCGCAGCGGTTGTCGATCGACTCGCCGGGCCCGGCCAGCAGCGAGCGGAAAAGCTCGCAACGCTCCTCCAGCTCCTCCTGGGTGCCGATGTCGACGACCCGGCCCTCGTCGAGCACCGCGATCCGGTCGGCCAGCGCCAGCGTCGAGCGGCGGTGCGCGACCAGCAGCGTCGTGCGCTGGGCGGTCACCGAGCGCAGCGTGTCGTGGATGGCGGCCTCCGTGGTCGGGTCCACCGCCGAGGTCGCGTCGTCGAGCACCAGGATGCGCGGGTCCGACAGCAACGCCCTGGCCAGCGCGACCCGTTGCCGCTGGCCGCCGGAGAGGGTCAGTCCGCGCTCGCCGACCAGCGTGGCGTAGCCGTCGGGAAGCGCGCTGATGAAGTCGTGCGCCTCGGCCGCCCGAGCGGCTGCGATCACCGCCTCGTCGGACGCGTCGGGCATGCCGTAGGCGATGTTGCCTCGGATGGTGTCGGAGAACAGGAACGCTTCCTCGAACACCACTCCCACCGCCGAGCGCAGCGAGTCCAGCCGCAGGTCGCGGATGTCGAGCGGCTCCTCGCCCACCCGGCCGATCCGCACCGCGCCCTCGTGCACATCGTAGAAGCGAGGCAACAGCATCGACACCGTCGACTTGCCCGAACCGGCCGGACCGACCAGCGCGACCGTCTCGCCCGGACGCACGCGCAGCGTCGCGTCGCGCAGCACCGGCTGGGTGCGGCTGTAGCCGAAACCGACGCCGTCGAGCTCCACCTCCAGCGGACCGTCCGGCAGCGCGACCGCGTCCGGCTTGTCCTGCACCTCCGGCTGCGAGTCGATCAGCTCGTTGATCCGCTCGGCGCCGGCGCGCACGAGCTGCCCCTGGATCACCGTGCTCGCGATCATCCGGGCGGGCCCGGCCAGCATCGTCACGTACCCGGCGAAGGCCACGAAGGTGCCGATGCTCACCTGGCCCTGCACCACCATCCAGCCGCCGAGGCCGAGCACCCCGACCTGCCCGGAGACCGGCAGCGCGGTCAGCGTCGCCTGTGGCAGCGAGGTCAGGCGGGCGCTGCGCAGCCGCTCGGCGAACAGCCTGCGCGCACCGCTCTCCAGCCGCGCCACCTCGCGGGCCTCCTGGCCGAAGCCCTTCACCACCCGGACGCCGGTGACGGACTCCTCGACGTGCTGGGCGATGTCGGCGGCGCGCTGCTGGGCCGACCACGTCGCCAGGTAGAGCCGCTTCTTGCTGCGCGCCGACACCACCGCGATCAGCGGCGTGATGACCAGCGCCACCACCGTCAGCAGCGGCGACAGCCACAGCATCGCCCCGATCGCGAACAGCGCGAGCACCACGGTGCCCGCGGCGAGCGGGAACATCGACAGGAGTCCGTTGACCAGTTGCAGGTCGGTGATCGAGCGCGACACCACCTGGCCGGTGCGCAGCGCGTCCTGCTTGCCGCCGTCGAGCCGCTGCACCGACGCGAACACCGCGCGGCGCAGGTCGTGCTGCACGTCCAGGGCGAGGCGGCCCGCGCTGTAGCGGCGCACGAACGCGGCGGCGAAGCGGAACAGCCCCAGCCCGAGCAGTCCGGCCACGACCCACCAGAGGCGCGCCGTCGTGCCCGCGACCGCGTCGTCCACCGCGACCTTGGTCAGCAGCGGCACCAGCGCTTCCAGGCCGACGGCGGTGACCGACGCGGTGATGGCCAGCGTCGCCGATACGGGGTGGCGCCAGCAGGCGGCCGCGAGCCGGCGGATCCAACCGCCGTTGGCGGGTCTGGGGGAGTCGCTCACCACGCCAGGTTAGGTCGAACCACTGACACCGCACCGGTTTCCGGCTCGGCGGAGTGATTGCGGGCACAAGTTCAGCGCCCGTCTTCGAACTCGCCTCGCGTAGCGGTTCCGATGGCGGAACCTTCGAAGGTCAAAGACAACCGCCCGGCCGGTGGCGAACCAGGTGATCACGGCGACCAGCAGCAGCGCGGGCATGGAAAGCAGCAGTCCGCGCACCGCCGCGCCGGTGGCCTCGCGCACCGAGTCCAGGGTCGAGGAGGCGCTGACCACCCGCGGTCCTCGGCGTTGGATGCGGAGGCCGGGGCCACCGAGGCGGCCCCGGCCTTCGTCCGCTCAGCGGACGCTCACGTGATGTCGCGCCTGCGGCTGACCAGCCATCCGGCGACGCAGAACACCGCGGTGTAGCCGCAGAAGGTGAGCAGGCTGGCCCACCACGGGTGGTCGTAGGTGCCGCCGAAGATGAAGTGCAGCACCTGGAAGACCTCCTTCGGCGTCTCGGCCTCGTGCGGTCCGGCCGCCGCGGCGATGAAGATCGGCACCGCGAGGTTGCCCACGATGCCGTTGCCCGCCGCGCCCGGCAGGTAGGGCCCGATGTCGAAGCTGGCGCCGATCATCGCGGTGGAGACGATGAACTCGAAGACGAACTTGTAGACCAGCAGCGTGATGATGACGACCACCGGGCTGGACACCAGGGCGCCGAAGCCGACGCCGAGCAGCGTCCACAGGACCATCGCCAGCAGCCCGGCGCCGCCGACGGTGAACCAGTCGCCGGGGTCGCCGAAGCCGTCGAGGCCCGCCCCGACGAGCCCGCCCGCGCTCGAGAACAGCACGTTGACCAGCCCGAAGAGCACGCCCATCGCGGAGTAGGTGACGAGCTTGGCGCCCAGCACCGCGCCGCGCGGGTTCGCCGTCAGATAGGTGGTGGTGATGCTGCGCGTCCGGTGCTCGCCGGAGATCGCCAGGCCACCGAACAGCGCCGCGAAGACGGTGCTGAAGTTGGTCGACATCGACACGGTGAGCAGGCCCAGCGGCAGCGGGCCGCCGATCTCCTGCTCCAGCGAGGCGACGGTGCCGAACGCGGTGCCCAGCCAGCCCGCGCCGAAGCTCAGCACCGCGACCGGCAGCAGCAGCGCCCACCACAGGTTGACGGAGAAGATCTTGCGCAGCTCCGCCCTGATCAGCGCGGCCATCAGCGACCACCCCCGAAGCCACCGCCGTGGTGCTGGTGGCCGACAGCCGGTGGGGCCCAGTTCCCGGGCGGCGCCTGCGCTCCGGCGTACTGCCCACTGGTGAGCTGGAAGAAGAGCTGCTCAAGGTCGACCTGCTCGTCCTGCATGCCGTAGAGCGCGACGCCTGCCTCCAGTGCGAGGTCGGCGACCGCCCTGGAGTCGGCGCCGGTGATCGCGAGCCTGCCGTCCTGCAGGTACTCCGCCGACAGCCCGTGCTGGTCCAGCGCGGGCACCAGGGCCGCCGGATCGGCGGCCTGCACCAGCACCCGGGAGCGCTGCGCCGCGCGCAGCTCGTCGAGGTGGCCGTTGTAGACGCACTGGCCGCGGCTGACGATCACGACGTGGTCGACGGTGTGCTCCATCTCCCGCAGCAGGTGGCTGGAGACGAGCACGGTGCGCCCGGTCGCGGCGAACGAGCGCAGGAAGCCGCGCAGCCAGGCGATGCCCTCGGGGTCCAGGCCGTTGGACGGCTCGTCGAGCACCAGGATCTGCGGGTCGCCCAGCAGCGCGGTCGCCAGCGCCAGGCGCTGGCGCATGCCGAGCGAGAACCCGCCCGCGCCGCGCCGGGCCGCGCTGGACAGGCCCACCAGCTCCAGCGCCTGGTCGGCCTGCCGGTCGGGCAGCCCCATCGCCGCGGCGTAGCACCGCAGGTGGTCGCGGGCGCTGCGGCCGGGGTGGAAGCTCTGCGCCTCCAGCACGGCACCGACCACGGTGCCCGGCCGCGGGAGCCGGTGGAACGGGACCCCGTTGATCGTCGCGGTGCCGCTGGTGGGGGTGACCAGGCCGAGGATCATGCGCAGGGTGGTGGTCTTGCCGGATCCGTTCGGACCGAGGAACCCGGTCACCGCGCCCGGGTGCACGGTGAAGTCGAGGTTCCGGACCGCGTGGATCGGCCCGAAGCTCTTGCTGAGGTCCTGCGCGATGATCCGGCCACTGCCGTCGTGCACACGCTCCTCCATCGTCGCGGTTGGCGGTCGGCCATCACCCATCCTGCCGCAGACAGGAGAGTGGGATGGGAGGAGTTGCGCGGAACGCCGACGATCCACCGCCCGCCCTGGCGGTGCGCTCCCGGGGCGGGTGGGGTCTACGTGGTGTGGGTGGTGGGCCAGCTGATCGGCCGCTCGGTGACCGAGGCCCGGTAGATCCTGGTGTGGTCGGTTTCCAGGTGCCCGCCCGCCGGAGGGTGGCCCCGGAGCTCTCCGCCTGCGGCCTCGTCCAGCGCGAACTCCTCGGTGTCCCAGTCGCCCGGGCCGCGGCCGGAGTCGGAGGTGATCACGGTGCTGGAGACGGCCACCTCGCCGACCTCGCCCACCTCTGCAGGCTCGGCCTGCGGACGGCCGCGCAGCTTCCAGCGCAGCACGGCCGGCGCCAGGTCGGTCTGGTCGCCGAGCAGGCCGCGGTGTGCGGTCAGCCACACCGCGCACGGCCACTGCCTCCCGCGCAGCAGGCCGGGGCAGGTCGGGCACCTGCCGTCGTGGTCGGGCCGGTGCGCACTGAGCAGCGCCCGCAGGGCTTCCGAGAGCCGGTGCAGCTCGTTGCGCGCCACCGGCAGCAGCGCCGCGGGGTCGCCGTCGGCGGCTACCCGGTCCAGCGCGTCGAGCCGGTCCAGGACCGCATGCCGGATTGCGATGTCCATCGCTGGTCTCCCACCGTCGTAATCCACGTTGGTGATGCCTCATCACCGGGCCGGACCAGTCGATCCCCACCTGTTCGGTGGCAACCGACCTGCCGGAACCGCGGGATTTACTCCGAAGGGGGACATCGGCAGTCGGCGAGGACGCCTGCACGGGTGACGTGCGACCTTCATTCGATCGGGTGGTTATCGATTCCGGGTGAAATCGCCGGAATGACATTGCTCCAGTCGTCGGCAAACAGCCGATCGTGTCCTACACTGTGAGTGGCGGCCTGCTCCCGGTGACCCCCAGGCTGGTTGAGCGGGCCGCCCCTACATGCGTTGATCTTCTCGGACCTCGGTCCACTCCGGCTTATGGCCCAGCACTTGCGCGCATGCGGTCGAGTTCCGCCGTTTCCGACCGAGATCGGCCCGGTGTGCCGACGTGGATATCCGGCGTCCGGTGCGGTAGCGCTGAGTGATCGCCGACGGTGTCTCCGGACGCGCGACCGCGCGTGGTTCCGGTCGGGGCGTCGGAACCACGCGCGGTCGAGATCGGGATCGGTCCCGGAGTCAGGCCAGGACGTCGTCCAGCGAGGTGGAGGACAGGCCGTGGGCCTCGGCGACCGGTCGGTTGACCAGCTTGCCGTCGTGGGTGTTGACGCCCAGCGCCAGCGCCTGGTCCGCGCGGCAGGCGTTCTGCCACCCGTTGTCGGCGATGCGCAGCGCGTACGGCAGCGTCACGTTGGTCAGCGCGTGGGTCGAGGTGTTCGGGACCGCGCCCGGCATGTTCGCCACGCAGTAGAAGACCGAGTCGTGCACGCGGTAGGTCGGGTCGTCGTGCGTCGTGGGACGCGAGTCGGCGAAGCAGCCGCCCTGGTCGATGGCGATGTCCACCAGCACGCTGCCCGGCTTCATCTCCGACACCAGGTGGTTGGAGACCAGCTTCGGCGCCTTCGCGCCCGGGATCAGCACCGCGCCGATCACCAGGTCGGCGGCGCGGACGGCCTGCTCGACCGAGTAGCGGTTCGACGCCACGGTGCGGATCTGGCCGCGGAAGTCGCGGTCGATCTCGCGCAGCTTGTCGACGTTGGTGTCGAGCAGCTCCACGTCGGCACCCATGCCCAGCGCGACGCTGGCCGCGTTCAGTCCGGCGACACCGCCGCCGATCACCACGACGCGGGCCGGGTGCACGCCCGGCACACCGCCCGGCAGGACGCCGCGGCCGCCGCTCGGGCGCATCAGCGCGTAGGCGCCCATCTGCGGCGCCAGCCGCCCGGCGACCTCGCTCATCGGCGCGAGCAGCGGCAGGCTGCCGTTGCCGTTCTGCACGGTCTCGTAGGCGATGCCGGTGACGCCGGAGGCGAGCATGGCCTCGGTCAGCTCCGAGGAAGCCGCCAGGTGCAGGTAGGTGAACAGCACCTGGTCGCGGCGCAGCCGCGGGTACTCCTCGGCGATGGGCTCCTTGACCTTGAGGACGAGCTGGCCCTCGGCCCACACCTCGTCGGCGGTCGGCAGGACCTTCGCGCCCGCGGCGAGGTAGTCCTCGTCGGGGATGGACGACCCGGCGCCCGCCTGCGCCTCGACGAAGACCTCGTGGCCGCGGCTGGTGAATTCGTGCACGCCGGCCGGCGTGATCGCGACCCGGTACTCGTTGTTCTTGATCTCGCGCGGAACTGCGATCTTCACGGCGCAATCCTTTCTCGGTCTGTTGCGCATTACGATCCGCCGCCGTCGCCGGGCTCGCATCATTCCGCGCAGATGAGATTGCCCAGGTGGGTTTGTTCCGCGGGCACAACCGCGCACCGCAGCGCCCGGCCGCCGATCAACAGTTCGGGCGGGATGCGCCGTCCGCGCTCGCACCGCGCGGTTCGCGGCGCTCCCGCGCCGGTGGAGGGCGGGCGCGCCCTGGTTTCACCCGTGCGGGTGGCTAGCGCTGGCGGGCCCACCGAGCGGCGAGCAGCTGCACGAGCAGGGCGGACCGGACGTCGGGGTCGTCCAGGTCGACGTCGACGAGCTGGGTGATCCGCTTCATCCGGTAACGGAAGGTGTTCGGGTGCACGCGCAGGTCGTGGCTGGCCGTGCGCGGGTCGCCGGGGTGGCGCAGCCAGGCGTGCAGCGTGTTCAGGTACTCGGTGCCCTGCGAGCGGTCGTGCTCGCGCAACAACGGCAGGGGGCCCAGCGAGGCGACCCCGGCGTCGGTGGCGGCGCCGGCCATCCGGTTGAGCACCAGCAGGTGCCAGAGGTCCTCGTACACCGCGAGCCGGTCGGGCACCTGCCCCGCGCGCAGCAGGGCGAGCAGCTCGTCGGCCTCCGACCGCGACCGGTGCAGGTCCGCGACGCCGACCGCCGTACCCACCGCCACCAGCGGTTTCGCCTGGCCTTCGGCCGCGGTCAGCGCGTCGCGCAGCACCGGCCAGCCGCCGGGCCCCGGCCGGTCGGGCACGAGCGCGTAGAGGACGTTGCCGACCTCGGTCACCAGCGGCCTGCGCCCGACGCCGCGGGTGATCCACTCCCACATCGCCAGCCGGTGCCCCTCCGCCTCCTCGGCCGAGGTGCTGACCTCGATCGCGGCCACCCGGTGCGGGTCGTGCGAGACCCCCAGCTCGCTCGCGGCGACGCGCCAGCGGTCACCGCCCTCCAGCAACTGCCGCACCTGGTCGGCCGAGCGCTGCCGCTCGGCGTCGGCGACGGCCCGCCAGCGCAGCAGTTGCAGCGCGACCAGCGGGGCGGTGTCGGCGAAGGCCGTCGAGCGCTCCACGGACACCTCGCCGGGCACCACCGCCCACATCGACCCCAGCAGCTCGCCGCCCATCCGGATCGGCACCACCAGCCTGGGCAGCGTGCCGTCCTGCTGGCCGGGCACGAAGATCGCCGAGCTGCCCTTGCTGAGCTGCCGGAACGTGCCGCGCGCGCGGAACTTGGCGAGCACGTCGTCGGGCTGCTTGCGGCCCATGATCGTCGACACCCGGGCCGGGTCGGTCAGGTCCTGGCGCGCCGAGTACGCCAGCACCTGGGAGTGCGCGTCCTCGATGGTCACCGGGGCGTCGACCACGTCGGCCACCGCGTCGGCCAGCTTGAACAGGTCGCCCAGCCCTGGGCTGCGGGTGTCGGTGTCCTCCACCGCCGTGCCGGCCAGCGCGGCCCTGATCAGCCACACGAGCTGCGCCCAGGCCGTGCCCGGCCGCACCTCCACCAGCGCGAGGCCGGTCTCCTCCGCGGCGGCGATGACGGCCGGGTCCGCGCACAGCGGCGGCTTGAGCAGCACCGCCGCCGCGCCCTGCGCGCCGCACTCGCGTGACAAGCGCACGGCCGCGTCGCGGTCGCCGACGGCCACGCCGAGCACCAGGTCGCCTTCGGCGACCGTCGGCGACTGGTCGGGTTCGGCGATCACGACGTCGCCGACGCAGTCGGTGGAACCGGGCAGGATCACGGTTCGCAACAGCGTCGGCCCGACCCGCTCGATCACCGCCCGGATGTCCAGCATCACCCGCCTCCTCGTTGGGCCCCAGCGTCTTCCCAGCCTAGACACGCTCGCCGGCGGACCGTCGCCCGCGCATGCGGGGTGCCGGCGGCGGGGGGAGCCATTGACAGCTCGGCAGGTCCGTTTAGGGTTCGTGTCGGTAGACCCACAACCGCATACCGGCCGCAGACCCCGGGCGGGAGAGCCCCTGTCCTGCCGCGCGAGCAGTGGAACAGGGCGCCGAAGGAGCAAGACTCCCCGCAAACTCTCAGGCACCCATGACCGTCCGGGCGAGGCGACTCTGGAAAGCGTGCGTTCCGACGCCGCACCCACGGTGCAAGCCGCGACGGCGCGGTGAAGCTCTCAGGTTCCGCAACAGAGGGGGAGGCACACCATCCCGGGCATCGCCATGCCCTCGACAGCGACGGAGCCTCCCGCATGTCCCTTCCCGCGAACCTGCGCTACACCCGCGAGCACGAGTGGATCGAGGACCGCGACGACGTGGTCCGCATCGGTATCACCCCCTACGCCGCCGAGGCGCTCGGCGACATCGTCTACGTGCAGCTGCCCGCCGTCGGCGAGCGGATCGAGGCCGGCGAAACCTGCGGCGAGCTGGAGTCGACCAAGTCGGTCAGCGACCTCTACGCGCCGGTCACCGGCGAGGTCGTGGCGATCAACGAGTCCGTGGTGGACGATCCTGCCCAGGTCAACGCCGAGCCGTTCGGCGCGGGCTGGCTGCTGGAGGTGCGCGCCACCGGCACCGGCGAGATGCTCAGCGCCGAGCAGTACGCCGAACTGACCGGGGAGTAGCCGGACCACGGCGCTAGGAGGACGGATCAATGGCGATCAGCGTCTTCGACCTTTTCTCGGTGGGGATCGGACCGTCGAGCTCGCACACGGTGGGACCGATGCGGGCTGCGGCGATGTTCGTGGCTCGGTTGCGCGCCGCGGGCCGGTTGTCCGAGGTGAGCCGGGTCAAGGCCGAGTTGTTCGGGTCGTTGGGTGCCACGGGGCACGGTCATGGCAGTCCGAAGGCGGTGCTGCTGGGGCTGGAGGGCCATGCGCCGGAGTCGGTGGACCCGGCGGCGGTGGCGCCGCGGGTGACCGAGATCGGCGAGACGGGCCGGTTGCGGTTGGACGGGGTGCGTGACATCGCGTTCTCGGTGGACCGCGATCTGGTGATGCATCGCCGCAGGTCGTTGCCGGTGCACCCGAACGGGATGCGGTTCACCGCGTGGGACGGCTCGGGTGCCGAGGTGGAGTCGTCGGTGTTCTATTCGGTCGGTGGCGGGTTCGTGGTGGACGACGAGGCCACGGGCGCGGACCGGATCAAGCCGGATGCCACCGAGGTGGCGTGGCCGTTCACCACCGGTGAGCAGCTGCTGGCGCGCACCGCGGAGTCGGGGCTGTCGATCAGCGGGGTGATGCTGGCCAACGAGCTCGCGTGGCGCGGCGAGGACGCGGTGCGCAAGGAGTTGCTGCACATCTGGGACGTGATGGCCGAGTGCGTGGCCAACGGGTGCGCCAACTCCGGTGAGCTGCCGGGCGGTCTGCGGGTGCGGCGCCGGGCTGCGGCGTTGGCGTCGAGTCTGACGGCTGCCGATGACCCGATGGAATGGGTCACGCTGTTCGCGCTGGCGGTCAACGAGGAGAACGCCGCGGGTGGCCGGGTGGTCACGGCGCCGACCAACGGCGCGGCGGGGATCGTGCCCGCGGTGCTGCACTACTACACGCGGTTCGTGCCGGGTGCCGACGAGGACGGCGTGGTGCGGTTCTTGCTGGCGGCGGGCGCGATCGGGGTGCTGTTCAAGGAGAACGCGTCGATCTCGGGTGCCGAGGTGGGCTGCCAGGGCGAGGTCGGGTCGGCGTGTTCGATGGCCGCCGCGGGCCTGGCCGAGGTGCTGGGCGGCACGCCCGCGCAGGTGGAGAACGCGGCGGAGATCGCGATGGAGCACAACCTGGGCCTGACGTGTGATCCCATCGGTGGGTTGGTGCAGATCCCGTGCATCGAGCGCAATGCGGTGGCGTCGGTGAAGGCGATCACGGCGGCGCGGATGGCGTTGCGGGGTGACGGTGCGCATTTCGTGTCGCTGGACAAGGTGATCAAGACGATGCGGGAGACCGGGCGGGACATGAAGGTGAAGTACAAGGAGACCGCTCGGGGCGGCCTGGCCGTCAACGTCATCGAGTGCTGAGCACGAGCGGCGCCATCGGGCGCTGAGCGCGGTGTACGACCGACAGGGCTCCGGGGGTGCGGCGCCTCCGGAGCCCATGTCTACTGTGGACGATTCAGGTCGTGAGCACGTACACCAGGCCCGTGCAGCCGCCGAGGACGGCGAGCACGGCCACCGCCGCCGGCAGGATGCCGTCCGGCAGCGGGGCCTCGGCGTGCAGGCTGCGTTCAGTCCGGCGGTGCCGGCGCCAGGTGACCAGGGCGATGCCGGCGCAGAGCGGCAGCGTGAACACGGCGCAGGCGATGGCGGCGGCGAGGCTGTTGTGGGCGATGAGCCGCAGCAGCACCAGCAGCCCGACGGCGAACGACAGGATCGTGCGCAGCCAGGCCAGCGTCGTGCGCTCGTTCTGGAGGCCGGGGTCCCATGGGCCGCGACGTTCGTCCGGGCCTTCAGCGGGCATGGTGCTCGGCTCCCCGCGGCATCGTCAGATCCCCGTGGCGAAGAGCAGGACGCACGCCATGATGCCGATGGCGGTGAGCCCGAAGCCGAGCAGCGGGGCCAGTTTCGGCGCGGGCAGCGCCTCGCCCGCGCGCATCGCCCGCTCCGTCGCGACCCAGCGGCCGAAAGCCGTTGCGCTGCAAACCACACCACCGAGCAGCAGGAGCACGGCCAGGACCGTCCTCAGTGGACTTCCGGTCTCGTGGGTGACCGCGTTGAGCGCCTCCACGCCGACGCCCGCGGCCATCAGCGCCAGCGAGGTCCGGATCCACGCCAGGAAGGTGCGCTCGTTGGCGAGGGTGAACCGGGGATCGGGCTCGCTGCCCACCTCGTAGAGCCGCCGCGGCCGGCGCCGGCCGCCGGTGCCGTCTGCTGCCATGGGTCCACAGTAACGCGTCCGAATGGCGGGACGGCGGTGCTGACCAGCGCAATGCGCCGGGAAGGCACTGCCGGGCGACTCGCCGGGGACCCGGCGGGGCCGTGGAGTGGTGGCCTTGGAGTGGCGTGCCGTGGGAAGGCCCCCGCCCGGTGGCCGGCTCGTCGGATGCCGGCCCGGGCGGGGGCCTCTGGGCGCCGCCTGCGGTCCGCCCGGTGGAGTCGGGTCGGACGCGGGGCGTCCGGTCCGGTGGCCGGACGACCGGCCACCGATGGTCCAGCCGCTCGGCGCCGTCCTCGCGAGAAAGCGCTGGAGAACCGCGCGGCAGAGCGGGCTGGTCCCGCACCGCATGCGGCTGACGCCGCTCGCGGAACGGCGGGCTAGAACGAGAACACCTCGCCGGTGTGCGACTTGGCCACGCAGACGTTGGCGAACTCGCGCTCGAAGTTCACCGGCTTGCCCCGCCAGGTGCCGGTCGCGCGGAGCGTGACCTGCTTGAGGTCCAGCGTGCACATCGCGGGCGCCGGCTCCTTGGTCAGCTCCTGGAAGTCACCGTTGACGCCGGTGAGGTTCTCGCAGGCGGCGGGTGCGTTCGGGTGGGTGCCACCGGTCGGCTCGCAGGTGAGCACGGCGGAGCGGAACTGCGCGGTACCGGGCTGCCCGGTGACCGTGAGGTTGAGGCTGCTGGCGGCCACCTCCGGCATCGTGGCGGCACCCGCCGCCAACGGGACGAGGGCGGCTGCGGTGGTCAGCAGAGCCGCCGACGCGATGTGGCCGATCAGCCGGGTTGCGGTCATCTCTTGTTCCTCCTGTGGGTTGCGGAGAAGACTCGATCCCCTTTATCGCCGGAATTCCTCTGGATGCGGCAGCAGCGGTCGGGTGTCCACCTGAACGAGGTTCCCCCATCCCGGTTTTCATCACTCTGCGTCGGGATTCGTGGTCGAGAGTCGGGATCAGGACTAGCCCGGAAGGGGCGATGTGGAAAATTCGATGTGGACGACCGCGCCCGCACTCGACATCGTTGTGGGCGCAGTCGAGTGGCGGACGAGGCCGGGAGGGCCGGATGGCAGTCGAACCGAGGAGCGCTACCCCGTCGGGCGCCGAGGTGCGCAGGGCGGCGTTCGCCAGCGCGGTCGGCAACACGATCGAGCTGTACGACTTCCTCATCTACGGCACGGCCGCCGCCGTGGTGTTCAACAAGCTGTTCTTCGCGGCGAGCGATCCCTGGGTCGGCGTGCTGCTGGCGTTCGCGACCTTCGGCGCGGGGTTCCTGGCCCGCCCGCTGGGAGCCGCGGTCATCGGCCACTTCGGCGACCGGCTCGGCCGCAAGCTGATGCTGGTGATCACGCTCAGCGTCACCGGGGTGTGCACCGCGGCGATCGGCCTGCTGCCGACCTACGAGCAGGTCGGCGTGTGGGCTCCGCTCGCGCTGGTGGTGCTGCGGGTGGTCCAGGGCTTCTTCCTCGGCGGCGAGCAGGGCGGCGCGGTGCTGATGGCCGTGGAGCACGCGCCGCCGAACCGGCACGGCTGGTACGGCGGCTGGACCTTCATCGGTTCCCCGACCGGGCTGTTCCTGGCGACCGGGGCGTTCTCGGCGGCCACCGCGATCTCCGGCGACCAGTTCCTCACCTGGGGCTGGCGGGTGCCGTTCCTGCTGAGCCTGGTGCTGGTCGGGGTCGGCCTCTACGTGCGGCTGCGGCTGGCGGAGTCGCCGGAGTTCGCCCGCATCCGCGAGCACGGGCAGCGTGCGCGGCTGCCCATCACCGACGCGTTCGCGACCTCCTGGCGCCAGATCCTGCTCTCGGCGGGGGTGAACCTCGGGTTCAACACCTTCATCTTCATCCTGGCGACTTTCCTGCTCTCCTACGGCATCGAGGCCCTGGGGGTGTCCAGGCAGCTGATGCTGACGGGCAGCCTCGCCGGTTCGGCCGCGCAGATCCTCGGGATCCTGGTCTTCGCACACCTCTCCGACGTCCTGGGGCGCACCAGGGTGATGCTGGGCGGCGGCATCTTCCTGGCCCTCTACGCGTTCCCGATGTTCTGGCTGCTCGACACCCGCTCGCCCGCGCTGATCGTGCTGGCGATGGTGCTCGGCTACGCGGGTTCGGCGGCGGTTTTCGGCCCCATGGCGGCGTTCTGCGCGGAGCTGTTCGACACCAGGGTCCGGTACACGGGGGTGTCGCTGGGTTACCAGAGCGGTTCGGTGCTCGGCGGCGGGCTCTCGCCGTTCGTGGCCACCGCGCTGCTGGGCGCGGCGGGCGGTGCGTCGTGGCCGATCGCGGCGTACCTGGTGGCCGGTTCGCTGGTCACCGTGCTCTGCCTGGCGCTGACCGGGGACCCGCGGCGGTTCGCCCGCGAGTCCGCTCCGTCCGCGCGGAGCGCGGATTAGGCCGCCGGGCTGACCCGGGTCAGCCCGGGTTGGCCCGGTGGGTCACCACCAGGAAACCGTCGTCGTCGAGGCTGCCCGCGTCGCCGGTGCGCAGCCAGCCCTCGGCGTCGGTCGCCGGCTTGATCACGCCGTCGGGCTGGAGGTGGCCGGGGCAGACGACCGGGCCGCGCACCAGGATCTCGCCGTCGTCGGCGATGCGGACCTCCACGCCGGGCATGCCTCGTCCTGCCGTGCCGGGCCGGGAGGCGCCCGCGTGGTTGGCGGTGGCGAAGCCGCTGGTCTCGGCGGTGCCCCAGCTCTGGCGGATGTCGACGCCCAGCGAAGCGAACAGATCCAGCACCCCGGGCTCCAGCGGGGCCGGGCCGCTGGAGGCCCAGACGACGTCGCCGAGTCCGAGTCGGGCGCGGAGCCGTTGCCGCGCCTGGGCGGTGGCCGGTCGGTGCGGCGCGACCGACTCCGCGTCCGCGGCCAGTTCCGCCCACACCCGCGGCGCGCCGAAGAACGCCGCGGGCCGCAGTTCCGGCAGCGCGGTGGCGGCGTGCGCGGCGTCGGCGCACAGGTGCACGTGCGAGGCGCCGTGGATGGCCGAGTACATGCCGAGCATCCGGTCGGCTGCGTCGGTCAGCGGCCGGTAGCAGATCGTGTTGGCATGCCGGGGAATTCCGGTGATGTGCTCCAGCGCCGCGGCGGCGTAGCCGACGTTGCGGTGGGTCAGCACTACGCACTCGTGCTCGCGGGCGCGCTCGGTGGTGTAGAGGATCGTGGCGGGCCGGTCCGGGGTGAGCGACTCCCGGTGCCGGGCCACGATCGCGCGGTCCTCGGCCAGCAGCCGCCGTCCGTGCGACAGCAGCGCTTCCCAGGTGAGGAACCGGGGGTCGCCGGAGGGAACCGCCGCGCGGTCCAGGACCACGACGTGCTCGATCGCCGTCGGCTCGCGCAGCGCCGACGACCACCGCCCCACCTGGTCGGCGCCCTCCACGACGACGACCCGGGCCC
Source organism: Saccharopolyspora erythraea NRRL 2338 (assembly GCF_000062885.1). Lineage (NCBI taxonomy): Bacteria > Bacillati > Actinomycetota > Actinomycetes > Pseudonocardiales > Pseudonocardiaceae > Saccharopolyspora > Saccharopolyspora erythraea. The sequence continues at coordinate 7,138,640 of NC_009142.1, read as the reverse complement.
TGCTGTGCCTGGCCAGGTACAGCACGTGGTCGCCGGCGTGGTTCCCGCGGACGGTGGCGGGCACCGCGCCGAGGTGCGTCGCGGCCACGTCGGCCAGCCAGTGCTCGGCGCGGTTGGACATCATGGTCAGCATGGTCTGACCGCGTTGCAGGCCCAGCGCGCAGAGCCCGGCCGCGATTGTCTCGACCTCGGTGCCTGCCTGGCCCCAGGTCCAGGTGCGCGTGCCACCGCCGCGGTGGTCGGTCAGCGCGGGATGTTCCGGATGTTCGTCGGCATTGCGGGAGAAAAGGGACGGGATCGTCGTTTCGAGAGCGGTGGCGGCCCAGGACTGCGACAAGCCCATCGCTGCGGTCTCCCCTCGACGCGCGTGACGATCGTCACGACTGGCGATGAAACCGCATCGGCCCGGCCTTTGGCCAGGGTTCGAGAGAACCGGCCACGAACGGCGGTGCGCTCGGAGGTGTCTTGCTCGGCGGTGCCGGTTGCACGGGCGGGCCAAGCGGCGGCGCCGCTTCGGAGATCGAGGACAGGCTCTCGGGCGCCCTCTGGCTCTGCGACCTCTCTCGCGAGGACGGGCGCTCAGACGTGGTCGCGGATGACGTCGTTGACCGCGCGCTGGAATCCGTTGACCAGCACCTGGATCGTCAGCGGCCGCAGCTGGTCGGTCGCGGCGCGGACCCGTTCGCGCTCCTGCTCGGGACGTCCGCGCTCGACGTAGGGGCGCAGCACGTTGGCGGCGAACAGCTCCCGCAGCTCGACGGCGATCTGCGTGGTGTGCTGCTCGACGATCCCCTTGGCCTGCACCAGCATCTCCAGCGGCAGGCCGAGGTCGAGGATCTGCAGACCGACGCCGAGCATGGCGGTGCTGGGCAGCCGCAGCCGGTCGGGGTCCTCGGGGAGGCGCTCGAGGACGCCGAGCGCGACGAGCTGCTCGATCAGCTCGTCGTCGAGGTGCCGTCCGGCGCGCTGGTTGAGCTCGTGGCGGTCCAGGTCCTCGCTCTGGTCGCGGGTCCACGGCGCGAGCAGCGCCCGTTGCAGGGCGAGGTCCTCGGGGGTGGCGTCGGCGGGGATGCGCTCGAGGTGCCGTTCGATCGCCGAGAGGGTGAAGCCCAGCGCCTGCAGGTCGCGGATCAGGTCGAGGCGGGCCAGGTGGTCGCCGCCGTAGAGGCCGAGCCTGCCGCGCAGGCGCGGTGGCGGGAGCAGGCCGCGGGAGGAGTAGAACCGCACGGTGCGCACGGTGACGCCGGCCCGTGCGGCCAGCTCGTCGATGGTGAGCTCTTCGTCGGCGGTTCGGAGCATGCCGGGGACGATACTCCTTGACCGCTGTAACACCAGCGATGTAACACTAACTGCGTCGCGTTTGGTGTGGCCGGTGACACAGGACGGAAGGTGCGGGCGTGGCAGGCACAGGCAACAGCGGGCCGCTGGCGGGCGTGCGGGTCGTGGAGCTGGCGGGGCTGGGGCCCGCGCCGTTCTGCGCGATGCTGCTCGCCGACCTCGGGGCCGACGTCGTGCTCGTGGACCGCCCGGGGGCGGGCGCGCGGGTGGACCGCCCGGATGGCTCGGACCAGACCGACCTGCTCAACCGCGGCAAGCGGTCGATCGCGGTGGACCTCAAGCACGAGCGCGGCGCGGCGGCGGTGCTCGCGCTCGCCGAGCGCGCGGACGTCCTGCTCGAAGGCCTGCGTCCCGGCGTCGCCGAACGGCTCGGCGTCGGTCCGCGGCAGTGCTGGGAGGTCAACCCGCGGCTGGTCTACGGCCGGATGACCGGCTGGGGGCAGGACGGGCCGCTCGCGCCGACGGCCGGGCACGACATCGGCTACATCGCGCTGACCGGCATGCTGCACGCCATCGGCCGGGCGGGTGGGCCACCGCAGGTCCCGCTCAACCTGCTCGGCGACTTCGGCGGCGGCTCGATGTACCTGGCGGTCGGAGTGCTCGCGGCCCTGCTGGAAGCGCGCGGCAGCGGGCGCGGCCAGGTCGTCGACGCATCCATTGTGGACGGCGCCGCGCACCTCGGTACGATGATCCACGGAATGCGCGCCGCGGGCGGCTGGAGCACCACTCGCGGTACGAACCTGCTGGACACCGGGGCCCCGTTCTACGACGTCTACGAAACCGCCGACGGCGAGCACATGGCCGTCGGCGCGCTGGAGCCGAAGTTCTACGCCGAACTGGTCCGACGGCTCGGCGCCGAGGACCTGCCCGACCGCGACGACCCCGCGAACTGGGCGGAGCTGCGCAGGCGGTTCGCCGAGATCTTCGCCCGGCGCACCCGCGCGGAGTGGACCGAGGTATTCGAAGGGTCCGACGCCTGCGTCGCGCCGGTGCTGTCGATGGCCGAGGCGCCGCGGCACCCGCACGTCGCCGCCCGCGGGACGCTCGTCGAGCGCGAGGGCGTGCTCCAGCCCGCACCGGCGCCCCGCTTCTCCCGGACCCCGAACCCGGCGCCCCGCGCGGTGCCCGCGGCCGGTGCGGACGCCGCGGCGGTCCTGGACCAGTGGCAGGTCGCCGGGGCCGCCGAACTGCTCGACTCAGGTGCGATCGCCCGAAAGGAAGCGTGACCGATGCGCAGGGAACTGTTCGACGACGAACACGAGGCTTTCCGCGAGACCGTGCGGGCGTTCATCGCCAAGGAGCTGACCCCGCACGTGGCCGAGTGGGAGCAGGCCGGTGTCGTCAGCCGCGACGCGTGGCTGGCCGCCGGTGAGCAGGGGCTGCTCGGATTCGCCATCGACGAGGAGTACGGCGGTGGCGGCACCGAGGACTTCCGGTTCAACGTCGTCTTCGACGAGGAGCTGGTCGCCGCGGGCGTCTCCGGTTTCGGCTCGCCGCTGCACGTCGACATCATCGCCCCGTACCTGACCAAGCTCGCGACCGAGGAGCAGAAGCGGCGCTGGCTGCCCGGGTTCTGCAGTGGTGAGCTGATCACCGCGATCGCGATGACCGAGCCCGGCGCGGGCAGCGACCTGCAGGGCATCCGCACCACCGCCGTCCGCGACGGCGACGAGTACGTCCTCAACGGGCAGAAGACCTTCATCTCCAACGGCATCCTGGCCGACCTGGTGATCGTCGTGGCCCGCACCGACCCCGACGCCGGGCACGAGGGCATCAGCCTGCTGGTGGTCGAGCGCGGGACGGAGGGCTTCGAGCGGGGCCGCAACCTGGAGAAGATCGGCCAGAAGTCGCAGGACACCGCCGAGCTGTTCTTCAACGACGTCCGGGTGCCCGCCGCCAACCTCCTCGGCGAGGAGGGCAAGGGCTTCGTCTACCTGATGCAGAACCTCCCGCAGGAGCGGCTGTCGATCGCGGTCGCCTCGGCGGCCTCGGCGGAGAAGGTCCTGGACGTCACCAAGGAGTACTGCCGGACCAGGACCGCGTTCGGGCGGCCGATCGGCAAGTTCCAGAACACCCGGTTCGAGCTGGCCGAGATGGCCACCGAGGTCCAGATCGGCCGCGTCTTCACCGACCGTTGCGTCAGCGACCACCTTCGCGGTGAACTTGGTGTCGAGCACGCCGCGATGGCCAAGTGGTGGCTCAGCGAGATGAACAAGCGCGTGGTGGACCGTTGCCTCCAGCTCCACGGCGGCTACGGATACATGCTGGAGTACCCGGTGGCCAAGGCGTTCCTGGACACCAGGATCCAGACCATCTACGGCGGCACGACCGAGATCATGAAGGAGATCGTGGGCAGGTCGATGGGGTTCTAGCCCGCCCCGCGGCCCCCGCGGCGGGCAGAGGAGGTGCTCGGTGGACTGGATCGTCGCTCCCGACCACGACGGGCGCGCTCTTCCCGACGTACTGCCGTCCCTGCTCGCCGCGATGGGCACTCCCGGGTTCACCGACACCGTCGGGTTCCCGGCGTGCCGCAACGCGGCGGTGCTCCTGGTCGACGGGCTCGGGTGGGACCTGCTGCGCGCCTACGCCGCCGACGCGCCGTTCCTGGCGTCGCTGGCGACCGGGAACCCGGTCAAGGTCGGCTTCCCGACGACGACCGCCACCAGCATCACCTCGCTGGGCACCGGCAGCCTGGCAGGCGAGCACGGCGTCGTCGGCTACACCTTCGCCGAGCCGTCGGGCGGGTTGCTGCACCCGCTGTCCTGGGGCACCCACAGCAGCCCGAACGCCTCGGCGTCCCGGCGCAGCCTGCTGCAGGACTGGCCGCCGGAGAGCGCCCAGCCGCGCGCGACCGTGCTGGAACGCGCGGTGGAAGCGGGAGTGGACGTGCGGATCGCGGTGCCGAGGGAGTTCAAGGGCACCGGTCTGACGCGGGCCGCGCTGCGCGGCGGCGAGTTCCGCGGCGTGGGCGCCATGGGCGATCTGGCCGCCGAGCTGCTGACGGCGCTCGCGGTCCCGGGCCCCGCCCTCTGCTACGGCTACCACGGCCACCTCGACGGCCTCGGGCACGGCCACGGCCCCGGTTCGCTGCCGTGGCGCATGCAGCTCAGCCAGATCGACGCGCTCGTGGCGAACCTGGCCTCCAAGCTGCCGGAGTCGGCGGTGCTGGCGGTGGTCGCCGACCACGGCATGGTCGCCGTGGACCCCGAGGACACGCTCGACGCCGACACCGAACCGGCGCTCCAGCACGGCGTGCGGCTGATCGGCGGCGAGGGCCGGGCGCGCCACGTCTACGCCGAACCCGGCGCGGGCGGCGACGTGCTCGCGGCGTGGCGGGAGGCGATCGGTTGCCGGGGCGTGGTCGTCACCGGTGAGCAGGCCATCGACGACGGCTGGTTCGGCCCGGTGATCAGCGGCCCGGTCCGGCCGCGCATCGGCGACGTGATCGCGGTGATGCGGGAGTCGGCGGTCGTGCGCTCCGCGGTCGAGCCGGCGGAGTCGTCCCTGCGCGGCCAGCACGGCTCGATGACCGCGGCCGAGCAGTACGTCCCGCTGCTGGTCGCCCAGGGGTGAGCGATGGCGAAGGGGCTGTTCGGTCCGGACACGGTGACCTGGCACCTGCACGCCGACCCGGCGATGTGGGTCGCCGGCGTGTGCGGCCTCTACCTGCAGTCCCTGCATCCGAAGGCGGTCGCGGCCGTGGTGCAGAACTCGCGGTTCCGCGAGGACCCGCTCGGAAGGCTCCGGCGCACCGGTGACTTCGTCGGCGTCACGACCTACGGCACCCGTGAGGCAGCCGAGGCCGCCGCCCGCCGGGTGCGGCAGGTGCACCGCAGGCTCAGCGCCGTCGACCCGCGCACCGGCGAGGACATCCGCCTCGACGACCCCGGCCTGCTGCTGTGGGTGCACTGCGCCGAGGTGCACTCCTTCGCCGACGTGGTCGGCAGGGCCGGCCTGCCGCTGACCGGCGCCCAGGTCGACCGGTACTTCGACGAGCAGCGCAGGGTCGCCGCGCTGGTCGGGCTCGATCCCGAGGCGGTGCCCGGCTCCCGCCGCGAGATGGCCGACTACTTCGTCCGCGTGCGTCCCGAGCTGGCCCGCACCGAGGACTCCGAGGTCGTCTACCGGTTCCTGCACCTGCCGTTCGACCAGTGGTGGCTGCTCGGCGTCGATCTCGGCTACCTGCCGCTGGGCCACCTGGCGTACTCGGCGCAGCCGCGGTGGGCGCACGAGGTGCACCGCCATCCCGCCTACCCCCGGCTGGCCACCGCGGCCGGGTTGTTCTCGTTCCGCACCGCGGCGCTGGCGCTGCCCGCGGCGGTGCGCTGGCGGTACCCGACCGGGCACGTCTACCGGGCCGTCGAGCGGCTCGGCACCGGGGCCTTCCCGTCCCCGGCGGCTCTCGCGCGGCTCTGAGCGCCTGGCGTCGAACTCGCCTCGCGTCCGTTCACGGGTTCGGCAACGCTTCGAAGATCGAAGACAGGCGCTGACGACCACCGCTCACTGGAGGCGCGTTGTGCTTGGCGTCACAATGGTCGTGGGTGTGCGCCGAAGGGGAGCGTGCGGTCCGCGCCGTCCGGATCTGCTGGAACGCCTGCGCGGCCGCAGTCGGGACGCCGCCGGAGACGCAGCCCGGGGTGCTTGTCGACCCCTTGTATCTATGTCGCCGACAACCTAGGGTCGCCATAGTGGAACGGTGATTCCGCGAAGCGGAATGTCATTTCGGCAAGGAGGCCGGAAACATGCAGTCGACCGCCACCGGAGTCCTCGACTCGGCCCTGCGCCGGTTTCACGAGGTGCTCCCGCCGAACGGCGTCATCACCGATCCGCAGCGCCTGCGGACCTACGAGTGCGACGGCCTGGCCAGCTACCGGGTCGTGCCCGCCGTGGTCGTGCTCCCGGAGAACCAGGAGCAGATCCAGCAGGTGGTGCGGATCTGCGCCGAGCACCGGATCCCGTTCGTCGCCCGAGGATCGGGCACCGGCCTGTCCGGCGGTGCGCTCCCGCACTCCGACGGCGTGCTGATCGTGACCGCGAAGATGCGCCGGATCCTGGAGATCGACGTCGAGAACGAACGCGCCGTGGTCGAGCCGGGCGTGATCAACCTCGACGTCACCAAGGCCGCAGCGCCGCACGGCTACTACTTCGCTCCCGACCCGTCCAGCCAGCAGGTGTGCTCGGTGGGCGGCAACGTCGCGGAGAACTCCGGTGGCGCGCACTGCCTGAAGTACGGGTTCACCACGCACCACATCCTCGGGCTCGAGGTCATCACGCCCGACGGCGAGATCGTCCAGCTCGGCGGCGCCCGCGAGGCGCCCGGCTACGACCTGCTCGGCGCGTTCATCGGCAGCGAGGGCACGCTCGGCATCGTCACCAAGATCACCGTGCGGTTGCTGCGCAAACCCGAGTCGGTGCAGACCCTGCTCGCCGGCTTCCCCTCCACAGACGAGGCGGGCGCGGCGGTCTCGGCGATCATCGCCGCGGGGGTCACGCCCGCCGCGATCGAGATGATGGACGCGCTGGCCATCGAGGCGGCCGAACAGGCCGTGCAGTGCGGCTACCCGAAAGGCGCGGGCGCGGTGCTGGTGGTCGAGCTCGACGGCCCGGCCGCCGAGGTCGAGCACACCTTCGCGGAGGTCGAGCGCTACTGCGGCGAGCACGGCGCCTTCGAGATCCGGGTCGCGGCCGACGACGCCGAGAGGGCGATGATCTGGAAGGGGCGCAAGTCCGCATTCGCCGCCGTGGGCCGGATCAGCCCCGACTACATCGTGCAGGACGGCGTGATCCCCAGGACCGCGCTGCCGGAGGTGCTGGGCCGCATCGCCCGCCTGTCGGGCGAGTCCGGGGTGAGGGTGGCCAACGTCTTCCACGCCGGTGACGGCAACCTGCACCCGCTGGTGCTCTTCGACGACTCCGAGCCCGGCGCGGCCGAACGCGCCGAGGAGGTCTCCGGCGCGATCCTCGACCTGTGCATCGAGCACGGCGGCTCGATCACCGGCGAGCACGGCGTCGGCGCGGACAAGGTCAAGTACATGGGCCGGATGTTCAACGCCGACGACCTGGACACCATGCAGCGCGTGCGCTGCGCCTTCGACCCGGTGGGCATCTGCAACCCGGGCAAGGTCTTCCCGACTCCGAGGCTGTGCGGCGAGGTCCCGGGACCGCGCCGCGGCGTGCACCCACTGACCGAGGCCGGATTGGCGGACCAGTTCTGATGGCCATGAGCGAGGCGCGGCGAGCGCTGGAGGAAGCGGTTCCCGACGTCCGCGACGCCGGGGAGCACGACGCGGTCGACGGCGTCCGTCCACAGTGGGTGGCCGCTGTGGACGGTACCGAGTCGGCCGCGGCGGCGATGCGGGTCGCGGCCGAGCACGGTCTGCACGTGGTGCCCAGGGGTTCGGGCAGCAAGCTCGACTGGGGCGGGCCGCCCCGCGAGGTGGACCTCGTGCTGGACCTCTCCGGCGCGAACGAGGTCGTCGAGCACGCCGCGGGCGACCTGGTGGTGCACGCCATGGCGGGCACGCCGCTGGCCGACGTCCAGCGGGTGGTCGGCGCGGCGGGGCAGATGCTGGCCATCGACCAGCCGCTGCCGACGGCGACCGTCGGCGGGGTCATCGCGACCGCGACTTCCGGTCCGTGCCGCCACCTGTTCGGCGGAGTGCGGGACCTGCTGATCGGCATCACCGTCGTCCGGCCCGACGGCGCGGTGACCATCTCCGGCGGCAAGGTCGTCAAGAACGTCGCGGGATACGACCTCGGCAAGCTCTACACCGGTTCCTTCGGCAGCCTGGGCGTGATCACCGAAGCGGTGTTCCGGCTGCACCCGCTGGCCGCCGAGCACCGCTGGATCCAGGTCGAGACCGACGACCCGGGGGCCGCGGCCGAGGCGGTCGACCGCATCCGGCACTCCCAGGCGATGCCCACCGCCGTCGAGGTGGACCGCGCCACCCCCGGTGGCCGGATCGAGGTGGTGGCCGAGATCGAGGGGCGCCCGACGGCGACCCACGAGCGCGCCCTGGAACTGGCCGATGCCGTCGGCGGCAGCGTGCTGGAGCACGCGCCGTCGTGGTGGGGCCGCTACCCGTTCGACCCGGCCGACGGCATCGGCATCCGCGTCGGCGTCGAGCCGAAGGCGCTGGCCGCGCTGCTGTCGGTGCGGCCGGACATCGACGTGGCCGTTCGCGGCGCGGCCGGCATCGGCGTGCTGCACGCCGGTCTGCCCGGCGACGCCGACCCCGCCGCGGTCGCCGACCTCGTCGGCATGCTGCGCGAACGATGCGACTACGCGGTGCTGACGCGGTCGCCGCGCGCGATACGGGAGAAGGTCGACCCGTGGGGTCCGGTCGCTCCCGGCGTCATGGCGCTGATGCGCCGCACCAAGGACCAGTTCGACCCGGAGCACCGGCTCGCCCCCGGCCGGTTCGTTGGAGGGATCTGATGACCGACAGCGCGTTCGACGCACTGCACCCGCCGCAGCGCGAGCTCATCGACGACTGCGTGCACTGCGGTTTCTGCCTGCCGTCGTGCCCCACCTACGAGCTGTGGGGCGAGGAGATGGACTCGCCGCGCGGCCGCATCTACCTGATGAAGGAAGGGCTCGAGGGCGAGCCGATGACCGGCAGCATGGTCGGGCACTTCGACGCCTGCCTGGGCTGCATGGCGTGCGTGACCGCCTGCCCGTCCGGCGTCCAGTACGGCACCCTGATCACCGAGACCAGGGCGCAGGTCGAGCGCAGGCACGAGCGCGGCCGCTGGGAGAAGCTGCTGCGCGCCGGGATCTTCGCGCTGTTCCCGTACCCGCGGCGCCTGCGCGCGATGCGCGGCCCGCTCGCGCTGTACCAGAAGACGGGGTTGAGCAAGCTGGTCAAGCGCTCCGGGCTGCTGCGGAAGATGCCCGCGTCGCTGCGGGTGATGGAGTCGCTGGCGCCGCCGATCAGCCGCGCGCCCAAGCTCGGAAACCGCGTCCCGGCGAGGGGGACGCGGCGCGCGACGGTCGGGATGATCACCGGCTGCGTGCAGAGCGCGTTCTTCCCCGACGTCAACGCCGCGACGGCGCGGGTGCTCTCCGCCGAGGGCTGCGACGTCGTGATCCCGCGCGCCCAGGGCTGCTGCGGCGCGCTGAGCGAGCACACCGGCCGCGAGGAGGAAGCGGTCAGGTTCGCCCGGAACCTGCTGGACACCTTCGAGGACGCCGGGGTCGAGTACGTCGTGATCAACTCGGCGGGCTGCGGCTCGACGCTCAAGGAGTACCCGCGGCTGCTGCGGGACGACCCCGAGTACGCCGAGAAGGCCGAGCGGTTCTCGGCGCGGGTGCGCGACATCGCGGAGCTGCTCGTGGAGCTGGGGCCGGTGGCCGAGCGCCACCCGCTGCCGGTGCGGGCCGCCTACCACGACGCCTGCCACCTGGCCCACGGCCAGGGCATCCGGTCGCAGCCGAGGGAGCTGCTGCGCGGCATCCCGGGTATGGAGGTCCGCGAGATCAACCGCGGCGAGCTGTGCTGCGGCTCGGCCGGGGTCTACAACATCCTCCAGCCGGAGGCGGCGATGGATCTCGGCGACCGCAAGGCCGAGAACGTGCTCGACACCGGCGCCGAGTTGCTGATCAGCGCGAACCCGGGCTGCGCGATGCAGATCCGCACCTCCCTGGAACGCCGCGGATCGGAGCTGGCGATGGCCCACACCGTAGAGGTCCTCGACGCCTCGATCCGCGGCCTCGGCGCGGAGGCGCTGCTGGGCGACGCGGAGCGGAAGCCGACCGGCTGACCGCGACGAGCGGCCTCGGCGGGTGGATGCGACGCATCCACCCGCCGAGGTGTTTTCGCGGCGCGGAGAACGGGCTTGCCGGGACTGGAGCAACGACCGTCCTGAACGCGCGTCGTCCCGCTGGTGCCGGCCGCCGAGCTGGGCAGGGTCATGGGTGGCCTTCTCGGCGCCGGCGCCCGCCCCGCGAAACGCCCGAAGCGACCTCTCCATTGACTGTGACAGTAATGGTGTCACACTCTGGGTGGAGTACCTGCCGCAACGAGGAGGCACGCCGCCCATGTCCGAGGCGTTCGTCTACGACGCGATCCGCACGCCACGCGGTCGCGGCAAGAAAACCGGGTCGCTGCACGGCACCAAACCGATCAGCCTGGTCACCGGGCTGATCGACGCGCTGCGCAAGCGCCATCCCGGTCTCGACCCCGCGCTGATCGACGACGTCGTGCTCGGCGTCGTCTCGCCGATCGGCGACCAGGGTGGGGACATCGCCAAGACCGCCGCGTTGGCCGCCGGGCTGCCGGAAACGGTCAGCGGCGTGCAGCTCAACCGGTTCTGCGCCTCCGGCCTGGAGGCGGTGAACATCGCCGCGCAGAAGGTCCGCTCCGGCTGGGAGGACGGCGTGCTCGCAGGCGGCGTCGAGTCGATGTCGCGGGTGCCGATCGGCTCCGACGGCGGGGCGTGGGCGATGGACCCCGAGACCAACCTCGACACGTCATTCGTGCCGCAGGGCATCGGCGCCGACCTCATCGCCACCCTGGAGGGCTTCGACCGCGGCACCGTCGACGCCTACGCCGCCGAGTCCCAGACCCGCGCCGCCAAGGCCTGGGCCGACAACCGCTTCGGCCGCTCCGTGGTCCCCGTCGTCGACCGCAACGGCCAGACGGTCCTCGACCGCGACGAGCACATCCGCCCCGGGACCACCGCCGAGAGCCTCGGCGGGCTCCAGCCGTCCTTCGCCATGATGGGCGAGCACGGCGGTTTCGACGCCGTCGCGCAGCAGAAGTACCACTGGGTCGAGCGCATCGACCACGTGCACACCGCCGGCAACTCGTCGGGCATCGTCGACGGCGCCGCGCTCGCGCTGATCGGCAGCGAGGCCCTCGGCGAGCGCACCGGGCTGCGGCCGCGCGCCCGCATCGTCGCCGCCGCGCTCAGCGGAGCCGACCCGACGATCATGCTCACCGGCCCCGGCCCGGCGGTCCGCAAGGCGCTGGCCAAGGCGGACATGACCATCGACCAGATCGACCTGGTCGAGATCAACGAGGCGTTCGCCGCGGTCCCGCTGAAGTTCATGAAGGACTTCGGCGTGCCGCACGACAAGGTCAACGTCAACGGCGGCGCGATCGCGATGGGCCACCCGCTGGGCGCCACCGGGGCGATGATCCTGGGCACCCTCATCGACGAACTGGAACGCCGCGGCGAGCGCTTCGGGCTCGCCACGCTGTGCATCGGCGGCGGCATGGGAATCGCGACCATCGTGGAACGGATCGGCTGAGGCAGACATGAGCGAGCAGAGCACCATCCGCTGGACCGAGGAAGACGGCGTCGTCGTGCTGACCCTGGACGACCCGCAGCAGCAGGCCAACACGATGAACGAGCGCTACGTGCGCTCGATGGAGGAGACCCTCCAGCGGCTGGAGGACGAGCGCGAGCGCATCACCGGGGTCGTGCTCACCTCGGCCAAGAGCACCTTCTTCGCCGGCGGCGACCTGCGCGACCTGATCCGCGCGCGGCCCGAGAACGTCCAGCAGATCACCGAGACCAGCCGGGCCGTCAAGCAGCAGCTGCGCAGGCTGGAGACGCTCGGCGTCCCGGTCGTGGCCGCCCTCAACGGCACCGCGCTCGGCGGCGGCCTGGAGATCGCCCTGGGCTGCCACCACCGCGTCGCGCTCAACGACGCCAAGTCGCGCTTCGGATTCCCCGAGGTCACCCTCGGCCTGCTGCCCGGCGCGGGCGGCGTGGTCCGCACGGTCCGGCTGATCGGCATCGCCGACGCGCTGGTGCACGTGCTGACCCAGGGCCAGCGGCTGCGCCCGGAGCGGGCCAAGGAGCTCGGCCTGGTCGACGAGCTGGTCGACACCCCCGAGGAACTGCTGACCGCGGCCAAGGACTGGATCAAGGCCAACCCGCAGGCGGACCAGCCCTGGGACCGCAAGGGCTACAAGATCCCCGGCGGGACGCCGTCGACGCCGAGCTTCGCGGCGAACCTGCCCGCGTTCCCGGCCAACCTGCGCAAGCAGCTCAAGGGCGCGCCGTACCCGGCGCCGCGCAACATCCTCTGCGCGGCGGTCGAGGGCGCCCAGGTCGACGTGGACACCGCGTTCGAGATCGAGGGCCGCTACTTCGTCGAGCTGGTCTGCGGCCAGACCGCCAAGAACATGAGCAAGGCGTTCTTCTTCGACCTCCAGCACGTCAACTCCGGCGGCAGCCGCCCGGACGGCGTCGAGCAGTGGCAGGCGAAGAAGGTCGCGGTGCTCGGCGGCGGCATGATGGGCGCGGGCATCGCCCACGTCTGCGCCAAGGCCGGGATGCAGGTCGTCATCAAGGACGTCTCCGTCGAGGCCGCCGAGAAGGGCAAGGCGTACTCGAAGACGGTGCTGGACAAGGCCATCGCCAAGGGGCGTTCCACCGAGGCCAAGCGCGACGAGGTCCTGGCGCGGATCACCGCAACCGACAAGGCCGCGGACCTGGCGGGCGCCGACCTGGTGATCGAGGCGGTCTTCGAGGACACCAAGCTCAAGCACCAGGTCTACGCCGAGATCGAGGACGTCATCGACCCGGACGCGCTGATCTGCTCCAACACCTCCACGCTGCCGATCACCACGCTGGCCGAGGGCGTCCGCCGCCGCGAGGACTTCATCGGGCTGCACTTCTTCTCGCCGGTCGACAAGATGCCGCTGGTGGAGATCATCCGCGGGGAGCGGACCAGCGACCGCGCGCTGGCGCGCGCCTTCGACGTCGTGCGCCAGATCAGCAAGACGCCGATCGTGGTCAACGACAGCCGCGGTTTCTTCACCAGCCGCGTCATCGGCACGTTCCTCAACGAGGGCGTGGCGATGCTCGCCGAGGGCGTGCACCCGGCCTCGATCGAGCAGGCTTCGGCGCAGGCCGGCTTCCCGGCTCCGGTGCTCCAGCTCTTCGACGAGCTGACCCTGACCCTGCCGCGCAGGATCAGGGAGGAGACCAGGCGCGCCGTCGAGGCGCAGGGCGGCACCTGGGCCCCGCACCCCGCCGACGCGGTGCTGGACCGGATGGTCGAGGAGTTCGACCGCAAGGGCCGCTCCGGCGGAGCCGGTTTCTACGAGTACGCCGACGGAAAGCGCACCCGGCTGTGGCCTGGTCTGCTCGAGCACTTCGGCACCGGCGCCGATCCGTCCGATGTGGACCTCGTCGACCTCCGCGAGCGGATGCTGTTCATCGAGGCGCTGGAGACGGTGCGCTGCCTCGACGAGGGCGTGCTGCTGTCGGTGCCCGACGCCAACATCGGTTCGATCATGGGCATCGGTTTCCCGGCCTGGACCGGCGGCGTCGTGCAGTACATGAACGGCTACCCGGGCGGTCTGGCCGGTTTCGTCGCGCGGTCGCGGGAGCTGGCGGCCCGCTACGGCGAGCGCTTCGAGCCGCCGGCGTCGCTGGTGCGTCGCGCGGAGGCCGGTGAGCCGTTCGAGCTGGGCGAGCCCGACGCCGCCATCGTGGCCGCCGCCGCGGCCGCCTGACGCGGTCGGCCGGTGCCGGAGCGGCCTCGTGGTGGAGCCGCACCGCCACCGCCGAACGGCTGAAGGGCGCCGGACCTCGGTCCGGCGCCCTTCGTTCTTCCGTTGAACTCCCCGCGCTACTGCGCTGCGGAGGCCAGGCCGGTGACCTGGGACGGGCTCTGCGGGAGTCCGGTGGCGACGTTGTGCGCCGAGCCCACCACCGCGTCCTCCAGCGTGCTGTCGAGCGAGGGCAGCGCGGGGGTCTGCCGCTCTGACGCGGGCGCCGCGGACGGAGGCACCGCGGGCGCGGGTGGTTGCGGCGCAGGCGCGATGCGCTGGTAGGTCTTCGCCAGGGCGTTGCCGCGGGTGTTCACCTCGGTCAGCAGCGGGTCGACCCCCGGTGCCTGCCTGGCCAGCGGCATCACGGTGCCGACCGGGACGGTCGCCGGGCGCATGCCGTACCCGTGCGCGGCGTCGAGCCGGCTGACGGTGTCGAGGGCTGACACGCCCTCGTGGTCCGGCGGGCGGGGTGCCAGTTCGGCGTCGAACAGGACGCCGTCCGCGGTCTGCTTGTGCAGGGGGCCGATGTTGTCCGGCCACAACCCGACCTGCGTGGTCGGACGGGTCCGGCCCAGTTCCTGGGCGCGGTGGCTCGTGTTCTGCACGGCGTCGAGCGCGCGCTGGGCCTTGCCGAAGCTGACCAGCGGACGCTCGACGCGCAGGGCGGAGCCGAGTTCGGAGCGGGACTGACCGAGATCGGCGCCCGCCTGGTGGACCAGCGTCGGGGCCACCACGCGGCCGACGGCGTCGACGCACGTCTTCGCCGAGACGTCCTGCGGCTTGCAGCCGTCGATCGGGGCGGCGAGCTCGACCTGTTCGGGGATCCGCGTCAGCTCGGGGCCGGACGGCGGCGTCGCCTGGCCGCCGTCGGCGATGGCGACGGCACCGCCGCCGACAGCCGTGACACCGGCGGCGACGACAGCCGCCTGCAACGTGCGCGTGCCCCAGGGGGACCGCGAGCTCCAAGGGGGCAAAGGACTTCTCCCTGCTCGAGCGTTCGGGGGACGTGCCGGGGGCACCGGGGCAGTGCGCGACCGACACGCCCGCTATCGGAAGCCGCGTGGAGGCCCTTGACCTCGGCTTCCCCATATCGCTCGAAGGGGTGATCTACGGCGCGGGCGGACTCAGGCTCGGCAGCAGCAGCGTCATCAGGTGCCGCGTGGCGTCTTGCGGGGTGATCTCGGGGCGGCGCTCCCGCCACAGCGCCAGCCGTTCGCAGGCGCCGATGATCGCCTCGGCGAAGGCCTCGAGCTGCAACGGCTCCAGGTCGGGCCGGGCGACCCGCATCAGGCTCGCGGTCAGCTCGGTCTGCTGGAGGCGGATCGACTCCAGCTCGGTGTGCACCGAGGAGCTGGGGACCGCGGACTCGTTGCGCAGCAACGCCCACGCCTGGGCGTGCTCCTCGCCGAACCGGAAGAAGGACAGCAGGCAGTCGTGCAGCAGCTGCTCGGGGCCGACGGCCTTCTCGGCGGCCCGCATGGTCGACTCCAGCAGCTCGCGCTTCGCCTTCTCCAGGCACGCCAGCAGCAGGCCCTCCTTCGAGCCGAAGTACTCGTAGAGCATCGGCTTGCTCAACCCGACGCGCTGGGCGATGTCGTCCATCGACGTGTCCTGGTAGCCGTCGCGGGCGAACACCTCCTCGGCCACGGCGAGGATCTGCCGCTCGCGCTCGGCCCGGGGAAGGCGCTTGCGCCCGGCCGGGCGCGCGGATGAACCGACTGCCTGCTGCGTCTCCACGAATCCACCCTACCGGAGGTAACCTACTCGTAGTAGGCTACTGGTCGGTAGGCAGCGTGGCGGTGGCACGAACGAGGAGGCCCGCATGGCGAGGCGCAGGTCCAAGCCCCAGAGCACTTCGAACCCGGTGCACGACACCTCCGTCGTGATCGTCGGTACCGGGTTCTCCGGGCTCGGCACGGCGATCAAGCTCAAGCAGGCGGGCATCCACGACTTCGTCGTGCTGGAGAAGTCCGACGACCTCGGCGGGACGTGGCGCGACAACACCTACCCGGGGTGCGCCTGCGACGTGCCGTCGCTGATGTACTCGTTCTCCTTCGAGCAGAACCCCGACTGGTCCCGGTTCTTCGCCGGGCAGCAGGAGATCTCCGACTACCTCCAGCACTGCGCCGACAAGTACGGCGTGCGCGAGCACATCCACCACGGCGTCGAGTTCACCGGTGCCGAGTACGACGAGACGACCCAGACCTGGCGGGTCTCGACCAAGGGCGGCACCGAGTACGTGGGGCGGGCGCTGGTCTCCGGCGTCGGCGCCCTGCACCTCCCGAGCTATCCGGACCTGCCCGGCGTGGAGGGGTTCGAGGGCGAGGTGTTCCACTCCGCGGAGTGGAACCACGACTTCGACCTGGAGGGCAAGCGGGTCGCGGTGGTCGGCACCGGCGCCAGCGCCATCCAGTTCGTGCCGCAGATCGCCGAGGAGGTCGCGCAACTCCACCTGTTCCAGCGCACGCCACCGTGGATCCAGCCCAAGCCCGACCGGCCCATCTCCGAAGGCGTGCGCAAGTGGTTCCGGCGGTTGCCGCCGGCGCAGCGCATCGCGCGCGCGGCGGTCTACTGGCTGCTGGAGGCGCGGTCGCTGGTGGTCTTCAGCCCACGGTTCGGGCGGATCTCGGAGATGCTGTCCAAGCGCTACATCCGCCGGACCATCAAGGACCCGGAGCTGCGCGAGGCCGTCACCCCGGACTACTCCATCGGCTGCAAGCGGATCCTGCTCTCCAGCGACTACTACCCGGCGCTCAACCGGTCCAACGTGGACGTGCGGACCAGCGGGATCAAGGAGGTCCGCAAGCGTTCGGTGGTCACCGGCGACGGTGAGGAGCACTCGGTGGACGCCATCATCTACGGCACCGGCTTCCACGTCACCGACGCGTTCGACCACCTCGAAATCGTCGGCCGGGAGGGTCGCAAGCTCCAGGACGCGTGGAAGGACGGGATGGAGGCCCACCTCGGCGTCACCGTCTCCGGTTTCCCGAACCTGTTCTTCCTGCTCGGCCCCAACACCGGACTCGGGCACAACTCGGTCGTGTTCATGATCGAGTCGCAGATCAACTACGTGCTGAGCTGCCTGCGGCCGATCTGCCGTGGCGACATCGGCCACATCGACGTCCGCCAGTCCGTCCAGGACGAGTTCAACCGCGAGATCCAGTCGAAGCTCTCGGGCGCGGTCTGGTCCGAGGGCGGCTGCCGGAGCTGGTACCTCGACGCCAACGGCGTCAACCGCACCATCTGGCCGGGTCCGACCTGGAAGTACTGGCTGCGCACGAGGAAGGCCGATCCGGCGGACTACGAGATCCAGGCCGCGGGGCGCCGTTGAGGCTTCGCACGGGCGTTCGATATAGTGCGGATGTCACTGTCGAATCCGTCCCGGCCGGTGCGCGTCGCGCTGCACCCGGGCAAGACCGGGACATCCCGTTGAGCTAGGGGCACCGATGTCTCAGGCCCGTGCGCTGTCGTCCGACGAGGTCCGCGGTCTGCGGGAGCAGCTCGCCGCGGGCGAGACCCCCACGGTGTGGTTCACCCCGGCGGCGGTGGGCGTCCAGGAGGGACGCTCCGGCAAGGTCATGGCACTCGACGAGCCTGCCGAAGGCGACTTCATCCAGGTCCGTCCGGCAGGATCGAAGGACGTGCTGTCCTTCTCCGTCGGTGAGGTGACGATGGTCAAGCCACCGCGCAAGCGATCGGACGACTCGGCCGGGTCGCGCGGCCGGTCGCGCAGCGGCTCGGGTTCAGGTGCGGGTTCGGCTTCCGGCGCCGGTACGGCGTCGGGTTCCGGCTCGGCGAAGGGTTCGGGTTCCGCTCCGGCTCCGGCGAAGGCTTCCGGCTCGGCGTCGGGTTCGGGCTCGGCCGGCGCCGCGTCGAGCAAGCCGGCGGCGTCATCGCCGTCGGGCGGCGCGACGTCCGGGCGGTCGTCGGCGGGTCAGGGCACCGCGGGCTCCGGCGCTTCGCGCGCTTCCGACGCCGCCGATGCGGCGCGGACGAGTTCGTCCGCCACCGCCGCGAAGTCGTCGAGCGCCGGTGCGCGGCGCAAGCAGCGCCAGCCCACCGAGGCCACCGTGACGCTGACGGCCGACCAGGCGGGGCAGTGGAGCGTCGAGGTCAGCACCGGCAAGAAGCGGGTGCTGCGGCCGATGGCGGTGCCTGCCTCCGCCGTGGCGCAGGCGGCGAAGGCCCTGCACGACGACGTCGCCGACGCGGTCGAGCCGCTGATCGACGCCGCGCGCGAACAGCAGCGCGCCCGCGTCGAACAGCTCCAGCAGGAGCTGGCCGACGCGCAGCGCATGCTCGACGAGCTGACCGACTAGGGCCTGCCCGGCGGATCTCTGCCGGAAAGGCAGGGCGGTCCAGCCCCAGGGCGCTGCGGAGGCCGGACACCCCGGCGGGCGAGAGTCATGCCGGGGCGTCGAGGAACCGACCGAACAAGTGCCGCCCGGTGGTCAGCGTCCGGGTGTCGTCGGCGAACCCGATGCGCACGGTGTGCTCGATGCCGAAGGCGTAACCGGGCGGCCGCGAGCCGTCGGTCGCGGCCGCCCGGTGGTCAGTCCTCGATCTCGGTGATCGTGCCCCGCGTCTGGTCGCGGTCGGTCGGCGGGATCCGGTCGTAGGCGGCCGGGTCGAGGTTGTGCACCTGGCCGCCGGCCACCGAGGCCAGGATGCCGTCCAGGCCGATCTCCACCGTCCTGGTCAGCATCTCCCGGTGGCGCTCACCGAGCGTCTGCGTCTGCCCCCGCACCTCGAAAAGCACGGCGCCGCTGCCGTTGAGCTGGAAGGTGCCGAGCCCGGTGCCGGGCAGGTCGATGTCCTGCGGGTAGAGCGTGATGTCGCCGAAGGCCGGGTTCTGGTTCGCCGCCGCCTGCAGGGCGTTGTAGGCGGCGACGTTGAGCTGCTTGGAGTAGTCGAGCGGGAAGCCGTCGGCGTAGGCGGCGTAGGGCGAGCCGGGCGCCGCGGGGTCGGCCACGAACTTGCCGGACAGGCTCATCGTCACGAACCGGCCGGTGCCCGGCACGGTGTAGCAGGCGCCCTGGTGGTGCAGGTCGATGTAGCTGTCCACCCCGCCGAACTCGCGTTGCAGCCCGCGGTAGACGTCGCGCACGGTGCTGGTCTCCGGGCTCAGGAACCAGCCTGGCCGGTCGCTGGCGCCCGGGAAGTCCTGCGGGCGCGGCCTGTAGTCCAGATCCGGGTTGTAGTCGCGGTTGACGTCGAAGCCCGGCTGCTGCGAGTAGTCGTCGCCCTGCAACGAGCCGGTGTAGTAGTTCCACGGCGGCGGGGCGCTCGCGAGCTGGGGGTGGCGGAGCTTGGCCTCCTCCCACGTCATGTCGTTGCCGCGCCGGTCGAGCGCGCCCGCGTCAGGGTTGATCTTGGGCATCGCCACGACCGTCAGCTCGGAGCGGATCTGGCGCGCCTTCGGGGAGTCCGAGGTGCCGAGGAAGTCCAGCAGGTGCAGGACCGCGTCCGGACCGGTCTTCTCGTTGCCGTGGATCTCGGCGGTGATCAGCACGGCCTTGGGTCCGTCGCCGACGCGGGCGGTCACCAGGTCGCGGCCGCGGTTGGACTCGCCCGCGGTCTCGACGGCGACCCTGCCGCGGCTGACCCGCTCGATGCGGCCGAGCTCGACCAGCATCTCGTCGTAGCTGGTGAACTCGGTGACCGGGTTCTCGCGCGGCTCCTCGCTGCACGGTTCGGCTGGGGCCGCCGCCGGTTCGGCTGGGGCCGCCGGCGGGGCGGTCGCCGCGGCGGGGGCGGTGAAGGCGGTACCCGCCACGATGGTCGCCAACGTCAGCGCTCGTAGTCGACGCATTCGGTTCTCCCTCGGCTCCGGGTGGTGATCACCCAGCCAAACCGACCCGGCGCGGCTCCACAATCGTCCGGCCGTGGCCTTTCGCGAGCGCCGGACCTGCCGGAACGCGTCCGCCCCGCACCGGACTGGTACGGCCGTTCGACAACTGCCGTCCTCCGCACGTATGAAGTAGCCGTGCGAGTCGTATCCGACCGCCGCGCCGCGAACCCGCTGCGCGGTCGTTCGTTCCTGCTGATGCTGCTGGCGGTGCTGGGCGGTTTCGCCGGCTACGTGCTGCTGCTGCCGGTGGTGCCGCTGTGGGCCGTCGTCGGTGGCGCGGGCGAGATCGCCGCCGGCGCGACCAACGCGGTGTTCATGCTGGTCACCGTGCTGACCCAGCTCGCGATGCCGTGGCTGCTGCGCCGGGTCGGGCACCGCCTCGCGCTGGGCGCCGGCACGCTGCTGATCGGCCTGCCGACCCCGCTGTTCGCGGTCTCGCAGGAGATGTGGGCGCTGCTGGCGGTGTCCGGCCTGCGCGGCATCGGCTTCGGGCTGCTCACGGTCGCGGGCAGCGCGCTGGTCGCCGAGCTGGTGCCGGTGGCGATGCGGGGACGCGCGGCCGGGCTCTACGGCCTGTCGGTCGGGCTGCCGAACGTGGTGTTCCTGCCCGCCGGGGTGTGGCTGGCCCAGCACGTCGGCTTCGTGCCGCTGTTCTGGATCGCCACGGCGCTGCCGGTCGCCATGACCGCGGCGGTCTTCTGGATCGCGCCCGTGCGCAGACCCGAGGCCGGTCCGGCCGCCGCGCGGACCTTCCCGCTGACGTTGTTCTCGCCGTGGCTGGTCATGTGCGTGGTCGCGACGGCCGCGGGCGGCCTGGTGGCGTTCCTGCCGCTGGCGATCACGGCGTGGGCGGTGACGCCCGCCCTGCTGTCGTTCGGCCTCGCGACCGTGGCCGGGCGCTGGCTCGCCGGTCAGGTGGGCGACCGGTTCGGAGGCGGGCTGGTGGTCGTGCCGAGCGTGGTGCTGGCCGGAGCCGGCACGGCCGCGATCGCCCTGGCGTCGGCCGGTGCGGCGGCCGTCGCCATCGCCGGGGCCTTCGCGCTCGGAGCCGGGTTCGGCGCGGTCCAGAACGTCACGCTGGTGATGATGTTCGAGCGGGCGGAGTCGGGGGCGGCCAGCACGGCGTGGAACATCGCCTACGACGCGGGCAACGGCATCGGTGCGGTCGGTTTCGGGGTGCTGGTGACGGCCACCGACTACCCGACGACCTTCGGCGCCATGGCGGCGGTGGTGCTGGCGTTCACCTCCCTCGCGATCGCCGACCAGCGGGGGAGAGCCCGTTCGCGGTGATCCCGCGCCGTGGGGGCGCTCGACGCCGAAGCGTCGCCGCACCGCAACCTGCCGCACGCCCGCACGACGCCCGGAGCCGGCAGCCTGCCGCCCATGAGATCGAAGTCGCTGCGCGCGGTGAGCTCCCTGCTGGTGTCGGTCGCGCTGTCGGCGGGCATCGTCGCGCCCGCGGCCGCCGGACCTCCCGGGCACGGGCCGGGCTTCGACCTACAGGCGCATCGCGGCGGCATCGCCCACTACCCGGAGGGCACGCTCCCGGCGTTCGCCAACGCCATGCGGATCGGTGTCACGACGCTCGAGCTCGACGTGCAGATCACCGCCGACGGGCGCGAGGTGGTCACCCACGACCGGCAGATCAAGCCCGGGAAGTGCCTGGACACCGCCCCCGCGTTCCCGGGTGACCCGCAGTTCCCGTACGCGGGCTCCTACGTCAAGGACCTCACCTTCGCGCAGGTCCGCACGCTGGACTGCGGTTCTCGGACCCACCCGGACTACCCCGAGCAGCAGCCGGCGCCCGGGGCGCGCATGCCGACGCTGCGCGAGGTCTTCGCCCTCGTCCGCGCCTGCCGCGCCCACGACGTCCGCTTCAACATCGAAACCAAGGTGGAGGCCGCCGCCCCGCACGAGACGGCCCCGCGCGAGCAGTTCGTGCGGGTGGTCGCCGAGCAGGTCCGCCAGGCCGGGATGCTCGGACGCGTCACGGTCCAGAGCTTCGACTGGGGTGCGCTGCGGCTGATGCGGCGGGTCGAGCCGTGGCTGCCCGTGGTCGCGCTCACCGAGCCGAAGTTCCTGGAGGTCGGCGAGCCAGGGGCATCGCCGTGGCTGGGCGGCCTGGACATCGACGACTTCGGCGGCAGCCCGGTGCGCGCGGTGCGGACCTTCGGAGCCGCCGCCCTGTCACCGCTGCACGGCGAACCGCAGGGCGGCGCGGTCGGCGACCCCGGCTACGTGCCGTTCACCACGCCGGCGCTCGTCGAGGAGGCGCACCGCGCGGGCCTGGCCGTCGTGCCGTGGACGGTGAACGACGAAGCCACGATGAACGCGCTGATCGACATGGGCGTCGACGGCCTGATCACCGACTACCCGGCTCGCTTGCGCCGGCTGCTGGAGGCCGGGGGAGTGCCCGTGGCGGAACCGGTGCGGGACTGCGAGCAGCCCGCGAGTGGCGCCTAGTACCCCTCGGCCTACGGGCCGCCTGCCGGGCCTTGCCCGCCCACCTGGGCGCCGCACCCGCTTCGGAGCACCTAGAATCCAGGTGTGAACCGCAGCCTGTTGACACCGCGATGGCTGCTGCTGCACCTGCTTTTCCTCGCGGCCACCATCGCCACCGGCTTCCTCGCCCGCTGGCAGTGGGACCGCGCGCACGAGGCGGGCGGAAGCGCGCAGAACCTCGGTTACGCGCTGATGTGGCCGCTGTTCGGGGCGTTCACGATCTTCCTGTGGGTCCGCGTGGCGCGCATGCACAAGGTGGCCGAAGCCGTGCCCGCTCTCCCGGAGACCGGGACGGCGGAAGCGGCGCCCAGCATCTCGGGTGCCGCCGCCGCGAGCGCGGAGCAGGCCGCCGAGAAGCATCGGCGGCGTCCCCTCGTCCCGCCTCCGGCGCCGCCGGTCGACGACGACGAGGATCCGGCGATGGCCGAGTACAACCGGTACTTGGCCGAGCTCAACGAGGCCGACCGCCGAGCGGGCTGAACCCGCCCGGCGTGTCCGACGTCACGCCGGCGCCGCGGGTGCGCGGACCCGGCTTCGGCCGATGCGGCCCGGCGTCAGCCAGAGCAGCCTGGTGCCGGTCAGAGCGACTCGGCCTCAGCGGGAGCGGCCCCGTGTCAGCCGATGTTTGCCCGGCCTCAGTTGAACGTGATGCCGCCGTGGATCTCGCGGCTCTGGATGAGCTTGTCCACGTTGCCGTGGTTGACGTTCACCACGCTGTTCTCGCTCGCGGTGATGTCGTTGTGGATGGGCGCGCCTTCGGTGCGAAGCTCCTCGCCGAAGCCCGGGTCCTCCTGGGAGACCCGGTCCAGCCGCTCGGCGAGCGCCTTGATCTGCGGCGCGCCGGCGTCCGGGCCCTCGGCCGCCTCGAGCGCGGCCAACGTCTCGGGGTCCCGGTCCGACCGCCGGCGCAGGAGCTCGCGGACCTTCACCAGCGCCGCCGTGCCCGCGGCGCCGAGCGCGGTCACCGCCTGACCCGCGAGGGCGGTCGCGAGCGCGTCCATGAACGGGTCGGTCATAGGTCCTCCATCGTGCGGTGAAGCGGATCGGAACTCGGTGACCAAGTGTAGTGATCCGGTTGCGCACGCGATGCGGAATCGCAACCAGGAGACGGGCAACCTCGCCGCCGGTGGCGCGTCGTACGAAGCGGGACTCGCGGGTCCCGTTCGGGCGGCCGGTGAACCGTTCGGCGCGGGGAAGGCGACTTCCACCGATGTGATATCAACGCATTGAACCGACTACTGGAGAAGCGAATGCGGACGATCCCGCCGGGGGCGGGCGTCGCGGGTGTTTTCCATGCGGGTTCGGTGTGCGATCGGCGAGGTGGGCATCGGTGGCCGCCCGCGGACCGCGTTCGGCGATCAAGTCGCGTGACACTTGATGATTGGGGCTGGCGTGCGCAGCGGCGTACTACTGAAGATGTTCGGCCTGTGCGTGCTCGCGGGGGTCCTGGTGGCGAGCCTGATGATGCCGCTGGCCACCGGCGCGGGCGCGGTGGTGAACCAGGCGACGGATGCCATGTCCAGGATGTCGAGTTCGCTTGCGCAGCGCGACATGCCGCAGGTGTCGACCGTCACCGACAAGGACGGCGACCCGATCGCCTACTTCTTCAAGGACTACCGGGTCGAGACGCCGCCGGAGCAGATCCCCGACACCATGAAGGCGGCCATCACCGCCGTCGAGGACAAGCGGTTCTGGGACCACGGCGGGGTCGACTGGCAGGGCACCATGCGCGCGCTGGCGACCAACGTCAGCAGCGGTGAGACCGCGCAGGGCGCGTCCACGATCACCCAGCAGTACGTCAAGAACTACCTGGTGCACGTCGTCGCGCAGACCGAGATGGACGCCGAGAAGGCCAAGGAGACCACCATCGCGCGAAAGCTGCGCGAGGCCAAGATCGCCGTCGAGCTCGAACGCACCATGACCAAGGAGGAGATCCTCACCGGATACCTCAACGTGGTGCCGTTCGGCAACCAGACCTTCGGCGTCGGTGCGGCCGCCCAGACCTACTTCGGCACCACCCCGGACAAGCTGACGATCGCCCAGTCCGCGCTGCTCGCCGCCATCGTCAACCAGCCCGGTTCGCTGAACCCCAACAGCAACCCGGCCGACGCGATGGCCCGCCGCAACCTGGTGATCGACCTGATGGCCGACCCGAACAACAACATCCGCATCACCCCGCAGGACGCCGAACAGGCCAAGAAGGAGCCGCTCGGCGTGATGTCCCCGCTCGGCCGCCCGCCGAACGGCTGCGTCGGCCTCGGCGACGGCACCACCGACGGCTTCTTCTGCAGCTACGTCAAGGACTACCTGGAGCGGCTCGGGATCGACTCAGACGACCTCAAGACCGGCGGTTACACGGTCCGCACCACGCTCGACCGCAAGTCCAGCGACGCGGCCAAGCAGGCCGCCCAGAAGCAGGTCCCGACCCAGACCGAGGGCATCGCGAACGTGATGTCGGTCGTGCAGCCGGGCAAGGACAAGCACAAGGTGCGGGCGCTGGTCGCCAACCGCGACTTCGGCAACGACCTGAGCAAGGGCCAGAGCGCCTACGACATCGTCAGCCGGGTCCAGCCGTTCGGTGCGGGCTCGATCTACAAGGTGTTCACGGCGGCGTCGGCCATGGAGCAGGGCATGAGCCCCTACGACGTCATCGACGTCCCGCCGTCCTACACCTCGCGCGTCTACAAGAACGGCACCGCGCCCTACACGGTCGGCAACGCCGACGGTGTGCAGCCCGGCCCGCGGACGCTCCAGATGGCGCTGGCGACGTCGCCGAACACCGCGTTCGTCGCGCTGCAGGAACGGGCGGGGCTCAGCAACGTCGTCGACATGGCCGCTCGCCTCGGGCTGCGGCACGGCATGCTCGGCGTGAACTCCAGCGGCCAGACCCTCAAGGACGACGGCTCGAACGGTCCGTCGCAGGCAGAGGTGATCAAGAAGGGCAACCGGGGCGCGTTCACCCTGGGCTACACCCCGACCAGCGTGCTGGAGCTCTCCAACGTCGCGGCGACGATCATGAGCGACGGCGTCTACTGCCCGCCGACTCCGCTGGAGGAGGTCAAGGACCGCAACGGCAACATCGTGCCGCTCAACGAAGGCGCCTGCGAGCAGGCGATCGCACCGCACGTCGCCAACCAGCTCGCACAGGGCATGAGCAAGGACGACACCGACGGCACCTCCCGCCAGGCCGCCCAGGCGGTCGGCTGGAACCGGCCGATGATCGGCAAGACCGGTACGACGCAGGAGCACAAGTCGGCGGGCTTCCTGGCGGCGACCCCGCAGATGGCCGGCGCGGTGCTGACCTACGCCGACGGCAACAGCCCGCAGGGCATCTGCGACGGCGGCGGTGACGCACCGCCGTACCTGTGCGGCAAGCACGGCGGCAACATCTACGGCGGAAAGGTGCCTGCCCGCACCTGGTTCGACGCCATGACGAGGATCCACGAGGGCTTGCCGTCCGCGCCGCTGCCGGGTGCCCCGGCGCCGCCGCCGGCGGCTCCCCCGAGGTAAGGGGCGTTTCGCAGTAGTTCGCGGGGGTCTTTCCGCCAGGGGCGGGAAGACCCCCGCTTCGCGTTCGGGGGCGGAGTTTCGGGTGGCCGCCTCGCAATGCGTGGGCGAGCAGGAATGCTTCGACGTCCGAGCCGGCGCAGGTCGGTGAAAACGACCACTCGTCGGGAGGTATTGGCAGAGCGCGCTGCCGGGGTCGTGCGGACGCGCTTTGCTCCGCTGCGGAACATCTCTCGCGGCGTCCGCGACCAGACGCCCGGAAAGAGCTGCGGATGAGTGCGAGGGAGATCCGGGCGGCCGGCCTGACCGATCCGTAGCTGTGCGGCGCGTACGAGACCGCGGGTGAGTTCCTTCGCAGGCGCGCCAAGCCCGCCCACCCCGTCCGGCTGCTCCTGCCTCCCGGCCGTCGTCCGCACTGGGAAGCCCTGATCGGGTTCGTCACCTACGTCGACGACCTCGTCGACGATCCGCACCAGCCCGTGTCGCAGCGCATCGTGGGCTACGACGCCCACGCGAGCGAGTTCTTCGAGCTGCTGGAGACGGGTGCGCCGCGGCCGAGCGCGCCGGCCAGTCCCCAGCACCACCTCGGCCGGCAGCTCGGACGTGCCTTCGCGCCCTCGTGCGCACGTGGGACGTACCGCGGGAATCGGTGCGGGAGTTCATGGACACCATCGCGACCGATCTGCGCGTCACGCACTACCCGACCTACACGGACCTGCGGCGCTACGTCGACGCCGTGTGCGGGCACAACGGTCTGTGGGTCAACGCGCTGCTGTCGCATCCCCCGCACGGCACGGAGCACTGCGCCGTCCACGCGATCCACGCGAGCGCCGGGCTCCAGCTCACCGACTACCTGCGCGATCTGCGCGAGGACATCGAGGACGGCCGTTGCTACCTGCCGCTGGAGGACCTGGACGCGTTCGGGATCAGCACCGACGACCTGGCGGAGGCGGCGCGGAGCGGGCGGATGACCGAACCGCTGCGCGAACTGGTCCGTTTCGAGGCCGAGCGCGCGCGGCTGCACTTCGCCCAGGCCGCCGACTGGTGGCGTTCGGTGCACCCCAGCATGAGGGAGCTTCCCCGCCTCTACGTGCGCCTGGGGCAGCACGGCCTGGAGCGGATCACGAGGTCCGGGCACGACATCTTCCGCGCGACCCGCACCGCGCGGGCGGTGTGCGCGACGGCTTCGTGCGCCGAGTTCGCCGCCGGATACGCGCGGGCTGCGACGAGGCGCCTCACGGCGAGGACCCCTTCAGGTGTCCAGCGCGCGGCCTCCCGCGAGGACAAGGCCGGGGCGGCCTGACACGCGGCTGCCGAGGCTCGCGGTCATCGGCGGCTGCGGCGCTGGACGCCTCGGCTGATGCCCTCCTCCTTCGGCTGCTCGATGCGGACGGGCAGCTTGTCGAACATCACCAGGGTCAGGATGAGCAGGACCAGGACGAGCCAGCCGGTCCAGCCGAGCAGGCCCGCCGAGACGTTGTCGACCGGGTGCCCCGCCGCACTGAAAACCAGTGAGAGACCGGCCGAGGCGTTGAGGAAACCGTGGGCGATGGCCGCGGGCCACACGCTGCCGCCGGCGAGCCGCAGCCAGCTCAGCAGCGCGCCCACCAGCACGCAGAAGCAGGTCATCATGATGAACGACACGACCACCGGCACGGTGGGGTAGTTGTAGCCGAGCACGAGCACCGGCGCGTGCCACAGGCCCCAGAGCACGCCGCTGGTGAGCAGCGCCCCCGGCTGCCCGAGCGGGAGCAGCGCGGGCACCAGGTAGCCGCGCCAGCCGAGTTCCTCGCCCAGGGCAGGGATCACGTTGAGCCAGCCGAGCAGGAAGACCTGCGCGATCTGGCCGAGAGCCAGGGTGCCTGCCGCCTGCGGCGCCGAGCCGACGACGCCGCCCTGGAGTTGCTCGGCGAGGCCGGAGAACCCGGTCCAGTCCGCCTCGTAGAAGTTGAGCATGTAGCCGACGACCAGCGCCACGAACATGGTCGCGGGCGGGGCCAGCCACGCCAGCAGCGCGTAGCGCCACCACTTCCTGATCCCGCCCGGGTTCGTGAGCCCGGTGGCGCGCAGCGGTTTCGGCCGCGGGCTGATCCACCTGTTCACCACGAGGGCCGCCACGGCGGGCATGAACATCATGGCGACGAGCACCAGCGGCGACCACGCCCAGGTCAGGCCCTGGCCGGTCAGCCACAGCGGGAGCGTCATCAGCCATGCCGGGAGGTAGGCGATGGCGACGAAGCCGACCACGCCGCGGACGTCCACTCGATCGCGCTCTGCGTTCACGCGCTTATCTTGCCAAGGTTGTCTGAGTGGCGGCTGAGCAAGTCGCCGATGGATGCCTCCCGCGGATCAGGCCAGGTCGGCGCGCATGCGCGCCGCCGCCTCGACCATGCTGCGCAACGCAGGCTCCACCTCGGCGTAGCCGCGGGTCTTCAGCCCGCAGTCGGGGTTGACCCACAACCGTTCGGCGGGCACCGACCGGAGGGCGGCGGCGAGCAGTCCCTCGATCTCCTCGGTGCTCGGCACGCGCGGCGAGTGGATGTCGTAGACACCGGGACCGACGCCCCGCCCGAACCCGACGGCGTTGAGGTCGTCGAGGACCTCCATGCGCGAGCGCGCGGCCTCGATGCTGGTGACGTCGGCGTCGAGCGCGACGATAGCGTCGATCACCTCGCCGAACTCGGAGTAGCACAGGTGGGTGTGGACCTGGGTGCGGTCGGCGACTCCCGAGGTGGCGAGCCGGAACGAGCCCACCGCCCAGTCGAGGTAGTCCTCGTGCTGTTCGGCGCGCAGCGGCAGCAGTTCCCGCAGCGCGGGTTCGTCCACCTGGATCACGCGGATTCCGGCGGCCTCCAGGTCGCGCACCTCGTCGCGGATGGCCAGCGCGACCTGCGCGGCGGTCTCGCCGAGCGGCTGGTCGTCGCGCACGAAGGACCACGCGAGGATGGTGATCGGACCGGTGAGCATGCCCTTCACCGGCTTCTCGGTCAGCCGCTGCGCCCGCTCGGCCCACCGCGTCGTGATCGGCTCCGGGCGCGACACGTCGCCGAAGAGGATCGGGGGCCGCACGCAGCGCGACCCGTAGGACTGCACCCAGCCGTTCTCGGTGCTGACGAAGCCGTCCAGGTGCTCGGCGAAGTACTGCACCATGTCGTTGCGCTCGGGTTCGCCGTGCACGAGCACGTCCAGGCCGAGCGCTTCCTGGAGGGCGATGACCCGGCTGATCTCCTCCAGCATCCGCTGGTCGTAGGCGGCCTGGTCGATGGAGCCGTTGCGCAGCGCGGCGCGTGCCTTGCGAACGTCGGGGGTCTGCGGGAAGGAACCGATGGTCGTGGTCGGCAGCGGAGGCAGGTCCAGCGTCCGCCGCTGGGCGGCGCGGCGCGCGTCGTAGGGGCTTCGCCGGTAGCTGTCGGCGCTGAGCGCGTCCAGCCGTCCGCGCACCCGGTTGTCGCGCAGCCGCTCGGAGGACCTGCGGTCCTGGACGGCGTTGCGCGCGGCGGCCAGCTCATCGGCGACCGAGTCGCGCCCTTCGCGCAGCGCGCGGCCGAGGGTGACGACCTCGGCCGCCTTCTGCTTCGCGAACGCCAGCCAGGGCCGGACGTGCGGGTCGAGGTTCGCCTCGGCGTCGACGTCGTAGGGCACGTGCAGCAGGGAGCACGAGGTGCTGACCGCGACCTCGCCCGCCACCTCGAGCAGGGCGGCCGCCGTGCCGAGCGCCGCGTCCAGGTCGGTGCGCCAGACGTTGCGGCCGTCGACCAGTCCTGACACCAAGGTCTTGGAGCGCAACCCGTCCACCCGGGCCAGACTGTCCACAGTGGATGCGTTGCTGACAAGGTCGACGGCGATTCCCTCGACGTCGGTGGAAGCCAGCGTCGGCAGCGCGTCGCCCGGGTCGCCGAAGTAGGTCGCCACCAGGATGTCCGGGCGCCGATCGAGCTGCGACAGCGTCCGGTAGGCGCCGCGCAGCAGCTCCAGTTCCTCGGGAGTGCGGTCGGCGGCGAACGCCGGTTCGTCGAGCTGGACCCAACCGGCGCCCGCGTCGTGCAGCTCGGTGAGCAGCTCGGCGTAGCGCTGGACGAGCTCGTCGAGCTTGTCCAACGGCCGGAAGGACTTCGGCGCGTCCTCAGCGGACTTGGACAGCAGGAGGAAGGTCAGCGGGCCCACGACGACGGGCCGCGTGCCGACCCCGTCCGCCGCCGCTTCGCGGTAGTCCTCGACCGCGGTCCGGTCGGCGAGGGAGAACGTGGTGCCGGGGCCGATCTCCGGCACCAGGTAGTGGTAGTTGGTGTCGAACCACTTGGTCATCTCCAGCGGCGGCGTGGACTCGACCCCGCGTGCCATCGCGAAGTAGGTGTCCAGCGGCCCGAGGCCCAGTTCGGCGAACCGGCGGGGCACCGCACCGAAGGTCGCAGCGGTGTCGAGCACCTGGTCGTAGTAGGAGAAGGTGTTGCCCGGCACCGAGTCCAGCCCCGCGGCGGCCAGTTCCCGCCAGGTGCCGGCGCGCAGCGAACGCGCGACCTCCCTGAGCTCCGCCTCGGTGCTTCGCGACGCCCAGTAGCCCTCCAGCGCGCGCTTGAGCTCCCGGCGCGGGCCGATTCGCGGGTGGCCGAGCACGGTTGATCCGATCCTGCTGCTCAAAGCTCTCTCCTCGCGGGCTCGAGAACCCAGCGCGGATCGGGACGCGGCGATGCACGTCCGGTCCTCCCCAGCGGCAGCGCAGAATGCGCCGCGGGTCGAGGCAGACCTCGGACCAGCGCACACGTCGCGTGCACACCGGTGGCAGGCCACACCGCCGCCGGGCGGCCCCGGGCTCGCACCGGGTTCCCTCCTGCCTCACCACGCCCGGGACCTCTCGGATGTGATGGACCATCGGCAGTTCAGAGGCTACGCGCCGTCCCCCGGATGGCAAGGCTGTCGATCGAGGAACCCGTCCACATCGTGAAAGCATGGCGCCATGTTGACGAGCTTGCTCCCTACGACCGAGCGCGCGCTGCTGCGGCGCCTGGCAGTGGAACAGCGCGAAGGGCGCGTTCCTTCGCTGATCGCGGGACTGGTCCGCGACGGCCGGACGATCTGGGTGGGAACCAGGGGGCGGGTCGGTGACGCCGCCCCCACCTCGAACACGCAGTACCGCGTCGGCTCGATCACCAAGACCTTCATCGCCGTGCTGGTGATGCGCCTGCGCGACGAGGGCAGGCTGGACCTCGCCGACAAGCTCGACGACCACGTACCCGGCACCTCGATCGGCAACCGCAGCATCACCGAGCTGCTCACCCACTCCAGCGGCCTGACCGCCGAGCCGGATGGCCCGTGGTGGGAGCGCACCCCAGGCGGCAGCGCGGAGGAGCTGCTGTCG
This sequence comes from Saccharopolyspora erythraea NRRL 2338, assembly GCF_000062885.1. Taxonomy (NCBI): domain Bacteria; kingdom Bacillati; phylum Actinomycetota; class Actinomycetes; order Pseudonocardiales; family Pseudonocardiaceae; genus Saccharopolyspora; species Saccharopolyspora erythraea. The sequence continues at coordinate 7,107,571 of NC_009142.1, read as the reverse complement.
ACGATCGACGACGACGCGCTCCGGCCGGCTCCCCGGCACACCTTCCACTACTCCAACGTCGGTTTCGGCGTGCTGGGCGAACTGGTGGCCAGGCTGCGCGGCACGAGCTGGGCGGAGGCCATGCGGGCGGAGATCCTGGAGCCGCTGGGCATGAACCGCACGACCCTCGCTCCCGAGGCGCCGCACGCGAAGGGCTGGGCCGTGCACCCGTGGGCGGACGTCCTCATGCCCGAACCTGCGGAGGACGCCGGCGCCATGGCCCCGGCCGGGCAGCTCTGGTCCACCGTCGACGACATGGCGCGCTGGCTGCGCTTCGTCAACGGCGACACCGCCGGGGTGCTGCACCCCGACACGGTCGCCGAGATGCGCGCGCCGGGAGCGGTGGACGACGGCAACGAGTGGCGCGGCGGATTCGGCCTCGGGCTCCAGCTCTTCCGGCACAGCGGCCGCCGACTCGCAGGGCACACCGGCTCGATGCCCGGGTTCCTCGCAACCATGCTGATGGACCCGGCGGACAACACCGGCGTGGTGTTCATGGCGAACACGACCGCGGGCGTCGGCTCGGCCCTGGCGCTCGACCTGCTGGACATCCTCGACCACCACGAGCCGCGCATCCCCGACCCCTGGGAACCCCGCTCCGACATCGACCTCGACCTGCTCGAACTGACCGGGCAGTGGTACTGGGGGCCCTCGCCGCACGTGCTCCGCGTCCTGCCCGACGGACTGCTCGACCTGGTGCCCTGGCAGGGCAAGGGCCGCGCATCCCGCTTCCGCCCGAACGGCGACGGAACGTGGACCGGCCTCGACGGCTACTACGCGGGCGAACCCCTGCGCATCGGCCGGGACGAGAACGGCACGCCCACCCACCTCGACCTGAACACTTTCATCTTCACGCGCACGCCTTACTCCCACGACGGGCCGGTGCCGGGTGGGGTTGAGGGCTGGGGGGTGGTGGAGTAGCGGCTTTGGGTTGCGCTGGCCTTGTGAGGCGCTTTGAGGGCGGGGGCGCGTGGGTTTCGGGATGGTCGGCGTGGCCTTGCGGCTTCCTTTAGGGGCGGGGGCGCGTGGGTTTGCGGCGCATCCGGCGGGGCTGGCGGGTCGCTTTGAGGGCGGGGGCGCGCGGGTTTTCGGGATGGTCGCCTTGGCCTTGCGGGTCGCTTTGGGTGGGTGGTTACTGGGGCGCTCGCCGCCCCCAGGCCCCCGGCGGTGTTGCGTGCGACGCTTCCCGCTCCGGCTGTGATCCGTGCCGAGCTCCCGGCTTCTCCGGCGACCGTTGCGCGTGTGCGGGAGGCGCGAGCCGGGATTGCCGGGGTGCTCGGCGGTCGGGACGACCGGTTGCTGGTCGTCACAGGGCCGTGCTCGGTGCACGACCCGGAGGCGACGCTCGCCTATGCCGCCCGCCTGTCGGGGCTCGCCGAGGAGTTCCGCGACGAACTGCTTGTCGTCATGCGCGCCTACTTCGAGAAGCCCCGTACGACGGTCGGGTGGACCGGGTTGGTCGGGGATCTTGATCTCGACGGCAGCTCGACCAGGCGAAAGGTCTCCGCGTCGCCCGGCGGGTGCTGCTGGAGCTCGACCGCCTCGGTCTGCCCGCCGCAACCGAGTGGCTCAACCCCGTCACCGCCGCCTACCTCGCCGACCTCGTGTCCTACGGCGCGATCGGGGCTCGGACGGTGGAGAGCCAGGTCCACCGCCAGCTCTCCAGCGCCCTTGGCATGCCGATCGGGATGAAGAACGGGACCGGGGGATCGTTGCAGGTCGCGGTGGACGCGGTGCTCGCGGCGGCGGCCCCGCACGTCTTCGCCGCGGTGGGGGAGCAGGGCTCGGCCGACCTGGTCCGGAGTTCCGGCAATCCCGATGCGCACGTCGTCCTGCGTGGCGGTGCCGACGGGCCGAACCACGGGCCGGAGTCCGTCGCGCGGTTGTCGGCCCTGCTCGGCGCCGCCGAGCTGCCGGGCCGCGTGGTGATCGACGCCAGCCACGGCAACAGCGGCAAGAGCCACGTGCGCCAGAAGCAGGTGGCCGCCGACATCGGTGGCCGGATCGCCGCCGGGGAGAACGCGATCCGGGGCGTCATGCTGGAGAGCTTCCTCGTCGCGGGGCGGCAGGAAGTCGTCGCCGGCAGGTGCCCGACCTACGGCCAGAGCATCACCGACGCGTGCATGAGCTGGGACGACACCGCCGAGACGCTGCGCCTGCTGGCGTCGTCGGTGCGTGCGCGGCGGCGTGCGCGCGCACTCGCCGACTGGCCGTCCCCGGCGCCGCTGCCCGTCTGACCCGCGGGAAGCCCCCCCCCGCCGTTTCTTCCCCACCGGCCTCTCCTGACCCTCCCGTGGGGCATGCTTGGAGCATGGCCGACGACCTGCCCGTCACTCGGCGGTTGGCGATCCCGGCCGCCGAGCTGTCCGAACGCTTCTCCCGGTCCTCCGGACCCGGTGGTCAGGGCGTGAACACCACCGACTCCCGCGTGGAGCTGTCCTTCGACCTCGCCCGCACGCCCTCGCTGCCCGACGAGCTGCGCCGCAGGGCGGTGGAGCGGCTCGGCCACCGGCTGGTCGACGGCGTCGTCACCATCGCCGCATCCGAACACCGCTCACAACTGGCCAACCGGCAGGCCGCGCGCGAGCGCCTGGCGGCTCTGCTCGCCGAGGCCGTGGCGCCGCCACCGCGGAAGCGGCGGGCGACCAAGCCGACGCGCGCCTCGCAGCACCGCAGGCTCGCGGGCAAGAAGCGCCGGAGCGAGGTGAAGCGCGGGCGCCGTCGAGGTGATCCGGGCGACGACTGAACACCGGAACAGCGGAGCGCGGCTAGCCTCGATGTGGAGGACGAGCAGAGAGGACCGTGCGGATGCGGACGGTGTGGGTTCTGCCGGGCGGCTCCACCTTCGGGGCGATTCAGGCCGGCCTTGTGACGTCATTGTTCGAAGCGGGTGAGGCGCCCGACGCGGTCATCGGCACGTCGGTCGGATCCCTGAACGCCGCATGGCTGGCCGGCGACCCCACCGCCCGGGGCGCGGAGAAGCTGCGCGAGGTGTGGCTGTCGATGCGGCGTTCGGACGTGTTCGCCATCCAGCCGATGCGCATCCTCGCGGGCAAGCTCGGTCTCACCAACCACCTGATGAGCAACCGCGGGCTCGCACGCTGGCTGTACCAGACCCTGCCGTACCGGCGGCTGGAGGACGCCCGGATCCCGCTGACGGTCACCGCGACCGACATCGACAGCGGTGAGGCCGTCTACTTCGACCGGGGTCCTGCGCTGCCCGCGCTCGTGGCGTCCTGCTCGATCCCCGGGATGTTCCCGCCGATCAAGGTGGGCGACCGGTGGCTGGTGGACGGTGGTCCCGCCGCGTTCATGCCCATCAGCCGGGCCGTCGAACAGGGTGCCGAGCGGGTCTACGTCCTGCCCTGCGGCGGCAGCGAGCCGTTCGAGTTCGACCGGCGAAGGCGCGGCGTCGGCACGGTGGCCACGTGGCCGCCGCCGCAGAGCCCGCCGAAGTCGATCACCGGTGTCAACGGCGCCGCCATGGGCGCCGCCATGGTCGCGGCGGCGCGACTGGACATGCAGGTCAACGCGGCCAAGTGCGAGCTGTACGTGATGCCCGCGCCGTCGGTGATCGGCTTGTCGCCCTACTCGTTCGAACACGTCGGCGCCCTGATGGACGCGGCGATGGCCATCGGGCGGAGGTGGTTCCCGACCGCCCGCCCGGTAGCCGCCGACCGGCCGGTCGACATCGGCGGGAACGTCGTGCTCGAAAGCTCCGACACCGAACACGCCGCACCCACCCGAGGCTGACCGCCACCGGCCGCGAACCCCGGCGGCCTCACACCCGAGCCGACGGTGCCTCCCGGAGCTCGGGGACCGCGAGGCGGTCCGCCGGGGTGTCGGCGGGCCGGGCCAGGCTCACCGCCACGTTCACCGCGAAGTTGACCACCAGGCCGAGCAGCCCGGCGTTGATCCCGAGCAGCGGATCGTTGCCGGTCACCACCAGCACCGCCACGACGGCCACCCCGGCGGCCAGGCCCGACGCCGCGCCCGCCGTGGACATCCGCCGCCACAGCAGCCCGACCAGCACGACGGGCAGCAGTTGCGCCAGGCCCTGGTAGGACAGCACCGAAAGCTGCACCAGGGTCGTGGGCGAGGCGAAGGTGAAGACCAGCGCGAGCAGCCCGACCAGGAAGGTGACCAGCTGCGACAGCCGCTTCTGGTGCGGTGCCGTGCGCGGGTGGGCACCGAGGATCGACCGGCCCCACATCGTGCCGATGACCAGCATGAACACCGCCATCGGCACGATCGACGACAGCGCTCCGGCCACTCCGACCAGTCCGACCAGCCAGGCGGGCATCGAGTCGACGACCAGCTCGAACATCGCCAGGTTCGAGTCGCCGAGCCCGGGCACGACGAACACCGCGGCCAGGCCGAGCAGGATCGGCACGAACAGCAGCACCTGGTAGAAGGGCATGATGATCGCGTTGCGCCGCAGCACGGCGGGGCTCCTGGCGCCCAGGTAGCCGGCCACGGTCGTCGGGAAGATCGTGTACACCACGCCGTTGAGCAGGCCGGTGGTGGCGAACCACAGCATGCCCAGCGACTCCTTGCCCTGCCCTGGCAGCATCAGCCACTGCGGACGCTCGGCCACCAGCCGGTCGAGCAGCGGGCCGAACCCGCCGAAGTAGTGCAGCGGCACGTACACGAAGACGACCAGCAGTGTGATGATCACCAGGCCGTCCTTGAGGATCGAGACCCAGGCGCTGCCGCGCAGCCCGGACGCGATGATGAAAGCCTCTGCCACCACGAACGCGACCACGTAGCCGACGCCGAGGCTGATCGTGCCGTAGCTGATCGTCGAGACGACCACGCCCATGCCCGTGATCTGGAGCTGGATGTAGGGGAGCAGGAACACCGTCGTCAGCACGGCGACCGCCCCGCCGAGCCACGGGGAGTCGAAGCGGTGCGAGGTGATGTCGGTGATGTTGTGCAGGTGGTGGCGGTGCGCGTAGTGCCAGAGGATCGGGCCGACCACGTAACCCACCGCGAAACCGATCGCCAGGTAGGCGACGAGGTAGAACACCGGCATGCCGTAGTCGTAGGCCCAGCCCGCGGCGCCCAGGTAGCTGAAGCTCGTGTAGGTCTCGCCCGCCATCAGCACGAAGATCAGGACGACGCCGAGGCTGCGGCCGCCCACCGACCACTCGGCCAGGTTCGCCTTGTCCCGGCCGCGCAGCGACAGCAGCCCCAGCGCGACGGCGGCGACGATGAACAGCGCGAAGATCCCGACCGAGACGGTGGCGTTGGCGTTCACCGGACATCACCTTCCGAGTCGGCCGGGGCATCCGAGGCGGCCCCCGTGTCGCCCGTTCCCCGCTCGCGGTCGCGATCCGCCGCCCACAGTGGATCGCTGCGCGCGGCGAGCCAGATGCAGACCGGCGTGAGGACGGTCGCCATCAGCGTCCAGAACATGAAGAAGGGCAGTCCGAGCACCACGGGATCGACCCTGTTGTACAGCGGCAGGGCCAGCAGGTAGAGCACCACCGGCCCCAGCAGCCACCACAGCGATCTCCGGCCTTCGAACATCGTTACCTCCTGCTCGCCGTGGGGCTGCCCTTGCGGTCCTCGCGCGCGTGTGGTTCCCGGCATCCGCGCTCAGCTCGGGTCGTCCTGCCGCCACACGGGTCGTCCGCCGACCCAGGTCTGGAGCACCTGGACTCCCGGGAGCCGGTGCGGGTCCGCTTCCAGCGGGTCTTCGGACAGCACTGCGAAGTCCGCGAGGTACCCGGGCAGCAGCCGCCCCTTGTGCTCCGCCTCGCCCGAGGCGTGCGCGGACCCGGTCGTGTAGAGCCCCAGCGCTTCCAGCGGCGTGATGCGTTGCGAGCCGCCGAGCACCCGGCCCGAAGTCCGGCCTGCCGTGGACTGCCGGGTGACGCAGCTGGCCAGCGCGACCAGCGGTTCGTACGGCCCGCAGGGGAAGTCGCTGGAGCCGGCCACCGCAACGCCCGCGTCGAGCAGGGCGCGGTGCGCGAACATCCGTTCCAGCCGGTCCGCGCCGTAGTAGTCGAGCAGCTTGTCGCCGTGGAAGGCGACATAGCTGCCGAAGGGCACCGCGATGGCGTCGAGCGCTGTCATGCGCGCGAGGATGTCGTCGTCGACGATGGAGCAGTGCTCGATCCGGTGCTTCAGGCCGGGGCGCGGTGTCCGTTCCCGAGCGCGCTCCAGCGCTGTGAGCACGTGCCGGATCGCGCGGTCGCCGTTGGCGTGGATCGCCAGCCTGCTGCCCGCGCCGTGGACGCGCAGCGCCAGCTCCTCCAGCTCGTCCTGGCTCAACGTCTGGATCCCGTGGTCCTCGGTACCCTCGAACGGCTGCTCGACCAGGCAGGTCCCACCGGCCACGGCACCGTCGGCGAACGCCTTGACACCGCCGACGCGCAGCCAGTGGTCGCCGAAACCGGTGCGCAGCCCGGCGGCGTGGAAGGTGTCGACGTGGGGGTAGGTCAGCAGGGCGTTGACCCGGGCGGTCAGCCGGCCGCGCCCGCGCGCCTCCTGGAGCAGGGCGAGCTCGTCCGGGCCGACCATGGCGTCGCCGACGCTGGTGATGCCCGCCGCGTTGAGCGCCCGGAACGTCTGCTCGAGGTGCCGCAGCCCGGACTCGACGTCCTGCCGCGGCAGCACCGTGGGACGCCGCGCCAGCGACGGGTACGCCAGGTCGAACAACGCCTGCTCGTGGACCACGCCGGTCAGCCGCCCCGCGGCGTCGCGGACGAGCTCGCCGCCGACGGGGTCCTCGCTGTCGTCGGAGAGCCCCGCCGCACGCAGGCCCGCCGAGTTCAGCACACCCCAGTGCGCGCCGACGTTGATCAGCAGCACCGGGTGCGACGAACCGAGCTCGTCGAGGTCCCAGCGGGTCAGCGGGGTGCCGCCGGTGGCCCGCCCGTGGTCGTAGCGGGTGCCGAGAACCCACTCGCCCGGGTCGGCCGAGCGGGCACGTTCGCGGAGCGCGCCGAGGAGCTCACCGGCGGAGTCCGCAGTGGACAGGTCCACGCCGCGCAGGTTGGCCGCCGTCATCGTCAGGTGCTGGTGGGCGTCGTTGAAACCCGGGACGACCGTGGCGGCGCCGAGGTCGACCAGCTCCGCCTCGGGGGCTCGTTTCCGCAGCGCATCGAGGTCCCCGGTGGCGACGACGCGTTCACCGAGCAACAGCAGCGCGGGGCGCGGCCCGGACGCGTACGGGGAGGCCCGGCCGTCGGCCGCCGTCACGATCCGCTCGGCGGTGACCAGCACCTGCCGCTGCGCGTTGCCGACCACGACACCTCCTACCGGGCCGTCGATGCCTGGCATGTTGCCTGCCGGTCGCCGCGAATTCCACCCCTGTTCTTCAACAGGCCGGAACGCTGCGGCTCCACGGCTTTCGCGTGCGCGTGGTGTCGTCCCGCGCCGGTAGCATCCTGCGCAACGTCCATCCACGCTGGTGGGTGGCGCGCCGGGGCCTGCGTCCGGCAGCGGTTGTGGGCCGGCGGCGGTCCGGTCCGGTGGCGGAGAAGGGGCTGAGCATGGGCGTGCTGGTCTACTCGGCGATCACCTCCCTCGACGGCTACATCGCCGACGAGAAGGGGAACTTCGACTGGGCCGTGCCGGACGCGCAGGTGCACGCCTTCATCAACGACCTGGAGCGCTCGGCGGGCACCTACCTCTACGGGCGCCGGATGTACGAGACGATGGCGGGCTGGGACGACCCGGAGGCGCTGCCCGATCAGTCGCCGCTCTCGGAGGAGTTCTCCGAGATCTGGCGGTCGGCCGACAAGGTCGTGTACTCCACGACGCTGGAGGCGGTGTCCACCGCCCGCACCCGGATGGAGCGCGAGTTCGACCCGGAGGCCGTCCACCGCATGAAGGCGGCGGCGAAGCGGGACCTCATCGTGGGCGGACCAGGTCTCGCCGAGCACGCGTTCCGGGCCCGGTTGGTCGACGAATGCCACCTGTTCGTCACGCCCGTCGTGGTCGGCGGCGGTACGCGCGCGCTGCCCGACGGCCTCCGCCTCGATCTGGAGCTGCTTGCAGAACGGCGCTTCGACGCCGGCACGGTGTACCTCCGCTACCGCGTCAGGAACTCCGACGTCGCCGGAGCGGAGCGCAACCTGTGAGAATCCGGCACCACCACGCCCGACTTGGGGTGGGATTCGACAGGGAATCCATAGCTTGTTCTCAGCATCGGCGGGCACTGTCAGCCGCATGAGACCAGACGAGACGCCAGCGCCCCACAACCACGACGCCTCCCAGCACGGACCCGGCACCACGCCCGCTGGGCCGGCCTTCCAGCACACCGCTCCGGCGCCGCCACCGCCCAAGAGCAGACGCGTGAGCGGCGGGATAGTCGCGGCCGCGCTGATAGCCGGTCTGGTCGGCGGCGCGGCGGGCACCGGCGGCGGGTACCTGCTCGCCCAGGGGACGGGCGGCACCTCGCCGCTGAGCCAGCAGGACCCCGTCCAGGGCCGGCAGGTCAGCGCGCAGACCGGCACCGCGCAGTTCGCCGCGGAGAAGGTCTCGGCCAGCACGGTGGACATCTCGGTGAAGTCCCGCACCGGCGGCTCGGAGGGCACCGGGGTGGTGCTCACCGCCGACGGCTACGTGCTGACCAACAACCACGTCGTCGCGGACCAGGGCGAGATCACCGTGACGCTCTCGGACGGCCGCAAGACCTCGGCGAAAGTGGTCGGCACCGCGCCGTCCTACGACCTCGCCGTGATCAAGCTCGACCAGGTCGACGGGCTCGTGCCCGCCCAGCTCGGCAAGTCCTCCGCGCTGAAGGTCGGGCAGCCGGTGGTGGCGATCGGCTCGCCGCTTGGGCTGGAGGGCACCGTCACCTCCGGGATCGTCAGCGCGATGGACCGGACCGTCGAGGTCTCCGGCGACAACGGCGAAGCCGTCGTCTACAACGGCATCCAGACCGACGCCTCGATCAACCCGGGCAACTCCGGTGGCCCGCTGGTCAACCTCGACGGCCAGGTGATCGGCATCAACTCCAGCATCCTGTCCGGCCAGGGCGGAGGGCGCGGCTCGTCGGCGGGCAACATCGGGCTCGGCTTCGCCATCCCGGTCGACACCGCCGCCCGGGTGGCCGACGAGATCATGGCCAAGGGCGTGGCGACCAAGCCGCAGCTCGGCGTCACGGGAACCGACGGCGTCGAGGGGCACGCCACGGTCAGTCAGGTCGTCGCGGGCGGCGCGGCGGACGAGGCCGGGATCAAGGAGGGCGAGACGATCCTGAAGGTCGGGGACAAGTCCGTCACCGCGTTCACGGACCTGATGGCGCAGATCGGCGCGCACGCGCCGGGTTCGAAGGTCACGCTCACGGTGGGCGACTCCCGCGGTGAGAACCCGCGGCAGGTCGAGGTGACGCTCGGCAGCGTCGAGGACAGGGCACCCCAGACCACGTCCGGCGAAGCGCCGCAGCAGAACCCCTACCCCCAGCAGCAGCAGCGCCCGTACTGGCCGGAGGGAGAGCTCCCGTACGGCGGGTGACGGGAAAGGAGGTGATTCCCCTGTCGCAGCACCGGTTTTCGGTCATCGGCACCGCCTCGCGGTGGCGGCAGGACCGGACGGCGCTGCCCAACTCCTCGGACAGCAAGGGAACTTTCTCGTCCCCCCGGCGGGAAGTTCCCTTGCGCGCGCCTCTGCCGGTGACGCGCCGGCAGTCGCCTGGCTGCGCGCATTCCGGCTGGCGGCTAGGAACCGCGCTGCACCCACCACCGCATGGCGTACTCGACGAGCACGATCAGCGCCTGCTTGGTGGACTCGCGGTTGCGCGCGTCGCAGGTGACGATCGGGACGTGCGCGCCGACCGCGATCGCCTCGCGGACGTCGTCGATCCGGTGGTACATCTGCGCGTTGAAGCAGTTCAGCCCGACCACGTAGGGCAGCCCGCGGTCCTCGAAGAAGTCGATCGCCGAGAAGCAGTCCGCGAGGCGGCGGGTGTCGACCAGCACCACCGCGCCGATGGCGCCGCGCACCAGGTCGTCCCACATGAACCAGAACCGGTGCTGCCCCGGTGTGCCGAACAGGTAGAGGATGAGGTCGGAGTCCAGCGACAGCCTGCCGAAGTCCATGGCGACGGTCGTGGTCTGCTTGTTCGGCGTGGCGCGCAGGTCGTCGATGCCGCGGCTCGCCTCGGTCATCACGGCTTCGGTGGTCAGCGGCACGATTTCCGACACGGAACCGACGAACGTCGTCTTGCCGACTCCGAAGCCGCCGGCCACGACGATCTTCGCCGAGGTCGTCGTCGCGGTTCTGCGCGCCTGCGCGGGGCGTGAACGCGTTTCAGATGTCATGGTCAGGCCACCTCAGGTTTGTCGGATCAGGTGATCTCAGGGGTCGAGTGCTATGCCACGTGGTACGGAGCCATGCGGATCACAGTCGGCGAAGTCCCTTCAGCACCCGCTCCATCAGGTCCAGGTGCGAGGTGCTCCCGTTCTCACTGACCGTCCGGTGCACCGTGATCAGCCCGAGGTCCGCCATGTCGCCGATCAGCACCCGGACGACGCCCAGCGGCACGCCCAGCAGCGCGCCGATCTCGGCCACCGACCGCGGGTGCTGGCAGAGCCCGGCTATCGAGTGGTGCTCCAACCGCTGCAGCACCGCGGGCCGGCACATCTCGCTGGTGGACACCAGGGTCTCCAGCTCCAGCCGGTGGTTCGACCGCGTGCGCCCGCCGGTCCAGGCGTAGGGCCGGATGTAGGTGGCCGCGGCCGACTCCGCACCGCCTTCGACCTGGTCGTGCGGGGGCGGTTCCGCCGCGTCGGCGGCCTCCTCGTCCTCCAGCGGTTCCTCCGCGGGCCAAGGCGTCTCGTTGGCGGGCTGGTCGAACTCGCGCGCGGCCACGTGGTGCTGGGCGTCCCCGCGGGAATGCGCGGGGACGCGGGAATGGACGGCACCGCGGGGCTGGGTGCCCTCGTCGGCGGCGCGGTGCCGCCTGCGGCCGCGACCGCTGTCCAGGGTGAACCGGCTGAAGACCTCGGCCATCGCGTCGGCGTCGGACGACCGCCGCCCTGGTGAGTCCGAACCTGTGGTCATGGCGCCCTCACACCGACTGACCGGTCATCACTCGATTCGAGCCCTGCAACTGGGAACGCAGTTCGGGGGTGAGGATCTGGCCGACGCGCTCCACGAGCATGGCCATCTCGTAGGCGATCAGCCCCATGTCGCAATGCGGTGCGGCCAGCACCGTCAGGCACGAGCCGTCGCTGATCGCCATCTGGAGCATGAGGCCGCGCTCCATCTCCACCACCGTCTCGGTGACCGCACCCGCCTCGAAGCACCTCGCGGCGCCCTGGGTGAGGCTCAGCAGGCCCGAGGCCACCGCGGCGAGCTGGTCGGCCCGGTCGGTCGGCAGCTTCGCCGACGCGGTGAGCAGCAGCCCGTCCGCGGACACCACCACCGCGTGCGCCACCCCGGGCACCCTCTCGGTGAAGTCGGTGACCAGCCAGCCGAACTGGCTCGGCTGGGGTTGATGGGGGTTCATACCGCCTCCTGTCCTGTTCACTGGTTGTGCTCCCCGCCGCCGGCGCTACTCGGCCGTGCCGTCGGCGTGCTCGCGCAGGGTGTGCTTGCCCTCGCGGACACCGCGCTGGAAGCTGGTGAGCCTGCCGCGCATCTGGTCGGCGTCGCGCCGCGGCGCCGCGGCCGGCTGGCCGGCCGCGCTCGCGCTGGGCAGCAGTTGCGCGCGCGGGCTCCTGCGGGGCAGACCGGCGGAGGTGTAGTCGACCTCTTCGTCGGGGGGAGCGGGCGCGTTCTCGATCTCGACCGGGTGCACCAGCTCCGTCGGTTCGTCGCTGCCGTCGGGCACCGGCGCCGGTGCGGGCAGGGCGAGCCGCGGGGCCTGTTCCGGCGCTGGCGGTGCGGCCTGCGCGGTGGGCTCGTGCCGGTGGCGGCCCCGGCGCAGGCCGTTCTGGAAGCTGGACAGCCTGCCCCGTGCGGCGTCGGGATCGCGTTGCAGGAGCGACGGATCGCCGTTGTGGGCGCCGGCGGCGCTGCCCGCGACCAGGTTGGCCCGCGGGACGCGGAGGGGCAGGCCGACCGAGGTGTAGTCCTCCGGCTCGGCGGCCGAGACTTCCTCGGCGCGGCGGCGGGCCTGGTCGTTGGTGAAGGCCCAGTTGGTGCCGGTGCCGTCCGCCGCGTCGCCCGCGGTCCCGAACACGTCGGCCGGTGCGACCGGCGGCAGCTCGGAATCCGGGCGCGCGGCCGGGAACTTCTGCGTGTGCGTGGCGATGTCCGCGTCGTCGGCGGGACGCGCGGGCCACCGGACGCTGCTGCCCGCACCGTCCACGCCGTCCGGGTCCGGTGGTTGCGAGACCTGGAACCAGGCGGACGCGAGGTCGTCGAAAATGGGCGTCGGGAGGTCGTGGCCGTTCTGCACCGGCGCCGCGTGCTGTTGCGGTGCACCGTTCGCGCCGCCGTGCAAGCGCGCGCCGTTCGTGCCGGCCTGCGCCCCGCCGGCGCGGTGCTGGAACCGCGTTCCGTTGGCACCGCGGTGGAAAGCGGCACCGTTCGGACCGCCGTGGGCAACCGCACCGTTCGGACCACCGTGGAAGGCCGCGCCGTTCGCACCGCCATGGAGGGCCGCGCCGTTGGCGCCGGGCTGGAAGACCGCGCCGTTGGCGCCGGGCTGGAACGCGGTGGTGCCGGGGGCCGCGTGCTGGGGTGGTCCACCCGCGCTCTCGTGCTGCGGCGTGCCGTTCGTGGCGCGCTGCGGTGTGCCGTTGACGCTTTCGTGCCGCGGCGTCCCGTTGTTGCCGTGACCGCCAGGACTCCGTTGCGGGAGAGGGGACGGCTGGGCGGGGATGACCGGTTCGCGCGCCTCGGTTTCGGGTTCCGGGTTGAGCAGGTGGAAGCCGTTGCGCACCGGAGGCGCCTGTGCGGCGGTGTCGTGTCCGGCGGTCTCATGCGCGGTGGCGTCCTGCTCGGCGGCGTCCCAGTCGAACTCCTCGACCAGGGTGTCCTCGCTCCTGGCCCGCGACACCGGCATCTCGTTGTGGACGACGCCGTTGACCCTGGCCGCCGCCGTCGACGGCGGCGGCTCGACCAGCAGCTCCGCGCGCACTCCGACGCTGGCCCGCAGCCCGGTGCCGTCCGGGCCGGGGTGCAGCTCGACGTCGATGTCGTGCCGGGCGGCCAGCCTGCCGACCACGAACAACCCCATCCGGCGGGAGGTCGACAGCTCGATCTCGCCGTCGCTCAGGAGCCGGTCGTTGGCCGCGTCCAGCTCGTCGGCACCCATGCCGATGCCCCGGTCGACGATGTCGATCACCAGCTCCCCGTCGCCGCGCCGGTGCCCGGTGACCATCACGTTCGTCTGCGGCGCCGAGAAGTTCGCGGCGTTGTCCAGCAGCTCGGCGAGCAGGCGCACCAGGTCGCCGGCCGCGTAGCCGAGGACCCTGGCCTCCGGCAGCGGCTGCACGATGACCCGCGGGTAGTGCTCGATCTCGGAGACCGCCGCGCGCACCAGGTCGGCGGGCGGGACCGGCCGGGTGAACCGGCGGGCGAGGTCGGACCCGGAGAGCACCATCAGGTTCTCGTTGTTGCGCCGCATCCGGGTGGCCAGGTGGTCGAGCTGGAACAGCGTCGCGAGCTGGTCGGGGTCCTCCTCGTCGCGTTCGAGCTGCTCGAAGAGCCGGAGCTGGCGTTCGAGGAGGCTCTGGCTGCGGCGCGAGACGTTGATGAACGAGTCGCTGTAGCTGCGGCGCAGACCGGCCTGCTCGGCGGCCAGGGCGACCGCCTGGGAGTGCACGGTGTCGAAGGCCCTGGCGACCTCGCCGACCTCCTCGGTGGTGTGCACCGGCACCTGCTCGATCTCCTCCGGGTCGTACCCGTCGAGGATGTCCGACACCGCCTGCGGCAGCTGGGTGCTGGCGGTGTCCAGCGCGCTGCGGCGCAGCAGCGCCAGCGACACCAGCAGCTGCCGGGCGACCAGGACGGCGACCGCACCCGCGAGCATCAGCGCGGTCAGCAGGATCACCGACTCCAGGCCCGCGAGGTTGCTGGAGTTGTCCTGCAGGGCGAACGCCGTGTCGTGCAACCGCTGTTCCAAGCGGGACTGGATGTCCCCGAGCGCGCTGAGCGCCGCCCGCGACTGGCTGTCCCACATCGCCGGGGCGACCTGCATCGCCGACAGCTCGGACTCGCCCGGCCTGCGTTCGGTCATCGCCGTCTGCAGCGTGGTCTCGCGGCTGGAGACCTCCGGCCTGAGGTACATCCGGTCGTAGGCCATCCGCTCCTGCGGGGCGGCGGTGGCGCGGAACTCGCGCAGCGCCGCGGCCCGCCGCGCCTCGCTGGAGCCGAGCAGCGCCATGTCCCTGGCGTTGAGGCGGTCGCGGGTCAGCCCCATGAGGACCACGGCCTGCTGGAGCCGCACCTCTTCGCCGATCTTGGCCAGCTCGTGCACGCTGATCGCGGTGGCGGTCAGCTCGGCGGAGGAGATCTGGCTGACCAGCGCCCGGTCCAGCGCCAGCAGCGCGCCGATGATCTCGGTGTAGGAGTTGACCGCCACCCCGGGGTCGAGGTGGGTGCCGAGGATCTGCTTGCGCAGCTGCGGGATCTCGGCGGTCTTGCGGTCGGCGTCCTGGCGGGCTAGCCGCACCACGACGTTGTCGCCGACGTGGGTGCGCAAGACCTGGAGGTGGTGGTCCAGCGCGCGGTCGGTGGTGGTGAAGTGGTCCTGCAGCGCCTGGGGCGCCACGTGGCCGCCCGCGAGGAACTCCGCGGAACGGGTCCGCTCGTCCTGCAGGTGGCCGACGGTGGTGCGCACCGACCCCGCCGCGGTGACCACGCGGCCCATCTCGGCGTAGCCCGAGGCGTGCTCGATCTGGTCCTGGATCTGCAGCACGCCGAGGCTGAGCGCGAAGACCGCCGGGACGAGCACGACCGCGGTCAGCTTGGACGCCAGCCTCCAGTTGCGCCACTGCGTGATCCGCCATGCGGCGCGCGACCACGCGGACGCCCGGATCGCGGCCGCGGGTGCGTTGTCGGATCCGCTGCTCACGACGCAGTCCCTTCCCGCGCGGTCGAATCGATTTCGCCAACAGCGCGTTCGTCTGTGGGCAAGGTGCAGCCCATCGTTCGTTGTTGCGTGGCGGTTCTCCCGGCGCGGCGAGTGCCGTTCCGGGATGCTTTCGGGCCGGCCGGCACGGTTTTTGCACCCGAATGTGTGAAGTCGCGATTGCCGTGGCGTATGCATCCGCCCACGGGTCGCTTTTGCTCTCCGGTTGTCAGTTGCAGAAGACTACAGGACGCTAACGATCAGCCGACGTTCTTCGTTTCAGCTTGCTGACCAGCAATATTTCGTGCGAAGAAGATCGTTCGCGTCAGGTCGGCGCCGAGGCGCCGAACCGGCGGACACCGATTGTGAACGGGGTCCCCGGAGCGGGGAGCACTTTTTCACCTGATGGGTGGGAATTGCGCATCACTCGGTTAGAACAGCGGTTCAGGCTCGTTCCGCACGCGTCGATGAGCCGCCGCGCGCTGCCGGAACAACGCTGTTGACCTGCGGCGACTTGATCTCGACACCGATCCGCCGAGTGGCGGTGAAAGCGGGTTCCGGGCAGGTGTTCGAGCAGCTCCGACCATGATCCGGAACTGTGCGTGATCGACGAATTCATCAAAGCGTGTGCTGTGTCGCTGCGGCATCTTCCGCTGCGCGGATCTGTCGCTAAACTTCCGGCGCTGTTGGCGTCGCTGGGGACATCCAGCTCGCGGTTGTCGGCGCCAAGGGATTCGCGAAGCCGTACGAAAACGTGGAACGCGCGAACCGCGGCGGCAGGCGGTGCCGCCCGGTGGTCCCGCACGCGCGACGACAGACCGCTTGGAAGGACGCATGCCCTACGCACCCCAGTCCCCGTCGCAGACGAGATCCGCGGGCGGGAGACGACCGGCCACCTTCGGTGCGATCGACCAGACGTCGGTGGCGCAGGACCCGGAGGCCCCGCTGGACTTCGTCCGCATCGCCGAGAGCCCCGACTTCCTCGAGCTGAAGTACCGGCTGCGCGCGTTCGTCTTCCCGACGAGCGTGCTGTTCTTCGTCTGGTACCTCGGTTATGTCGTGCTGGCCGCCTACTTCCCCGGCGTCATGTCGGTCCGGCTGGCCGGCGTGATCAACGTGGGGCTGGTCATGGGCGTCGGCCAGTTCGCCTCGACGCTGCTGATCACCGCGCTCTACGTGCGCTTCGCGGTCCGCGAGCTCGACCCGCGGATCGCCGAGCTGCGCGACCGCCACCTCGGAGGTGATCCGCGGTGATCGCGGCCAACCCGGTGCTCAACATCAGCATCTTCGGCGTGTTCGTGCTGATCACGCTGTTCGTGGTCTACCGGGCCAGCAGCATGGGCACCACGTCGGACTACTACGCCGCGGGCGGCGGTTTCAACGGCGCGCAGAACGGAATCGCGCTCTCCGGCGACTTCCTGTCGGCGGCGTCCTTCCTGGGCATCGCCGGGGCGATCGCGGTGTACGGCTACGACGGGTTCCTGTACTCCATCGGGTTCCTCGTCGGCTGGCTGGTGAACCTGCTGCTGGTCGCCGAGCTCACGCGCAACACCGGCCGGTTCACCATGGGCGACGTGCTCAGCTTCCGGATGCGGCAGCGTCCGGTTCGGGCCGCCTCCGCGGTGTCGACCATCGTGATCTCGCTGGCGTACATGATCGCGCAGATGGCGGGCGCGGGCGGGCTGGTGGCGCTGCTGCTCGACGTGCACAGCAGCGGTGGCCAGGCCGTCGTGATCACCGTCGTCGGCTTCGTCATGGTCGCCTACGTGCTGGTCGGCGGCATGAAGGGCACGACGTGGGTGCAGATCATCAAGGCCGCGATGCTGATGCTGTGCGTCCTGCTGATCACGCTGTTCCTGCTCGGCAAGTTCGGGTTCAGCCTCACCTCGCTGCTCCAGCAGGCCGCGGAGAAGAACCCGCTCGGTGAGCGGATCTTCGATCCTGGGGCGCAGTACGGGGAGAACGCCATGACGAAGCTCGACTTCGTCTCGCTGTCCCTGGCGCTGGTGCTCGGCGTGGCCGGACTGCCGCACGTGCTGATGCGCTTCTACACCGTGCCCGACGCCAGGCAGGCGCGGCGTTCGGTGGTGTGGGCGACGTGCACGATGGCGTTGTTCTACATCTGCACGCTCGTCATCGGCTACGGCGCGGGCGCGGTCAGCGGCACCGAGGCGATCCTCGCGGCACCGGGCGGGCAGAACTCGGCGGCGCCGCTGCTGGCCTACCGGGTGGGCGGAACGGTGCTGCTCGGTGTCATCGCCGCGGTCGCGTTCGCCACGATCCTGGCCGTGGTCGCCGGCCTGACTCTGACGGCGTCGGCTTCGTTCGCCCACGACGTCTACGCCAACATCCTGCGCGGCGGGAGGGCCGACCCCGACTCGGAGGTGCGGGTCGCGCGGGTGACGGCGGTCGTGATCGGTGCGGCGGCCATCGCGGGCGGCATCCTGGTCAACGGGCAGAACATCGCGTTCCTGGTGGCGCTGGCGTTCGCGTTCGCGGCCTCGGCGAACCTCTCGACGCTGCTGTTCTCGCTGTTCTGGCGGCGGTTCAACACCCGGGGCACGCTCTGGGGCATCTACGGCGGCCTGGGTTCGTGCCTGCTGCTGGTGGTCTTCTCGCCGGTGGTGTCGGGCTCGCCGGACTCGATCGCGCCCGGCGTGGACTTCGCGTGGTTCCCGCTCAGCAACCCGGGCATCGTCTCCATCCCGGTCTCTTTCCTGTGCGGCTACGCCGGCACCCTGCTGGGCGGCGGACAGGTGAGCAGGCGCCGGTCGGCGGAGATGGAGGTCCGGTCGATCACCGGTATCGGTGCCGGCTGACGGGTGGATGGGAGAAGGAGGGCCCCTTCCCGCCGCGGCAGCGGGAAGGGCCCCTTCGCGTGGGGCGCGCCGACTCGTGCGCGACCCGGGATCAGCCGAACAAGCCGACGAACCGCTCCCACAGGCTCGGCGACTGCGCGGCCGGGGCGGGCGCCGGGGCGGCGGGCGCGGGCTGGCGCCCCGCGTGCGACTCATGCCCCGCGTGCGACTCGTGCGATTCGCCCGTCGCGTGCGACCCGTGGTCGTGGGCGGCCGAGGGTGCGGCGTCGGCGGGCTTCCGGGCTTCGAGCTGTTCGGTCCGCGCGGTGCCCTGCTGACTCAAGACGACGTCCGAGCACGAGTAGAACGCCTCCGGGCTGTCGGTGCGCTGCCAGATCGTGTAGATCACGTGCCGGCCCGTCTTGCCTTCGGGCACCTTGCCCGCCAGGGAGTAGCCCTCCGCGGTGTCCGGCGGGTTCTCGACGTGCATGAAGGGCCGGGCTTCGAGGTCGTCCCAACCCAGCGGCTGCGTCGGGTCCCAGCCGTCCTTGGTGATGTAGAGGTCGAAGTAGCCCTTGTGCTTGGCGGTCGCCTTGAAGTCGAAGGCGACGTCGCCGGTCTTCAGCTGGGTGGTCGGCCACGCGGTCGCGGGCTTGTCGAAGCCCGAGAACTGCGGGTTGTTGGCGCTGCAGAGCCTGCCGTCCGGGATCAGCTCCTGGTGCCTGCCGTTCGCGTCGCCGATCCGGTTGCTCATCCAGTCGTAGATCGGGGCGGGGCCGTTCTCGGCGACGACTCCCTTGCAGCCCTCGGACTGCGGGGTCTCGGCGCCTTCGAGGTAGCAGGTGTAGGCCCGCCCGGCAGGGGCCTGCATGTCCCCGTGGGCGAACGCCGCCTGCGGGGCGAGCAACGTGCCGACGATGGACAGACCACCGAGGGTGGCGGCGGCGGCCGCCTTGCGGCGCAGGTTCACGTCGAAACTCCTCATGTTCCTGCCGGATCGCGGTGTCGGGGCACCGCGATCCGGAGCTCTCGTTCGGGGCGCACGGATCATGGCCCACGAGCACCGCCGCGCTCCAGTCCGCGGATTTCCCGCATTATGCGGGCATCACTGCTGGTCAGAGCCCAGATCAGGTCATTGTGGCGGCCGCCGCCGCACCTCGGTCATAGCTTTCCTTTAAGGCTGCGCTATGGCTGGGAGGTCACCGCGCGAACCCGCGGTAGCCCGCCGCCCGCGCACTCGACGTCCTCGTGCGGCAGCCGTCCGCTCACCAGGTAGGCCGCGGCCGTGTCGTCGACGCAGGCGTTGCGCTGGCTGGCGAACACGCCGTGGGAGTAGCCGTCGTCCAGCGTGACCATCCGCGAACCGGGGAGCACCCGCTGCATCCGCCGGGCGCCGGCCAGCGGTGTGGTGGGGTCGTGCGCGGCCTGGGTGAGCAGGACCGGTGGCATCGCGGGGCTGCCGAGCCGGGCTTTCTCCCTTGGCGCGGGCCAGAAAGCGCACGTCGTCGCTTCGAGTCCGGTCAGGACTGGCAGAGGATCCGCCGCGCGGAGAGCGCGGACGTCGTGGACGACCTCCTCCGCCCTCGGCCGGGCGCTGTCGGCGCACTTGACGGT
Source organism: Saccharopolyspora erythraea NRRL 2338 (assembly GCF_000062885.1). Classification (NCBI taxonomy): domain Bacteria; kingdom Bacillati; phylum Actinomycetota; class Actinomycetes; order Pseudonocardiales; family Pseudonocardiaceae; genus Saccharopolyspora; species Saccharopolyspora erythraea. The sequence goes on along the minus strand of NC_009142.1, from coordinate 7,088,140 downwards.
CCGCAGCGCCGCTTCGTAGTTGCGGGACTCCGTATCGCCTTCCGGTTCGGCGGGTTCGAACCCGGATGCGTCGCCGGAGGCGAGCAAAGCGCTCAGCGCGTGGGCGAACGGCTCCCAGCGCTCGGTGCGGGAGAGAGTCCGGTACACGAACCGGTCGAACTCCGCGGGCCCGACACCGCCCGCCGCCGGATGCGCGCTGAGGCGGGCACGCGCCTCGGTGTAGTTCGCCCGCACTTCTTCCGCTGTCGCGCCAAGTCCGAGCGACGGGTGCGCGGCGACCCAGCGGAACAGCACGTCCCGCTGCTCGACCATCGCGAATCCCTGCTGGACGTCGAAGTCGTGCCAGTCGTCGGGGCTCACGACGCTGTCGAGCACCATCCGGCCGGTCCGCCGGGGGAACTGCGCCGCGTAGGCGGCGCCCAGGTACGTGCCGTACGAAACGCCGAGGAAGTTCAGCTCCCGCTTCCCCAACGCCTCGCGGATGACGTCCATGTCCCGTGCGGTGTTCGCGGTGCTGACGTGCGGCAGGACGTCGCCGACGTGGCGCACGCAGTCGCCGGCCAGGTGCCGCAACTGCCCGAGGTAGGCCTGTTCGCTCGCCGGGTCGGTGGGCACCGGATCGGGCGCGGGGTGCTGGAAGAGCCCGCCCGCGGGACCGCAGTCGACGGGGGCGCTGCGCCCCACTCCGCGCGGGTCGAAGCCGATGACGTCGAAGGAGCGCTGGACCGGCTCAGGCAACTTGGCCCGCTTCTCCGCCGCGTAGCCGAGTCCGGAGCCGCCCGGCCCGCCCGGGTTCACCAGCAGGGCGCCCCGGTACTCCCGCGGCGTGCCGGTGGCGCGGATGCGGGAGATCGCCACCGGCAGTGTTCGCCCGCCCGGGTCGTCGTAGTCGAGCGGGACGTCGATGGTCGCGCATTCGACAGGGGGTGCGGTGGGGACGTCGTCGCTGGTCCCGACGTCCGGTGGACAGGGGCCGAAGTGCGGTTCAGCCGCGGCAGGCGGACCGGCGGCGAGCAGGGACGTCGCGAGTGCGGTGGCGAGGCAGAGACGCAAGGCGATCACGATGAGTCACTTCCGGTCCTACACGATCGAAGGTTGTGGAGCTTATTGACAACGATTATCATCGCCGATCGTCGTGAACAACCATGAACGAGGGAGCTCCGTGGGCCACCTGCTGATGGTCGAGAGCTGGGTAGGCGCGATGAGCGCACTGCTTCCCCGGGGCATCCGGGAATCCGGGCACCGGTTCAGCTTCATCACCCGAGACCTGCACCACTACCTGCGATCCAGTCCGGTGCCGGGGGCGCACCCGCTGCTGGGGGCGGAGAACCTGCTCACCACCGAGACCAACGACGTCGCGGCGCTGGCCGAGCACGTCGCGCGGTTGCAGCCCGTGCTCGGGTTCGACGGGGTGCTGACCTCGTGCGACTACTACCTCCCCGCGGTCGCGCACATCGCGGCCCGGCTGGGGCTGCCCGGCGCGCCGCCGGAGGCGGTGGAACGCGCGTGCAGCAAGGACCTCACCCGCCGCGCGCTGCGCGAAGCGGGTGTGCCCGGTCCGGCGTTCGCGCTCGCCGAGAGCGCCGCCGGCCTGGAGGAAGCCGCCGCCGCGCTGGGCTATCCGCTCGTGCTCAAGCCCGTCGACCTGTGCGCCGGGATGTTCGTGCGCAAGGTCACCGACGACGTGGAACTGCGCGACGCATACGCCGCCCTGCGGCAGTTCCCGGTCAACGCCCGCGGGCAGCGGCGCAATCCGCTGGTGCTGCTGGAAGAACTGCTCACCGGCCCGGAGGTGAGCGTGGAGACGGTGACGTCCCGGGGCCGGACGTCCGTCATCGGCGTGACGGACAAGAGCATCGCCGGGGCGCCGTGGTTCGTCGAGACCGGGCACATGTTCCCGGCGGCGCTGGACCTCGACACCGAGCGAGCGGTCGTCGAGACCGCCGTCGCGGCGGTCGAGGCGCTCGGCCTGGACAACGTCGTCGGGCACACGGAGCTCAAGCTCACCCCGGACGGTCCGCGGATCGTCGAGGTCAACCCCAGGCCTGCGGGCAACCAGATCACCGAGTTGGTGCGGCGGGTGACCGGCATCGACCTCGCCGCCGCCTACGCGCAGGTGGCGCTCGGCGAGGAACCTGCGCTGGAACGGGCGGAGACCGGGGCGGGCAGCGCGGCGATCTCGTTCCTGCTGCCGCCGAAGGAAGGCGTGATCGGCGAGGTCGTCGGCGTCCAGGATCTCGACGGGGCTGACGGCGTCGTGGACTGGAAGTTCAAGTCCTCCGGCCACCGCTCGGGACCCGCCACCAGCAACAACAACTACCTGGGCCACGTGATGGTGACCGCGCCGGACCCGGGGCGGGCCAGGGCGAAGGCGGAGGCGCTGGTCGGCGGCCTGGACGTCCGCTACGCCGAGGAAGTGCCCGCGTGAACACCGCACTCGGAGCGAATGCCGTCGCGAACGCCGAATCGGGGAGTGGACCGGGCGAGCCTGCAACTCCGCGCGTCGAATCGCTCGACGACCTCGTCGGCCGGGTCCTGGATGGACGGATCTCGCCCGCGATCGCCGACGCCACCGCCAGCCTCGGATTCCTCACCCAGCAAGGGGTTCGGCACGCGTCGCGCGAGTGCTCGTACCGCAACCACGTGCTGAGCCTGCGCGTCGAGGACGCCGTGGGATCGTGCGCGGTGGAGCCGGGCGAGCTCGCCGAGGAGGTCGTGCTCGACTGCGTCGGCGCCCCGGTCCGGGAACTGCTGCACCACCCGAGCGCGGCGGTGCGCACGGCGGTGCTCGACGCGTTCCTGATGTGGACCGGGCCGCACGCGCGGCGGGCCGAAGAGGTAGTGATCGGGCGCGGGAACTCCCTGCACAAGTCCGTGCAGCGGGCCAGGGCCGTCGTCGACCTCGTCCCCGGGAAGCCGGAGCGCGTGCTCGTCGTAGGCGTGGTCAACTCCCTGCTCCAGCAGTTGCGGGAGCGCGGCTGCGGATACGTGCCGTGCGACCGCAAGGGCGGCGTGACGGAATGGGGCGAGCCGATCGCCACCGACGCCCACGCCGCGCTCGACGGCTGCGACGCGGTGCTCGCCTCGGGCATGGTCGTCGGCAACGGCACCTTCCAGCCGCTGCTGGAGCACGCGCGGGCGACGGGCAAGCCGTTCGTGCTGTTCGCGCAGACGGCCAGCGCCGTGCTGCCGTGGTTCCTCGGCTCCGGCGTCACCGCGGTCTCCGCCGAGCCCTACCCGTTCTTCTGGCTCGACGGCGGGCCGACCGCGATCTACCGCTACTCGGTCCAGGGGATGTTTCGGACGTGATTTTGCGTGGCGGTGCCGGTCGCGGGGTCGGGCCGAGCGGCTGCGCCGCTTCCAGACCAAAGACAGCACCGCGAGCTGCTGACGCCGCTTGCGAAAGCCCCTGGCCGGCACTTCCACCGGTGCCTCGGCGCACTCGCGCGCCTGCCTCGGCGCAGCCGCGCGCAACCACCTCGTGAGGGAAGGACACCTGTTGACTGTTCGGATCGAGGAGCGGGTGCCGACCGGCAACCCCGACCTCCTCGCGCTGCTGCCGGACACCCCGCTGGCGCGCATAAGCACGCCGCTCCCGCAGCCGCACCCCGGCTTCTGGGCGAAGCTGGAGTGCGTCAGCGTCGGCGGGATGAAGGCGCGGGCCGCGCTGTCGATGCTGGCCGGCGCCCGCCACCGGGCGGAGCTGCGGCCGGGCGCGCCGGTGGTGGAGTCGACCAGCGGGACGCTCGGGCTCGGGCTCGCCTTCGCCGGGCAGGCGCTGGGCCACCCGGTGGTGCTGGTCGTCGACCGGGAGCTGGAAGCGGGCATGCGGGCGCTGCTGCGGGCCCACGGCGCCCGCATCGAGGTCGTCGACCGCCCGCACCCGGTGGGCGGCTGGCAGCAGGCGCGGCTCGACCGGGTGCGTGAGCTGTGCCGCGAGCTGCCCGGCGCGTACTGGCCGGACCAGTACAACAACCCCGACAACCCGGCCGGCTACGCCGCGCTCGGCGAGGAGATCGTCCACCAGCTCGGCGCGGCCGACGTGCTGGTGTGCAGCGTCGGTTCCGGCGGGCACAGCGCGGGCACGATCCGGGCGCTGCGCAGGCACTGGCCGTCGATCCGGCTGGTCGGTGTGGACACCGTCGGGTCGACGATCTTCGGCCAGCCCGCGCGGCCCAGGGTGATGCGCGGGCTCGGCAGCAGCATCCACCCGCGCAACGTCGACTACGCGCAGTTCGACGAGGTGCACTGGGTGGGGCCGGCAGAGGCGGTGCAGGCGTGCCGGACGCTGGCCGAGCGCTCGTTCGTCAGCGGCGGCTGGAGCACCGGCGCGGTCGCGCTGGTCTCGGCGTGGGTGGCGCGGGTCGAGGCGGGCGCGCGGGTGGTCACGGTCTTCCCGGACGGCCCGCACCGCTACCTGCACACGATCTTCGACGACGACTTCTGCCGGGCGCGCGGGCTCATCGACACCCCGGTCGCCACCCGGCCCGTGGAGATCGCGCACCCGCGGCTGGACGAGGTCGAGGGCTGGGCGCGGTGCCGCGCGGTGCTCGACCCGCTGTCCCTCGTGGAGGTGCCGGCGTGAAGTTCCGTTGGACCGCTGGGGATTTGCGTCTCCGCGAGCCGTTCCGCATTTCGCGCTCGGTCATGCACGAGCGGGGCGCGGTGACCCTGGAGATCGAGCACGACGGCGTCGTGGGCTTCGGCGAGGTCGTCACGAGCGTCTTCTACGACCTCGACGTGGCACGCATCGAAGCGCTGCTCGAGTCGAATCGGGACGTCATCGAGGGATCCTCCGATCCGGAACGACTTCTCGCGTCGTTGCCGGACGGTCCGCTCGCGGCGGACGCGCCCGGAGTGCTGGCCGCGGTCGACGCCGCACTGCACGATCTCGTCGCGAAGCTCCGGGGTGTCGCGGTGCACGAACTGGTCGGCGCGCCGCGTCCCGAACGCGTCCCGACCGCCCGCACGATCGGCATCACCTCGCTGGAGCGGTCGGCCGAGACGGCGGAATCGCTGGCAGCGCGCGGGTTCGAGCTGATCAAGGTCAAGGTCGGTGCCGAAGAGCAGCCGGAGCTGGAAAGGATCGCCGCGATCCGGCGGGCGGCACCCGGCGCGCGCCTGCTGCTGGACCCCAACGGCGCCTGGCAACCGGAGCAGGCGGTCCGGATGCTCGAAGCGGCTCACCGGCACGGCGTCGAAGCGGTCGAGCAGCCGATCCCGGCCGGGACACCGCACCTGCTCGCCGAGGTGGCGCGGCGGTCACCGGTCCCGGTCATCGCCGACGAGGACGCCGCCGGGCTCGACGAAGTGCGCGCGCTGGGCGACTCGGTGCGGGGCGTCAACGTGAAGCTGGCCAAGTGCGGCGGCATCCGTGCCGCGATGCGGATCGTCGAAGCCGCGCGCGACCGCGGTGTCGAGGTGATGCTCGGGTGCCTGGTCGCCAGCTCCCTCGGCATCGCGCCCGCGGTGCACCTCGCGGGCCTGGCCCGCTGGGTCGACCTCGACGGCCACCTGCTGCTCGCGCACGACCCGTGGACGGGGATCGGCGGCGAGGACGGCGTCCTGCGCGTGGTCGGCCAGGCGGGCTTATGCGTGCGGCGGGCGGGGGAGACGTGAGGACCTGGCGCCTGATCCGCAGCTTCCCGGTCGCCGTGCAGGTCCTGCTGGTCAACCAGCTCGGTGTGAACACCGGCTTCTACCTGCTCATCCCGTACCTGTCCGGCTACCTCGGACACGACCTCGGGATGTCGGCGGCCGTCGTCGGCATCGTCCTGGGCGTGCGCAACCTCAGCCAGCAGGGCCTGTTCCTGCTCGGCGGGTCGGCCGCCGACCGCCTCGGTGCCAGAGGTGTCATCGTGGCCGGTTGCGCATTGCGCGCGGTCGGCTTCGGACTCTTCGCGTTCGGGCCGTCGGTCCCGGTGCTGGTGCTCGCGTCGGTGCTGAGCGGCCTCGCCGGAGCGCTGTTCAACCCCGCGGTGCGCGCCTACCTCGCGCAGGAGGCGGGCGACCGGCGGGCGGAGGCGTTCTCGCTGTTCAACATCTTCGCCAACACCGGTGCGCTGCTGGGCCCGCTGCTCGGCAGCGCGCTGGTCGCGGTCGGTTTCCAGCTCTCGGCGGTGGTCGCGGCGCTGATCTTCGCCGGGCTGACGGTGGCGCAGGTCGTGGTGCTGCCCGTGCGCCGGGTCGAGCGGCCGGCGACATCGGTGCTGGGCGACTGGCGCGCGGTGCTCGGCGACCGGCGCTTCTTCGCCTTCACCGCGGCGCTGACCGGCATGTTCGCCCTGCAGAACCAGCTCTACCTGGTGCTGCCGATGGAAGCGGCGCGGCTCACCGGCTCGTCCGCGCCGGTGGCGGTGATCTTCCTGGTCTCGACGGCCGCCACGCTCGCGCTGCAAGTGCGCATCACCCAGCGGTACCAGCGGCGGTGGTCCCGCGGCCGTTCGATCGCCGTGGGAATGGCGGTCATGGGCGCGGCCTTCGCCGTCACCGCGCTGGCCGCGGTGCTGGTTCCGGCCCCCAACGCCGGTGACGGAGCGGGGGCGACGGCGCTGCGGCTGCTGCCGGTCCTGGTCACGGCGTTCGGCCTGGCGGTCGGACTGATGCTCGCGCAACCCTTCGTCAACGAGCTGATCCCGTCGTTCGGCCGGGAAACGCTGTCGGGCACCTACTTCGGCGTGTTCTACCTGGCGTCGGGACTGGTCGCCGCGGGGGGCAACGCGCTCATCGGCTGGGCGATGGACGCGGCGCCGTGGCTGCCGTCGGCGCTGTGCGTGCTGATCGGACTGGCCTCGGCGGCGGCGGTGATCTTGCTGGAACGCAAGGGGATTCTCGACCCGGACGGCCCCGGGCGGTGCAGGGGAAGCAGAACAGGAGCAGACGGGTGCCACAACGAGTCCAAGACCAGGAGCAGCGAGCCGGAGTGCAGGTCGCCAGCAGCAACTTCCTGACCGACAACCCGGCGCTCTACGAGCAGCAGTTCCCCGACCCGGGCCACGTCGCGGCACGCTTCGTCGACGACGTCGTCCGCCGCTTCGGCGGGCCGGACGCGGGCTCGCTGCTCGACATCGGGTGCGGTACTGGGCGCGACGCCCGGTACTGGAGCCAGCGCGGCCGCGACGTCGCCGGACTCGACTCGTCGGAGCGGATGGTCGAGTACGCGCGGCGGCAGTGCCCCGACGGGGAGTTCGTGGTCGCCGACATGCGTTCCTTCGCGCTGGAGCGGCGGTTCGACGTCATCACGTGCCTGGACAGCGCGCTGCTCTACTGCCACACCAACGAGGACCTCGACGGCTTCCTCCAGCTCTGCCGAGCGCACCTCGTCCAACGCGGACTGCTGGTCGCGGAGATGCGCAACGGCGCGTTCTTCCTCGGCAACACCGAGCTACTCGACGGCGTCCGCGAGCGGACGGTGGAGTGGGACGGCGTCGGATATCGATCGCGCACCACGCTCTGGATCGACCACGCGGCGCAACTGCTGCGGCGCAGGCGGATCTGGGACTGGCCGGGCTGCCCGGAACCGCTCGACCAGCGCTCGGCGTGGCGCCTGCTGTTCCCGCTGGAGCTGCGCTCCTACCTGGAGCGTGCCGGTTTCGAGGTGCTGGCGGTGTTCGACGAGCCGGGTCCGCGCACCGACTCGCCCTGGCACGCCGATGCTCCGCTGTCGGAGGCGTTGGCGGGAGACCGGCTGCACTTCGTCGCGCGGGCCTGCGGCGCAGGTGGAGCGGTGTAGTCGCCGCATGGTGCCTGCTCCGAACTCCGCGGTCTCGCCGCGGGACCGCGGTCCAATCGCACCGAGGCAGGCCACGACTTCGGTACCGGCGCCTGTGTCTCGGACAGTTGCGGACCTGGTTTCCGGCGGCTGAACGCCGGTTGCCGGGCACCTTGACCCGAACTGTCGAAAAGAATTATCGTTTTCGTTAGTCTGTGCGAACCTGCCGCCGCGTCCTCCGGTGACGACGTCGTCCCGCTTCCGGCGAAATCCCGCCGTCGACCCGCGTCCACGTCCTGGTTCCACCGTCCCGAAGGGAAATCCCCATGCCTTCCGACCAGAACGCGGCCGACCGGCCGCGCCTGCACCGCCGCGGCTTCCTCGGCCTCACCGCGGCTGCCGCCGCGTCGGCCGCCCTCGCCGGCTGCGCCGGCGCGGGATCGGCCCCCGGCCCGGGCGCCGCGCGCCCCGGCGGGCGCCTGCGCGCCGCGTTCCCGGGCGGCGGCGCCGACGAGGTGCTCGACCCGCATGCGACCGACCTCTACTCGGAGATCGCGCGGGCGAAGGCGCTGTTCGACAAGCTCGCCGACTACGGCTCGGACATGTCGCCGCAGCCCCGGCTGGCCGAGCGCTGGGAGTCCAGCGCCGACCTGCTCACCTGGCGGATCACGTTGCGGCAGGCGAACTTCCACGACGGTCGCCCGGTGCGCGCCGCCGACGTCCTGCACAGCTACGAGCGCATCCTTCGCCCGGACAGCACCCGCCGGGCGAAGGCGAGCCTGTCGGTCATCGATCTACCGGGCAGCAGGGCGGTGGACGACCGCACCGTGGAGTTCCGGCTGAAGCGCCCGTACGCGGAGTTCCCGAACGCGCTGTCCACGCTCGGCGCATACATCGTTCCGGAGGGCGCCGAGAACTTCGACCGGCCCGTCGGATCGGGACCCTTCCGGTTCGCCTCCTTCGAACCGGGCAGGTCGTTCCTGGCCACCCGCAACCCGGACTACTGGGACGGTGCGCCTTACCTGGACGAGCTGGAGATCCTCGTGAGCAACGACGAGGCGGCCCGGGTGAACGCGCTGCTGGGCAGGCAGGTCGAGTACGCCCACGACCTGACCGCGACCACCGCGCGCACCCACGAGAGCACCGGGCAGGTGGCGATCCACCGGCTGCCGAAGAGCAACTTCCACGCGCTGGCGATGAAGGTCGACCGCCCGCCGTTCGACCGGCTGGAGGTCCGGCAGGCGTTCTTCCACCTCATCGACCGCGAGGAGCTGGTGCGCTCGGTCCTGCAGGGTTCGGGCGAGGTCGCCAACGACCTGTTCGGCAAGGGCTACCAGTACTACGCCGACGCGCTGCCCCAGCGACACCAGGACCTCGACCGGGCCAGGGCGCTGTTCCGGCAGGCGGGCGTGGAGAACCTGACGCTGGACCTCGACACCTCCGACGTGTCGCCCGGCCTGCGCGAGGCGGCGCTGGCCATCGCGGACCAGGCGAAGAAGGCGGGCGTGACGCTCAACGTCAAGCTCGGCAACAAGGACACCTACTGGTCCGACATCTCCAAGCAGGGCGTCATCGCCAGCTACCGATCCGGCGCGATGCCGATCGAGTCCCACATCTCGCAGCGGATGCTGAGCACCTCGACCACCAACAACACCAAGTGGAAGCGCCCGGAGTTCGACGCGCTCTACCAGCAGGCGCAGTCCACACCGGACAACGCGCGGCGCGCGCAGCTCTACCTGGACATGCAGCGGCAGCTCCACGACGAGGGCGGCTTCGTGTGGTGGGGCGTGTCGGACTGGCTCGTCGCGACCGCGACCAACGTCGGCGGGGTGGACGACCGCGCTCCGGCCAACACCCTGGACTGGGCGCGGTTCGACAAGGTGTGGCTGGGGTGAGCCTCCCGCGCTACGTCCTGCGCCGCGCGCTGCTCGGCGCGTTGCAGGTGCTGGTGGTCCTGGTGGTCGTCTTCGTGCTGGTGGAGGCGTTGCCCGGCGACGCGGCCGTGACCATCGCGGGCGACAACCCCGACCCGGCGGTCATCGCGACGCTGCGCGCGCAGCTCGGTCTCGACGAACCCGCCTGGCTGCGGCTGTGGAACTGGCTGGTCGGCGCGCTGCACTTCGACTTCGGCCGGTCGCTGGCGGGGCCGGCGGCGGTCGCCGACATCATCGGCTCGACCGTCGGCCCGACGCTGCTGCTGGCAGGGCTGACGCTGGCCTTGGTCGTCCCGCTGTCCGTGGTGCTCGGCGTGCTCGCGGCCAACCGCGAGGGGCGGATCGTGGACCGCGCCATCACGACCGGCACGCTCGGCCTGTACTCGGTGCCCGAGTTCGCGATGGGAATCCTGCTCGTCACCGTGTTCGCGGTGCAGCTCCGGTGGTTCCCGCCGACGGCGGTGGGCGCCGACCTGCTCAGCCGCCCCGCGGTGCTGGTCCTGCCGGTGGTGGTGTTGCTGCTGCGGCCCATCTGCTCGCTGAGCAGGCTCGTGCGTGCGGGGATGATCGAGGCGCTGCGCTCCGGATACGTCCGGCAGGCGCGCCGGGCGGGACTCTCGGCCGTGCGCGTGCAGCTCGCGCACGCGCTGCCGAACGCGGTCGCCCCCGCCGTGCAGCAGCTCGCGCGCACCGCGGACTGGCTGATCGGCGGCGTGATCGTGGTCGAGGCGATCTTCGTCGTGCCGGGACTGGGGACGACGCTGGTGGAATCGGTCTCGGCCCGCGACCTGCCGGTCATCCAGGGGCTCGCGGTGGTGCTGGCGACGACGACGGTGCTGGTGAACCTCGCCGCCGACGTCGTCGCCCGGATCCTGGCGCCGGCGGCTTCGGAGGCGGGGCGATGAGAGGAGAGCCGAAGGGGATGGATCCCGTGGCGGCGGTGGAGGCGAAGTCCGCGCGGCGGAGGGAAGAACGCCCCGCCGCGGCGGTCGAGCGCAATGGCGTGCGTGCGGTCGGGCGGTACGTCGTCGGGGGCGTCCTGCTCGGGATTCCTTTGCTGCTGGCGTTGTTCGGGCCGCTGTTCGCCTCCGGTGACCTGTCCAAGGACGCCGCTTTCACCCTCGGTGGCGGGCACCTGTTCGGGACGGACTTCGTCGGCCGCGACGTCTGGAACGAGGTGCTGCTCGGCGGCCGGTCGGTCGTGCTCGTGGCAGCGGTCGCGACCGCCGCGACGTACGCGCTGGCCGTGCCGATCGGCCTGCTGGCCGGGATGACCAGGAGCCGGCTGCTCGACGAGGTCGTGATGCGGCCGCTGGACGTGGTGCTCGCGATCCCCTCGATGCTGATGCTGCTGTTGCTCGCGTCGATCGCACCCAACGTGCTGTGGGTGCTGATCGGCATCGTGGTGCTGATCAACCTGCCTGACGTCATCCGCATCGCACGCGCCTCCGCGCTCTCGCTGTCGGCGCGACCGTCGGTGGAGGCCATGCGGATGCAGGGGGAGAGCTGGGCGCGCATCGCCATCGGCTACGTGGCCAGGGCCATGGCGCGGACCCTCGCCGCGGACTTCGGCACCCGGTTCACCGGCGCGATCTACCTGGTGGCGTCCGCGAGCTTCCTGGGCGTCGGGGTGTCGCCGCAGGCGAGCGACTGGGCGGCGATGGTGGACCGCAACCGGACGGGGCTGTTCATCCAGCCGTGGGCGGTCGCCCTCCCGGCGATGCTGATCATCGCGCTCTCGGTGGGCGTGAACCTCGTGTTCGACCAGTGGTGGCGCGGCCGTACGGAGGTGCGCGGGTGACGCAGGAATCGGTTTCCGGCGATGGCGCGGGCCGTGGCGGAGGCGATGGACGTGGTGGAAGAGGCGGACCAGGCGCGGGGCGCGGCGGAAGTGGTGAACCGGGCGCGGTCGGCGGGGCGCGGGCCGTGGTGGTGGAGGTCGACGGCCTGACGGTGTCGCTGGGCGAGGATCGGCTCGTCGACGGCGTGACCTTCACCCTGCGGGCAGGCGAGGTCGCGGCGCTGGTCGGTGAGTCGGGAAGCGGCAAGACGACGACCGGCCTCGCGCTCCTCGGCGAACACCCGCCCGGCGCGGCCGTCGGCGGCGTCGTGTCGGTGGCGGCCGACGACGGCGGTCTTGGCGGAAATGGCGGTGGAAACGGCGGACCTGCTGGCGGCGGACTTGACGGGCTGGCCGCCGCTGACGGCGTTCCTGGCGGGGACGACGGGGTTTTCGGCGGTCGCAGTGGCGGGATCGGCGATGACGGCGGTCGTCACGGGCATGGTGGCGGAAACGGCGGTCGCGGCGGCGGTGCTGGTCGGCGGCCGGTCGTCGGGTACATCCCGCAGCAGCCGTCGTCGGCGTTGAACCCGGTGCGCCGCATCGGTCCGGTGCTGGAGGAGATGGCGCGGCGCCACCTAGGCGCCGGGACGAGGTCCGAGCGTCGCCGCTCGGCGCGCGAGCGGGTGCTCGACGCGTTGCGGCGTGCGCAGTTGCCCGCGGAGCAGCAGTTCCTCCGCCGCTACCCGCACCAGCTTTCCGGGGGCCAGCAGCAACGCGTCGTGCTGGCGCAGGCTCTCGTCTGCCGCCCCCGGGTGGTCGTCGCCGACGAGCCGACCACCGGCCAGGACGCACTCACCCGCGCGCAGGTCGTCGAAGAACTGCGCATCCTGACCGCTCAGGGCATCGCGGTGCTGCTGCTCACCCACGACCTCGACGTCGTCCGCTCGCTGGCCGAGCAGGTGCTGGTGATGCGCGACGGGCGAATCGTCGAGTCCGGGTGCGCAGGCCAGGTGCTGGGAGCGCCGGAACACGAGTACACGCAACGACTCGTCGAATCCCAGCTCAGCGCGGAGCCGAGCGAGCAGGACGGCGGAGGAGAAGAGGCGAGCCGGGCCCTGGTCGGAGTCCACGGGCTCGACGCCGGGCATCGGCGCACGACCACGTTGGAGAACGTCTCGCTGGAGATCGCGGAGGGCGAGCGCGTCGCGCTCGTCGGCCGTTCCGGCAGCGGCAAGACGACGCTCGCGCGTTGCATCGCCGGCCTGCATCCGGCGCGGTCGGGGAACATCCGGCTCGACGGCGTCGACCTGCCGTCACGACTGCGCAAGCGCACGCGCGAACAACTCGCACGCATCCAATACGTCTTCCAGGACGCGCGTGCGTCGTTCAACGAGTTCGTGCCGGTGCTCGACCAGGTGGCCCGCACCGCGGAGCTGCTCCGGGGCGTGCAACGACCGAGCGCGCACGCGGAGGCGCTGGAGATGCTCGCGCGTGTCGGCCTCGCGGAAAGCACGGTCCGGCGCAGGCCCGCGGCGCTGTCCGGCGGCGAGTTGCAGCGGGCGGCGCTGGTGCGGGCTCTGCTGAGCGGCCCGGACCTGCTGATCTGCGACGAGATCACCTCGGGCCTGGACACCGCGACCCAGGCCGGGATCGTGGAGCTGCTGGCGGAGCTGCAGCAGGGTGCGGGCTGCGCCCTGCTGCTGATCACGCACGACTTCGGTGTGGTCGCGCACCTGGCCGGACGCGTGGCGGTGATCGACCAGGGGCGGATCGTCGAGCAGGGCGCGGCGGCGGCGGTGCTCACGTCGCCGGAGCACGCCGCGACGCGCGCGCTCGTGGCGGCCACGGCGGGCGCGGGCGAAGACGCGGCGGGAGCGACATTGGGGCGGACGCGAGGGTAGAAGCGGCGGGCTACGCGGGCGGGTTGAGGCGGGCGTCGGCCGCGGGGCGGTCGGTTGGCGGGTGCGGCGGGCGGTGGGTTGGCGGACGCGGCGGAGTGGTCGGTGGAGGCGGGCGCGGCGGTCGGCGGGGTGGGGACCGGAAGATCAGCGCGGCAGCGGGATTTCGAAGTGGACGCTGGGGCTGTACCGCGGATCCTCCCGCCCGTCGTAAATCTCCTTGGCCACGCTGCGCCAGAACGGCTCGGCGCCCTCGACGGCGGGATTCGTGTGCAGGTAGATCGCCGAGTAGCCGGCGGTGTCGGCGACGAAGTCGCAGGCCATCGCCACCAGCGCCCGCGCGAGCCCGTGCCGCCGGTGCGCCCGGTCGACGTAGACGCGGAACAGCTGGGCCGTCTCGCCCGCCGGGTAGCGGTCGACGAGCCACTGCGGATGCGGCGGGCACTTCGGACCGTGGGAGCGGATCGCGGTGGTGGCGGTGACCTGTCCGTCGAGGACCGCGACGAACAGCGCGTGCCGCGGGTTGCCGAGGTAAGCACCCTCGATGTCGACGACGTCGGCGTGCCACTCGGCGTGGTAGCCGTGCCCGAACTCCAGGTAGAAGGTGTCGAGCATGACCTTCCGCGCGCCCGTCACGTCCTCGGGACGCGCGGCGCGCAGGACGTAGTCGCCGTGGCGGTGTTCCAGGTGGTGCCGCATGAGGTCCTTCCGGAGTCGAGGAGGGAGGGGATGCAGGCACCAACCATACAATGACATTCATTTCCAATAGTGCGGTGGCGCGCGAGGATCACCTTCCCGGGTAGGGGTGACCCTTGTCTTGTGGGTGCTTTGCGGGTGCGCTTTGACATTGCGGGTCGCCTTGAGTGCGGGGGCGCGTGGGTTTTCGACGCATCCGGCGGGCCCGGCGGGTCACTTTGAGAGCGGGGCGCGTGAGTTTTCGGCGGACTCACCCTGGCCTTGCGGGTCGCTTTGGGTGGGGGTTTTCTGGGGCGCTCGCCGCCCCCCCCAGGCCCTCGGCGGGTCTCCGGGATGAGTGGGTTTTCGAGGCAGCTTGCGGTGGGGCGGTTGGCGGTTCTCATCCCGGCGACCTCCACGAGGGCTATCAGACCGGGTCAAGGGGGCCATTTTTCGAGGCAAGCTGCGGTTGGCATCTTTGGGCCCCCTTGACCCGGTCTGATCGGGCTGGCGCCAGGTCGACGGGATGAGAACCAACCACGGCACTGCCCGTGGGTGGGCCGTGCCGGTGTCGTCAGGCCTTCCGGTCCGGGGTCGTTGGTGTGGTTTCCGGCCAGCGGGCGCCGTTCTCCCAGTAGGTGCGGATGCTCTCCAGGGTGCGGCCCTTGGTTTCCGGGGCGAAGCGGAGGACGAAGGCGAAGGAGATGGCGGCCAGCACCAGGAAGATGACGAAGGTGGTGGCGCCGCCGAGGCCGTCCATCAGGGGGAGGAAGAACTGGGCGACGATCAGGTTCGCGATTAGGTCGGTGGTCAGCATCAGGGACGCCCCGAGAGTGCGCAGGCGCGCGGGGAAGCTCTCCGATGCGTAGACCCACACCAGGGAGCCGAAGCCGAAGTTGAAGCCCGCCGTGAAGACCAGGATGGCCAGGAATCCCCAGACCGATCCGCCCGAGCCCAGTGAGCCGGTGGCGAACACCAGGATCATGACGAGGCTGGACAGCATCATCGACGCGATGCCGCCGAGGAGGATGGGCCTGCGCCCGAAGCGGTCCACGATGAACAGGGAGCCGATCGTGGCCACCAGCGCCGCCGCCTGCACGATCGCGGGGAGGCCGATGATGGTGGCGTTGCCCTCGAAACCCATCTGCTTGAAGATCGTCGGGCTGTAGTAGGTGATCGCGTTGATACCGGTGATCTGCACCAGGAACCCGAGGGTGAGCACGAACATCGTGGCGGACGAGTACGGGGCGCGAAACATCTCACTCAGCCGTCCGCCGGTCTGGGTGCTGATCTCGGCCTCGATCTCGGCGATCTCGCGGTCGGCGTCGGCGCCGGGGTCGACCAGCCGCAGCGTGGCGCGGGCCTCCTCGTGGCGTCCCTTGAGCACGTACCAGCGGGCGGTGTCGGGCAGGCGCACCAGCAGGAAGACCACCAGCACCGACGGGACAGCCGACAGCGCCAGCATCAGCCGCCAGTTGCCCGACCCGGCCAGGCTCCAGTCCACCAGGTAGGCCAGCAGGATGCCGGTCACGGTCGCCACCTGGTAGCCGACGACGAGCCTGCCGCGGATCGCGGCGGGCGCCGACTCCGCCAGGAAGATGGGCGCCACGACCAGCGACAGCCCGATGCTGATGCCGAGGAAGAAGCGGGACACGTCCAGCCACAGGATGTCCGAGGTCAGACCCGACCACGCCGCGAAAACCGCGTAGCCGGCGACGACGATGAGCATCGTGGGCTTGCGGCCGACGGCGGTGGCCAGCTTGCCCGCGATCAGGGCACCGACGATGTTGCCCGCCACCAGCACCGTGGTGACGCTGCCCTGAAGGGCTGGGGAGAGCCGCATCTCCTCGGTGATGAACAGCAGCGCACCGGAGACGTTGCCGATGTCGTAGCCGTAGATGATGCCGATGGTCGCGGCCGCGATCGCGATCTTGCGGCCCATGGGGGATGTGGTACCCAGCGCGGGAGGTCTCCCGGACATGACACCCTCCTTCGGTTTGCGGTCAGGTGGGATTCCTGCGTCCGTCGAGGACGTCGAGCAGGCGCGCGGTCTCCTCGGCGACCGCCGAGCGGGCGGCACCGAGGTACTTGCGGGGATCGACGAGGGCGGGCTGGTCACCGAGGTGGCGGCGCACCTCGGCGGTGAAGGACTTGTTGAGCTGCGTGGCGATGTTGACCTTGGTGAGCCCGGCCCGGACCGCCGCCGACAGGCCCTCGTCGGGGACGCCGGACGACCCGTGCAGGACCAGCGGCACGTCCACCGCCGACCGCAGCCGCCCGATCAGCTCGAGGTCCAGCTCGGCGGTCCGGGTGAGCATCGCGTGCGAGCTGCCGACGGCGACGGCCAGCGCGTCGACGCCGGTGGCGGCGACGAACCGCGCGGCCTCCTGCGGGTCGGTCCGCGCCCCCGGGGCGTGCACCCCGTCCTTGCCGCCGACCTCACCCAGCTCGGCCTCCACCCACACACCGGCTTCGTGGCAGTGCTTCACGACGTCTGCTGTGGCCGCCACGTTGCCGGTGTAGTCCATAGTGGACGCGTCGTACATCACCGAGGAGAAGCCGAGATCGACGGCCTCGTGCACGAGTTCCGGCGACTCGGCGTGGTCGAGGTGCACCGCGACCGGCACGTCGGCGAGGCGTGCCGCGGCCAGCATCGCCGAGCCGATCGGCGCCAGCGCCCCGTGGTAGCGCACCGCGTTGTGGCTGAGCTGGAGGATCACCGGCCGCCGCCGGGCCTGCGCGGCGTCGACGATGGCGGTGATGTGCTCGGCCTGGATCACGTTGAACGCGGGCGCGCAGCCGCCTTCGGCGTAGGCGGGCGCGACGATGTCACCCGTGGTGGCGAGGGGCATGGATCTCCTCCAGGTGGACGGCCGCGAGCTGGCGCCGGTAGCTGTCCTGGTCGAATTCGCCCGCGACCGGGGCCGCCACGGTCGCGGCGGAGAGTGCGACGGCTTCTCGAAGCCGGTGCGGCCACGGCTCGTGCAGGGCAAGTCCCGCGGCGAGGGCCGCTACGACGGAATCCCCCGCGCCGGTGGGGTTTCCGCGTACGCGTTCGCCGGGCACGGCCCGGTAGGCGGTGTCGCCGGTGACGGCCAGGAGGCCGTCGGGTCCGAGCGATGCGACCACCGCGCGGGCCCCTCGCTCGATCAGGGCCACCGCGCCCGCCAGCGGATCGCGGCAGCCGGTCAGCTCGGCCAGTTCGTCGGCGTTGGGCTTGACGATGTCCGGGCGGGCCGCCAACGCCGATTCCAGGGTGTGCCCGGAAGCGTCCACGATGGACGGTGCGTGGACCTGTTCGAGCAGGGCGGTGTAGGAGTGCGGGTCGATGTTGCGAGGCAGGCTGCCGGAGAAGACCGCGGCGGAGGCCCGGCTGCCGTGGTCGACGACGTGGGCGGCGAACGCCGCCCACTCGCCGGTGCCGAGCTCCGGGCCGGGTTCGTTGAACAGCGTCGCCTCGCCGTCGTCGGTCGCGACGGCCGTGACGGTCCGCCGGGACTCCCCGCGGATCGGGATGATCGCGTGCCCGAGACCGGACGCGGTCAGGTCGTCGCGGATGAGTTCGCCGTGGACACCGCCGGCCGGGGCGGAAACCAGCACGTCGTGCCCCAGGCTGTGCAGGATCCGCGCGACGTTGACGCCCTTGCCGCCCGCCCGCTCCGCGACCGCGCGCACGCGGTGCGTGCCGCCCGGGACGACGGAACCCACGTGGTAGGTCACGTCCCAGGCGGGGTTGGGCGTCACGGTCAGGATCACCTCCGCGCCCCGCCGTCAGGCGTGCTCTTCGAGCAGCACGGAGCGCGTCAGGGAACGCGGGTGGTCGGGGTCCAGACCCCGCCGCTCGGCCAGCTCGATGGCGACCCGCTGCGCGCGGACCAGGTCGGCCATCGGGTCCACGGCGTGCTCGGCGAAGATGCCGCCGGTGGCGGCGACATCGTCGGCCAGGCCGTGCGGCGCGGTGCCGAACATCCAGGTGACGCGGCCGGGTTCGGCGATGCTGATCGGGCCGTGCCGGTACTCCAGCGCCGGGTAGGACTCGGTCCAGAACCGAGCGGCCTCGCGGAACTTCAGCGCCGCCTCGTGCGCGAGGCCGACGGTCCAGCCGGTGCCGAGGAAGGTGAACTGCTCCGCCTCCAGCAGGTGTCGCGGCAGCGGTTCGGCGAGCACTCGCTCGGCGTCCGCGACGGCCTTGCCGAGGTCCTCGCCGAGGTGGGCGCGCAGCAGGGCGAGCGCTGTCGTCGCGAAGCGGGTCTGCACCACCGACCGCTCATCGGCGCCGGACAGGTCGACGACGGTGTCCGCGCGCCCGGCGACCGCGTCCGGGGTGGCGGTGATGACGGTGGTCGGGACCCCGCCGCGGAGCTCGTCCAGGAGCCTGAGCACTTCGGTCGTGGTACCGGAGCGGCTGATCGCCAGCACGTGGTCGTAGGAGCGGGAGAGCGGCATCTCCGACGGCGTGAACGCGTCGGTGCGGCCACGGCCGCCGGTTTCCCGCAGCGCCGCGTAGGACTGCCCCATGAACCACGACGTGCCGCACCCGACCACGGCCAGTCGCGCGCCGTCGGCGGGCAAGAGGTCCTGCAGCGAGCCCGCGAGCGCGGCGGATCGGTGCCAGAGCCCGGGCTGGCTGGAGATCTCGGTCCGCGCGAACGACTGCGTCATCTCACGCTCCTTCGGAGGGAGTTGGCGGTGAAAACAGCCGTGACGGTATGTGCGCAAAACTGTTCGGTCAAGGCTCCATTCGAGCAACTGTGTGCGATGTCGTGATGCGAAAAAAGGGACCTCCCGGCTTCGGGAGGTCCCTGGAGGAGCCGCGGTGTCAGACCGCCTGGACGGTCGTCCCCTCGGCCTCGAACGCCCGCAACACGTCCTTCGGTGCGTCGTCGTTGGTGATCAGCGCGTCGATGGAACCGCTCGCGCAGATCTGCGCGAAAGCGCGCCTGCCCAGCTTGGAGCTGTCGGCGACCACCACCACCCGCGCGGCGCGCGAGGCCATCAGCCGGTTGATGCTCGCCTCGCCCTCGTGGTGGGCGTAGGCGCCCATCGCCGGGTCGATCGCGTCGACGCCCAGGAACAGCAGGTCGATCGTGATCTCCTCGAGGATGCGGGTCGCCAGCGGCCCGGTCAGCTCGAACGACTGCTGGCGCGCGACACCGCCGGTGACCACGATCTTGATGTGCGGGCGCACCACCAGCTCGTTGGCGATGTTGAGCGCATTGGTCACCACGGTCAGCCCCGGATCGCCCTGTTCGCCCAGGTCCGCGCGGGTGGCCAGGCAGCGCGCCACCTCGGTCGTCGTCGTGCCGCCGTTCAGCCCGATCACCATGCCCGGCTGCACCATCCGCGCCGCGGCGTTGCTGATGCGCTGCTTCTCCGGGGCGTGGCGCGCGGCCTTGTGCCGCAGCGGGAGGTCGTAGGCGACGCTGGTGGCCACCGCCCCGCCGCGGGTCCTGGCCAGCAGCTGCTGCTCGGCGAGGTGGTCGAGGTCGCGGCGGATGGTGGCGGCCGAGACGCCCAGCTCCGCGGCCATGTCCTCGACGTCGATGCGCTCGCGCTGGCCGACGATGTCGAGCAGCTTGCTGAGACGTTCGTGCCGGTTCACGCGGTTCCTTTCGGGCAAGCGGCGTAGGCGTGCAGCCGGGTTCGCAAAGTACTACAGCGTGGCATCCGCGCTCCCGGTCGCCGTGGACGGCCATGCCGACCGGATTGCACCGATCGGCCTAGCCGCAACCGGCCGCGCGAGCGGTACCGTGCACGAACCCCGAAGTGCAATCCTGTTCGAAATTCACTGTTTATGAACAAGAATGACCAGGAGGGTTCATGGCAGGCGACGAATCGCGCAGCAACCCCTTCTCGCGGCGGACCCTGCTGCGGACCAGCGCGGCGGCCGGTGCCGGCCTGGGCGTGGCCGGGCTGAGCACCGGCTACGGCGCCGCCCAGCCCGTCCGCCCCGCCAAGGGCGAGTCCATGATGGGCGTGGCGTTCGAGGCGCACGAGACCGTCCGCGTCGGGATCATCGGCGTCGGCAACCGGGGCGCGTCGATGCTGCCGCTGTTCCTCGCGGTGCCCGGCGTCGCGATCACCGCGGTCTGCGACGTCAGCGCCGACGCGGTGAACCGGGCCGCCAGGGCCGTCACAGACGCCGGACACCCGGAACCGGCGAAGTACTCCGCGGGCGAGGACGACTTCGAGAACCTGCTCAGGCGCGACGACGTCGACTTCGCCTACGTCGCGACCCCCTGGGAATGGCACACCCCGATGGCGCTGAGCGCGATGCGCAACGGCAAGCACGTCGGCGTCGAGTGCCCGGCAGGCACCACCGTCGACGAGTTGTGGGAGCTGGTCGACACCTCGGAGAAGACCCGCAGGCACTGCATCCAGCTCGAGAACTGCAGCTACAGCCAGAACGAGATGCGCGTGCTGCGCATGGTGCACGACGGGCTCTTCGGCCAGGTCCTCTTCGGCGCCGGCGCGTACCTGCACGACCTGCGCGAGCTGCTGTTCTCCAAGACCTACTACGCCGGCCAGTGGCGGCGCGCCTGGCACACCGGGCTGAACGGCGACCTGTACCCGACGCACGGGCTGGGGCCGGTGGCGGCGTACATGGACATCAACCGCGGCGACCGCCTCGTGCGCATCACCTCGATGAGCACGCCGGCGGCCGGGCTCGCCCAGTACCGCGAACAGCACATGCCGGCCGGGGACCCGACGTGGAACGAGCGCTACGTCAAGGGCGACGCCACGATCAGCCTGATCCAGACCGAGGCGGGCCGCGTCGTGCAGCTCGCGCACGACGTGTCCAACCCGCGCCCCTACAGCAGGCTCAACCAGCTCCAGGGCACCAACGGCGTGTTCGAGGACTACCCCGCGCGGATCTACCTGGAGCCCACGCACTCCAACGACGAATGGGGCGACTTCGCCGAGTTCGCCGACTACGACCACTGGCTGTGGAAGGAGGTCGGCCCCGGACCCGGCGGTCACGGCGGGATGGACTACATCATGCTCTACCGGCTCGCCCAGACCATGCGGCTGGGCCTGCCGCCGGACATCGACGTCTACGACTCGGCGACCTGGAGCGCGCCCTTCGCGCTCAGCGTGGAGTCGGTGCGCCGCAACAGCGCGCCGGTCGACTTCCCCGACTTCACCCGGGGCAGGTGGCAGACGCCGCACCCGGGCGTCGACTCGCCCAAGCCCGCCTGACGGCGGAGCTCCCCGTCGGTTCGGCGGGGAGCCCCGGCTTTCACCCCGATGCGTGGAGCTTTCCGCCCCGCACGGGGAAAGCCGCGGTTGCGGCGGGCCTCCGGCCGCCCTCTGTTGACTGGTCGACGTCCGCCGACCGGCGGGCGTTGGTCCGACGGAAGGGTATCGAGGTGTCTCGTTTCGCTCGTACGGCATCGGCAGCGGCGGTTTTCCTGGCGGCGACGGCGTTCCAGGTGGTTGGTGCGGCGCCTGCCGGGGCCGACGCGCAGGAGTGCGCGAAATACGCGACCGGCGTCGCGAAGGACCTGACGCCGGAGCAGACCGCGGAGGTCGAGAAGGGCTGCGAGCAGGGCGAGCTGGACTTCCGCGCCTGCGTGCGCACGCTCGAGGCGGTTGTTCCCGAGCACGCCACCCCGGCCTGCTACCGGGCTGTGGTGTTCCAGCAGGCGTGACGGGACGTCCCGGTGGAGCCCTGGGCTACCCGGATCCGCCCTTCGGCTTCGCGCGGACGTGCATGCGTTCACCCTGCGGGCCGAACAGGCTCAGGATCTCCACCGGGGCTTCACCGGTGCTGCCGAACCAGTGCGGCAGGCGGGTGTCGAACTCCGCGACCTCCCCGACCTTGAGCACGACGTCGTGCTCGGCGAGCACGAGACGCAGATTCCCGCTGAGCACGTAGAGCCATTCGTAGCCCTCGTGCGTACGGGGGTCGGGCTCGCTGCGGCCCGCACCCATGATCATCTTGAACGCCTGGAGGCCGCCGGGCTGCTGGGTCAGCGGCACCACCGTCATGTCCCCGCGCCTGATCGGCTTCAGCCGCACCCGGGGATCGCCGACCGGCGGCGCGCCGACCAGCTCGTCCAGCGGCACCTGGTGGGCCTGCGCGATCGGCAGCAGCAGCTCCAGGCTCGGCCTGCGCTGCCCGGACTCCAGCCGCGACAGCGTGCTGACCGCGATCCCGGTGGTCTTCGACAGCGCCGCCAGGGTGCATCCGCGCTGCCTGCGGATCTGCCGGAGCCTCGGTCCGACGGCCGCGAGCACTTCGTCCATCCCTCCATTTGCGGAAATGGCAACAAGGTTTGTCAAGCCGTCCGCGCCGGGCGCATGGTCGGTGCCAGGAGGTGCCAACCATGGAGGATGTGGTGGTCATCGGGGGCGGTGCCGGCGGTCTGAACGCCGCGCTCACCCTGTGCAGGGTTCGCCGCCGGGTGCTGGTGGTCGACTCGGGCGAGCCGCGCAACGCACCGGCGGAGCGGGTTCACGGGTTCGTCTCCCGCGACGGCACGCCGCCCGCGGAACTGCTCGCGGCCGGGCGGGCGGAGGTCGAACGCCACGGCGGCCGGTTCGCCGACGGCGAGGTGCGCACGATTCGCAGGCGGGACGGCGTGTTCGCGGTAGAACTCGCCGACCGCGTCGTCTCGGCGCGGCGCGTCGTCGTCGCGACCGGACTTCGCGACGAGCTGCCCGGCGTGCCCGGTCTGCGGGAGCGCTGGGGGCGGGACGTGCTGCACTGCCCGTTCTGCCACGGCTACGAGGTCCGCGACCAGCCGCTCGGGGTGATGGGCGGGCTGCGGGCTTCGGTGCACCAGGCGCTGTTGCTGCGGCAGCTTTCCGACGACGTCGTGATCTTCGCCGAGGAGGTCGACGACCGCGACCGCGCGAGGCTCGCCGCGCGCGGCGTCCGGATCGTCCGCGCGGCGATCGCCGGTCTGGACGTCGAGGACGACGCGCTCCGGGGCGTCCGGCTGGCCGACGGGACCGTGGTCGCGCGGTCAGCGCTGTTCGTCCCGGCCCCGCCGGTCCCCAACGACGCGCTGCTCGCCGGCCTGGGGTGCGAGCGCGACGGCGACGGCCTGGTGCGCGTCGACGGGAACGGACTGACGAGCGTGCCCGGTGTGTGGGCGGTCGGCAACGTGGTGGATCCCCGGGCGCAGGTCGTCGTCGCGGCCGGCGCCGGGGCCAAGGCGGCGATCGCGGTGAACGCCGACCTGATGGAGGAAGAACTGGTGGAGGAGAGGGCGGCATGAACGACATCGACTGGGCCGCGATGGCCGACATGATGGTCGACGAGGCGGAGGTGCACAGCCCCTACGTGCGGCAGGCGTTCGCGGAGCTGGAGCACCTGGCGCCGCGGCGGGTGCTCGACATCGGCAGCGGGCCCGGGGTGGCCGCCTGCCGGCTGGCCGGCCTGTTCCTGCAGGCCGAGGTGACCGCGGTGGACGGCACGCCCGAACTGCTGGCCCGCGCCGAGGCCAGGGCCGAGCAACTGGGGGTTCGGCTGCGCACCAGGCTGGCCGAGTTCCCGGAAGGTCTCGACGACCTCCCGACCGCGGACCTGGTGTGGTCGGCGCAGGCCGTGCACCACGTCGGTGACCAGCAGAGTGCGCTGGATCGCATCGCCCGGCTGGTGGCGCCCGGCGGTGTGCTCGCCATCGTCGAGGGAGGACTGTCGCCCCGCTTCCTGCCCCGCGACTTCGGCTTCGGGCGGCCGGGACTCCAGGCCCGCCTCGACGCGGCGTTGGAGGACCGGTTCAGCACCATGCGCGCCGAACTGCCCGGATCGGTGCCGGTGGTAGAGGACTGGCCCCGAATGCTGCGCCACGCCGGACTCACCGAAGCTCGCAGCCGGACGTTCCTGGTCGACCACCCGGCGCCGCTTGCCGACACTCCCCGCCGGTTGGTGCGGCGGCTGCTCGAGCGCCTGCGCCACATGCTCGCCGAGGGCCTGGACCCCGACGACCTGAAGGCGCTGGACCGGCTGCTCGACCCGGCCGACCCGGACGGCATCGACCAGCGTCCCGACCTGTTCCTGCTCACCGCCAAGACGGTGCACTACGCCCGTCGAGCGCTGCCTTTGAACTGACCTTGCGTGGCGGTGCTGGTGGCGGAACCTCAGGCGTCCTCTGGCCCCGGGATCTTTTTCTCGCGTATCAGCCATACGTCGCGAAAAGCTGTCCTCGCCAGAGGGCGCCTGAGAACCCGCGGCGGTGCCGGTTGAGAGCGTGGGCCAGACGGCTGCGCCGCTTCAACGGCCGAAGCTCCGAGAAGACTCCTCGCTCCGGTCCCGCGCGCGAACAGCCGCGCCGGCGCCGTCACGGCGTCGGCGCGGCCGCGTCAGCGGTTCACACCTCTGCGCACCGGCTCGGGGGGTTTGACGTGGGTGCCGGTCGGCCCTTCGGGGCGCGGGACTCCGAGGTAGCGGCGGAACCACCCCGCGGCGAGGTCGGAGACCTTCTCCAGCGCGCCCGGCTCCTCGAACAGGTGGCCTGCGTGCTGCACGATCTCGATCTGCACGTCGGTGAGCGGCAGCGAGGTCAGCAGCTTGGCCGCGTGCCGGTTGAGCTCCAGCACCTCGCGGTCGTCACCGCCGACGATCAGCAGTGTCGGGGCCTGCACCGAGGAGAGGGCCTCGCCGCTGAGGTCGGGCCGCCCACCCCGCGACACGACCGCCGCGACCCGCCCCGGCCGTCTGCTCGCGCCCTTGAGCGCGGCCGCCGCACCGGTGCTTGCGCCGAACAACCCGACCGGCATGCCCCTGGTCGCCTGCCGCTGCTCGAGCCAGTCCACGGCGGTGACCACGCGGTCGGTCAGCAGGTCGATGTCGAAGCGCAGCGCCTGCGTGCGGTCGTCGGTGTTGGCCTCGTCCGTCGTGAGCAGGTCGAGCAGCATGGTCGCGAAGCCGGTGTTCTGCAGCGCCTCGGCCACCGCGCGGTTGCGCGGGCTGTGGCGGGAGCTGCCGGAGCCGTGCGCGAAGAGCACGACCGCCTCGGCCGCGGGCGGCACCACGAGGTCGCCGTTGAGCGTGCCGGTGGCCACCCGCATCTCCACCGGTTCCGCCGTCAGATGAGCCATGAGAAATCCCCTCCGCTCGCTCAGGCCACGCCTACCCCTGCCCGGCCCCGGGGCAAACCACCCGTGATCGGACGGCACTTCCGAGCGTTGTTCACATTTCGCCGCCGGCGTTTCATCGGCTTGCAAAAACTTTTCAATCACGCAAACGCTTGTATCCGCCATGGTGGCCTGGTTCACTGCTCCGCGGCTCAGGACGACGCAATCCCGGCAGATGGGAGTTCGAAACTTCTTGCACTGAGGATTGCGGTCCACTGTGGATTCGATCGGAGGTCGTCTTGTCCAGACGATGGCGAACACCGCTGCTGGGGATCTGCGTGGCGGCGGCGGTCGCGGGCACCGCGCTGCCCTCGTCGGCCGCGCGAGCGGGCGACGCACCGGGCGCGCCCGGCACCGACCCCGGCTACGCCGGCGCCGACAAGCTCGGCTTCGGGACCTCGCGCGACGCGCAGAGCCCGGTGTGGTTCACCCTCGGCCGCGGCGGTGCCGCGGATCTCTACTACCCGAACCTGTCGACGCCGGCGTCCCGGCAGCTCCAGGTCGTCGTGACCGACGGGGCCGGCTTCGTCCAGCGCCTGTCCGACGTCCCCACGCGCACCGAGCCGGTCGACCCGAAGACCCCGTCGTACCGCCAGGTCTCGACCGGGCAGGGCTGGGAGGCCACCGCCACCTACGTCACCGACCCGGCGCGCCCGTCGGTCGTGGTCGACCTCCAGGTGCGGTCGCTGGACGGCAAGCCGTTGCAGACCTACGTCCTGCACGAGCCGACCCTGACCAAGGACGGCTCCGACGACCGCAGCCGGACCGAAGGCGCGACGCTGGTGGCGTCCGACCGCTCGGCGGCCAGCGCGCTGCGCGCGACCCCGGCCTTCACCGAGACCTCCTCCGGATACCTCGGCGCCAGCGACGGCTGGACCGACCTGTCGCGGCACAAGCGGCTCACCGCGCACCACCCCGAAGCCGGCGCCGGGCACGTCGGCCAGGTCGGGCGGCTGCCCGTGGACGGCGTGGGAACCTCGCACGCCGTGCTCACCCTCGGCTACGGCAAGCACGCCAGCGAGGCCGTCGCGACGGCGGAGGAGACGGAGCGGACCGGGTTCGAGGCCGCCGCCCGCGCCTACGGCGAGGGCTGGCACCGCTACGCCGACTCGCTCACGCCCCCGGACGCGCTGACCGACGAGCACCAGAAGAACGTGTACTGGAGCTCCACGGCGATGCTCGCGGCCAGCGAGGACAAGCAGAACCCGGGTGCGTTCATCGCGTCGCCGAGCATGCCGTGGGCGTTCCGCAACGACCCGGAGATGGCTCCGGAGTCCGGGCCCTACCACCTGGTGTGGCCGCGTGACCTCTACCAGCACGCGACCGCGCTGCTGTCGGCGGGCGACCGGGCGGCGGCCGAGCGGGCGCTGGACTACCTGTGGTCGGTGCAGCAGCCCGACGGGCACCTGCCGCAGAACACCGAGACCTCCGGCGAGCCGTTCTGGACCAAGGTCCAGCTCGACCAGACGGCGTTCCCGATCGTGCTCGCCTGGCAGCTCGGGCGCACCGACCAGGCGACGATGGACGGCGTCCGCAAGGCCGCGGAGTTCATCGTCGGCTTCGAGCACGAGGGGCACCCGGCCCCGTACACCGAGCAGGAGCGGTGGGAGAACCACAGCGGCTACTCGCCGGGCACGATCGCCTCGACGATCGCGGGCCTGGTGTGCGCCGCGGACCTGCTGGAGCGCAGCGGCGACCACGAGACCGCCCAGCGGTACCTGGCCGTCGCCGACGAATGGGCGGCCAAGGTAGACGGGTGGACCGCGACCGCCAACGGCCCCCACTCACCGCAGCCCTACTACCTGCGGCTGACCAAGGACGGCAACCCGAACCAGGGCACGACCTACAACCCGGGCGACAACTACCCGGAGGACGTCGACCAGCGCACCCAGGTGGACCCGAGCTTCCTGGAACTGGTCCGGCTGGGCGTCAAGCGGCCCGACGACCCGGTGGTGGTGAACTCGCTGCGCGTCGTCGACGAGGTGCTGGGGGAGCAGACGCCCGCGGGGCAGCACTGGCACCGGTTCACCAGCGACGGCTACGGCGAGCGCGAGGACGGCGCGGACTGGAACATCGGCCACGGCCGCACCTACGGCAGGCTCTGGCCGCTGTTCGCGGGTGAACGCGGTGAGTACGAGCTGATGGCGGGTCAGCCCGGCATGGCCGCCGAACGCCTGCGGTCGATGGCGGCGACGGCGAACGAGGGGCTGCTGCTGCCGGAGCAGGTCTGGGACAACCGGGCACCCGCCGCCGACGGCGAGCCCGCGCCCGGTACGCCCAACCGCTCGGCCACCCCGCTGGCGTGGACCCACGCCCAGTACGTCCGGCTCGTCACGTCGATGGCGGCGGGCGCGCCCGTGGAAACCCCGTCGGTCGTCGCGGACCGCTACACCCGCTGACCGATGCTTCCTCCCGGGGCGCCGCCCCGGGAGGAAGCGACCCCCTCGAACTCCGAAGCCGGTGCCTCGGGCACCAGCCGCGCCCGGTAGGCGGCCAGCGCGTTGGCGAGCCGATCTCGTGCGACCTTCGCCTGGGCGTCGTCGGCCCCGATGCCCAGGTGCGCGCACACCCAGCCGCCGGCGTTCGCGCGAAGCTCTTCCTTCTCCTCCACGGGCCCATCGTCCCCCGGGCCCTGCGGCCCCGTAGGAGAGGCCCCACCCAAGGCGGTCGCGAGGGCTCGTCAGTGCTGGGACGTGGCGACCTTCAGGCCGAAGCCGATCAGGACGACTCCGGTGACGCGGTCCATGGTCCGGCGCACGGCGGGCCGCTCGAAGAACGCGCGGGCCCTGGCCAGCAGCATCACGTAGCCGCCGAGCCAGCCGAAGGTCAGCACCGCGTGCAGGAGCACCAGCAGCGCCATACCGCTGCGCGGGGAGAGGCCCGACGGCGCGAGCGTGGGTAGCAGGCCGGTGTAGAAAACGGCGATCTTCGGGTTGAACAGGTTGCTGACCAGGCCGGTCCGCCACGGGTTGCCCGCCGTGGGCGGGCCGGCCGGCGCCGGGGCCCCGGGGCGGTTGCGGCGGCTGTGGAGCAGCGCCTGGACACCGAGGAAGACCAGGTAGGCAGCCCCGGCCAGCTTGATCACCGTGTACGCCGTGGCGGAGGCGGCCAGCACCGCGGCCAGCCCCGCCACGGTGAGCACGCCCCACACGAGCAGCCCGAGGGTGATGCCCCCGGCGGTGCGCAGGCCGTCCTGCCAGCTCGACGCGACGGCTCGTTTCGTCACCACGGCCATGTCCGGGCCGGGCACGATCGTCAGCACGGCGAGCACGCCGACCGCGGCGAAGAACTGCAGGAGCATGGGCTCAGTCTCGCATTCGGCTGGTCAACACGGCCTGCACACCCGCACGGGCGGGTGCCGTGCTCAGCCTCCGATGCCTTCGGCGGTGGTGATGACTTCCTGTGGCACGGGGGTGTCGGTGGCCAGTGCGCCGAACAGCTTCTCGGCGCCCTCGTCGTCCCATTCCACGACCGAGGCGCCGCCGTCGGTCTCACCGAAGCCGCCGAACGGCACGGTGGTCGTCACGCCCTGCCCGGAGGCGATGCCCTGCATCGCCAGGCCCAGCGAGCCCAGGTGCCAGACGTGGTCGCCGGAGTCGACCAGGAACGACTGGGAGGTGTCCAGGATCAGCGGGAACAGCCGGAACGGGTTGGCCAGCACCTCGGGGCCGGAGACCTTCTCGGTCAGCGCGGCCAAAAACTCCCGCTGCCGCTGGACCCGGTCCAGATCACCCCGCGCGGTCGCCCGGGTGCGCACGTAACCCAGCGCCTGCGGCCCCTGCAACGTCTGGCAGCCCGGCCGCAGATCCAGATTGGCCTTCGGGTCCTGCATCGGTTCCTTGACG
Source organism: Saccharopolyspora erythraea NRRL 2338 (assembly GCF_000062885.1). Lineage (NCBI taxonomy): Bacteria > Bacillati > Actinomycetota > Actinomycetes > Pseudonocardiales > Pseudonocardiaceae > Saccharopolyspora > Saccharopolyspora erythraea. Next base: position 7,059,206 of record NC_009142.1, on the reverse strand, counting down.
CACAGGTCCACCCCGCCGATCGCGTCGGTGATGTCGGCGAAGCCGCCCAGCCCGACCTCGGCGTAGTGGTCGATGCGCACCCCGGTGTTGTTCTCCACGGTGCGGGCCAGCAACTGCGAACCGCCGTAGGCGAACGCGGCGTTGAGCTTGTCCTTGCCCTGACCGGGGATCTTGACCAGAGAGTCCCGCGGCAGGCTCACCATCGTCGGAGTACCACCGCTTTCCGGGATGTGCACCAGCATCACCGTGTCGGTGCGCCGGCCCGCCGTGTCCCCGGTGCCCAGCTCGTCCTTGCGCTCCTGGTCCAGGTCCTCCCGGCTGTCCGAACCCACCAGCAGCCAGTTCGTCCCCGGCCCGTCCTGCGGCCGCTCACCATCGACCGGCAGCGCCTGCTCCCGCTTGAGCGAGTAGTCCACGTAGAGCACGAACCCGACCAGCGCCAGCACCAGCACCACCAGCACCGCGACGACCTTGCGCCCCCACCGCCTCCGCCGGACCCGAGGCTCCGGCGTCCGTCCGCGCGCCTGGTGACCCGGTTGCGTGTAGGTCATGTCCCGTTCCTCTTCCGCCTTGCGCGACACGGCTTTCGTGTCGTCGATTTCGGTTCGCCAACCCCAGCCATGCGGCGCGCAAGCATGGCAGAGATCAGGACCTCCAAATAGGAGCAAGCACACAGCGCGAGCAACGATGGGAATACGCCAGGATCACGCCGAAGCAACCTTTTCGGCGGGCGGACGCGTTAGTTGCAATTACCAACCGCACATCAACGCAGATCAGACTATTTTCCCGAGGCGAATTCAGGTTCGTTGTGTTCGCGCACTCGTCGCGTTCGGTTTCCCCGTACTTACGACGTCGATCTTCCGTGTCCGCACAATCGAGGCCCATGGGTCACCGCCCACCGCAAGGCCACAATCCCTGCTCTCCGCAGGGCTCTGACCCCTGCTGCCAGGATGAACGGCGCCGCGAGGGGCACCGTCGCGAACATCGTCCGCATCGTGACCGGTGCGGTCGTTCCGTCTTTGTCCTGCACATCCTCTTCGTGGTACTGGGCGCCAACCAGGGCAATGATTCGTCTCGTTCGTATACGGCCTGGCCGAAGTCCTGGTCCTCGGACTCGGAGTCGTTTTCAACCCCGACGACGCACTCCTCGGCGTCATCCTCAACTACGGACTCGTCGCCCTCAGCTACCTCGTCATCGGCCAGTTGATCAACGAGGCGATCCGCCGCCGGCCGAACTCGTCCACGCAATTGCCGACGCTAGTTCCGCCAAGGATGTGCAATAGCGGCTAAGGGCGAAAATATCTGCACCACGACTTGCGAACGCGATTCTCATCTATAGGATTCACTGCCGCTGGCGCCTGCCGAGCGGATGGCGGTCACACCCACCCAGCCGGCGGACGCCAGCTCGACTGAAGGCGGGCCAGCCGCAAAGTCCTGGAGGGCGTGCTGCGCGGAAAGCCCTGACGGCCGTGAACGTGCATTGCACGTAACCAGTGGCACATGGCGGGACGTGGTGAGGCACGCAAAAATCCGCCCCTGTCCTTGCTGCTGCTGGTCAGGGGCGGAATCCGCTGTTCGGCTGATGCGCCCTCGGCAGGACTCGAACCTGCGACACCTGCCTCCGGAGGGCAGTGCTCTATCCGCTGAGCTACGAGGGCTTGTCGTTGTTGACGTCCGAAAGCTTAGCGCATCGCCTGATCGTGGACGCGCAGGGGGCCGGTTGGGTGTTCGCTGATCGCTCACCTGGCGTTTTTCGAGTGCTGCCACGTGGGGAACTCCGGTGTCACCGGCGGCGGGGTACGTGTTCCGGTGTGATCATCGAGTGAGGTGAGCCTCCCTTCTGTTGCACTCATGCACATGTGACTATATATCTGTGGTGGAGGACGTGAGGAGGGCTTGAGATGGGCCATGGGCACGGGCACGGCGGTGCCGCCGACGCGGTGAGTGCGTCCGGGCGCTACGTGCGGCGCCTGGGGGTGTCGTTCGCGGTTCTGCTGGGCTTCTTCGTGCTCGAGGCCGTGGTCGGCTTCATGACCTCGTCGCTGGCGCTGCTGTCGGACGCCGGGCACATGCTCACCGACGTCCTCGGTGTCGGGATGGCCCTGGCGGCCATCACCACGGCCCGCCTACCCGCCCGCGGCGGGCGGACCTTCGGGCTGTACCGGGTGGAGGTGCTCGCGGCCCTGGCGAACGCCGTCCTGCTGTTCGGCGTGGCCGGCTACATCCTCTACGAGGCCGTCGGGCGCTTCCAGGAGCCGCCGGAGGTCTCCGGCGTCCCGATGATGCTGACCGCCGCCGCCGGCCTGCTCGCCAACCTCGTGGTCTTCGCCCTGCTGCGTAAGGGAGCCAGCGAAAGCCTCAACGTCCGAGGGGCCTACCTGGAAGTCCTTGCCGACACGCTCGGCTCGATCGGCGTGCTCGTCGGCGGCGCGCTGACCACCGCATTCGGCTGGTACCTGGCCGACCCCATCGTCGCCGTCGGCGTGGGCCTGTTCGTCCTGCCGCGCACCTGGAAGCTGGCCCGGCAGGCACTGCGCATCCTCGTCCAGCAGGCACCGGAGGGCGTCGACGTGCAGAAGATGCGCGCCGAGCTCGCGGAGCTCCCGTCGGTCACCGAGGTCCACGACCTGCACGTCTGGACCCTCACCTCCGGCATGGAGGTCGCCTCGGCCCACCTGACGACGGACAACGGCGCCGACCACGGCGGCGTGCTCATCGCCGCCCAACGGCTCCTGGCGGAGCGGTACTCCATCAACCACGCCACCCTCCAGGTCGAACCCATCGACTGCGCCCGCCGCTGCCGAGCCCTCACCTGGTGAACAACCACCCACCCCACCGCAGCATCCTCCGAAAACTCATCCCGGAGACCTGCCGGGGGTCTTGGGGGCGGCGAGCGCCCCAGAAACCCTTCCCAAGGCGACCCGCAAGGCGCGAGTACGTCGAGAACTGGCGGGCCCCCGTGCTGAAGGTGCCCCGCCAGTGCCGCTGGATGCGTCGAAAACTCACGCGGCCCTGCCGCCAAAGTGACCCGCAAGGCCAGGCTGGCCACCCCAAAACCCCTGCCCGCCCTCAAAGCGACCCGCGAGGCCAAGCCCCGTCAGCCAGGCGGCAGAGGCGCGGCGCCCCGCGCGCTCAGCATCTCCCGCATCAGCATGCTCTCGTTCCCCTGCGACCCCAGCATGTTCTGCGCCAGCCCCCGCACGGTGGGGACCGCTGCGTGCTGGGCGCCGTATTCGGCCATGGCCGCGCCGCCTTCGTGGTGGCGCAGCATGAGGCGGAGGAACTCGACGTCGAAATCGGGGCCGCGGAGGGCCTGCAGCCGTGCCAGCTCCGCACTGGTCGCCATGCCGGGCATCAGGCCGCCCGACGTCGGAGGCGCACCGTGGCCTTCGCCGCCGTGTCCACCCGCGTGTCCGCCGCCGTGTCCGGCGTCTTGCTCCATCCACTGCATCGGTGCTCCGGTGGACTGGGCGGGCTGACCCCACAGGCTGAGCCAGCCCTGCATGCGGCCGATCTGGTCGCGCTGGTTCGTCTCGATGTCGAAGGCGAGCTGGCGCACCGCCGTGTCGGAGGCGCGCTCCCTGGCCAGGGTGGCCATGGTGACGGCCTGCTGGTGGTGGACCGACATGTCCTGGGCGAAGCCGACGTCGACCGCCGACGGGTTGTTCTCCACCCGCTGGTCCGAGGGCGCCTTGAGCAGCATGCCGCCCGCCGCGCCGAGCAGGAGCAGGGCGACCGTGCCGGCCACCGCGATGAAGATCCGCGCCGCCAGCGGAGAGCCCGCTCGCCGCGAGCTCTCGCGCCCGAGCTGATCCTCCTCCGCACCGCCCGGCAGGTCCTCCACACGGGCCCGGTCGTCAGCCGCCCCACCGTTGGCGCGGTCCTCCGCTGCCCCGGCCCGGTCGCCCACTCGCCCAGCGCTGTCCTCCGCTACGGGACGGCCGCTCCCAGCCCCGGCCCGGTCCTCCGTCCCGCCCGCTGACGCGGCCCGGTCCTCGGGACCGGTCGTCCCTCCGGTCACTGACCGGCCCCCATCTCACCGGTCGCCTGCTGCGAGCCGGTGCCGTCCATGGGGACCGAGCCCGGGGGCGCCGGGGCCGGGTCGAACGGCGGCGGGTTCAGGGTGTCGAAGGCGCCGGGGTAGGCCTGGCAGGAGCCGCCGATCTCGGGGTAGACGCCGAAGCCGTTCTGCCGGAGGGCGGTGATGAACTGGTCGATCCGCTGGTCGTCGGCCTTGTCGACCTTGAGCCGGTGGCCCCACGACTGCACCGAGATGGGGCTGTCCATGCCGGGGTAGGGCGACATCATCGTGTACGGCTTGCCCTCGACCCGCTTGCCGAGCTCCTCGACGCCCGCCGCGTCCACCTTCGCCGGGTCGTAGGCGATCCAGACCGCTCCGTGCTCCAGCGAGTGGACCATGTTCTCGGTGCGCACCGGCTGCGGGTACACCACGCCGGTGCAGTCGGCCCAGATGCCGTCGTGCGGGCCGCCGAACGGCGGGTTCTGGTCGTAGGCCACCCGTTGTGCCTGGGTGACGTGCTGCTGAGCGGGGTAGTTGGCGAGCTGCACCCCGGGGATCGCCTTGGAGGGGTCGGGGTTCTGCTGGGAGGGCGTGAACACCGCCAGGGCCTGCTTGTCGGCGGCTCGCATGCCTACGTAGCCGAACACCACTCCGGCGATGATGAGCACCACGGTCACGCCGGCGATGAGCACCCACGGGATCGAGCGCTGCTGCACCACCGACCCGCGTGCGCCGCGAACCGCCTTGTTCTTCTTACCGTTCGCCATAGCTTCTTCCGGAACCTCGTCTCGCGGAGCAGTGCCAGGCCGTGCAGGCCCGCCTCGGCCGCCCGCCAGTTTAGAGATTTTGTCGCGTTCGGACCCCCCTTCGTCCTATTCGCGACACAAGTTCACGTCCTCCCGGAGGCCGCAGCACGACCCCGCACGGGCCACAGACTCCCAGCCCGGACCGCCATGCGAGCGCACTCCGGGCCGCAGCACAACCGGAACGCAACCGGAACTCCGGGCCGCGGCACAACCGGAAGCCGCAGCACAACCGGACGCCGGCACGCAACCGGCCGGTAACCCTTCTGTGACGCTGCGCACTCCCGCGGTCCTCCGTCCCGCCGCAGGCCCCGAACCCGTCCCCGCACCTCCAACCCCTTGGCTGAACAGCGACGACGCTTCCTTAGACTTCCTAGGGTGACTCCCGCCGCGCTCGCTGAACTGCTCCGCAACACCGCCGTCGATGTGCTCGCCAGCCGTGACCTGGACACATCCGTGATTCCGGCCGCGGTGACGGTCGAGCGACCCCGCAACCCCGAGCACGGCGACTACGCGACCAACATCGCGATGCAGGTGGCCAAGAAGGCGGGCGTGGCCCCCCGCGACCTGGCCGGCTGGCTGGCCGAGGCGCTGACCGGCCAGGACGGCATCGACTCCGTCGAGGTCGCCGGCCCCGGCTTCCTCAACCTGCGGCTGGCCGCCGACGCGCAGGGCCAGATCCTGCGCGAGGTGCTCGACGCCACCGACGCCTACGGCCGCGGTGCGAAATACCAGGGCCTGAAGGTCAACCTCGAGTTCGTCTCGGCCAACCCCACCGGCCCCGTCCACCTCGGCGGCACCCGGTGGGCCGCCGTCGGCGACGCGCTGGGCCGCACGCTGGAGGCGCAGGGCGCCGAGGTGACCCGCGAGTACTACTTCAACGACGCCGGCGCGCAGATCGACCGGTTCGTCCGCTCGCTGATCGCCGCCGCGCGCGGCGAGGCGGCCCCGGAGGACGGCTACGGCGGCGCCTACATCGGAGAGATCGCCAACCAGGTGCTCGAAGCCGAGCCCACCGCGCTGGACCTGCCCGAAGCCGAGCGGCACGAGACGTTCCGCCGCATCGGCGTCGGCCTGATGTTCGACGAGGTCAAGCGCAGCCTGCACGACTTCGGCGTCGACTTCGACGTCTACTTCCACGAGGACTCGCTGCACACCTCCGGCGCGGTCGAGAAGTCCGTCGAGCAGCTCAAGGAGTCCGGTCACCTCTACTTCGCCGACGGCGCATGGTGGCTGCGCTCGACCGAGTTCGGCGACGACAAGGACCGGGTGCTGATCAAGAGCGACGGCACCACCGCCTACATCGCCGGCGACGTGGCCTACCTGCGCGACAAGCGCAACCGCGGTTTCGACCTGTGCATCTACATGCTGGGCGCCGACCACCACGGCTACATCCCGCGGCTGAAGGCCGCCGCCGCGGCCTTCGACGACGACCCCGACGCCGTCGAGGTCCTCATCGGCCAGATGGTCAACCTGGTCAAGGACGGCAAACCGGTCCGGATGAGCAAGCGCGCCGGCACCGTCCTCCGCCTGGAGGACCTCGTCGACGCCGTCGGTGTGGACGCCGCGCGCTACTCGCTGATCCGCTCGTCGGTGGATTCCGCCTTGGACATCGACCTCGACCTGATCAGCAAGCGCTCCAACGAGAACCCCGTCTTCTACGTGCAGTACGCGCATGCGCGGCTATCGTCGCTGCAGCGCAACGCCGCCTCCCTGGGCATCGACCGGGGCTCGGTGGCCGACGCCGACCTCTCGCTTCTCACCCACGAACGCGAGGGCGACCTGATCCGCACCCTGGGCGAGTACCCGCGCGTGGTGCGGTCGGCGGCCGAACTGCGGGAGCCGCACCGGATCGCCCGGTACCTGGAGGACCTGGCCAGCGCGTACCACAAGTTCTACGACGCCTGCCGAGTCCTGCAGCCCGGTGACGACCAGGCCACCCCGCTGACGATCGCCCGGCTCCAGTTGTGCGAGGCGGCCCGGCAGGTGCTCGCCAACGGCCTCGGCCTGCTCGGGGTCAGCGCACCGGAACAGATGTAAGGAGCCGCACCATGCGCGCCCATCCGGCCGGGCCGAGGCACGCCGATGTCGTGCCGCCCGGCAACACCGCGGGCCCGGTGCCCGCCACCACCGACGACCTCGACCGGCTGCACCCGCACGTGTGGCCGCGCAACGCCGCCCGCGCGGCGGACGGCAGCACCGGCTTCGCCGGCGTCGACGTCCGCGACCTCGCCGAGGAGTACGGGACGCCGCTGTTCGTGCTCGACGAGGACGACTTCCGCTCCCGCTGCGCCGACTACGCGGGAGCCTTCGGCGACCCGGCGTCGGTCCACTACGCGTCCAAGGCCTTCCTGTGCACCGAGGTCGCCAGGTGGGTGGCCGAGGAGGGCCTGAGCCTGGACGTGTGCAGCGGCGGCGAGCTGAACGTCGCGCTGCGCGCGGAGTTCCCGCCGGAGCGGATCACGCTGCACGGCAACAACAAGTCGGTCCCGGAGCTGACCGCGGCGGTCGAGGCCGGGGTCGGTTCGGTGGTCCTGGACTCCTTCCACGAGATCGCGCGGCTGGAGCACATCGCCCGCGAGCGCGGGGTCCGCCAGGACGTGATGATCCGGGTGACCGTGGGCGTGGAGGCCCACACCCACGAGTTCATCGCGACCGCGCACGAGGACCAGAAGTTCGGCTTCTCGCTGACCTCCGGGCAGGCAGCCGAGGCCGTCGGCCGGGTGCTCAAGGCCGAGTCGCTGCGGCTGGTCGGCCTGCACAGCCACATCGGTTCGCAGATCTTCGACGACGACGGCTTCGAACTGGCCGCGCACCGGGTGATCCGGCTGCTGGCGAAGATGCAGGAGGAGCACGGCGCCGAAGCGCTCTCCACCGTGTCCACTGTGGACCTCGGTGGCGGGCTCGGCATCGCCTACACCGCCGAGGACGACCCGCTGCCCCCGGCCGAGCTGGCCGCCCGGCTGAACGAGATCGTCCGCAAGGAGTGCGAGAACGCGGGGCTGGCCGCCCCCAGGATCGCCGTCGAGCCCGGCCGGGCGATCGCCGGTCCGGGCACCGTGACGGTCTACGAGGTCGGGACCATCAAGGACGTGGCGCTAGACGGCGGCCTCCAGCGCCGCTACGTCAGCGTCGACGGCGGCATGAGCGACAACATCCGCACCTCCCTCTACGACGCGGTCTACGACTGCCGCCTGGTGTCCCGCCGGGCCGAGGCGCGGGCCGTGCTGTCCCGCATCGTGGGCAAACACTGTGAGTCCGGTGACGTAGTGGTGCGAGACTGCTGGCTCCCGGAGGACATTGCTCCGGGCGACCTGGTCGCGGTGGCCGCGACCGGCGCGTACTGCTACGTGATGGCCAGCAACTACAACCGCCTGCCCAAGCCCGCCGTGGTCGCGGTCCGGGACGGTCAGGCGCGGTTGCTGCTGCGCAGGGAGACCGAGGACGACCTGCTCCGGCTGGAGGTGTGAGTGATCGAGGACCGTGAACCGATCAGAGTCGCGCTGTTGGGGTGCGGCACGGTCGGTACCGAGGTGCTGCGTCTGCTTCAGGACCAGCCGGAGGAGTTCGCGGCGCGGACCGGGGCGCCGGTGCAGGTCACCGGGGTGGCGGTGCGCCGTCCGCACAAGCACCCAGAGGTGCCCGAGCACCTGATCACCACCGACGCCACGGCGCTGGTGGAGGGCGACGTCGACGTCGTGGTGGAGCTGATCGGCGGCATCGAGCCCGCCCGGTCGCTGCTGCTGACCGCGCTGAAGTCGGGCAAGTCGGTGGTCACGGCGAACAAGGCGCTGCTGGCCGAGTACGGCTCCGAGCTGTACGCGGCGGCCGACGCCGCGGGCGCCGACATCTACTTCGAGGCCGCCGTCGCCGGTGCCATCCCGCTGCTGCGCCCGCTGCGCGAGTCGCTCGCGGGCGACCGGATCAACCGCGTGATGGGCATCGTCAACGGCACCACCAACTACATCCTGTCGGCGATGGACTCCACCGGCGCCGGCTACTCCGAGACGCTGGACGAGGCGGGCAGGCTCGGCTACGCCGAGGCCGACCCGACCGCCGACGTCGACGGCTTCGACGCCGCGGCCAAGGCCGCCATCCTGGCCTCGCTGGCGTTCCACACCCGGGTCACCGCCACCGACGTGCACCGCGAGGGCATCTCCGCGGTCAGCCCCGGCGACATCGCCGCGGCCAGGTCGCTGGACCGCACCGTGAAACTGCTGGCGATCTGCGAGCGGGTCGTCGACGAGGACGGCACCGAGTCGGTGTCGGCCCGCGTGCACCCGGCGATGATCCCGCGCAGCCACCCGCTGGCGGGTGTCGGCGGCGCCTTCAACGCGGTCTTCGTGGAGGCCGAGGCAGCCGGGCAGCTCATGTTCTACGGGCAGGGCGCCGGCGGCGCCCCGACCGCGAGTGCCGTGCTCGGCGACCTGGTCGCCGTGGCCCGCAACCTGGTCGTGGCGGGCAAGGGGCCGCGCGAGTCGGCGCACGCCCAGCTGCCGGTGCGACCGATGGGCGGCACCCCGACCCGCTACCACATCAGCCTCGACGTGGCCGACAAACCGGGCGTGCTCTCGCAGGTGGCGGCCACCTTCAACGAGCACGATGTGAGCATTTCCGTGGTCCGCCAGCAGGGCAGGGGCGACGAGGCCAGCCTCGTGGTCGTCACCCACACCGCGGCGGACGCGGCCTTGAAGTCCACAGTGGACAAGATCGCGCAGCTGGAGGTGGTGCGCGAGGTGGTCAGCGTGATGCGCGTGGAAGGTGAACCGTCGTGACTTCGAACATCCAGGGCGCGCGTGCCGGGTGGCCCGGTCTCATCGAGGCCTACCGGGACCGCGTCCCGGTCCCCGACGGTGCGCGCGTGGTGACCCTCCAGGAGGGCAACACCCCGCTGGTGCCCGCCCACCACCTCTCGGAGCTGACCGGCTGCGAGGTCCACCTCAAGGTCGAGGGCGCCAACCCGACCGGTTCGTTCAAGGACCGGGGCATGACGGTGGCCATCACGCACGCCCTCGCCGAGGGCAGCAAGGCAGTCATCTGCGCCTCCACCGGCAACACCTCGGCGTCGGCCGCCGCCTACGCCTCGCGCGCCGGGCTCACCTCGGCCGTGCTGGTGCCGCAGGGCAAGATCGCGATGGGCAAGCTGGCCCAGGCGGTCGTGCACGGCGCGAAGATCCTCCAGGTGCAGGGCAACTTCGACGACTGCCTCGAACTGGCCCGCAAGACCGCCGCCGAGCACCCGGTGACCCTGGTCAACTCGGTCAACCCGGTCCGGCTGGAGGGCCAGAAGACCGCCGCCTTCGAGATCTGCGACGTGCTGGGCGCCGCGCCCGACGTGCACTGCCTGCCGGTCGGCAACGCCGGCAACATCACCGCGTACTGGAAGGGCTACGACGAGTACGCCCGCGACGGGGTCATCTCCGCCACGCCCGCCATGTTCGGCTTCCAGGCCGCCGGTGCTGCGCCGCTGGTGCACGGCCAGCCGGTGTCCAACCCCGAGACGATCGCGACCGCGATCCGGGTCGGCAGCCCCGCTTCCTGGCACGGCGCGGTGGCCGCCAAGGACGCCTCGGGCGGCCTGTTCTCGGCCGTGAGCGACGAGCAGATCCTGGCCGCCTACCGGCTTCTGGCCTCCCGCGAGGGCGTGTTCGTCGAGCCCGCGTCGGCCTCCAGCGTCGCCGGGCTGCTGGCCACCGTCGAGGACGGCCGGATGCCCCCGGGCTCGCGCGTGGTGTGCACCGTGACCGGGCACGGCCTCAAGGACCCCGACACGGCGCTGTCGGGCATGGTCGAGGTCGAGCCGCTGCCGGTGGACCCCGGCGCCGTCGCGACGGCGCTGGAGCTGACGTGACGGCCCTGGCCGCCACGTCCGTCGAGGTCACCGTCCCGGCGTCGACGGCGAACCTGGGTTCGGGTTTCGACGCCCTCGGGATGGCGCTGTCCCTGCACGACGTGGTGCGGGCCGAGGTGGTCGACGGCCCGCCGGGCAGCGTGCGGGTCGAGGTCGAGGGGCAGGGCGCCGGGGTCGTCCCGGCGGACGGGAGCCACCTCGTCGCCCGGATGCTGCACCGCACCCTGGACCGGCTCGGGGTGCCGGCCCCGGCGCTGCGGCTGCGCTGCCGCAACACCATCCCGCACTCCCGCGGGCTCGGCTCGTCGGCGGCGGCGATCGTCGCCGGTGTCGCCGCGGGACACGCGCTGGCCGGGATCAGCGCCCGGGACCCGGAATACGCGCCCGCGGCCCTCCAGCTCGCGGCCGAGCGCGAGGGCCACGCCGACAACGCCGCGGCCAGCCTCTTCGGCGGGTTCGTCGTCGCGTGGTGCGAGGACGGCCGGTTCCGCGCGACCCGGCTCGAACCGCACCCCGACGTCGTGCCGGTGGCCCTGGTGCCCGGCGTGGAGTCCGCGACGCACACCACCCGCGGGCTGCTGCCGGAGCGGGTGCCGCACGCCGACGCGGCGTTCGCGGCGGGACGCGCGGCGCTCGCCGTGCACGCGCTGACCAGCGACCCGTCGCTGCTGCTGGCGGCCACCGCGGACCGCCTGCACCAGGACTACCGGGAGCCGGCGTGGCCCGAGACAGTCGCGCTCGTGCGGCGGCTGCGCGCGGCGGGCGTCCCGGCGGCCGTCTCGGGAGCCGGACCGACCGTGCTGGCGTTGCCCGAAGCCGGTGAACTTCCGCCCGGTCTCGACATCGCCGGCTTCGAGGCGCTGCGCCTGCCGGTCGACCGCGAAGGCGTGCGCGTCACCGCCAAACCCTGACCGAAATGCCCTGATGGGCGGCCCTGCGCGCGGCGGGGGCGGCGGAGGTGGTACAAAGGTGGTGTCGGTAGGTGCGCCACAGCGCCGACCGGCGGAGTGATCGACATCGGGCGTGCCACACGCCCGGGGGGTTGTTGCACCTGGATGTCAGGGCGTCTACCCTCAAGGTCAATCAGTCACCGCGCGCAGGGCGCCGGTGCCGTATCCGGGACGTCGACCCCGGAACGCATCTCCCGCTGTGAATTGACTCCACCCGACCCGGGGTGAAGATCAGGATTGGCGGGTACCCGGACGCGGTGACCGAGGCAGGAGTTGTCAACTCAATGGGGTTCGCTTCGGACGAATCGATCTGCGAATCGTTGCCGATGTCGGGGTTGGGGCTCTAGGTTTCACACCGTGGCCCACTGCGGTAACCGAGTCGGCGGATCGATCCCCGTAGCTCCTCCACCGGCAGCCAGGTGCGTCCGCGACGTGCGGACGGGGCCTGCCGCAATGCCCGGTGAAGGGCTTCAGCGAGTCGATTCCTCCTGGTACGAGGCGGCAGCAGGGCGTGCATCGGCGAGTGTGGATCGGAGTGGACACGTCGCACGTGGACCGTTGTTCGGGCAGCTCAGCGCGAGTCGGCGGAGCCACCGGCGAGTCCCGTGAGCTGATATCACCGAAGCTGGAATCGTCAACGCTGGTATCGGACTGGCGATCTCGCGAGCCGGGTGCCTCCCACCGCCCGGTGCTGCTGGTTCAGCACGAGCCACGGCTCGACAGCCGGTCACCTTCGTGGATTTCCGATCGGCTGCCGGTAGCACAAAACGGCCGTCCGCGACTGGAGAGCGGGCGGGCAATCCGCTGGGTCGCGTAGGAGGCGCGGTCCGGTCAGGAAGGACATTCGTGAGCAACACCGAACTGTTGAGCAGCGAAGCGGCCAACGGCGTCGCTCAAGCTGGCCGGCAGGAATCCGAGCAGTCGGGCACCGGTTCCGAGACCAACGGGACCCCGCGCCGACGCGGCGGACTTTCCGGCATGGTTCTCGCTGAGCTGCGCCAACTCGCGGGGGAACTCGGCATCGAGACCACCGGCCTGCGCAAGGGCGACCTGATCGCGGCCATCAAGGAGCGGCAGGGCGGCGCGGCCCCGCAGCGGTCGCGCAGCACCAAGAAGCCAAGCCAGGGCGCCGAGGACAGCGCCCAGGCCAAGGCCCACCAGCCCGCGCTGGACGAGAGCGACGCCGACAGCAAGCAGCGCGACACCGAGCAGGCCGCCGAGCCCGCCCCCAACGGTGCCGCGCCGTCCCGGGGACGTGGGCGCCGCCAGCAGGCCGCCGACGCCTCGGGCGACGACGAGAGCCGGCGTTCCAACAACCGCCGCAGGCGCTCCTCCGGGCGGGCCGGCGGTGCGCAGGAGGACGAGCGCGGTGGCCAGGGCGGCCAGGAGCGCTCCGAGCGCGGTGAGCGCCAGGACCGCGGAGACCGGCAGGACCGCGGAGACCGGCAGGACCGCGGAGACCGGCAGGACCGCGGAGACCGCCAGGACCGCGGTGAGCGCCAGGACCGCAACAACGCCCGTCAGCAGCAGGACAACCGGCAGGACGACGGCGACGAGGACGGCGGACGCAGGCGCGGACGCCGGTTCCGCGACCGCCGCCGCAACCGCGGGCGCGCGGAGGGCGGCGGTGGCGAGCCGGAGGTCCGCGAGGACGACGTGCTGCTGCCGGTCGCGGGCATCCTCGACGTGCTGGAGAACTACGCATTCGTGCGGACCTCCGGCTACCTGGCGGGGCCGAACGACGTCTACGTCTCGCTGTCGCTGGTCCGCAAGTACGGGCTGCGGCGCGGCGACGCCATCAAGGGCGTCATCCGCCAGCCCCGCGAGGGCGAGCAGCAGCGGCAGAAGTTCAACCCGCTGGTGCGCGTCGACGCCATCAACGGCCTGGAGCCCGACGCGGCCAAGGGCCGGTCGGAGTTCCACAAGCTGACCCCGCTCTATCCGAACGAGCGGCTGCGCCTGGAGACCGAACCGCACAACCTGACCGGCCGGATCATCGACCTGGTGATGCCCGTCGGCAAGGGGCAGCGGGCGCTGATCGTCTCGCCGCCGAAGGCGGGCAAGACGATGGTGCTGCAGGCGATCGCCAACGCGATCACCACCAACAACCCCGAGTGCCACCTGATGGTCGTCCTCGCCGACGAGCGTCCGGAAGAGGTCACCGACATGCAGCGGTCGGTGAAGGGCGAGGTCATCGCCTCCACCTTCGACCGTCCGCCGTCGGACCACACGACCGTGGCCGAGCTGTCGATCGAGCGGGCCAAGCGCCTGGTCGAGATGGGCCACGACGTGGTCGTGCTGCTCGACTCCATCACCCGGCTGGGCCGCGCCTACAACCTGGCGGCCCCGGCATCGGGCCGGATCCTCTCCGGTGGTGTCGACTCGACCGCGCTGTACCCGCCTAAGCGGTTCCTGGGTGCGGCGCGCAACATCGAGAACGGCGGCTCGCTGACGATCTTCGCCACGGCGCTGGTGGAGACCGGCTCGACCATGGACACCGTGATCTTCGAGGAGTTCAAGGGCACCGGCAACGCCGAGCTCAAGCTGGACCGCAAGCTGGCCGACAAGCGGCTGTTCCCCGCGGTCGACGTGGACGCCTCCAGCACCCGGAAGGACGAGATCCTGCTCTCGCCCGACGAGCTGGCGGTCACCCACAAGCTGCGCCGGGTGCTGGCCGCGCTCGACGCCCAGCAGGCCCTGGAGCTGCTCCAGGACCGGCTGCGCAAGTCGCGGACCAACATCGAGTTCCTGATGCAGGTCGCCAAGACCACGCCGGGCAAGGACGAGGACTGACGTCCGCGTCTCCGCGCATCGCCGAAGGGCCCGCACCGACCAGGTGCGGGCCCTTCCGCTTCATGACGCGGAGCACACATCCCCCGGCGGAAGGTCGCCGGATCGGGGTGCCTGCGTGCGGGCGCGGTGTCGGTCAGGGGCAGGCGACCGGGCGGGCGGCGCTGCGGACGAGCACCACGATCAGCAGGGTCGCGGCGGGCGGTCCGATGACCAGCGCGGCGACCAGGGGCACCCGCACGGCGTCGGCGGCCAGGCCCCCGAGCAGCACGGCCAGCGGGTAGCCGAACCGGAGCCAGCGGCGCTGCCAGGCCGCGCTCCAGCCGACCTGACCGCTGCTCAGCAGCGTCAGCGCACCGGCGAACCCGCAGAGGACGGGCACCGAGGCCGTCACGTCCTGGAACAGGCCGGGCGAGGGGCTGACCAGCACCTCGAACAGGGCGGCGATGCCGACCGCGCTGCCGAGGAACAGCAGCGGCAGTAGAACCCACGTCTTCACCGTGAGTTTGCCGAGGGCGGAGCAGAGCATCACGCGTAGAGGATGCGTCGGCGGCGCGGAGTGCGCACCACCTGCCCATGCTTCACTCGACGGGCGGTCACTCCTACGCGCCGGGCGGCGTGTTCGGCGGGCCGAACGGCAACCGGGTGCGCCGGGAATATCCGGGGAGGGCCCCTGCGTTGCAGGTCAGCAGCCTTCGTCTGGCAGAATGCAAGGTTGGTTCCGGCACCGGTTCACCGCGCGGCGCGGCCGCGTGGACCCGGCGGCCACGATGAGAGGACAAGGCGTTGAAGTCTGGTATTCACCCCGAGTACGTGACCACCCAGGTCAACTGCGGTTGTGGCAACTCCTTCACCACGCGCAGCACCCGCACCAGCGGCCAGATCACCGTCGAGATCTGCTCCAACTGCCACCCGTTCTACACGGGCAAGCAGAAGATCCTCGACACCGGTGGCCGCGTCGCCCGCTTCGAGGCCCGTTACGGCCGCCGCAAGAAGTAGCCGAGCCGACGGCGCCCGTCACCGCGTTGCGCGGGGCGGGCGCCGCGTCGTGTTCGCAGTGCCGTCCGGTCGTTCGCACCAGTGAAGAGGGTCGCCAGTGGAGACGTCCAAGCTCGATGGTCTGCTCGCCGAGTACGCGGAGTTGGAGCGGCGGCTGGCCGATCCCGAGGTGCACGCCGACCAGGCGGGTGCCCGCAAGCTGGGGCGCCGCTACGCCGAGCTGACCCCGGTCGTGCGCTGCTCCAAGGAGCTCGACCAGGCCCGCTCGGACCTGGCCACCGCCCGTGAGCTGGCCGACGAGGACCCGGCCTTCGCCGAGGAGGCCGAGTCGCTGGCCGAGTCGGTGCCCGCGCTGGAGGCCAAGCTCACCGAGCTGCTGCTGCCGCGCGACCCGCACGACGCCTCCGACGTGCTGCTGGAGGTCAAGTCCGGCGAGGGCGGCGAGGAGTCCGCGCTGTTCGCGGGCGACCTGCTGCGGATGTACCTGCGCTTCGCCGAGCGGCAGGGCTGGCGCACCGAGATCCTGGACGCCACCGAGTCCGACCTCGGCGGCTACAAGGACGCGACGGTGGCGGTCAAGACCAAGGCAGGCGACACCGGTCCCGACGGCGTCTGGTCGAAGCTGAAGTTCGAGGGCGGCGTGCACCGCGTCCAGCGGGTGCCGGTCACCGAGTCGCAGGGCCGCGTGCACACCTCGGCCGCCGGTGTCCTGGTCTACCCGGAGCCGGAGGAGGTCGAGGTCGAGGTCGACGAGAAGGACCTGCGCATCGACGTCTACCGCTCGTCCGGGCCCGGCGGGCAGAGCGTGAACACCACCGACTCGGCGGTGCGCATCACCCACCTTCCGACCGGCATCGTGGTGTCCTGCCAGAACGAGAAGTCGCAGCTGCAGAACAAGATCCGCGCGATCCAGGTGCTGCGCGCCCGCCTGCAGGCGCTGGCCGAGGAGGAGGCCGAGCGCGAGGCGTCCGAGACGCGCCGCAGCCAGGTGCGCACGGTGGACCGCTCCGAGCGCATCCGCACCTACAACTTCCCCGAGAACCGGATCTCCGACCACCGGGTGAACTACAAGGCCTACAACCTCGACCAGGTCCTCGACGGCGACCTGGACGGCGTGCTCGGCGCGCTCGTGGCGGCCGACCGCCAGGAGCGGCTGGCCACCGCCGAGTGATCGGGCTCGCAGTGCGCTCGCTTCAGCGGATTCCGGCCGCGTGCGCCTTAAGCTTGCTGACGTGACCCGACAGCCCCTGCGCCTGGCCATCCTCGAAGCGGAGCGCGTGCTCGCCGCCGCTGGTGTGGCGAGCCCGCGTACCGACGCCGAACTGCTGGCCGCGCACTTGCTCGGCGTCGAGCGGACGAAGCTGATGATGGTGCCGCTGGTGGACCCGCCGGTGGTGCGCGAGCTGGAGGAACTGGTGCGCCGGCGCGCCAAGCGCGTCCCGCTCCAGCACCTGACGGGCACGGCGCACCTGGGTGGCGTCACGCTCAACGTGGGCCCGGGGGTGTTCGTCCCGCGCCCGGAGACCGAGCTGCTGCTCGCCTGGGGGCTGGCCCTGCTGGAGGGCGTGGAGTCCCCGACGGTGGTCGACCTGTGCAGCGGGTCCGGCGCGCTCGCGCTCGCGGTGGCCCACGCCCGTCCGGATGCCGCGGTCTACGCGGTCGAGGTCGGGCCCGCCGCGCTGTCCTGGGTGCGGCGCAACGCCGACCAGCAGGTCGCGGCCGGTGACACGCCGATCCGGCTCTACGCCGGGGACGTGACCGACCCGACGCTGCTGATGGATCTCGACGGCACGGTCGACCTGGTCCTGTGCAACCCGCCGTACGTGCCGGAAGGCACCCCGGTGCCGCCGGAGGTCCGCGACCACGACCCGCACGAGGCCGTCTTCGGCGGCCGCGACGGCCTGGACGTCGTCCGCCACGTCGTCGGCTGCGCGGCCCGCCTGCTGCGGCCGGGTGGCGGGGTGGCCATCGAGCACGACGACACCCACGGCGGCTCGGTGCCCGCGCTGCTGTCGGCGCGGCGCGTGCTCACCGACGTCGAGGACCACACCGACCTCGCGGGCAGGCCCCGGTTCGCCACCGCGCGGCGGGCGCAGCCGCAGTCCTAGTGCCTGTCTTCGAACTCACCTTGCGTGGCGGTGTGGGTGGCGGAACCTCAGGCGTCCTCCGGCTTTTCTGACGTGTCGCCGCCGCGCCGGGTCGCCCGGCGCGGCAGTCCACCGTGTCATGTCCACATAGGACGACCGACTACGGGTGGGCGTTGACGAACTCCCGCAACAGCGCGTTGAACTCGTTGGGCTTCTCGCGGCTCGGCCAGTGCCCGGCGTCGGCGATCCACCGGAACATCGCGCCCGGGATGGCCCTGGCGGCCTCCTGCGACGCCGGCATCGGCACGATCCCGTCCTTCTCGCCGTGGATGACCATGGTGGGGCAGCGGATGCGGTCCAGGTGCGGCAGGTGGTTGATCCGCATCGAGCGCCGGTCGATCGCACCGTGCTGCCAGTCGGAGAACACCGTGCCCCTGCTGCGCACCTCCGCCCGCACCTCGTCCAGGATCGACTCCAGGTCCGCGGCCGGCTGACTCCCCGTGAAAGTGCTGCGGGTCATGACCCACCTGGTCAGCGCGCTGCTCATGCCCATCGCCCTGGCCCACAGCATCCCCGGGAAGCGCAGCTTGACCAGCAGGTAGGTGAGCAGGTGCCGGTCCAGCCGCGCCTGCATGCCCGTCGGGGCGGCCAGCACCAGACCGCGCACCCGCTGCGGGTGGCGCAGCGCGAAGCCGGTCGCGATGCTGCCGCCCATCGACATCCCCACCACCGTCGCGTCGGGGACCCGCCACGCGTCGAGCAGCCAGCGCAGCGCCTCCTCGCAGGTACGCTGGTCGGCGCGCCCATGCCACGGGCGGCTGCCGCCCTGGCCGGGCAGGTCCGGTACGAACACGGTGTGGTCGACGGCGAGCACCGGGACGGTGTGCCGCCAGCTCAGCATGCCGTTGTCCACGCCCCCGCCGTGCAGCAGGACGATCGCGGGGCCGGAGCCGCCCGCCCGGTGGAATCGGATCTTCCCCGCGGGGAACTCGATGTGATCGGTCTCGACACCCTGCGGCAGGGCGGTCATGATTCGCTCCTCGGCTGGCTCGGTCTAGTGCGGGCGGCGTGTCTCGCGGGCGGTGGCGGTGCTGCGGACCGGCGCGCCCGGGATGTCAGACGTTCCGGACGGCGTCGGCGTTGTCGCCCCGGAAGCGGTGATGCCCGAGCCGCCGGTACGGGCAGGTCCTCGCCCGGTCGGCACGGCACACCTTTGCGATCTTGTCCGGGGTTCTCGTCGTTACCGGCGTGCGCGATCGATTCTCCCCCGCACCACATGCGGGCGCCGCGGTTGCGCGTGCCAGGATCGTGGGGTGAGCACCGTCTATGACTGCAGTCGCCCGGACAGCCGGGAATCCGGGCTCGCCGCCGCCGCGAACGCGGTTCGCGCGGGCGGCCTGGTCGTGTTGCCCACCGACACCGTCTACGGGATCGGCGCGGACGCCTTCGACTCCAACGCCGTGGCCTCGCTGCTGGCGGCGAAGGGCCGCGGGCCGGACATGCCGGTCCCGGTGCTGGTCGGCTCGTGGTCCACTGTGGATGGGCTGGTGATGTCCGTGCCGCAGCAGGCCCGCGCGCTGATCGAGGCGTTCTGGCCGGGCGGGCTGTCGATCGTGCTGCCGCAGGCGCCGTCGCTGTCCTGGGACCTCGGCAACACCCGCGGCACCGTCAACCTGCGGATGCCGCTGCACCCCGTCGCGCTCGACCTGCTGCGCGAGGTCGGTCCGATGGCGGTGTCCAGCGCCAACCGCACCGGGCATCCGCCGGCCTCGACCGCGACCGAGGCGCGCGAGCAGCTCGGCGACTCCGTCTCGGTCTACCTGGACGGCGGTCCCTCCGGCGAGCCGGTCGCCTCGACGATCGTCGACCTCACGCAGGCGCAGCCGAGGGTGCTGCGCGAGGGCGCGGTGGGCTTGGACGACCTGGCCGACGTGCTCGGCGTCGACGCCGAGTCGCTGCGCTGACGCGGCGGCCCGGCCGGTCGGCGGAGCGCGGCTGAACCTGAACGGGTGACACCCGGACGGGTGTGATGCGGGTGCCGCGGCGGTCCGCGGGCAACGGCGGAAACGATCTTCGCTGCTGCGGACCGGTGGGAACGCTGCCGCGGTTGGCCGATAGCGTTAGTGCCAGGATGCGCAACGTGAGCAGTGATGAGGAGCGTCAGGCTTGAACAGGTCGTTCTGGGGGCAGAACGTCGAACTTCCACGGGCCACTGATCCGCGAGGGTGATCCGCCGGTATGGACAACGCACCCGCATGGGCACCCGCCGGACTGCCGGCCCGTGAGTACCTGCTCGTCCTGCTCACCGCGGCGGCGGTGACGTTCCTGCTCACAGGACTCGTCCGGCTGCTGGCGATGAGGGTCGGCGCGGTCGCCTACCCGCGCAAGCGCGACGTGCACGTCAAGCCGATCCCGCGGATGGGCGGCGTGGCGATGTACGGCGGCGTGCTCGCCGCGATGTTCCTGGCCGACAACCTGCCTGCGCTGTCGAGGGGTTTCGACTACTCCAAGGACGCGGTCGCGGTGATCGTCGCGGGCGGGCTGATCGTGCTGGTCGGCGCCCTCGACGACCGCTTCGAGCTGGACTCGCTGACCAAGCTGGCCGGGCAGGTCACCGCCGCGGGCATCCTCGTGCTCTCGGGCGTGCAGTGGTACATGATCGGCGTGCCCTGGGGCGGCGGCGAGGACCAGCTCGGCCAGATCGTGGTGCTGGGCAGCAACCAGGGCCAGCTGCTCACCGTGCTGCTCATCGTGGCCATGGTCAACGCGATGAACTTCGTCGACGGGCTCGACGGCCTGGCCTCCGGCATCGGGCTCATCGCGGCCAGCGCCACCAGCGTCTTCTGCCTGGGGCTGCTGGCCAAGCACGGCGGCGACGTCACCGCCTACCCGCCCGCGCTGATCGCGGCCACCATCGCCGGCGCCTGCCTGGGCTTCCTGCCCTTCAACTTCCAGCCCGCCAAGATCTTCATGGGCGACTCCGGCTCGATGCTCATCGGCCTGATGCTGGCCACCGCCAGCACCACCGCTTCGGGCAAGCTCGACATCAACACCGCCGAGCTCAAGGACACCATCGCGCTGCTGTCGCCGCTGCTGGTCGTCGCGGCGGTGCTGTTCGTGCCGCTGCTGGACCTCAGCCTGGCCGTCGTCCGGCGCACCAGGGCGGGCAAGAGCCCGTTCCACGCCGACAAGATGCACCTGCACCACCGCCTGCTGGAGATCGGGCACTCGCAGCGGCGCGCGGTGCTGCTCATCTACCTGTGGGCGAGCGTGATCGCCTTCGGCGCGGTGTCGTTGACGCTGTTCAACGCGGTGGTCGTGGCCTGGGTCGTCGGCCTGGGGGTTCTGGTGGCGGCTATCATCTCGGTGGTCCCGCGGATGCGGGCCCGAGCCGCCGAGCGAGAGAGCCAGCGAGAGAGCTGATGGACCCAGCACAGCAGACCGACACCGCCGAGAAGGCGTCCACCGACCCGCACGGGGACTCGGTGCGCAGGCTCGCCGCGGCCATGCTGCGCACCGCACTGGTGCCCGGCGCGGTCACCGCCGTCCTCGGCGCGATCGTGGCGACCGTGCTGTTCGGGGTCTCCGGCCTGGTCAGCGCGCTGATCGGGGGCGTGGTGGCCTTCGGATCGTCGGTGCTCACCATCTGGCTCATGCGCACCACCGGTGGCATGAACCCGATGTTCGTGATGGTGGCGGCGCTCGGCGGCTACATCGGCAAGATGGTCGTGTTGCTGGTGGTGATGACGTTGCTCGGGTGGGTCGAAGGGATCCACCGCGAGTCGTTGGCGTTCACGATGCTGGCCACCATCATGGTGTGGGCCGGTGCCGAGGTCGTCGCGTTCAAGAGGACCAAGATCCCCACGATCGTGCCCAGCGACTGAGGTCGTGGGAGGGCTTCCGCTCCGCTGGGAGGGCGGTCCGCGGGAGCCGAAGTTACCGCTTGGTATTGTCCGGTGGGCCGCCGCCTTTCCTCGCGAAAGCGGCCGATCGGGTGCCAAGGGGCGCCCGTTCGCGCACGGGGTGGGGCCCCCGACGTGCCGGAACACCTATCAGGTACGTTAAGTGCAAATCGTGACGATTCCCCCGGCGGTGTGAAAGTCGACCGGGAGAACCGGAAGGAGCCCAGTTGGGCGCGCTGGTGCTGGCCGAGGGCGGAACGTTCGTACCGCCAGGGGCCGATAGTTTCGTTCTGCCGCCGATCTTCGGCGGGGTCACCAAACCGATGGTGCTGGTCGTGCTGTCGGCACTGATCGTCGGCGCGTACTTCGTGATCGCGACCCGCAACCTCAAGCTGGTGCCGGGCAAGGGCCAGTTCGTGGCCGAGTCGATCTACGACTTCAGCCGCAACAGCATCGCCAGGCAGCAGATCGGCGCGAAGGACTTCCGTCCGTTCGTCCCGCTGATCTTCGCGTTGTTCACCTTCATCCTGGTCAACAACATCTACGGGATCATCCCGCTGATCCAATTCCCCACGATGTCGCGCATCGGCTTCCCGATCGCCCTGTTCATCGTGGCCTACCTGGTGATCCACGCCGTCGGCTTCAAGCGGCACGGCTTCCTCGGCTACCTCAAGCACGTCATGTTCCCGCCCGGGGTGCCCAAGCCGATCTACATCCTGCTCTCGCCGATCGAGTTCTTCCAGAAGTTCATCGCCCAGCCCGTCGCGCTGGCGATCCGAGTGTTCGCCGCGATGTTCGCCGGACACCTCATCCTGCTGGTGTTCACCATCGGCGGTCAGTTCCTGCTCATGGAGGCGAGCGCGGCGCTGAAGCCGGTGTCCGTCGTCGCCTTCGCCTTCGCCATTGCCTTGACGTTTGTCGAGGCCTTGATCCAGGTGCTCCAGGCATACATCTTCGCGCTGCTCGTCGCCAACTTCATCGGCGCGGCGATGGCGCAGGAGCACTGAGTCCGACCAAGACCTCCGATCCGCGCCCTCAAGCGGACCGAGTTGAAAGGTAGTGAAAGTGAGCAACATCGTTCTCGCCCAGGCCGCCGAAGCCGCCGTGAACATCAACCCGGGTCTGGCCGCGATCGGCTACGGCCTCGGCGCCATCGGCCCGGGCATCGGTGTCGGTCTGATCTGGGCCGCCGTCATCAACGGCACCGCCCGCCAGCCGGAGGCCCAGGGCCAGCTCCAGGGCATCGCCTGGATCTCCTTCGTCCTCGTCGAGGTGCTGGCGCTGATCGGTCTGGTCGTCTACTTCATCGCTTCGGCCGGCGGCGCTGCCTGATTAACGGCTCTACGCGTTGGGAGACGTTGTGGTGAAGACGCAGATTTTGCTGGCTGCGGAAGGTGGGCACAACCCCATCATCCCGGAGCCGGTGGAGATCGTGGTCGGCCTTGTCGCCTTCCTGCTCCTGCTGTTCGTGCTCTGGAAGTACGCGGTCCCGCGCTTCGAGAAGGTCTACGAGGAGCGCAGCAAGCGGATCGAGGGCGGCATCGAGAAGGCCGAGGCCGCGCAGGCCGAGGCCCAGCGGACGCTGGAGCAGTACAGGTCCCAGCTCGCCGAGGCCAGGGCGGAGGCGGCCCGGATCCGCGACGACGCCCGCGCCGAGGGGCAGCAGATCGTGGAGGAGATGCGGGCCCAGGCGCAGGCCGAGTCCGAGCGGATCGTGTCCGCCGGCCAGTCCGCGCTGGCCGCGCAGCGGGCCCAGATCGTCGCCGAGCTGCGGGCCGACCTCGGCCGGCAGGCCGTCGACCTGGCCGGCCGCGTGGTCGGGGAGTCCCTGGAGGACGAGGCCCGTCGTCGCGGGACCGTCGACCGGTTCCTCGACGAGCTGGAGGCCGCTTCGGCTCCGGCGTCCAAGGCCTGATGAGTGAAAGGCGCTGAGAGTTGAGCACCCTCGTGAACGCCGCGAGCCGCGACGCGCTGGCAGCCACCGAGCTGCAGCTGCTGCAGGCCACCGACGGGGCCGCGGCCGCGGAGATCACCGGGCTCGCCGACGAGCTGTTCGGCGTGGCCGAGCTGCTGCGCCGGGAGGCCACTCTGCGGCGAGCGCTCGCCGACGCCTCGACGGACCCGCGGACCAGGGAGGACCTGGCCCGCGGGCTTCTGGCGGACAGGCTCGGCGGCCGCGCGCTGCCGGTCGTGGTGGAGGCGGTCCGGTCGCGCTGGTCGAGCGCGAAGGACCTGATCAGCGGCCTGGAGCGGTTGGCCCGCACCGCCCTGCTGGTGCAGGCTGAACGTGCCGGGCGGCTCGATGCGGTGGAGGACGAGCTGTTCCGCCTCGGTCGCATCATCGGTGGCCAGGTCGACCTGGAGCGCTTGCTGTCGGACCCGACCACGAGCGCCGAGGGCAAGGCGACCGTCGTCGACCAGCTCATCTCGGGCAAGGTCGAGGAGGTCACCCAGAGCCTGGTCCGCCAGCTCGTCACGCACCCCCAGGGCCGCGTGAGCGACGGGCTGGAGGAGCTCGCGGAGCTGTCGGCAAAGCGCCGGGAGCGTTCCGTCGCGCACGTCCGGTCCGCGACCCCGCTCAGCGAGGAGCAGCAGCAGCGGCTGGCAAGCACGCTGCAGCGGATCTACTCCCGCCCGATCGCGCTCCACCTCGAGGTGGACCCCGATCTCGGCGGCGGGCTGCTGGTCCGCGTCGGTGACGAGATCATCGACGGCAGCGTCGCGGGACGCCTGCAGTCCCTGCGCCGCGACCTCGCCGACTAGGGCCGTCCCAGACGGCACGCCCGAACCCGAACTCCCTTCCAAGAACGAACCGAGAGCAGGAACGAGACATGGCGGAGCTGACGATCTCGTCGGACGAGATCCGCAGTGCGATCGAGAAGTACGTCTCCAGCTACTCCCCGGAGGTCAGCCGCGAGGAGGTCGGAGTCGTCACCGATACCGGTGACGGCATCGCCCATGTCGAGGGCCTGCCTTCGGTCATGACCGAGGAGCTGCTGGAGTTCCCCGGCGGCATCTACGGCGTCGCGATGAACCTGGAGGCCCAGGAAGTCGGCGCGGTCATCCTGGGTGAGTCGGACAAGATCGAGGAGGGCCAGGAGGTCCGCCGGACCGGCAAGGTGCTGTCGGTCCCGGTGGGCGACGACTTCCTCGGTCGCGTGGTGAACCCGCTGGGTGAGCCCATCGACGGCCTGGGTGAGATCACGGCCGAGGAGAACCGCGCGCTGGAGCTGCAGGCCGCGACGGTCGTGCAGCGCCAGGGCGTCTCCGAGCCGATGCAGACCGGCATCAAGGCCATCGACTCCATGACGCCGATCGGCCGTGGGCAGCGGCAGCTGCTCATCGGTGACCGCAAGACCGGCAAGACCACGGTCGCGGTCGACACGATCATCAACCAGAAGGGCAACTGGGAGAGCGGCGACCCGCAGAAGCAGGTCCGCTGCATCTACGTCGCGATCGGCCAGAAGGGCTCCACGATCGCCGGCGTGAAGCGCTCCCTGGAAGAGGCCGGTGCGCTGGAGTACACCACCATCGTCGCCGCCCCCGCCTCGGACTCGCCCGGTCTGAAGTGGCTGGCCCCCTACGCCGGTTCGGCCATCGGCCAGCACTGGATGTACCAGGGCAAGCACGTCCTGATCGTCTTCGACGACCTCACCAAGCAGGCCGAGGCCTACCGCGCGATCTCGCTGCTGCTGCGGCGCCCGCCGGGCCGCGAGGCCTACCCGGGTGACGTCTTCTACCTGCACTCCCGTCTGCTGGAGCGCTGCGCGAAGCTCTCCGACGAGATGGGCGCGGGTTCGATGACCGGTCTGCCGATCATCGAGACCAAGGCCAACGACGTGTCGGCCTACATCCCGACCAACGTCATCTCCATCACCGACGGCCAGTGCTTCCTGCAGTCGGACCTGTTCAACTCGGGTCAGCGCCCGGCCATCGACGTCGGTATCTCGGTGTCCCGAGTCGGTGGTTCGGCGCAGATCAACGCGATCCGCAAGGTGACCGGTTCGCTCAAGATCGACCTGGCGCAGTTCCGCGAGCTGGAGGCGTTCTCCGCCTTCGCCTCCGACCTCGACGCCACGTCGAAGGCACAGCTCGACCGCGGTGCCCGCCTGATGGAGGTCCTCAAGCAGGGCCAGGGCGAGCCGCTGCCGGTCGAGGAGGAGGTCGTGTCGCTGTTCCTGGGCACCAAGGGCCACCTGGACTCGGTGCCGGTGGAGGACGTGCGGCGCTTCGAGTCGGAGTTCCTGGCCCACATGCGGCGCACCCACGACACCGTCCTCAAGGACATCGTGGAGACCAAGAAGCTCTCCGACGACGGCGCCAAGACGATCGCCGACACCGCCGAGGAGTTCAAGAAGCAGTTCACCACCTCCTCGGGTGAGTCGGCCGCGCCCAGCGAGCCCGAAGCCGAAGCCCTCGCCGCCGACGAGGTCGGGCAGGAGACCGTGAAGGTCAACCGCCCGGCCCCGAAGAAGTGACCGGATAGCTCATGGCTCAACTTCGGGAACTCCGGAACCGGATTCGGTCGGTCAAGTCGACCCGGAAGATCACCAAGGCGCAGGAGCTCATCGCTACCTCGCGCATCATGAAGGCGCAGGCCAGGGTGGAGGCTTCCCGTCCGTACGCGGACGAGATCACCAACGTCCTGACCGCGCTGGCCGACGCCAGCACGCTGGACCACCCGCTGCTGACCGAGCGCGAGAACCCCAAGCGGGCCGGCGTGCTGGTGGTCACCAGTGACCGCGGTTTCTGCGGCGGGTA
Organism: Saccharopolyspora erythraea NRRL 2338; assembly: GCF_000062885.1. NCBI lineage: Bacteria > Bacillati > Actinomycetota > Actinomycetes > Pseudonocardiales > Pseudonocardiaceae > Saccharopolyspora > Saccharopolyspora erythraea. Next base: position 7,033,042 of record NC_009142.1, on the reverse strand, counting down.
CAACGCCAACGTGCTGCGTGCGGCGGAGGAGCTGCAGACGCTGCTCCGCGAGCAGGGCAAGACCCCGGTGCTCTACGTGGTCGGGCGCAAGGGCGAGGCGTACTACCGCTTCCGCCAGCGGGAGATCGCCAAGAGCTGGACCGGGTTCACCGACCGGCCCGACTACAGCGACGCTGCCGACATCGGCGAGACCCTGGTCAAGGCCTTCCTGGCGGGCGCCGACGACTACCTGGACGATGGTGGCCCGGACGGTACGCTGGGTGTGGATGAACTGCACCTGGTGCACACCGAGTTCGTCTCCATGATCACCCAGAAGCCGTCGGTCAAGCGGGTCGCCCCGCTGGAGGTGGAGTACTCGGAGGAGCCGCAGAAGACCCTGCGCCCGGTCTACGACTTCGAACCGGACGCGGACACCCTCTTCAAGGCTCTGCTGCCGAAGTACATCAACACCCGCCTGTTCGCCGGGCTGCTGGACGCGGCGGCGTCGGAGCACGCGGCCCGCCGCACGGCCATGAAGTCGGCGACGGACAACGCGGACGAGATCATCCGCACGCTCAGCCGTGAGGCCAACCAGGCCCGCCAGGCCCAGATCACCCAGGAAATCAGCGAGATCGTCGGCGGTGTCGAGGCGCTCTCGTCAGCAGGAAGTGAGTGACATGACCGCAGACTGCCACTAGCACTGCTACTGGCACCGGCCGCGTCGTCCGGGTCCTCGGCCCGGTCGTGGACGTCGAGTTCCCGCGGGACCAGGTGCCTGACCTCTACAACGCCCTCACCGTGGAGATCACCGCCGAGGGCATGGCCAAGACCCTGACGCTCGAGGTCGCCCAGCACCTGGGTGACTCCGTGGTCCGGACGATCTCCATGCAGCCCACCCAGGGTCTGGTTCGCGGCGTCGCGGTCACCGACTCCGGTGCGGGCATCTCGGTGCCGGTCGGTGACGTGGTCAAGGGACACGTGTTCAACGCGCTGGGCCACTGCCTCGACGAGCCCGGCTACGGCTCGGACGCCGAGCGCTGGACCATCCACCGCAAGGCGCCGTCCTTCGACCAGCTCGAGGGCAAGACCGAGATGCTGGAGACCGGCATCAAGGTGATCGACCTGCTCACCCCGTACGTGCAGGGCGGCAAGATCGGTCTGTTCGGCGGTGCCGGTGTCGGCAAGACGGTGCTCATCCAGGAGATGATCCGCCGGGTCGCCAAGAACTTCGGTGGTACCTCGGTGTTCGCCGGTGTCGGTGAGCGCACCCGTGAGGGCAACGACCTGTGGGTGGAGATGGCGGAGTCCGGCGTTCTCGCCGACACCGCGCTGGTCTTCGGCCAGATGGACGAGCCCCCGGGCACCCGTATGCGGGTCGCGCTGTCGGCGCTGACGATGGCCGAGTACTTCCGCGACGTGCAGCAGCAGGACGTGCTGCTGTTCATCGACAACATCTTCCGGTTCACCCAGGCCGGCCAGGAGGTCTCGACCCTGCTGGGCCGGATGCCCTCCGCGGTGGGCTACCAGCCGACGCTGGCCGACGAGATGGGTGAGCTGCAGGAGCGGATCACCTCGACCCGCGGTCGTTCGATCACCTCGATGCAGGCGATCTACGTGCCCGCCGACGACTACACCGACCCGGCGCCGGCCACCACCTTCGCCCACCTGGACGCGACGACGGAGCTTTCCCGTCCGATCTCCCAGAAGGGCATCTACCCGGCGGTGGACCCGCTGGCCTCCAGCTCCACCATCCTCGACCCGGCCATCGTCGGCGAGGAGCACTACCGGGTGGCCCAGGAGGTCAAGCGGATCCTGCAGAAGTACAAGGAACTGCAGGACATCATCGCCATCCTCGGTATGGACGAGCTGTCCGAAGAGGACAAGGTGACGGTGCAGCGGGCGCGTCGCATCGAGCGCTACCTGTCGCAGAACTTCTTCGTGGCCAAGCAGTTCACCGGCCAGGAGGGGTCGTTCGTCCCGCTGAAGGAGACCATCGAGGCCTTCGACAAGCTCTGCAAGGGCGACTTCGACCACTTCCCGGAGCAGGCGTTCATGTCCATCGGTGGCCTGGACGACCTGGAGCAGGCGTACAAGAAGCTCACCGAGAAGTGAGCGGAGGTGGTGCCCGCGGCCGCTCGGCCGCGGGCACCACCGCATCGCCGGGTCGGGGTCCGAGGTGGGCCCCGGCCTTTTTTCGGCACGGCGGGGTGCACGCCCCGGTGCCGCGGCGCGGGCCCGGTCCGGGCCCGGCCGGTCACTACCGCCCGGCAGGCATTGGCTAGACTGCGGGCACACACCCGACAAAGGAGACGCGCGTGGCCAACATGTCCGTCCAATTGGTCGCTGTCGAGCGCCGCCTGTGGTCTGGTGAGGCGACCGCCGTGGTGGCGCAGACCACCGAGGGCGAGATCGGCATCCTTTCCGGGCACGAGCCGGTGCTGGGCCAGCTCGTCGAGGGTGGCGTCGTCAAGATCACGACCCCCGAGAAGGAGACCGTCACCGCGGCCGTGCACGGCGGCTTCCTGTCGGTCACCGCCGACGGTGTGAGCGTGCTCGCCGAGTCCGCGGAGCTGGCGGACGAGATCGACGTCGCGCAGGCCCGCGAGGACGTCAAGCGTGGTGATGAGCAGGCCAGGGCGCGAGCGCTGAGCCGACTGCGGGCGGCCGGACACTCGTCCTGACGGGCGCCGCGCATGGGGTCCCCGGTCGTGTGGTTCGCAGTCGTGGTCGGGCTGTTGCTCGCCGCGGCTCTGTGCGTCACGGCGCTGGCATGGCGTCGTCTGAAGCAGCTGCGCGCCGGGGGCATCGACGTCGCCCTGCGCATGCGCGAGGACGACCGGGGCAGGGGCTGGCACCTCGGTGTCGGCCACTACCGCGGTGAGGAGTTCGTCTGGTACCGGGTGCTGAGCCTGCGGTCGGGGCCGAACCTGGTGCTCAACCGCAGCGTGGTGGAGATCGCGCGCCGCCGGGACCCGTCGGTGGCCGAGGTCTACGCGATGCCGGCCGGGGCGACCGTGCTGGACCTCACCGGCCCGGGGCGGCACTTGGAGGTCGCCATGGGCGCCGACGCGCTGACGGGCTTCCTGTCGTGGCTGGAGTCGGCGCCGCCGGGGCGTTCGGTGCCGTGGGCGTCGTGAGCGGCTGGGGAGATTTCGCAGGGTCCCGTCAGGGGCCCTGTTTTCGTTTTGGGGGGCTTTGCCGCGGCCGGATTTTCGCGTGCGGCCGCGCGGGCGTCGTCGTTACCGTCGCGGCATGGGAGACGATCTCGCGCGAGAGCTGGTGTCGGGTGTCCGCGGCCGCCGGTTGTGCTGGGAGCTGCTCCAGGACCCGCTGTCGCGCACATCGGCGTGGACCGCGTTGCGGACGGGGCGGTCGCGGCCGGGTGACGAGGACCTGCTTTCCGAGCTGACGGCGTTCACGGCCGACTTCGACGCCCATGGCATCGCCGACCGGCTGTTCAGCGCGCTTGAAGAGTCGGTCGCCTGGGCCAGGTACTGGCAGGAACCGGACGAGATCGACCAGGGGCTCGCGTTGCCGGGCATGGACGTCGCCCTGCTCCCGGTCGCGCGGGAGGTGGCCGCGGCGGCTCCGCGCTGGTGGTCGGACGGCGTCGCCCTCCACGACCAGTGGCTCGTGGACCTTCGTGGTTCGGATCCAGGTGCGGCGCTGGACGGCAGTGCCGCGGGCAAGCTCGCGCAGTGGTGGGAGCACGCGGTCGAGTGGGAGCGGCAGTGGGAGGGCTACACCAGTGATCCGGGGGTGAACCTCAGCGGTTACTGGTGGTCGACTCCCAACCAGTCAGTGGTGGAGCTGCCCTCGACGACGCGGAAGCCGCCCGGCGGCGGTCCCGTCGGGCTGAGCCTGGTCGAGGACGGGATGGGGTGGACCTCGCTGCACTGCGCGCCGGTCGCGGTCCGCGGCGGGGCCCGGGTGTTCGAGGTCACGTGTCCGCGGGACTGGGCCGAGCTGGTGGCGCGCTACCCGATGGACGTGACCGCGTCCAGACGGCATGACTGGTGGCGGACGACGGGGGTCGCCGGCCGGTGGCTCCTGCCGGACTACGCCGCTGTCGGTCGCGACTACGACGCCGTGCACCTGACCGCGTGGGGCTACCTGACCACCGCGGGAGAGGCGTTGGAGGCCGGGGAGGCGGGCACGGTCCTCGCGGGCTGGAGCCCGGACGAGACCTATTGGCTGACCGACTGCCTCCAGTTGTCCGGCCCCACCGAGCACTGGACCCGGGATGAGGCCTACGACTCCCCGTGGGTACGGGCGGCCGGAGCGACGGACTAGCGGTCAGCCTCCGAAGCGCTCGGCCAGCTCCGCACACAGGTTCTCCAGCAGCCGCAGGCAGACCTCGGTGAGGGGAGCGTGGCCCGCGCTGGCCGGGACGACGGCGTGGATGCGCCGGAACAGGCCGGGCTCGGCCAGCGGCCGGTGCACGGTGCCGCTCGTGCCGGAGATCGCGAGCCTGGGGATGAAGGCCACCGCCACACCGGCCGACACGACCGCCTCGGCGACGGCGTAGGACTCCGACTCGAACGGGACGTTCGGCAGGAAGCCCTGGGCGCGCGTGGCCTCTTCGAGCTGCCGCCGGTTGGGCAGCGTGCGCGGCGCGGCCGCCCACGGCTCGTCGGCGAAGTCCGCCAGGCGCACCGCCGGGTGGTCGGCGAGCCGGTGGTCGGTGGGGAGCACGGCGTGGACGGGGTCGTCGATGAGCGGGGCCAGGCGCACGCCCGGGGGTGCGTCCAGCGGGGTCCCGTACTCGCCGACCAGCGCCAGGTCCAGCTCGTGGCTGCCGACCAGCGCCATGCCCTCCACCGGGCCCAGGTCGACGACCGACAGCTCGGCGTCGGGGTGGCGGTGCCTGAGGGCGGCGAGGACGTCGGGCAGCAGCGCGAGACCGGCCGTGGGGAAGGCGCCGAGCCGGAGGCGGTTGCGGTGCCGGTCGAGGTAGTCCGCCGTCTCCGCGTCGGCCCGGCGCACGGCGTCGGCGATGCGTTCGGCGTGGTCGGCGAGCCGGGTTCCCAGGGGCGTCAGGCGCGCGCCGTGCGGGAGGCGTTCGACCAGCTGCGCCCCGACCTCGGCTTCGAGGCGGGCGAGCTGCTGCGAGACGGCGGGCGGCGTCCGGCCCGTCTGCTCCGCCGCCCGCGTCACGCTCCCCTGCTCGCGGATCGCCAGCAGGACGAGGAGGCGGGACGGGTCGACGGCCATGAAGTATCACTTTAGGAGCCCGAAGGTTCGGTAAATGGATGTGAACGGCCGTCCGGGTGAGACTGGTCGGTGTGATTGACGCTTCCGGCCAGCAGACCCAGCCGTTCACGATCGACGCCGAGCCGATCGACAGCCCCGACGCCGAGCAGGTGCTCGCCCGCTACGTCGCCGAGCTCGGCGAGCGCTTCCCCGCGGGCTTCGACACCGGCCGCGCCGCACCGCCCGCACCCGGCGACTTCACTCCGCCGTCCGGGGTGTTCCTGGTCGTCAGGCTCGATGGTCGGGCCGTGGGCTGCGGAGCGCTGCGAACCGAGGCGGGCGAGGTGGGTGAGATCCGCCGCATGTGGATTTCGGGTGAGCTGCGCGGCAGGGGCGCCGGCCGCGCGCTGCTGGCGGAGCTCGAGCGCCGTGCCCGCGCGCTCGGGTGCCGCCGGGTCAGGCTCGACACCGCCGCCGAGCTGCACGAGGCCAGGAAGCTCTACGAGACGTCGGGCTACGTCGAGATCCCGGCCTACAACGACAACGAGTACGCCCGGCACTGGTTCGAAAAGACGTTGGAATGACTCCGTCGGCGGCGCCTAGGCTGGCCGGGTGCGGATCGAGATCGCCGGCTACCGGCACCCCGACGCCAAGCGCCTGATCGAGGACCTGCAGCAGGTCTACCTCGACCGGTACGGCGAGGAGGACCGCACGCCCGTCGATCCCGGCGACTTCGAGCCCCCGCGCGGCCTGTTCCTGCTCGGGTACCTGGAGGGCTGTGCGGTGGCCTCGGGCGGCTGGCGGGTGCTCGACAGCGGCCAGCCCGGTTTCCGCGACGGCGACGTGGAGCTGAAGCGGATGTACACCGCACCCGAGGTGCGGGGCCGCGGGCTGTCCCGGCTGATGCTGGCCGAGCTGGAGGCCAGGGCCGCGGTGGCCGGCCACCGGCGGATCGTGCTGGAGACCGGCACCCGCCAGCCGGAGGCGATCGGTCTCTACGCGTCGTCGGGGTACCGGGAGATCGAGAAGTTCGGCGTCTACCGGCACGATCCGGACAGCGTGTGCCTGGGCAAGACGATCTGAAAGCGCCGGAATTCGGTTGAGCGGCTTCTTGGTCTTCATGGGTGCGCATCGAGATCGCCTCCTACGACCACCCCGAAGCGACCGCGCTGATCGACGCGCTGCAACGGGTGTACGCCGCCCGCTACGGCGAGGGTGACGCCACCCCGACCGACCCGGCCGAGTTCCGGCCGCCGAGGGGCCTGTTCCTCCTCGGCTACCTCGACGGACGTGCGGTCGCGTCGGGCGGGTGGCGTGCGTTCAGCAGCGCCGAGCCCGGGTACCGGGACGGCGATGCCGAGCGGATGTAGATCGCCCCGCGGGCGCGGGGGCGCGGGCTGTCGCGGCGGATGCTCGCGGAGCTGGAGGACTCGGTCGCGGCGGCCGGTGGCAGGCGGGTCGTCCTGCAGACCGCGACCGGGCAGCAGGCGGCGATCGGGCTCCGCACGTCCGCCGGCTACCGCCGGGTCGCCAACTTCGGGCCCTACCGGGAATACCCGGACTGCGTCTGCTTCGCCAGGCCGCTCTAGGCGTTGCCGCCCGGCTTCCACAGCACGTCGCCCTCCGGGTTGGCCACCCGCGCGAGGATGAACAGCAGATCCGAGAGGCGGTTGAGGTACTTGGCGGGCAGCACGCTCGTGCGGTCGGGATCGGCCTCGACCAGGGCCCACGACGCCCGCTCCGCGCGCCTGGCCACGCAGCGGGCCTGGTGCAGCAGGGCGGCGCCGGGCGTGCCGCCGGGCAGGATGAACGAGTCGAGCTTGCCCAGCCGCTCGTTGTAGCTGTCGCACCAGCCCTCCAGCCGCTCGACGTAGCTCTCGGTGATGCGCAGCGGCGGGTACGCCGGTGCCTCGACGACCGGCGTGGAGAGGTCCGCGCCGACGTCGAACAGGTCGTTCTGCACCGCCCGCAGCACCTCGGCGACGTCGGGGGAGAAGGGCGCGGTGGCCAGCGCCACGCCGAGCACCGAGTTCGTCTCGTCCACGTCGGCGTAGGCGATCAGGCGCGGGTCGGTCTTGCTGACCAGCGAGTTGTCCGACAACCGCGTCCGTCCGCCGTCACCGGCCCGGGTGTAGATCTTCGTGAGGTGGACTGCCATGTCCACAGCCTATGCGGCAACGGGCGGGCAGCGGGGCCCGCGAGAGCCGGCGACGCTCGCGGGCGCCCGTGCGGGAGCGGTTTCCGCGGCCGGGCCCCACGGCCGCCCCGCTCCGCGGCGGGGCGGAGCGTGGCCGTAACCTGGCTGCTCGTGAGTGAGCACTTCCGTGTGCACGGCGGAGCGCGCCTCGTCGGCGAGGTGGACGTGGTCGGGGCCAAGAACAGCGTGCTGAAGCTGATGGCGGCGGCCCTGCTGGCCGAGGGCACCACGACGATCACCAACTGCCCCGAGATCCTCGACGTCCCGCTGATGGGCGACGTGCTGCGCAGCCTCGGCTGCGAGGTCGTGATCGACGGCGGTACGGCGACCATCACGACCCCCGCCGAGATCAGCCACGAGGCGATCTCGCCCTCGATGGGCAAGCTCCGTGCGTCGGTGTGCGTGCTCGGCCCGCTGGTCGCCCGCTGCCGCCGCGCGGTGGTGACGCTGCCCGGCGGTGACGCGATCGGCTCCCGGCCGCTGGACATGCACCAGAACGGCCTGCGCCAGCTCGGAGCCACCAGCCACATCGAGCACGGCGCGGTGGTCGCCGAGGCCGAGAACCTGCACGGCGCGCAGATCTGGCTGGACTTCCCCAGCGTGGGCGCGACCGAGAACATCCTGATGGCCTCGGTGCTGGCCGAGGGCACCACGGTGATCGACAACGCCGCCCGCGAGCCGGAGATCGTCGACCTCTGCGTGATGTTGCAGCAGATGGGCGCCAAGATCGAGGGCGCGGGCACCTCCACGCTGACCGTGCACGGGGTCAGCTCGCTCAAGGCCGTGGAGCACCGCGTGATCGGCGACCGCATCGTGGGCGCCACCTGGGCGTTCGCCGCCGCGGCCACGCGCGGTGACATCAGGGTCACCGGTGTGGACCCGCGGCACGTGAACCTGGTGCTGGAGAAGCTGCGCAGCGCGGGCGCCGAGGTGACCACCGACGAGCAGGGCTTCCGCGTGGTGATGGGCGAGCGCCCGGCGGCCGTCGACTACGTCACGCTGCCCTACCCGGGCTTCCCGACCGACCTGCAGCCGATGGCTTTGGCGCTGTCGGCGGTGGCCGACGGCACGTCGATGATCACCGAGAACCTGTTCGAGTCGCGGTTCCGGTTCATCGAGGAGCTGGTCCGGATGGGCGCCGACGCGCGCACCGACGGCCACCACGCGGTCGTGCGCGGCCTGGACCGGCTCTCGAGCGCCCCGGTGTGGGCCTCCGACATCCGCGCCGGGGTGGGGCTGGTGCTGGCCGGGCTGTGCGCCGACGGCGTCACCGAGGTGTGGGACGTCTTCCACATCGACCGGGGCTACCCGAACTTCGTGGAGAACCTGCGCGGCCTGGGCGCGGAAATCGAACGAGTGAGCGCCTGAGCCTCCTTCCACGCCGGGACTCGCCCGGCGGGTGACGCAGGGTGCGGGGGCCGCTCGGGTCGCGCTGGGCCGAGCGGAGTAGTACACCTACGTTCAGTGAACGGGTCACATCGACCGGTGTGATCCCGCCACCGGACGAGGGAGGCCGCTCCGGTGCGTGCAGCGACTCTCGACAGACGGAACTTCCTGCTGGGGGCAGCCGGAGGCGCGCTCGCCGTGGTGGCCGCCACGGCGTGCTCCCGCGTGGGGCTGGGCGCCGAGCCCGACGGCGGCACGCTCCTGGAACGCCTGCGCGAGCGCGGCGAGGTGCGGGTCGGGTTCGCCAACGAGTCGCCCTACGGTTTCATCAACTCCGAAGCGGAGCTGACCGGCGAGTCGCCGGAGGTCGCCAGGGTGATCTACCAGCGCCTGGGGGTGGAGCGGCTGGTCCCGATCCCCTCGGAGTTCGGCGCGTTGATCTCGGGGCTCAAGGTCGGGTTGTTCGACATGATCGGGGCCGGGATGTCGGTGACGCCGAGCCGCTGCGAGGAGGTCCTGTTCACCAACCCCCACTTCATCGCGCCTGCGGCGTTCCTGGTGCCGGCGGGCAACCCGCAGGGCATCCGGACCTTCGAGGACGTCGCGGCCAAGCCCGACTTCCGGCTGGGCGTGCTGATCGGCGCGGTGGAGGCCGACTACGCCGAGGCGTCGGGCGTGCCCGCGAGCCGCATCACCCCCTATGCCGACCAGCCCAGCGGCCTTGACGCGGTGCTGACCGACCGGGTCGACGGCTTCGCGCTGACCACCATCTCGCTCAAGGACGCGCTCTCCAAGCGCCAGGACGCGCCGCTGGAGATCACGCCGGGGTTCGTGCCGATCGTCCAGGGGCGGCCCGAGTACACCGCGGGGGCCTTCGCGTTCCTGCCGGACCAGACCAACATCGTCAACGCCTTCAACCAGCAGCTCGCCGAGCTCAAGGCCAGCGGCGAGCTGCTGCGGATCATGGCGCCGTTCGGCTTCTCGCAGGAGGAGATGACCAACCTCACCAGCGCCGAGCTGTGCAGCGCCCCGGCGAGCTGAGAGGGGGAGGCGATGCTGTCCGCGGCTCTGATCGGCAGGCTCCTCGAGGGAGCGCTCTACACGATCTACCTGACCCTGGGCGGGGCGGCCCTCGGCCTGGTCTTCGCGTTCGCGGCCGGACTGGCGCGCGGGGCGAGGTCCAGGGTGCTGCGCGGGATCGGCTTCGTCTACATCGAGTTCTTCCGCGGCGCGGCTGTCATCGTCCTCGCGTTCTGGTTCGTCTACGCGCTGCCTTCGCTGGGCTGGCAGCTGGAGCCGCTGTGGGCGGGCATCCTGGCGCTTTCGCTCAACATCGGCGCCTACGGCGCGGAGGTGGTGCGCGGCGCTATCAGGGCGGTGCCGCAGGCGCAGGTCGAGGCCGCCACCGCGCTGAACATGACCGGCTGGCAGCGGATGCGGCGGGTGGTGCTGCCGCAGGCGTTCGTGGCGATGGTGCCGCCGTTCACCAACAACCTCATCGAGCTGCTGAAGGCGTCGGCGGTCGTGTCGGTGGTGTCGATCCCGGAGCTGACGTTGCAGGGCCAGCTGGTGCGCAACGGCACGCAGGCGTCGGCGGCGACCTTCGGCGGGCTGCTCATCGGCTACGGGCTGATCGCGCTGGTGTTCGTCGGGCTGATGCGGATCGTGGAGTTCCGCGCGGCGGCCTCGGTCGGACGACGGCCTGAACCCGGCCTCTTCACCAGGATGTGGCGGCAGGCGGGAGCGGGGGCGAAACCGTGAAGTGGGACTGGGACTACGCGGCCGAGATCTTCCCGATGCTGCTCGGCGCGCTGTGGACGGCCATCCAGGCCGCGGTGCTCGGCTACCTGCTCGCGCTGGTGCTCGGGCTGGTCATCGCGCTGCTGCGCCGCAGCCGCGTGCTCTGGATCAGCGTGCCGGTCGGCCTGGTCGTGGAGTTCGTCCGCAGCACCCCGCTGATCGTGCAGCTCTTCTTCCTGTTCTTCGTGCTGCCCGAGGTCGGGATCCAGATGTCGCCGCTGCTGACCGGGGTGGTCGGTCTGGGGCTGCACTACGCGACCTACGTCGCCGAGGTGTACCGCGCGGGTATCGACGGGGTGCCCGCGGGGCAGTGGGAGGCGGCGACCGCCCTGAACCTGCCGACCCGCCGGGTGTGGACCGACGTCATCCTGCCGCAGGCGATCCCGCGTTCCATCCCGGCGCTGGGCAACTACCTGATCGCCCTGTTCAAGGACGTGCCGCAACTGGTGGCGATCACCGTCCTGGAGCCCTTCACCGTGGCGAGGGAGGTCACGGCGGACACCTTCCGCCCGTTCGAGGCGATCACCCTGGCCGGGTTGCTCTACCTCGCCGTCACGCTGGTCATGTCCTACCTGGGCCGGTTGGCGGAGCGGCGGTTCGGCGAAGTGCGGGCGGTGTGAGCACCGCGCCGGGACCGGGAGGAGACCATGACGCAATCGACCAGCTCGCCCGAGCCGACGACGACCGGCCCGCGGGCCGAGTTCATCCGGTTCGACGAGATCAGCAAGCGGTTCGGCGACAACGTGGTGCTCGACGACCTGTCGTTCTCGGTCGGTGAGGGCCAGCGCGTGACGCTCATCGGTCCGAGCGGTTCGGGCAAGACAACCATCCTGCGGATGCTGATGACGCTGACCCGGCCGGACTCCGGCACGATCGCGGTCGGCGGGGAGTACCTGTTCCACGAGCAGCGCGACGGCGGACTCGTACCCGCGAGCGAGGCGCACGTCCGCCGCGTCCGCGGCCGCATCACGATGGTCTTCCAGCAGTACAACCTGTTCCCGAACATGCGGGTGCTGCGCAACGTCACCGAGGCGCCGATCCACGTGCTCGGCCGGTCCAGGGAGCAGGCCGAGCAGCGGGGCCGGGAGCTGCTGGACATGGTGGGGCTGGGCGAGAAGCTCGACTCCTACCCGTCACAGCTCTCCGGTGGCCAGCAGCAGCGGGTGGCCATCGCGCGGGCGCTGGCGATGGACCCCGACGTCCTGCTGCTGGACGAGATCACCTCCGCGCTCGACCCGGAGCTGGCCGCCGAGGTGCTCGACGTGTTGCGCGACGTCGCCCGCACCAGTGACATCACCATGCTCGTCGTGACGCACGCGATGAAGTTCGCCAGGGACGTCTCGGACAAGGTGCTGATGTTCGACGGCGGCAAGATCATCGAGGCGAAGGCGCCCGCGGAGCTGTTCGAGTCACCCGAGCACGAGCGGACCCGCAGCTTCCTGCGCTCGGTCATCGACGAAGCCTGAGCGCCCGGCAGCCGGGCCGTCGGCGCGCCGTGCCGCTGCGGGCCGACGGCTGCCGCGGCGCGGCGAGCGTGCGCTCGGAAGCGCCGCGGCTGCCCTCGGCGTGCGGGTCACCCTGCCCGCGCGGCCTCCGGCTGCTCAGTCGCCCGGGGCGGGCGCGGGCGCGGCCACGCCCCGCTCGTGCAGCAGCAGGAGGCTGTAGGCGGCGATCGACTGGGCGTCGGTGACCTCGCCGCTGGTGATCATGCGCTCGAACTCGGCGCGGGTGAACCATGCCGAGCGCATGTCCTGCTCCTCCTGCTCGCGTTCGTGCTCGCCCTCGCTGATGCCGGTGGCCAGGAAGACCCGTCCGCGCTGGCTGGACATCCCGGCCGCCACGTCGAGCACGCCCAGCTCCAGCAGCTCGGCCGCCCGCAGGCCGGTCTCCTCGCGCAGCTCGCGCGCGGCCAGCTCGGTGGGCTCGACATCGACCCGGTCCGGTGCGGTGCCCTGCGGGAACTCCCAGCGCCGCATGCCCAGCGGGTAGCGGAACTGCTCGACGAGCTGCACCCGGTCCCCGTCGAGCGCGATGACCAGCGAGTAGTCGGGCTTGTCGATCACGCCGTAGATGCCGGCCGAGCCGTCGCCGCGGCGGACGGAGTCCTCCCGCACCGTCATCCAGGCGTTCGCGTAAACCTCGCGGCTGTTCGTGGTCTGCATGGGGCCATCCTGCCTGGGGCCCTCCGCGGCGACGCACACGGCGCGTGCCCTCCGTCAGCCCTTCACCGCGCCGCTGGCGAGGCCGGAGACGACGGAGCGGCGGAAGACCAGCACCAGGATCGCGATCGGCGCGGTCGCCGAGACCGCGGCGGCGAAGATGGTGCCGTGCGGCACCTCGAAGGAGCTGCCGAACAGCGAGATGCCGACCGGGATGGTGCGGTAGTCGTTCTGCGAGTTGAACGTCAGCGCCATCAGGAACTCGGTCCAGGTGGCGGTGAAGGTGAAGATCGCCGCGGTGAGGATCCCCGGCCGCACCACCGGTACGACGATCTGCAGCACCGTGCGGGTAGGACTCGCGCCGTCGACCGTGGCGGCGTCCTCCAGCGCGGTGGGCACGCCGAGCATGTAGTTGCGCATGATCCAGATCGCCAGGGGCAGGTTGAACGCGACGTAGGGGATGATCAGCCCGAGGTGCGAGTTGAGCAGCCCGAGCTGGCGTTCCACCAGGTACAGCGGGGTGACCACGGCGATGGCGGGGAACACCGAGATCATCAGCAGCGCGATCATCAACGGCCGTCTGCCGCGCATGGGCAGCCTGGCCAGCGCGTAGCCGGCGAAGGTCGCCAGCGACACCACGACCACGGTCGACACGACGCTGACGACGAGGCTGTTGACCAGGTAGCCGCCGAAGCCGTTGCCGGCGAACGCCTGGACGTAGTTGTCCACGGTCGGGTCCGACGGCCACGGCGTCGGCGGGGTGGCGCCCAGCTCGGCGCCGCCCTTCAGCGAGTTGACCACCATCCAGTACAGCGGTGCCGCGGTGGCCACGACGAGCACCAGCGCGCCGAGGTTGACCAGGTTGAAGATGCGGCGTGCGCCGCGTCTGCGCGTCATGCGAGGTCCTCCTTGCCGACCTGGGCGCGGAACGCCTTGAGGAACAGCAGGCAGCCGCCGATCACCAGCAACCCGGTGCTGGTGGCGATCGCCGCTCCCGGCCCGATGTGCAGGTCCTGGAACAGGGTCTTGTAGCCGAGGATCGCCAGCGACTGCGTCGCGGTCCCCGGCCCGCCGGTGGTGAGCACGAACGGCAGGTCGAACACCCCGAACGCCTGCAGGATGCGGAACAGCACCGCGACCGCCAGCGTCGACTTCAGCTGCGGCAGCGTGACCCGCCAGAACGTCGTCCACGCGTTCGCGCCGTCGATCTCGGCGGACTCGTAGACCTCGCGGGAGAGCATCACCAGACCGGCCAGCACGATGATCGTGACGAACGGCGTGGTCTTCCAGATGTCGGCGACCATCATGCCGGTGATCGCCGGGACCGGGGTGCCGAGGATGATCGGCGCCGTGCCGAACAGCGCCTCCAGCAGCCACGTCGCCACCCCGTAGGTGGAGTTGTAGATGAAGGCCCAGAGCTGCGCGGAGATCACCGTGATCATCGACCACGGGATGAGCAGCAGCGCCAGCACCCACCCGCGCGCCGCGCCGAGCCGTTCCAGCACCAGTGCGGCCAGCACGCCCAGCACCAGCTCGATGGTGACGGTGACGACCGTGTAGAAGAACGTGAACAGCACGGCGTAGTGCCACTCCGACGACTGGAACAGCGCCACGTAGTTGTCCAGCGTCAGCTCCTCGACCCGGAACCCGCCGTAGGTGACGCGGACCCGGGTGAAGCTGAGGACGACGGAGAACAGGATCGGGAAGATCGTCACCGCGACCACCACGATCAGCGCCGGTGCGGTGTAGAGCCAGCCCAGGCGGGCGCGCATGGCGTTCAAAGGACCACCCCGCTCAGCGCGAAGTCGATCTCCGAGGAGACCTTGGCCAGCACGGCGCCGGGGTCGGAGGAACCGGCGACGACCGGGTTGATGTTGCTGTAGACGGCCTCGCTGACCTGCGGGTAGTACGGCGTGCGGGTCGGCCGGGGCGCGAGGTCGACTTCCGGGACCATCCGCAGCACCGGGTTGTCGTTCTGGCGGATGCGTGGGTCGTTGACCGCGGTGAGCGACGCGGGGAGCTGGGTGCTGCGCATGCCGAGGATGAGCTGCGCGTCCACACCGGACATCCACCTGGCGAACGCGACCGCGGCCCCGAGCTGTTCGGTGTGCGGGTTGACGAAGTTGTGCCATCCGCCCACTGTGGACACCCGCGAGCGCGTCGCGCCGTCGAAAGTCGGCCGGAAGGTCGCGCCGATACGCCCGCTCACCTGCGAGTCGGAGGGGTCCTGCGCGGTTCCCCACGCGTACGCCCAGTTGCGCAGGAACGCCGCCTGCCCGCCGGTGAAGGTGGTGAGCGACTCCTGCTCGCTGAACGTCGCGACCGACCGCGGTGAGACACCGGTGCCGACCAGCTCCTCGACGAACCCCAGCGCCCGCCTGCCCGCCGCGGAGTCCAGCGTCGCGCGGCTGTAGTCCGGAGCCACCAGCTCGCCGCCGGCGTCGGCGACGAACTCGGCGACGTTGCAGGTCAGGGTCTCGGACGGGGCCGCCTGCCAGCTCAGGCCGTAGCGGACGTCGCCGGTGGCGGTCAGGGCGCGTGCGGCCCGGGTGAGCTCCTCCCACGTGCGGGGCACCGCGATGCCGTGCTTGGCCAGCAGGTCCGCCCGGTAGTAGAGGAAGGACTCCGACAGGTACAGCGGGAACGCCCAGCGCCGGTCCTCGTAGGTCAGCGACGTCACCACCGGTTCGGCGAAGTCGTCCCAGAAGCCGGGTTCCACCAGCGTGTCCAGCGGTGTGGCCAGCGAGTTGTGGGCGAACTGGGCCGGCCAGACGCAGTCGCCCAGGTAGACGTCGGGGCGCGGTGCGCCGCTGGCGATCTGGGTGGTCAGGGTGGCGCGCTGCACGTCGGTGGTCGGCGGCGCCTGCGCGATCCGGACGGTGATGTTGGGGTGCGCGGCCCGGAAGGCGTCCACGAGGACCTGGCGCAGGTCCGAGCCGTCGTTGGACTTGAGCTTCTGGCTGAGCCATTCGATGGTGACCGGACGGGTGGGCGGTTCGGCGCTCTTGCCCGCCAGCGGGTCGGTCTCGGCCCGGCCGCACCCGGCGACCGCGAGACCGGCCGCGCCGGCGAGCAGGGATCGGCGTGACAGCTGCATGGGCGGCCTCCTCGACGACTCCGTGCAGTGGACGAAAACGCTTGCACCGGTTCCCCCGAAGAGTCAACAGCGGGCGGAAAACTGCCAGATCCACCTGCTGTTTCGTTATGGAAGCCGAATGGCAGCGTTGCCATAACCACCTGCCGGTCGCTAGCGTTCAGGCATGGCCGCTGCCAGTCCGCACTCCCGGATGAGCGATGTCGCCGACCGGGCGGGAGTCTCCCTGTCCACGGTGTCGCGCGCGCTGCGCGGAGCACCCGGCGTCGCGCCGGAGGTGCGGGAGCGGGTGCAGCGAGCCGCCGCGGAGCTCTCCTACGTGGTGTCGCGCAACGCGTCAGGGCTCGTGACCGGTGCGACGGGGCGGGTCGCGGTGCTGGTGCCGTTCCTGCAGCCGTGGTTCTTCGGGGTGGCGCTGGCGGGTATCGGGACGCGTCTGCGGCAGGCGGACCTGGACATGCTCGTCTACCAGGTCGGCGACATGCGGGGCGTGGAGGAGTACCTGGGCGAGCTGCCGTTGCGGCGCAACGTCGACGCGGTCATCGCGCTGTCGCTGGACCTCGACGAGCGCGAGATCGCCGTGCTCGACGAGGTCGGGGTGCCCGTCGTCTTCGTCAGCCAGCGGATACCGGAGCGCGCCAGCGTCTTCATCGACAACGCCGCCGCGGCCAGGTCGGCCACCCGGCACCTGCTCAACCTCGGGCACACCTCGATCGCCTTCGTGCAGTCGGCCGACAGCACCGGCTTCGAGTGGAGCTCGGCGGAGCGGGTCAACGGCTACCGCGAGGCCATGGCCGAGGCGGGCGTGCGGCCGCAGGTGCTGGTGGGGGAGTCCGGGCCCCGCGGCGGGGCGCTCGCGGCCGGTGAGCTGCTGTCGCGGGCCGAGCCGCCCACCGCGATCTTCGCCGAGTCCGACGACGTGGCGATGGGTGTGCTGCGGGTGCTCCAGCGCAGCGGTCTGGCGGTTCCGGAGGTGATGTCGGTGCTCGGCTTCGACAATCACGACATGGCCGAGTTGCTGGACCTGAGCACCGTCGCCCAGCCGGTCTCGGAGATGGGTGCCGTCGCCGCGCGGCTGGCCGTCGAGGCCGTCGCGGACCCGGCGGCGGTGCCGCACGTGGAGCTGGCCACGAACCTGCTGGTCCGCGGCTCCACCGCAGGCCCGCGAGCCGCGTCGCGGCTCGTCGGCGGGAACGAGTAGCGAGGACAAGAGGAGCTCATGAGCCGGAACTGGTGGCGCAACGCAGTCATCTACCAGATCTACCCGCGCAGCTTCGTCGACTCCGATGGCAACGGCATCGGTGACCTGGCCGGGATCACCTCGAGGATGGACTACCTGGCGGGGCTGGGCGTAGACGCCGTGTGGCTTTCGCCGTTCTACCCCTCGCCGTGGGCGGACGGCGGCTACGACGTGGCCGACTACCGCGACGTGGACCCGAGCCTGGGCACCCTGGAGGACTTCGACCGGCTCGTCGCCGCCGCGCACGAGCGGGACATCCGGGTGCTGATCGACATCGTGCCCAACCACACCTCCGACCAGCACGAGTGGTTCAGGCAGGCGCTGGCCTCCCCGGCGGGCTCGCCGGAGCGCGACCGCTACGTGTTCCGCGACGGCAAGGGGCACGCCGGCGAGCACCCGCCGAGCAACTGGGAGTCCCGCTTCGGCGGCCCGGCCTGGACCCGGCTGCCCGACGGCCAGTGGTACATGCACCTGTTCGCCAAGGAGCAGCCCGACCTGAACTGGGACAACCCGGACGTCCGGGCCGAGTTCCTCGACATCCTCCGCTTCTGGTCGCGGCGCGGCGTCGACGGCTTCCGCATCGACGTGGCGGCGGCGCTGGTCAAGGACATGAGCGAGCCGCTGCGCGACGTCGTCGGCGGCGAGGGCACCACCGGTCTCGACGACTTGGCCGCCAACCCGGACCACCCGTTCCTCGACAGGCCCGAGGTCCACGACGTCTACCGGGAGTGGAACAAGGTGTTCCACGAGTTCGACCCGCCGCGCATCGGTGTCGCCGAGGCGTGGGTGCAGAACGAGCGCCGCGTCCGCTACACCCGCACCGACGAGCTGCAGCAGGCGTTCAACTTCGAGTTCCTGCGCGTGCGCTGGGACGCCCCGGAGTACCGCCGGGTCGTGCAGGAGTCGATCTCGGGCGCGAAGTCCGTGGGCACCGTGGCCACCTGGGTGATGTCCAACCACGACGTCGTGCGCCACGTCTCCGCCCTGGGACTGCCCGCAGAGACCGACCTGCGGGTCTGGCTCTCCACCCACGGCACCCACCCGGCCCCCGACCTCGAACTGGGCACCAGGCGGGCCCGCGCGGCGGTGCTGTTCACCCTCGGCCTCCCGGGCTCGGCCTACGTCTACCAGGGCGAGGAGCTGGGCCTGCCCGAGGTCGCCGACCTGCCGGTGGAGGTGCTCGAGGACCCGAAGTACGAGCGGACCAACCACAAGGAGAAGGGCCGCGACGGCTGCCGCGTACCGCTGCCGTGGACCCGCGACGGCGTCTCGGCGGGCTTCAGCACCGAACCCGGCTGGCTGCCCCAGCCCGAAGGCTGGGGTGAGCGGTCGGTGGAGGCCCAGGAGGGCGACGAGGAGTCGATGCTGGAGCTCTACCGCACGGCCCTGCGGCTGCGCCGCGAGTTCGCCGCGGACGAGAGCTTCGAGTGGGAGCCCACCCACAACACCGGCGACGTCCTGGCCTTCCGCCGGGCGGACAACATCCTCGTCCTGGTCAACACCGGCAGCGAGGCCGTACCACTACCCGTGGGCGAGGTCGTGCTCTCCAGCATCAAGCTCGACGGCGACACCCTCCCAGGCAACTCCGCCGTCTGGCTCCGAGTGGGCTGACACGCAACACCACTACCGCCACCCGCCCCACCGCAGGATGCCTCGAAAACCCGCTCATCCCGGAGACCTGCCGGGGGATGCTGGGGGCGGCGAGCGCCCCAGAGACCCCGTTCCCAGCGCAAGCCGCAGGGCCAGGGTGGGTGCGTCGAAAACTTGCGCGCCCCCGCGTCGAAGGTGCCCCGCAAGGCCAGGGCGGGTGCGTCGAAAGCCCCCCGCGCCCCCGCCCCTTCAGCAAGCCGCAAGGCCAAGGTGACCACCTCGAAGCCCTCGCGCCCCCGCGCCGAAGGTGCCCCGCAAGGCCAGGGCGGGTGCGTCGAAAGCCCCCCGCGCCCCCGCTCCCAAGGCGCCCCGTCAGCCCAAGCCGCCACCCACCCCCGCCCCCGGCCCCAAAAAATCCCCAAAAAATCCCGACCGCCGATGTCGAGAACCCGTGTCCGGCTCCGTCCCCGGGGTGAACGCGCCCAGAATGGGTCGCACCAGCACCGAGGAGAACCACGATGGCCAAGTACCTGCTTCTCAAGCACTACCGCGGCGCTCCGGCTGCGGTGAACGACGTGCCGATGGACCAGTGGTCGCCGGAGGAGGTCTCTGCGCACATGCAGTACATGCGCGACTTCGCGGCCCGGCTCGAGGGGACCGGCGAGTTCGTCGACGGTCAGGCGCTCGCGCCCGAGGGGGCGTGGGTCCGGTACGACGGTGAGGGTCGCCCGCCGGTCACCGACGGCCCGTTCGCCGAGACCAAGGATCTCATCGCCGGCTGGATGATCATCGACGTCGACAGCTACGAGCGCGCCGTCGAGCTGGCCGGGGAGCTGTCGGCCGCCCCGGGGGCGGGCGGGAAGCCGATCCACGAGTGGTTGGAGGTGCGGCCGTTCCTGACCGCGCCGCCCACCATCACGGAGTGACGTCCCAGATGGACGAGGCCCTGATCCGGAGCCTCACGCCGAGCGTGCTCGCGATCCTCGTCCGCCGCGGAGCCGACTTCGCGGCGGCCGAGGACGCCGTGCAGGACGCGCTGGTCGAGGCGGTCCGCGTCTGGCCCGCCGACCCGCCGCGGGACCCGAAGGGCTGGCTGGTCACCGTGGCCTGGCGCCGGTTCCTCGACGAGACCCGGTCCGACGCCGCCCGCCGTCGGCGTGAGGACCTCGTCGAGGAGGAGCCGGAGGCCGGGCCCGCGCCCGCGGTGGACGACACGCTCCAGCTCTACTTCCTGTGCGCGCACCCGTCGCTGACGCCGTCGTCGGCGGTCGCGCTCACGCTGCGCGCCGTCGGCGGGCTGACCACCCTCCAGATCGCCCAGGCGTACCTGGTGCCCGAGGCGACCATGGCGCAGCGCATCAGCCGGGCCAAGCGCACCGTCTCCGGCGTGCGGTTCGACCAGCCCGGCGACGTCGCCACCGTGCTGCGCGTCCTGTACCTGGTCTTCAACGAGGGCTACTCCGGCGACGTCGACCTCGCCGCCGAGGCCATCCGGCTCACCCGGCAGCTCGCGGCCGCGATCGACCACCCCGAAGTGTCGGGGCTGCTCGCCCTGATGCTGCTCCACCACGCCCGGCGCGCCGCCCGCACCGCGCACGACGGGAGCCTGGTGCCGCTCGCCGAGCAGGACCGCGGCCGGTGGGACACCGAGTCGATCGCCGAGGGCGTCGAGATCCTGCAGGCGGCCCTCGCCCGCGACCGGCTGGGCGAGTTCCAGGCCCAGGCCGCGATCGCGGCACTCCACGCCGACGCGCCCACCGCCGAGGAGACCGACTGGGTGCAGATCGTCGAGTGGTACGACGAGCTCGCGCGCCTGACCGACAGCCCGATCGTCCGGCTCAACCGCGCGGTGGCCGTGGGCGAGGCCGATGGACCGCGCGCCGGCCTGGCGGCGCTCGCCGCGCTGGACGCCTCACTGCCCCGCCACGCCGCGGTGGCGGCGTACCTCCACGAGCGCGACGGCGACCTGGCGACGGCGGCACGGCTGTACGCCGAGGCGGCCCGAAAGGCACCCAACATCGCCGAGCGCGACCACCTGACGCGCCAGGCCGCCCGGCTCAACTCCCGCCGCGGCCGCTGACCACTCGCTGGGGGTGACCGCTCCGCGTCCCCGCCGGAAAGCCTCCGAGCGGACCGCCCCCGCACCGCCACCGTCGCAGTACTGGTCCCGGCCGTCGCCGTTGCCGTCGGCGCCGACGCCGTGCGAGTTCCCGTCCCCGCCGCCGTCCCGGTCGCGGTTCTAGTTCCCAGCCCCGCTGTCGTTCTCGTTCCCGTCCTCGCCCGCGACACCGCCACCGCTGCCGCTACCGACCCCGACACCGGCGCCGTTCAGCTTCGACCGCCGGATTCCGTAGGCGAAGTAGACGATGAGGCCGAGCGCCGACCAGATGCCGAACGTGATCCACGTGATCCAGTCCAGGCCGGTGATCAGGTACACGCACAGCGCCAGTCCGAGCAGCGGTACCAGCGGCATGAGGGGCGTCCGGAAGCTGCGCTCCAGCTCGGGGCGGGTGCGCCGCAGGATCAGCACCCCGATGTTGACCAGCCCGAAGGCGACGAGGGTGCCGATGCTGGTGGCTTCCGCGAGCTGGTTGAGCGGCACGACGGCGGCCAGCACCGCCACCACGACGCCGACCAGCAGGGTGTTGCGGGCGGGCACCGCGCGCCGGTTGACCTTCGCCAGCATCGGCGGCATGAGCCCGTCGCGGGACATCGACACGAGGATGCGCGTCTGCCCGTAGAGCACCGTCAGCACCACCGACGCGATGGCGATGACCGCTCCGAGGGCGAGCACGACCGACGGCCAGCCCTGGCCGGTGACGACCTGCAGCGCCGTCGCCAGGGAGGCGTCGGAGTCACCGAGGACCTGCGTGCCGACCGCTCCGACCGCCGCGAAGGCGACGAGCACGTAGATCGCGGTGACGATGGCCAGCGAAAGCATGATCGCGCGGGGCAGGTCGCGCCTTGGGTTGCGCGCTTCCTCTCCCGCCGTCGACGCCGCGTCGAAGCCGATGAAGGAGAAGAAGACCGCCGAGGCGCCCGCCGAGATGCCCGCGAAGCCGGCGGGCGCGAACGGCGTCATGTTGTCCGAGTTGAACGCGGTGATCGCCACGGCCACGAAGAAGACCAGCACCGCGATCTTGAGCAGGGTGGTGACGGTGGTGACCCGTCCGCTCTCGCGCACGTTCATCAGCAGCACGCTCATCGCCAGCAGGACCACCAGGGCCGCCGGGACGTTGACCACGCCGCCTTCGCCGGGTGGCGCGGCCAGCGCGTCGGGGATGCGCATCCCGATCGTGCCCTGCAGGAACTCGTTGAGGTAGCCGCCCCAGCCGACCGCCACCGCCGCGACCGACACGCCGTACTCCAGCAGCAGGCACCAGCCGCAGATCCAGGCGACCAGCTCGCCGAGGGTCGCGTAGGTGTAGGAGTAGGCCGAGCCGGAGACCGGCACGCTGCCCGCGAGCTCGGCGTAGGACAGCGCGGAGCACAGGGCGGCGAGCCCGGCCAGCACGAACGACACGACCACCGCGGGCCCGGCCGCAGGGGCCGCTTCGGCGAGCACCACGAAGATGCCGGTGCCGAGGGTGGCGCCCACCGACAGCGCCACCAGCGGCACCAGGCCGAGCGTGCGGTGGAGCTGGGTGTGCGAGCCCTCGTCGGCGAGTTGCTCGGCTGGTTTGACCCGTAGCAGGCTTCGAGCGAACGACACGAGGGCGAACGGTAGCTCACTCCTTGGGATGACCCGGGCGCAGCCTCGGCTGCGGGCGTCCCCGATCGGGGGCGGAGATCGCCGTCCGTACCCTGTGCCGGGTGCGTCTTGTCATTGCCCGTTGCCAGGTCGACTACGTGGGGCGCCTCACCGCCCACCTCCCGATGGCGCAGCGCCTGCTGCTGGTCAAGGCCGACGGTTCGGTGTCCGTGCACTCCGACGACCGCGCCTACAAACCGCTGAACTGGATGAGTCCGCCGTGCTGGCTGATCGAGGACCCGGGGGTCTGGACCGTCCAGAACAAGGCGGGGGAGAAGCTGGTGATCTCCATCGAGGAGGTCCTGCACGACTCCAAGCACGAGCTGGGGGTGGAGCCCGGGCTGGTCAAGGACGGTGTCGAGGCGCACCTGCAGGAGCTGCTCGCCGAGCACGTCACCACCCTCGGCGACGGCTGGTCGCTGGTGCGGCGCGAGTACCCGACCGCGATCGGGCCGGTGGACCTGATGTGCCGCGACGCCGAAGGGGCGAGCGTGGCGGTGGAGATCAAGCGGCGGGGCGAGATCGACGGCGTGGAGCAGCTCACCAGATACCTGGAGCTGCTCAACCGCGACCCGCTGCTCTCGCCGGTGACCGGTGTCTTCGCCGCGCAGCAGATCAAGCCGCAGGCGCGAACGCTCGCCGAGGACCGGGGCATCCGCTGCGTCGTTCTCGACTACGACAAGCTCCGCGGCATCGAACCCGACGAATTCCGCCTCTTCTGACGCCTGCCGCCCCGACGACGGGCGGCAGGCAGCGGCGGTCCACACCCGCCCGCTGCGGGCAGTCGCCGCCCCGCCTTCGCTGACGCGTCCGCGGGAGGTCGCTGCGTTCTGTCCGCGATGTGCCTCGCTGACGTGCCTGCGGGAGGCCTTGCGCCCGGCCCGCGATACGCCCCGCCCTCGCTGACGCGCCTGCGGACACCCGCCGCCCGGTTCGCGGGACACACACCCCGCTGCCCTGCCCGCGGGACGCCACTGCACCCGGTCCGCGAGGAGTCTCGCCCGTCCGCGAGAAACACCGCCGCCCCCGCCCGCGAGATGCCCCGCCGCGAGGTGCCCCGCCGCCCCGCCCGTTAGACACCCCAGCGCCCCGCCGCGAGGTGCCGCACCGCCGCGTCCCGCTGGCGCCGCACCGCCCCGAACACTGCCGCGTCTGTCCGCCCGCGGGGTGCCTCGCCACCTCGACGTCGCCCTCACACCACCTTGAGGGTGTTGCCGTCGATCACGTGGTCCGCGCCGAGGATGCTCGGCGCGTGGGGTGAGGCCAGGAAGGTCACCAGCGCGGCCACCTCGTCGGGTTCGACGAAGCGGCCCGTGCTCACGCCCGTCGCGTCGGGGAGTCCGGCCAGGAGCTGCTCCTGGGTGATCTTCATCGACTCCGCGAGCCGCGCCCCGTAGCCGTCCGGGGCCTCCCACATCGCGGTGCGCGCCGCGCCCGGCGAGACGGTGTTGACGCGCACGCCGCGCGGGCCGACCTCCTCCGCGAGGGCCTTGCCGAACGCGGTGAGCGCCGCTTTCGCCGTCGTGTAGGCGATCGGCCCGGAGTGCGGCATGCGCGCGCCGATGGACGAGATGTTGATGACCGCGCCCCTGCGCCGCAGGAGCCCGGGCAGCGCCGCACGGGTGGTGCGGACGGCGCTGAAGAAGTTCACGTCGAACAGGTGCTGCCAGTGCTCGTCGGCGACGTCCAGGAAGCCCCCGACGATGCCGCCACCGCTCACGCCGCCGGCATCACCACCGCCGACGTTGTTGACAAGGAGATCGACGTCCCCGGCCTGTTCGACGAGGGCCTGCGGGCCGTCCGGGGTGGCCAGGTCGGCGCGAACGATCCGCGCTCCGGTCGCTTCCAGTTCCGGGCTGTTGGTGCGCGCTCCGGCGAGCACTGCCATGCCTTCGGCGGTCAGCGCGCGGACGATCGCCAGCCCGATGCCGCGGCTCGCCCCGGTGACCACGGCGGTCCTGCCGTTGAGGTGCATGTCCATGGGACCGGCCTTTCAAAGTTGCGTCGAAGGTGTCGCCGACAACGCTAGAGATGCGACACTAATGACGCAACTAGGTTTTTAATTGAGACATTGCGGTACTCTTCGGTCCGGCGTCGGCGTGAAGGGAGGCGTGGTGAGCCGAGCGATGCGAGCCGATTCGGAGCGGACCGCGCTGGCGATCCTGGAGGCCGCCGAGCGCGTGCTGGTGCGGAACCCGGCCGCGACGATGGCGCAGGTCGCGGAAGCGGCGGGGGTCGCCAGGACGACGGTCCACCGGCGGTTCGCCAGCCGCGAGGCGCTGGTCGAGGCCATGTCGGCCTGGGCGGCCCGGCGGTTCGCCGCCGCGGTCGAGGAGGCGCGGTCCGACACCACGCCTCCGCTGGTCGCGCTCTACCAGGTCACCGCGAACGTGCTCCGCGTCAAGATCGGGTGGGGTTTCGCGATGAGCCGGATGAACTCGGCCGACCCGGAGGTGGAGCGGATCCACGCCGACGTGCGCGAGAAGTGCCTGCGCCTGTTCCGGCGGGCGCAGGAGGACGGCGTGCTGCGCGCGGACGCCGATCCGGAGTGGGCTCGCCGCGTGTACTACGCGCTGATCCACGAGGCCGCCGAGCAAGGGCGCGACGACGGCGACACCGACGTGCTGGCGACCCGGGTCGTGGACACCCTGCTCCGAGGTGTGGGCACGGGCTGAACCCGCGCCGGGTGGCAGTTCCGAGCGCGCTCAGCGGCGGTGGCGGTGGTGTGCGCGGAACGCGCCACCGCAGGCCCGGGGACTCGGAACCGCGGGCGGCGCGAGGTGGCCGGTGATCAGGGCGCTCGCATAGCGCAGCAACCCGACCTGGGCCGCCGTCGGTTCCGCGCTCGGCTCACGGGCCGAATCCGCTTGCCTCCGCTGCTGATCGTGACCCGCGGGCAGCCGCGTTCTTCCGGTCGACGATTCCGCCGAAGTCTCCGGCGAGCCGGCGTCTGCTGAACCAGCGTCCGCCGAACCAGCGCCTGCCGCGCCGGATCTGCCCGGCGCGCTCGCAGAATCCCTCGCCCCCGCCGTCTTTCGAGTCTCCACTGCCCTCGACGCCGTGCGGACTTCCGCCGTTCGCGCTCGCTGCGGCGAGTTACGCGTCTGCGCCGTCGTGTCCGTCTCCCGCGACGAGGACGTTCCCGCTGCCGCCGAGCCCCGCTCCGAAGGCACCGCTGGCGTGCCCGAGTCCCGCTCGGCCGACGCCCCCGGCGCGTCCGAGCCGACGTCCGGCCGCTCCGCCGACGGCCGTGAGTCCCGGCCCGACCGCTGCCGCGGCACCCGGGGGAACCACCACCCCGGCGGCCGCTGCGCCTCGCCCGGCTCCGCCGGCTCGGCCGCGCCCGCGCGCCCCGCCGCTTCGCGTCCGCTCGCGCGCCCCGCCGCTTCGCGTCCGCTCGCGCGCCCCGCCGCTTCGCGTCCGCTCGCGCGCCCCGCCGCGTCGGTGGCTTCCGCCGCCTTCCCCGTCGCGTCGGCTGCCTCCGGCGGCTCCGCCGCTCCGGCTGCCGCCTCCGCCGCTGACGCCCGCGGGGTCCGGCGGAGGCGCTGCTCCGGCACCGCTGCGGGTGGTCCTTCGAGGCCGGCGATGATCGCCAGGTCGATCCGGGCGTTCACAGTTCCCCCTCGGTCACCGCGAGTGTGCTGGTGTACCCGTACCGTCACGCTACGCCCCGGTTTTCCGTTGTGGGGAGCCGACATTCCGGCAATCACTCGCATGGCCGCCGGGGCTGCCGGAGCCCTCCGCGTGTTCGACGGTGTCGCGTTGTGTTGGGCGTTGCGCCGGACTCGCCGCCGCTCACCCGAGCGGCCGGACGTTACCGAGCTGTACTGCGAATTCGGCTACCCAGCGGAGTCGCCCGGATCGATTTAGTGTCAGGATCCAACGAAATGATATCGGGCCGGTGTGACTGATCCCACTGTGCGGTACTGTCCGGCTGCTGCCGCAAGAGTGGTGATTATCGTTTGACTTTGTTGGGTCTGGAGGTGGGGTAGCGTGCAGGTGCTGGCCCAGGTAGAGCTGCGGCTCGACGCGAGCGCCGTGGATTACGTGCTGCTTGCGATCTACTTCGTGTTCGTGCTCGGAATCGGCTATCTCGCGCGTCGCTCGGTCTCCACCAGCCTGGACTTCTTCCTGTCCGGGCGGGCGTTGCCGGCGTGGGTGACCGGTCTGGCGTTCATCGCGGCCAACCTCGGCGCGATCGAGATCATCGGCATGTCGGCCAACGGCGCCGAGTACGGCATGCCGACCATGCACTACTTCTGGATCGGCGCCGTTCCGGCGATGCTGTTCCTCGGCATCGTGATGATGCCGTTCTACTACGGATCGAAGGTCCGCAGCGTTCCCGAGTTCATGCTGCGGCGTTTCGGCAAACCCGCGCACCTGGTCAACGGCATCAGCTTCGCGGTCGCGCAGGTGCTGATCGCCGGTGTGAACCTCTACCTGCTGGCCAGCATCGTCAACGTGCTGCTGGGCTGGCCGCTGTGGGTCTCGGTGCTGATCGCGGCCGCGATCGTGCTCTCCTACACCGCGCTGGGCGGGCTGTCGGCGGCGATCTACAACGAGGTGCTGCAGTTCTTCGTGATCGTCGCGGCGCTGCTGCCGCTGACCATCGTCGGCCTGACCAAGGTCGGCGGCTGGGAGGGCCTGGTCGCCAAGGTCAGCGCGAGCCCCGGCGGTGCCGAGCAGCTCACCGCGTGGCCCGGCAACGAGCTGACCGGTTTCACCAACAGCTTCCTCAGCGTCGTCGGGCTGGTGTTCGGCCTGGGCTTCGTGCTCTCGTTCGGCTACTGGACGACGAACTTCGTCGAGGTGCAGCGCGCGATGGCGTCCAAGAGCATGTCGGCCGCGCAGCGCACGCCGATCATCGGCGCGTTCCCCAAGATGTTCATCCCGTTCCTGGTGATCATCCCGGGCATGATCGCGGCGGTGCTGGTCCCGGACCTCTCGGCCTACAAGGCCACCGGTGCGGGCGCCGTGGACTACAACGACGCGCTGCTGCTGCTGATGCGCGACCTGCTGCCCAACGGTCTGCTCGGCATCGCGCTGGCCGGTCTGCTCGCCTCGTTCATGGCCGGTATGGCGGCGAACCTGAGCTCGTTCAACACGGTCTTCACCTACGACCTGTGGCAGGCCTACATCGTCAAGGACAAGCCTGACCACTACTACCTGAACATGGGCCGGTGGGTGACCGTCGGAGCGACGGTGGTCGCGGTGGGCACCGCGTTCATCGCCGCCGGCTACGAGAACCTGATGGACTACCTGCAGCAGCTGTTCTCGTTCTTCAACGCGCCGCTGTTCGCCACGTTCATCCTGGGCATGTTCTGGAAGCGGATGACGCCCACCGCCGGTTGGCTGGGCCTGGTGCTGGGCACGCTGGCGGCGGTGACGGTGTTCGGGCTGTCCGAGGGCGGCGTGCTCGACCTGCCGGGCCAGGGCGCGAGCTTCGTGGGCGCCGGTGCGGCGTTCGTCGTCGACATCGTGGTCAGCGTGCTGGTCAGCATGGCGACCCGGCCGAAGGCCGACACCGAGCTGGTGGGGCTGGTGTACTCGCTGACCCCGAAGGAGTCCCGCACGGCCTCCACCAGCGGTGAGGACGCCGGCTGGTACCGCAGGCCGGGTCTGCTCGCCGGGATCGTGCTGGTGATCACCGTGCTGCTCAACATCATCTTCGGCTGACAGGAGGCAACCCAATGGCGAACGAAACCCCTCGCTCCGGGCACACCGCGGGTGCCTTCGACATCCGGGTGATCATCGCGGCGCTGTTCGCGATCTACGGGCTGGTGCTGCTGGTCGTGGGGGTGGTGGCGACCGCCCCGGAGGACGTCGCGAAGGCGGCGGGCATCAACATCAACCTGTGGAGCGGCGTCGGCATGCTGGTCTTCACCGCGCTCTTCGTGCTGTGGGCGAGGTTGCGGCCGATCAGGGTGCCGGACGAGTCCGCGCACCAATAGCCGGACGGCGAAGCGCCGCGTCCCGCTCCGGCGGGTGCGGCGCTTCGCGCTGTCGAGGGCGAGGTAAGAGCGGGCCGTGCCGTCAAGCGAGCTGTGCCCGTCGCGAGCCGTGCCCATCAAGCGGGCGTGCCGTCGAGCGGGCCCCGTGCCCGTCGTGAGCCGTGCCTGCCGGTCGAGCGAACTGTGCCCGTCGAGCGAACTGTGCCCGTCGCGAGCCGTGTCCGTCGAGCGAGCCGTGCCCGTCGCGCCGACCGCTCCGGTCGAGCGGCCGCGGCTTCTGCTCAGCCGAGCGCGGCTTCCGCTCAGCCGACCGGAAGCTTCGCCTTCACCGCCCGTGCCGCGTTCAACGCGTTCGCGCACGGGTCCATCGGGATCTTGTTGTTGTTGTTGTAGACCTGCACCTGGACGCGCTCGATGCCGTTGACGTTCGCGGGCGTGCGGCGGTGCTCCCACTCGACCCGGCAGCTGTTCAGCTCCGACGACGGCAGCACCGCCGCCGCGACGCCGCCGATGTCGGCGGGCGGCAGCGTGCCGGTCTCCGGGGTGCCGGTGGCGAAGTCGACCTTGAGGTCCACGCCGTTGTCCGCGTGCCAGTCGCACGCGTAGATCCCGGCGGGCTCCGGGGAGGCCGTGACTCCCATCGTGGTGTCGCGCACGACCACGGGGTCGAGCGTCGTGCAGGGGTCGATCCCGGACAGCTCGGCCGGGCCGCGGTCGGCGATCGGCGGATTGGTGCGGATCTGCTCGACGACCTCGTGCATGATCTGCACCGCGGCCGAACAGGGATCGGGCAGCTCGGTGTCGAGCTGGAGCTGCATCGACCGCGGCGACGACAGCATGCCCTCCGCGCCCTGGTAGGCGACCCGGACGAAGCAGGGGTCGGAGTCGGCGGTGATCTCGGCGGGCAGCCCGGCGATGCGGTGCTTGCTGAAGTCGAAACCGTCGGCCTGCAGGTACAGGGTGACGTTGAACGGCCCGCCGTCGTGGGTCTTCATGAAGTTCGAGCACGCGCCGAGATCGCTGAGAACGTCACCCGCGGGCTGTCCGTGCTCGCTCAGGTCCGTGCCGCGCAGCAGCGCGCACGGGTCGACCGCACGCAGCTTCGCGGCCGTCAGCCGGTCGTCGAAGAACGCCGCGCTCTCGACGTCGGGCTTGGCGACCGGCACGGTCTCCCGCTGCCCGGTGGTTCTCTCCGTTCCGGCCGAGCATCCGGCGACCGTGAGGACGAGAGGCAGAACGGCGATCAGCGACGCGTACCGGTACACGCGGGTCACACTATCGAGCGGATCAGTGCACGTGGTCGGGAACGTGCTGATTCGGGCGCGACCGATGCCGCTGGAGAGGCCGTCACCGCACCGCTTCGTCGCTCTGCGTGACACGACGGCAGGTGATCGGGTGGGGACACCACCGTGTCGTTGTGCCGGGCGCTGCCGGAGATCAGGTGAGGGAGCGAGTACAACTACACCAACGTTGCGGTGGAAGCACAGGTCGTCGCCACCCGGTCGGTGATGACGGGGTGCCGGTCGGCTGACCCGCGGAAACCGGACGAAGAAGACATCCGGCGGCGTCCGCTCCCTCCGGTGGTCGCCCTTTCGTGGCGACATTCCGTAGGCTGCAGGATTACAACGACCAATGAAATGGTGGGAGGCCAGCGATGACCGGGACCGCCCGTGGCAGCGTCGAGACATCGACCGAGGCGGAGTTGGATCCGCAGCCCACGTTCGAATCGCTCGATCCGCGCACCGGTGAGGTCGTCGGCCGGCACCCCGTACACGACGCCGGTGAGGTCGGCGAGGTCGTCGCGGCCGCCCGCAAGGCCCAGCAGTGGTGGTCCGACCTGGGCTTCTCCGGTCGCAAGCAGCGGTTGGACGCCTGGCGCAAGCTGCTGCTGCGCCGGCTCGACGAGCTCGCGGGCGTCATCTGCGCCGAGACCGGCAAGCCGCTCGACGACGCCCGCCTGGAGCTGGTCCTGGTCGTCGACCACCTGCACTGGGCCGCGGCCAACGCCGAGAAGGTGCTGCGCCGCCGCAAGGTGCCGTCGGGCTTCCTGATGGCGAACCAGGCCGCGACCGTCGAGTACCTGCCGTTCGGTGTGATCGGAGTCATAGGTCCCTGGAACTACCCGGCTTTCACGCCGATGGGCTCCATCGCCTACGCGCTGGCGGCGGGCAACACCGTCGTGTTCAAGCCGAGCGAGCTGACGCCCGGAGTGGGCGAGTGGCTGGCGAAGAGCCTCGCCGAGGTCGTACCCGAGCAGCCGGTGCTCAGCGTGGTGACCGGCTTCGGGCCGACCGGGGCCGCGCTGTGCGAGTCGGGTGTGGACAAGGTCGCGTTCACCGGCTCCACGGAGACCGGCAAGCGCGTGATGGCCACCTGCGCCCGCACCCTCACCCCCGTGCTGGTGGAGTGCGGCGGGAAGGACGCGCTGATCGTCGACGCCGACGCCGACCTGAGCGCCGCCGCCGACGCCGCGGTCTGGGGCGCGATGTCCAACGCCGGGCAGACCTGCATCGGCGTCGAGCGGGTGTACGTCGTCGACGCCGTCGCCGACCGGTTCTTCGACCTGGTGACCGAGCGCGCCGCCAAGCTGCGGCCGGGCGGCGAGCCCAACGCGAACTTCGGGCCGATCACCATGCCCTCGCAGGTGGACGTGATCCGCGACCACGTCGACGGCGCGCTCGAACGCGGTGCCCGCGCGCTGGTCGGCGGCGGGCACTCGGTGCGGCCGCCGTTCGTCGAGCCGGTCGTGCTCACCGACGTGCCGCCGGACGCGGCCGCGGCCACCGAGGAGACCTTCGGCCCGACCATCGTCGTCGAACGGGTGCGCAGCGCCGACGAGGGCGTCGAACGCGCCAACGACAGCCGCTACGGGCTGGGCGGCACGGTGTTCTCCCGGGCGCGCGGCACTGAGCTGGCCCGGCGCCTGCGGAGCGGGATGGTCGCGGTGAACTCGGTGATCGCGTTCGCGGCGGTCCCCGCGCTGCCCTTCGGCGGTGTCGGCGACTCCGGGTTCGGCCGGATCCACGGCGAGGACGGCCTACGGGAGTTCACCCGGGCGCAGGCGGTGACCAGGCTCAAGTACCGCATCCCGCTCAACCCGATGACGTTCGGCCGCTCGAACCGCACTGTGCGGCGGCTGGTCCGCCTGCTGCGCCTGTTCCGCGGGCGCTGAGCAGGGCCGACGCACGCAGCCGACGTCCCCGCGCCGACTGGGTGGCAGGCCCCTCCGCCTGGACGCCGGCGCCAGACCGCTGCGGTCGAGGCGTGCGCGACGCGCCATCGAGCCCCGCACGGTCCGCCGAGCCTCGGGCCAGGAGGTCGGCTGAGCCTTGGCAGGTCGCCGAGCGTCCGGTGCCTGAAGGCCCCCGAGCCGTGCATGGTCCGCCGAGCCCCGGACCTGGAAGTTCGCTGGGCCCTGCGCACGACGGGCCGCCGAGCCCGGGCCTGGACGTCTGCCGAGCCGTGAGCCTGGAGGCGCCAAGCCTGCCCCGCCGTCCAGCCTCCGTGGCTGTCCTCCCGGCGGGGCCTCTCACCGCGAGCCGGCCGGAGGCCCCGCACGTCGCAAGGGCGCGGCACAAGCCCTGCGCCCCGCGCGCCCTTGCCTCCGCGACCGCGGCGCGGAACGATCCGCGCGTGGGCGGCGGGCGCCTCGCCCGCTCCCGGCCGCGATCGGCCGGGCGACGGCCCGCGAACGTGTGAGGATGCGATGTAGGCAACCTTGCGTGCACATTTGCGCCTGGGTCCATCGGACGTTCGCCCGCACCGGCGGTCAAGGAGGACAGCGGTGAAGAAGATCATCAACGAGCCCGCGGACGTGGTCGCCGAATCGCTGCGGGGCATGGCGGCGGCGCATCCCGAACTGCTGCGCGTCCGGACCGACCCGGCCGTGGTCGTGCGCGCCGACGCCCCGGTGCGGGGCAGGGTCGCGGTGATCTCCGGCGGCGGTTCCGGCCACGAGCCGCTGCACGCCGGTTTCGTCGGCCCTGGCATGCTCGCCGCCGCGGTGCCGGGTGCGGTGTTCACCTCGCCGACCCCGGACGGGGTGCAGGCCGCGATCAGCGAGACCGACGGCGGCGCGGGCGCGTTGCTGGTGGTCAAGAACTACACCGGCGACGTGCTGAACTTCGAGACCGCCGCCGAGCTTGCGGAGGCGGAAGGCACCGAGGTCCGCACGGTGCTGGTGGACGACGACGTGGCGGTGAAGGACTCCACCCACACGGCGGGCCGCCGGGGCGTCGGTGGCACGGTGCTGGTGGAGAAGATCGTCGGTGCCGCGGCCGAACGCGGTGCCGGGCTCGACGAGTGCGAGGAACTGGGCAGGCGAGTCGTGTCGCGGGTGCGTTCGATGGGCATGGCGCTCACCGCACCGACCGTGCCGCACGCGGGGGAGCCGAGCTTCTCGCTGGGGCCGGACGAGATGGAGATCGGCATCGGCATCCACGGTGAGCCCGGTCGCGAGCGGCTGCCGCTGGAGAAGGCGGACGCCGTCGTCAGCAGGCTCCTCGACGCCGTCATGGATGATCTTCCGTATGCCGACGGCGACGACGTGCTGCTGTTCACCAACTCCATGGGCGCCACCCCGCTCATCGAGCTCTACCTCGCGCACGGCATCGCCGAGCGGCTGCTCGCCGAACGCGGCATCCGGGTCCGGCGGCGGCTGGTCGGCCCCTACACGACGAGCCTGGAGATGCAGGGCATGAGCCTCACGCTGCTCAAACTGGACGATGAGCTCACCGAGCTGTGGGACGCACCGGTGCACACCGCGGCGTTGCACTGGTGACCGAGGAACAGGTGGACCTGATGGGTTGCACAGCACAGGACGTCGTCGCCGCGTTGCGCGCCGGCGCCGAGATCGTGGCGGCGCACCGGGAGGAGCTGATCCGGCTCGACCGGGAGATCGGCGACGCCGACCACGGCGAGAACATGGACCGCGGCTTCCGCGCCGTCGTGTCCAAGGTGGACACCGCCGCGCCCGAGACACCGGGTGCGGTGCTGAAGATGGTGGCCACGGTGCTGATCTCGACCGTCGGCGGGGCGTCCGGTCCGCTGTACGGCACGGCGTTCCTGCGGGCCGCGGCGGCGGTCGGCGACGCCGCGGAGCTCGACGGCCCGGCCGTCGCCGCCGCGCTCAAGGCGGGGATGGAGGGTGTCGCGGCGCGCGGCAAGGCCGTCACGGGCGACAAGACGATGATCGACGCGCTCTCGCCCGCGGTCGACGCCGCCAAGGCCGCGGCCGACGCGGGCGAGGGGCCGGTGAAGGTGCTGTCGGTGGCCGCAGAAGCCGCCCACGTCGGCGCGCAGGCGACCGAGCCGCTGGTCGCGCGCAAGGGCCGGGCCTCCTACCTCGGCGAGCGCAGTGCAGGCCACATCGATCCGGGGGCGCGGTCGACGGCGTTGCTGCTGTCGGCGTTCTCCGAGGCGGCGAGGGGCGGACGATGAAGACCGTCGGACTCGTGATCGTCTCCCACAGCGAGAAGCTCGCCGAGGGCGTCGTGGAGCTGGCCCGGCAGATGGCTCCGGAGGTGCGGGTCGTCGCCGCGGGCGGGCTCGACGACGGCAGCGTCGGCACCGACTTCGAACGGGTGTCCGCCGCGCTTTCCGACGCCGACACCGGCGCGGGCGCCGTGCTGCTCTACGACCTGGGAAGCGCGCAGATGGTCGCGGAACTGGCCGTCGAGTCGCTGGGCGACCCGCGGACCGCGATCGTGGCCGACGGGCCGTTGGTCGAGGGCGCGGTGGCGGGCGCGGTCGCCGCGCAGGGCGGCAAGGACCTCAAGGCCGTCGTCGAGGCGGTGCAGACCGCGGGCGGGCCCTCGGAGCTGGCGGGCGGAGGCGGGGAAGCCGAGGCCCCGCCGCAGGAGGAAGTCCGCGAGGAACTGGAGCTGGCCAACGAGGTCGGTCTGCACGCGCGTCCGGCCGCGCTGGTGGCCCGGTGCCTGACCGGTCTCGACACCGACGTCACGATCTCGCTCGGGGACAAGGAGGCCGACGCCGCGAGCGTTCTCGGCGTGATGGGGCTCGGAGCGCGCAAGGGGCACCGGATCGTGCTGCGCGCGAGCGGTCCCGACGCCCGGGAAGCCGTGCAGCGCATCCTCGACCTGGCGTCCCGCAACTTCGACGAGTAGCAGTCGCGGGAGGGGCCTGCCGACGCGCGGTCCCTCCTCGAATCTCCTTGTCGCGCCGGAGGTTCGCGTGGCGGAAGTCGCAGCGGTTCCGGCTCGTCCGACCAGTACCCGTTCGGGTGTCGCGAGGTTAGGCTGAGCTGATGCCGCCGCGTCCCCGCTTCCGCTGGATGGCCCTGCTCATCGCCGGACTGCTCGTGCTCGCCGGATGCGTCGGCGGCCCGGCCGGTTCGGGCCCGGTGGCGGGCGGCGGGAAGCCGTCCGCGTCATCGGCCGGCGTGCTCGGAGACCTGCGCACCTTCGACCCCTGCTCGGTCGCCGACCCGGCTGCGCTGGCCCGGTTCGGTCAGGTCACCGACGCCGGGACGGTCTCGCTCGACTACTGCCTGCACCGCGTCCAGCTGGCAGACGGCTCGGTGGTGCAGGTCGCGGTGGGTGAGCTGGCCGAGTCCACACCGGACCAGCCCGGCGGCGGGGCACCGGTCGTGGCGCGTGGGCAGTTCCGCGTCCGCCAGGAACCCCCGCTGCCGGGGCACTGCGCGCGGGACGTGCTGTTCGACGACGGCATCGCGATGCGGGTCAGCGCCGACCTCCTCAGCGGCGATCCCGGTGCGGGACTGTGCGCGGTCGCCGAGACCGGTGCGGACGCCGCGGTCGGGGCGATGCAGCAGCACCGGGCCGGGCACCGCGCCTACCCGCCGGACTCGCTGGCCGTCGTCGACCCGTGCACCGTGCTGGACTCCGCGGTCGTGCACGAGGTTCCCGGCCTCGAACAGACCCAGCCGCGATCCACCCCGGCTCGTCACCAGTGCCAGTGGGGCGAGCAGAACGCGGAGTCGCCCCGGGTGCGGCTCGTGCACACCGCGGGAGACCCG
This sequence comes from Saccharopolyspora erythraea NRRL 2338, assembly GCF_000062885.1. NCBI lineage: Bacteria > Bacillati > Actinomycetota > Actinomycetes > Pseudonocardiales > Pseudonocardiaceae > Saccharopolyspora > Saccharopolyspora erythraea. Next base: position 6,997,705 of record NC_009142.1, on the reverse strand, counting down.
CCCAGGGTGCTGCACGGGGCGGCGGTGGAGGAGGAGATCGCCGGACGCCGCACGGTCGTCAGCATCGTCGGCGGCGACCCGAGCGTGCCGCTGTGCTCGGCCGAGACCGGCCACATCCCCTTCGGCGACCCGGCCGGGCGGCAGGTGGAGGTGGCGATGCTGGTCGTGGCGGTCCCGGGCGCGGACGGCATCGAGGCGTGCGAGTACGCCAGGGGCCTGGCGCAGTCGGCATGGCCGCGTCTGCCCTCGTCGGGAGGCAGCGGTTAACGTGGGGCCATGCCCCGCCGAAACCGTCCCCGTCGCCCGAACGGGCCTGCCACCGGCGGCGGTGCACGTCCGATGGGCACCGGTTTCGGTTGGTCGCGCGTGGAGGAGGGCCCGGACGGCGACTGGATGGTCCGCACCGTCCCGGCCGCCCAGGCGACGAAGGACTACCGGTGCCCCGGCTGCGACCACGAGATCCGCGCCGGCATCGGGCACGTGGTGGCCTGGCCCGCGGCCGACCACGGCGGCGTGGACGACCGCAGGCACTGGCACACCGGCTGCTGGAACGCCCGCAGCCGCCGCGGACCGACCCGCCGGTGGTCGTGACCCGCGCACCGTCTCGGCGCTAGCGCCGCATGCCGCCGTGGCCGTTGTGACGACGGGCACGACTTTTCCGCAGCCGACACGAACGCCTGGTCAGCGCCGCCGGTGGCTTCTGCCGACGCGCGGATCCGGCACGGCCGCACATCACACCGTGCGCGCCACCCGTTCGTGGCAGGATCGAGGCGATGAGTACTCCGATCCGCGCGAACACGGTGCTGCCGGCCCGGCGCGAGCCGATCACGCTGCACACCGCCGACGATCTCAAGCTGGTCGGCGAGCTGGCGCTGCCGGAGAGCGGCGAGCCGAAGGCCACCCTGGTCTGCCTGCACCCGCTGCCCACTCACGGCGGCATGATGGACTCGCACATCTTCCGCAAGGCCGCCTGGCGGTTGCCGGCGTTGGCCGATCTCGCTGTGCTGCGGTTCAACACGCGGGGCACAGCCAGCGAGGCCGGCCGCAGCGAGGGCAGTTTCGACGGCGGCAAGTCCGAGCGTTTCGACGTCGCGGCGGCACTGGAGTACGCCGAGTTCAGCGACCTGCCGAACGTGTGGCTGGTCGGCTGGTCGTTCGGTACCGACCTGACCCTCGTGCACGGCCTCGACCCGCTGGTGCGGGGCGCGGTGCTGATCTCGCCGCCGTTGCGCTGGAGCACCGAGGACGACCTGCGCGCGTGGGCGGAGTCGGGCAAACCGGTGCACGCGCTCATCCCGGAGTACGACGACTACCTGCGTCCGGACGAGGCCCGGCGCCGGTTCGCCGCGATCCCGCAGGCCCAGGTCACCGGCTTCCCCGACACCAAGCACCTGTGGGTCGGCAAGGCCGAGGACGCGCTCGACGCGATCGCGGGCGCGGTGGCGCCCGACGTCCCGACGCCGCTGCCCCGGACCTGGGACGGCCCGTCGGAGACCCGGCAGGTCACCATCGTCGAGTCCTGATCCCCCGGCGCACAGGCGCAGGGCCGCGACGGCGGCGCGTCTCCGGCAGGATGGGGCTCGTGCATTTCATCGAATCCGGAGTCGGAACTCCACTGGTACTGCTGCACGCCTTCCCGGTCGACGCGCGCATGTGGAACGCGGCGCGGACGTCGTTGGAGGAGCACGCCAGAGTCATCGCCCCCGACCAGCGCGGGCTGGGCGAGAGCGCGCTGCACGGCGCCTCCACCGGTGTCGACGAGCCCGCCGGTCCCGTCGTGCGGGACCGGCCGAGCATGGCCGCCGCGGCGGCCGACGTCATCGCCCTGCTCGACGAGCTGGGTCTGGAGCGGGTCGTGCTGGGCGGCTGCTCGATGGGCGGCTACGTGGCGATGGCGGTGTTGCGCGCCGCGCCCGAGCGCGTCGCCGGGCTGGTGCTGGCCGACACCAAGGCCGTCACCGACAACGAGGAGCAGCGCGCGAACCGGCTGAGCGCGGCCGACCGCGCCGAACGCGAGGGCACCGACGGGTGGCTGTCGGAGAGCACGCTGCCGAACGTCCTCGGCACCACCACCCGCGCCGACCGCCTCGAGGTCGTCAACGAGGTCCGCGACATCATCGAGACCCAGCCGCCGGAGGGCGTCGCGTGGGCGCAACGCGCGATGGCCGACCGCCCGGACAGCACCGAGCTGCTGCGCGGATACAGCGGTCCGGTGCTGGTTGTCGTGGGCGAGGAGGACGTCATGACCCCGCCCGACAGCGCGGCGGAACTCGCGGGAACGCTGCCCAACGCCGAACTCGTGCGCATCCCCGGGGCCGGGCACCTCTCGCCGGTCGAGACCCCGGCCGCCTTCAGCGAGGCCGTCGCCTCCTGGCTCGGCCGGATCTCCTAACCCGCGGGCACATAGGTCATAGGTCCAGCCGCCGGTCCGGATGGCCTTTGGCCGCCGGTCGGGCCGATCAGGTCGCGGGGCACGTCCACTCCGGTCGCTGGTCCGGATAGCTTCGGCTGCCGCCGGTTCGAGTGGTCCGGCTGAGCTCGGAGCGGCCACGTCGGGTCTGGTGGACGGCCAAGGTTGTTCGGCCGCCGCCGGTTCGACTGGTGTGGCCGATCAGGGAGCGGGCCGGGCGGGTTCGGCCGCTGGCGAGGATTGTCGGCCGCCGATCCCGCCGGCTGGTCTTGCCGCCGCATACGTCAGCGGTCCGGACGGTTCGGCGGCCGGTCCAAATGCTTGGCCGCCAGGCCGGATGCGCGTTGGCGACCGGCCTGGCGGCCTGAGCTTTCCGGGACCGCGCTGCGTGTCAGCGAGGGTCCATCCCGGCCGGGGGGCCGGTAGTCGCGCCGGACGAGCCTGGGCCTGGGCGCCCGTCCGGGACTTCGACCGGTCGCCCGGCCTGGGCGGCGGGTCAGCCGCCCGGCCGGGACCGCTTGTCCACTTTGGCCGGTCCGCCCTTGCCGGCCGTGCCGTCGGGCACCGGGAGCTGGATCCGCCGGGTCGGCGGGTCGTGCGGGTTGGTCCCGCCCTGGAAGGCGCCGCGCTGGATCTTCTCGGTCGGACCGTCGTCGGCGGTGGTCTTGGCCGCCTCCTGCTTGGCGGGCCCGGTCTGCGGAGTTCCAGGCTGCGAGGCTCCAGTCGGCCCCACCGGCTTCACCTGCCCCGTGGGCTTGGCCTTGCCCTGGGAAGGCTGCTGGGACTGCGCGCCGCCGTGTCCGGAGTTCGCCGCACCGCCACCGTTTCCGCCATTGCCCGCGGCACCACCGTTGGCCGACGCGCCGCCGTTGCCGGACGGGCCGCCGTTGGCGGAGGCACCGGTCGCGCCCTCCGGGCCCGAGCCGCCGGGCCGGTCGGCCGCGACGTTTGCCTCGGCGACCTTGCGCGCGTGCTCGCGCGCCTCGGCCGCGGCCTCCCGCAGCTTGGCCTCCTCGGTGTCCTCCTCGGCCAGCCGCTCCAGCAGCGGAGTGGTCTGGCCGAGCAGGCCGGCGGCGTCGCGCAGCTTCGCCGCGACGGTGTCGCGCAGCTCGGTGAGCGAGTGCACCTGCTCGTCGGCCTTGGTGAGCCTGCGCTGGACCTCCTCGGTCGTCGCGCCCAGCCGCCGCTCGGCGTCCTTGCGCGCCTCGTCGACCAGGCGCCTGCTCTCCCGGTCGGCCTCGTCCAGCAGCCGCTTGTGCTCCTGGGTCGCCTCGTCGACCAGCCGCTTGCTCTCGCGCCTGGCGTCGTCGATGAGCCGGGTGGCCTCCTCGGTGCACTCCTTGACCATCAGCTCGGACTTGTCGGTGGCCTCCCGGACCATCCGCTCGGCCACCTGCTGCGACTTCTGCTCGCGGCGCGTCGCGGCGTCGGTGGACTCGCGCTCGCGCTTCTCGGCGGCTTCGGTGGATTCGCGGGTGAGCTTCTCCGCCTTCGCGGTGGCATCGCTGACCAGCCGGTTCGCCTCGTCGGTCGCCTCGCGGACCCGCCGGTGCGCCTCGTTGGTGCCCTCGCGCAGGCGCCGGTTGGCCTCCTCGGTGGCCTCGCGGACGCGGCGCTCGGCGTCGGCCTTGCTGGTCGCCTCCTGCTCGGCGAGGGTGCGCATGGACTCGGTCCGCCGGGCCGCCATGGCGATCTCGAAGTCCTCTTCGACCTGGACCCGCCGCGCCTCGGACTCCTCGTCCGCGCGCTTGCGGTTCTCCTCGGCCTCCCGCGTGATCCGCTCGGCCTCGGCCTTGGCCTTGTCCATCAGCGCGCGGTGCTCGGTCTCCATCTCACCGCGCCGCTGGTCGACCTCGGCGATCAGCTTCTCGTAGCGGGTGCGCAGGTTGCTCGCCTCGGCCTCGGAGCGGGCGCGCGTCTCGGCGGCGTCCTTCTCCGCGCGGGCGCGGATGTCGTTGGCCTCGTCCTGGGCCAGCCGCAGCATGCGCTGCAACCGCTCGCTGAGCCCCTCCAGCGTTGTCGGGGGCTTGGACAGCCGCTCGACCTGGCCGCGCAGGTTCTCGATCTCCGAACGCGCCGACTCCAGCTGCTTGGACAGATCGTTCGCCTGGGAGACGGCGGCATCCCGGTCGGCGGTGAGGATCCGGAGATCGGCGTCGATTCGCTCCAGGTGTTCGTCGACCTGTGCGCGGTCGTACCCGTTCTTTCGAGCGAGGTCGAAGCCTGATCCCAGTGGTAGCAGGTCACGGTCGTCGGCAAGGCCCATGGCACTCAACGCTACCTGGAACTCGGCCGTGTTGTGGGAGGTGTGGGCCTGATGACCGGATTTCGTGGCGCGCACGTCTCCAGGTGGGCGACGAGCGGCGGCCACGGCGGTGTGGCGGCGCCCGTCCGCCGGGTGCCGTAGGGCTGTCGGAAGCGGTCGCGGACCGGTGGTCCGATCGGATTGGGCCTTTCGCCCCACAGGGCTTCGGAGCGCGCTCCCGGGGCGATGACCAAGCGTGCAGGGCTAGTCCGTTTGGACTAGTACCAATCGGGTGCCCGTGCCGTCGAACGCAGTACGTAGTCGAGTGTCGGATGGACGCGATTCGCCGCTCAAACGGGGAAAAATACCCGTTCAGGGAGTCTTGACCGGCTGGCCAACCAATACGACCATTTGGAGTAGGACATCCCGTCTGTGGAGGTGATCGACGTGGCCAGTAGGTCCGAAGGAGCGACTGCGAAGCCGTGGATGCGGTGGCAGGACTGGGTCGGCGTGGTGCTGGGTGCCTACCTCGTGCTCGCGACGCTGTGGACGTCCACCAACGGCAACGCGATGTCGGCGATGATCGTGCTGGGCGCGCTGCTGGTGATCGCCAGCGTGTGGTCGTTGGCCATGCCGGGCTCGATGACCAGCGAGTACGCCCACATGCTGCTCGGAGTCCTGCTGTTCATCTCGCCCTGGGCACTGGGCTACACCGACTACATGGGCGCCGCGTGGACCTCCTGGGTGGTCGGCGTGCTGGCCGTGATCGCCGGTGCCGCCGCGCTCCCCGAGGCCAACGCCGCGCACCAGCGGGGAGTGGCCGGACAGCACTGACGCAGGGGCGTCCGAGCGAGGTCGGCGCGGTCCGGGCGCACTCCGGGCCGCGCCGCACCTCGGCGGACGGCGACTTTCCAGGGCTGCATGCGATGCAGCGGCAGGCGAAGGAGCTCCACACCGGATGCCCGGAGGCTGGAGGTCGCGCCGATGGCACGGGGACCAGGTGCGGCGAACGCGGCGGGCCGGAGGTCCAAAGCGGACGAACCCGGAGCCGGCGGTACGGACCAGGAGGTGGGTGCGCGCGAGCGGATCCTCACGGCGGCAGGTGAGCTGTTCGCCGAGCACGGCTTCGACGCGACGCCGACCTCCCGGATCGCCGAGCGGGCGCAGGTGCCCAAAGGACTGATCCACTACTACTTCCGCCACAAGCAGGACCTGCTGACCGCGCTGGTCGACCGGTTGCCGGAGGAGGCGGTCGAGTCCGACGGGGTCGCGGTGCGCGGTGACGTCGCGGGCAGCCTGCGCAGGCTGGTGCTCGAGTTCGACACGCGGCTGGAGTCGTCGCTGCTGCTGAGCCACCTGCTGTGGCGCGAGGCCGACACCCACGTCGCGTTGCGGGAGGCGTTGCAGACGCGCTTCCAGGCCGTCGTGGACCAGGTCAGGCGGGTGATGGAGGCGGCGCTGCCGACCGGACGCAAGGGCGGCGACGTGGACACCGCCGCGATGCTCTTCGCGCGGCTGATCAACTACCGGCACGCCGTCGCGCGCCGGGGAGAGCACGACGACGAACTGGAGCGCGAGATCGGCTTCATCGCGCGCGCTCTGGAACTCAGCGTCGGCGGGATGACGAAGGCCCCGAAGCCCGCCTGACCCATGCCGTTCTCGCGGTGGTCATGCGGCGGCGCTCGCGTTGCCGCGGCTCTCGTGCGGCGCTGCTCGCACGGCGCGGTCGAGCCGCGCGCCATGCTTCCGTGCTAACACGCTCGCGCGCTCCCGAGAGGGTTTACCGCACGCTCGGTCATCGGAAGCACGGTGTCGCGCACTTTCGCGTGTCACGCTTCCGCGTTGAGGCCGCAGTCCGGCGTCGCGGACGGAAATTCACGACGCAATCCTCCACGGTGTCCACATCGGAGTGCCGCCGCATCCCGCCGCGCCGCCGCGCCGCGCCGCATCCCCGCGCCGCTACGGATCTCCGCCGCGCCGCTACGCGCCGCGGCACGCCGTGTCGTTACTGCGCCGGCTCGACCAGTTCCACGAGCACGCCGCCCGCGTCCTTCGGGTGCACGAAGTTGATGCGGCTGTCGGCGGTACCGCGCCGCGGCGAGTCGTAGAGCAGTCGAAAACCCTTGGCGCGCAACGCCTCCGAGGCCGCCTCGACGTCGGTGACGCGGTAGGCGAGCTGCTGCAGGCCGGGCCCGCTGCGGCCGATGAACTTCGCGATCGCCGAGTCGTCCCGCATCGGTGCGAGCAGCTGGATCTGCGTGGCACCCGAGGCGTCGCCGGGCGCGCGCAGCATCGCCTCGTGCACGCCCTGCTCCTCGTTGACCTCGATGTGGGCGACCTCCAGGCCGAAGGTCCGCCGCTGGAACTCGATGGCTGCGTCCAGGTCGGGCACCGCGATGCCGACGTGGTCGATGGCGGTCACCAGCCCGCTCAGGTCCTCGTGCATGCCGCGAGCCTAGCCCGCGTCCGATGTGGCGGGAAACAGGTGAAAAGCGGCAAATGAACAGTCTCTTTCCTTGATCGAGTTGCCCCGATCGGTGGAGTTCGACGAGCACGTCCCGAACGAGCATGTCGATAATTCACGACCGAAGGGGGCACTATGGTTACCAAGCAACCTGTCCGCCCGTGCTCCGTCCTGCTCGCCGTTCTGCTGGGGGCCACCACGGTGTTCGCGCCGGTCGCCTCGGCTGCCGGGGCGGACGGGACCATCTCGGGCGGTGGCGGGGAGAATCCCGAGGAAGTCCGGCTGAAACGCGAACGGGCGTGGGTGGCCGAGAACGCGCCGCTGCAGTTCGGCGCCGAGCCCTACGCCGCGGTCCAGGCCGCCGCCGCCAAGGCCGTCGAGCAGGCGGAATGCCAGGTCAGCGCCGAGGCGGCGACCAACCTGACGCTGGCCACCACCTGGCCGGAGGTGGCTGGGTCGGGCGAGCCGCCCTCGCCCATGACTCTTTCCCGGTACGACGACCAGGCGTCGCTGGCCGATCCCGAGCAGCGCGCCGACGGGCTGTTCTTCAACCCCGGCGTGGGCATCTGGCAGCTCGACTCGGCGGGGCTCGGCGCGAAGGAGACCGCGGCAACCGCGATCGACTCGGTGACGGCGGCCGAGAAGATGGCGCCCTACATGCTCGGCAAGTTCTGCGACGCGGTGAACGGCGGCGCGTCGACGGCGTCGGCCCGCTCCGCGGCCTGGAAGGACTGGCACGCCTGCGACGGCGGCGCCTGCGAGAAGATCTTCCAGCGGCTCGGCTCGCAGCAGGTGACCAAGGTGGACGGCGTGGGCCGCTACGGCGGCGCCGAACCGCGCAAGTGCACCTACGAGGGAGCCCAGTACGACTGCCTGTACGTCGATCCGGCCAAGGCCGAGGGCGAGGACGCCTGGACCTCGCCGGACTTCGGGCCCGCACCGGTGCCCGCGCCGTTCTACGTCTTCACTTACGCCGAGGGCGGCAAGGACTACGAGGTCCGCTACTGGCTCAAGGGCGACTCCGGGGCGAGCGGCGACGTCTCCGCCTCGCGCGAGCTCGGCGTGAACGCGCGCAGCAAGCTCTCGTGGGCCGACGAGACGACGCTGTGCGACACGACCGCGGGACGCGGCAACTGCTGACCGGCGCCTCGGAGAGCCGCCCGCGCCGTCGGGGTGCGGGCGGCTCACCGAGGTCAAGCGCGGCCTGGTGTCAGCACCAGTCCCAGCGCGTCCCGCTCTGTGGGCGTCCTCACAAGCGGCACGGCGTGCCACGCTGGGTATGGTCCCCAGTGCGTCCGAGACCCCATGATGGTGGTGCGACGCGGCAACGCAGCACGTCGACGAACGGACCGGGAGGCAGCGGTGGGAACTTCTGTGATCGTGGCCGGGGCGCGCACCCCGATGGGGCGGCTGCTCGGCTCGCTCAAGGACTTCTCCGGCGCCCAGCTCGGCGGGGTGGCGATCAAGGCCGCCCTGGAGCGCGCCGGGGTCGAGCCCGAGCAGGTGCAGTACACGATCATGGGCCAGGTGCTGACCGCGGGCGCCGGGCAGATCCCCGCCCGGCAGGCGGCGGTCGCGGCGGGCATCCCGATGGACGTCCCGGCCCTGACGATCAACAAGGTCTGCCTGTCCGGCCTCGACGCGATCGCGCTGGCCGACCAGCTCATCCGCGCGGGCGAGTTCGAGATCGTGGTCGCGGGCGGCCAGGAGTCGATGACCCAGGCGCCGCACCTGCTCGGCAAGTCGCGCGAGGGCTTCAAGTACGGCGACGTGCAGATGCTGGACCACATGGCCCACGACGGCCTGTTCTGCGCGTTCGACCAGGTCGCGATGGGCGCGTCGACCGAGAAGTACAACTCCCGCTACGGCATCACCCGCGAGGAGCAGGACGCCTTCGCCGCCCGCTCGCACCAGCGGGCGGGCGCGGCGGCGAACTCGGGCGTGTTCGCCGAGGAGATCGCGCCGGTCACCGTGCCGCAGCGCAAGGGCGACCCGGTCGTGGTCGACACCGACGAGGGCGTTCGCCCGGACACCACCGCCGAGGGTCTGGCCAAGCTGCGTCCGGCGTTCGCGCCCGACGGCACGATCACCGCGGGCTCGGCCTCGCAGATCTCCGACGGTGCCGCCGCCGTGGTGGTCATGAGCAAGGCCAAGGCCGAGGAGCTGGGCCTGACCTGGCTGGCCGAGATCGGCGCGCACGGTGTGGTCTCCGGCCCCGACGCCAGCCTGCACGAGCAGCCGTCGAACGCGATCAGGGCGGCCTGCGCCAAGGAGGGCATCGAGCCCGGCGCGCTCGACCTCGTCGAGATCAACGAGGCGTTCGCCGCGGTCGGCGTGGTCTCCAGCAAGGCGCTGGGCCTCGGCGAGGACAAGGTCAACGTCAACGGTGGCGCGATCGCCCTCGGTCACCCGATCGGCATGTCGGGCGCCCGGCTCGCCCTGCACCTGGCGCTGGAGCTCAAGCGCCGCGGCGGCGGAACCGGCGCGGCGGCCCTGTGCGGCGGCGGCGGTCAGGGCGACGCGCTCGTCGTGCGCGTGCCTCGGAGCTGACCGGACTCGGGGAAACCCTGACCGAACCCGGAAATCCGGGTAGGAACATGATCAACTGGACGGGTCGCCGCTACCCTGGGGGCCATGAAGTGGCTTCCAGGCGGATGGCAGCGGGCCGACTCGGCGAACGACGCGCGCAAGACGGTGCCTCGGGGCGAGGTCGGTGACCGGGGCACCGCGCGCTACACCTCCGAGCAGTCCGCGCGGGGTGAGGACCGGACCGTCCGCGCGCAGCCGCCGCACTCCGCGCCACCGCCGGGCCGGGCGGTGCCGGTGGTGCTGGGCGCCGACGCGCAGGACGTCGACGTCAGCGCGAGCAGCTTCCGCACGCTGCTGATCGGTGGCGGCATCAGCGGTCTGCTCACCGTGCTGTGCGCGGCGACGCTGGCCAACAAGGGCTCCACGGTCGGCATGTGGATCTGGCAGCTCGTGTTCGGCGTGATCTTCCTGTGGTTCGCCACCTCGTCGCGGGGCATGCTCAGCAGCCGGGGTTTCCTGTTCGACCGCGGCGGTTTCTACGCCCGCACGCGCGGTGAGGTCGTGGGCGTGTCGTGGGACGAGATCGCGGCCGTGGGCGTGGGCACCCTGCCGTGGATCCAGCACAACCGGCCGGTGCCGCCGGACCGCAGGGTGGCGCTGGAGTTCTACCCGGCCGACGCCGGCTTCGCCGCCCGGCACCCGGAGTTCGACCGCTGGCGGATCGAGGAGCCGCCGTCGATGCCCGGCCTGCCCGGCGAGCGGTACCGCTTCCACCTGCCGCCGTTCAGCAAGCTGGCGCGTTCGGTCGAGCACGCCGTGCAGACGGTGGCGCCGCGCAAGTGGGTCGGGCACTACAAGCGCGAGCTGCCCGCGCCGACGGCAACCTGACCGGGGCCGCTTGCGAAGCGGTGCGGGCTGAGTCCCGCACCGCAGCGGCTGAAACACCTTCTCGGCGGCCGTCGAGGCGCGGCGCGCTCCTCAGTCCGACTGCCAACCGAGGCTGTCGAGCGGGTCGCCCGGGTGGAGCAGCGGTTCGTCCGAGGCGAACGTGCGCGCCACGCCGCGACCGGTGGTCGCGGTCTCGAACCGCACCGTGACCCGTCCCAGCCCGGCTCCCTGCACCCAGCCGTGCCCGTGCTCGTCGTGCCGGACGTCGTCGCCCGCCCGCCAACCCCGCGCCGTCGGCGCGGCCTCGGGTACCTGGGTGTGCTCGACCGACTGGGTGCTGACCACGACCTCGGCACCGGGGCTCTCGAAAAGCGCCTCCTGCTCGGAGTTCGCCAGGCCGGAGTAGGAGACCCCGACCAGCCGGATCGGGGTGCCGGGCGGCACCGCGACCGAGGTCAGCCTGCGCGCGGCAGCCGCGAGCGTCGCGGCGTCGCTGGTGGCGCTCGCGAACGTCTCGGCGCGGCTGATGGTGGTGAAGTCGGAGTCGCGCACCTTCACGGTCACCGTCTTGGCGGCGCGGCCGGAGGAGACCAGCCTGCGGTGCGCGTTGTCGGCCATCCCGGCGACCTCGGCCAGCAGCCGCCCCTGGTCGGTGATGTCGACGTCGAACGTCGTCTCGGCGCTGACCTGCTTGGCCTCCGCGCGCTCCTCCACGGGGTGGTCGTCGATGCCGTGGGCGAGCCGGTGCAGCTCGGTGCCGTGCGCCTGGCCGAGCAGGGAAGTGACGTCGCCCAGGTGCAGCGCGGCGAGTTCGCCGATGGTGTGCACGCCGATCCGGTGCAGCTTCCCCTCGGTGACCGGCCCGATGCCCCACAGCTTCCGCACCGGTAGCGCGGACAGCAGCTCGATCTCCTCCTGCGGCGGCACCACCAGCGCGCCGTCGGGTTTGGCCAGGCCGGAGGCGATCTTGGCGAGCTGTTTGCCGGAGCCGGCGCCGATCGACGCGGTCACCCCGGTCTCGCGCCGCACCCGCTCCCGCAGCCGGGCCGCGAAGCGCTCGACGGTCGCGGGCTCGGCACCGGCCAGCTCCGCGGGCTCCATGAACGCCTCGTCGATCGACACCTGCTGCACCACCTCGGAGACGTCGCGAACGATGCCCAGCACGCGCTCGCTGACCGCCGAGTAGACCCGGAACCGCGGCGGCAGCACCACCGCCACCGGGCAGAGCCGCCGGGCCTCGGCCATCGGCATCGCCGACCGAGCGCCGTAGGTGCGGGCCTCGTAGCTGGCGCCGGCGACCGTGCCGCGCGGCCCGAGGCCGCCGACGAGCACGGGCCGCCCGCGGACGGTCGGCCGGGTGAGCTGCTCCACGGACGCGAAGAACGCGTCCATGTCCATGTGCAGCACCCACCTCCGCATGACTCCATTGAACGGTGTGCGACCGACATCGCAGGAGCCGGTACGGCGGACCGGCGGGTCCGCTGAACGCGAATCGGATGGCTGGTCCGCCGGTAGGATGGTGCTTCCGGAGGATGGTGTCTCCGGTCAGCGATCGCCGATCCGACGGAGATGGTCTCCATGGGCTTTGTCGGTGCACTCTTCCCCGGCCGCAAGCTCAGGCACGAGGGCGACCAGGGCGCACCCGGGCGCGAGCACGACCCGGGCGGGCCGCTGGACCTCGACCGCGGTGTGGTCTTCCTCGCACCGCCGAACCAGGACGCCGCGCAGCCTTCCGAGCAGGCGTCGACCGGCGCCGAAGAGGACGACGTGGCTGCCGACACCCGTGACGACAGCGGCGAAGACGGGCCCGTCCCGGACTGAGGCGGAGCACTCGGGCTCTTCCGCGTCTCGCCCGCTGATCTGCCCCGGGCAGGTTGGCTGACGGGTCATCACAGCCGGGACTCGGATCGGGCAAGCCGGCGTCGATGCGCGTTCCGCTCCGTTACTGTTCCCCGGAACAGGTGGCCACCGAAGTTGGAGCGCGCGTGGTGTGCGTCACCGCGCGTGTCCGATTTCGGTGGCCTCGCCGCGTGTGGAACGGAGGAGCGGACGTCGTGCAGCCGCAGGAGTCGTACCCGGGGTCCGGCCTGGACCAGGCCGAAGCGGTGGAGGACGGCACCGCGCTGATCGGTCACATGACGCCGCAGCCGACCCGGGTGGTCGGCGGCAGGCCGCAGGAGCCGACGCCCGAGCAGATCGGGCGCGACTGGAACCGCATCAGCGCCCGCATCGCGGAGCTGTTCAGCACCGGTGTCCCCGACAACGACCCGCGCACGCAGCACGCCATCCACGACCACTACCGGTGGATCTGCCACTTCTGGACCCCGGACCGCGACTCCTACCTGCGCCTGGCCACGCTCTACGTGAGCCACCCCAAGTTCCGCCACCGCATCGAGCGCAAGAAGCCCCGCGGCATGGCCGCCTACATGCGGGACGCGATGACGGCCTACGCCTGGTCCCGCCTGCGCTGAGCGGCGACGGCGGCCGGGTCACATGTGCCGCAGGTAGAGGTCGGGGTCGGTGAGGTAGCGGCGCCAGTGGTCGACCACGTCCAGGTCGGCCCACGTGGTGCGCCGCGTGCCGTGCTCGCCGACCTCGACGATGTCGGCGCCCGGAGTCGCGGCGAGGATCGGCGAGTGGGTGGCGCAGACGACCTGCGCCCCGCTTCGCGCGAGCTCGCGCATGAGGCCGACCAGTTGCAGGCACGAGGTGAAGCTCAGCGCGGCCTCGGGCTCGTCGAGGACGTAGAAGCCGCGCTCGCGGAACATCGCGGAGAAGACGGTCAGGAAGCCCTCGCCGTGGCTCATGGTGCCGGTGTCGTCGTCCCAGTAGCCGGGGAGCCCGCTGACGCTGTTCAGCAGCCCGAACGCCGTCTCGGCGCGCAGGAAGAAGCCCTTCTTCCTGTTGCGGGGACCCGAAAGCATCCGCGCGCCCGCCGCGGTGGTCTCCAGCTTGAGGACCTCGCCCAACGGGGTTCGAGGCCGGTCGTTGGCGTACTTGCGCCCTGCCTTGCCGCCGTGCGAGTCGAGCTTGAACCCCTCGGCGATCGCCTCGACCAGCGTCGACTTCCCCGAGCCGTTCTCGCCGACCAGCATGGTGACCGGCGAGTCGAAGCCCAGCCCGCGCTCGGCGAGCTCGGCCACGCACGGCACGGTGTAGGGCCAGACATCGAACGAGTCGGGCCGGTCGGCCCGCGGGATGTAGGCGCGGCGTACGAGCACCCGGCCTTCCTACCAGGAAATGTTTCAGAAGTGGTTTGCGTGGCGGTGTGGGTGGCGGAACCTCAGTGCCTGCCTGCCCCCGGCCGCCATCGACCATCGGCCCGCCACCGACGACCGGCCCCCTGAGGTCCGCGCCACCGGGAACCGCCCCACCGACGGCGAACGCCCCCGCCACGCTTAGCCGCGGCGGGGGCGCAGGTGTCCGGCGAACTCAGCACTCCGACTTGTAGAAGTACTGGGACTGCGCCTGCATGTTGTCCTTGGTGATGGCGATCATGTTGGTCCTGGTCTCCCGCTCGACCGGCTGGCCCTTGATCGCCGCGATGGCGCGGTCGACGCCTTCGCGGCCGATGGCCGCCGGGTCCTGCGCGATCAGCGCCTGCACCCGCCCGTTGCGCAGGTCCTCGACCTGCTTGGGGCTGGCGTCGAAGCCGACGAGCTGCACCTGGCCCGACCGCCCGGCGTTGGCCAGCGCGGTGCCCGCGCCCTCACCGGTGTTGAGGTTGGTGGCGAACACCCCGACCAGGTCGGGGTTGGCGGCCAGGGTCGCCGAGACGATCTGCGCCGCCGTCGCGGGCTCGTTCTCGGTGTACTGGGTCGGCAGCAGCCGCAGGTTCGGGTGCTTGGCGATCTCCTCCTCGAAGCCCTTGGCCCGCTCGTCGGTGGTGGAGGTGCCCGCCTTGGTGTTGAGCGCGAGCACCGCGCCCGGCTTGCCGCCGGTGAGCTGTGCGAGGGTCTGGGCGGCGAGCTTGCCGCCCGCGTAGTTGTCCGACGACAGCGACGCGACGGCGATGGAGCGGTCCTCCAGCGCGGTGTCGACCTCCACGACCTGGACGCCGTTGTTCTTGGCCTGCTGCAACGGCGCGGCCAGCGCCTTGTCGTCGGTGGGGGCGATGATCACCGCACCCGGCCGGGTGCCGATGATGCCGGTGAGCATCTGGGACTGCTCGGCCTGCTCGAACTTCTCCGGGGCCTGCGCGTTGATGTTGTAGCCCGCGGCGGCGGCCTGCTGCTTCGCGGCGCACTCCATGGAGACGTAGAACGGTTCGCCGCGCATCCCGGTCAGCAGGGCGAGGTTCCTGTTGTTCGGGTCGGTCTGGCCGCCACCGGTGTCGCCGATCTGCCCCGAGCCGCAGCCGGCCAGCAGCAGCACCGACGCCACCGCCAGGATGTGCCTTCTCATCGATTACCTCCACACGCCGTTGTGCCGAAAGCTCTGCCGAAGTCCAGGCGTCAGCGGCTGTTGCGCGCCCGCCTCCGCCGCTGGTCCATCCACACCGCCGCGACCAGCACCGCGCCGACCGCGATGGGCTGCCAGAAGGGGCGCACGCCCGCCATCACGAAGCCGGTGTCCAGCACCGCCGGGATGAACACGCCGATCACGCTGCCCAGCACGGTGCCGACACCGCCGAAGAGGCTGGTGCCGCCGAGCACCACCGCGGCGATGGCGTTCAGGTTGTCGTTGCTGTGCCCGCTGATCGTGGTGGTGCCGAAGTAGGCCAGCGACATGAACCCGGCCAGGCCCGACAGCACCCCGGTCAGCGCGTAGACCGCGACCAGGTGGCGGGTGACCCTGATGCCGGAGCGCCGGGCCGCCTCGGCGTTGGAGCCGATCGCGTAGGTGTAGCGGCCGAAGACCGTGGTGTGCAGCAGCCACGCCCCGAGCAACGTGACCACCGCCGCGAGGATGACGAGGTTCGGCACCACGCCGAAGGAGGTGCCGGTGCCGAGGGTCTGGCGCAGCGCGGTCGGCACTGTCCGGACGTCGATGCCGTTGGTCAGCAGCTGCGCCGCGCCGAGAGCGGCGCCGAACGAGCCGAGCGTGACGATGAGCGCGGGCACCCGGGCCACCGCGACCAGCAGCCCGTTGAGCACGCCCCACACCGCGCCGCCTGCCAGCGCGACCACGAGCCCGGCCGCGATGACGCCCCAGCCGGCGTGGGTCGCGTCGCCGCCGGAGAGCGCCTCCATGGTCTGCGCCGAGACGACGCCGGCGAAGACCAGGACCGAGCCGACCGACAGGTCGATGCCGGAGGTGATGATCACGAAGGTCATCCCGACCGCGAGCATGAGCAGCGGTGCGGCCTGCACCAGCAGGGTCTGGATGTTGAACAGGGTGGGGAAGGCGTCCGGCCGCAGCGCGCTGAACAGCAGGCACAGCGCGACGAGCACCAGACCGGTCCACAGCGTGTTGGAGCCGGAGAGCCGGGCCGCCAGGCCCTTCTGCGCGTCGTCGGGGGTCGCCTGCACCGGAGTCTTCTGGGTGGCGCTCATCAGCTCTCGTCCTCCGTGGACAGGGCACCGGTCATGGCGCCGACGAGGTCTTCCAGGGTCGCGTCGGCGGCGCGCAGCCGCGCCACCCGCCTGCCCAGCCGCAGCACCTCCACCCGGTCGGCGACCGAGAGCACCTCCGGCATGTTGTGGCTGATCAGCACCACCGCGATGCCCGAGTCGCGGACGCGGCGGATGACGTCGAGGACCCGCTCCCGCTGCACCACGCCGAGCGCGGCGGTCGGCTCGTCCATGAACACCAGCTTGTCGGCCCACGCCACCGAGCGCGCGACCGCGACGCTCTGGCGCTGGCCGCCGGACAGCGAGCCGATCGGCACGTCGAGGTTCTGCAACGTCACGCCGAACTTCTCGAACTGCTCGGCGGCGCGGGTGCGCATCGCCGGCTTGTCGAGCATGCCGAGCTTGCCCAGCAGACCACCGCGGCGGATCTCGCGCCCCAGGAACAGGTTCGCGGCCGGGTCGAGGTCCGGTGCCACCGCGAGGTCCTGGTAGGCGGTCTCGATGCCGTGGGAGCGGGCGGCGCCGGGCGAGTCCAGCGTCACCGGTTTCCCGGCCACCTCGATGGATCCCGAGTCCGGCTGCTCGACCCCGGAGAGGCATTTGACCAGTGTGGACTTGCCCGCCCCGTTGTCGCCGATGAGCGCGACGACCTCGCCGGGGTGGGCCGAGAAGGAGGCGCCGCGCAGCGCCTCCACGCTCCCGTAGTGCTTGACGAGCTCGCGCGCCTCCAGCAGCGGTTGGCTCATGGGTTCCTCCTCGAAGCGGCCGCGTGCTCCCCGGACGCGCACCGCCCGGGGAGCGCACGGGTCAGCGCGTTCCGCGCGGAGCGGGTGGGCGGCAGTGCACGGCGGTGAGCTCGCCTTCGAGCACCGCGGTTCCCGCCGAGTGCGGCACGACGACGGTGTGGCCGCGCCGGAGCTCGGTCGCCGAACCGCTTCCGGCGCGCAGCGTTCCCGCACCGTCGAGAACGATCAGCACGCCGAAGGACGGGTCGAGCTCGAGACCGCCGCGCGGGTGCAGCCGGTCGGCGAGGAAGAACTCGGCCGCGTCCTCGGCGAGCAGGGGCACGCGCGGGTCGTCCTGACCCGCGGTGTGCTTGATGAGCGAGGCGAGGGTCGCGTCGCCGAACCCCGCGCGGTTCACCGTCCGCAGGGCGGTCTCGTGGTCCATGCCGAGGAACGCGCCCTCGGCGTCGGCGAGGAAACCCTGCCACTCCAGCGTGATCGAGAAGTCGGTCGGCTGCTGGAGCTCGACGATGAAGACCCCGGCGCCGATCGCGTGCGGGGTGCCCGCGGGCACGTGCACGGTGTCGCCGGGCTTCACCGGGATCTCGTTGAGGGAGCCCAGCATCGCCGACGAGTCCTGGGTGGCGACCCAGTGCGCGACGGTCTCCGGCGCGACGTCCTCCCGGAAACCCAGGTACACCACGGGGTTCGGCCCGGTGGTGCCGACCACGATCCACGCTTCGGTCTTGCCGAAGCGCGATCCCAGGTGCTGCCGGGCGAAGCCGTCGGAGGGGTGGCAGTGCACGGGCAGCCGCTGCCCGGCGTCGAGCAGCTTGACCAGCAGGGCGGTGCTGTCGCCGAAGTCGCCGACGTGGTCGGCGCCCAGCCACGACTCGGGCGCCGCCGCGACGGCGTCGCGCAGCAGCCTGCCGTCGGGCAGCCGCGACAACCCGGCCTCGGGCTGCCCGAACCGCGTGGTGGTCGAGGCCACCCAGTCCTCGGGGCCGAAGTCGCGGTCGTCGCCGGCACCGCGCAGGGCCGCGATGGACGCGCCGCCCCGGTAGAACTGCTCCGGCTGGTTGGCCGGGAGCACCACCGGGTGCTGGTCAGTGTGGGCAGAAGTCAAGGTGTTACCTCTCCGGAACCTCGGGGCAGCAGCCGCGTGGGCAGGACGTGGCGGCGCGGCGGCGCGGTGTCACCGCCGAGCCGCGCGAACAACAGCTCGGCCGCCGACCGCCCCAGCTCCCGGGTGTCGTGGGTGATCACCGTGATCGGCGGGTCGAGCAGGTCGGCGAGTTCGAAGTCGTCGAACCCGACCAGCGCAGGCCGGTCGGCCCGGCCTGCCAGCACGCGCAACGCCTCGACGGTGATCCGGTTGTTGCCGGTCACCAGGGCGGTCGCGCGCGGGAGCATGAGTTCGAGCGCGGCGCGGACCGTCTCGGTGGTGTGCGGGCCCATCCGCACCAGCGCGGGGTCGAAGGCCACGCCCGCCTGCGCGCAGCCCTCGCGGAAGCCGCGCAGCCGCTCGGCGGCGGTGTGGATCTCGGGCGCGTCGCCGAGGAAGGCGATCGAGCGGTGCCCGTGCGCGGCCAGGTGCCGGGCCGCCAGCGCGGTGCCGCCGACGTTGTCGACCAGCACGGTGTCGGCCTCGACGTTGCCAGCCGGGCGGTCCAGGAAGACCACCGGCGTGCCCGCGTTGATCTCGTGGGCGATGTAGCCCTGCTGGTGCCCGGCGGGAACGACCAGCAGCCCGTCCACCCGGCGCGCGCAGAACTCCAGCACCAGCTCGCGTTCGCGGGCCGGGTCCTCGTCGGACGATCCGGTGAGCACCTGCCTGCCGTGGGCCCTGGCGACTTCCTCCGCCGCCCGGGTGAGCACCGAGTAGAAGGGGTTGGCTACGTCCTCCAGGACCAGCCCGATGGTGCCGGTCTCGGTGCCGCGGCGCAGGTGCCGGGCGCTGAGGTTGCGGCGGAAGCCGAGCTGCTCGATGGCGGTCAGCACGCGCTCGGCGGTCGCCGGGTGCACGCCGCTCTCGTCGTTGACGACGCGGGAGACGGTCTTGATGCTCACGCCTGCCAGACGCGCCACGTCGTTCATCGTGGCGCGCCGGACGTTCCCGGGTTCGGACAACGTTGTCATGGTGGGCGGCATTCCACATCACCCGTCGCGCGCTGTCAATGCCGACGACTGGTCAAGCCGCCTCCCGGAGCATGTTTGTGCTGATGAACGGCGTAATCGTGTGGACTTCGCACTGGACGTGCGAGTTGCCCAGAGGCTCCTCCGCGGTGCTGGCGGCAACCGGCGATCCGACAAGTTCTGACAAGGTTGTCCAACGCGGGATGGAGAACGGTCAAGACCGCCTCCGGGCGCTCCTGGCGCCGCTGATCGGGCTATGCGCGGTGTCGAAACCGGACAGGAACTGCGATCTCCGTTGACCTGGCGGCACCGGCCCGCGACGGTGAGTCGGCTCGACGACGTCGTCGGACACGACGGGAGACGGCGATGGACCCGGTACTGCCCAGGAGTTCGGTACTGCCGAGGAGAAGCGTGCTGCGACTGCTCGGCGGCGCGGCCGTCGCGGGCGGTGCCCTGGCCGCCGGAGCGCCGGTCGCCTCCGCCGCGGCGGAAGGGGACGGCCGGAACTGGAAGCCGGTCGCCGAGGACGTCCGCCGCGAGTTCCTGTGGGCGTGGCGGCAGTACGTGGAGCACGCGCTGGGCGCCGACCACATCAAGCCGATCTCCGGTGGCCGAGAGGACTTCTTCGTGCCGGGCCACTCCGTCGGCCTCAGCGCCGTCGAGGCGGTGGACACGCTGTGGCTGATGGAGGCCGACGAGGAGGTCGGCCAGGCCGTCGACTGGATCACCGGCAACCTCGACTTCGACATCGACGCGCCGTTCCAGGTCTTCGAGACCAACATCCGGATGGTCGGCGGCCTGGCCGCGGCCTACCACTGCACCGGCGACCGGCGGCTGCTGGAGCTCGCCGTCGACGTCGCCGACCGGCTCATGCCCGCCTTCACCGAGTCGCCGACCGGGCTGCCGTACCGCTACGTCAACCTCGCGACCGGCGCGGTCAGCCGCCCGGACACCAACATCGTCGAGGTGGGCACCTACGTCGCGGAGTTCGGCGTGCTGTCCGAGTGGACCGGCGACCGCCGCTACTTCGACGTCGCGAAGGAGGCGATGCGGGTCGTCCACGACAAGCGGACTCCGCTCGGCCTCCTGCCGCACGACATCGACGCCGAAACCGGGCGGTGGCGCAACCGGATCGCCACAGTCGGCCCGCCCGGCGACTCCTACTACGAGTACCTGTGGGACGGCTACGCGCTCTTCGGCGACGAGGAGATGCGGCAATGGTACGACACCCTGACCGACGCGATCCTCGCCCACCAGGCCGAGGAGCACGACGGGCACCTGTGGTTCCCGCAGGTCGACGCGCACACGGGCGCGGTCGCCGACCGCGGGCAGAGCGTGCTGGCGTCCTTCTACGCCGGGCTGCTCGGCGAGTCCGGGCGCGTGGAGCAGGGCCGCGCCTACCAC
The DNA here is from genome assembly GCF_000062885.1 of Saccharopolyspora erythraea NRRL 2338. Classification (NCBI taxonomy): domain Bacteria; kingdom Bacillati; phylum Actinomycetota; class Actinomycetes; order Pseudonocardiales; family Pseudonocardiaceae; genus Saccharopolyspora; species Saccharopolyspora erythraea. The sequence continues at coordinate 6,977,391 of NC_009142.1, read as the reverse complement.
GACGGGTGGAACGCGGCCCAGGACCGGTTCGGCGTGCTGCCCTCGACGCTGGACTACCGCACGATGTCCGCGCCGGACCCAAGCAACGCGCTCCGGCCGGAGTTCGCGGACTCGGCGCTTGCGCTCTGGCTGGCCACCGGCGACGAGATCTTCCGCGAACGCGCGCACACCCACTTCCGCAACATGGTGGCGAGCTCGAAGACCCGGCACGGCTTCGCGAGCCTGACCGACGTCACCGCGAAACCGCCCGCGCAGGAGGACACCTGTCCGGGCTACTGGTGGTCGGAGCAGATGAAGTACTACTGGCTGCTCTTCTCGGGCACCCCGCGCGCGGACTACCGCGAGCTCTACCTGTCCACCGAGGCCAACCTGCTGCGGGGCGCCCGGCGGTCCTGACCCCGCATCCCGGCTCGCGCATACGCTGGGAGGCATGGCTGACCACGTGCAGGTCGTGACAACCGTCGATTCCGAGCAGGCCGCCGCGGAACTGGCGCGCGGGGTGGTCGAGGCCCACCTCGGCGCGTGCGTCCAGGTGGTGCCGATCCGCAGCTTCTACGTGTGGGAGGGCGCCGCCCAGGACGACCCCGAATGGCAGTTGCAGATCAAGACCTCGGCCACCCGGATGGAGGCGCTGGTCGAGCACATCAAGGCCCGGCACTCCTACGACGTGCCGGAGATCATCGCCACCCCGATTATCACGGGCAACGCCGACTACCTGGCGTGGGTCGACCAGGAGACCCGCCCGGCGGTGTGAGCGGCGGCACCCGGCACACTCGGAAGGGGGAATCCTTCTCGAAAGCAGGTGCAGCGTGCCGAGTTCGCATGGCGGTTGGTTCCGGTTGGTCGCGGTCGCGGAGGCGGTGTCCTGGGCGGCGCTGCTGCTGGCGATGGCCGCGAAGTACGGCCTCGGGCAGCCGCTCGGCGTCACCGTCGCGGGCTGGGTGCACGGCGTGGTGTTCACCGCCTACGTGGTGACCTGCCTGGTCGTGTTCAGCCCGCTGCGGTGGAGGTTCCGGGTGCTGGTGCTCGCGCTGGTCGCGTCGGTGCCGCCGCTGGCGTCGGTGTGGTTCGAGCGCTGGGCCCGGCGGCGCGGTCTGCTGGAGCGGCGCGAGTCGCAGGAGCCGACGTTCTGGGGCCGTGTCGGCTACGCCCTGCGAACCCTGAACTGACGCGTGCAGTGCGAAGGGCCTGTCCACGGGTGGACAGGCCCTTCGACGTCGGTGCGGTGCGTCAGCCGCCCGCGCCCGGGATCGGGAACACGGCGCGCTTGTTCGCGTGCTCGCTCAGCGTCCAGACCCGCTTCGACGCGGGGTCGTAGGTCATGTCCTCCGGCCCCTGGATGCCCAGGCCCTCCGTCGCCGGCTTCTCGCCGGCCCGCATCCGGTGCCACGCGCCGGGGGCACCGTTCTCGCTGCTGGTGGTGTAGAAGGTGTCGCCGACCGACACGCCGCCCTGCATCCGGGCGTGCGGCACCCGGTAGGCCTCGGCGGCCTTGACCTTGCCGCCGTCGGCCTTCAGCGAGCCGTCGGCGGCCAGCGGCCAGCGGACCAGCCGCTTGCCGGTGTCCTGGTCGTGGAACTCGCCGGTCACCAGCCTGCCCGACTGGCGGTCGACGCCGATGAACGAGGTGCGCAGCACGTCCTTGCTCGGGGAGCCGCCGTCGCCGTTGCACTTCGAGGCGTCGGAGGGCGACGGCACGCAGTACCGGCCCACCTGCGGGATCACGTACCGGTAGTCGGCGGCCAGCACCTTGTCGCCGTCGACCTTGAACGCCTCGTGCGTCGGGTCGGCCGCGCCCTTCCAGATGTGGCGCAGGTCGAACACCCGCAGCCCGCCCCACGTGTCGGCCACGTAGAGGTTGTCGCCGACCCAGGCGATGCCCCCGGCGTGCGTCTTCACCGGCGCGATGCCGCCGTCGGCCGTCGGCGCGACCAGGATCGCGTGCCGGTACTTCGGCTTCTTCGGGTCGTCGTGGTTGGCGAAGGTGACCCGTACGCCGCGGTCGGCGCCGCCCTTCTCGTACCAGCTCGTGACCAGCGCGCGGTGCCCGTCGACCTTCCCGCTGGGGTCGGCGTCCCACGATGCGGTCAGACCCTGCGGGATCCAGGCCTCGGTGGAGTCGTCGCCCTGGCCCCAGCAGAAGCCCTCGGCTTCGGAGGAACCCGGGTAGGAGCAGCCCTGCCCGCCGGTGCGGTTGGTGTCGGCGAGGACGTCGCCGACCTTGGCGTTGGGCAGCTTCTCGTCGAGCGCGCGCACGCGGTCGGCGTAGGTGTCGTGCTGGTCGTTGAGCGCGAACGGCTCGGCGGAGATCGCCTCCAGCGAGTCGGGGGCGGCGGCCTGGCCGGCGGGCGTGGTCACCGCCGCCGTCGCGACCGCCACTCCGGCGGCGATCAGTGCGGTTCGCAATCGCATGTGGCTCGTCGTCCCTCCAGTGGTGTCCGGACGCCGGGTACTACGGCGTGTTGTGCGGGCTGGGATGCACGCAAGATCAACCGGGGTTCCACCGGACGGCGAGGTGTTTGCGAAAGCGAACGCCAATTCGGGCGCGACGGCAGCAAGGGGACGGAAGCCGCCCGTTCAGGATTCATCCGCGCTTCGGCGCGTGGTCACCCGCGTCGGGCTCAAGATTCATTCGCGCTTGGGCTTGTGGCCGCCCACGCCGGTTCGCGACCCACCCGCGCCGGACTCAGAAGTCGCCCGCGGCGTGCCGGACCCTGCCGAGCAGCTCGGTGAGCTGCTGGGTCTGGCGCTCGGTGACCCCGCGCAGGCCGAAGTCGATCTCGGTCACCGACTCGGTGGCCCGCTTGACCAGGTCGCGCCCCTCGTCGGTGATCTCCACCAGGGTCGTGCGGCGGTCGGTCGGATGCGGCACCCGCCGGACCAGGTCGTCCTGCTCCAGCCGGTCGACGATGTTGGTGACGCTGGTCGGGTGCAGCTGGAGGCGGTCGCCCATCACCCGCATCGGCAGGCTGCCCCGGCGAGAGAAGCTCAGCAGCACCAGCGCCTCGTAGCGGGCGAAGGTCAGGTTGTGCGGGCGCAGCGCGGTGTCCACCGCGGACTGCAGGATCTGCTGGACTCGCATCACGCTGGTGACGGCGGCCATCGTCGTGGACGGGCCGACCCGCTCGGCCCAGAGCTCCGCCGCGCGGGCGATGGGGTCGAAGGGCAGCGGACTACGAGTGCTCATGTTGCTCGACGCTAGCAGCGCGCGGCGGCCCCGTCGGGAAGTGTGGTCTGGCCGCGGGAAGAAAACCGGCCACGATCGGCGCTGCACGGTGCGGATCGTGCGAAGAACCAGAGGTGGAGGAGGAACAGACGTGCTGCTGGCATTCAGCGTGGCTCCGGCGAACTCGGGTGACGGCGTCAGCGAGGCGGTCGCCGCGGCGGTCCGGGTGGTGCGCGACTCGGGTCTGCCATATGAGACGACCGCGATGTTCACCACCATCGAGGGCGAGTGGGACGAGGTGATGGACGTCGTCAAGCGGGCCACCGAGGCGGTGTCCTCGCGTTCGCCGCGCACCAGCCTGGTGATCAAGGCCGACATCCGCCCCGGCTACACCGACCAGCTGCGGCAGAAGGTCGAGCGGGTCAACGAGCACCTCGAGCAGGACTGAGCGCGGACGCCGAAGGGCGGCACCGGCCTGGGCCGGCGCCGCCCTTCGGTGGTGCTGCCGTCGGGACGTCAGCGCTGCTGCGCGTGGTCGACGATCGGGGCGTTGACGCAGCTGGTGGTCTGCTCCGACCCGAGCTTGAGGATGACGCCGACGATGGCGCCGATGTCGTTGCCGCAGGCCTGGACCGGCACGGCGCTGATGTTGTTGTCGTTCACGACGTTGACGCCGTTGTTGTCGACGCTGTCGGCGAAGGCGGGGGCGCCGAGGGTCATAACGCCCACGGCTGCGACGCCGGCGGCTGCGGCGACACGGGTTCCAATACGCACTGTCTTCGTACCTCTCGTTGAACTTCGGGCAGGGAAATCCCGCGCTGGAGTCCCCCGCACGGCCCGCGTGTGATCACGCACGGCTCGCGGGCGAACACGCTCGTTCGCGAGCCCGGTGACTGCTTCGGCGACCAATCCGCCGCGACCTGAGGACTTTCTTCCGATATCACCTGGACGAGTGACATTTGTTCACTGCTTCGACTTGATCTCCGAGTCGCCTCGGCGTGTCGTCGCTGCCCAGTGCGCAACCGTGCAGGCCGGACATGGGGCGCCCAGGCACCGCCCGCCCGGCGTGTCGTGTCAGGATGGAGGTGTGACGAGGCCCGATCCACGCCAGAACGCAGCAATGTCCGCCGCGATGGCGGGTGCAGTCGACCTGTCGGCCCTCAAGAGCAGGGCCGACGCCACCGCACGCGCCGGTGACCAGCAGCCCGCCGCCAAAGGCGAGGCGGGCGCGGCGCCCCCGGCGGGCGGTTCGGTCATCGACGTGACCGAGGCGACCTTCCAGGCCGAGGTCGTCGAGCGCTCCATGCAGGTGCCCGTCGTGGTGGACCTGTGGGCCACCTGGTGCGGGCCGTGCAAGCAGCTCTCCCCGATGCTGGAGCGGCTGGCGGCCGAGGCGGGCGGCAGCTGGGTGCTGGCCAAGATCGACGTCGACGCCAACCCCCGGATCGCGCAGCTGTTCCAGGTGCAGTCGGTGCCGATGGTGATCGCCATCGCGGGTGGCCAGCCGGTCGAGGCCTTCGCGGGGGCGCAGCCGGAGCCGCAGATCCGGCAGTGGATCAACTCGCTGCTGGACGCCATGCGCGACCAGCTCCCCGGTATCCGGGAGGCCGAGGCCGCCGCGGGCGGTGCCGCCCCGGCCGAGCAGGAGGACCCCCGGTTCACCGCGGCCGAGGAGGCGCTCGAGCGCGGCGACTACGCGGCGGCCGAGTCGGCCTACCAGCAGATCCTCGAATCCGAGCCGGCCAACGAGCAGGCCAAGGCCGCGCTGGCGCAGGTGCGCTTCAGCGCCCGCGCCGAGAGCGCCGACCCGTCGGCGGTCGAGCGCGCCGACGCCGCGCCGGACGACCTCGACGCCCAGTTGGCCGCCGCCGACGCCGAGGTCGCGGCCCAGCGGGTCGAGGAGGCCTTCGACCGGCTGGTGCGCACCGTCAAGCGCACCTCGGGCGACGACCGCAACCGCGTCCGCCAGCACCTGGTGGAGATGTTCGAGCTGTTCCCCGACGGCGACGAGCGCGTGACCGCCGCCCGCCGCGCACTGGCCAGCGCCCTGTTCTGACCCCGTGGGGTCTTCCGGGATGCCACGGCAACCCGGAAGACCCACAGGTACGAAAAAAGGTCCCTCCCCGCAGTGGGGAGGGACCTTTCGCGTTCGGAGGTGCTCAGCCGCCGTACTTGGCGCTGCAGGGGGCGAAGCCCTCCTGGAAGCCGACCCGGAACGCCTCCACCCGGGCGAAGCCCGCGGGCACCTGCTCGCCGTTGACGTTCGCCGCGATCAGGCTGTCCTCGCCGAGCAGCGCGGCCACGCCCTCGTCGATGTCGCCGGGGGCGACCCGCAGCTTGCCGACCGGGTTGCGCTGGCCGATCGGGTCCTCGATCAGCAACCCGCTCCACGACCCGACCAGGCAGGCGGTGCGCAGGCCCGCGGCCTCGTCGTCGAGCGAGAGCCCGGCGGCCTTCTGCACCGACAGCGCGTACCTGGACGCGACCTGGGCGTAGGCGGCGAAGTCGCCGTAACCGGTGGCGGCCTCGTCCTGCGCCGGCGGCGTGCCGATCTTGCGCAGTTCCTCCAGGTTCAGCGACACCGTGTTGGTGTCCGGGCAGTAGGCCGCGGGGGTCGTCGCCTCGACACCGCTGCACGCGGTCTGGCTCGTGGTGATCGACGGCGGCTCGGCGCCGGTGTCCTTGAAGACCTCCTGCAGGCTCTTCTCGACGACGTCGATGTTCTCCTGCGAGATGGGCAGGTCGGACTCCTGGCCCTGCTTCCAGAACTCGAACTGGGTGGTCCGCTGCTTGACGTCGGCGGCGTCCATGTCGGCGCAGCGCTTCGCGCCGTCGGAGAAGCCGTACTGGAAGGCGGTGACCCGGTCGAACGAGCTGCCGTGCGCGCTGGTGTCCTTGAAGTCGCTGCCGATCGGGTCGCGGATCGAGCTGAGCACGCCCATCACCTGGTTGAGGCCCTCACCGGTGGAGACCTCGAAGTACTGGGACTCGTCCTCGGCGACGTGCCGGAAGAACGCGCCGGTGAAGCAGTCCGCCTGCTGCTCCAGCACGATCGTCGGGTCGTTCGCCGAGACGATGCCCGCCCGGTGCTGGATGGCGTGGCCCATCTCGTGCGCGATGACCGCGACCACCGACATCGAGCCGAAGCTGCTTTCGAGCTGCGGAAGCAGCCCGGCGCGGTCCCACGCGATCAGGTCGTCGGTGGGGCAGTAGAAGGCGTTGACCAGACCGGCGGTGTTCTCACCGCACACGGTGGCGCCGGGCCCCTCCGAGTCGTAGGAGACCAGTCGCTTGACGGGGTCGAACTTCTTGCCGCCGAAGGCCTTCGGGAACTCCTCGGCCCAGAACTCGTCGACGTCGGCGACGGCGTTGCGGGCGAGCTTGTCCATCTCGCCGTTGTCGGTGCCCTCGACCGGCAGGCTCGACTCCGGCGCGCCCGCCTTCGGGCCGCTGGGTCCGTTGGCGGCGGGCAGTCCGGCCACCGTGTCGGTGGCGAACCCGCCGGGAGTGGTCGGGGTGCCGCTGACCGCCTGCGAGCATCCGGCGACCAGCGCGGCGCACGTGATCACCGCGGTCGTCGTGCCGATGATGCGCCGGCGTCTCCGGTTGCGTGCCGATACCGCTTCCACTGACGTTTCCCATCCCTGCCGAAAAGTCCCGTCGGGCGACGCCGGGTACCGCGCCCGCCTGCGCCCGCAGCAGCCTATCTGGTGGGTCCCCGGCGCCAGGCGGGATCGACCGCATCGGGCGTACCGCCCGCGACGGGTGTCAGCGCAGACCGCAGGCGCCCGGACCGCCGAGCGCGCCTCCGCGGAAGGAGAGGAACCGGTCGAAGCCGGTGAGCGCGTTGACGCCGTCGACGTCGCGCGAGACGCCGTTGCCCGCGAGCAGCACCTCGACCGCCTCGTCGAGGTCGCCGGGGGACAGCGCGGCCCGGCCGGTGTAGGCGCCCGCCAGGCAGGAGACGCGGCGCCCGCCTTCCACGCCGTGCGCGGGCAGGCCCAGGGCGTCGAGCGCGGCGACGGCGTACCGGGACGCGACGAGCGTGGTGATCGCCTGGTCACCGATGTCGTGGTCGAGCGCGGCCAGCGCGGGTTCGTCGACGGCCACCCGCGCGGGGTCGGTGCAGTACTCCACGGCCGTCTCCCCGCATCGCGAGCCCGGGTCGTCGACGACCGGGGGAGCCGACCACCGCGCGCCGCGGCGGCTCACCAGCCCGGTGAAGTAGTCGCGGACGTCCGGCGCGGCCAGCACCTCGGGCACCGGCCGGTTCGGTTCCTCCGGCGCCTTCGCGGGCAGCGCGGGGCTCGGCTGCGCGCAGCGCCCGGGACCTCCGCGGTAGCCGTCCTGGAACGCGGCGACCCGGTCGAAGGCGCTTCCGTGCGGGTCGGCGGCCTGCCCGCCGCCGACCGGGTCGCGGAAGACGGTGAGCGCGCGCATCGCGCCGTCGAGCTGGTCCGGCCGCACGCGCAGGTGCGGGGCGCGCCCGTCGGCCGCCCACCGGACGAACGAACCGGCGTAGCAGTCGGCCATCGCCTCGGTGCGCCGCGGGTCGTCGGTGCCCGCGCCGGAGCGCTGCTGCACGGCGTGGCCGAGCTCGTGGGCGAGCACGACCACGACGGCGGCCTCCCCGTAGTGCTCGCGCAGCACCGGCAGCAGCGCGGTGCGGTCCCAGGCGACGGCGTCGACGGTCGCGCAGTAGTAGGCGTTGCCCTCGACGTCGGCGGCATCGCCCGAGCACGGCGGCGCGGCGGCGCTCGTGTTCGCGGTGTCGACCGAGAAGAAGCCGCCGTCGACCGGCCGCCACGGCCCGCCGAAGGTCGCCGGGTACTGCGCCTTCCAGTACTCCTGCACGTCGGTGACGACGGTGGCCGCGAGCCGGTCGGTCTCGCCGCCGTCGGTTCCGTGCACGAAGGACGGATCGACGGCCCGGACCGCCACGCTCGGAGCCTGCGCGGGAGGCGTCGCACACGCGCCCAGCGCAGCCACCGGCGCGATCAGCGCCGCCAAGAACCGCCGTGCACCCACGGCACCAGCTTCGCATCGCGGTGCGATGTGACGGCGGCGGCATCACCGCACGGCCGCGCGGGTGTCGAGATATGGTCCGCTCCCATGCGAGCCGTCCACCGCTTCACCGTCCGCGCCCACCTCCCGGAGGCGCTGTCCGCGCTGGGCACCCTGGCCACCAACCTCCGCTGGACGTGGCATCCGCCGACGCAGGACCTGTTCGCGTCGGTCGACCCGGAGGTGTGGTCGGCGGTGGGCGGCGACCCGCTGCGGCTGCTGGCGGAGGTGCCCGCGGGGCGGCTCAGCAGGCTCGCCCGCGACGAGGACTTCCTGGCCCGCACCCGCGCCGTCGACGACGACCTGCGCCGCTACCTCACCGTCCCGCGCTGGTACCAGCAGCGCCAGGACGAGGGCGGGCTGCTGCCGGACTCGGTCGCCTACTTCTCCATGGAGTTCGGCGTCGCCGAGGCGCTGCCGAACTACTCGGGCGGGCTGGGCGTGCTGGCGGGCGACCACCTCAAGTCCGCATCGGACCTCGGGGTGCCGTTGGTCGGCGTCGGGCTGCTCTACCGGTCGGGCTACTTCCGCCAGGCGCTGTCCAGCGAAGGATGGCAGGTGGAGCACTACCCGGTTCTGGACCCTCGCGCGCTGCCGCTGGAGACGGTGAACGACCGTGCGGGCTCGCCGGTGCTTGTGCGGGTCGCGATGCCCGAGGGCCGCACGCTGCGCGCGCGGATCTGGAAGGCCCAGGTCGGACGGGTGCCGCTGCTGCTGCTCGACACCGACCTGCCGGAGAACGACGACGACCTGCGCGGCACCACCGACCGCCTCTACGGCGGCGACGCAGACCACCGCATCCGCCAGGAGATCCTGGCCGGGGTCGGCGGCATGCGCGCCGTGCGTGCCTACTGCGAGCTGTCCGGCCACCCGCAGCCCGCGGTCTTTCACACCAACGAGGGACACGCCGGGTTCCTCGGCCTGGAACGCGTGCGCGAGCTCCAGGACGACCACGGCCTGCAGTTCGACGAGGCCGTCGTCGCCGTCCGGGCGGGCACGGTGTTCACCACCCACACCCCGGTCCCGGCCGGGATCGACCGCTTCCCGGTCGACCTCGTGCGCCACTACTTCGGCGACGGATCGCCGCAGGCGCTGGTGCCGGGGGTGCCCACGGAACGCGTTCTGGCGCTGGGCGCCGAGGAGAACCCGGGCATGTTCAACATGGCCCACATGGGCCTGCGGCTCGCCCAGCGCGCCAACGGCGTCTCCCAGCTGCACGGCGGGGTGAGCCGCAAGATGTTCCGCGGCCTGTGGCCGGGGTTCGGGACCGAGGAGGTCCCGATCGGGTCGGTCACCAACGGCGTGCACGGACCGACCTGGTCGGCGCGCGAGCTGGGCAAGCTGCTCGGTGAGTCCGAAATGGACAGCGGGGCCGGGCTGCGCGGCATGGAACCGGTCAGCGACTCGCTGCTGTGGGAGCTGCGCTGCTCGCTGCGCCAGCGGCTGGTCGACGAGGTCCGCCGCAGGCTCCGCCACGCATGGCGGCAGCGCGGTGCCTCCGATCTCGAGCTGGGCTGGTGCGACTCGGTCTTCGACCCCGACGTGCTGACGATCGGCTTCGCCCGCCGGGTCCCGACCTACAAGCGGCTGACGCTGATGCTGCGCGACACCGAGCTGCTCCGGGAGCTGCTGCTCGACCCCGAGCGCCCGGTGCAGGTGGTCGTGGCGGGCAAGTCGCACCCCGCCGACGAGGGCGGCAAGGTGATGATCCAGAAGATCGTCCAGTTCGCCGACCAGGCCGACGTCCGCCACCGCATCGTGTTCCTGCCCGACTACGACATGGCGCTCGCCCGGTACCTGGTGTCCGGCTGCGACGTCTGGCTGAACAACCCGGTGCGCCCGCTGGAGGCGTGCGGAACGTCGGGTATGAAGGCCGCGCTCAACGGCGGCCTGAACCTCTCGGTGCGCGACGGCTGGTGGGACGAGATGTTCGACGGCCACAACGGGTGGGCGATCCCCGACGCCGACGGCGTCACCGACCCGAACCGCCGTGACGACCTTGAGGCCGCGGCGCTCTACGAACTGATCTCCACCCAGGTCGCACCGGCCTTCTACGAGCGCAACACCGACGGCGTGCCGGGCAAGTGGATGTCGATGGTGCGCCACACCCTCGCCACGCTCGGGCCGCGCGTGCAGTCGTCGCGGATGGTGCGGGAGTACGTCGACCACCACTACGCGCCCGCCGCGCGCTCGGCCGCCGCGGTCGCGGTGCAGGGCTACCGCGGGGCGAAGGAGATCGCCGACTACCGCAGCCGGCTCTCCGCGGCGTGGACCTGGGTGCGCATCCACGACACCGAGATGGCCGTCGAGGACGGCGGCACGCCGCTGCTGGGCGGTCAGGTGGTCGTGCGGGCGCAGGTCGACCTCGCGGGCCTGGACCCGTCGGACGTCAACGTCGAGGTCGTGGTCGGCAGGGTCGACGACTCCGACGAGCTGCACGACTTCGTCACCGAGCCGATGGAGCCGACGGCGGAGGGGCACTACTCGGCGACGGTGACCCTGCCGCACGCAGGGCCGGCGGGCTACACCGTGCGGGTGCTCCCGAAGCACCCGCTGCTGTCGGGCCCGGCTGAGCTCGGCAAGGTCGTGCTCGCGGGGGCGTGAGGGGCGGCTCTCGGATCCTTCTGGGCTTTCAGAGCAGGCCCAGCAGGATCGGGGCGGAGTTGGTCAGGCCGTGGACGGTGAGGATCGGCCACATCCGGCGGTGCTTGCTGTAGAGGTAGCCGAGGAAGAGGCCTTGGACGCCCTGGTTGACCAGCACCGAGGCGAGGTCGTCCGGCAGGGGGCCGGTGCCCTGGATGCCGATGTGCCACGAAGCCCAGAGCAGTGACGCGAGCACGATCGCGGGCCACCGGCCCAGGAGTGCCTCGCAGGAGGACTGCAGCCAGCGCCGGTAGAAGACCTCTTCGAGGACGGCGTTCACAGCGAACACGACGGCGATGGTGACCAGCAGCGTGACGGGGTCGACCGTGCGCCCGTAGTCGCTGGGCGGCGTGGCGAACGGGCCGACGGAGCTGATCGCGAACCAGGCGGCGACGGGGATCAACGGGCCGAAGCGGTGCCGGGGTTCGGTGGAGGTCCTGGGCTCGCTCTTGCGGTGGTCGGGCTGCGGGGCGTCGTGTCTGCGGCGCAGCCCCTCGCGCGAGGGGTGTAGCCCGTCGTGGCTGCGGCGCAGGCGGTGGTGCCTGCGCAGGAGCCAGAACATCGTGGCCGGGACGCCGAGGAGCAGGGCCAGCTTGAGGATCGTGTGCGCCGGCTCGCCGCCGCCGGCGAGTCGCAGCGACACGGCGAACGCGACAGCCGCGCTGATCAGGACCAGAGCCTGTGGATAGGGCGGTGTCCGGGGTGGGGCGGGCTGTCGCGTCGTGGCTTCGCGGTTCCCGGGCGGCATTGCGCCGTTTGCGGCTGGTGTTTCGCGGCTTTCTGCCGGTATTGCGCGGCTTTCCGCGGGTGTTTCGCGGCTTCCGCCGGGTGTTTTGTGGCTTTCTGCGGGTGTTGCGCGGTATTGCGCGGGTATTGCGCGGCTTCCGGCGGGTAGCAGGGCTGCCAGGGCGAGCCCGGCGAGGGCGGGCACCCATCGGGTCCACATCGGGACCGTGTCGGTGTGGTCCGCGGAGAACCTGATCCCGGTGTTGCCGGTGAGCACCAGATACACGGCTGATCCCACGATCAGCGCCCCTCCGGCGATCAGGACTGCTGTTCCCCAGTGGAGGTTCCGGCTCGGAGGGGCCGCGGGCAGACCTCGCGCTCGACTGTCCCGGGCGGTCTTATTTCGCACAGGAGTACTGTAACTTAAATCGCACACGTGTGTGGTGAAGATGTGGGCCCGCCGGGTGCGGTGCTATAAACGGCCCGTGCCGAAGCTCGTCGACCACGACCAGCGGCGGGCGGAGCTCACCCGCGTCGTCTGGCAGGTCATCGCCCGCGACGGCATCGAGGGCGCCACGGTGCGCAAGGTCGCGGAGGAAGCGGGTGTTTCCGTCGGCGGCCTGCGGCACTACTTCGACAGCCAGCGCGGCTTGCTGAGGTTCGCGGCGCAGGAGATGGGCAAACACGTGGCGGCCCGCGTCGCTGACCACCTGCGGGCGGAGTTGCCCGGGCAGGAGCGCGCGCAACGGGTGCTCGAGGAACTGCTTCCGCTGGATGCGGACCGGCGTCGCGAGGCGGACGTGTGGCTGGCCTTCCTGGTGCGCAGTTGCGTCGACGACTCGCTCGCGGAGATGTGCCGGGCGAGCTGGGGCGGTGAGCGTCACCTCTGCCGCATCGCCGTCGCGTGCTGTCGTGGTGTGCGCCCGCCCGAAGCGGTCGGCGAGCAGCTACCGGACCCCGCCCTGGAGCAGCGGTCTGCGCGCCTGCATGTGTTCGTGGACGGCCTGACGCTCCAGGCGGCGGTGTTCCCCGGGGAGCTCGCGGTGGAGCGGACCCGCGAACTCGTGCGGGACGAGCTGGCGGCGATCGCGGCCGGGGCGGAGGATTCCGGCGCTTCGGCGGATTCCGGCGGGTCGGCGGACCTAGGTGGTTCGGCGGGAAGCTTTGGTGGGTCGGCGGACTTCCGCGGGTCGACGGGGGCTTTCCGTGGTCCGGCGGGGACCTCTGGTGATTCGGCGGAAACTTTGGGCGGTTCGGCGGAAACTTTCGGCGGTTCGGCGGAAAGCTTCAGCTGACCTGGAGGCGTGCGCGCGTCTCGCGGACGCGGGGCCACCACGCGGCGAGTTCCTCGGCCTTGGTGAGCGCTTCGCGTGCCGCGGCGTTGTCGTGCTGGGCCATGTGGGCGCGGGCCAGCGTCGCGTAGCAGTCGGCGCGGGCCAGCGGCGAGGTGTTGTGGTCAGAGCCGACGGCCGCCAGCCGCGCGGCTTCGTCCACGTCGCCCTCCACGAGTGCCAGCAGTCCCCGCGTGCCGCTGAGGTCGAACGGCGGGAACCCGAGCTTCACGGCGTCGTCGAGCGCCTTCTTCGACAGGGGGAGCAGGTCGTCGGCGGGCAACTGCCCGGCCTCCACGGCGGCGAAGCCGAGGCCGGCCATACCCGCCAGCGTGTACGACATCTCGCGCGGCGGGATGTCGGCGGCGGAGATGTGCTGGAGCAGCATCATCACGGCCTGCGCGTACTCGCCGCGCGCCTCATGCATCGAGACCCGGCACGACACCGTCGTGTTCAGTTCGGGGTGCTCGGCGGTGAGTTCGTCGGTGACAGCTTGGGCCCGATCGAGGTCGCCCTCGCGCAACGCCTCGTATGCACGGGCGGCCATCGGCCCGGCGCAGAACTCGGTCCGCTTGGGTTCCGGCATGCGGGGCAGCCCGAACAGCAACCAGCCGGTCGAGGTGGCCAGCGGAACGCGCCGAGGCCACAGCTTGTAGAGCATCAGCGGTGTCGCGGCGAGCACGAACCCGCGCCCGAAAGGCCCGTCGGCCAGCAGCCACGACACCACGACGATGCCGATTCCGGTGAGGGCGGACACCAAACCGGCAAGCCAGCAGCGCAGGATCACCGGCTTGCGCCACGGACCGATCTCGGAGCCGATGGTCACCGGCAGCGCGCGGAGCGTGATCGTGACCCTGCCGACCGTCCAGGAACCCAGCGCCCGCATCGCCCCGAACACGATGTGCCGCACTCGCAGTCCGAAGACGAACGAGCCGGCGAGCAACCCGAGCTGGGTGGCCATAGGTAGCAGGATCACCCCGACCAGCGCCCCCAAGGCACCGAGCAGGTACCCGGCCGGGCCGCTGCCCGCGACCACCTCGACGACGCCGACCGCGAGCAACCCCGCGACGGCGATGACCATCCACGGCCGGACGAACCGGCGGAGCCCTTGCAGTCCAGGGAGCTCTAGCAGCCTTCGCACGAGGCCAGGACTTTAGGCGATCGGGGGAGGGGGCAGGTGCGGTTTGGCGCAGGTGTGATGAGGCGGGGAGGGGTTGGGGATGGTCGCATCGTGGGTGGGTTGGCCTTGTTGGTCGCCTTGGGAGCGGGGGTCCGTGGGTTTTTGAGGCAGCGGCTTGGCCCGGCGGGGCGCTTTGAGGGGGCACGTGGGTTTTTAAGGGACTCCCCCTGGCCTAGCGGCTCACCTGAGGAGCGAAGGCGCGCCGGTTTTCGACGCATCCAGTAGGACTGGCGGGTCACCTTCCGCGCGGGGCGCGCCAGTTTTCGACGTACTCACCCTGGCCTTGCGGGTCGCTTTGGGTGCGGGGGCGCACGGATTTTCGACGTACTCACCCTGGCCTTGCGGGGCACCTTCAGCGGGGGTTTCTGGGGCGCTCGCCGCCCCCAGATTCCCGCCAGGTCGACGGGATGAGAACCACGGCGCCACCCGTGTGCGTGGCGAGGTCGTTTGGCCGGTTGTCAGTCGAGGTCGCCGCGTTGGGTCGTGGTGAGGAACTGGCGCCATTGCGCGGCGGTGAAGATCAACTTTGGGCCGTGGGGTTCTTTGGAGTCGCGGACCGCCGTCACCGTGGCTGCGAATGCGACCTCGACGCAGTTGCCGCCGCTGCCGGTGTCGCTTCTGCTGCTCTTGCGCCAGCGCGCCCGGGAGAGATCCACGGCGAACATGACCACCCACCACGCTTCCGTTTCACAACGCGTTCATCACCTCGCCGACCACGGCCGTCGAATCCGCTGGGGAGAGCGCGATGGTGCGGAGGTGCTCGAATTTGACCCTACAGGCGTGGACTTCCGATGGCTTGTCCGTGTGAATCGCTCCCAGTGCGTGTTCGGCGTATACGACAGCGCCGTCCTCGGGCTCGGCGAAGTGCAGCATCGTGAACGGGCCGTTCAACCCGTCGTGCATACCGGCGGCCGCTGGGAGGATCCGAAATTCGACGCTGGGGAGCGCGGCGAGCTCCAAGAGCCGCTGCATCTGCCTTCGGAGCACGTGTGCGTCGCCGATGCACTGGCGCAACGCGGAGTCGGTGGTCACGGCGTTGAGCCGAAGTGGCTTCGCCGCGTCGTGCAGTCGTCTCTGGCGGTGGGCGCGCACGGTGACCTGACTGTTGATCCACTCCTCGGAACGCCGCACGTGCGATCCCTTGAACACCGCCCTCGCGTATTCGTCGGTCTGGAGCAGGCCGGGGACCAACGCGGCGTAGAAGCAGTGGACCAGCACGGCCTCGGTCTCCAGTCCTACGTAGCCCTGGTCGTTGAAACCGTGCTTGTGCCACCAGCCCTTCTGCTTGGACCGCCGCGCCATCTCGACCAGCTCGTCGTCGCGCTGGTCGTAGAGGTCCATCATCGAGCGCACCCAGTGGACGTCGATGCCCTGGACGCCGGCTTCGAGGCGGGCGAGTTTGCTGCTGGAGAAGTCGAGCGCGGCCGCGGCCGCTTCCAGCGTGAGACCGGCGCCTTCGCGCATCGCTCGCACGCGGCGTCCGAGTTTGCGGCGCCACCAGGTCGGGCTGTTCCCGCTGCTCATGATCACCCCTGCACATCGTCGACCACCTCACTGTCCACATGGGATCGCCAATCCGGGATCCCACGGCTGCCGTTGGCTTGAACATCGGTGACGGCTGGGGTGAACTGAACAGAAGTTCGAGGGAATTATTCG
The DNA here is from genome assembly GCF_000062885.1 of Saccharopolyspora erythraea NRRL 2338. NCBI lineage: Bacteria > Bacillati > Actinomycetota > Actinomycetes > Pseudonocardiales > Pseudonocardiaceae > Saccharopolyspora > Saccharopolyspora erythraea. The sequence continues at coordinate 6,961,625 of NC_009142.1, read as the reverse complement.
ATTGAGTGATATTCGGGCGTTATGGGAACCGTGGGGTCCACCCGGGCGTTGGCGGAGGCCCCCACGGTTGCCGTCAGGCCGCTGCGGTGGCGGTGGTGACGGGAAGGCCGGCGGCCTTCCAGGCGCGGAAGCCGCCGTCGAGGTCGGTCGCGCGGGTCAGGCCGAGCTCGCGGGCCTGGGCGGCGGCGAGGCTGGAGGCGTAGCCCTCGTTGCAGACCAGCACGACCGGTTGGTGCGGGCGCAGCCCGGCCAGCCGGTGCGGGCTGGACGGATCGAGCCGCCACTCCAGGACGATCCGCTCGACGGTGAGCGCCCCGGGGATCTCACCCTCCGCGAGGCGGTTGGCGTCCGGGCGGATGTCGATGATCAGCCCGCCCTGCCGTTGCAGCTCCGCCGCCTCCCGCGGGCTCACCCGCTCCAGCTCGGTGCGGGACTCCGCCAGCAGGTGCTCGACGCCGTAGGGGCCGGTGGTGGGCGCGCTCATCGGATGACCTCCGGCTGGAACGGGTGCCGCTGCGGCGGGACCGGCGGTACGTCGGCCAGGTCGGCGTAGTGCCGCACCGGCAGCAGGGGTGGCGAGTACGCGTGCACGCTGGCCGCGTTGACCGAGCTGACGTTGCGCACCTGGTGCGCGCGCCCGCTGCCGAAGCCGATCGCCGAGCCGATGTCGTGCCGGGCGGTGCGCACGGGTCCGCCTGGGTAGACGTAGTCCTCGCGCAGTTCGCCGAACAGCACCGCGAACGAGCCGGAGGCGCCGCCGTGGTCGTGCGGCTTGGTGCCCTGACCCGGCGCCCACGACAGCAGCCACAGCTCGACGCCCGCGGTGAGGCCGAGCCGCGCCCACCAGCGCTCCTCGTCGTCGACGCGCACGACGTCCAACAGCAGCCCGGTGAGCTCGGAAGTGACGGTGCTGGTCAGATCGCGCAGCTCATGGGGTGTCCACAGCAGACGGTCGGCTGGGACCAGGTCGCGCAGCAGAGGTACGTCGAGTTCGGGGTGCAACTGCACCTGGCCGGGCTCGGGCAGTTCTTCGGTCGGGGTGTACTGGGAGATGTGCGGGTGCACGGAGGTCATGGATGGCTCCAGATTTCGTGTCAGACCGGTGGAATTCGGCGCGACACGACGCACCCGTCGCGATGTGGGTGGCGAGGGTGTGCTTGATTCGCTGTGCCGCGCGTTGGGACCCGGAAGAGGGGTCAGCAGGACGAACGCGTCAGCGACACGCGGAGGTGACGACCATCAGCAGGTCGACCACGCGATCACGTGTGAGCAACGAACCGGACACGCCACCGATCCTGGCACTCGCCGCAGGGCCGTGGCCACCGCTGCGGCCGGTGTTCCGGATGCTGGGCGCCTGTGCGACCTAGATCACCCGGCCAGGTGAAACCCCGCCGCAGGCGCCCGGCGCCTAGGCGGAAGAATGGGCGGCGGAGGGGCTCGCCGGTAGCCGCGGCGGTCGCATGCGCGACGGACCGGGCCGCTAGCCGCGGGCAATCACGGCTGGGAGGTAGACGTGGACGACCTGGTCATCCGGATGGATGGCGTCGGCGTCCGGCGGGGCGAGACCACGCTGGTGGCCGACGTGAACTGGTCGGTCGAGCTCGATGAGCGATGGGTCGTGCTGGGCCCCAACGGTGCGGGCAAGACGACCCTGCTGAAGATGGCGGGCGCCGAGATGCACCCGAGCGAGGGCACCGTCGACGTGCTCTCCGAACGCATGGGCCGCACCAACGTGTTCGAGCTGCGCCCGCGCATCGGGCTGTGCTCGGCCGCGTTGGCGGCGCGCGTGCCCGGCGAGGAGCCGGTGCGCGACGTCGTGGTCAGCGCGGGCTGGTCGGTGGTCGGCCGCTGGCGCGAGCAGTACGACGAGATGGACACCGACCGCGCCGCGGAGCTGCTGGATCTGCTCGGCGTCGCACACCTCGCCGACCGGGCCTTCGGGACGCTGTCGGAGGGCGAGCGCAAGCGCGCCCTGATCGCCCGCGCCCTGATGACCGATCCCGAGCTGCTACTGCTGGACGAGCCGGCCGCCGGACTCGACCTCGGCGGCCGGGAAGACCTGGTCGCCCGGCTCTCGGCGCTGGCCATGGACCCCGACGCCCCGGCATCGGTGCTGGTCACCCACCACGTCGAGGAGATCCCGCCGGGCTTCACCCACGCCCTGCTGCTGCGCGACGGCGCGGTCGTCGCCCAGGGACTGCTCGGTGACGTGATCACCGAGGACAACCTGTCCAAGACCTTCGACCAGGACTTGGAGCTGACGCGCAGCGGCGACCGCTACTTCGCCCGCAGGCGCTAGAGCCGGACCGCTCGGCGGGTCGTCGTGCCGGCTGAGATGCAGAACACTGACGTTTCGGTGTGACGCGAGATAACCTGCCGCCCAAGCGGCAGTTCGACGAGGAGGTTGCGGCGTGGGCGAGTTCGTCAGGCTTGAGGTTGACGGTGCGATCGGCACGATCCGGCTGGATCGGCCGCCGATGAACGCGCTGAACCGGCAGATCGAGCGGGAACTGCACGACGTCGCGATCGAGGCGGCCGAGCGCGACGACGTCCGCGCCGTGATCGTCTACGGCGGCGAGAAGGTCTTCGCGGCGGGCGCCGACATCAAGGAGATGGCCGAGATGTCCTACGGGGACATGGCGGCCAAGGAGCAGCGCGGCCTGTCGGCGGCGATGAGCGCGGTCGCGGCGATCCCGAAGCCCACGGTGGCGGCGCTGACCGGCTACGCCCTCGGCGGCGGGTTCGAGCTGGCTCTGACCTGCGACCGCCGCATCGCCGGCGACAACGTCAAGGTCGGCCAGCCCGAGATCCTGCTCGGCGTGATCCCCGGCGCGGGCGGCACCCAGCGGCTGGCCCGGCTCGTCGGCCCCAGCAAGGCCAAGGACATCGTCTACACCGGACGGTTCGTCGAGGCCCAGGAGGCGCTGGCGCTGGGAATGGTCGACGAGGTCGTCGCGCCCGACGACGTCTACGCGGCGGCCCGGCGCTGGGCCGAGCAGTTCGCTAACGGCGCCGCGCGGGCCCTGGCCGCGGCCAAGGCCGCCATCGACGGCGGTCTCGACGTCGACCTCGACAGCGGCCTGAAGCTGGAGACGCACCTGTTCGCGGGCACGTTCGCCACCGAGGACCAGAAGATCGGGATGCGCTCGTTCATCGAGAACGGTCCCGGCAAGGCGAAGTTCACCGGCAAGTAGCAGCCGACCCACGGCAATCCGCCCACCACCGACAGGAACCGACGTGACGACCGACCGTGACCCGGCGCCGAACCCGCACGCCACCGCAGAGCAGGTGCAGGAGGCGTACTCGGACCCCAAGCTCGCCAACGTGCTCTACCACGACTGGGAAGCGGGCACCTACGACGAGAAGTGGTCCATCTCCTACGACCAGCGCTGCATCGACTACGCGGTGGACCGGTTCCGGGTCGCGACCGGCGGCACCGGCCGCTACGGGCGGGCCCTGGAACTGGGCTGCGGCACCGGGTTCTTCCTGCTGAACCTGATGCAGGGCGGGCTGGTCGAGCGCGGCTCGGTCACCGACCTGTCGCCGGGCATGGTCGAGGTCGCGTTGCGCAACGCGAAGTCGTTGGACCTCGAAGTCGACGGCCGGGTCACCGACGCCGAGACGATCCCCTACGACGACGACACCTTCGACCTCGTCGTGGGCCACGCCGTGCTGCACCACATCCCGGACGTGCCCGCGGCGATGCGGGAGGTGCTGCGGGTGCTCAAGCCCGGCGGCCGCTTCGTCTTCGCAGGCGACCCGACCAAGGTGGGCGACTACTACGCCCGCAGGCTCGGCCGCCTGACCTGGTGGCTGACCACGAACATCACCAAGCTCGGACCGCTGTCGCAGTGGCGCCGTCCGCAGGAGGAGCTCGACGAGTCCTCGCGGGCGGCGGCGCTGGAGGCCGTCGTCGACCTGCACACCTTCGAGCCGTCGAAGCTGGAGGGCATGGCGCTGGGCGCGGGCGCGGTCGACGTCCGCGCGGTGACCGAGGAGCTGTCGGCGGCGCTGTTCGGCTGGCCGGTGCGCACGTTCGAGGCGGCGGTGCCCAAGGAGCGGCTGGGCTTCGGCTGGGGCATGTTCGCCTACCGGACCTGGCAGAAGCTGGCGAAGTTCGACCAGGACGTGCTGTCGAAGGTGCTGCCGCGGGACCTGTTCTACAACGTGCTGGTCACCGGCCGGAAGCCGGACGGCACGGCGGGCAGGCCCGGTAGCTGAGCCGGGCGCGGCCGCGAGCTGAGCCGGGCACGTCCGCGAGCTGAGCCGGGCGCGGCCCGCGAGCTGAGCCGGGCGCGGCCTCCGGCATCCCGCGGGCGGCGGTCCAGCGCCGTGCGCGGATACTGGAGGCGACCGCGAACAGGGAGGAACCCCGCAGTTGGGGTACGACTTCGACCTCGATGACGTGGCTTTCCTGCGTTCCCCGGAGGGCGCGGGGGCGGTGGCCGAGCTGTCCCGGCTGCCGCTGACCGCCTCGTCGCGGCTGGCCGACGTGGCCGCAGCGCGCAAGCTGGTCGGGCCGCGCTTCGCCGCCGCCGCGCTGGAGACCGCGGTGCTGCGGCGCAAGGCCGGGTCCAAGCTGGACGACGCGGGCGGGTGGCTGCTCACCGCCGACGCCCTCCAGCAGGCGACCGCGAGCGAGGTGGCGCGGCACCGGGCGGCCCGCCTGGCCGGCCGGGACGTGCACGACGTGACCTGCTCGATCGGCGCCGACCTGCACGAGACCGCGAAGGTCGCCGCGCGCTGCGTGGGTTCCGACCTCGACCCGGTGCGGCTGGAGATGGCGCGCCACAACCTCGCCGAGGCGGCGGCGATCGTTCGGGCCGACGCGCTGCGGCCGGTCACCAGGGGGACCGCGGTCGTCGCGGACCCTGCCCGCCGGGACGACGCGGGCAGGCGCCGCTGGAACCCCGCCGACCTGGTCCCGCCGCTGGACGAGTTGCTGGCCGTCTACTCCGGACGCGACCTGGTGGTCAAGTGCGCGCCGGGACTGGACTTCGAGCAGGTGCCGCAGGAGGCCGAGGTCGAGGTCGTGTCGCTGGCCGGCCAGGTCCGGGAGGCGGCGCTGTGGCTCGGCGGGCTCGCCGGTGGCGTCCGGCGCCGGGCGAGCGTGCTGAGCACGGGCGAGACCTTCACCGACGCCGAGTCCGACGACTGCCCCGTGCTGGAGGTCGGGCAGTGGGTCGTCGATCCGGACGGTGCGGTCGTGCGGGCGGGGCTCGTGCGCCACTACGCGGCGCGCCACGGGCTCGCGCAGATCGATCGCCGCATCGCCTACCTCACCGGCGACACCCCGCCGCCCGGCATCCGGGCGTTCCGCGTGATCGACCACGGGCACTACAACGAGAAGGCCCTGCGCGCGCTGCTGCGCCGCCACGACGTGGGGCGCCTGGAGATCCTGGTGCGCGGGCTCGACATCGACCCGGACGCGCTGCGCCGCAGGCTCAAGCTCAAGGGCGCGCAGGAGGCGACCGCGGTGTTGACCAGGATCGGCGACGCTCCGACGATGGTCCTCACCCGCGCGGAGCGGACCTAGGTGTGGTGTTCCGGGACGTCGGTGATCACAGCCCGACCCGCAGCGATCATCGGACAGAGCAACAGGAGCACAGGATCGGGCCACAGCGTCTTTCCGCGCGCTGCGGGGTGGCGACCTCGCCAGCTCATCGCATCTCGTCCCGCCATCGGATGCCCGCATCGGCGGCCCGCGACCGGCGCACGTCCGCGCGGTAGCCACCGCCCCCCGTTCCCCGCACACAGACGCAACCCGCGACGCCGGGTACGGCGCCGGGGCAGAGCGTTGGCTTCTGCAAGTGTCATGAGGAAACGCGGGAACTCCTGTTGCGGTGGTGACGCCGGTGCTGACCGACGACCGCCGCGTTCCGTCCCCCGGCCGTGGCAGGGGCCGCGGCAGCGTGCGTGCGCACCGGTCTTTACGCTCGGTTTCCATGTGGTCATGGCTGTGCGCGCTGGTGCGTCGTGATCCGCGGCAGGCCCGGTTCCTGACCGCCGGATCGCTGCGCTGGGTGCTGCGCCACCGCGCTTTCACGCCCTGGTACCTGCTGCGCTACTGGCGGCTGCTGAAGCTGCGCGTCACCCAGCCCCACATCGTGCTGCGCGGCATGGTGTTCCTCGGCCGCGGCGTGGAGATCACCTGCCGTCCCGGGTTCGGCCGGATGGAGATCGGCCGGTGGGCGCACATCGGCGACGGCACCGCCCTGCGCTGCCACGAGGGTTCGGTGCGCATCGGCGACAAGGTCGTCTTCGGCCGGGACAACACGGTCAACTGCTGGCTCGACGTGGAGATCGGCGCGTCGACGCTGGTCGCGGACTGGATCTACGTGTGCGACTTCGACCACGTCACCGACGACGTGGACGTGCCGATCAAGGACCAGGGCATCGTCAAGACCCCGGTTCGCATCGGGCCCGACTGCTGGCTGGGGGCGAAGGTGACGGTGCTGCGCGGCACCCGCGTGGGCCGCGGATCGGTGCTGGGCGCCAACGCCGTGGTGCGCGGCGAGATCCCGGAGTACTCGATCGCCGTGGGGTCCCCGGCGCGCGTGGTGCGCAGGCGGGCGGGTGACGACGACCACGCCGGAGCGTGATCTCGGGAATGCCGCGACACCCGGGGCGCGTTGGGCTGCCGGACCCTGGTGCCGGCTGCCGCCGGGCGGTGTGAGGCGGGCGAAAACCGGAGGCGGGCGCCTCGGCGGCGACTTTATCCTGGACGGAGTATGGGCACCTCATCTGTGGAACGACCGCTCGGCGCGCTGCGCGAGCGGCTGCCGGACCTGATGCTGCACGACCAGCGGCGGCTGCGCCGCCGCATCGAGGGCGCCCGCAAGATCCGCGACGCGCAGGCCCTGGAGCCGGTCGTCGCCGAGATCTCCGCCGACCTCGCCGCCGCCGAGCAGCGCGTCCAGCAGCGCCGCGGCGCGGTACCGGAGATCCGCTACCCGCAGGAGCTGCCGGTCAGCCGGCGCAGGGAGGACCTGCTGGCGGCGATCCGCGACAACCAGGTCGTGATCGTGGCCGGCGAGACCGGCTCGGGCAAGACGACGCAGATCCCGAAGATGTGCCTGGAGCTCGGGCGCGGTGTGCAGGGCATGATCGGCCACACCCAGCCGCGGCGGCTCGCCGCGCGCACGGTGGCCGAGCGGGTCGCCGAGGAGCTGGGCACCGAGCTGGGCGAGGCCATCGGCTACCAGGTCCGCTTCACCGACCGCGCCGGGTCGAACACGCTGGTCAAACTGATGACCGACGGCATCCTGCTGGCCGAGATCCAGCAGGACCGGCTGCTGCGCCGCTACGACACGCTGATCATCGACGAGGCGCACGAGCGCAGTCTCAACATCGACTTCATCCTCGGCTACCTCAAGCAGCTCCTGCCGCGCCGGCCCGACCTCAAGGTGATCATCACCTCCGCGACGATCGACCCGGAGCGCTTCTCGCGGCACTTCGACGACGCCCCGGTCGTCGAGGTCTCCGGGCGCACCTATCCGGTGGAGGTGCGGTACCGGCCGCTGGTCGACGACTCCGCGGACGAAGAGGACGTCGAGCGCGACCAGGTCCAGGCGATCTGCGACGCCGTCGACGAGCTCGGCGCCGAAGGCCCCGGCGACGTCCTGGTCTTCCTCAGCGGTGAGCGGGAGATCCGCGACACCGCCGAGGCGCTGCAGCAGCAGAACCTGCGAAACACCGAGATCCTGCCGCTGTACGCGCGGTTGTCGGCCGCCGAGCAGCACCGGGTGTTCCAGCCGCACGCGGGCAGGCGGATCGTGCTGGCCACCAACGTCGCCGAGACCTCCCTGACGGTGCCGGGCATCAAGTACGTCATCGACCCGGGCACCGCGCGCATCTCGCGCTACAGCTTCCGCACCAAGGTGCAGCGGCTGCCGATCGAACCGGTGTCGCAGGCATCGGCGAACCAGCGCAAGGGCCGCTGCGGCCGGGTGTCGGAGGGCATCTGCATCCGGCTGTACTCCGAGCAGGACTTCGAGTCGCGGCCGGAGTTCACCGACCCGGAGATCCTGCGCACCAACCTCGCCTCGGTCATCCTGCAGATGACCTCGCTGGGCCTCGGCGACATCGCGTCGTTCCCGTTCATCGAGCCGCCGGACCGCAGGCAGGTCACCGACGGCGTGAACCTGCTGCACGAGCTCGGCGCCATCGACCCGGCGCAAAAGGACGTGCACAAGCGGCTGACCTCCACCGGCCGCAAGCTCGCGCAGCTGCCCGTCGACCCGCGGCTGGCGCGCATGGTGCTGGAGGCCGAGCGCAACGGCTGCGTGCGCGAGACGCTGGTCATCGCCGCCGCGCTGTCCATCCAGGACCCCCGCGAGCGGCCCGCCGACAAGCAGCAGGCGGCGGGGGAGAAGCACGCGCGCTTCGCCGACAAGGAGTCGGACTTCCTGTCCTACCTGAACCTGTGGCAGTACCTGCGGGAGCAGCAGCGTGAGCTGTCGGGCAACCAGTTCCGCAAGCTGTGCAAGGCGGAGTTCCTCAACTACCTGCGGGTGCGGGAGTGGCAGGACCTCTACGCGCAGCTGCGCCAGATGACCAAGTCCATGGGCATCACGCCGAACAGCCATCCCGCCGACCCCGCCCACATCCACCAGTCGCTGCTGGCGGGTCTGCTGTCGCACATCGGGCTCAAGGACACCGACAAGAAGCAGGGACCGCAGAACCGCGGCGGCGGCAACGAGTACCTCGGCGCGCGCAACGCGAAGTTCGCCGTGTTCCCGGGGTCGGCGCTGTTCAAGAAGCCGCCGCGCTGGGTGATGGCCGCCGAGCTGGTGGAGACCTCGCGGCTGTGGGCGCGCATCGCCGCCCGGGTCGAGCCCGAGTGGATCGAGAAGCTCGCGCAGCACCTGGTCAAGCGCAGCTACAGCGAGCCGCACTGGGAGAAGGACCGGGCCGCGGTGATGGCCTACGAGAAGGTCACGCTCTACGGCGTGCCGCTGGTGGCCGGGCGCAAGGTCCAGTACGGGCGCATCGAGCCCGAGCTGTCGCGGGAGCTGTTCATCCGGCACGCCCTGGTCGAGGGCGACTGGAACACCAGGCACGAGTTCTTCCACGCCAACCGCGCGCTGCTGGAGGAGGTCGAGGACCTCGAGGAGCGGGCGCGGCGGCGCGACATCCTCGTCGACGACCAGACCCTGTTCGACTTCTACGACCAGCGGGTCGGCGCGGAGGTCGTCTCCGGGGCGCACTTCGACTCGTGGTGGAAGAAGACCCGCCGCGAGCAGCCCGACCTGCTCAACTTCGAGAAGTCGATGCTGATCAACCAGGAGTCGGCGGCGGTCAGCGACCGCGACTACCCCGACGCCTGGCAGCAGGGCGGCCACCGGCTGCCGCTCTCCTACCAGTTCGAGCCAGGTGCCGACGCCGACGGCGTCACCGTGCACATCCCGCTGCAGGTGCTCAACCAGATCGACCCGGACGGCTTCGACCGCCAGATCCCCGGCATGCGGGAGGAACTGGTCACCGCGCTGATCAAGTCGCTGCCGAAGCAGCTGCGCCGCAACTTCGTCCCCGTCCCCGACCACGCCCGCGCGGCGCTGGCCCGGATGGAGCCCGGCGGCGACCTGCTGGAGTCGCTGGAGCAGGAGCTGCGGCGGATGACCGGCGTCACGGTACCGCGCGAGTCCTGGGACTTCGACCGGATTCCCGACCACCTGCGGATGACCTTCCGGGTCGTCGACGGCAAGGGCCGCAAGCTCGCCGAGTCCAAGGACCTCGGCGCGCTCAAGCAGCGCCTGAAACCCAAGGTGCGGGCCGAGATCTCCAAGGCGGCCGACGAGGTCGAGAAGTCCGGCCTGCGCGAGTGGGACTTCGGCGAGCTGCCGCGGACCTTCCAGACGCAGCGATCCGGGCACGCGGTCAAGGCGTACCCGGCGCTGGTCGACGAGGGCGAGAGCGTCGCGGTGCGCATCTTCGACACCGAGGAGGAGCAGCGCGAGGCGCACTGGCGGGGAACCCGGCGGTTGCTGCTGCTCAACCTGCCCTCGCCGCTGAAGTCCATCCAGCGCGGCATGGGCGGCGCCACCCGGCTGGTCTTCGGCGCGAGCCCGCACGGCGACGTGGCAGGCGTCCTCGACGACTGCCTGAAGTGCGCGGTGGACAAGCTGATCGCCGACCACGGCGGTCCGGTCTGGGACCAGGCGTCCTTCGCGACGTTGCTGGGCAGGGTCGGCTCCCAGCTCGGCAGCGCCACCGCCGACACGGTGTCCAAGGTGGAGCGGGTGCTGACGGCACGCCAGCAGGTCGACGCCCTGCTCGCCGACCGCACGCGCCGCCTCCCCGCCGAGTCGATGGCCGACATCACCGACCAGCTCTCCGGCCTGCTGCACCCCGGCTTCGTGACCGGCACGGGGTGGACGCGGCTGCTCGACGTGGTGCGCTACCTCAAGGCCGTCGAGCAGCGGGTGGACAAGCTCCAGTTCCACCCGCAGCGCGACCAGGACTGGATGTACCAGGTGTTCGAGGTGCAGGACCGCTACCGGGACATGCTCGACGCGGTGCCGGCGGGACGGCCGGTGCCCGAGGAGCTGCGGCAGGTCGGGTGGATGATCGAGGAGCTGCGCGTGAGCCTGTTCGCCCAGACCCTCGGCACCCCGCACCCGGTTTCGCTCAAGCGCGTCCACCGCGCGATGGACAAGGCGCAGAAGAAGAGCTGACGCCCGGTCTGGTGCGGGGGCGCGAGCGGACGGCTTCGGTGCGCGTCAGTTGACGCGGTCGGCGTAGCCCTCGGGCAGGTCGGCGGGGCCGACGGCGATCACGGACTCGTCGTCGGGGCCGCGGTCCTCCAGGAACGTGATCTCGGCGAACTCCGGCACGACGTGGACCGGGTAGGTCGGGCCCGCCTCGCGGTAGGCGGCCATCCGCGCCAGGTGGTCGTTCTGGAAGCAGACCGTGCGCTCGGGGTGCTCGTGCACCCAGCGGGGGAAGAAGATCACGCCGTGCAGCCGGCGGCTGCCGGGCAGCACGGTGACGCTCACCGACGTGCCCGTGGGCTCGCTCCAGGACACCTTGTAGACGTCCTCACCGAGGCGGACGAGGTCGACCCGCTGGTCGCGGACCCAGCGCCCGCCGACCATGCCGCTGTGGATCCGGTAGTCGATCGTGCCGGCGTTCTTCACGTACATCTCGTACCGCCAGCCGTTGGCGTAGGTGTAGATGAAGTGCTTGCCGACGATGCCCCGCAGTTCGTCGTGGCCGGCCGGGGTCGCGACGGTGGTCACGTGCGCACCTCCTCGCGTGAGTAGTTTTGCAACAAAACAACTTTGGCACAAAACCACTTCGGTTGGCAAGATGGCCTGGTGGACACCGCCGCCGACCTCGGCCGCCTGCTCGGACCGCTGCGCAGGGCGCTGCTGCGCTCGACCCGCGCCACGGAGGACCTGCCCGACCTCCCCGAAGCGCAGATCGAAGTGCTGCGGGTGCTGGCCGCCGAAGGACCGCTGGGCACCAGCGCCGTCGCGGAGCGGTTGCGGATCTCGCCGTCGACGGTCAGCAACCTCGTGCGTTCGATGATGGCGGCGGGCCTGGTGCAACGCCGCCGCTCGGAGTCGGACCTGCGGGCGGTGGGGCTCTCGGCCACCGCGGAGGCGCTGGACCTGCTGGAGCGCTACGACCGGGCGAGCCGGGAGATCCTGCGGACGGCGATGGACCGGCTCAGCGCGGCGGACAGGGCCAGGCTCGCCGACGCCGTCCCGGCGCTGGAGAACCTGGTGTCCAACCTCAGCCGCTGAGAGCGGCCCGAGCTCTATTCGCCGCGACCCAGCACGTTGCCGGTGGCGATCTTCGGGCGGGGCAGCTCCGCGTGCTCACGGCGGCGCGCGCCCGCGTAGACGGCGGCGGTGCCCTCCGCGATGCGTTCCCAGTCGAAGTCGCTGCTCAGCCGGGCCTTCGCCGCCTCGGCGCGGCGCTCGGCCGCCTCCGGGTCGCACAGCACCCGGTCGACCGCGTCGGCGAGGCCGGCCACGTCCCCCGGTGCGAACGCCAGCCCGGTGCTCCCGTCGAGCACGATCTCGCCGAGACCGCCCGCGGTGGAGGCGACCAGCGGCGCGCTCGCGGCGGCGGCCTCCAGCGCGACGATGCCGAACGGCTCGTAGCGGCTGGGCAGCACCACCGCGTCCGCGGCCGCCAGCAGGGAGGCCAGCTCGGTGTCGGGCAGGTGCCCGGTGAAGCGCGCGGCCTCGGAGACGCCGTGCTCGGCGGCCCGCTCGACGAGCCACTCCTGGTGCGTCCCGCAGCCCGCGATGGCCACGGTCGTGCCGGGGTGGCGCTCCCGGATGGCGGGCAGCGCGGCCAGCAGGTCCTGGACGCCCTTCTCCCACTCCAGCCTGCCGAAGTAGAGCAGCAGCGGTGCGCCGTCGCGCCCGTGCGAGCGCCGCGCCGCGGCCACGTCGTGGGCGCGGACCTGCCAGGTCCGCGTCTCGATCCCGTTGTGCAGCACCGTGATCGACGCCGGATCGACGTCGAACAGCTCGGCCGCCTCGGCCCGCATCGCCGCCGAGCAGGTGATCAGCTCGTCCGCCCGGTTCGCCAGCCACCACTCGACCGAGTGGATCTGCTGGCTGTGGATCTGCGACAGCCAGCCGCTGTGCCGTCCCGCCTCGGTGGCGTGGATGGTGGCGACCAGCGGCACCTCGGCGGCTTCGGCCAGCGCGATGGCCGGGTGGGTGACCAGCCAGTCGTGGGCGTGCACGACGTCCGGCCGCCATCCGCGCAGCAGGCGCTGGCCCGCGCGGACCATCGCGTGGCCCATCGCCAGCGTCCAGGCGACGAGGTCGCGTTCGAAGGTCAGGTGCGGCGGGTCCTCGGCGACCCGCACCAGCCGGACGCCGTCGACGACGGTGTCACTGGCCGGGTGCGTCTCCGGGTCGGTCCCGGCCGGCTGGCGGCACAGCACGACGACGTCGTGGCCCTGCCCGGCCAGGGTGCGGGCCAGCGCGTGGACATGGCGGCCGAGCCCGCCGACCACGACCGGCGGGTATTCCCAGGACAGCATCAGCACGCGCATAGGAGGTGAATCCTTCCAAAGACCCCCAGCGAGGTTACCGCCCGGTACGGTACGGCGCGCCACGTGCGCGGAGCCAACAGGCGCCAGTGGATCTCCGCGGGCCGTTCCGGCATGCCAACGGCCCTGGTGGGCAGGGCTGGGGAGGTCAACGGGGTGGTGCCCGAACTGCTGGGCCTGCCGGGGTCGTCGGCTGAACCCGCGTGGGCCTCCGCTTCAGCCGGGCAGCAGCCGGGCGTCGAGGTGGCCGAACACGCCGTCGCGCCCGCGCAGCTCGCGGGCCAGCGCGTCGGCGTCGGCGTACCGTCCCGACTCCAGCAGGTCGAGCAGCCGGTGGGCGCGCGAGGTGTGGTCGTGGGCGCGCTCGCGGGCGTAGCCCGCTCCCGCGTCGTGGGTGACCATGAACGCCCAGTCGCTGGCCAGCGCGAGCACGGTCTCGCGCAGGAGCTGGTCGAGGACGTGGTCGCGGGCGGCGCCCGCCCGCGGTGCCCGGCGCAGCACGCGTTCCTGGAGCCGCTGGTTCGCGTCGGCGATCTCGGCGACCGGCTCACCCGCCCACACGCGCCAGTCACCCCCGACGCCCCACGAGGTCTCCGGCAGCTCGACCGGCTCGCCCAGGTGGCCGACGGCCAGCGCGCCGCGCAGCGTCGTCACCCGGACACCGGCCTCGGGCAGCGTGCGCAACACCCGTTCCAGCCAGCGCGGACCCTCGAACCACCAGTGCCCGAACAGCTCGGTGTCGAAGGCCGCGACCACGAGTCCCTGGCGGCCGCCGCGTTCGCGGTGCTCCTCCAGTCGCTGCCGCACGGCGGCCACGAAGTCGTCGGCGTGCTCGTCGGCCACCGCCGCCGCCGGGCCGAGCGCGTAGGGCTGCTTGTCCTCCGGCGCGACGTCCTTGCCGGTGATGCGCGACGGCTTGAGGCCCACGGCGTGGTCGAAGGTGTGGAAGTCGCGGTAGGCCGGGTGCGAGGGGTAGCCGCCGTCGGACCACACCAGGTCGCTGATCGACACGTCCCGCCCGAAGCACACGATGTCGGTGCGGCCGACGGTGTGCGCGGCGGAGACGTCGTCCAGCGCGCTGCCGTCGACCAGGAAGCGCCGCACGCCCGTCGCGGCGTACTCGCGCTCCACGCCCGGGCCGTAGGCGCACTCCGGAGCCCAGATGCCCTCCGGCGCGCTGCCCAGGCGCAGCCGGGTGTCGGCCAGCCCGAGCCGGAGCGCGAACTCGCGCAGCCGCGGGTCGAGCAGCGGCTGGAACGGGTGCGTGGCGGGCCCGCCGATCAGCTCGACCACGTCCGAGTCGACCAGCGGCCGCAGCACCGGCGACGCGCCGTGGCGCCACCGCAGCTCGAACTCCTCCAGCGCTCGCGAGGCCGCGCGGCACTCGGCGGCGGCCAGCTCGTCGCCCGAGCCGCGCCAGCGCGCCGCGGCCTCCTCGGCGCGCAGCCGCCAGTTGCCCAGCCAGTGGTGGAAGCCGCGAAGGCAGTGCGGGTCGTCGAGCTGCGCGGCCAGCACCGGGGTGAGGCCGAAGGTGAGCACGTCGCGGTGGCCCTCGGCGGCCAGCCGCTCCAGCATCCCCACCACGGGCAGGTAGGAGGAGGCCCACGCCTGGTAGAGCCACTCCTCGCCGACCGGCCACCGGCCGTGCCCGGCGAGCCAGGGCAGGTGGCTGTGCAGGACCATGGCGAAGTCGCCCACGGGTTCGTTCACGTCGCGGGCGAGACGGTCACGCCGAGCGCGCCTGGACCGGCGTGCGCGCCCAGCACCGCGCTGGTCTCCTCCAGCGTGATCCGCCGGGCCTGCGGCAGCGCGTCGCGCAGGCCGTGCAGCAGCTTCTCGGCCCGCTCTGCGAACTGGAAGTGCTCGACCCCGATGTCGACCGGACCGCCACCGGCCTTCTGGATGGCGTGGGTGAGGGCCTTCTTCAGCGCGCGGTCGGGACCGATCGCCTTGCCGAGCTGGTCGATCGCGCCGTCCTTGAGCTGCAGGACGGGCTTGATCGACAGCGTCTGGCCGAGCCACGCCTGCGCCCGTCCGATCCGGCCACCGCGCTGGAGGTACTCCAGGGTGTCGACGTAGAGCAGCTGCGTCGTGGTGCGCAGCCGCTGGTCCAGCACGCCCATCACGCCCTGCATGGTGGCTCCGGCCCTGGCCGCCTCGGCGGCGGCGATGACCGGGAAGCCCAGGCCGAGCCCGACCAGCCGGGAGTCGACCACGTAGACCGGGATGCCGATCTCGGCGGCGGCCTTGCGCGCGGAGGCGCAGGTCTGGGACAGGCCCTCGGAGATGTGGATGGAGATGATCGCTTCGGCGCCCGCCGCCGCGGCGTCCATGTAGTTCCAGAAGAACGCCGGGGCGGGCGGCTCGGAGGTGGCCACCGGCACGCCGGAGCGCATGGCCTCGGCCATCTCGGGATGCGGGACGCGGCGCTCGTCGTTGTACTCCTCGCCGACCTTGAGCTCGAGCTGGACGACGGAGATGCCGAGCTGGTCGGCGACGTCGAGCGGGATCGAGGCGGTGGAGTCCGTCACGATGGCGACGCGTTGGCTCATGACGGTCAGGCTACTAACCGGTATTGCCATTTCATACCGGGCCTGCCGAGGGGCTTTCCGGGGCGGTTCGCGGCCGGACCGGCGCTCCGGTGCGCCCGGAGGTGAGTACTGTCACGCACGTACCCCGGTTGCGCTGGGGCTACCGACCGGTAACATCGGCCGTGGTTGGCGTCACCGTGCTATTGCCGTACTGACGTGGCAAGGTCAACCATCCCGGTGATAAGCCGGGGAGAAGCAAGCTTTCCAACGTTCCCAGCCGTCAGTCCGCAGGAGGTCGAAGAGGACCCATGAACATCGTCGTCCTGGTCAAGCAGGTGCCCGACACGTGGTCCGAGCGCAAGCTCACCGACTCGGACCACACTCTCGACCGCGAGTCGGCGGACGCTGTGCTGGATGAGATCAACGAGCGTGCCGTCGAGGAGGCCTTGCTGATCAAGGAGGCCCAGGGCGGCGAGGTGACGGTCGTGGCGATGGGCCCGGAGCGGGCCACCGACGCCATCCGCAAGGCGTTGTCGATGGGCGCGGACAAGGCGATCCACCTCTCGGACGAGGCGCTGCACGGCTCGGATGCGGTGCAGACCGCGCGGGCGCTGGCCAAGGTCGTGGGCACCGTGGAGTCGGTCGACCTGGTGATCGCGGGCAACGAGGCCACCGACGGCCGCACCGGCGCGGTGCCGGCGATGCTGGCCGAGGTGCTGGGCCTGCCGCAGCTGACGTATGCGCGCAAGGTGGAGACCGACGGCTCGACGATCAAGGTCGAGCGCGAGACCGACGCCGGCATCGTGCACGTCGAGGCGAGCCTGCCCGCGGTGGTCAGCGTGACCGAGAAGATCAACGAGCCGCGCTACCCGTCGTTCAAGGGCATCATGGCCGCGAAGAAGAAGCCCGTCACGGTGCTGTCGCTGGCCGACGCCGGCATTGACGCTTCCGAGGTGGGGCTGGCCAACGCCGGTTCGAAGGTCGTCGAGTCCGCGCCGAAGCCGCCGAAGCAGGCCGGTCAGCGCGTGACCGACGAAGGTTCCGGCGGCGTGCAGATCGTCGAGTTCCTGGCCGGTCAGAAGCTGGTCTGACAGTCCCACTGGTTTCGCGAGGAGAAGTCGTTATGTCTGAGGTTCTGGTCCTCGTCGACCACGTGGACGGCGAGGTCAAGAAGGTCACGCTGGAGCTGTTGACCGCGGCGCGCCGCATCGGTGAGCCGTCGGCGGTGGTGGTCGGCGAGCCGGGTACGACCGGCAAGCTCAAGGACGCGCTGGCGTCCTACGGCGCGGCGAAGGTGTACGCGGCGGAGTCGGCCGAGGCCGGCCAGTTCCTGGTGACCCCGCAGGTGGACGTGCTGGCCAAGCTGGTCGGTGAGGTGTCGCCGGCGGCGGTGCTGGTACCGGCGTCGGTGGACGGCAAGGAGGTCGCCGGCCGGCTGGCGGTGCGCCTGGGCTCGGGTCTGCTCTCGGAGGTCGTGGACCTGGACGGCGAGGGTGTCGGTTCGCACTCGCTGTTCGGTGGCACCTACGACGCCAAGGCCAAGGTCGTCACGGGCACGCCGGTGATCACCGTGCTGCCCGGCTCGGTCGAGGCCGAGCAGGCCGAGGGTGCGGCGGCCGAGCAGGCCGTGGAGGTCCCCGCCGTCGATGCGGGTAAGAACGCCAAGATCACCGGTACGCAGCCGGTCGAGGCCGGGGACCGCCCCGAGCTGACCGAAGCCTCCGTGGTGGTCTCGGGTGGCCGCGGTGTCGGCTCGGCCGAGTCGTTCGACGTGGTGGAGAAGCTGGCCGACTCGCTGGGCGCGGCTGTGGGTGCCTCGCGTGCGGCGGTGGACTCGGGCTACTACCCGCACCAGTTCCAGGTCGGCCAGACCGGCAAGACCGTCTCGCCGCAGCTCTACATCGCCCTGGGCATCTCCGGTGCCATCCAGCACCGCGCCGGCATGCAGACCTCCAAGACGATCGTGGCGGTGAACAAGGACGCCGAGGCGCCGATCTTCGAGATCGCCGACTTCGGTGTCGTGGGCGACCTGTTCAAGGTCGCCCCGCAGCTCACCGAGGAGATCAGCAAGCGCAAGGGCTGATCGCGCGCAGCCGCGGAAGAGGCCGTGGGTCCGCCGGACCCACGGCCACTTCGCGCCTCACGGTTCCCGGTGGCTGACCGCCTCGTCGCGGCTCAGGACTTCTTCGCCTCGTCGCGGCCCTTGCAGGCGAGCTTGTCGGCGCGCTCGTTCTCCGGGTGCCCGGCGTGGCCCTTGACCCACTCCCACGTGATCTCGCCGTGCCTGCCGCACTCCTGGTCCAGCCGGCGCCACAGGTCGGCGTTCTTGACCGGCTGCTTGGCCGAGGTCAACCAGCCGTTGCGCTTCCAGCCGCGCATCCATTCGGTGATCCCCTTGAGCACGTAGGTGCTGTCGGTGTGGATCCGCACCAGCGGCACCGGGCGCGTCAGCGCGGCCAGTCCCTCGATGACGGCGGTCAGCTCCATCTTGTTGTTGGTGGTGGCGGTCTCGCCGCCGTACATCTCGCGTTCGTGGTGCCCGTAGCGCAGCACGACGCCCCAGCCGCCCGGTCCGGGGTTGCCGCTGCACGCGCCGTCGGTGTAGAGGTCAACGGCGTTCTGGGCGGAGCTGTGCTGCGTCATGCCGGAAAATCTACTGCGCCGCGTCCGGGGCGTCTGCCAAGCTCCCCGCTGTGCGAATCCTCTTCACGTCAGCGCCCGGCTACGGGCTGATGCTGCCCGTCGTCCCGCTGGTCTGGGCGGCCAGGGCGGCCGGCCACGAGGTGCTGCTCGCCACGGCTTCGGAGATGACCGAGGTTGGCGCGCGGGCGGGCCTGCCGGTGGTCGACGTGTTCCCGGACCGCGACGTCTGGCAGGAGCTGATGCGCGGCGTCGTCGGCGAGGACCGCGCGGGGCTCTCCGCCGAGTACGCCAGGGCCGCCGCGTCGGGCAACCCGTTCGGCCTGTTCACTCACCATGACCGAGGGGACGATCGAGGCCGGCCGGGCGTTCGGGGCCGACCTGGTCGTGTTCACCTCCGATCACGCGGCGGGACGGATCACCGCGCAGGCGTTCGGGGTTCCCGGGCTGGAGGTGGGCAACCGCGTCTCCTGGTCGCTGCGCGACGCCGACTTCCGCGAGAACCACAACTCCTTCGACGGCGAGCTGGAGCGCGGCCTACAGCGCGAGCTGGGCATCGCCGACGGCGATCCGCGACTGGTCGCCCGCATCGACCCGCGACCGGCGAGCATGGGCGGTCTCAAGGCCGACGAGCCGGACCCGCGCGACGGCGTCCCGTGGTGGCCGATGCGGTTCGTGCCGTTCAACGGCGGCGCGGTGCTTCCGCCCTGGACGATGCAAGCGCCGCCGCGGCCGAGGGTGTGCGTGACCCTGGGGACGGTGGTGCCCGCGATCAGCGGGACGACCAACCTCGAGGTGGTGGTCGAGGCGCTCGGCGGCATGGACCTCGACGTCGTGCTCGCGGCCGGCACCGCGGACCTGACGGCGTTGGGGACGCTGCCGGAGAACGTGCGCTCGGTCGGCTTCCTGCCGCTGTCGGCGTTCCTGCCGTCGTGCTCCCTGATCGTCCACCACGGGGGCTCGGGCACCACCGCCGCACCGCTGCACTACGGGGTGCCGCAACTGGTCCTGCCCGCCTTCGCCGACAACCCGCTGTCGGCGAAGCGCGTCGCCGATCGCGGCGTGGGCCTGTCGCTCGACCCGGCCACCGCGGACGTCGAGACGGTGCGGGAGATGGTGCGGCGCCTGCTCGAGGAGCCTCGGTTCTCCTCGGCGGCGGCCGAGGTCGCCGAGGAGATGGCCGGGCAGCCGAGCCCGTCCGAGGTCGTGGCGCGGGTGGCGGACGCCCTGGGCTGAGCCGCCGCCACCGGGCCGGGTCGTCAGCGGGCCGGGTCGTCCACGGCGAGGCGGACGGCCAGCCCCGCGTACACGGCGGCGGAGACCCGGTCCAGCCACCGCCGCACGCCGCGGCGGCTGACCAGCATGTCCGACAGGCGTCCGGACGCGAAGCCGGCCAGCCCGTCCACGGTGAGCCCGACCGCGATGAACACCGCGCCCAGCACCATGAACTGCACCGGTACCGGCCACTCCGAGCCGGGCGTGACGAACTGCGGGAAGAACGCGAGGAAGAACAGGATCACCTTGGGGTTGGCCAGGTTCGTCAGCACCGCCATCCCGTAGACCCGCCGCAGCGAGCGCGCGGGAACCGCGTGTCCTGTCGTCCCCGGGTCGGTGCCTGGCGACCGCAACGCGTCGAACGCCAGGTAGGCCAGGAACACCACGCCGAAGATCCGCACCAGCTCCAGCATCATCGGAGCCGCCTGCAGCAGGGCGCTGAGCCCGAGCGCGGCGGCGGTGGTGTGCACCGCCAGACCGGTGGACATCCCGACCGCCGCGACGACTCCCGCCCGCGCCCCGGACGCGATTCCGTTGGCCATTATGTAGAACATGTCGGGGCCGGGCACGATGCTGATGATCGCTGCCGCCCCCGCGAACGTGACCAGAACTGCCAGGTCCAACTGCGTCTCCCGTGCGCTCGGAGATCATCCCGCCGCGTTGCCGAACACCGGTCATTAACCGAAAATTCCTGCTTCGTGTCATCCTCCGGCCTTCTGGACGTTCGGCGCGCGGAGATACACCTGGCAGCATGTCCGAGTCGCAAGTGCTTGTCAGCACCGCGCCCACGGGGACGGCCCCTTCGGCCGACGACGCCCACTACTCGCTTCTCGTCGCCCGCGACACCGACGAGGTGCGGGCCGCGCAGCGCCTGCGCTACCAGGTGTTCGCCGAGGAGATGGGCGCCACCGTCACCGGGGACCGGCCCGGCGTCGACAGCGACGCCTTCGACGACTTCTGCGATCACCTGATCGTGCGCGACGACCGCACCGGGGAGATCGTCGGCACCTACCGGATGCTGCCGCCGGAACGCGCGCAGGCCGCCGGGAAGCTGTATTCGGAGACCGAGTTCGACCTTTCCGCGTTGCACGCGCTGCGCCCGGCTCTGGTGGAGACCGGCCGTTCCTGCGTGCACCGCGACCACCGCAGCGGAGGGGTCGTCAGCCTCGTCTGGGCGGGCATCGCCCGGTACATGCTGCTGTACGGGCACTCCTGGCTGGCCGGCTGCGCCTCGGTGCCGCTGGAGGACGGCGGCCCGATGGCCGCGCGGGTGTGGGACGAGGTGTCGGCCAAGCACTTCGCGCCGGAGGAGTACCGGGTGCACCCGTACCAGCCGTGGAACCCGGAGCCGGTCAAGCGCACCGGCCGCGGTCCGCTGCCGCCGCTGCTGAAGGGCTACCTCCGGCTGGGCGCGTGGGTGTGCGGAAGGCCCGCGCACGACCCGGACTTCGGGGTCGCCGACTTCTTCGTGCTGCTCGACCTCAAGGCCGTCGACCAGCGCTACCTGCGGTTCTTCCTGGGCGCGGCGGCATGACGCACCCCTGGATGCCGACCTCGCCGTGCGGGCCGGGCTGCCTCCCGCAGCGGCCGAGCCGGGTCGCGCCGCCGCGCGTCGCGCTGCGCCTCGGCCACGCGCTGTGCGTGCTCGTGGGCGGAATCGGCATCGCGGTGGTGATCTCCGTGCTCCCCGGCCCCGCCAGGCGGCGGCTGGTCCGGGAGTGGTTCCGCGCGCTGCTGCGGGCTTTCGGCGTCCGGCTCGTCGTGCGCGGCGAGCACGGCGCGGGTGGCGGGCTGGTGGTCAGCAACCACGTCTCGTGGCTCGACGTGGTGGCCATGCAGGCGGTGTGCCCGATGCGGCTGCTGGCCAAGACCGAGGTCCGGACGTGGCCGGTGATCGGCCCGCTCGCCGGCCGGGCGGGCACCCTCTACATCGACCGCGACCGCCTCGCCACGCTGCCCGACGCGGTCCGCACCATCGCGGACGCGTTGCGGGAGAACGCGGTCGTCGGCGCGTTCCCCGAGGGCACCACGTGGTGCGGGCGGTCGTCGGGCAGGTACCGGCCCGCGGTGTTCCAGGCGGCGGTCGACGCCGGAGCGGTGGTGCGGCCGATGGCGCTGCGCTTCCACACCTCCGGCGGAGAGCCGACCACGGCGGCGGCTTTCGTCGGGGAGGCCACCCTGCTCGAGTCGGTGCTCGCGGTCGCACGGTTGCGCGGCCTGGTGGTCGAGCTGTCGCTGCTGCCGGAGCTGGACGCCACGCGGATCACCGACCGCCGCGAACTCGCCCGCCTGGCCGAAACCGCCGTCTCGGGCGTGACCACGGCGCACGCCCCTCCCGAACCGGTCGCGCAACCCGTAGCGGCCTGACACCCCGCACCCGGCCCGCGACCGCCGACGCCGGTCGCGGGCCGGATCTGTTGTGCCGCAACAAATAGAAACGGTTCCAAGCGCCTGGTAGCCCCCGTGCGCGAGCCGCCCGGGAGCGCAGCCTGACGGCGGCCCGGCGTTGCGGCATGCGGATGACTCGCCACGAACCGCTGGACTTCCACCGGGGTCGAAGTAGCAGGCTCGGCGGGTGAGCACCGAGACGAGAGCGAAGACCAGCGCCCTGTGGGCACCCGAACGCCGCAACTTCACGGTCGGCCTGATCCTGATCATCACCCTCGCCGCGTTCGAGGCGATGGGGCTGGGCACGGCGCTGCCGACGATCGTCGCCGAGCTCGACGGCCACCGCTACTACTCCTGGCCCTTCACGGTGTTCATGGCCGCGAGCGCCATCGGGACGGTGCTCGGCGGCCGCCTGGCCGACCGCCGGGGCCCGGCGGTCCCGCTGCTGCTGGCGCTGCCCACCTTCGCGCTCGGGCTGGTCGTCGCCGGTGTCGCCCAGGACATGCCGACGCTGCTGGTCGCCCGCGTGCTGCAGGGCCTGGGCGGCGGGACGCAGATCGTCGCGCTGTACGTGATGATCGCCCGCGCCTACCCGGAGGAGCACCGGCCGAAGGCGTTCGGGGCGATCTCGTCGGCGTGGGTGGTCCCGGCGCTGGTCGGGCCCGCGATCGCCGGCTTCCTCACCGAGTACCTGAGCTGGCGTTGGGTCTTCCTGGGCCTGGCACCGCTGGTGCTGCTCGGCGCGGTGCTGCTCGCGCCGACGGTCCGCCGCTTCGGTTCCGGCGCGGAGGAAGGCGCCGCGCCCAGGCGGAAGGGGCTGCCGCTGGCCGCGCTCGGTGCGTCGGCGGGCGTGGTGGCGCTGACCTGGTCGGCGCAGAACCCGTCGCTGTTCTCGCTCTCCCTCGGCGTGGCGGCGGTCGTCGCGCTCGGGGCGTCGATCCGGGTGCTGGTGCCCGCCGGGACGCTGATCGCGCGGCCGGGGCTGCCCGTGATGGTGCTCGCGCGGGGCCTGATGGCCGGGGTCTTCTTCACCGCGCAGGCGTTCGTGCCGCTGACGCTGTCGACGGTGCACCACTACTCGCCCGCGATGGCGGGCGTGCCGCTCACCGTCGGTTCGCTCGGCTGGTCTGCCGGCGCGCTGTGGCAGGGCGGGCAGCGCGCCCTGAGCCGGGAGGCGGTGGTGGCCACCGGGCTGCTGCTGGTGGGCGCCGGAGTGGCCGGACTCACGCTGATCGCCCCGGAGTGGGGACCGCACTGGCTGGTCTTCGGGCTGTGGTTCGTCGCGGGCTCGGGCATGGGGCTGGGCATGGCGAGCACCTCGGTGCGGGTGCTGGAGCTGTCGCCCGCCGACGAGCGCGGGTTCAACTCCTCGGCGCTGCAACTCTCCGACATGCTCGGCCAGGCCGCGATGGTGGGGCTCGGCGGTGTCCTGGTGACCTCGCTCGCGGCCACGGGATCCCCGGCGGCGGGGGTCGTCCCGCTGGACCTGCTGCTCACGGCCGCCGCGTGCTGCGCCGCGCCGCTGGTCCTGCGCTCGCGGCGGGAACAAATGGCCTGACCAGCGCGTTCCGCTTGCGGACCACGGCGGGCACGGCCATCTGCCTGCATTACCCTGGAACGGCGATGACTTACCTTGACCACGCTGCCACCACTCCGATGCGACCGGAGGCGGTCGCGGTGATGAGCGAGGCGTTGGCCCGGCTGGGCAACGCCTCCTCCCTGCACACTTCGGGCAGGCGGGCGCGGCGCGCGGTCGAGGAGTCCCGCGAGGCGCTGGCCGCCGCGCTGGGCGCGCGTCCGTCGGAGGTGCTGTTCACCGCGGGCGGCACCGAAAGCGACAACCTCGCGGTCAAGGGCATCTTCTGGGCCCGTCGGGCCGCCGATCCGGCCCGCCGCCGCATCCTGGCCTCCACCGTCGAGCACCACGCCGTGCTCGATGCCGTGGAGTGGCTGGTCGAGCACGAGGCGGCCGAGGTGACCTGGCTGGAGGTCGACGCCCTTGGCCGGGTGCGGCCCGAGACGCTGGAGGCGGCGCTGCGCGCGGCGCCCGGCGAGATCGCCCTGGTCACGGTGATGTGGGCCAACAACGAGGTCGGCACGGTCAACGACATGGCCGAGCTGGCCGCGGTCGCCGACCGCTACGGGGTGCCGCTGCACACCGACGCGGTGCAGGCGGTCGAGACGTTGCCGGTGGACTTCGCGGCCTCCGGCGTCTCGGCGCTGACGATGACCGGGCACAAGGTCGGCGGCCCCTACGGCGTCGGCGCGCTGCTGCTGTCCCGGGACGTCGGGTGCACGCCGCTGCTGCACGGCGGCGGCCAGGAGCGCGAGGTGCGCTCCGGCACCCTCGACGTCCCCGCGGTGCTGGGGTTCGCCAGTGCGGTGCGGGAGGCCGTCGAAAGCAGGACGTCGCACGGGCCGGAGCTGACCGCGCTGCGCGACGACCTGGTCCGCGGTGTCCGCGAGGTGGTCCCGGACGCCGTGCTCAACGGCGACCCCGGTGACGGTGCCGTCGGCGGTGGGCCGTCGCGGCTGCCGGGCAACGCGCACTTCACCTTCCCCGGCTGCGAGGGCGACAGCCTGCTGATGCTGCTCGACGCCAAGGGCATCGAGTGCTCCACCGGTTCGGCCTGCACCGCGGGCGTCGCCGAACCCAGCCACGTCCTGCTGGCGATGGGTGCCGAGCCGAAGGCGGCGCGGGGTTCGCTGCGGTTCTCCCTCGGCCACAACTCCACGGTGGCCGACGTCAAGGCGCTGACCGAGGCGATCGGGCCGGTGGTGCAACGAGCGCGCGGCGCCGGTACGGCCGGGCTGCGCAGGACTTCGGTGCGGGCGTCCGCGCCGACGGAGGTGTGAGGCGTGCGAGTACTGGCTGCCATGAGCGGCGGGGTGGACTCCGCCGTGGCCGCCGCGCGGGCGGTGGAGGCCGGCCACGAGGTGGTCGGCGTGCACCTGGCGCTGTCGGCCAAACCCGGCACGCTGCGCACCGGTGCCCGCGGCTGCTGCACGATCGAGGACTCCCACGACGCGCGGCGGGCCGCCGACATCCTGGGCATCCCCTTCTACGTCTGGGACTTCGCAGAGCGGTTCACCGAGGAGGTCATCGAGACCTTCGTCGGCGAGTACGCCGCGGGCCGCACCCCCAACCCGTGCCTGACCTGCAATGAGAAGATCAAGTTCGAGGCGTTGCTGGAGAAGGCGATGGCGCTGGGCTTCGACGCGGTCTGCACCGGCCACTACGCGCGGCTCACCGTCGAGGACGGCGTGCCGGTGCTGCGGCGCAGCCGGGACGAGGGCAAGGACCAGTCCTACGTGCTGGCCTCGCTGACCGCCGAGCAGCTGGGGCACTCGATGTTCCCGCTCGGCGACTCGCTCAAGTCGCAGGTGCGGCAGGAGGCCGCCGAGCGCGGGCTCGCGGTCGCCAAGAAGCCCGACAGCCACGACATCTGCTTCATCCCCGACGGCGACACGAAGAAGTTCCTCGAGTCGAAGCTGGGGCAGAAGCCCGGGCAGCTGGTCGACGCCGAGACCGGCGCGGTGCTCGGTGAGCACACCGGCGTGCACGGCTTCACCGTCGGGCAGCGCAAGGGGCTCGGCATCGACGCGCCCGCACCCGACGGCCGGCCGCGCTACGTGCTGTCGCTGGAGCCGGTGTCGGGCACGGTCAAGGTCGGCTCCGCCGACCACCTCGGCGTCACCGAGATCGACGCCAAGCGCCCGATCTGGCCGTCGCAGCGGGAGCTCGACGGCCCGACCGAGTGCGTCGTGCAGGTCCGCGCCCACGGCGGCACCGCGGACGCGGTCGCCGAGGTCGCCGACGGCGGCATGTCGATCCGGCTCCGCCGGCCGCTGCGCGGCGTCGCGCCGGGGCAGGCCGTCGTGCTGTACCGGCCGGAGGAGGAGGGCGACCTCGTCCTCGGCAGCGCCCTGATCGCCGCGACGCGCTAGGGGAGTTCATCCGCGGCGGTGCGAGCTGGGGCCAACACCGCAAGCGGCTGACGCCGCTTGTGAACAATCCCCAGGGGAGTCAACGCGTCGGACCGGCCGACCTCGCCGCCCGCGCAGAGCCACCTCCCGTCGCTGTCGCCGCGACGCGCTGGTCCGCGCCGCTCCGCGCTACGGGCGCACGCCGCCGTAGTCGGGAAGCTCGATCGCGTTGGCGGCGCGCTGGATTCCGCCGGAGAGCCTGCCGAGCGCGGGGAACCTCGACATGAACCGCATGACCTGGTTGCGCAGCCAGATCCGGGTCCGGCCGGCAGGGATCAGCACCTCCGCACCCGACTCGGCGATCTTCTGGTTCTGCCGCACGTACTCCCGCATCCGGTCCTCGTACCGCGCGAACGCGATGCGGTGGTCGCCGTCCGCCACCCGGAGTTCTCCCGCGAGCACGTACGCGCCCACCAGTGCGAGGCTGGTGCCCTGGCCGGACAACGGCGACGGGCAGTACCCCGCGTCGCCCACCAGCGCGATCCGGCCCCGGGACCAGCGGTCCAGGTGGACCTGGCTCACCGAGTCGAAGTAGAAGTCCGGCGCGTGCTCCATCTCCTCGAGCAGCCGCGGCACCTCCCACCCCACGCCGGCGAACACCTCGCGCAGAATCCGCTTCTGCTGCGCGGGATCCCGGTGGTCGAAGGGGATTTCCCCCGACGCGAAGCCGAGGATCGCCTTGGCGCCGAGCTCACCACCGGAGGCGTAGACGCCCGCGAGCTTGCCGGGCACGTTGTGCACCAGCGTCCAGCGTTCCGGAGCGAGGTGGCCGCCGACGCCGAAGATCGAGATGTGGTGTCCGAGGTGGCGCCGGAACCGCGCCTCCGCGCCGAAGGCCAGCGCCCGCACCTGAGAGTGCAGGCCGTCAGCGCCGATCACCAGGTGGAACCGCCGGGGTGCGGCGTGCTCGAAGGTCACGAGCACTCCCTGGTCGTCGGGCTCGAGGCCGGTGACGGAGTCGCCGAAGACGTACTCGACACCGTCCGCGGTGGCGTCGTGGAGGATGCGGCTGAGCGCGCCGCGCATGATCTCCAGGTCGCGGCCGTTGCCGCGCCCGTCGAAGTGCTCGGTGCTGATCTCGGCCAGTGGCCGGTTCGAACCGTCGACGTAGGTGATGCCGCGCATGTCGATCCCCCCGGCGCGAACCTGCGCCAGCACGCCCATCCGCTCGACGACGTCGACCGCGACGCCGCGGACGTCCACGGCGTAGCCGCCTTCGCGCGGCGCGGGCGCGCGCTCGACCACGGTCGGGTTGAAGCCGTGGGCGCGCAGCCGGTGGGCGAGCGCCGGTCCGGCGACGCTCGCGCCGGAGATGAGGACGTCGGTGTTGTCCATGTGCTCTTCCCGTGTTCGCAGGGTTGTCGTTCGGCGCCGTGAGCACGAAGGTATGGACGCTACTTACCGGTCGTCAAGTAAATTACCGGTCGGCAGGCAGGTGGGTACCATGTCGCGAGCGGACGGTGAGAGGAGCAGCGGCATGCCCAGGGCCAGGGGCGACACCAGGAGCGAGATCCGCCGGGTCGCCGCGGAGCTGTTCGCCGCCCAGGGCTTCGAGAAGACCAGCCTGCGCGAGGTCGCCGAACGCCTCGGCATCACCAAGGCGGCGCTGTACTACCACTACCCGTCGAAGGCAGAGCTCGCGCGCGGCATCGTGCAGCCGCTGGCCGACGACGTCGCGGCGCTGCTGTCGTCGGCGGAGTCCGCGGCCGAGGTGGACCGGCGCGCGCTGCTGGAGTCCTACTTCGACGTCATGGCCGGCCATCGCGAGGTGCTGTGGATGGTCCTGCGCGACGTGAGCGTGCTGGCCGGGCTGGAGCTGTTCCAGGACATGCTCGACTGGCGCCGCAGGCTCAACGTGCTGCTCATCGGGGCCGACGCCACGCCGGAGCAGTGGGCGCGGGCCACCGTCGCCGTGGGCGGTCTGCAGGACTGCGTCACGAACGAGGGCGACGTGAGCGTGTTCCGCACTGCTGCGGTCGATGCGGCTCACGCCGCCCTCGTGTCGGGCCCGCGCTAGCGCGGTTGCAGCGGGCCGGTGGAATGGGCTTCTCCGCTCCGCCGCCGCGGGATTCGCGTTCGTTCTGGTCCATTCGGCCGCTACCTGTGGTGGACCGACCGGGCGAATCCTTTCGCGAAACGGTCTTGCCCCGTTTCGTCGCGGTTGCGGGAATTGCGATCTGGATGGTGGAAATCGCCGTCCCCCGAATGGAAGCGACAATTCCCGGTGAATTGATCGGTTGCGCCAGGACTCAGGTCGTGGCGTCGTACCGCGTGGGCAGCAAAGCACGGACCTCGACCCACGCTGCGCTGAGCAGCAGTCGAGCCGGGCTCGTCCGGCGTGCGGACCCGGTCCGGTGACCGGAGATCCGCACCCCCCTGGATCGCTCGTGTTGCTCGATCTGTCGGTCCTGGATCACAGCGCCCCTTTCGCCTGTGCCCCCCCCCGTCCGGCCCCAGTCCGGCTGTTGTCCTGGGCGGGCGGCCCCCCGATGGCCGCCCGTCCCGGTACCCGCCTGGCCCCGACTCCAGGAAGGTGCCCCCCGCTGTGTTCCCGTTTTCCCAATTACAGCGGTGTGGGATAGAAACATTGGGGGTTACTCGCCAGTTGCACAAGGCCCGGATGAAAAAATTTCCCGAACCGCGATCGATCTTGGCTCCCTGTTGCGGAACTCCCACGTTCTTTTGGTGCGCAGGGAGTTCGCCCTCGGAGCAATGGATGAGTTCCTTCGGCGGACAGCGGCTGGTGCCGGGTGCGCGGAGCCGATAGTGTCTTGCGATCACAGCGCTGTGGAGGGTTGGCGATGCTCGATCCGCGTGCCGGCACGGTGGGCGACGTGTTGCGGCGTACCGCCGCTCGGGTGCCCGGCAGGGTAGCGCTGCGTTTCGCCGACGGGTCGGGCGCGGAACGGGAGTGGACCTACGCCGAGCTCGACGACGCGGTCTCCCGCGCCGCGGGGGTGCTGCTGGCCGCCGGGGCGTCGAAGGGCGACCGGATCGCCGCCTACGGCAGGAACTCCGACGCCTACCTGATCGGCTTCCTGGCCTGTGCGCGGGCCGGGCTGGTGCACGTGCCGATCAACTACAACCTCACCGGTTCCGAGCTCGGCTACCTGGTCGAGCAGTCCGGCAGCACCATCGCGCTGGCCGATCCGGCGCTCGCGGGTGCGCTCTCCGGCGTCGACCGCGTGATCCCGTTGCGCGGCGCGGAGAAGTCGTTGCTGGAGCTGAGCACGGCGGGCGAAGTCCCGGCGCTGCCGGAAGACGTCGCCGATGACGACCTGGTGCAGCTGCTCTACACGTCCGGCACGACGTCCCGCCCCAAAGGCGCGATGATGACGCACCGCGCGCTGCTGCACGAGTACGTCTCGTGCGTGGTGGCCCTGGACTTCACCGACGGCGACGACCCGCTGCATGCGATGCCGCTCTACCACTCCGCGCAGATGCACGTATTCCTGTTGCCGCACCTGATGATCGGCTCCACCAACCGGCTCGTGGAGTCACCCGATCCGCAGGACGTGCTGCGCCGCGTCGAAGAAGAGCGCATCGGCGCGTTCTTCGCCGCGCCGACGGTGTGGGTGGCGCTGTCCAACCACGACGACTTCGGCAGGCGGGACCTCGGCTCGTTGCGCAAGGCCTACTACGGTGCGTCCATCATGCCCGGTCCGGTTCTCAGCAGGTTGCGGGAGTCGTTGCCCGGACTGGGTTTCTACAACTGCTTCGGCCAGTCGGAGATCGCTCCACTCGCGACGGTGCTGCGCCCCGAGGAGCACGACCTGCGCCCCGACTCGGCGGGCCGCCCGGTGCTGTTCGTGGAAGCGAAGGTCGTCGACGAGCAGGGGAACCAGGTAGCCCCGGGCGAGCTGGGCGAGATCGTCTACCGCTCGCCGCAGCTCTGCACGGGCTACTGGAACAAGCCCGAGGAGACCGCGGAGGCGTTCCGGGACGGCTGGTTCCACTCCGGCGACCTGGTGCGGCAGGACGAGCAGGGCTACGTCACCGTGGTCGACCGGATCAAGGACGTGATCAACACCGGCGGGGTGCTGGTGGCCTCGCGGGAAGTCGAGGACGCGCTCTACACCCACCCCGCCGTCGCCGAGGTCGCCGTCATCGCGGTGCCGGATCCGAAGTGGATCGAGAGCATCGCCGCGGTGGTCGTGCGCAAGTCCGACGTGGACGAAGCCGAGCTGCTGGAGCACGCGCGCGAGTCGTTGGCGGGCTTCAAGGTTCCCAAGCGGATCCGGTTCGTCGACGACCTCCCGCGCAACAGCTCGGGCAAGTTGCTGAAGCGGGTGCTGCGGGAGCAGTTCGTCGAGCGGTGACCGGCTTCTCCGCCGGTTTCCGGGCGGGCAAGCCGATAGCGGCCCGTGCTCGTCGAGCAGTTCTCGGGCCGAAGCCCGCATCTCGTTCGGCCGCCGAAATCGACGGGACGCCGTGCAGGACGACGATGTAGCCGCCCTCGATGGTGCCCGGCACGCCCGCGTTGACGACGCCCGTCTCCGCCTGCGCGGAGACCGCGTCGCCGAGCGTCACCGCCACGACGCTTGTCGGTCCGATTCCGGTCCGCACGCGCGTGTCGGTCCGCTGCCGCCCGCAGGGTGTATCGCTCCGCGCCGGTGCGCGTCCGCACCCCGGCACCGGTGGCGGCCCGGTGCGGGTCGCCCCCTCCCGGTCTCCATCGTTCCCGCCCCGATAATGGCCGCGTGAGCGAAGCAGCGTGGGAACCAGGAACGGCCACCGCCATCGGGTCGATGCCCGGTACCGACCCGGTGGAGGCCGCACGCACCGTCGTCGGGGAACTGCCCGAGCTGATGCCGTTCCCCGAGCTGCCCGCGCGCGGTGTCGGCGCCGACCTCATCGGACGCACGGCGGGCATGCTCGTCGGCGATCTGGCCGTCGAGGTCGTGCCCTCCGGCTACCGCGTCGCGGGTCGGCCGGGGCACGACCAGCAGCGTGCCGTCGACCTGCTCAGGTGGGACCTCGACGCCGTCGAGCAGGCCGCGGCCGAGGCCGGCGCGCCCCGCGTGGTCAAGGTGCAGGCGGCGGGTCCGTGGACGCTGGCGGCGGGTATCGAGCTGATGCGCGGACACCGCGTGCTGACCGACCACGGCGCGCTGCGCGACTTCACCGAGTCGCTGACCGAAGGGCTCACCGAGCACGCCGGGCAGGTCGCCGCGCGCACCGGCGCGCGGGTCGTCGTGCAGCTCGACGAACCGTCGCTGCCCGCCGTCCTCAACGGCCGGCTCCCCACGCCGTCCGGCTACGGCACCGTGCCCGCCGTCCCCGCCCCGGACGCGCAGCGCAGGCTCGCCGAGGTGATCGAGACGCTCGCCGCCGCCACCGGCTCCCCGGTCGTGGTGCACTGCTGCGCCCGGCGGCCCCCGGTCGCCCTGCTGCGCAGGGCGGGCGCCGGGGCGATCGCACTGGACGCCACTGGCTTGGGCGACGTGACGGGCGAGTTCGCCGACGAGCTCGGCGAAACCTGGGAGGAGGGCACCACCCTGTTCCTGGGCCTGGTGCCCAGCCGCGAAACCGAGACCACCCTGCGCCAGGTGGCCCAGCCCGCGTTCGACCTCGCCACCCGCCTCGGCTTCTCCCGGCGCACCCTCGCCGAACGCGGCGTCCCCACCCCGACCTGCGGCTTCGCCGGGGCTTCCCCGGCGTGGGCTCGCCGGGCCATCGGCCTCACCCGCGACCTGGCCCGGATGTTCGCCGACGAAGCCGAAGGCTGAACGGGGGAGACCAAAGCGGCCATCGCAGCGTGATCGATCGGATACGCTCGGAGATCGAAATCCTGCACGCGGAAGGGGCGGAGGGGCGATGGCCCGCATGTTGGTCGCGTTCGAGTTGCCCGGGCAGCATCCCGAACGGCTCGAACAGGTCACCCGGCGGCTCTACGACGAACTCCGGATTCTCGGAGCCGTTCGTGTGGACCGGGTCCGCGAGAGCGGAGGAGAGGGCACGAAATCCGGGCTCGGCACCGCGCTCGGGCAACTGGTCCTCAGCGGATCGTTCTCCGCGGCCACCGCGACCGCGGTCGTCAAGGTCGTGCTGGCCAACCTGAAGCGCGCGGAGGCGAGGTCGGTCGCGCTGGGCGAGGGTGAGAGCCGAGCCGAGTTCACCGGTCTCACCGCGGCGGATCAGCACACGTTGGTCGAGGCGGTGGCGGCGCGCATGCTCCAGCAGGCGGCCGAGCAGGACGGAGCCGGCCAGGGCGGCGCAGAGGACGCGGTCACCGACGACAGCGCCCAGTAGGCGGCCGACGTGGGACGACGCATCGCATTGCTGGTGGCCACTTCGATGTACGCCGATCCCTGGTTCAGAGCCCTGCGCGCACCGGCGAACGAAGTCCAGGAGCTGAGACAGGTCCTGCAAGAGCAGGGCCGGTTCGAGGTCATGGACGTGCTGGTCAACGAGTCCAAGAGCCAGATCGAGCGCAAGATCGACGACCTGTTCCGCGAGTGCGAGCCCGACGACCTGGCGCTGCTCTACTTCTCCTGCCACGGCATCCGCACCGATGAGGGAAGGTTGCTGTTCGCGGCGGTCAACACCGAGTTGGCCCGCCCCGACTCGACCGCGGTCGCCGCGAGCCTCTCCAAGACCGCGGACCTGGCTCGGCGCATCGCAGTGGCCTGGCCATGGCCACCGGCGCCGAAGCCATCGGTGCTTCCTCAGAAGGTCCCCTACGCGGAAGCCGACGGACAGAGCCCGAACATCGTCCTCGGGCCGGTGCGGCGGAGTGAGCGGTGGGCGGAGCTCGATCTCGCTCGTACCGGGCACGTTCTGTGCCTGGGTGAGCCGGGTTCGGGCAAGACCGCGCTGCTGCGCGTGGTCCTGTACGAGATCATGCGCCTGCACCCCTTCGGGGACGCGGTCGTTGTGCTGGTCGATCCCAAGAGGTCGATGATCGGCGAGGCCGGGGCCGAGAACCTGCACTACCTCGCGATTCCGCACGAGTTCGAGGCTGTTGCCGAGGAAGTCGCGGCCGAGCTCCGAAGAAGGATGAGGGGGCGCGGTACCACGGCGCAAGGCCGGTTCGCGGGTCGGCGGATCTTCTTCCTGATCAACGATTACGAGATGGCGCACGGCAGTCGGCACCTGTTCGACGTGCTGGAGCCCTTCGTGGCGCAGGACATCGGTTTCCACCTCGTCGTCACCAGGAACTCGATCAACTCGCGCCATGCTTTGGAGCAAGACCTGTTGCGGGGGATGCTCGCCGCCGGATGCGCCTCGCTGGTGCTCAGCGGTGAGGAGCGTGACGGCGAGCTCCTGTCCGGCGTCCGGTCCGTGCCACGTCCGCCCGGACGAGGCGTGCTCCTGCGTCCCGGCGAGGAGGAAGTCGTTGTGCAGATCGCGTGGGCTCGCTGAGGTTGCCCTGGAGTAAGCAAGATCAATTTTTCCCGTTCCGGCCCGGTGCGATGCGGCGCGGTGGTATGAAAAGTGCGTGCGCAGCAACGCCGGGAGCCATGAGGTCGAGCGGTTCGGCTGGATCCACCACAGCACGATCCAGGAAGCGGCGTGCCTGACCTTCGTTCGCGGGACCGACATCGACCCGGTGGCCGAGGCGTTCGGCGCGGTGTCGGACTACGCCCGCGAACTCGACTTCGACGAGTTCTGCGAGGAGGCGTTCGCCCACCACGAGCAGTACTCCATGATCGGCATCCAGGTCTTCGGCGAGTGGTCGCTGGTCGTGGAGGACAACGGCTGGCAGGGCACCCGCGACGAGGTGCTGCGCCGCGTCAGCGCGGGGACCGAGGCCGTCTCGGCGTTCTGGAACGTCGACCGGCTGACCCGCTTCTCCTACGCCGTCGACGGTGAGCTGTGGACGGCGTTCGAGGCGCCGCTGCCCGAGTACCGCGTCGGCAGCAGGCCCGACGCGCTCGAGGGGGTGCGTGCGGGAATGTCGTGGTCGGAGGCGGAACGCGAGTCGGGCACGGTGCCGCTGATGCTGGCGCTCGCGGCGCGCATCACCGGCCAGACCCTGACCCCGAGCCGGTTCGAGGGCGACTTCGTCACGTTCCCGGTGGCGGCCTGGCCCGACGACCTGCGCGACGTGCCCGACGCACTGGACCGCCTGGACGGCCGGTTCCCGCGGGAGCTGATCGAGGCGCTGCGCGTGGCCGACGACGTGGCACGCCGACGGGCGGCGGTCGCCGTCGCGCGGCGCGCGGTCCAGTCCGCCGAATGCCTCGACCACCCGGTGATCAGCGCCGTCCTGGCCTCGGCCGCCGACGGCGGCACGATGGACCGGGCCGCGATCAGCGAAGCCGTGCGGGAGTGGACTTGGCTGCTGCACCTGCACCGCGCCACCAGCAAGGTCCGCAACCAGGTGCGCGCCGCGGAGGTCCTGCGCCAGGCCACGCACGACGACCCGCTGGTCGCGGTGTTCACGACGCTTTCGGCGGCCAGCCACGTCCGCGGCCTGGAGAACGGTGAGCTGGCCTCGGTCGTGGCGCGGGCATTGGTGGATCGGCTCGACTAGCCACGGCGGAGCGGGGTCGGCCTGCACAATGGGGGCCATGCTGAAGTTCCTGCGCCGCCGCAACCGTGCCGAGGACGAATCCGGGCCAGTCGACGTCGAAGCCGACGCCGCCGCCCGCGCCGAGGAGTTCTGGCGGCGCTGGGACGACATGCTTCCCGAGGTCAGCGCCGCGCTCGGCGACAGCGTCCCGCACCGCGTCGACCACCAGCTCGCCGAGCTTGCCGCGGCGGTGCACCCCCACCTGACGATCTCCATCGAACGCGGCGAAACGGCGGTGTACGCGCTGGTCTTGACCAGCCAGGCCGACCCGGAGCTGCGGCCCTACACCGACGCGTGGATCGCGGCGGCCCCCGCCGCCGACTCGCTGTTCGAGTACCACGACTCCATCCCGCCGGTGCCGGACCCGACGGAGGTCACGGTCAACCTGCGGGGCGAGAAGTACGCGCTGGCCGACGTCCGGGTCGCACCGCAGGTCGACGAGGCGGAGGGACTGGTCGACGTCGCCGTCTACCACCCGGGCTTCGCCGGGCTGGAGGGCGAGGCCCGGGCGGCGCTGACGTTCCTGCCGCTGGACGCCGCGCTCGGCGAGCGGCTCGCCGCCGACCGCATCGGCCGCGTCGAGACGGCCGACAACGAGCCGCAGGGCGCGATCGGCCTGCTGGAGTTCCGCGACCTGGTGCGGGCACTCGACGACGGCGACTCCGTGGAGCGGGAGGAGTCCGGCGAGGCCGGGGAGGCCGGGGAGCAGGCGTAGCGCGGCGGACCTGGGGTTCTGACGTAGCGCGCAGGAGGAGTTCGGCGGATCGGGGAGTGCGGCGAGGCCAAGAGCGCGCGGATCGAGCGGCTCATCGTTTGGCGGACCCTCGACCGGAGACCCTGGGGCGGCGGTCGTCTGCCTGGCGGACGGCCGTCCCGTGGACCGCAGGCGGACTGGTGACGCGCTGGTGCGCCCGGAAAGAGAGGCCGTGAGTTTGTGCCCGCCGTGCGGTGGGTCGATCGGCCAGCGAATCGGGGGACACTCAAACGACGGGCCGGGGAGCGGCGGACCTTCGACTGGTTGACCTTCGACCGGAGGACCGTCGGACGGTGAGCTAGAGGCCGGGGTTCGGAGCCCATGGCCACAGGCACACCGGCCTGAGTGACGCGCCAGCCATGGAACGGACCGGTCCGGGTGGCTGTCCTGCTGGCGGGCACGTGCCCCGCCGCGCCGTCCGCCGCCGCGCCACCACCGCACGGCGCTACGCCCGCCCCGCCGCGCGTGCCCCGCCGCCCCGCCCCGCCGCGCCGGACACCGGGCGCCGGTGTCGGGCCCGCTGGTTAGTCTCGTGGGGTGACCAGCAACGACCCAGCCGACCCAGCCGACCGCGCCGAGTTCGACGACGCGGCGGTCGCCGGAATGACCAGCGAGGCCGAGGCCGGTGCGACGGCCGAGGGCGTCGAGGACGTGCCCGCCGGAGTGCGGGAGCGCTACGCCGATCTCGTCGAGCAGGTGCGCGCGCACCAGTTCCGGTACTACGTGCTGGACTCGCCGACGATCTCCGACGGCGAGTTCGACGAGCTGTTCACCGAGCTCCAGACGCTGGAGTCCGACCACCCCGCGCTGCGCGACCCGGACTCGCCGACGCAGGTGGTGGGCGGCACCTTCTCCACCGACTTCACCGCGGTGGACCACCTGGAGCGGATGCTCAGCCTCGACAACGCCTTCGACCCCGACGAGCTGCGCGCCTGGGTGGAGCGGGTCGAGCGCGAGGTCGGCTCCTCCGCGCACTACCTGTGCGAGCTGAAGATCGACGGCCTTGCCATCAACCTGCTCTACCGCGACGGCAAGCTCGAACGCGCGCTGACCAGGGGCGACGGACGCACCGGCGAGGACGTCACGCTCAACGTCCGCACCATGGACGACGTGCCCGACCAGCTGACCGGCACCGACGAGTACCCGGTGCCCGCGCTGGTGGAGATCCGCGGCGAGGTGTTCTTCCGGGTCGACGAGTTCGCCCAGCTCAACGCGTCGCTGGTGGAGGCGGGCAAGCCGCCGTTCGCCAACCCGCGCAACTCGGCCGCCGGCTCGCTGCGGCAGAAGGACCCGCGGGTGACCAAGAGCCGCCCGCTGCGGATGATCTGCCACGGCCTCGGCAAGCGCGAGGGCTTCGAGCCGAAGCAGCAGTCGGAGTCCTACGCCGCGCTCAGGGCGTGGGGCCTGCGGGTCTCCCCGCACACCAAGGTGCTGTCGACGGTGGACGAGGTGCTGGAGCACATCGACTACTGGGGCAAGCACCGCAACTCCGCCGAGCACGAGATCGACGGCGTCGTGGTCAAGGTCGACGAGGTGTCGTTGCAGCGCAGGCTCGGCGCCACCTCGCGCGCCCCGCGCTGGTCGATCGCCTACAAGTACCCGCCGGAGCAGGCCACCACCCGGCTGCTGGACATCCAGGTCGCCGTGGGCCGCACCGGCCGGGTCACCCCGTACGCGGTGATGGAGCCGGTCAAGGTCGCCGGCTCGACGGTCGCCAGGGCGACGCTGCACAACGCCGACCAGGTCCGCCACAAGGGCGTGCTGATCGGCGACCGGGTGGTCATCCGCAAGGCCGGTGACGTGATCCCCGAGGTCCTGGGCCCGGTCGTCGACGTCCGCGACGGCAGCGAGCGCGAGTTCGTCATGCCGACCGAGTGCCCCGACTGCGGCACGGCGCTGGCCCACCAGAAGGAGGGCGACGTCGACCTGCGCTGCCCGAACTCGCACAACTGCATCGGGCAGCGCCGCGAGCGCCTGTTCCAGCTCGCCGGGCGCAAGGCGTTCGACATCGAGGTGCTGGGCTACGAGGGCGTGTCGGCGCTGCTGTCGGCGGGCGTGGTCTTCGACGAGGGCGACCTCTTCGACCTCAACGAGGAGGCGCTGCTCAAGACCACGCTGTTCCGCACCGACGACGGCAGCCTGTCGGTCAACGGCGGCAAGCTGCTGGCCAACCTGGAGTCGGCGAAGCAGCAGCCGCTGTGGCGGGTGCTGGTGGCGCTGTCCATCCGGCACGTGGGCCCGATCGCGGCGCGGGTGCTGGCCCGCGAGTTCGGCTCGCTCGACCGCATCCAGGAGGCGTCGGAGGAGGAGCTGGCGGCGGGCGAGGGCGTCGGCCCGACGATCGCCACCGCCGTGCGCGAGTGGTTCGACGTCGACTGGCACCGCGAGATCGTGCGCAAGTGGAGCGAGGCCGGCGTCCGGATGGCCGACGAGCGCGACGAGTCGATCGAGCGCCACCTGACCGGCCTGTCGATCGTGGTCACCGGGTCGCTGGAGGGCTTCTCCCGCGACGAGGCCAAGGAGCTGATCATGGCGCGCGGTGGCCGGGCCGCCGGCTCGGTGTCGAAGAAGACCGCGTTCGTCGTCGTCGGCGAGTCGCCCGGCTCCAAGTACGACAAGGCGGTGCAGATGAAGGTGCCGGTCCTGGACGAGGACGGCTTCCGCGTCCTGCTGGAGCAGGGCCCGGAAGCGGCGGCCGAAGCGGCGCTGCCCGCCGAGTGAGGCCGCCGATGAGGACTTCCACGATCACGGTCCGCGCCGTCGGACCGGACGACTTCGAAGCGGTCGCCGACCTGACCGCTCGCGCCTACGTCGACGGCGGGCACCTGTCCGCCGACGACGGCTACGTGCGCAAGCTGCGCGACGTGGCCGACCGGGCGCGGCGCGCGGAGCTGCTGGTCGCCGTCGAGGGCGACCGGGTGCTCGGCTCGGTGACCCTGGCCAGGGGCGAGGGCGACTACGCCAACATCGCCAGGCGGGGCGAGATGGAGTTCCGGATGCTGGCCGTCGCGCCCGAGGCTTCGGGTCGCGGCGTCGGCCGGGCGCTGGTGCAGGCGGTGGTCGACCGGGCCCGCGTCGAGGGGCACGAGCGGATCGTGCTCACCAGCCAGGCGTCGATGACCGTCGCCCACGGGCTCTACGAGCGCTTCGGTTTCCGGCGGACGCCCGACCGCGACTGGGAGCCGGAACCCGGGCTGCACCTGATGGCCTACGTCCTCGACCTGGGCTGAGCCAGGCGCTCCGAAGCGGCGCGGGCCTGTGGCCGGGCTCCGCCGCCCGGCCTGCCGATAGGCCCGTGGCGGGACGCCGCCGCTCCGGGCGCCATTGGCCGCAACCACCAGGACCCCGGTGAGAGCTTCCGGGGACGGGGAACGAAACCGTCCAGGCCACGCGTGGAAGTCCCCGGACCCGGCGAGCCAACGCCTGACCGGCGCGGCGCGGACCTTCCCCGTGGCCAGGCACGGCGAGCTTGGCCGCCAGTGCGCAAGAGCCCACCCGCGGCCGGGTCCGGCGAGTCGACGCCCACCGCTAGGGAGCGAGAGCCGCCCGTGGCCGGGTCCGGCGAGTCAACGCCTCGCTGCCGGTGCGCGAGAGCCGCCCGTGGCCGGGTCCGGCGAGTCAACGCCTCGCTGCCGGTGCGCGAGAGCCGCCCGTGGCCGGGTCCGGCGAGTCAACGCCTCGCTGCCGGTGCGCGAGAGCCGCCCGTGGCCGGGTCCGGCGAGTCAACGCCTCGCTGCCGGTGCGCGAGAGCCGCCCGTGGCCGGGTCCGGCGAGTCAACGCCTCGCTGCCGGTGCGCAAGAGCCGCCCGCGGCCGGGCCCGGCGAGCCGACGGCCGCCGCCAGAGCGAGAACCGCGCCGACCGGAAGTCAGCCGTCGAGGACCACCGAGACGATGCCCGCCAGGTGGGCGAGCCTGGCCACCTCGGCGGCGCGGAACATCGGTCCGCCCGGCCGTCCGGCCAGCAGCACCCGGTCGGGCTTGCCGATCGGGGTGGCGGCCAGCTCGGTGCCGAGCTCCTGCCAGGTTTCGGGCACCCACGGCTCGTCGCCGTCGAGGATCGTCGCCCTGGGCAGCGGCAGCCACGGCAGCTCCAGGTAGCCCTCCTGCGGGGCCGAGGTGCTGGCGGCGAGCTGCTCGGCGCCACCGGAGCGGTGCCCGAACACGACCGCCCAGCCGGAGCGGATGATGCGCGGCACGCCCTCGGCGAAGATCTGCAGACCTCGCGCGGGTTCGGCCGCGATCTCCTCGACCAGCTCCAGCTCCCGGTGGGTGTCGAGGACCCCGGCGTAGGGGCGCACCGCGTCGACCTCCACGCCCGCGACCGACTCCGCGGCGGTGATCAGCACGTCGGGGAGCCGTCCGGACGGCAGCTCCACCACCATGTCGTCGATCGCCATGTCGTTGCCGCGCTCGACGACATCGACGCTGAGGATGTCGGCACCGATCTCGCCCAGCGCGCTCGCCACCGCACCGAGCGTTCCCGGACGGTCCGGAATCTGCACCCGGATCAGGAAGGACACCGGACTCAACGCCTCCAGCTTCTTGCGCGGCACCTTGCCGTCCGCGCTCCTCGCGATACCCGTTCGGGTCGCGTTCAAGTCGCACTCAAGCCGCCACCGCGCGAGGCGCAGGCGATGAAATTGTGTCAGACCCGCGGCGCGTGGCGTCGCCAGGCGCGCAGCTCCGACCGCCGGGGCGGGCAGGCGATGGCCCGTCGGCCCTCCCGGCGGAACGAGGACCACCCGCCGCGCCGGGTGAGGGGCTCACCGGGCCTTCCGCACGGCGGGCGCGGGGCCCGGATGTGGTTCTCCGGGCCTCCGGCGCGGTGGTCGTGGCCACCGTCTGCGCCGGGTCGGGGTCTTCGCGGCCTCGCTTTCCACGGCCGGCCGATGACCCCCGCACACCGTGCGGAGCGGCGAGCCTATGCAGTCTCCGCACACTCCCGCAAGGTCGTTCTATCGCGTTGTTACCCCGAGTCGTTACACCGAAACCGATCGGAGACCAATACCACTGCGCCCACTCGGCTCGGGTACTCCGGAGGCGGGAGTGGCGCACGGGGTAAGGGCCCGGCGGACGGCGACACCGGCCCGCGACCGGCGCCGTCGGGTGCGGGAAGGCCCTCAGCCCCCTGGGGACCGCGACCGGTGGCGGCCATAGACTTGAGCGTTGATGACGGGGGACACCCGTGAACCGGACATGACCAGGGAGCCTTCGCAAGTGTCCAAGATCTCCCGCGACGAGGTCGCGCACCTCGCCGGCCTGGCCAGGCTGGCGGTCACCGAGCAGGAACTCGACACCTTCGCCGGGCAGCTCGACCAGATTCTGGACGCGGTGGCCAAGGTGGGGCAGGTCGCCGCGGAGGACATCCCGCCGACCTCGCACGCCGTGCCGGTGACCAATGTCTTCCGCGAGGACGTGGTGCGGCCCGGGCTGTCGCGCGAGCAGGCGCTCTCCGGCGCGCCCGCGGCGGAGGAGAACCGCTTCCGCGTCCCGCGGATTCTCAGCGAGGAGGCGTGATGACCACGACCGGTGGTCGCTCGGAACTGACCGGACTGACCGCGGCCGAGCTTGCGGGCCGGCTGAGCGCGGGTGAGGTGTCGTCGGTCGAGGTGACGCAGGCGCACCTGGACCGCATCGCAGCCGTGGAGCCCGTCGTGCACGCGTTCCTGCACGTGGACTCCGATGGCGCGCTGGCCGCCGCCCGCAAGGCCGACGAGGACCGCGCGGCCGGGCGGGCCGCCTCGCCGCTGGCGGGCGTGCCGCTGGCGCTCAAGGACGTGCTCGCCACCAGCGACATGCCCACCACGTGCGGCTCGAAGATGCTGGAGAACTGGACGCCGCCCTACGACGCCACGGTGACCCGCAGGCTGCGCGAGGCCGGGATCGTCGTCCTCGGCAAGACCAACATGGACGAGTTCGCGATGGGCTCCTCCACCGAGAACTCGGCCTACGGCCCGACCCGCAACCCGTGGAACACCGACCGGATCCCCGGCGGCTCCGGCGGCGGGTCCTCGGCGTCGCTGGCCGCCTTCGAGGCGCCGCTGGCCATCGGCACCGACACCGGCGGCTCGATCCGCCAGCCCGGCGCGGTCACCGGCACGGTCGGCGTGAAGCCCACCTACGGCGGGGTGTCGCGCTACGGGCTGGTCGCGTTCTCGTCGTCGCTGGACCAGCCGGGGCCGTGCGCGCGGACGGTGCTCGACGCCGCTCTGCTGCACGAGGCCATCGCCGGGCACGACCCGATGGACTCCACCTCGATCGACCAGCCGGTGCCGCAGGTCGTGGCCGCGGCCCGGGAGGGCGCGAGCGGCGACCTCAAGGGCGTGCGGGTCGGCGTGGTCCGCGAGTTCTCCGGTGACGGCTACCAGCCGGGCGTGCAGCGGTCGTTCCAGGCCGCCGTCGACCAGCTCGCGGCGCTGGGCGCGGAGGTCGTCGAGGTCTCCTGCCCGCACTTCGACTACGCGCTGCCCGCCTACTACCTGATCGCGCCGAGCGAGGCGTCGTCGAACCTCGCCCGCTTCGACGCGATGCGCTACGGCCTGCGCGTGGGCGACGACAGCACCCGCAGCGCCGAGGAGGTCATGTCGCTGACCCGCGAGGCCGGTTTCGGCCCCGAGGTCAAGCGGCGCATCATGCTCGGCACCTACGCGCTGTCGTCGGGCTACTACGACGCCTACTACGGCCAGGCGCAGAAGGTCCGCACGCTGATCACCCGGGACTTCGACGCGGCCTTCGCCCAGGTCGACGTGCTGGTCTCGCCGACCACGCCGACCACGGCGTTCGAGATCGGCGCCCGGGTCGACGACCCGATGGCGATGTACCTGGCCGACCTGTGCACCATCCCGGCCAACCTGGCGGGCAACGCCGCCATGAGCGTCCCGAGTGGACTGTCCGATGAGGACGGCCTGCCGGTGGGCCTGCAGATCATGGCCCCGACGCTGGCCGACGACCGGCTCTACCGGGTCGGCGCGGCCTACGAGACCGCCCGCGACGCCGCGCAGGGCGGTCCGCTGATCGACCGTGTTCCGGAGTTGGAGGTAGCGTGAAGATGAATCCCAAGATGAAGGCGGTCTTCCAGCTCGTCTCCGCTCTTTCGGCGGTCTTCGGGCTGCGCGCCAGCTTCCGCGACGCGCGCGCGAACAACGACAAGCTCGCGCTGGCCGACACCATCATCACCACCCTCGGTCTGATCACCGGAACCGCGCTGGCCGTGCGCACGCTGCGCCGGGGAGAGGACGCCGACAAGTGACCGCGGTAGCCGAGATCATGGATTACGACGAGGTGCTGGCCCGGTTCGACCCGGTGCTGGGCCTCGAGGTCCACGTGGAGCTGTCCACGGCGACCAAGATGTTCTGCGGCTGCGCCAACGCCTTCGGTGCCGAGCCCAACACGCAGGTGTGCCCGGTGTGCCTGGGCCTGCCGGGCGCGCTGCCGGTGGTCAACGGCAAGGCCGTCGAGGCGGCCATCCGAATCGGTCTGGCGCTGAACTGCCAGGTGGCGGAGTGGTGCAGGTTCGCGCGGAAGAACTACTTCTACCCGGACATGCCGAAGAACTTCCAGACCTCGCAGTACGACGAGCCGATCGTCTTCGACGGCCACCTCGACGTCGTGCTCGACGACGGCGACACCTTCCGGGTGGAGATCGAGCGGGCGCACATGGAGGAGGACACCGGCAAGTCGCTGCACGTCGGCGGCGCCACCGGCCGCATCCACGGCGCCGAGCACTCGCTGCTGGACTACAACCGCGCGGGCGTGCCGCTGATCGAGATCGTCACCAAGCCGATCATCGGTGCCGGTGAGCGCGCGCCGGAGGTCGCCCGCGCCTACGTCACGGCGCTGCGCGACCTGCTGCGCTCGCTGGACGTCTCCGACGTCCGGATGGACCAGGGCTCGCTGCGCTGCGACGCCAACGTGTCGCTGATGCCCAAGGGCTCCTCGGAGTTCGGCACCCGCACCGAGACCAAGAACGTCAACTCGCTGCGCAGCGTGGAGCGGGCGGTGCGCTACGAGATGCGCCGCCACGCCGCCGTGCTGGCCTCCGGCGGGTCGATCGTGCAGGAGACGCGGCACTTCGACGAGTCCACCGCGAGCACTTCGGCCGGTCGTCCCAAGGAGACCTCCGAGGACTACCGGTACTTCCCGGAGCCCGACCTGGTGCCGATCGCGCCGTCGCGCGAGTGGGTCGAGGAGCTGTCCGGGACGCTGCCCGAGCTGCCGTGGGAGCGGCGCAAGCGCGTGCAGGAGGAGTGGAAGCTCTCCGACGAGGAGCTGCGCGACCTGGTCAACGCCGGTGCGCTGGAGCTGGTCACCGAGACCGTCGACGCGGGCGCCCCGCCAGCCGAGGCGCGGTCCTGGTGGGTCGCGTACCTGACGCAGCAGGCCAACACCCGCGGCGTGGAGCTGCCGGAGCTGGCGATCACGCCGAAGCAGGTGGCCCGGGTGATCGAGCTGATCGCCGAGGGCAAGCTGACCAACAAGCTCGCCCGCCAGGTCGTCGACGGGGTCCTCGACGGCCAGGGCGAGCCGGACGAGGTCGTCGCGGCCAAGGGCCTGGAGGTCGTCTCCGACGACTCGGCGCTGCAGTCGGCGATCGACGAGGCGCTGACCGCTCAGCCGGACGTGGCCGACAAGATCCGCGGCGGCAAGGTGCAGGCCGCGGGCGCCATCGTGGGCGCCGTCATGAAGGCGACCAAGGGCCAGGCCGACGCCAAGCGCGTCCGCGAGCTGGTGCTCGCCGCCTGCGGTCAGTGACCACGGGTCTTCCGGTCGCCGTGCGGGCGGCGACCGGAAGACCCCGACGCCCGCACGGCGTCACGGCGCGACCAGTTCGCGGAAGCCGGCCGGTAGCTGCGAGCGCACGTCCTCCAGCTCGCCCTCGGACACGAACCCGGCGATCGTCCCCAGCACGGCGCGGGCGTGGGCCTGACCGATCTCCGGGTCGCCGCCGCGGCCTTCGCGTTCGGCGATGCGCCGGAAGAACTCGTCGGCACCGAACTTCTCGGCCGCACCGGTGTGCCTGGTCAGGGGCCCCTTCAGCTCAGGGGGAAGCTGGCCTGCGAGGTCGGCCGGTTCCTGGCCTTCCAGGCGGCTTCCCAGTTCCTCGAGCACGATGGTGCTGACCTGCTCCGGGGATTCGATGCCGCTCTTTTCCTTCAGCTGCTTGAGAAACTCGTCGTAGCGCATGCCGTCGTCGTACCCGGCGGCCACACGGCCTACACGTG
This sequence comes from Saccharopolyspora erythraea NRRL 2338, assembly GCF_000062885.1. NCBI lineage: Bacteria > Bacillati > Actinomycetota > Actinomycetes > Pseudonocardiales > Pseudonocardiaceae > Saccharopolyspora > Saccharopolyspora erythraea. The sequence goes on along the minus strand of NC_009142.1, from coordinate 6,917,289 downwards.
CACGCGACCGCCGTGGAGGGTCTACGCGGCCTGGGCCTTGCGCTCCAGGCGCTGGTAGGTGGTGCGCAGCAGGCCCGGCACGATCTGCCGCTGCTTCCTCGACAGAGGCTCCCACACGCGCCGCGCGAGCAGGCGGTCGTAGCGGACGAACGTCGCCAGGGACACGTGGTCGTCGCCGGCTTCCAGGACCAGGTTCGCGGTCATGAACCAGGAACTCGCCTCCAGCCGCACCCAGGTGTCGCCGCGACCACCGAGCCGCCATCCCGCCACCCGGTCCGGCGCTGACTTGAGCCGCAGGCCGAGCAGCCCGCGCCAGAGGACCTGAGCCTGGCGCCCCAGGGCGTCTTCGGTCGCCGTGCGGGCCCACTGCTCCGCGGACGTGCCCGGCAGGCCGGCAGCCATCGTGAACAGGTCGACGTAGTCGGGATCGCTGATCGAGCTGAGCGCGCGGATCGACTCGGTGGCGGTGTGCTGCTGGTGGACAGCCGGCTCGAAGCTCCGCTCGTCCGGGTGGGGACTGCTGTCTGCCATTTCCTGACTCCTCCCGGCGGGGCGGGTGGCGCACCGCCTACGGCCACATTACATACACGCGTGTATGTACGTAAGCTGGTCCGGTGGAATCGATACCTTCTCGCCGGACGCAGGCGGACCGGCGCGCGCGGACCAGGAACGCCCTGCTGGAGGCGGCGGCCCGCGGGCTGTCCCGGTACGGCTACAACAACCTCAGGCTGGAACGCGTGGCCGCCGACGCCGGCTACACGCGCGGGGCCCTGTACCACCTGTTCGCCAACAAGGAAGAGCTGGCGCTGGCGGTGGTGGAGTGGGTCGAGCGGACCTGGGGCGAGGAGGTGGGCAGCCTCGGCGACGGCGCGGACCCGCTGGACGCGCTGATCGCGATCGCGCGGGGCCACGTCGCCTACTGCCGGCGCGACGTGGCCCGCGTGATGATGACGCTGCACATCGAGTTCGCCGGGCAGGACCACCCGGTCGGCCGGGCTGTCACCGAGGTCGGTGACAGCTTCGCGGCCGACACGGCCAAGCGCATCGAAGCCGCACGGGCCGCAGGCGCGCTCCCGCCGGGCCCGCCGCCCCGCGAGACGGCGCTGGCCTACCTCGGTGCGCTCCACGGGCTCGGCATCCACCTCGCCTGCGGAGCTCCCCACGACGTCGAGCTCGCCGAGCGAGCGGTTCGCGGCGTGCTCGGGCTGCCGCCCGTCGCGGGCGGGGAAGCCGAGCCGGCGGAGCCGTTGCCGCGCAAGGAGGTCCGGTGACCCGCGCTGGTGTCCTCGGCTCCTAGTCCGGCTCGCCGTGCTCGCCGAACCAGCGGGCGAGCTTGCCGCGGCGGCTGATCGCGCGCAGCCGCCGCTCGGTGTCCTCGCGGTGCGCGCTAGTGGTGACGATGATCAGGGTGTCGCCGCCGAGCAGCTTGGTGTGGGGCTGCGGCACGAAGGTGCGGCCCTCGCGGATGACCAGCGTGATCATGCTCGGTCCTGGCAGCCGGAGCTCGAGCACGCTGACGTAGTGCAGCCCGGACTTCTCCGGGATGGCCAGGGTCAGCATCTCGGCGTCGAGCACGTCCAGCGGCGCGGACTCCACGTGGACCTCCCGCGCGGTGTCGGCGCGCACCAGGCCCAGCGCCCGGGCCAGCACGTGCAGGCTCGGCCCCTGCACCAGGGTGAAGATGACGACCAGCACGAAGACGATGTCCAGCAGCCGGGCGCTGCCCGGCACGCCCTGCACGATCGGGAAGGTCGCGAGCACGATCGGCACCGCGCCGCGCAGCCCGGCCCACGACAGGAACGCCTGTTCCCGCCAGGGGATCCGGAAGCCCGCGACACTTCCCATCACCGACAATGGCCGTGCGAGCAGCAGCAGGACCAGGCCGATGCCGAGGGCCGGCAGCACGGCCGCGGGCAGCTCGCTCGGCGTGACCAGCAGGCCGAGCAGCACGAACAGCCCGATCTGGGCCAGCCAGCCCACGCCCTCGGCGAACGAGCGGGTCGCCGACCGGTGCGGCAGACCGGCGTTGGCCAGCACCACACCGGCGAGGTACGCGGCGAGGAAACCGCTCGCGTGCACCGCGCCGCCGGCGGCGAAGGCGACGATGCCCAGGCCGAAGGTCGCCAGCGGGTAGAGTCCGGAGGCCGGCAGCGCGATCCGGTGCAGCGTCATCGCGCCGAGCCTGCCGATGACCAGGCCGACCGCGGCGCCCACCGCCAGCTGGTAGACAATGCCCGCGGCGACGGCCAGCCCGTCGAACCGCAGCGGTACGGTGCTGAACAGCAACACCAGCAGGACGGTCGGGGCGTCGTTGAAGCCGGACTCTGCTTCGAGCAGCCCGCGGATGCGTCGCGGCAACGGCAGGGTTCGCAGCACCGAGAAAACGGCGGCCGCGTCGGTGGAGGCCACGATCGCGCCGAGCAGCAGCGAGAGCTGCAGGTCGAAACCGAGCAGCAGGTGCGCGCCGAGCGCGGTGACCGCGACGCTGAGCACCACGCCGACCGTGGCCAGCGCGGCGGCCGGGGCGACGAGCCTGCGCACGTCCGGCCACCTGGTCGTCAGCCCGCCCTCGACCAGGATCATCGCCAGCGCCGCGGTGCCGAGGTTCTGCGCGAGCAGCGCGTCGTCGAACTGCACGCCCAGCACGTCCTCGCCGATGAGGACGCCCAGGGCGAGGAAGACCAGCAGGCTGGGCAGGCCCGCGCGGGAGGCGAAGCGGGTCGCGACGATGCTCGCCAGCAGCACCACGCCGCCGGCGAGCAGTGCGAGGTACAGCTCGTGAAGGCTCATGGTGCCCTTGGTCGTCGGTCCTGGTCGCGTGTCCCTGCCTACCGGGTGCCTACGAGTTCACCACGCAGGCGTGCGCGGTGTCCGGTCACCGCGCCGGGCGACCGCGGTCGGCCCGGCATGCCGGTCGACCTCGGGTCTCCCGGAGAAGATCCTGGCACGGCTGCCGCGTGGACCGCCGGAGCACCGGCTTCACGCTGGGGTTCCTGCCGATGTGGCGGTCGGGGCGGACCAGCACGAGGGTGACGTCGTAAACCCGCCGCGCGCGGCCGTCGGTGTCCACAGTGGAGGCCGGTCGGCGGTCGTGGTCCACCCCGGACGAACCGGCCTGCGGCGGGTCGGCTCCGAACACGAGCAGCGTCCAGTGGGTGCCGCGGAAGAGGTCGAACAGCCGTGCGGGGCGTCCGTCGCCGTCGAGCACGGGGGAGTCGGGCGCAGGGTCGCGGGCGGCTCGCTACTCGCGGGTCAGCGCGCTGGCGATCTCCGGGCTGTGGTGGCAGTCCGGCAGGGGTGCTCAGTCCTTGCCCGCGGTGCCACCGGTCGGCGGTTCGATGCGCACCACCCGGTCGTCGCTCGGCTCGGGCTGACCGCCCGCCTTGTTCGCGGTGCCCGCCCAGAGCAGGCCGTCCGGGCCGAGAGCGGTCGACGAGAACCGGCCGTAGGTGTTCTCCAGGACCTTCGTCGGCTGACCGGTGAACGCGCCCTCCGGCGTCGGGTTGAGGCTGAACATCGCCCTGGCGTCGCTGAGCGCCACGACCACGATCGCCGGCGAGGCGACGCAACCCGCCACGCCGGGGCGGTCCGGCCACGTCCAGGCCGGCGAGCCGAGCGGCTGGCCGGGCCTGATCTGGTACAGCGCGTCCTGCGGGCCGCCGCGGTCGGTCACCCAGTACGTGCCGGTCTGGGCCGCGGCGCACAGCCCGCCGGGCGCGGACAGACCCGAGGCCAGCACCGGGGAGGCCGGGTCGGGGTTGCCCGGTGCCGGCTTGCCGAAGCCGTCGATGCGCAGGACCTTCCCGGCGAGCGAGGTCGGGTTGGCCGCGTTGGCCGGGTTGCCCGCGTTGCCGGTCGCCACCAGCAGCGCGCCCCTGCCGTCATCGATCAGGGCACCCCCGTTGCCGCTGCCGCCGCGGGGTATGCCGGTGAGCACCGGCTTCGGGCGGTCGCCCGGTGCGACCCGCACGACCTGGTTGTCGCCGCCGGTGGTCACGTAGGCGTAGAAGAGCTCGTCCTCGTGGTAGGTGGGGGAGAGCGCCAGGCCGGTGAGCCCGCCACCGCCTGCGGTGTTGACCGGGATCCGCGCCAGCTCGACCGGTGGCGCGCCGCGCTGCACGCGCAGCACGCGGCCGGTGGCGCGCTCACCGACCAGCGCGCTCTGGCCGTCCGGGAGGACGACGACCGCGCCGATCGGGTCGAGGCAGGTCGCCACCACGGCCGGGTCGGGATCGTGGCAGCCGTTGGCCTGCGGTTGCTGCTGCTGCTGCGGAGGCACGCTCTCGGCGGGCGGTTCCTCGCCCTCGATGGACGGCTGCGGACCGGTCTGCGGCTCCAACGACGGCTGTTCCTTCCACGCGCCGGTGTGCTCGTCCGGGAACTGCGCGCAGCCGGCCAGCAGGGCGCCGACCGCCGCGACCGCGCCCACCAGAACCCGACTCCTGCGCATCGAACCAGCCACGACGCCCGAGCCTAGTGCGAGCCCCGTGAACGCCCGGTGAGCCGGGTGCCGTGCGTCAGCCGGAGCGCACGTCACCGCGCAGCAGCTCCGGCAGGGACGGGTCGAAGACGATGCGGCTGTGGATCTCCAGACCGGACAGGCCGAGGTCGTGCGGTTCGACCAACGAGAGGTCGATGACGTCCTCACGCCCGAGAACCGGTGTGCGACCCGAACCGGGGCCGCGAACGCTCAGCGGGGGTAGGGGATCGGGCGGCGCGGGGTGCCGACTTCGGGGACCTTCCAGCGGATCCGCCCGCGGCGCGGGGCGGGTGGGTCGATGCCCAGCCGCGCGCACTCGACGGTCTGCACGCGGTGCAGCAGCAGCGCGAGCTCGTCGTGCAGCGCGTCCGGTGCCTCGAACGGTACGAAGTGCGAGGTGTCCAGCACCCGCAGCCGGGCCTGCGGCAGCGGCGCGACCGCGCGGCCCAGCGCGCGCAGGTCCGACAGCACGTCGTAGCGCCCTGCGAGCACGGTCACCGGGCAGTCCAGGCCCTCCAGCGACCACTCCCGCGCCGAGTCCGCCAGCAGCGGCAGGTACCAGCGCCACTCCCGGCCGAGGAATCCGCGCACCGCCTCCGTCACCGCGGCGGTCTCGCCGCCGGGCAGCATGAAACCGCTGTGCTGCAACAGGATCGTGGACAGCTCCGACGTCGGGATGCGGGGCAGCACGGATTCCAGCAGTGGCGCCGACATCCGCAGCGAGCTGGTGCCGGCGAGCGCGGCGAGCCGTCGCAGGAACTCCGGCACCCCGAGCGCCGCGGCGAGGGAATCGACGCTGCTGCCGGGAATTCCACCGACGAGCAGCAGGCCGCGCACGCGGTCGGGGTAGCGCCGCGCGAACTCCGCGGCCACGCCCGTCTCGGCGGAGAAGGCCGCGAGCGTGCAGGTCTTGACGTCCAGGGCGTCCAGCACTGCGAGACCGTCGTCGACGTGGCGTTCGATCGGTGTGCCGAATCCGCCGCGGTGGTTCCATCCCATGGCGTGGGCGAGGGGAACGGGGCGCAGCAGGCCCTCGCGGATTCCCGGAATCGCGCCGAGTCCGGGACACAGCAGCAGCGCCGGCTGGTCGGCGGCGAGTCCGGTGTGCCACGCGCGCAGCGGGTCGTCAGCCGCACCGATGCCGAATTCCACGTGGTCGGCCATCGCAGCATTCTGCCGCAACCGCTGATCCGGTGGGAACCCGCCGCACTCCGCGGAATCCGGGTGTTGATCACGCTGCGCGTTCGTCTGTCCACTCCGGGGTGCGATCTCCGTCAAGTGTGCGGACATCAGGCCAGTTCAGCGACCTGCGGCGGGATCGGCGGTGTAAACCCGCGGTCACAATGTTGGACAGGATTGCCCGCGGAGGGTCGCCCAGCGGGGTGACATGCCCTAGCCTTTGCCCGCGTGAGGATCCACGACGATCGCCCCGGTGGCGCGGGCGGCTACCCCGACGATCGCACTCAAGGCATGAACGCCCCGGCCGGGGCCGCCTCCCAGGGTCCCGCGGGAACCCAGGGACTCGGCGTCCAAGGCTACAACTACTACGACGACGATGACGGCTACAGCGAGGCCGAAGCGACGTCGGTGGGCGGCGGCTCCGACGACTACTACGACGACCTCGGCAACGAGCGCAAGCCGTTGCGCTGGCACGCCGGCGCGGACCTGGGCCTGCTCGTCATGCGGCTGGTGCTGGGCGGCATCTTCGCCGCCCACGGCGCGCAGAAGCTCTTCGGCGCTCTCGGCGGCCCCGGACCCGAGGGGTTCGCGCAGGCGCTGACCGGGATGGGCTTCCAGCAGGCGGCCACGCTGTCGCTGGTGACCGGCGGCACCGAGCTCGGCGCGGGCGCGCTGCTGGTGCTCGGGCTGTTCACCCCGCTGGCCGCGGCCGGGATCGTCGGCGTCATGGCCAACGCGGTGGCGCTGAAGTTCGGCTCCGGTTTCTTCGCCAGCGGAGGCGGGGTCGAGTTCGAGGTCACCCTCGGCGCGATGGCACTGGGCCTGATGTTCACCGGCCCGGGACGGGTGGCGCTGGACTACGGGCGCGTGTGGTTCCGCCGCCCGCTCATCTTCGGCTTCATCAGCCTGGTCATCGCGGCGGGCGCGTCGGCGGCCGTCCTGTTGCTGCTGCGCTGACGACCGCGTCGCCGCAGCCCTGCGCCCCGCGAGGCGCTGCGACGAGCAAGAACGACACGAAGCGAAAAGGGCCCCGCACTCGCCGAGTGCGGGGCCCTTCGTCGTTTCCGAGGGCGAACTCTCACGACCTCACTTGCTGACGTCGCGGACGGCGCCGTAGGAGGCCGAGGTCGCCAGCCGCGCGTACGCGCGCAGCGCGGCGGTCACCGGACGCTCGCGGCCGACCGGCTGCCACGGGTGCTCGCTCGCCTCCATCTTCGCCCGCCGCTCGGCCAGGACCTGCTCGTCCACCAGCAGCTCCAGCCTGCGCTCGCGGACGTCGATGCGGATCTGGTCGCCGTTCTCCACCAGGCCGATCGTGCCGCCGTTGGCCGCCTCCGGCGAGATGTGCCCGATCGACAGGCCCGACGACCCGCCCGAGAACCGGCCGTCGGTGATCAGCGCGCACTTCTTGCCCAGGCCGGAACCCTTGAGGAACGCGGTCGGGTGCAGCATCTCCTGCATGCCCGGGCCGCCCGCCGGACCCTCGTAGCGGATCACCAGCACCTCACCGGGCTGGATCTCGCGGTTGAGGATCGCCGAGACCGCCTGCTCCTGGCTCTCCAGCACGCGGGCGGGGCCCTGGAAGGACCACAGCTCCTCCTCGACCCCGGCGGTCTTGACCACCGCGCCGTCCTCGGCGAGGTTGCCGCGCAGCACCGCCAGACCGCCGTCGGCGGTGTAGGCGTGCGCGACGTCGCGGATGCAGCCGCCCTCGGCGTCGGTGTCCAAAGAGGACCAGCGGTTGTCGGTCGAGAACGCCTTCGTGGTGCGCACCCCGCCCGGCGCGGCGTGGAACAGCTCGACCGCCTCCGGCGACGGCGACGCGCCGCGGATGTCCCAGCGCTCCAGCCACTCGGTCAGGTTCGCGCTGTGCACCGAGGGGACGTCGCGGTGCAGCATGCCCGCGCGGTCCAGCTCGCCGAGGATGGCGGTGATCCCGCCGGCGCGGTGCACGTCCTCCATGTGGTAGTCGGAGTTCGGGCTGACCTTCGACAGGCAGGGCACCCGCCTGCTGATGTCCTCGATGTCCTGCAGCGTGAAGTCGATCTCGCCCTCGCGCGCGGCGGCGAGCGTGTGCAGCACCGTGTTCGTCGATCCGCCCATGGCCATGTCCAGCGCCATGGCGTTCTCGAACGCCTCCTTGCTCGCGACCGACCGCGGCAGCACCGACTCGTCGTCCTCCTGGTACCAGCGCTTGGCGATGCGCACGACGGTGCGCCCGGCCTCCTGGAACAGGGCGCGGCGCGCGGCGTGGGTCGCCAGCGTCGAGCCGTTGCCCGGCAGCGCCAGTCCCAGCGCCTCGGTGAGGCAGTTCATCGAGTTGGCGGTGAACATGCCCGAGCACGATCCGCAGGTCGGGCACGCCGAACGCTCGACCTCGCTGAGCCCCTCGTCGTCGACCGCGGCGTTGGCCGAGGCCGCGATGGTGGTGATCAGGTCGGTCGGGGCTTGGGCGACGCCTTCGACCACGACGGCCTTGCCGGCCTCCATCGGACCGCCGGAGACGAACACCGTCGGGACGTTGAGCCGCATCGCGGCGTTGAGCATCCCCGGGGTGATCTTGTCGCAGTTGGAGATGCAGACCAGCGCGTCGGCCTGGTGGGCGTTGACCATGTACTCGACGGAGTCGGCGATCAGCTCGCGCGACGGCAGCGAGTAGAGCATGCCGCCGTGGCCCATGGCGATGCCGTCGTCCACGGCGATGGTGTGGAACTCGCGCGGCACACCGCCCGCCTCGCGGATCGTCTCCGCCACGACGTCGCCGAGGTCCCTGAGGTGGACGTGCCCGGGGACGAACTGGGTGTAGGAGTTGGCGATCGCCACGATGGGCTTGCCGAAGTCGTCGTCGGTCATCCCGGTGGCCCGCCACAGCGACCGGGCGCCTGCGGCATTCCGGCCGTGGGTGGTGGTGCGAGAACGCAGCTGGGGCATGGTGAGTCTCTGTTCCTGTCGACAGGCAGCCGCCCGCGGGCGGCGGGGTGGTGCGGCGTCTTGCCGACTCGTCGGCGATGGGCCGGGCGGTGCCGGCCCGGTAGTCCTCGCTCCTCGGCCGAGCTGTTCACTCGTGCGCCGGGCGCAGGGCGAGCCCTGGTTGGCGAGGGAAGGTCGCGGTGGACGCGAGATTACTCCGTCTTCTCGCGCGAGGTCGTCCCGGATTCCGATGACGGCGCCTCCCGGCCCGGCTCCGCCGGGGCCTCGCCGCGCTCCGCCTTCGGCTCCGACGCGGACACCTCCGCCTCCGCGTCGGCGGTCCCCGCCTCCGGCGACGCCGCCGCGCCGGCCTGCGGCTCCGCCGCCTCCGCGCCGGACGGCGTTCCCGCCGCCTCCGCCTCCGCCGCGTCCGCCTGCGGCTCGGCCGCCTCCGGCGACGCCTCGGCGTCCGCGTCCCCAGGCGTCCGCTCCGTGAGATCCGGGATCCGGCCGCCGCTGATCGCGGCGAGCCTGGGCAGGTCGCGGACCCGCACGGCGGGCAGCACGACCTCCTTGCCCGAGTTCAGGACCGCGCGCAGCCACCGGCGCTCGTCGAGCCGGAAGGACGCGATCTCGTCCCAACCGAACCGGGTGCTGCCCAGCACCCGCCGGGTGGTGACGTGCGTCGCGTCGATCGTGGTGCGGGTGCGCAGCACCCAGACGACCAGCGCCAGCGGGATGAGGTAGAGCGACAGCGCCCACGGACCGGCCGTCCACGCCACCGGTGTCACGCCGATCAGGACGGTCAGCGCGGCCAGCAGGGAGACCGGTGTGATGCGGTAGGTCAACGACGCGGGACCGTCCTGTGACCGAGCTCTCTCGTCTTCGTTCGCGGGGTTCCCGGGCTCCTGCCCGGCTGCGGAATCGCTCACGATCGGATCGTCTCACCTGCGGTTTCGGCCCCCGCCGCGGGACCCGTCAGGATGAACGCGCGTCCAGGATCTGGGAGAAGCGTCCCGCATGGTTTGACGCGGCGACGTGGTTGCCGTTAACGTCCAGGACATGCAGCGACTGATCGACCTTCTCGTAATTTCCTGGCGCGTCGACGCCTAGGAAGTTCGTACCGTCGACGCGCCAACCCTCGTAAGACCAGCGTCTGGTCTGCGGGGGTTTTTTCGTGCCCGGCCCCATCTCCGACCCGTCCTGTCGACCAAGAGGCAGATCCGATGACCAGCGCCAACACCAGGCAGAGCCCGGTCCCGGCTCCCCCGCCCGGACAACGTCCCAAACCCGCCCCGCCCAGCGGTGCTCCAGTGAAGCTCACCGGCGCGCAGGCGCTCGTCCGCTCGCTCGAGGCCGTGGGCTGCGAGGTGGTCTTCGGAATTCCCGGCGGCACGATCCTCCCGTCCTACGACCCGCTGCTCGACTCGACCAAGGTCCGCCACGTGCTGGTCCGCCACGAGCAGGGCGCGGGCCACGCCGCCACCGGCTACGCCCAGGCCACCGGCAAGGTCGGCGTCTGCATGGCGACCTCGGGCCCCGGCGCGACCAACCTGGTCACCCCGCTGGCCGACGCGCACATGGACTCGGTCCCGGTCGTGGCGATCACCGGCCAGCAGAGCACCTCGCTGATCGGCACCGACGCCTTCCAGGAAGCCGACATCTGCGGCATCACGCTGCCGATCACCAAGCACAACTTCCTGGTCACCTCGGCCGAGGACATCCCGCGCACCATCGCCGAGGCGTTCTACATCGCCAACAGCGGCCGCCCCGGCCCGGTGCTGGTGGACATCCCCAAGGACGTCCAGCAGAGCACGACGTCCTTCGCCTGGCCGCCGGAGATGAAGCTGCCCGGCTACCGCCCGACCAGCAAGCCGCACGGCAAGCAGGTCCGCGAGGCGGCCAAGCTGATCACCGCGGCCCGCCGGCCGGTCCTCTACGTCGGCGGCGGCGTGCTCAAGGCCGAGGCCACCGCCGAGCTGCGCAGCCTCGCCGAGCGCACCGGCATCCCGGTCGTGACCACGCTGATGGCCCGCGGTGCGTTCCCCGACTCGCACCCGCAGCACCTGGGCATGCCGGGCATGCACGGCACGGTCGCCGCCGTGGCCGCGATGCAGCGCGCCGACCTGCTGATCGCGCTCGGCACCCGGTTCGACGACCGGGTCACCGGCCAGCTCTCGTCCTTCGCCCCCGAGGCCAAGGTCGTGCACGCCGACATCGACCCGGCCGAGATCTCCAAGAACCGCAACGCCGACGTGCCCATCGTCGGCGACTGCAAGGACGTCATCACCGAGCTGATCGACGCCGTCGGGGCCGCGACCGAGGAACACGGCACCGCCGACCTCGACCCGTGGTGGGAGCAGCTGCGGCACTGGCGCGACACCTTCGCGCTGGGCTACGAGGAGCCCGCCGACGGCAGCCTGTCCCCGGAGTACGTCATCGAGCGGTTGGGCCGGATCGCAGGCCCGGAGGCGATCTACGCCGCGGGCGTCGGCCAGCACCAGATGTGGGCCGCGCAGTTCATCGGCTACGAGAACCCGCGCACCTGGCTCAACTCGGGCGGCCTGGGCACCATGGGCTACGCGGTGCCCGCCGCGATGGGCGCCAAGGCGGGCATGCCCGACCGGACGGTCTGGGCCATCGACGGCGACGGCTGCTTCCAGATGACCAACCAGGAGCTGGCGACCTGCGCCATCGAGGACCTGCCCATCAAGGTGGCGGTCATCAACAACGGCAACCTGGGTATGGTCCGTCAGTGGCAGAACCTGTTCTACGCCGAGCGCTACTCACACAGTGACCTCGGCACCCACAAGCACCGCATCCCGGACTTCAAGCTGCTGGCCGAGGCGCTCGGCGGCGCCGGGCTGCGGTGCGAGTCCAAAGAGGACGTCGACAGCGTCATCCAGCGGGCGATGGAGATCAACGACCGACCCGTCGTGATCGACTTCGTGGTGGGCAAGGACGCGCAGGTGTGGCCGATGGTGGCGGCCGGCACCGGCAACGACGAGATCATGGCGGCGCGCGGCATCCGCCCGCTGTTCGACGAGGACGAGGGGTGAGGCGCTGATGAGCCGACACACGCTCAGCGTCTTGGTGGAGAACGTCCCCGGCGTGCTGGCCAGGGTCTCCGGGCTGTTCTCCCGGCGCAGCTTCAACATCGAGTCCCTGGCGGTGGGTCCGACCGAGCACCCGGACATCTCCCGGATGACGATCGTGGTCTCGGTCGAGGACCAGCCGCTGGAGCAGGTCACCAAGCAGCTCAACAAGCTGATCAACGTGATCAAGATCGTGGAGCTGGAGCCGGGCGCCTCGGTGCAGCGGGAGCTTCTGCTGGTCAAGGTGCGCGCCGACGCGTCGGTGCGCAGCCAGGTCCTGGAGACGGTGCAGCTGTTCCGGGCCAAGGTGGTCGACGTCTCCCCGGAGGCGCTGACCATCGAGGCCACCGGGGATGCCGACAAGCTCGACGCGCTGCTGCGCATGCTGGAGCCCTACGGCATCCGGGAGATGGTGCAGTCCGGGTCGATCGCCATCGGCCGCGGTCCGCGCTCCATCACCGCCACCGCCGTGCGCTGAGGCGCGCGCAACCACCTCCAATCCGTACTGTCCGCGTCCGCGCTGCCAGCGCGGACACCCGTGAACGGGCGTTCTCGGCGCCCGAAAGGAACACTGAACCAACATGGCAACTGAGATCTTCTACGACGCCGACGCGGACCTGGGGATCATCCAGGGCCGCAAGGTCGCGGTCATCGGCTACGGCAGCCAGGGCCACGCCCACGCGCTGAGCCTGCGGGACTCCGGGGCGGACGTGCGGATCGGCCTGCCGGAGGGCTCCAAGTCGCGCGCCAAGGCCGAGGAGGAGGGCCTGCGGGTGCTCACCCCCGCCGAGGCGTCCGCCGAGGCCGACCTGATCATGATCCTGGCGCCCGACACCAAGCAGCGCCAGATCTACGCCGACGACATCGCGCCGAACCTCAAGAGCGGTGACGCGCTGTTCTTCGGCCACGGGTTCAACATCCGCTACGGCCTGATCAAGCCCCCGTCCGATGTGGATGTCGCGATGGTCGCCCCGAAGGGGCCGGGCCACCTGGTGCGCCGCCAGTTCGTCGACGGCAAGGGCGTGCCGTGCCTGATCGCGGTCGAGCAGGACGCGTCCGGCAACGCCCAGGCGCTGGCGCTGTCCTACGCCGCGGGCATCGGCGGTGCGCGGGCGGGCGTCATCAAGACGACCTTCACCGAGGAGACCGAGACCGACCTGTTCGGTGAGCAGGCGGTGCTCTGCGGCGGTGCCAGCGCCCTGGTGCAGACCGGCTTCGAGGTGCTGGTCGAGGCCGGCTACCAGCCGGAGATCGCCTACTTCGAGGTGCTGCACGAGCTCAAGCTGATCGTGGACCTGATGTGGGAGGGCGGCATCGCCGGCCAGCGCTACTCCATCAGCGACACCGCCGAGTACGGCGACCTCACCCGCGGCCCGCGGGTGATCGACGCCCACGTCAAGGAGTCGATGCGCAAGATCCTGGCCGAGGTCCAGGACGGCACCTTCGCCAAGGAGTGGGTGGCCGAGGACGAGGCAGGCCGCCCGAACTTCAACAAGCTCCAGGACCAGGGCAACGCCCACCAGATCGAAGAGGTCGGCAAGAAGCTGCGGTCCCTCATGTCGTGGACTCAACGCCCCTGATCTGAAGCGCCAGATGGCGCTTCAGACGGTGCGAAGCACCATCCGCCCGCAGGGCGGATGACAGTGTCGGCACGCCCACAGCGGTGCCGACCGAGGTTTCGTGCCGTCCGGCAGAGCCGCGCACGATCCCGCACAAGGCGCCCTACCGCGACGCACGGTAGGGCGCCTTGTCTTCATCCGCACTCGTCGGGGTGCGCGCCATACCGCGCAAAGCGCCATCTGCAACCTCGAATCGCGCGAAACTTTCACAAAAAATCACCCCGCAAACGCCGGATCGCGATGCGTTGGGTCAGCGATAGAGTGCGCGCTGTGAACGAACCGAACGAGATCATCGACGACAAGGCGCACATCAGGCACAAGCTGGACTTCAGCGATGCCGAGTGGATCACCAGCACCGAAGAGGACGACGAGCCGGGCGTCGAGGTGGCCTTCGTGGACGGCTACGTCGGAATGCGCAACGGCGCGGACCCGGAAGGGCCGGTGCTGGTGTTCACTCCCGAGGAGTGGGACGCCTTCGTCGAGGGCGCCAAGGACGGCGAATTCGACGAGCCGTGAGCGATTCGCCCGGCGGTAGCGGACAATTCGTGGCAATCTCGGCCAACGGGCCCGGGCCGGGACGCTTCCGGTCCGGTGATCCGGGCTACACCCTTGTGAACGGATTCTCAAACTCCCGTTAAACTTCCCGACCGTCCGGGCACAACGTCGTGCCCTGCTTCGACCGTGATCTCTTTTTGGAGCGCGCCCGTGACCAACGCAAGCCGTCCTGTCGTCCTGATCGCCGAGAAGCTGGCCCCGTCCGTGCTCGACGCACTGGGAGACGAGGTCGAGATCCGCCACGTCGACGGAACCGACCGTCCGGCGCTGCTCGACGCCGTACGCGACGCCGACGCGCTCCTGGTCCGCTCGGCCACCAAGGTCGACGCGGAGGTGCTCGCCGCGACCACCCGGCTCAAGGTCGTGGCCCGCGCCGGTGTCGGGCTGGACAACGTCGAGGTACCCGCCGCGACCGAGCGCGGCGTGATGGTGGTCAACGCCCCCACCTCCAACATCGTCTCCGCCGCCGAGCACGCCGTCGCGCTGCTGCTGGCCGTCGCGCGCAACGTGGCCGCCGCCGATGCGAGCCTGCGCGCCGGTGAGTGGAAGCGCAGCTCGTTCAGCGGCGTCGAGCTCAACGGCAAGACCGTCGGCGTGGTCGGGCTCGGCAAGATCGGCCAGCTCTTCGCTCAGCGGATCGCCGCCTTCGGCACCGAACTGATCGCCTACGACCCCTACGTGTCGCCCGCCAGGGCCGCCCAGCTCGGCATCGAGCTGGTCAGCCTGGAGGAGCTGCTGGAGCGTGCCGACGCGATCTCCATCCACCTGCCCAAGACGGCCGAGACGCTCGGCCTGATCGGCGCCGAGGAGCTCAAGCGCGCCAAGAAGGGCCAGCTCATCGTCAACGCCGCGCGCGGCGGCCTGATCGACGAGGAAGCGCTCGCCGACGCCATCCGCAGCGGCCACATCGGCGGTGCGGGCATCGACGTCTACAAGACCGAGCCGACGACCTCCAGTCCGCTGTTCGAGCTGACCAACGTCGTGGCCACCCCGCACCTGGGCGCCTCCACGGCCGAGGCGCAGGACCGCGCGGGCACCGACGTCGCCCGCTCGGTGCTGCTGGCGCTGCGCGGCGACTTCGTGCCGGACGCGGTCAACGTCCAGGGCGGAGCCGTCGGCGAGGAGGTGCGCCCGTACCTGCCGCTGACCCAGAAGCTGGGCCAGGTCCTCGCGGCGGTGCTGGGCTCCACGCCCAGCTCGGTGACCGTGGAGGCCCGCGGCGAGCTCGCCGACGAGGACGTCTCGGTGCTCCAGCTCGCCGCGCTGCGCGGTGTGTTCTCCGGTGCGGTCGAGAACCAGGTCACCTTCGTCAACGCGCCGCAGCTCGCCGAGGAGCTCGGGGTCAGCGTCGAGGTGCAGACCTCGCCGGAGAGCCCGAACCACCGCAGCGTCGTCTCGGTGCGCGCGGGCCTGCCCGACGGCCGCTTCGCGGTCGTCTCCGGCGCGCTGACCGGCCGCAACCTGGTCGAGAAGATCGTCGAGGTCAACGGCAGGCACTTCGACCTGCGCGCCGAGGGCAACGTGCTGCTGCTGGAGTACCCGGACCGCCCGGGCGTGATGGGCAAGGTCGGCACCCTGCTCGGCGAGGTCGGGGTGAACATCGAGGCCGCGACCGTCAGCCAGACCACCGAGCGCTCCGACGCGGTCATGCTGCTGCGCGTGGACCGGCCGGTCGACGCCGGGGTGCTGGAGCCGATCGGCGCCGCCGTCGGCGCCCGCGTGGTCCGCGCCGTCACGTTCGAGTAAGCGCCGCACCGGCCGGGGCCGCGAGGCCCGCTGGGCGCCGCGGCGGGCCGGGTGTCCCGGCATCCGGACCCGCCCGTCGCGTCCCTTCGGCCGGTGGGAAACGACCCGAAGGGGCCAACGAGGGCTGCGGGGGCCGTCGCATTCGGTGCGGCGGCCCTCTGCTTTTCGCTGGACACGGGCTCGCGCTCTGGCGTTGCACCCTTCCGGGTGTCCCGCCAATCGGGAGAGATCAACCACTTGGTGGGTCCGGCGTGCCTGGGTCCGCGATGATGCCGGTAGCCTTCGGCGCAATGGTTAAAGCCCCGCGGGTCGGGGTGGTACTCGGGAGGTGTGTACATGCGGCTCGCTGTGATCCCAGGTGACGGGATCGGGCCGGAGGTGGTGGCCGAGGCGCTCAAGGTCCTCGGTGAGGTCGTCCCCGATACCGAGATCACTCGATACGACCTCGGAGCCGCTCGC
Source organism: Saccharopolyspora erythraea NRRL 2338 (assembly GCF_000062885.1). Classification (NCBI taxonomy): domain Bacteria; kingdom Bacillati; phylum Actinomycetota; class Actinomycetes; order Pseudonocardiales; family Pseudonocardiaceae; genus Saccharopolyspora; species Saccharopolyspora erythraea. Next base: position 6,901,246 of record NC_009142.1, on the reverse strand, counting down.
TGGCACGCGACCGGGGAACTCCTGCCGGAGTCGGTGCTGGGTGAGCTCCGTCAGCACGACGCGATCCTGCTCGGCGCGGTCGGCGACCCGTCGGTGCCCAGCGGAATCCTGGAACGCGGCCTGCTGCTGCGCCTGCGCTTCGAGCTGGACCACCACGTCAACCTCCGCCCCGCGCGGCTGTACCCGGGCGTGAAGAGCCCGGTGTCGGACCCGGGTGAGATCGACATGGTCGTGGTCCGCGAGGGCACCGAGGGCCCGTACGCGGGCAACGGCGGCCTGCTGCGCAAGGACACCACGCACGAGATCGCCACCGAGGTCAGCATCAACACCGCCTTCGGCGTGGAGCGCGTCGTGCGGGACGCGTTCGCGCGGGCGGCGTCCCGGCCGCGCAAGCACCTCACGCTGGTGCACAAGACCAACGTGCTGACCCACGCCGGGTCGCTGTGGTCGCGCGTGGTCGAGGAGGTGTCGCTGCAGCACCCGGACGTCACCGTCGCCTACCAGCACGTGGACGCCACCACGATTCACATGGTCACCGACCCGTCGCGGTTCGACGTCATCGTCACCGACAACCTCTTCGGCGACATCATCACCGACCTCGCCGGCGCGATCACCGGTGGCATCGGCCTGGCGGCCAGCGGCAACATCGACGCCACCCGCCGCAACCCGAGCATGTTCGAGCCGGTGCACGGCAGCGCGCCCGACATCGCCGGCCAGGGCACGGCCGACCCGACCGCCGCGGTGCTGTCGGTGGCGCTGCTGCTGGACCACGTCGGCCAGTCCGAGGCCGCCCGCAGGGTCGAGGCCGCGGTCGCGTTCGACCTCGCGACCCGCGACCACTCTGCCCCGGGCGCGACGTTCGCCATCGGCGACCGGCTCGCGGCGCTGGTCTCCTCCCGCGAGGTGGCCCAGCAGGCGTGAGGCCCGGCGTCCGGCACGCCGAAACCGCAGGAAGGCGCCTTCCCCGGCACGGGGGAGGCGCTTTTCTCCGCATCGAGGTGCAACCGTGCGGTTGCACCGCCCTCCGGTACGTGCAACCCTGGGGTTGCGTCTGGAGTCGCGGAGGAAGGAGCCGGCCATGGTCGCCGACAGGATCGAACGCGAGGTCGTGATCGCCGCACCGCTCGATCAGGTGTGGGCGGAGCTGGTCGAGCCCTCGTTCTGGCTGGGGGAGGCGGACCCGGCGGGCGCCCGCGTGGAGGAGGGTGCGCTGCTGGTGTCCGAGCACCACGAGTACGGCAGCTTCCCGCAGCGCATCGAGAAGGTCGACCCGCACCGCCGCCTCTCCTACCGGTGGGCCAGCGCCTTCCCGGGGGAGGAGCCGGTGGAGGGCAACTCGACGCTGGTGGAGTTCACCCTGACCGAAGAAGCGCACGGCACCCGGCTGCGGGTGGTGGAGAGCGGCTTCGCCGCGCTCGAGCTGGGCGAGCAGAAGCGGCGCGACGCCTGGGACGACAACACCGGCGGGTGGGCGCAGGTCATCGGCGAGGTCAAGCGGAACGCGGAGAAGCGGCGAGGGTGAGCGAGCGCGGCGGCAGCGGGGTCGACGAGGTCCTGGTGGCGCTGTCGGACCCCACCCGGCGGCGGCTGCTCGACCTCCTCGGCGAGCGGGGCGAGGCGAGCGCGACGGGGCTGGCGGCCGGGCTGCCGGTGTCGCGGCAGGCGGTCGTGAAGCACCTGGGCGTGCTGGAGTCGGCCGGACTGGTGGTCGCGCGCCGGCACGGCCGGGAGGTCCGCTACGCGGTGCGGCCGGAGCCGCTGGACCTCACCGCGCGCTGGATGGCAGCGCTGGCCGCGAGCTGGGACCGGAAGCTGGACGCCATCAAAAGGCGTGCGGAGTCCGATTAGCACGATTGCGCACGTTCGGCGGACTATGTACGAATTCGCCAGCGAATCGAAACAGTGAATTCGATCTATTCCCGAACCGACATCCATCGCGCCGCGAACCGTACTCAGAGTCGCGTGCGAGTACTGTCGCGGTTCCACGAAGTGGGATTGCTGGCCCAGGGCTTGGTTCCAATTCCGGATGTGGCAGCATACGGGCGTGGCTTTCCACAGCACGATCATTATCGGCCAGCGCGCCGGGTGACGACTCCGCACCCCCGGCGCGCAGACCTCTCGCATTCGCGGGGGGTCTTTTTTGTGTCTCGAAACGCCTCCACCCCCAGCCGACGGGAGACCCCAGTGACTCGCACGACTCCGGCAGGAACACCCCTGGGCGACGAGTTCCACGTCTACGACACGACCCTGCGCGACGGCGCCCAGCGGGAAGGCATCTCCTACTCGGTCACCGACAAGATCGCCGTGGCCAGGCTGCTGGACTCGCTGGGGGTCGGCTTCATCGAAGGCGGCTGGCCCGGCGCCCTGCCGAAGGACACCGAGTTCTTCCACCGCGCCGCCGCGGGCGAGCTCGAACTGCGCCACGCCGCGCTCGTGGCCTTCGGCTCCACCCGCCGTGCGGGCACCCAGGCGCACGATGACCCGCAGGTGCGTGCGCTGCTCGACTCCCAGGCCCCGGTCGTGACGCTGGTCGCCAAGTCCGACCGCAGGCACATCGAGCGCGCGCTGCGCACCGACGTGGCCGAGAACTGCGCGATGGTCGCCGACACGGTGCGCTTCCTGGTCGGCGAGGGCCGCCGGGTCTTCCTCGACGCCGAGCACTTCTTCGACGGCTACGCCTTCGACCCGGACACCTCGCTGCGGGTCCTGGAGGCCGCCGCCGGTGCGGGCGCCGACGTCGTGGTCCTGTGCGACACCAACGGCGGGCAGCTCCCGACGCAGCTCGCCGAGACGGTCACCGAGGTCGTCGCGCGCACCGGTTTCCGGGTCGGCATCCACTGCCAGGACGACACCGGCTGCGCCGTCGCCAACACCGTCGCCGCCGCGCAGGCCGGTGCCACCCACGTGCAGTGCACCGCCAACGGCTACGGCGAGCGGGCGGGCAACGCCGACCTGTTCCCGGTGATCGGCAACCTCGCGACCAAGCTGGACATGCCGGTGCTGCCGGAGGGCAGGCTCGCCGAGCTCACCAGGGTCTCGCACGCGATCGCCGAGATCGCCAACCTCGCGCCGGACACCCACCAGGCCTACGTCGGCACGTCGACGTTCGCGCACAAGGCCGGTCTGCACGCCAGCGCGATCAAGGTGGACCCGGAGCTCTACAACCACATCGACCCCGCCCGGGTGGGCAACGGGATGCGCGTGCTGGTCACCGAGATGGCCGGCCGCGCCAGCCTGGAGCTCAAGGGCGCCGAGCTCGGCATGGACCTCAGCGACTCGCCCGATGCGGTCACCGGCGCAGTGCGGCGGGTGAAGGAGCTGGAGGCGCGCGGGTGGTCGTTCGAGGCCGCCGACGCCTCGCTGGAACTGCTGCTGCGCCGCGAGGTCGCGGCGGCCGAGGGCGAGCAGGCCCCGCCCGACGCGCCGTTCGAGCTGGAGTCCTACCGGGTCCTGCTCGACCACGCCCAGGACGGTTCGGTGGTGTCGGAGGCGACCGTCAAGGTCCACGTCGGGCAGGAGCGCGTCATCGCCACCGCGGAGGGCAACGGGCCGGTGAACGCGCTCGACGCCGCGTTGCGCAAGGCGCTGGTGCCGCACCTGCCGTGGGTGGAGTCGGTCGAGCTGGCCGACTACAAGGTCCGCATCCTCACCGACACCCACGGCACCGAGGCCGTGACCCGGGTGCTCGTCGAGTCCCGCGACGGCGACCAGGAGTGGACCACGGTCGGTGTGCACGGCAGCATCGTCGAGGCGAGCTGGCTGGCGCTGTGCGACGCGCTGGCGTTCAAGGCCATGCGGCGCGACGCGGTCGCCTCCCGCAAGTCCTGACCGGGGTATCGGCTTCCGCCGCGGCACGCCGTCGCCTCGCCCGGCTACGGCTCCGGCCCGCTTCCGCGGTGCCGGGACGGGGTGCCGCGTGCCGGGGCCGGACGGTCCACTTCGGCCGCATGGGATCCTTGAGGGGTCCGTGCGCCGCGGTTCTACTGACTGACTACGGAGGTCCTGCCTTGCGCCTGGCACGTGTCGCCCACTCCGACGGGGTGTCTTTCGTCGCGCTCGAACCGGATCCCGCCGCGCCGAAGGAGAAGGTGCTCGCCGTCGAGATCGACCAGCACCCGTTCGGCGACCCGACCTTCACCGGGCGCAGGTGGCCGATGGCCGACGTCCGGCTGCTTGCCCCGATCCTGCCGTCGAAGGTGATCTGCGTGGGCAAGAACTACGCCGACCACGCCAGGGAGATGGGCGGCGAGGCACCGGAGACGCCGGTCATCTTCATGAAGCCCTCCACCTCGGTGGTCGGGCCCAACTCCCCGATCAAGCTGCCCGCCAACTCCGAGCGGGTGGACTTCGAGGGCGAGCTGGCGGCCGTGATCGGCCAGCCGTGCAAGGACGTCCCCGAGGCGCGCGGAACCGACGTCGTGCTCGGCTACACCATCGCCAACGACGTCACCGCGCGCGACCAGCAGAAGGCCGACGGGCAGTGGACGCGGGCCAAGGGCTACGACACCTTCTGCCCGCTGGGACCGTGGATCGACACCACCGTCGACCCCGCCGACCTCGCGCTGCGCACCGAGCTCGACGGCGAGGTCAAGCAGGACGCCCGCACCTCGCTGCTGCTGCACGACGTCAGCGCGCTGGTGTCCTGGGTCTCCCGGATCATGACGCTGCTGCCCGGTGACGTCATCCTCACCGGCACCCCGGCGGGCGTCGGCCCGATGCAGCCGGGCCAGAAGGTCTCGGTCTCCATCGACGGCCTCGGCACCCTGACCAACCCGGTGCAGCAGGGCTGAAGCCAGGCGGGCCGCGGTTCCACAACGGAGCCGCGGCCCGGGCGCCGCGTTCTCAGCGCAGCGACACCTTCGGCGGCCGTTCCCGCATCGCCCCGTACGCGAGCAGGTAGGCGGGGACCCGGCGCAGCCACGGCAGCCTGTTCGCCACGCGCAGCGGCAGCGGCGGGTGGATGCTGTCGGTGAAGTCGATCTCCCCGCGCAGCGCCGGTTCCACGACGTTGTCGTGGATCGCGCGCTGCAGGCGCTGGACCAGCGCGGTGGTGAGCCAGCGCCTGCGCTGGACGGCCACCACGTGCCCGCGCCGCAGGCGCTTCTCGCGCAGCGGTTCGGCGAGGTGGCGAGCCGCGGCGACGGCGTCCTGCACGGCCAGGTTGATGCCGATGCCGCCCACCGGCGACATCGCGTGCGCCGCGTCCCCGATGGCCAGCAGGCCCGGCAGGTGCCACTTGCGCAACCGGTCCAGCGTGACGTGCAGGAGCTTCACGTCGTCCCAGTCGCGCACCAGCTCCCGGTCCCCGAGCCACGGGATGTTCGCGCGCAGCCGCTCGTTGAACGCCTCGATCGGCCCCGCGCGGTCCTCGGCGTCGGTGTCTTTGGCGATGATGTGGGCGACCTGGAAGTAGTCGCCGCGGTCGATCATCGCGGTGAACGAGCCCCGGCGGATCATGCCGATCGCGCCTGCGGGGTCTTCGGAGTCGCGCGGGACCTTGAACCAGCGCACGTCCATCGGGGTGGGGAAGTCGCGCAGCCCCAGCTCCGGCAGGTCGCGCACGAGCGACCTGCGGCCGTCGCAGGCGACGGTGATGGTGGCGCGCAGCTCCCCGGTCGTGCCGTCGCTGGTGCGGTAGCGCACGCCGTTGACCCGGCCGCCCTCCCGGACCAGGTCGGTGACCTCGGTGTTCATCCGGAGCTGGAAGGTGGGTTCCTGCTTGGCCGCGTCGGCCAGCATGTCCAGGAAGTCCCACTGCGGCACCAGGGCGATGTAGTTGTACTTGATCGGCAGCGTCCGGAAGTCGCCGAGCGTCAGGAACCGCCCCTCCGGACCGGTGGGCACGCGCACGGTCTGGAGCCTGCGCTGGGGCAGCTCGGCGAACCGCTCGGCGAGCCCGAGGTCGTCCATGAGCTGGAGGGTGGTCGGGTGCACCGTGTCGCCGCGGAAGTCGCGCAGGAAGTCGTTGTGCTTCTCCAGCACGGTGACCTCGACCCCCGCCCGGGCCAGCAGCAGTCCGAGGACCATGCCGGCGGGACCGCCGCCGACGATGCAACACGTCGTTCGCTCCATCGCGATCCTCCAAGTTTTCAACGCATGTTGAATAACTTCAGGGTGCCCTGCCGGGACTCGCCGGTCAAGGGCGGAAGCCGACTGGATACGCTGAACGCGTTATGAGCACGCCAGAAGCCACCGCAGAAGCAGTCTCGGGCCACGAGCCGAACCGCGCCGTGCGGGCGAGGTTCTGCCCCTCGCCGACGGGCACCCCGCACGTCGGCCTGGTCCGCACCGCCCTCTACAACTGGGTCTTCGCCCGGCACAACCAGGGCAAGCTGGTGTTCCGCATCGAGGACACCGACGCCAGCCGGGACAGCGAGGAGTCCTACCAGGCGCTGCTCGACGCGCTGCGCTGGCTCGGGCTCGACTGGGACGAGGGCCCCGAGGTCGGCGGCGAGTACGGCCCCTACCGGCAGAGCGAGCGGCGCGACATCTACGCCGACATCGCTCGGCGGCTGCTGGAGGCGGGCGAGCTCTACGAGTCGTTCTCCACCCCCGAGGAGGTCGAGGCCCGGCACCGGGCGGCCGGACGCGACCCCAAGCTCGGCTACGACAACGCCGACCGCGACCTCACCGACGAGCAGAAGGCCGCCTTCCGCGCCGAGGGTCGCAACGCGGTGCTGCGCCTGCGGATGCCCGAGCACGACATCACCTTCGCCGACCTGGTCCGCGGGGAGATCACCTTCCCGGCGGGCTCGGTGCCCGACCCGGTGCTGGTGCGGGGCAACGGCGACGCCCTCTACACCCTGACCAACCCGGTCGACGACGCGCTCATGCGCATAACCCACGTGCTGCGCGGCGAGGACCTGCTGTCCTCCACCCCGCGCCAGATCGCGCTCTACGACGCGCTGCGCCGCATCGGCGTCACCGACTTCACCCCCGAGTTCGGCCACCTGCCGTTCGTCATGGGGGAGGGCAACAAGAAGCTCTCCAAGCGCGACCCGCAGTCCAACCTGTTCCACCACCGGGACAGGGGTTTCCTGCCGGAGGGGCTGCTGAACTACCTCGCGCTGCTCGGCTGGTCGATCTCCGAGGACCGCGACGTCTTCACGCTCGACGAGATGGTCGAGGCGTTCGAGATCGGCCGCGTCAGCTCCAACCCCGCCCGCTTCGACCAGAAGAAGGCCGACGCCATCAACTCCGCGCACCTGCGCGCGCTGGCGCCGGACGACTTCCTCGAGCGCGTGGTGCCCTACCTCGTCTCCGGCGGTGTGCTCCCGGCCGAGCCGACCGAGGAGCAGCTCGCCACGGTCCGCGCCGCGGCACCGCTGGTGCAGGAGCGGCTGATCGTGCTCTCCGACGCGGTGGGCATGATGCGGTTCCTGTTCGACGGCGACGACTTCGCCCCGGACCCGGCCTCGGCCGAGAAGGCTCTGGGCGAGGACGCCAGGCCGGTGCTGGAAGCAGCCGTCTCGGCGCTGGAGGCGCTGCCGGAGTGGACCACGGAGGCGATCGAGGCCGCCCTCAAGGAGTCGGTCGTCGACGGCCTCGGCATCAAGCCGCGCAAGGCCTTCGCGCCGGTGCGGGTGGCCGTCACCGGACGCACCGTCTCGCCGCCGCTGTACGAGTCGATGGAACTGCTGGGGCGCGAGGTGTCGCTGCGACGTCTGCGCGCACCGCTGGGCTGATCGGCCGCGGGTGGGCCTACTTTCGCACTCAACCGAATCAGCGCCTCCAGTATCACCGACTTGGGCGAGTCGAATACGGCATGTGAACGCCTAGCCTCTCGGAGTGACATCCGCGCTTGAGATATCGGCAGCTCGCCCACCCGTACAGACCAAGGTCGGCCGCGTTCGTGCGGTGTGCCTGGACATCGACGACACACTGCTGGACAACGAGTCCTCCTCCCGGCAAGGACTGCACGCGCTGGTAGGCAACGACGGCGCGTGGCCGGTGTGGCGGCGGACGACGGAGGAGCACTACGCGCGGTTCGTCGCCGGCGAGATCGGCTTCGACTCGATGTGCACCGAACGCACCCGCGCGTTCTTCGCCGCCTTCGGGGAGGAGCTCAGCGACGCGGAGGCGGCGCGCCGCGAATCGGTGCGCATGGCGGCGATGCAGCGCGCTTGGAAGCTCTTCGACGACGCCGCACCGTGCCTGGAGTGGCTGCGCGCCGCCGGCCTGAAGCTGGCGGTCATCACCAACGCGCCCAGCGCGTACCAGCGCAAGAAGATCGCCTCGATCGGGCTCGCCGACGCCTTCGACGCGCTGCTGATCTCCGGCGAGGTCGGCATCGCCAAACCCGAGGCCGGGATCTTCGAGGCCGCGTGCGCGGCGCTGGACATGCGACCCGAGGAGGTCGTGCACGTCGGCGACCGGCTCGACACCGACGCGCAGGGCGCGTCGGCGGCCGGCATGCACGGCGTCTGGCTCAACCGCGGCGCGCAGCGGGTCGATCCGCCCGCGGGGGTGCGCGTGATCAACAGCTTGAGCGAGCTGCCCGAACTGCTCGTGTGCGACCTGCACCCGGACCTCGTCCAGACGCAGGGCTGGATGCCCGCCCAGGATCGCCACATGGCCTCCCAGGACTGCCGGGAGGTCTTCGGACCGGTCCGCTGACCGCGCCCGGCTCCCGGGTCGCCACTGCCTTGCTCACCTGCGAAAATCCCCCGAGGAGGGGGGTGTTTTCCGGGGCCTTCGGGCGATGGTCTAATATTCTCTGCAGCAAGGCGGACAGCGGCCCGGGAGCCGGACTTCCTCCGAGAAGCCCGGAAACGAGCGGCTGGACGTCGAAGCCGATGGGGTATGGTGTAATCGGCAGCACGACTGATTCTGGTTCAGTTAGTCTAGGTTCGAGTCCTGGTACCCCAGCGAGAAGATCCGAAGTCGGCATCGCCAGCCGATATCGACTCGGTGATCTCACGCGGTCCCGTCGTCTAGCGGCCTAGGACGCCGCCCTCTCAAGGCGGTAGCGCGGGTTCAAATCCCGTCGGGACTACACGGATGGGCGGACCCTACTCGCGTAGAGCGCGAGTGGGGTCCGTTTCGTTTTGTTGTCGGGGGGCCGAGCCCTCCGGGGCCCCCACGGTGCGGTGGTTGCTTTTCGTCGGCTCCTTGCTTTTGGGGAGTTCCCGGCCTGGGTTGGGACCAGCAGAACGGAACTTCACTTCACTTCACCCCTGGCATTGGGGGCGGTCCCGGCTTCACCCTGGCTTTGGGGGGTCCTGACTTCACCCGTGGCCTTTCAGCGGTCCATACATCGCGCCTGGCTTTCCGGTGGGGCTTGTCCCGGCCCCCTGGGTGTCCCGGCTTCGCCCCCGGCTTTCGGCGGAGTTGCTTGTCCAACGGCCTCAATGACTTGTGGTGCGCGGTTTCGGAGCGCGCCAACACAGCCCCATGTCCCCTCGCCGCACTCAGCCATTGGATCGCCGATAGCCGGATGCTTGCCGCTGCTCGCATTGCACGACCGATATCGGACACCTCGCACGACTACGTCCAAGCCATAGCCATACGGGCGGAATGGGTGTGCCGTACCTGTGGGTGTGGGCGGTGTTACACCGGAGGTCTGGGGCACGGCTTCGGCGGGTTCGGGGTGGTGCTTGGGGTGTGTGGGGCTTCTGCCTGCGGTGATGGGTTGGGGGAGGGGGGTGTGCGAGGGACGTGAATGGGTGTTGTAGTCTTTTACCCGTAGCGCGGTCCCGTCGTCTAGCGGCCTAGGACGCCGCCCTCTCAAGGCGGTAGCGCGGGTTCAAATCCCGTCGGGACTACGGAAGAAGCGGCGGGGCCGGTGTGTCGAGGACATACCGGCCCCGCCGCTTTTCGCTTGCCTCGGTGGCGGGCCGGCGTCAGCGCGCGTGTGCTGTGGGCGGGCCGTCGGGGCACTTGGCCGGCGGGTGGAGCGTGCCGCTCCCGGCCGCTGAGGCGTTCTCCGCCGCGTCGGGTCGTGGCGCGAGGGCAACGGGCCGCCACGACCCGCTCGCGGCGCCTCAGAGGCGGTTCTGCAGCCCGTCCGCTGCGGCCAGCAGGTCCGCCGCCCAGCGGGCGCCCGGGCGGCGCCCCATCCGGTCGATCGGCCCGGACACCGATATGGCCGCCACCACGTTGCCGCCGGAGTCGCGGACCGGCGCCGACACGCTGGCCACCCCGGACTCGCGCTCGGCGACGCTCTGGGCCCAGCCGCGGCGCTTGACCTCCATCAGGGTCCGCTCGCCGAAGACCGCCTCGGCCAGCACGGCCCGCTGCGTCGCCGGGTCGGCCCACGCGGCGAGCACCTTGGCGCCGGAACCCGCCGCCATCGGCAGCGCGCTGCCGACCGGCACCGTGTCGCGCAGGCCGCTCGGCGGCTCCGCCGCCGCGATGCACAGCCGCTGCATCCCGTCCCGGCGGTAGAGCTGCACGCTCTCCCCGGTGACGTCCCGCAGTTTGGGCAGCACCTGGGCGGCCGCCTCCAGGAGCGGGTCGACCGCCCCGCCCGCGAGCTCGGCCAGCGCGGCCCCGGGGCGCCAGCGGCCGTCGGAGCCGCGCCGCAGCAGGCGGTGCACCTCCAGGCCCACGGCCAGCCGGTGCGCGGTCGCTCTGGGCAGCCCGGTCCGGCTGCACAGCTCGGCGAGGCCGCACGGTTCGCTGGCGACGGCCTGCATGACGGCCACCGCCTTGTCCAGTACTCCGATACCGCTATGCTGTCCCACGTACCGATACTAACTTCTCGTCATCTGGGAAGTCCACTTCATGGGATGTGACCCCGGCCGGGGTCACCACTGCTCGACGCGGAGGAGCGATGGGCAAGACGCTCGCGGAGAAGGTCTGGGAAGCGCACATCGTGCGCCGCGGCGAGGGCTACGAGCCCGACCTGCTCTACATCGACCTCCACCTCGTTCACGAGGTCACCAGCCCGCAGGCCTTCGAGGGGCTGCGCCTGGCGGGGCGGCAGGTGCGCCGTCCCGACCTGACGCTGGCCACCGAGGACCACAACGTGCCCACCACGGGCATCGACCTGCCGATCGCGGACCCGGTTTCGCGGACCCAGGTCGACACCCTGCGGCGCAACTGCGAGGAGTTCGGCATCCGCCTGCACCCGATGGGCGACGCCGAGCAGGGCATCGTGCACGTGGTGGGGCCCCAGCTCGGCCTCACCCAGCCCGGCACGACCGTCGTCTGCGGCGACAGCCACACCTCGACCCACGGCGCGTTCGGCGCGCTGGCCTTCGGCATCGGCACCTCCGAGGTCGAGCACGTGCTGGCGACGCAGACGCTTCCGTTGCGTCCCTTCAAGACCATGGCCATCAACATCGAGGGCACGCTGCGCCCGGGGGTCACGAGCAAGGACGTGATCCTGGCCGTCATCGCCAAGATCGGCACCGGCGGCGGGCAGGGCTACGTGCTGGAGTACCGGGGCAGCGCCGTCGAGAAGATGTCGATGGAAGCCCGCATGACGATGTGCAACATGTCGATCGAGGCGGGTGCGCGGGCCGGCATGATCGCGCCCGACGAGACCACTTTCGCCTACCTGCAGGGCCGTCCGCACGCCCCGGAGGGCACGGAGTGGGACGCCGCGGTCGAGTACTGGAAGACGCTTCGCACCGACGAGGACGCCGAGTTCGACGCCGAGGTGACCCTCGACGCCGACGAGCTGACCCCGTTCGTCACGTGGGGCACCAACCCCGGTCAGGGCCTGCCGCTGGGCGCTCGGATCCCGGACCCCGCCGCCATCGCCGACGAGAGCGAGCGCTTCGCGACCGAGAAGGCGTTGGACTACATGGGCCTGGAAGCGGGCACTCCGCTGCGCGAGGTGGCCGTGGACACGGTGTTCCTCGGTTCCTGCACCAACGGCCGGATCGAAGATCTTCGGGCCGCAGCGGACGTTCTGAAGGGCCGCAAGGTGGCTTCGGAGGTGCGCATGCTGGTCGTCCCGGGCTCGATGAGGGTCCGCAAGCAGGCCGAGGCCGAGGGGCTCAACGAGGTTTTCACCGCCGCCGGGGCGGAATGGCGTTCGGCCGGTTGTTCGATGTGCCTGGGCATGAACCCCGACCAGCTCACCCCCGGGGAGCGCAGCGCGTCGACCTCCAACCGTAACTTCGAGGGCAGGCAAGGAAAGGGCGGCCGCACCCACCTGGTCTCGCCGCTGGTGGCCGCCGCGACCGCGGTGCGCGGCACCCTCTCCTCGCCCGAAGACCTCGACTGACCCCCTACCCACCAGGAGCAGCGACGATGGAACCGTTCAAGACGCACACCGGGGTCGGCGTGCCCCTGCGCCGGTCCAACGTGGACACCGACCAGATCATCCCGGCGGTCTACCTCAAGCGGGTCTCCCGGACCGGCTTCGAGGACGCCCTGTTCGCCGCCTGGCGGGCCGACGATGACTTCATCCTCAACAACCCGCACTTCCGCAACGGCAGCGTTCTGGTCGCCGGACCCGACTTCGGCACCGGCTCCTCCCGGGAGCACGCCGTCTGGGCGCTGAAGGACTACGGGTTCCGAGTGGTCATCTCCTCCCGCTTCGCCGACATCTTCCGGGGCAACTCCGGCAAGCAGGGGCTGCTGGCGGCCCGCTGCGAGCAGTCCGATGTGGAACTGCTCTGGAAGGTGCTGGAGACCGAGCCGGGCACCTCGGTGACGGTCGACCTGGAGGCCCGCACGGTGCACGCCAAGGACCTCACGGTGCCCTTCGAGATCGACGACTACACCCGCTGGCGGCTGCTGGAAGGTCTCGACGACATCGGCCTGACCCTCCGGCAGGCCGAGACGATCGACACTTTTGAGAAGACCCGGCCGAGCTTCAAACCGGCCACCCTGCCCGCCCGCGCGGGCTGATCGGGAGGCCGCTCCGGGGCGCGTTTTTCCCCTCGTGAAAGGAAAAACGCGCCCCCGGGAACTCAACAGAACAGTCCCCCGGGAGGGCCCGGGGACCGCTCCGGACAGACACGATTGCCGATGCGCCAACGAAAAAATGGGGCGTGGCGAATGGCATTTGTTTGTTCGGGGCTTTACCGTGGGCATGAGTCGGCCCGACGGGGCCGTTGTTGTCCTGGGAGGGACTGAAGTGAACAAGGCCCAACTCATTGAGGCTCTGGCGGAACGCCTCGGAGACAAGAAGACCGCGAGCAAGGCGGTGGAGGACGTGGTGGACATCATCGTCCGCCAGGTCAACAAGGGCGAAAAGGTCAACATCACCGGCTTCGGTGTTTTCGAGAAGCGCGCCCGCGCCGCCCGCACGGCTCGCAACCCGCGCACCGGCGAGGCCGTCAAGGTGAAGAAGACCAACGTCCCCGCCTTCCGCGCGGGCACCCAGTTCAAGGAAGTCATCGGCGGCACCCGCAAACTGCCGCGCCTGAGCTCGGCGAAGTCGGGCACCCGGGCCTCGACCACGAAGGCCGCGGGCACCCGTGCCGCCGCCGCGAAGACCTCCACGACCCGTGCCACCGCGTCGAAGTCCGCCGCCACCAAGACGGCGGGCACCCGCGCCACCAAGTCGACCACCGCCAAGGCCGGCACGACCAAGGCGCGGACCACCACCAAGGCCGCCACCACCAGCAGGTCGACCGCCTCCAAGGCGGCGCCGAAGAAGGCGACCACCGCCAAGGCGGCCCCGAAGACCGCGGCCAAGAGCACGGCCAAGTCGTCGACCGCCAAGACGACGCGTCCGGCGACCCGGAAGTCGACCACGACGCGCAAGACCACCAAGAAGTGAGCACTCGCTTTCCAGGCGAGTCGATTCTCGGGCCTGAACGGGTGGCGTCCTGACCCCACGCGGGTAGGACGCCGCCCGTTCACGGCGTTCGGGGCGGTGTGCGGGCGGGCCGGAAGGCCCGCCTCGCGCGTCAGGTGACCGGGTCGTCCAGGTAGTCGGCAGCCGCCAGGCGCAGGTTCGGCGCCGCGCCGTCGGTCCGGTCGTGGTCGCGCCGGAACGCCAGCGTCCACACGCTGCCCTTGCGGCTGTGCACCTCGCCGAGGGAGAACCCGCCCCGGTCGGCCAGCCGGGCCACCAGGTCCGGAATCACGCCGCCCTGGCTGCACACCACGGCAGTCCCCGGCTCGGCTGCGATCCGCAGCAGGCGCCGAAGCCCCGCCTCGGGGTCGGCCACGTAGCCCTCTTCGGACAGCAGGGGCTCCGGTTCCACCACCGCGCCCAGTTCGGCCGCGAGCGGCTCCACGGTCTGGTCGCACCGGGTTCGCGGCGCCGAATGGACCCGCTCCGGGCCGAACAACCGCAACAGCGAATGCAATGCGTCGCGCTGGCGGATACCGGGTTCGGTGAGCGGGCGGAGCACGTCGTCACCGGTCCAATCCGCCCGTTTCCCCGCTTTGGCGTGGCGTACCAGAAGGACGGTCGGCGCATCCGGCGGAAGCGCGTCGAATGCGCCGAGCACGCGCGAATCGTGTGGATAACTGACCAGTCGCCGCGCGCATTCGGTGCTCGTCCACCGCAGTTCGTCGACTTCCGCATTGGGCGTGAAACGGCCACTTCCCGCGCGAGCGGCGAAGTAGTCGACGACCTTCTCGGCCCGCCCGCCATCGCGGGCGGGGACGGGATAGTTCACGCGCGTGAGCAACCGCGACAGCACGCACCGGAAGCCGGTCTCCTCCTCGACCTCCCGCACCGCCGCGTGCGCGGCGAGCTCGCCCGGATCCAGCTTGCCCTTGGGCAGCGACCAGTCGTCGTAGCGGGGCCGGTGCACGACGGCGACCTCGATCCCGCCGTCCGGCGCGGGGCGCCAAAGCACCGCGCCCGCCGCGCGGACGACCGCGGCAACGGCCGGTCCGGGCTCGACTTCCTCGAAGATCGGCTGGTTCTGGCTCGCCCCCATCGTCAGGACACCTTCGCGCCGTGCTGGCGCAGCATCTCGGCCTGGTGGTCCTTGACCCGCTCGCCGCTGCGCGGCGACGCCTCCCAGTCGCCCTTGGCGTTGAGGACCCAGCAGCGGGTGGCTGGGTCCAGCGCGGAGTCCATCATGCCGTCGAGTTGGGCGGTGAGCTTGGGATCGGTGACCCGCACCTGGGTTTCGATCCGCCGGTCGAGGTTGCGGTGCATCATGTCGGCGCTGCCGATCCAGTGCTCGTCGATGCCGACGAAGTGGAACACCCGGGAGTGCTCCAGGAAGCGCCCGAGGATCGAGCGCACCTCGATGTTCTCGCTCAGCCCGGGCACGCCCGCCTTGAGCGCGCAGATCCCGCGCACCACGACGCTGATGGGCACGCCGGCCAGCGAGGCGCGGTAGAGGGCGTCGATGATCTGCTCGTCGACGAGCGAGTTCACCTTCATCCGGATCCCGCACGGCAGGCCCTCGGCGGCCAGCGCCGCCTCGGCCTCGATGCGCTTCTTGATGCCGTTGCGGATGCCCTGCGGCGACACCAGGATCCGCCGGTACTCGCCGTGACGGGCGTAACCGGTGAGGACGTTGAACAGGTCGGTGAGGTCGGCGCCGATCTCGGCGGAGGCGGTCAGCAGCCCGAGGTCCTCGTAGATGCGGGCCGTCTTGGGGTTGTAGTTGCCGGTGCCGAGGTGGCAGTAGCGGCGGATGGTGGAACCCTCCTGCCGCACCACTAGCGCGGTCTTGCAGTGCGTCTTGAGCCCCACGAGCCCGTACACCACGTGCACGCCTGCGCGCTCCAGGGTCCGCGCCCACTGGATGTTGGCCTGCTCGTCGAAGCGCGCCTTGAGCTCCACCAGCGCCACGACCTGCTTGCCGGCCTCCGCGGCGTCGATGAGCGCGTTGACGATCGGCGAGTCACCTGAGGTGCGGTACAGGGTCTGCTTGATGGCCAGCACGTGCGGATCGGCGGCGGCCTGCTCGATGAAGCGCTGGACCGACGTGGAGAACGCGTCGTAGGGGTGGTGCACCAGCACGTCGCCCTCGCGCAGCGTCGAGAAGATGCTCTTGGGCGTCTGCACCTCGGCGAAGGCCGGGTGGGTGGCCGGGACGAAGGGTGGCTCCTTCAGGTCCGGCCGCTGCAGCTTGTCGAGCTGGAACAGGCAGGACAGGTCGAGCAGCCCGGGCACCTCGACCACGTCGTGCTGGTCGACCTCCAGCTCCCGCAGCAGCAGCTCGAGCATGTTCTCGCTCATGGTCTCGGTGACCTCCAGCCGCACCGGCGGCCCGAAGCGCCGCCGCGCGAGCTCCCGCTCCATCGCCTGCAGCAGGTCCTCGTCGCGGTCCTCCTCGACCTCCAGGTCGGCGTTGCGGGTGACCCGGAAGATGTGGTGCTCGGTGACGACCATGCCGGGGAAGAGCTTGTCCAGGTGCGCCGCGATGAGCTCCTCCAGCGGCAGGAAGGTGGCTTGCTCGCTCTCCCGGTCGGATTCCACCCGGATCAGCCGCGGGACGTTGTCGGGAACTTTGACCCTGGCGAAGCGCCGGATGCCCGCGTCCGGGTCGGCCACGGTGACCGCGAGGTTGAGCGAGAGTCCCGAGATGTAGGGGAACGGGTGTGCCGGATCGACCGCCAGCGGGGTCAGCACCGGGAAGATGTGGTCCTCGAAGTAGGTGCTCAGCTTCTGCTGGTCGGGCTCGTCCAGCTTGTCCCACGCCAGGATCCGGATGCCGTTGGCGGCCAGTTCGGGCAGCAGCTCGTCGAGGAAGATGCGGCCCTGCTTCTCGGTGAGGTCCTGGTTGCGGGCGGCGATCCTGGCGAGCTGCTCGTGCGGGGTGAGGCCGTCGGCGCTGCGCACCGAGAGCCCCGTCTCCTCGCGGCGCTTGAGCCCGGCAACCCGGACCATGTAGAACTCGTCCAGGTTGGACGCGAAGATCGCCAGGAACTTGGCGCGCTCCAGCACCGGCTGCGACGAGTCCTCGGCTATCGCCAGCACCCGGGCGTTGAAGTCGAGCCAGGACAGCTCCCGGTTGAGGTAGCGGTCCTCCGGCAGGTCGGTGATGATCGCCGCGCGGGTCGCCGCGGGTGGGGCTGCCGGTACGCGGGAGTCGCGGGGTTCGGCCGTCGCGGGGCCCGTCAGGACGTCCGGCGCGGTGGTGCCGCGCCGGGCCGAAACGGGGTCGCGGCGGGTGGTGGTCGTCCTGCCTTCGGCGGCCGCCCGAGACCTGCGCGGCGGCTTCCCGTCCCGATCGCTGCTGTCCGTACTCACGGCGTCCATTGTCACTCATCAGGGCACCTTCGCTCGACCTTTGAGGGCTGCACCACCTCGAGCCCGCCGAGCCGCGGTCGCCGTCGGTCACCGGTCCCGCCCGGCGGGTTACCGCGGGCGGTCGGCCAGATGGGAGCGGGTGCGAGGTCCGAGACCGAGCTGGGAGGCTGCGCGGAGGTCGTCGGTGGTGTCGACGTCGCAACGCAGCGAGTCCCACGGGCCGTGGAGAGTCTTGGCGCCGGAACGCTCGTGGGCGGCCGACGACCCGATCCCGAAGCGGGGGTCCAGCGGGCGGCCGGGTTCGGCCAGCAGCAGCGTCGTGCCGGTGGCCTGGCGGTCCGGGCAGTGCGAGCGGTCGTCACCGGCCGCGTCGAGCGCGTCCGCGAGATCTTCCGGCCGCAGCGCGGGCAGGTCGGCCTGCAGTGCGCCGACGCGGCGCACGGAGGCTCTCGCCCGCAGCAGCGCGTCGGCGTGGCGCAGCGCCTCGTTCAGGCCCGCGGAGGGGGTGTCGGGCACGACCTCCACGCCCATCGCGGCGAACGCGCCGGCCAGCCGCGCGTCGGAGGTCACCACCACGACCCCGGCGACACCCCGCGCGGCGCGAGCCGCCTCGACGGTGTCCAACGCCACCGACGTGACCAGCGCCGCATGCGCGGCGGGTGCGGCGCCCGCGGCGCGCAGCCGCGTCTTGGCCAGGTGCAACGGCTTGATCGGGACGATGAGGTGCGAACCGGTGGTCACGACCGACATCTTCCGCCCGGCGGCGCGCAGGCGGCAGGGCCGCCCGCTGTGCGAGCTTCACCCGGCCGGGAAGGTACGTTGACAGCCGCTCGTGACGCGGAAGGAGTCGGGCGTGACCGAACCGAGGAGTCTCCGGCGCAGGCGGAGGACCACCAACGAGAAAGCACGCGGGCTCGGCAAGTTCTGGCTGGGGCTGGCCCGGGCGGTCTGCTACCCCCTGACCGGCCTGCTGGCCAGGACCAGGGTCACGGGCCTGGAGAACGTCCCCGCCGAGGGCCCGGTCCTGCTGGTGTTCAACCACGTCTCGCACCTGGACCCCGTCTTCGACGCCGTCACCGTGCACCGGGCGGGGCGCATCCCGCGGTTCCTGGCCAAGAACACGCTGTGGAACGTGCCCGTGCTGCGCAACGTCCTCAACGGGGTCGAGCAGATCCCCGTCTACCGGGGCACCGTCGACGCGCAGAAGAGCCTGCGGGCGGCGCACGAGGCGATGGAGGGGTCCAAGGCCGTCATCATCTACCCGGACGGCACCATCACCAAGGACCCCGAAGGCTGGCCGATGACGCCCAAGTTCGGCATCGCGCGACTGGCGCTGGGCCACGAGGTGCCGGTGGTGCCCGCGGCGCGGTGGGGCACCCGCGACGTCTACGACCACTACCGGAAGAAGTTCCGGCCGTTCCCGCGCAAGACCGTCCACTTCCGGTTCGGCGAGCCGCTGGACCTGTCGGCGTACCGCGGGCGGGAGCTGGACAACCATTTGCTGCGCGAGGTCACCGACCTGGCGATGCACCGGGTCCGCGACCTGCTCGGTGAGATCCGCGGCGAGCAGCCGCCCGCCGAGTACTACTCCGCGGCCCGCAAGCGCAGCCGGAGCGAAGATGGCGATGCCTGAGCAGGCGGATCAGAACGGGCGCGTCCCGGCGAAGGTCGCCGTGCTCGGCGCGGGCTCGTGGGGCACCACCTTCGCGAAGGTGCTCGCCGACGCGGGGACCGACGTGACGCTGTGGGCGCGGCGGACCGAGGTCGCCGAGGAGATCAACTCCACCCGCGTCAACGCCGGCTACCTGCCGGGGATCGTGCTGCCGCAACGGCTGCGGGCGACCGACGACGCGGCCGAGGCGATGCACGGCACCGACGCGGTGGTGCTGGCCGTGCCGAGCCAGACGCTGCGGGAGAACCTCGCGGGTTGGCAACCGCTGTTGCCCGAGCGCGCGACCCTGGTCAGCCTCGCCAAGGGCGTGGAGCTGAGCACGCTCAAGCGGATGAGCGAGGTCGTCAGCGAGGTGGCCGACGTCGCGATGGAGCAGGTCGCCGTGGTGTCCGGGCCGAACCTGGCGCGCGAGATCGCCGCCGAGCAGCCGACCGCGACCGTGGTCGCGTGCAACGACCACGACCGGGCCGTCGCGTTGCAGCAGGCGTGCTCGACGCCGTACTTCCGCCCCTACACCAACACCGACCTGGTCGGCATCGAGCTCGCCGGGGCGTGCAAGAACGTGATCGCGCTGGCCTGCGGGATGGCCGTCGGGCTCGGCTACGGGCACAACACGATGTCGTCGCTGATCACCCGCGGACTCGCCGAGACCACCCGGCTCGGGGTGGCGCTCGGCGCCGAGCCGATGACCTTCGCCGGCCTGGCCGGCCTCGGCGACCTGGTCGCCACCTGCATGTCGCCGCTGTCGCGCAACCGGACCTTCGGCGAGCGCCTCGGCCGCGGCGAAACGCTGGCGCAGGCCCAGGACGCCGCGCACGGGCAGGTCGCCGAGGGCGTGAAGTCGTGCTCGTCGATCCGCCAGCTCGCCGCGCGCACCGGCGTGGAGATGCCGATCACCGATGTGGTGCACCGGGTTTGCCACGAAGGACTCGAGCCCGGGCCGGCGGCGGCCGAGCTGCTGGGCCGCGAACGCAAGGCGGAGTAGGGAGGAACGGCTGTGGGAACGCCGATGGCGGACTACGGGGACGGCACGCGCTGCGTCCACGGTGGCCAGGCCGCGCCGGAACCGGGCGCGCCGCTGTCGCACGGGCCGGTGTTCGCGGCGCCGTACCACCTCGGCGGCGGCGACTTCTACGGCCGCGCGGGCAATCCGGGCTGGCGGGGGCTGGAAGAGGCGATCGGGGAGCTCGACGGTGGCCGCTGCGTGCTGCTGCCGTCGGGGATGGCCGCGATCAGCACGCTGCTGCGGTCGGTGCTGCGCGCGGGGGACGCGCTCATCCTGCCGTCGGACGGCTACTACGCCACCAGGGAGCTGGTGCGCGACGAGTTCGCCGAGCTCTCCCTCGACGTGCGTGAGATCCCCACCGCCGGACCGTGGGAGGACGGCGTCTTCGACGGAGTTCGGCTGGTGCTGCTGGAAACGCCGTCGAACCCGGGCCTCGACGTCTGCGACATCGCCGCGCTCGCCGAGCGCGCGCACGCGGCGGGCGCGCTGGTGGCGGTCGACAACACCACCGCGACGCCGATCGGGCAGCGTCCGCTGGAGCTCGGCGCCGACATCGTCGTCGCCAGCGACACCAAGGCCCTGGCCGGGCACAGCGACCTGCTGATGGGCCACGTCTCGGTGCGCGACGAGGAGCTCGCCGAGCGGCTGGTCCGGGCGCGCACGCTGTCCGGGTCGATTCCCGGGCCGTTCGAGACCTGGCTGGTGCACCGCAGCATGGCGACGCTGGACCTGCGGCTGGCGCGGCAGGCCGAGAACGCGGCGGCGCTGGCGGAGGTCCTGCGCGAGCACCCGGCGGTCTCCGGCCTGCGCTGGCCGGGGATGGCCGCCGACCCCGCGCACGAGCTCGCGGGGCGGCAGATGCGCCGCTGGGGCGGGGTGCTGCGCTTCGAGCTGGCCGACGCCGGTGCGGTCGAGGAGTTCGTCCGGCGCAGCAGGCTGGTCGTGGCGGCGACGAGCTTCGGCGGCCTGCACACCACGGCGGACCGGCGGGCGCAGTGGGGCGACCCGGTGCCGGAGGGCTTCGTGCGGCTCTCGGCCGGGTGCGAGGACACCGCCGACCTCGTCGCCGACGTCGTGCAGGCCCTGGGCTGAGTCTTCGCTGTGGCGGCCCGGAAGACTCACCTGCCTCTAGTCTTCGGGCATGGTCAACATGATCGAACCGCCGCCCGAGCCCTCGGTGGCGCTGAGCGACCCCGCCGAGCTGCTGGCCGGATACCTGGACTTCCACCGGGATGCCGTGCTGCGCAAGCTCGACGGGCTCTGGCGATGACGAGGCCCGCCGCAGCCGCGTGCCATCCGGCTGGGTGCCGCTGGGGTTGCTCAAGCACCTCGCCCACGTCGAACGCCGGTGGTTGCAGTGGGGGTTCGCGGCGGAGCAGGTCGACCGGCCGTGGGCCGACCACGAACCCGGCAGCGACGACCGGTGGCTGCTCGAACCGGACGACACCCTCGACAGCGTCCGCGAGTTCTTCCTCGCCCAGTGCGAACGCTCCCGCGCGATCGCGGCGGGCGCGCGCCTGGAGGACCGCTCGGCCGTCGGCGGGCGATTCGGGCCCGGCGACGAACCGCCCACCCTGGCGTGGATCCTGTTCCACCTGCTCCAGGAGTACGCCCGCCACGTGGGCCACCTCGACATCGCGCGGGAGCTCGGCGACGGCCTGACCGGCGAGTAACCGGGCGGCGGAACCGCTCCGCAGTGTGAGATGCGCCTGGTCGGTTTGACGTCGGGGCGGCGCTGCTGGTTCAGTGAGCGGCGTGTACATGCGTGCCTTCGGTGAGCGGAGAGGTCACATCGACCTTCGCCGGGTAGCCAGCGCGCTCTGTCCTTCGCGGTGATCCATCCCACCGACCCTGCGGGTTGATGGCACGGCCACGTGCCGTTCGCGCCGTCCCCGCCTCGCCAAGACGCCGAAGGACACCTCAACCGTGTTTGCCGTTCCGCCCAACACCGTCGCCGTTCCCGCCAACCGCGCCATCGCGCACCCCGTGCGCATCGCCCGCGAACTGGCCGCCGCCCGCAGCAGCTGGGCCCACCTCGTGCGCTACGACCCCGAGCAGCGCTGGTTCGGGCTGCTCGAACGCACCGAGGAGCACGAGGCGTGGCTGCTGACGTGGCTGCCGGGCCAGCACACCGAGCTGCACGACCACGGCGGCGCCACCGGCGCCTTCACCCTCGTCTCCGGGGAGCTCTCAGAGCGCGTGATCCAGGACCGCGACGCGGGCCCGGTCGAGACGCTGCACTCGCTGGTCGAGGGCCAGTCGCGGGTCTTCGGGCCCAACTACATCCACCAGGTCCGCAACGAGGGCCAGGACCCGGCGATCAGCATCCACGTCTACCGCCCGGTCAGGGCGCCGATGCGGGTGTACCGGAGCAACCCCTACGAGGGCGTGCGGCCCTTGTAGGAATGTTGCGGAGCGGCTTGCGTCGCGGTGCCGGTAGCGGAACCTCAGGCGCCCTCTGGCTCCGGGATCTTCTTCTCACCTATCAGCCATACGCCGCGAAAAAGCTGTCCTCGCCAGAGGACGCCTGAGAACCCGCGGCGGTGCCGGTTGGCAGGGTGGGCCAAGCGGCTGCGCCGCTTCAAAGATTGAAGGCAGGCGCTCAGAAACCCGGCGGTGTGGGTGGGGTTCCGCGCCGCAAGCGGCTGACGTCGCTCGTGAAACTGCCCTAGGTGTTCTGCCTAGGGAGTGGTGCCGCCGGGAGCCGGTGGCCGCCGGTTCGGCACGTGGGCGGGTACGGCGAAGTCCTCCGGCAGGTCGTGGTTCGGTTCCGGCTCGCCCCACTGCGCGCGCAGCGGCAGCACCCCGGCCCACGCGGCGTTGGCCGCGATGTCCTCGGCGTCGTCGTTGGCTCCGCCGGAGCGGACCTTCACGGAGGCTTCGCCGAGGCTCAGGGCGAGCACCGCGGTCTTGGCGAGCTCCTTCGTGTCGGGCCGGCGAACGTGCTCCCACGACCCGGGCGCCAGGTGCTCGGTGAGCGCGCGAAGACCCGCCAGTCGCTCGTCCGGGTCGGTGACCAGCCGGGCGCGGCCGTGGACCACGGCGCTGCGGTAGTTGACCGAGAAGTGGAACGCCGAGCGGGAGTAGACGACGCCGTCGACGTGCGTCACCGCCACGCAGACCTCGGCGTCCCCGCCCGCCTCCCGCAGGCTGCGCGCGCCCGTCGAGCCGTGGAGGTAGAGCGTGTCGCCGATGCGCCCGTAGCCGGTCGGCAGGACCCGCGGTGCGCCGTCGACCACGACGCCGAGGTGGCACACGAGCCCGGCGTCGAGCACGGCGTGCAGATCGGCGGTCGGTCCGGGCCCGTTCCCGGCTTCGCTGGATGCGGCTCCGGTCGGTGGGGGAGAGCGTCGTTGGGGTCACGCTGAACAGGATCTTCCCAGAAGTGGCATTATCGAAGTGCCAATCAGGGAGAATTTCCAAATGCCACATTCGGTCCCCGCGGCGAGCTCGCCGCTGCTGGAGCTGGCCATCGACCTGCGCCGCGACGACCAGCGCCCGCTCGCCGTGCAGCTCGCCGACGCGCTGCGGCGGGCGGCCAGCGCCGGTCAGCTCCGCGGCGGCGACCGGCTGCCCTCCACCCGCGCCTTCGCCCGCCACCTGGCGGTGAGCCGCACTGTGACGGCCGCCGCCTACGAGCAGCTGCACGCCGAGGGCTGGATCGTCGGCAAGCACGGCTCGGGGACCTACGTCACCACCACCCCGCCGGGCACCGTCTCGGCGCCTCCGGCACCGCCGCGCCGCGACCGCACCGCCGGCGGCGAGGTCGACCTGACGCCGGGAGCGCCGTGGGCGGCCGGCATCGACCGGGCGGCCTGGCGGCGCGCGTGGCGCGCGGCGGCCGACGCGGGACCGGCGTCGGGCCCCGAACGCGCCGGGCTCGACGAGTACCGCTCCGCCGTCGTGGACCACCTGCTGCGCCACCGCGGCCTGGTCGTCGGCGGGTCGCCGGTGGAGACGGTCCTGGCCACCGGGGGAACCACCGCCGCCCTGGGGGAGCTGGCTTCCACCGTCCTGGGCCGCGGGGACGCCGTCGCGGTGGAGGAGCCCGGGTACCAGCGGGCGGTGGGGGCGCTGGACGCCGCGGGTATCCGCGTCGTCCCGGCCCCGGTGGACCACCAGGGCATCGTCGTCGACGCCGTCCCGAGCGGCGTCCGCGCCGTCTACTGCTCGCCCGCGCACCAGTACCCGATCGGCGGGCGGCTGCCCGCGGATCGCAGGGTCGCGCTGGTGGAGCGGGCCCGCGCCGAGGGCTGGCTGATCATCGAGGACGACTACGACGGCGAGCTGCGCTACGACGTCGCGCCGCTGCCCGTCCTGGCCTCGATGGCACCGGACGTCGTGGTGCACCTGGGGACGACCAGCAAGATCCTCACCCCGACCCTGGGCGTCGGCTGGATGCTGGCGCCCAAGCGCGTCGCCACCGCCGTCCTCGAACACCGGGCCCGCACCGGCACCCGACCCGCCCCGGCCGGGCAGCGGGTGCTGGCCGAGTTCGCCCGCCACGGCGACCTCGGCAGGCACCTGCGGCGCCTGCGGCGGGAGCTGTCCCAGCGCCGGGCGCTGATCGTCGAGCGCCTTGCCGAGCACGGCATCGAGGTCTTCGGTGACCAGGCGGGAGCGCACGTGGTGCTGCCGCTGCTTGACGGGGCGACCGAGCGGCGGGTCGTCGACCGCGCCCGGGAGGAGGGAGTGGTCCTCGACGGGCTGCGACGCCACCACTGCGGCCCGCAGCAGTGGTTCGGGCTCGCCCTCGGATACGCCGCCTGCTCCCGCCCGGAGCTGGAGGCCACGCTGCCGGTGCTGGCCCGTCTGTGCGGTGACACGTGACCGGCCGGCGCTCGCCCAGCAGGTAGGGTCCCGCGCATGACACAGCGCAAGACCCGGGTGGCGGTCGTCTTCGGAGGACGCAGCACCGAACACGGCATCTCCTGCGTCTCGGCCGGCAGCGTGCTGGCCCACCTGGACCGCGACCGCTTCGAGGTGGTGCCCGTCGGCATCACCAAGGAGGGCGCCTGGGTGCTGGCAGGCGACGACCCGGAGGCCCTGGAGATCCAGGACCGCAGGACGCCGGAGATCACCTCGGGCAAGGCGGTCGCACTGCCGGGCGACCCGACGCGCGACCTGATGTACCTGGAGCCGGGTCGCGGCGGCGAGGTGCTGTCGTCGGTCGACGTCGTGTTCCCGGTGCTGCACGGCGCCTTCGGCGAGGACGGCACCATCCAGGGCCTGCTGGAGATGGCCGGGGTGCCCTACGCCGGTCCCGGCGTGCTTTCCAGCGCGGTGGCGATGGACAAGGAGTACACCAAGAAGCTGCTCGCCGCCGAGGGCCTGGCGGTCGGCACCTACGAGGTCCTGCGCCGCGACCAGTCCACTCTGGACCAGCAGCAGCGCGAGCGCCTCGGGCTGCCGGTGTTCGTCAAGCCCGCCCGCGCGGGGTCGTCGCTGGGCATCACGAAGGTCACCGACCACGCCGACCTCGACGACGCCATCGCCGAGGCCCGCCGCACCGACCCGAAGGTCATCATCGAGTCCGCGGTGACCGGGCGCGAGGTCGAGTGCGGAGTCCTGGAGTTCCCCGACGGCCGGGTCGAGGCGTCGCTGCCCGCCGAGCTGCGCGTGACCGGCGACTCCACCTGGTACGACTACGAGTCGAAGTACCTCGACGACGTCACCGAGTTCGACATCCCCGCCAAGATCGGCGACGACGCCATCGAGCGCATGCGCGAGGCGGCGGTGACCGCGTTCCGCGCGCTGGAGTGCCAGGGCCTGGCGCGGGTGGACTTCTTCGTCGCCGACGACGGCGAGCTGATCGTCAACGAGGTCAACACCATGCCGGGCTTCACCGCGATCTCGCTCTACCCGCGGATGTGGGCCCAGACCGGCGTGGACTACCCGACGCTGCTGAGCACCCTGATCGAGACCGCCATCGCGCGCGGCACCGGCCTGCGCTGAGCCATCCACCGGCCCCCGGATGGGGGCTCAGGGGAAGACCGGCTGCTTGGGCAGCGTGTCGCGCAGGATCTGCGACAGGTCCTGGACCGGGCCGCTGCCCGAGCCGGCCGGGACGGTGAGCGCCACGTAGACCGGGCGGTCCACCGCCAGCCACGAGGACCGGCCGCCCTCGCTGATCTCCAGCCAGCTCACCCCGGAGATGTCGACCAGCTTCGACGTCGGGGTCAGCTCGGCGGGTGCGTCGATGCCGCAGCGCACGGTGACCGGGTCGTGCTCGGCGTCGCCCCAGACGACGGTCGCCGGCGGCACCGGCTCGGCCAGCGCCCGGCGCGGCACCGGTGACTCGCCCAGGCGCAGGTCCCGCGGCAGCGCGGCGACCACCTTCGCGCACTCCGGCGTCCCGGCCTCGGCGGCGGGGATCGGCGGGAGCGCCAGCGGTCCGGTGCGGCGAGCCTTCTGCGCGGCCTCCTGGGCCTGCCGCTCCTGGTCGCCGACGTGCTGGACGTACAGTCCGAGCGCGGCGACCGACACGGCCAGCAGCGCGCCCAGTGCGATGGCGACGACCAACACCGGTCGGGGCAGGCCGGGGGTTGGCACTTCGCGACTCACGCGGACCACTACAGCACGGCCGGCAGGGCACGACCGCACCGGCCCGCGGCCGGCGCCGTCGTGTCCCGCCGCCCGTCCACTACAGGTGCACCACCGGACACGTCAGGGTCCGGGTGATCCCCTCGACGTTCTGGATGTTGGCCACGACCATCTTGCCGAGCAGGTCGACGTTCTCCGCCTCCGCGCGCACGATCACGTCATACGGACCGGTGACGTCCTCGGCGCTGACGACGCCGGCGGAACCGGCGATCTCGGCGGCCACCGCGGCTGCCTTGCCGACTTCCGTCTGGATGAGGATGTATGCCTGAACCACGGCGTGCCCCTTCGTCTCGACCATGTGCGGGGTAGGAAACTTGCAGCAAGCTACCCCATTAGACCGAGCTGACGCTCAAGGAAGGAAGGTCTCAGTTGGGTCCGGATTCGTCGCAGGACGCACAGACCGTTTCCCAGGTGGGTGAGTTCGGTCTCATTGATCGGGTTACGTCCGGCAGGCAGCAGTCACCGGGCACGCTCATCGGCCCCGGGGACGACGCGGCCGTCCTGGCGGCCCCGGACGGCCGCGTGGTGGCCACCACCGACGTGCTCGTGGAGCAG
This sequence comes from Saccharopolyspora erythraea NRRL 2338, assembly GCF_000062885.1. Taxonomy (NCBI): domain Bacteria; kingdom Bacillati; phylum Actinomycetota; class Actinomycetes; order Pseudonocardiales; family Pseudonocardiaceae; genus Saccharopolyspora; species Saccharopolyspora erythraea. The sequence continues at coordinate 6,874,336 of NC_009142.1, read as the reverse complement.
GTGCACTTCCGTTTCGACTGGTCCACGCCGCGCCAGGTCGGGCGCAAGGCCGTCGCGGTGAACCTCTCCGACATCGCCGCGATGGGTGCGGTGCCCACCGGTCTGCTGGTCGGCCTCGGCTGCTCCCAGGACACGCCGACCGAGGTGGTCGACGAGCTGTCGGCGGGCATGTGGGAAGAAGCACAGCAGGTCGGGATCGGTCTGGTGGGCGGCGACATGGTGTCGGCAACGGCACTGGTGATCTCGGTTACGGCACTCGGCGATCTGCAGGGCAGGCAGCCGGTCACCCGTTCCGGCGCGCGGCCGGGCGACGTCGTCGCGGTGGCGGGCAGGCTCGGGTGGGCGGCGGCCGGTCTCGCGGTGCTCGGCCGCGGTTTCCGCTCGCCGGTGGCGGTCGTCGGCGCGCAGCGGGTGCCGGAGCCGCCGTACGCGGCCGGGCCGCTGGCGGCCGAGGCCGGCGCGACGTCCATGGTGGACATCTCCGACGGGCTGCTGGCCGACCTCGGGCACATCGCCACCGCATCGGGTGTCGCCGTCGACATCCGCAACGAGCTGCTGGAGGTGCCGCAGCGCCTCAGCGAGGTCGCCTCCGCGCTCGGCGCCGACGCCCGGCACTGGGTCCTCACCGGGGGAGAGGACCAAGCGCTGGCGGCGACGTTCCCGCCTGAGGTGGCGCTTCCGGAGGGTTGGCGCGCCGTCGGCGTCACCGCCGAGGGCCAGGGCGTGACCGTCGACGGCGCGCCCTACGAGGGCAGCTCCGGCTGGGAGCACTGGCGCTGACGCCGATCCGGACCGCACGAGCGAAAAGGGCCCGGCCGGGAGAGTTCCGGCCGGGCCCTTTCGTGCCGTGGGTCTTCCGGGTTGCCGTAGCGCCCCGGAAGACCCGCGGATCAGGTCGTGGCGGGGGCGGACTTGGTGACGCCCTCCTCCATCAGCGGCTTGCCCGCCGTCTCCTTCATCAGCAGGATCGGGATCAGCGCGACCGCCGCGGCACCCATCAGGTAGTAGGCCGGGAAGAAGGTGTTCCCGGTCGACTGGACCACCGCGTCGTTGATGAACGGCGCGGTGCCGCCGAACGCGGCCGTCGACACGTTGTACCCGACGCAGAAGGCCGCGTAGCGCACCTTGGTCGGGAACATCGCCGGCAGCGTCGCGGCCAGCGGCCCGATCGTCTGGATGTGCGCCAGGCCCAGCAGCGCCAGCCCGGCCAGCGTGGTCGGCAGGGTGCCCTGCGAGATCAGCATGAACGCCGGGATCGGCAGCACGATGAAGCAGATCGCCGCCGACAGGAAGACCGGCTTGCGCCCCACCTTGTCCGACAGCGCACCGACCGGCGTGATGAACACCAGCATCACCCCGACCGTGATCAGCAGCGGGATGAGCACCTGGTACTCCTGACCCGGCGCGTCGAGGTGGAGCGTCTGCTTGAGGTAGGTCTCCATGTAGGTGAGCAACGTGTAGTTGGCCACGTTGATCAGCACCACGATGCCCATCAGGATCAGCAGCCTGCGCCAGTGCTCGGCGATCAGCGCCTTCAGCGGCGAGTTGGCGACCTGGTGGGTCTCCTGGAGGTTCTTGAACGCGGGCGTGTCCTCCAGCTTGCTCCGCAGGTAGAGACCCACCGCGCCGAGCGGACCCGCGATCAGGAACGGGACGCGCCAGCCCCACGACTCCATCGAGGCCTGGTCGAGGTTGAGGATCAGGATGGTCGGCACCAGCGCGCCGAGGCCGAAGCCGACCAGGGTTCCGAACTCCAGCCAGCTGCCGTAGAAACCGCGCCGCCTGTCCGGTGCGAACTCGGCGATGTAGGTCGCCGCGCCGCCGTACTCACCACCGGTCGAGAAGCCCTGCAGCATCCGGCACAGCAGCAGCAGGACGGGGGCGAGCACGCCGATCGCGCTGTAGGTCGGCAGCAGGCCGATCAGCAGCGTCGAACCGGACATCAGCAGGATCGTCAGGGCCAGGACCTTCTGCCGTCCGATGCGGTCCCCGAGAGGTCCGAAGAACAGGCTGCCGAACGGCCGGATCAGGAAGGAGATTGCGAAGACCCCGAAAGCCGAGACCGTCTCCCACGGCCCGGGGAAGAACTGGTGGCCGACATAGCTGGCCACATAGGCGTAGACACCGAAGTCGTACCACTCCGTGGTGTTCCCGATCGCCGCCGCTCCGACCGCACGCCGCAGCAGTGACCGCTGTTCTGGGGTTGTCCCGTCTTTCTCCTGTGAAGTCATGGGGCTTAGCGCCACCTCCGGGGTTGAGCCTCCACGGCGTGTGCGTTTAGGTGGTCTAGGAACCTAGCTCAGGGTGCAGGGCATAGCCACCAATACGCCGGAATGTGTCCATTTCGATGATTACCCGCTTATGCGAATCGTCACGGCGAACTCGGCGCAGCAGTTGGCGCTCCGATCGCCGAATGGGGTCGCCAATTGCGGTCGTGACAGGCGGAAATGGCGAATCCGGGTGTGCTCCGGGGCGCATTGCGTACCCGCCTGATGTCACAGGCATCCAAATGGGTGTGACGACTGTCACTTTTCCGTGTTCGTGACCCAGAGTCACCGGCTGGGGCGGCGCCCTGTGGATCTCGCCGCCTCGCTAGGCTGTTCTGCCATGGCGCGTCCCCTCTCAGACGTGGTCGAGGCCGGGTGGGCCGAGGCCCTGGAACCGGTGGCCGACCGCATCAGCGCGATGGGCGGCTTCCTGCGCGACGAGGTCGCCGCGGGTCGCCAGTACCTGCCGGCCCCGGAGAACGTCCTGCGCGCGTTCAAGCAGCCCTTCCGCGAGGTGCGGGTGCTGATCGTCGGCCAGGACCCGTACCCGACGCCGGGGCACGCCGTGGGTCTCAGCTTCTCGGTCGCACCCGACGTGCGGCCGCTGCCGAAGAGCCTGGTCAACATCTTCCGCGAGTACACCGAGGACCTCGGCTACCCGATGCCCTCCACCGGCGACCTGACGCCGTGGACCGAGCGCGGGGTGCTGCTGCTCAACAGGGCGCTCACGGTCGAGCCCCGCAAGCCCGCCGCGCACCGTGGCAAGGGCTGGGAGGAGGTCACCGCGCAGGCGATCCGCGCGCTGGCCGCCCGGGAGGAGCCGCTGGTGGCGATCCTGTGGGGCCGCGACGCCCGCGACCTGCGGCCGCTGATGCCCGGCGTCGAGTGCGTCGAGTCGCCGCACCCGAGCCCGATGTCGGCCGACCGCGGCTTCTTCGGCTCGCGGCCGTTCAGCCGGGTCAACCAGATCCTGGAGAGCCGCGGCGAGGATCCGATCGACTGGAAGCTGCCGTAGCGCGGCTCACCCTCCGCAGAGCCGTCTTCGGCTCTGCTTGCGCCGGGCCGTCGCCGTTCGGCCGTGACATCGCGTTCCGGAGCCTGTCGGGCCGACGCCGCTCCGCCGCTTCCGCGAGTCGTCGGCTCCGCTTCCGCGCGGCCGTCACAGCACCGCTGTGTGTCGCCTACTCGCAGGTCAGCGCGCGTGCGCGGGTGGCTGTCGCTTCCGGCCGGTCGTACATTCGAGGGTGCCGGATACCAGCGTTCGTGTCGGAAGAAGGCTCGTCATGGGGGCCGGCCGGAACAGCAGCCTGCAGCGCCTCGCCCGGCGGGTGTGGCCAGGCGCCAATCCGCTGCGCCGGCGCACCGACTGGTTCGAGCCGGTCGCGTTGTTCGTGCTGTTCCTCGCGGCGATCGTGGTCGTGGCGCTGGCGTTGCTGACCTCCCAGTCCGTGCTGCGGGACCGCTTGGCGGCGGTGCACGAGGAGGAGACGTCGCGGCACCCGGTCGTCGCGACGGTGGTGGCCGACCTCCGGGACCAGGGCTCGGCGAACCGCTCGCTGGCCGTGCGCTGGGGGCAACCGCCCGACGAGCGCTTCGCCGTCATCCACGTCCCCGCGCACGTCCGCGCCGAGAAGACCGTTCCGGTCTGGCTCGACCGCGACGGGCAGATCACCTCCGCGCCGTCGACGCGCGCCGAAGCCACCCAGGCCGCCGGGACCATCGGCGCGGCGGTGCTGCTCGGAGGCCTGATGGCGCTCTCGATCGGCTACGGCCTCGCCCGCTGGCTCGTGGTCCGGGGCCGGTTGTCCGCCTGGGGCGCGGAGTGGGAATGGGTCGAGCCGCGCTGGCGCAACCACATGACCTGACCGCCCGGCCGCGAGCCGGGTGAGGCGCCGCCGATGGCACGAAAAACCCCGGGACGGCGGGACCGTCCCGGGGTTCGGCGAAGCCGGAGTGCGGTCAGCCCCGCACGACCTTGCCCGCCTTGAGGCACGAGGTGCACACGTTCATGCGCTTGCGCTGCGAAAGACCGATCTTCGCGTGCACGGTCTGGATGTTCGGGTTCCACCGGCGCCTGGTCTTCCGGTGGGAGTGCGAGACCGAGTTGCCGAAGCCTGGTCCCTTACTGCAGACGTCGCAGACGGCAGCCACGTCAGACACCCCTTACTTTGCGTTCACGGTTCCAGCGATGAGCGTCACGCAAGCGACTCCCACTTGCGTGAGGTCTCGCCACCCGCAGGTGACTGCGCTTGCCTGCACCGCCGACCGGCGGTGTGGTCCGGGCAGGCCGGGCCCGGCTGGGCCGCAACCGCCGGAATGGATCCCGGTGTGGGAACGTCCAGGGTCATCGCAACCCTGGACCGGATCAGTGTAGCTCACCGCGGCCGACCTCCTCGCGAGGGTCGCCTCGCCGCCCCGGACGCGATGAGCTGGGCGGAACCGGCCGGCGAACCGCCGGCCGAGCGGCTACGCAGAGCGAAACCGGGAACACTCCCTCTAGGCTCTGCGGAGCCGTTCGTAGGCTACCTGCCGTGGAGGTCGCGAAAGTGCTGGACGCGGTGACCGTCCGCCGCTGGGCGGACCTGGCGGTGGCGGCGCTGGCCGAGGACCGGGCGGCCATCGACCGGATCAACGTCTACCCGGTCGCCGACGCCGACACCGGGACGAACCTGCTGCTCACCATGCGCTCGGCGGTCGCCGGGCTGTCCGCGTGCACCGCCGGCGGGCTCGGCGAGGTGCTCGCCGCGCTGGCGAAGGGCGCGCTGGGCGGGGCGCGGGGCAACTCCGGGGTGCTGCTCTCGCAGGTGCTGCGCGGCCTGGCCGACGAGCTGCGGGACGCCGAGGCCGCCGACGGCGCCGCGCTGACTCGCGCGCTGCTGCGGGCCGACGAGATGGCCCGCGACGCGGTCGCCGAGCCGGTGGACGGCACGCTGCTGTCGGTGCTGCACGCCGCCGCGCAGGCCGCCGACAGCGGTTCCCGCGACCTGCACGTCGTGCTGCGCGCGGCGACGCGGGCCGCGGTCAGCGCGCTCGACGAGACGCCCTCGCAGCTTCCCGCGTTGGCAGAGGCGGGCGTGGTCGACGCCGGCGGGCGCGGCCTGGTGATCCTGCTCGACACCCTGCACGCCGTGGTCCACGACGGCGTGCGCCTGGCGCCCGAACCGCCCGCGGGCCGCATCCCGCAGAAGTCGCCGCACCACGAGTCCGGTTACGCCTACGAGGTCATGTACCTGCTGGGCGGGGCCACCGACGAGGCGACGACGTGGTTGCGCGACACCCTGTGCGGCATCGGCGACTGCGTGTCGGTGGTCGGCGACGGCGCGGACGCGTGGGCGGTGCACGTGCACTGCGACGACATCGGCGCGGCGATCGAGTCGGGCATCGAGGCCGGTCGCGTGCACCGGATCCAGGTCACCCGCTTCGCCGACCAGCACCGCGGCTACGAGCGGGACGCCGCCGTGCTGGCCTGCGTGCGGGGCGGAGCGCTGGCCGAGCTGTTCGAGGCCGAAGGCGCCGACGTGCTGCGACTGGCGGACCTGCCGGAGTCGGCGGGTGCCGACGAGCTCTCCGCGGCCCTCGCGCGCACCGGCGCCGCGCACGTCGTCCTGCTGCCCAACGACGAGGCCGCGACCGCCATCGCCGAGGAGGCCGCCGGGCGTGCGGTCGAGGCGGGTCAGGACGTCGTCGTCGTGCCGACGGTGTCGCCGGTGCAGGGGCTGGCCGCGCTGGCGGTGCACGACCCGTCCCGGCGGCGCGCCGACGACGCGGTGGCGATGACCGAGGCCGCGGCCGCGACCCGCAGGGGCGAGCTGCGCATCGCCGACTCCGAGGCGCTGACCTGGGCGGGGCGTTGCCAGCCGGGTGACGTCCTGGGGCTGGTGGACGGCGAGGTCGTGCTGCTCGGCTCGGACGTGGACGAGGTCGCCCGCGCGCTGGCCGACCGGATTCTGACCGCGGGCGGCGAGCTGGTCACCGCGTTCGCCGATGCGGGAGCGCCGGAGTCGTTGCCGCGGGTGCTCGCCGAACACCTGCGGCGGACGCATCCGGAGGTCGAGCTCAACTGCTACCCGGGCGGCGAGCTCGGGGCGGTGCTCCTGCTCGGCGTCGAGTAGGAGCGGCGAAGCGCGGGCGTGGGCCAAGCGGGCTGCGTCGCTTCAATTGACCGAAGGCGGGGTCTCAGGGGATCACTTCGAACGTGAATGGTGCTAATGTCGATAGCACCATGTTGCTCGCTGTGGATCTGAACGACAAGCGGCCCCTGCACGAGCAGGCGGCCGACGCGATCCGGCGTGCCATCGCCGAGGGAGAGGTCGCCCCCGGCGACCGCCTCCCGCCCGCGCGCGACCTCGCCGCGGCGCTGCAGATCAACGCCAACACCGTGCTGCGGGCGCTGCGCCAGCTGCGCGACGAGGGACTGCTGGAGTTCCGCAGGGGCCGCGGCGTCTCGGTGCTGCGGCGGCCGGACCCCCGGGTCGCGCTGCGCGAGAAGTTGGACCGCCTGCTGGAGGAGGCCGAGCGCCACGGGTACGGACGGGACGCGGTCATCGCGTGGATCGAGGAGGGCACGTGAGGGAGCGGACGTGCCGACGAGGACTGGAGGGATTCCGATGACTTTCCGAGCGATGTTCGCCCTCGGGGGCGTGGTCTGGGCGGCGCTGGTGACGGGGGCGCTGCTCGCCGGGGTGCTGCTCCTCGGCGGCCGGTTACCCGACCCGATGGCCACGCACTGGGGTCCGTCGGGCGTGCCCGACGGATCGATGACGCGGACCGGCTTCCTGGCCTTCGTCGTCGGGCTGTGGGTGGTGATCGCGGTCGGGACGCTGGTGTTCGCCGTGCGCGGCGGACTCGGCCGCCGCGCGAGCCGGGTGCTCCTGTGCGGGACCCTCGCCGGTGGCGGGCTCTTCGTGCTCGGCCTGCTCGGCCTGACGGTGTGGGCCAACGAAGGAGCGGCGCACTGGCAGCAGGCGCGGAGCCTGAGCTGGCAGGCGTTCCTGGCGGTCGGCGGGGCGGTGCTGGTGGGTGCGCTGGCCGGCTGGCTCGCCAACCGCGGGCCGGACGACACCCCGCCGCCGGTGGCGGGCGAGTCGCGGATGCGCATCGAGGCCGGGCAGCGGGTGGTGTGGATGGCGACGATGTCCAGCAGTCTCCTGCGGGGACTCGGCCTGGCGATACTGGTGCCCGCCGTGGTGCTGACCGCGGTGCCGCTGTTCGCCGAGGCGCCCCCGCTGTGGCCGGTCGCGCTGGTCTTCGGGGTGTGCTCGCTGCTGGTGCTGGCCCTGTCTTCGATCCTGGTCCACGTCGGGGAGTCGGGCGTGCGGATCGCGTTCGGACCGCTGCGGTGGCCGGTGCGCAAGCTCCCGCTGGAGCGCATCACCGGAGCCGAGGCCGCCGACAAGCGGGCGGTGGAGGTCGGCGGCTGGGGCTACCGCGTCCTTCCCGGACAGACGGCGGTCATGATGCGCGGCGGGGAATGCCTGGTGCTGCACCTGGAGTCCGGCAGGCGGTTCGTCATCAGCGTCGACGGTGCCGAGCGCGGAGCGGAGCTGCTCAACGCGCTGGTCGCGGAGCGCTCCGCCGTCGACGGCCGCTGAGTCGTGAGGTGTGGTCGTTCCGCCGCGGCAACGGCCGGTGCGATCACGGTGGACGTTGCCGGGCCGGTGCGCGGGATGCCGCCGAACCCGGCTCCCGGCGGCATCATGGAGGGCTGGGCGGTGCCTTCGCCGGTTCGGCCGCTGCGGCCGTTGCCGCCGGTGTCGGCTCCGTCCGATAACTTGCTGGCGGAAGCGACCGATCGGAGCCGGTGGGGCGATGGCGACTGGAGACTCGACGAGGGCGGAGATGTCGCTGGAGCGCGTGCTCGGTGCCAAGACCGCCAAGGCGCTGGAGTCCGCCCTCGATCTGTCCACGGTGGGCGACCTGCTGCGCCACTACCCCCGCCGCTACGCCGAACGCGGCGAGCTGACCGCCATCGCCGGGCTGGAGATCGACGAGCACGCCACCGTGCTCGCCCAGGTCGAGCGGGTTTCCAAGCGCAGCATGAAGTCGCGGCGCGGCACCATCGTGGAGGCCCGCATCACCGACGGGCACCGGTCGCTGATCTGCACCTTCTTCAACCAGGCGTGGCGCGAGCGGGAGCTGCTGCCCGGCAGGCGCGGCATGTTCGCGGGCAAGGTGACCGCCTACCGCAACCAGCTCCAGCTCGCCCACCCCGAGTACCAGCTGTTCACCGGGGAGGACGAGGACGTCAGCGAGGCGGCCGAGGAGTTCGCGGGAGCGCTGATCCCCGTCTACCCCTCGGCGCAGGGACTGCCGTCGTGGTCGATCGCGCGCTGCGTGCGCCAGGTGCTCGACACCTGGGACGGCGAGGACGACCCGCTGCCCGGCGAACTGCGCACGCGGCTGGGACTCACCGGTCTGGAGGCCGCGCTGCGCAAGATCCACCGGCCGCGCGACTTCGGTGAGGTCACCGCCGCGCAGGAACGGCTGAAGTGGGACGAGGCGCTGGCGGTGCAGCTCGCGCTGGCCCGGCTGCGGGGCGAGGCGCACGCCCATCCGGCGCCGGCCTGCCCGCGGCGCGACGACGGCATCCTCGCCGCGTTCGACAAGCGGTTGCCGTTCGAGCTGACCGGCGGCCAGCGCGAGATCGGCGAGGACATCGCGGCCGACCTCGCCGTCGAGCACCCGATGAACCGGCTGGTGCAGGGCGAGGTCGGTTCGGGCAAGACCGTGGTCGCGCTGCGCGCGATGCTCCAGGTCGTCGACTCGGGCAGGCAGGCCGCGATGCTCGCTCCGACCGAGGTGCTGGCCGCCCAGCACGCCCGCTCGCTGGCCGAACTGCTCGGTGAGCTGGGCATGGCGGGCGAGCTCGGCGGGGCCGAGCAGGCCACCCGCGTCACGCTGCTGACCGGCACGATGCCCGCCGCCCAGCGCAGGAAGGCGCTGCTGGAGGCGGCGTCCGGCGAGGCCGGGATCGTCGTCGGAACGCACGCGATCATCCAGGACCGGGTGTCCTTCGCCGACCTCGGGCTGGTCGTGGTCGACGAGCAGCACCGCTTCGGCGTCGAGCAGCGCGACGCGCTGCGGGCGCGCGGCGGCGACGAGGTGTCGCCGCACGTGCTGGTCATGACGGCCACGCCGATCCCGCGCACGGTCGCGATGACCGTCTACGGCGACCTGGAGACCTCGGCGCTGCGCGAGCTGCCCATCGGGCGCTCGCCGATCAGCACGAACGTCGTGCCGGTGGCGGAGAAGCCGAGCTGGCTGGACCGGGTGTGGCAGCGCATCCACGAGGAGGTCGCCGCCGGGCACCAGGTCTACGTCGTCTGCCCGCGCATCGGCGACGACGAGGAGACCGAGGGCAAGAAGCGGAAGTCGTCGCGATCGTCCGCGGTGGACGACAGCGACGGTGCCGACGAGCCGCCGCCGGAGGACTCCGGCGGTCAGCGGCGGCCGCCGGTGGCGGTGCTCGACGTCGCCGAGCAGCTCGCCGCCGGCCCGCTGGCGAGCCTGCGGCTCGGAGTCCTGCACGGCAGGCTGCCCGCCGACGACAAGGACGCCGTGATGCGCGGCTTCGCCGCGGGCGACATCGACGTCCTGGTCGCCACGACGGTCGTCGAGGTCGGGGTGAACGTCCCCAACGCCACCGTCATGGTGATCATGGACGCCGACCGCTTCGGCGTCAGCCAGCTCCACCAGCTGCGCGGCCGGGTCGGCCGGGGCAGCGCGCCGGGACTGTGCCTGCTGGTCAGCGAGGCGATGGGGGGCACCACCACCCGCGAGCGGCTCGAAGCCGTCGCCTCGACCACCGACGGCTTCGAACTTGCGCGGCTGGACCTGGAGCTGCGCCGCGAGGGCGACATCCTCGGTGCGGCGCAGTCGGGCCGCAAGTCCGGGCTGAAGATGCTGTCGCTGCTGCGCGACGAGGACGTGATCGCCCAGGCGCGGCAGGAGGCCGAGTCCTTCGTCGCCGAGGACCCGGAGCTGCGCGCGCACCCGGGGCTGGCCCGGATGGTCGCCGAGGTCGTCGACGACGAACGCGCGGAGTACCTGGAGAAGAGCTGAGGCCCTGCCTCTGGGCGCGCGGCGTCGCCTCGGCCCGCCTTCCGGTGGTGCCTCGCCACAGCGAGCCGTCGTCAGGACGGGGCTCCCATGGCCACGGGTGGCCGTCGCTCCACGACCGCCGCTCAGCGATCGGTATCGGTCCCTGCGCGGCTGCCGAACCCCGGTGGCCCCCTCCGGACGAACTTCCGCCGTATCCGCTCCGCCGCCTCGGCCGCCGGCCCGCGTGCCGCAAGGGTCGCGCCGCCGCGCGGCGGGTGTTCCACTGGTCACCGAGTGTGGAACCTTGACGCCGGCGGTGTGACAAGATCACTGTCTTCCGTAAGACGAAATTCCTTGATCGAGAAATTCGACAGAATTTCTTCCCGTTCTACCCTTGTGTGGAGTAGCGATATAAGCAGGTCACGACGCTTTTGATGAGGTCCATCACTCGGGAGGTTCTCCCGGATGGGGGAAATTTCGCGGTAGTGTTCGTGCACCGACCGACGCCTGTACAGGAGGTAGCCGGCATGTTCCGCAAGGTCCTCGTCGCCAACCGGGGCGAGATCGCGATCCGCGCATTCCGCGCCGGGTATGAGCTCGGTGCGGGGACGGTCGCGGTGTTCCCGCACGAAGACCGCAACTCGCTGCACCGGTTGAAGGCCGACGAGTCCTACGAGATCGGCGAGCCAGGTCATCCCGTGCGCGCCTACCTCTCCGTCGAGGAGATCATCAAGGCCGCCAAGAAGGCCGGTGCGGACGCCGTTTACCCGGGCTACGGGTTCCTCTCCGAGAACCCCGAACTGGCCAAGGCGTGCCACGAAGCCGGCATCACCTTCGTCGGGCCGAGCCACGAGATCCTGCAGATGACCGGCAACAAGGCCACCGCGGTGGCCGCCGCCCGCGAGGCGGGCGTGCCGGTGCTGGACTCGTCGGCTCCCTCGAGCGACATCGACGCGCTGATGTCCGAAGCCGAGAACATGGAGTTCCCGGTGTTCGTCAAGGCCGTCGCCGGCGGCGGCGGCCGGGGCATGCGCCGGGTCAACGAGCTCGGCGCGCTGCGCGAGTCGCTGGAAGCCGCGATGCGCGAGGCCGAGTCCGCCTTCGGCGACCCGACGGTGTTCCTCGAGCAGGCCGTGGTCAACCCGCGCCACATCGAGGTGCAGATCCTCGCCGACGCCGCGGGCAACGTGATCCACCTCTACGAGCGCGACTGCTCGGTGCAGCGCCGCCACCAGAAGGTCATCGAGATCGCGCCCGCGCCCAACCTGGACCCGCAGCTTCGGGAGCGGATCTGCAACGACGCGGTCGCCTTCGCCCGCAAGATCGGCTACGTCAACGCCGGGACCGTGGAGTTCCTGGTCGACGAGCGGGGCAGGCACGTGTTCATCGAGATGAACCCGCGCATCCAGGTCGAGCACACCGTCACCGAGGAGGTGACCGACGCCGACCTGGTGCAGTCCCAGATCCGCATCGCCGCCGGGGAGACGCTGGAAGACCTCGGCATGACCCAGGACTCGGTGCGGCTGCGCGGCGCGGCGCTGCAGTGCCGGATCACCACCGAGGACCCGGCCAACGGTTTCCGCCCGGACACCGGCATGATCAGCGCCTACCGCTCGCCCGGCGGCGCGGGCATCCGGCTCGACGGCGGCACCGCCTTCGCCGGTACCAGCGTCAGCGCGCACTTCGACTCGATGCTGGTGAAGCTCTCCTGCCGCGGCCGCGACTTCGCCACCGCGGTGGCACGGGCGCGGCGCGCGGTCGCCGAGTTCCGGATCCGCGGCCTGGCCACGAACATCCCGTTCCTGCAGGCGGTGCTGGAGGACCCGGACTTCGCCGCGGGCAAGGTCACCACCTCGTTCATCGAGGAGCGCCCGCACCTGCTGACCGCGCGGCACTCCGCCGACCGCGGTACCCGGCTGCTGAACTACCTCGCCGACGTCACGGTCAACCGCCCCAACGGCGAGCGGCCGACCGTGCCGGACCCGGTGTTCAAGCTGCCCGAGGCGGACCTGTCCGCCGAGCCCCCGGCGGGCTCGAAGCAGAAGCTGACCGAGCTCGGCCCGGAGGGCTTCGCCTCCTGGCTGCGCGACCGCGACGCGGTAGGCGTCACCGACACCACCTTCCGCGACGCCCACCAGTCGCTGCTGGCGACCCGGGTGCGCACCAAGGACCTGCTCGCGGTCGCCCCGCACGTGGCGCGGATGACGCCGGAGCTGCTGTCGCTGGAGTGCTGGGGCGGCGCGACCTACGACGTGGCGCTGCGGTTCCTGGCCGAGGACCCGTGGGAGCGGCTGGCCAAGCTGCGCGAGGCCGTGCCCAACATCTGCCTGCAGATGCTTCTGCGCGGGCGCAACACCGTCGGCTACACGCCTTACCCGACCGAGGTGACCGAGCACTTCGTGCAGGAGGCCACCGACACCGGCATCGACATCTTCCGGATCTTCGACGCGCTCAACGACGTCGAGCAGATGCGCCCGGCGATCCACGCGGTGCGCGAGACCGGCAAGTCGGTCGCCGAGGTCGCGCTGTGCTACACCGCCGACCTGTCGAACCCGGACGAGAAGGTCTACACGCTCGACTACTACCTGCGGCTCGCGGAGCAGATCGTCGACGCCGGCGCGCACGTGCTGGCGATCAAGGACATGGCGGGCCTGCTGCGGGCGCCCGCGGCGACCAAGCTGGTCACCGCACTGCGCGAGGAGTTCGGCCTGCCGGTGCACCTGCACACCCACGACACTCCCGGCGGGCAGCTGGCCACCTACCTGGCGGCGATCCAGGCCGGCGTGGACGCCGTGGACGGCGCGAGCGCGTCGCTGGCGGGCACCACCTCGCAGCCCGCGCTGTCGTCGGTGGTCGCGGCCACCGACCACACCGAGCGCGCCACCGGGCTCGACCTGGAGGCGATCTGCGACCTGGAGCCGTACTGGGAGTCGGTGCGCAAGATCTACCAGCCGTTCGAGGCCGGGCTGGCCTCGCCGACCGGCCGCGTCTACAAGCACGAGATCCCCGGCGGCCAGCTGTCCAACCTGCGCACCCAGGCGGTCGCGCTGGGGCTGGGCAACAAGTTCGAGGAGATCGAGGCGATGTACGCCGCCGCCGACCGGATCCTCGGCCGGCTGGTGAAGGTGACCCCGTCCTCCAAGGTCGTAGGTGACCTCGCGCTGCACCTGGTCGGCGCGGGCGTGGACCCGGCCGACTTCGAGGCCGAGCCGCGCAAGTTCGACATCCCGGACTCGGTCATCGGGTTCCTGCAGGGCGAGCTGGGCGACCCGCCCGCGGGCTGGCCGGAGCCGTTCCGGACCCGCGCGCTGGAGGGCCGCACCGGTGAGCGCAAGCTCGCCGAGCTGTCCGAAGAGGACCGCAAGGGCCTGACCGATGACCGGCGCGCCACGCTGAACCGGCTGATGTTCCCCAAGCCCGCCAAGGAGTTCACCGAGCACCGCGAGGCCTACGGTGACACCTCGGTGCTGCGCAGCAAGGACTTCTTCTACGGGCTGCGCCCCGGGGAGGAGTTCCCGGTGGACCTGGAGCCCGGGGTGCGGCTGCTCATCGGCCTGGAGGCGATCAGCGAGCCCGACGACCGCGGCATCCGCACCGTGATGGCGATGCTCAACGGCCAGCTCCGGCCGATCCAGGTGCGCGACCGCTCGGTGGCATCGGACCTGCCGGTGGCCGAGAAGGCCGACCGGTCCAACCCGGGCCACGTCCCGGCGCCGTTCGCGGGCGTGGTCACGCTGTCGGCCGCCGAGGGCGACTCGGTGGAGGCCGGCCAGACGGTCGCGACCATCGAGGCGATGAAGATGGAGGCCGCGATCACCGCGCCGCAGGCGGGCACCGTCAAGCGGCTGGCCATCGGCTCGGTCCAGCAGGTCGAGGGCGGCGACCTGATCATCGAGCTCGGCTGACGCCCGAGTAGCGGCGAACGGCCCGCGCACCCGGACCACCGGGCGCGCGGGCCGTTCGGCGTCGGGGTTATTTCGGGTCGACGACTTCCAGTCGCACACCACCGGGGATCGGGCCGCCGCGGAGAACCACGCCCGAACTGTAGGTACCGCCAGGCACGCGCGACGCGTCGAGTTCGACGGCGCGGAACACCTTGCCCGCACTCATGAAGAAGAACAGCTGGCCCGGACCCGTGTAGTCGTCGATGCCGATACCGGTTCCGATCGTGCGCTCGATCTGCTCCTTGGAGGTGTACTCCTCGAAGACGTGGACGGTGTCCCACGGCCCCGGCTGCATCTCCTTCAGGGAGCGTTCACGACCGGGTTGGGTCAGCGAATTGATCTGCTCGTACAGCTTCGGGTCCGGCTCCGGCTCCACCGCGGAGCCGCCGCTCCCGCACGAAGCCACCAGGACCAGTAGCGCCGAGGCTGCGGCGAGTCGCAGTCGCATGTCAGTAGTTCCCGTCCGTCGTTCCGTAGCTGTCGGGGTCTGCGCCGGGGTTGTAGCCACCGGACCAGTGGCGTCCGGGCTCTGCCGGCGTCCGCCCTCCGGTGTCGGGAGCGGCGTTGGCCTTGCCCGACTGGCCGATCTCGACCTGATCGCTGTACTTCAGCTGGCCGCCCTGATCATGCACGAGCAGCTTCCCTTCACGCACGGCGCTTTCAACCTGCTTCGCGAGTTCCTCCGGGTCCGCGTCGGGATGGGCCAGTGCGATGGTTCTGCCGACCTCGTTGTTGTAAAGGTCCATCGCCTCCACGGTCGACGCGTTCGCCTGCTCTTGAGGCAGTCGTTCGTGTGCCGTCGTGTAGCTCTCGGTCCAGTCCGCACCGAACCGCTGGGTCAGCAGTGCGTTCCAGTAGGCATGCCGGAATGCGTCGGCATGACCGTCAGTGCTGCCTTGCCCTTCGAACGCTTCGAATCCGGAGTCCTTCGCTCGTTCGAAGATGTCGTAAGCGTCCTTGATCCCGGCGGCTCCCAGGTCCGACAGCAGAGCCGCTTCGCCCGCCGTCATCTTCTGCGGCTCGAGCCCGAGTTGCTCAGCGATCCACCCGAGAGGTCCGTCGGGGAACGTGACATGCCGTCCGGGTCGGGAGAGACCTGGTATTCCTTCGAGATCTCCTCGATCGGCTCGCGCGTGTCGCCTGAAGCCGCGGCCAAGAAGGCCATCGTGCCGAAGGCGCCACCTTCGGTGAAGGCCCTGAACTTCGCTGCCGCGGATTCCTCTGCCTCCCGGGTGGTGTTGATCAGCCGGGACCCGTCGCGCAGCGCTTGGGCAGCCCGGTTCGCAAGATCTGCAGCAGCCGGTGTGCTCGTGCCCTCCGGCAGGGTGGACGCCTGGTTCTCGAGATCGATCAGGTACTGGCGAAGTTCCAGGTGGCGGCGATGGCTGTCGCGCAGCGCGTCTGCGGTTCGGCTGAGGATCTGCTCCGCGGCGGTGAAGGTGCCCGCGTCCGCATCGATCCTCTTCGCCAGCGAAACGAGACCGGCGGTGGCTGATTCGGCTGCACGGCCGGTCCAGACGGCGGAAACCTGCTTGGTGGCGACGTTGGCAGCCTCGGACTGAACGGCTTGCGCCTCCCGCTCGCCACGGTTGAAGGCGTGCACCAGGTCCTCCAGCGCCTCTAAATCACCGGTCGGCTCCCCCAGCGCCCTCAACGCCTCCGGCAGAACGGTGGTCAGCGACTCCGGTGTGACCGACGCCGCGAGCCGATCGAGGTCGGCGGCGCGCCGGCTCATCTCCGCTGTCGATTGCCGGTTCACAGCAGACCTCCGAGGCCAACGGCTCCGTACTGGTCTCCGGCGGAGTACGCGTCAGCTGACGAGCCGACATCCTGACCGGCCTCTTCAAGCTCTTCGACCCGCTGGTCGAGCTTCTCGCGGAGAGCGCGCTGGAACTGCTGGAAGGCGTCACCGCAGTCGGACGAGGCGAAGCTCTGTCCGCCGGCGCCGTCGCGCCGTCCCATGCCCGGATCGTCGAACGGAAGTCCTGGGCCAGTGTGGTGATTCGTGCGGAAAGATCGCGCAGCTCGTCCGGTGTGGTGCTGAACCCGGTCACACATCCCCAGTTGCATGTCAGGTACACAACGGCTACGGATTGTTGCAGAAAGTAGTCATGCGGGTCGCAATGCCTACCGGAAGAGACGCGGATCACAACGTTGATCGAAGTCGTCTCCGGCCCGGAACCGTGACTTGCGTCCGTTCGCCGCCTGTACAGGGGGTGCGGCTCGTGCCAATGTCTTACGCACTCTGGGTGATCACCTCGGTGCGGAGGTCGATGTGCTGCGACGCCTCGGGATAGCGCTGGCCCTGGCCGCCATGACGAGCGCCGTGCTGGTGCCCGGCGACGCGGGCGCCGCCCGCGACCGCGAGTGGCTGGCGGAGCGGATGGCGACCGGTGGCAGTGACGGCGCGGTGGCGCACCTGGCGGCGTTCGACCGGATCGCCGCCGAGAACGGCGGGAACCGGGGCGTCGGCTCGACCGGTTTCGAGCGGTCGCTGGACTACGTCGCCGACCGGCTCACCGGCGCCGGGTACGAGGTCACCTACCAGGACGTCCCGTACCGCGGTTTCCACATCGACGCCGAGCGGGCCACCGCGCCGGACGGCACCGGTGTGCGGGTCCTGATGTCGCAGTACGGGCCCTCGACCGCCGAAGGCGGTCTCACCGCGCCGCTCTTCGCGTTGCCCGCGGGGCAGGAGGATTCGGCGCCCGGCTGCGAGGCGGCGGACTACCCGGCGCAGGCGCGGGGCACGATCGCCCTGGTCCGCACCGGGGGCTGCACCACGCCGGGCAAGGCCAAGGCCGCGGGGGAGGCGGGCGTCGCCGCACTGCTGCTCTACGAGGTCTCGCCCGCGCCGTGGACGGTCCTGCGCCTGCGGGCTCCCGACTCGCTGATCCCCGTCGGCCACCTCACCCAGCTCGACGCCGAGGCCCTGGCCGCGCAGGCCGGGGCGCCGTTGACGGTCGAGCTGCGCGGCCGCGACGAGTACGCGACGACGGTGAACCTGTTCGCCGAGACGGCGGGCGGGCAGCCCGACGACGTCGTGATGGCGGGCGCGCACCTGGACAGCTCCTCCGACGGACCGGGCGTCAACGACAACGGCTCCAGCGTCGCCGCGGTGCTGGAAGCCGCGCTGCGGCTCGCGCCGTACCAGGACGTCGTGCCGAACAAGGTGCGGTTCGCCTTCTGGGGCGCCGAGGAGCTGGTCAACATCGGCTCGCACCACTACGTCGAGTCGCTGACGCCGGCGCAGGTCGAGGCGATCACGCTCTACCTCAACTACGAGATGCTCGCCTCGTCGAACTACGTGAACTTCGTGATGGACGGCGACGACAGCGACCACCCCGACACCGGCGGCCCGGCCGCGCCGCCCGGCTCCGGTCAGATCGAGGCCGTGATGACGCAGGGATACCGCATCCAGCGCGAGCCGTTGAAGACCGCGGACTTCGCTTCCATGCGCTCCGACAGCGAGGCGTTCATCGCGGCCGGGATCCCCTCCGGCGGCGCGCACGGCGGCATCCGGGGCCTCAAGACACCGGAGGAGGCGGCCGTTTTCGGCGGCACGGCGGGGCAGTTCTACGACCCGTGCTACCACCAGAGCTGCGACGACCTGGCGCACGCCAACCTCGCGGCGATGCGGGCCAGCGCCAGGGCCGTCGCGTGGGCGGTGGGCCGCTTCGCCGTCTACGACGAGGACGTGCGCGCGGCCTCCAGTCGCTGAGGCACACGCGGGCGCACCCCCGCGCAACATCGCGCTCTCGGCGGAAGTTCGGCCGGGCGGGGACACCAGGCATGCGAGGCGCCCGCGCAGCGCCGACCAGAACACCCTGCCCTCCAAGCCAGAACGCCAGGCACTTCAAGGACTTCCGGGTGTCAGGACAGCCGGATCGGGAGGTGGTCGAGTCCGCGCTGCGTCGCGGTCGGGCGTTGCCGGTGCGGCCCCGCCGGCTCGATGCGCTCGAATCCGTCGGCGAGGGCGTGCAGCAGCGCCAGCGCGACCCGGCCCGCGACGTGTCCGCCGAGGCACGAGTGGACACCGCGGCCGAACACCAGGTGCGGGCCGGATTCCCTGCTGAAGTCCGCCCGGCGGGGGTCGGGGAAGACCTTCGGGTCGTGGTTGGCCGCGGCGAGCATGACGATCACGACGTCTCCGCGCCGCAGCGTGCGGCCGCCGATCTCCACGGCGGCGAGGCAGTGCCTGCTCACGGCCTGCACCACGCCCTCGATCCGGCCCAACTCCTCGACCGCGCGCGAGTCCAGTCCGCCCAGCGGCGCGGTTTCGCGCACGCCACCGGGGCCGAGCAGCCACTTCACGATGTTGCCCAGCATGTTCCCGGTGGTGGAGTACCCGGCGTCGAAGACCGCTCGCGCCGAGTTCACCAGGTAGCCGCGTTCGATGCCGGAGACCTCGTCCAGGCCGGAGATCAGGCTCTCGCGCGGGGCGCGGGCGATCCAGTCCTCGATGATCTCGTTCAACACTCCGCGGGCCGCCAGCGCGGGTTCGCGGCGAGCCGGTTCCAGTCCGGCATCCATGCCGAGCACCATTGTTCTGGAGGCCGTCCGAAAGCGTTCGTCATCCTCCGGGTAAGGAACGCCGCAAAGCGAGCACATCGAGTGCAGGGCTAGCGGTTCGGCGACTTCGGCGACGAAGTCGAAAGGATCCGGCCCGGCGTTCGACAGCAGTTCGACGGCTATTCGCCGCACGCGCGCCGACCACGCGTCGAGGTCCTGCCTGCGCAGCTTCGCGAGGAAATGGTGTCGTACCGCCGAATGCTCCGGTGGATCCATCGTCTGCAGACTGATGACGGATTCCGGAATCGGTTTTGCGAGCTTGCGCGGATCGGATCCGAAAACCTCGGGCCTGCGCAGCACTCCGACGCAGTCCTCGTGCCGAGTGAGCACCCAGGCCCGCAGGTGCTCGTGCCAGTGCACCGGGGCCTCGGTGCGAAGCCGCTCGTAGACCAGGTACGGGTCGGCCAGCATGCTCGGCGAGAGCGGGTCGAACACCTCGCCGGGGCAGGCCGCGCCCACCGCGGTCGGCACGGACATCGCAGCGTCTCCCTTTCGCCTGCGGATTCGCCGGCGACCTCTCCGGCGAAAAGAAAGAGGGTGCCTCCCGGGTGAGTCGGGAGGCACCCGATCGAGGATCAGAAACCGGCTGCGATTCAGTGCGGGTAGTCCATGGTGCACCTCCGTGTCATTGGACGAAGTGCCGGCCGCGGCCGAATGGCGAAAAGGCCGGCGCCCTACTCTGCGAACATCGGAGCGGGTGTTTCTCCGGGTTGGCAAAGCCTGCCCGTCGGTGGTCGACCAATCGGTGCGCGCCCCGCGAGGAGTAGCGCATCAATTCGTCGCATCCGCATCGGAGAAACCCGCTCCGGCCGTTCTGGGCACACGCTACACACGAATTGTGGCGCATTCCACAAAGTCGCTCGTTCGGCGTATCCGGATCCGCGGGGCAACCGGTCGCGGAGGTGGGGCGTGTAGACCGCAAGCGGGCGACGACGTGTCTACCGCGCCAGAACGGAGGTTGGGGGAGCGATGAGGAGAGCGTTGTTCGGTGCGGTGGCCGCGAGCCTGCTCGCGGTCGGTGTGGTCGCGGGATCCGCGACGGCCCAGGCGTCGGCTTCGGGGGTCCGCGACGTCGACTGGCACAACCTGGAGTTCACGGTGCCGCCGGTGGGATCGTGCCCGTGGCAGTCGGTGCGGTTCACCGACGGTGCGGGAGAAGCCGGGGACCGGGTCTACCGGTACCAGCCGGGCAAGGACGTCGTCTTCGCCGACGTGACGGGCGAAGGCGTGGAGGACGCCTTGATCCTGATGCAGTGCGGCCCGCGCTACTCGGAGTACTCCACCGCCCTGATCGCCATGACCACCAGCGCGGACGGCGCCGCGGTCCTCGCGCTGGGAACCGTGTCGAACCCGGGCGTGTGGACGCAGCAGCCCTCGGACTTCACCGTCTGGTACGGCGATATCGCGGTCGCGGTGACCGACTTCGAGACCGAGCAGGTGTGGACGGAGTACTACCGGTGGGCCTCCTCGGCCAAGGCGTTCGTGCGCGTCGACGGCGCGTGACGACCCGCGCCGGCGACTGAGCCCACCTCGGGTCCCAACCGTTGTCGAGGCCTCGCCGAGGCTTCCGCTGATCCCGAACCCAGTGCCGCACCCGTCAGCCGACGGGTGCGGCACTGCTGTTTTCGCCTCACCTCGAGGACGTCTGTGACCTGCCAAAACAGGAAACTGACCAACCGGACTGGCCGATCGTGCTAATCTTTGGCCATGCGGTCAGATTCTGGGTCAGTCGGACAAGAAGGGCTCTCGTTCATCGCCGAGGCCAGGCGCGAGCAGATCAAGAAGGCGGCGATCGACACGATCGTCGAGCTCGGCTACGCCAAGGCCTCGCTGGCCCAGATCGCCAAGCGCGCCGGGATCAGCAAGGGGGTGATCTCCTACCACTTCGCCGGCAAGGACGAGCTGATGGAGAAGCTGGTCGTCGAGTTCTACGTCGCGGGCGCCCACTTCATGCTGCCGCACCTGGAGGCGGAGACCACGGCGCGCGGCGTGCTGCTGCGCTACATCGAGAAGAACATCTCCTACATCGGCGAAAACCGGCACGCGATCGTCGCCATCAGCGACATCCTCCTCAACTTCCGCGATGCCGACGGCAGTCTGCACTTCGGCCACGACGGCCGGAACGAGCTCGTCGAGGCGGTCGCCCAGATCCTGCGGGAGGGCCAGGAGAAAGGCGAGTTCGGCGACTTCGACCCGGTCGTGATGGGCAGCTCGATACGCGCCTCCATCGACATGGTCTCGGCCGCGCTGCACGCCGACCCCGACGCCGACACCGCGCATTACGCGCGCGAACTCACAGCTCTCTTCGACCGGGCCACCAGGAAGGACCCGTCATGACGACGACCACGGCCGGTGCCGAGGCACCGGCGCTGCGTCCCGCCACCTCCCCGTTCGCGAAGTCACCCGTCCTGCTCGTCTCCGGCCTCGTGGCATTGGTGCTGCTCCTGGTGAGCGGGCGCTACGGCTACTTCGGCGACGAGCTCTACTTCGTCTCCGCCGGCCACCACCTGTCCTTCGGCTACGCCGACCAGCCGCCGCTGGTTCCGTTGCTGGCGTTGCTCATGGACACCGTCGCGCCCGGCTCGCTGGTGGCGCTGCGCGTGCCGGCGATCCTGGCGACGGCCGCGGGAGTGGTGGTCGCGGCGCTGATCGCGCGCGAGCTCGGCGGCGACCGCCGGGCGCAGGTGCTGACCGCCGGTGCGCACGCGCTGGCCTTCCTCACCATGGCGACCACCCTGGCCACCCCGGTCCTCGACGTTCTCATGTGGACGGTGCTGGCGTGGCTGGTCGTGCGCTGGGTGCGCACGCGGGCCGACGGCCTGCTGCTGTGGGCGGGCGTGGCGACCGCCGTGGCCCTGCAGGTGAAGTACCAGGTCGTCGCGTTCTGGCTGGTGCTGGCGGTCGCGGTGCTCGTCTTCGGCCCGCGCGAGCTGCTGACGCGTCCGAAGCTTTGGCTGGGTGCCCTGATCGCCGTCGCCACGAGCGTTCCTGCGCTGCTGTGGCAGGCCGCCAACGGCTGGCCGCAGCTCGAGATGAGCGCGGCGGTCGCCGCCGAGGTGGCGGTGATGGGGCCGCTGCTCAACTTCGCGCTGATGTTCGCCGGGCTCGGGATCGGCGTCGGCATGGTCCTCGGCATCTACGGCGCGTGGCGTCTGATGGCCGCGCCCGACATGCGCCCGTACCGCTTCATGGCCTGGGTCGTGGTGGGCGTGGTCGTCGTCTTCGTCGCCGCGAGCGGGCGTTCCTACTACGTCAGCGGTGCTTTCCCGGTGCTGTGGGCGGCCGGCGCGGTCGGTTTCCAGCGGCGCAGGGAGCTCAAGCGGGCGGCGGGCGGGCGCACCTGGGGTTGGGTCGCATGGCCCGCCTACGCGCTGGCGGCGCTGGCGACCCTCAACGGACTTCCGCTCAAACCCGTCGAGTCCTACGCGAACCAGCCCTACGACCTGATGAACTTCCTGTACCTGGGGGAGATCGGCTGGCCGCAGGTGGCCGAGGACGTCGCCGGCGTCCACCGCGCGCTTCCGCCGGAGCAGCAGCGGACCACCGTGATCATCACCGACGACTACTGGGGTGCCAGCGCGCTCGCGCACTACGGGCCGCAGCACGGCCTTCCCACCGCCTACAGCGGTGCGCGCGGCTACTACTTCTTCGGCCGGCCTCCGGAGGACGCCACCACCGTCATCCACGTCGGCGTGCCCACCGAACCGATGCGCCGGTACTTCAGCGACATCCGGCAGGTGGCCACACTGGACAACGGCATGAACATCACGACCCAGCACCAGGGGCAGCCGGTGTTCCTCGCGACCGGTCCGCGGGCCCCGTGGTCGCGGATCTGGCCGGAGTTCCTGCGCATCAACCTGATGCCCGGCGCGAGCTGACGAGCGCGGTCGCGGGACTCGCGGCACTGCCGCGGGTCCCGTCAGCCGCTACACGCGCGACGCCGCTCCCGGCACCGTCGACCGACCACGAGGGCCGGCGGGCCTTACGCCTTCGCCTTGAGCACCGTCAGGCGCTGGGTCGCGCGGCTCAGCGCCACGTAGAGGGCGCGGCGACCGGTGGAGGACTCGGCGGCCAGCTCGTCCGGGTCGACGAGCAGCACCGCGTCGTACTCCATGCCCTTGGCCTCCAGGCTGCCCACGACGCGCAGCCGGTCTTGGCCGACCCCGGCGAGCCATTCGCCGACCTCGCCTCGCCGCCGCATCGCCGTGATCACGCCGACGGTGCCCTCCGACGCCTCCAGCAGTTCCTCCGCGGCGGCGCGAACCTCCTGCGGCCACTGCGAAACCTCGCGCACGACCGGCTCGACCCCGGTGGTGCGCACGGCGTTGGGCAGATCGTCGGCGGGCACCAGGTCGCGCACCGCGTCGGCGGCGACGGCGAAGATCTCCGCCGAGTTGCGGTAGTTGGTGCGCAGCGTGAAGCGCCGGTGGCTGCGCGCCGAGCTCAGCGCCTCCTGCCTGGCCCGCGCCGCCTCCGCCGGGTCCGGCCACGACGACTGCACCGGGTCGCCGACGACCGTCCAGCTCGCGTGCCTGCCGCGCCTGCCGACCATCCGCCACTGCATCGGCGAGAGGTCCTGCGACTCGTCGACGACGACGTGGGAGTACTCGTCGTAGTTGTCCGGACGCTGGTAGGGCTGGTCGGCGGTGCGCTCGGCCCACGTGGTCAGCTCGCGGGAGTCGGCCTGCGGCGCCCGCCGCCGCTTCGGCGGCGCGCCGGCAAGCACCCGCAGCTCGTCGATCAGCGCGACGTCGGCGACCGTCCACTCCTGCACGTCGGCCCACGACTTGGCCAGCAGGTCGATCTCCTCGGCCGAAAGCAGCCGCCGCGACGCCTTGGCCAGCCTGCCCGGGTCGGAGAGCCAGCGCAGCACCTGCATCGGGTAGAGCGGAGGCCACCAGCTCACCAGGAAGCGGTGGAACTCGATGCGCTCGCCGATCTCGGTGATCAGCCGCTCGCGGTCGGGCTGGAATCTCTCGTCGGCGCACTGCTTGGCCTTGTGCCACAACGCCTCCAGCAGCGCGTCGGCCGCGCGCATGCGGGAGCGGTTCGGCGGCGCGCCCTTGGAGTGCAGCCTGCGGCGGATGCGCTTGAGGTCTTCGTGCTGCAGCTTCAGCACCACGCCGCGGTAGAACATGCGCAGCTCGTCCGGTGCGTCCGGCGGTGCCAGCCGCAACGCGCGCCGCAGCACCTGCACCATCCGCGACGAGCCCTTCACCTCGGCGGTCCGCGGGTCGTCGATGGCTCCGGCCGACAGCCCGTCCAGCACCTCGCCGAGCGCGCGCAGCTCCACGTTGTGCTCGCCCATCGACGGCAGCACCCGCGAGATGTAGGACATGAACACCGGCGACGGGCCGACGACCAGCACCCCGGCGCCGCCGAGCTTGCGCTGGTCGCGGTAGAGCAGGTAGGCGGCGCGGTGCAGCGCGACCGCGGTCTTGCCGGTGCCGGGGCCGCCGGTGATCTCGGTGACGCCGCCCTCCGGCGCCCGGATCGCGTCGTCCTGCTCCTTCTGGATGGTGGCCACGATGTTGCGCATCGAGTCGCTTCGCGCCCGGCTCAGCGACGCCATCAGCGCGCCGTCGCCGACGACCCGCATGTCCCGCGGCGCCCGCTGCGGGTCGAGCAGGTCGTCGGAGAGGTCGACCACGGTCTCCCGCGAGGAGCGGATCACGCGGCGCCGGACCACGTCGAGCGGGTTCTCCGGCGTGGCCTGGTAGAACGCCGACGCCAGCGGGGCCCGCCAGTCGACCAGCAGGTTGTCGAACTCCGGGTCCCGGATGCCCAGCCTGCCGATGTGCACGGCGTCGCCGTCGGCCAGGTCCAGCCTGCCGAACACCAGGCCCTCGGCTTCGGCGTCCAGCGCCTGCAACGTGCGGTTGGCGTGGTGCACCATCACGTCGCGCTCGTAGAGCGCCTCCGGCGTGGCCTCCCTGCCGTGCTCGTAGCTCTTGTCGCGCATCCGCGCGGCCTCGGCGCGAAGCTCGCCGAGCCGGGCGTACACCCGGTCCACGTGCCGCTGCTCGATCGCGATTTCGGCTTGCCTGACCGACGTTTCGGACACCTGATTCGCTCCCCGTCTCCCGCCTGGGCAGACCTACGAGAATACGGCCCCGCGCCCGCACGGGCAGGCGCTCCCTGGGCCTCGGCGTGATCGGCCCGGCAGCGTAATCTGGTGGGTGACCGAGGCGCCCGCGCGGCATGCGCGACGATGGTCGGCGTGACACGGATCGTGGCGGGCAGCGCCGGAGGACGCCGCATCGAGGTACCGCCCCGCGGCACCCGGCCGACCTCCGAGCGGGTGCGGGAGGCGCTTTTCAGCGCGCTGGAGTCGGCGACCGAGCTGGCGGGCGCCAGGGTGCTCGACCTCTACGGCGGTTCCGGTGCCCTCGGGCTGGAAGCTCTCTCGCGCGGTGCCGCGCACGCCACCTTCGTCGAGTCCGACCGCCGCGCCGTCCAGCTGCTCAGGCGCAACGCGAGCGCGCTGGGTTTCCGCGACGTGAGCGTGGCGCAGGGCAAGGTCGAGACGGTGCTCGCCTCGGCGGCAGGCGAGCCCTTCGACGTGGTGCTGGCCGACCCGCCCTACGACGTCGACGCCGCGCGGCTCGACCAGGTCCTGCGGTCGCTGGCGGCCAACGGCTGGACCGCCCCGGACAGCCTGGTCGTGGTCGAGCGCTCCACGCGCAGCGGCGAACCGGACTGGCCGGCCCCGCTGCGCGCGCTGCGCACGAAGCGCTACGGCGACACCGCCGTGCACTGGGCCGTGCACGAGGCCGACGCGGCCGGGAGCCAGGACGACTGAGGCCGTCGGACCCACCGAGTGCGGCGATCGGCGGTGAGCGGTTTCGCACCGTTACCGCCTGCCGGTGATCGACGCCACGTCACGGCGGGCGGCCGGTCGCGATGCTGCTACCGTCCGCCTCATGAGGCGTGCGGTGTGTCCAGGTTCCTACGATCCGGTAACCAACGGTCATCTGGACATCATCGAGCGGGCTGCCGGCCTGTTCGACGAGGTCGTCGTCGCCGTGCTGGTGAACAAGAGCAAGAAGAGCCTGTTCACCGTCGACGAGCGGCTGGAGATGCTGCGCGAGGTCACCTCGCAGTGGCCGAACGTGCGCATCGACTCCTGGCACGGCCTGCTGGTGGACTACTGCCGCGAGCACCACATCGGCGCGATCGTCAAGGGCCTGCGCGCGGTCAGCGACTTCGACTACGAGCTGCAGATGGCGCAGATGAACCAGCGCCTCTCCGGCGTCGAAACCCTGTTCATGTCGACCAACCCGCTCTACAGCTTCCTGGCCAGCTCGCTGGTCAAGGAGGTCGCCACCTACGGCGGCGACGTCTCCAACCTGCTCCCGCCGAAGATCGAGCAGCGGCTGCTCGAACGCCTGGCCGAGCAGTCCTGACCTCGCATTCCCCGGTCGGGTGAATCTTTCACCACTCGCGCCTGGGCGACGTTTCCAGTTCACGCCAACTTCAGTGCGTCATCACGTGGTCGCGTTAGCGTCGTCGGCTATGAGGCGGATCACGAAGTCGAACGCAGTCAGGACCCTGCTGGCCGGTCTGATCGCCGTGGTGGGTCTGCTCGGGTTCCAGGCCGGGGCCGTGCAGGCCCTGCCGGTCGCCCCGCAGGCGCCCGCCGCCGCGCAGGCACCGTGTGGCGACACCTCCGGATTCGAGCAGGTCAGGCTGGCCGACCTGCCCCCGGAGGCCACCGACACCTACGAGCTGATCCAAAAGGGCGGCCCGTACCCCTACCCGCAGGACGGCACGGTCTTCCAGAACCGCGAGGGCATCCTGCCGGACTGCGCCGAGGGCTACTACCACGAGTACACCGTGAAGACCCCCGGCAGCGACGACCGCGGCGCCCGCCGCTTCGTCGTCGGTGACGGCGGCGAGTACTTCTACACCGAGGACCACTACGAGTCCTTCCGCCTGACCATCGTCAACTGACGTCCGCGAACGCCTGTGCCCCGGTGTCGGCCGACACCGGGGCACAGGCGTTGACACGCGGGCGCGGGGGAGATGCCGCGGGGGCGGGGAGCGGCGGGGCAGACTGGACGAACCGCGGATCTGGCAACCTGTGATCATCGGTTCCGGAACCGGTGCGCACCGGTTCGGGATTTCTCCGGGATGCTTGGTTCCGGGCGGCTACGACGGCAGGGAGATCGAGGTGTACCGGGTGTTCGAGGCGCTCGACGAGCTGGTCACGATCGTCGAGGAGGCGCGAGGCGTTCCGATGACCTCGGGGTGCGTGGTGCCCCGGGGCGATGTCCTGGAGCTGCTCGACGACGTCCGGGACGCGATCCCGGCCGAGCTCGACGACGCCCAGGACGTGCTGGACCACCGCGACGACGTCATCCGCAAGGCGGAGTCGGAGTCCGAGCGTACGCTCGGCGAGGCCCGGGCCGAGGCGGAGCGGACCGTGTCCTCGGCAAGGGCCGAGGCCGAGCAGCTGCTGGCCGAGGCGCGCGAGCGCGCCGAGCAGCTCGTGGCGGAGGCGCAGGCCGAGGCCGAGCAGACGGTCACCAACGGACGCCGCGAGTACGAGGACTACGTGGGCCGCGCCCAGTCCGAGGCCGACCGCATGGTGCAGGCCGGCCGCGCCGCCTACGACCAGTCGATCCACGAGGGCAAGGCCGAGCAGGCCAGACTGGTGTCCGACACCGAGGTCGTGCAGACCGCCAACGGCGAGGCCAAGCGGATCGTCGCCGAGGCCAACGAGGACGCCGAACGCCTGCGCGGCGAGTGCGACGCCTACGTGGACTCCCGGCTGGCCGACTTCGAGGACCTGCTGAGCAAGACGCTGCGCACCGTCGGCAAGGGCCGCCAGCAGCTGCGCAGCCCGGTCGGCGCGCCGTTCGACTACGAGGAGTGGAAGCCCGGCCGGTCCGGCACCTCCACCGGCGGCAACGGCGGAAGTCACTAGGGCTCGTACCCGGACGTCCCTGCGCCCCCTCGGTCGCCGTCGCCGAGGGGGCGCAGTGCGCTGTCCGGGGCTCGGTCCCGGTGCTCAGAGCTTGCGGCCGACCGCCGCCCAGATCTTCGTCCGCTCCGGCGGTTCCACCATCTCGTACGGCTCGGACTGCCACTGCGAGGTGTAGACGACGCCCGGCGGGACCAGCTCGAAGCCCTCGAACAGCTTCACCGCCTCCGAGCGCGGGCGGTACACCACCGGCTCGGTCGTCTCGGCGAAGACGTCCTCCACCTCGCCCATCTGCTCCGGCAGGTGCTCGGAGGTCAGGTGGCTTATCGCCAGGTAGCTGCCGGGGGCGAGCACCTCCCGGTAGCGCGACAGCAGCCCCGCGACGTCGGCGCTGGGCACCCAGTGCAGCACGGCGACCATCATCAGCCCGACGGGCTTGGACAGGTCGAGCAGCCGCTGGGTCTCCGGGGCGCCGAGTATCGCGTCCGGATCGCGCAGGTCCGCCTGCACGATCTCGGCGTTTTCGTTCTCGCGCAGGAGCCGGCGGGTGTGGGCGACGGCGATCGGTTCGTTGTCGACGTAGACCACGCGCGCCCGCGGGTTCAGCTGGTGCGCCGCCTCGTGCACGTTGCCCACCGTCGGGATCCCCGAGCCGAGGTCGAGGAACTGGGTGATGCCCTGGCGCAGGCAGTAGCGCACCGCCCGCCGCAGGAAGGCCCGGTTCGCCGAGACCACCAGCCTGGCGTCCGGGTCGACCTCCAGCAGCTTCTCGAACTGGTCGCGGTCGGCGGCGAAGTTGTGGTGGCCGCCGAGGCCGTAGTCGTAGATGCGGGCCGGGTTCGGCCTGGTGTGGTCGACCTCGGGCGGGAAGGAGTTCTGTTCCGGCATGAGACCCTCGCGGTTGTCGTGACCGGCTTCTGCGCCGTGCTGCTTGGAATCATGGAGGTTCCGCCGCCGGAATTCGACGATGTCGGTCTCCGTGAGAGAGAAACCGCAGGTCAACGACACTGTTGCGGGTGCGTCGCGGATGTCGGCGCGGCGGCGGGGAGGTGCCCGGCAGGGCGTGGCGGGGTGATTTCGGCAGCCGCGGTGGTGTCGCGTACCCTGAAAAAGCTGGCTGTGGACGATTCGTCACCCAGCCCGGCCGGTCGTGGTCGTTCGACGCCGCTCATCAGACCCGCGTTCGAGCAGGCCGCTGCCCGGTGGGCGGTTGCCGTCGTCGCACGCCGTCGTCGGCAGGTGTCGAGCGGACCGCTCGTGCCGAGTCCGGTGCACCCGCGCTCGGCCGGTCGCCCGCCCGGCGCGGGCCAGCGCAACAACCCCAGTCGGAAACCAGTCGAAACCTTGTGATGTCTCAGAAACACGATTCCGGGCACTCCGCCCGAGCGGAGCGGGCCGTCCAGGCCGGGCCCTGGGTGATCGACACCCGGGAGATCGGTCACCGGGCGGGGCAGAGTCGTGCCTACTCGCGCCAGGCGCCGGCCCCCGCCGGCTTCGGCCTCGACATGATCAGGGTGCCGGAGGGCGAGCCGGTCGAGCTCGACCTGCTGGCCGAGTCCGTGGTGGAGGGCGTGCTGGTGTCCGGCACCGCCGCCGCCACGCTGACCGGGGAGTGCGTGCGCTGCCTGGACCCGATCTCGGAGGAGATCGAGGTCGAGGTGCGCGAGCTGTTCGCCTACCCGGACAGCGCCACCGACGCCAGCACCGATGAAGACGAGGTCGAACGGGTCGTGGACGACCTGGTCGACCTGGAACCGGTGGTGCGGGACGCGATGCTGCTGTCGCTGCCCTCCGCGCCGCTGTGCTCGCCGGACTGCCAGGGGCTGTGCTCCGGGTGCGGCACCAAGTGGGCCGAACTCGCCCCCGATCACACGCATGAGACGATTGATCCTCGCTGGGCCGCGCTCCGTGAGCGGTTCGGCGGGACCGAGGAGGAGAACTAGTCGTGGCCGTCCCGAAGCGCAAGATGTCCCGGGCCAACACCCGTCACCGCCGTTCGCAGTGGAAGGCGTCGGCGCCGACGCTGGTGCAGTGCTCGAACCGCGCCTGCCGCGAGCCGAAGCTGCCGCACGTGGCCTGCCCGTCCTGCGGCCAGTACGACGGCCGCCAGATCCACGAGCCTGCCTGATCGGCGGTAAGCGCGTGGGGGGAAAGCAGTCAAGGGCCCGCACTGTCGACCGGGCCCCGCTGATGGAGGCGCTCGGCGTCGAACTCGACGCCGAGCTGCTCACCCTTGCTCTCACGCATCGCTCGTACGCCTACGAGAACGGTGGCCTGCCGCCGAACGAGCGGCTGGAGTTCCTCGGCGACGCGGTGCTGGGGCTGGTGATCACCGACCGGCTGTACAACGAGCACCCCGACCTGCCCGAGGGCCAGCTCGCGAAGCTGCGCGCCAGCGTGGTCAACATGCACGCGCTGGCCGGGGTCGCGCGGGGGCTCGGCGAGGGCGGTCTCGGCGAGTACCTGCTGCTCGGCCGCGGCGAGGAGCTGACCGGTGGCCGGGACAAGGCGAGCATCCTCGCCGACGGCCTGGAGGCCGTGCTCGGCGCGGTGTACCTCCAGGACGGCATCGACGTCGCACGC